>CBINDC010000044.1:0-1594 GCA_966249325.1 uncultured Nibricoccus sp. | reverse complement strand
GCACGGTGAGTCATTGGTCCCAAGGCGAGCTTGCGGGTGCGTGCCAGCGTCAGGGCTGGGACGCGGGACGGGATATAGTTGCGCGTATCGAGTCGGGACTACGCCAAGTGACGGATCACGAATTGATCGTTCTAGCGCATGTTCTGGGAACTACAGTCGCGGAGCTGATCGGTGAAACGCCGCTGCCTGCGGATGCCGATACGCTACGGGCCAAACTGACCGCCCGCCGGGCTCTTCATGACGGGAGGGCTATGCCTGATCTTCTGCCCCGCAGTTAGGCGGACGCGCGGACATCCAGCAGTTCAGCCGCGACCTGTTCTTGCAGGTAACGCTCCACAGCCGCTCGCATGGGCCGTGCCCCGAGGCCGCGATGATACCCTTCGCGGATCAACGCCTCCAATGCCTCCGGGCCGACCGCCACCGTTTGTCCCAGCGCCCGCAGCCGCTCGCATTCGCGCTCTACCATCTGCGCACAGATCGCGCGCTGCACCTCGTAGTCGAGACTGGCGAAGACCAGCTTCTCCGTCATGCGGCCAACCAGCTCCGGACGGAGCTGCTGGTTCACCCGCGACAGCACGGTGCGCTGAACCGAGGCGAAGGGCGCCGAGCGCATCCGCATCGCTTCCGCCGCTCCAATGTTGCTCGTGAAGACGACATAGAAGCCGCTCAGGTTTTTCCGCTCGCCCGAGGCCAGTGTGATCGCAGCGTCGTCCAAAATCTGGAGAAACAAATCCAGCACCAGCGGGTGCGCCTTCTCGATTTCGTCGAAGAGCAAAGTCCCGGTGTCTGCCACCGCCAGCGAGCGACCTAGCAATCCCGTGTCTCCGACTTTCTCACCGATCAATTTTTCCACCGAGCTGTGCGTTTGGTATTCCGACATGTCGAAACGCAGCGGCTTGCGACCCTCGAAAAGGTATTCGGTGAACACGTTTGTGACCTCGGTTTTTCCGACGCCAGTCGGCCCGACGAAAAGAAACGATCCACGCGGCCGGCGCGTGCTCGCCAAGCCCAGCTCGCCACGCCGGAGCACCGAGCAGATACGATCCATGACGTGATCCTGTCCCTTGATTTGCTCGCGCAGGTGATCCGGCAAGCACCGCAGTTTTTCCAGATTCGTGTCCATAAGATCACTTCCCATACCAGGCCGGGGGCTTTCCGTTCGCGGCCATCGGCGGGAGTTTTACGCGGCGAAACCCTCCGCCGCAGTGTTGGATCACCGCCTCGAACGTCTTCAATTTTCGCAGTTCGTGCGGCTCGAAAAAGTATTTCTCCTCCTCCGTGAATGACGTTGTGCGCCGACCGCCAGAGTAGCCGTAGGTTCGCTTCGTCACCTTGCGCTTCCCTATCGTATCCGCCGCCATTTTGGCGGAGTCCTCATCGGGAGCCTTGAACATAATCCGGTTCGCCATGTTCGCGATGAAGACCTTGGTCTTCTCCTGATCGCCGATGGGCGGAATCAACGAGGTGTAGGACTGCGTGGCCGCGACCACGGTGGCCTTGGCCTCGCGAATCACGTCCACGACGTTGTAGTCGCTCGTCCCGTCTTCGTTGGCGGTGACGATCTTTTGCGCTTCGTCCGCCCAAAGGATCAACA
>CBINDC010000043.1:0-3215 GCA_966249325.1 uncultured Nibricoccus sp. | reverse complement strand
CGACGGCGGAGCTGAGGCAGGGGGCGAGGCCACCGGCGGTGAGGAGGGCGACTTTCTTCGGGCGGGCGGGGGAGGTCATGGCGGTTGGTGAAGGGGAGAGTGAGTGTGTGATGAGAGAGTGAGGAACGGGTGGAGAGGAGCGTCGCGGGTATGGCGGTGAGGTGTCGAGGCGCGAGCGTGCGCATCGTTTGAGGAAGGATGCGCGGGGATTGGCTGGTCGGGGGCAGCTTGCGCGCGGGATAGGGTGGAGCGTGCCGTCCCGGCGCGCTGATGAGCGTGGCAGGCGATAGGATGTTTTGGGGTGTGCGACGTCGCTCAACGCGCGAGGGACCGCGCGTTCCACCTCGGAGCGGCGTCGCGCGAGCGCGAGCCCTACTTAAGCGGCGTGAGCGTGATGGGGCCGAGGAGGCCGGCGGGCATGATGGGCCAGTTGGCGGCGTCCATCTTCTTGTAGTTCACGTTGACGACGTTGGCGTCGTAGAAGTTGGCCCACTTGACGCCGCGTTTATCGAGGTCGCGGATGCGGTTGGCGGCGAGGTTAGTGACTTCGATGGCGAGGGTGTTGCGGCCGGGCTTGAGGTGTTTGGCGTCGATGCGGGTGCGGAAGGGGAGCGACCAGAGCAGGTCGACTTCGGTGCCGTTGACGAAGACGCGGGCGGTTTCGCGGACGTCGCCGAGATCGAGGCGCCAGTCGCCGCCGGCGCCGGCGGGCGTCGCGGGGAGATCGAAATCGAGTTCGTAGCGGGCGGTGCCGGCGAAGGCTTCGTGGGCGGGGCTTTGGTTGGTCCAAGAGGCGAGCTTGCCGTTGGAGAGCGTGAAGGCGGGCGGGAGTTCGGGGCCGCCGTGGAGGAAGGAGATGCGCCAGTCGCCGGCGAGTGGGGTGGCGGGGGCGAGGGGATCGAGGTATTTCCAGACGTGGCCGGTGACTTTCTCCGCGTGCATGCGGACGACGAGCGATTCCCCGGGGGCGAGTTGGAGGCGGACATTATTGGTGCGGCCTTTGGTGGTGGATTGAGTTACTTGCGATTCGACGACGCCGCTTTTGCCGGTGCGCGGATCGAGGAAGATCACTGTTCCGGCGGGACGGGAATCGAGTCTAAGGCCGAGACTGTCGTCGAAGGCTTTGCCGGTGAGATTGGTGATGAAGTAGAGCTTCGTGCGCTGGTCGTTGCTGACGCGGCGAATGAAGCCGAGGCCGGCTGCGACGAGCGGTTCACCTTTGGGGAGTTTGGTCAGTGCCTGTGCGAAATCGCCGACGAGAATGGCGCCTCCGAT
This sequence comes from uncultured Nibricoccus sp., assembly GCA_966249325.1. Lineage (GTDB taxonomy): Bacteria > Verrucomicrobiota > Verrucomicrobiia > Opitutales > Opitutaceae > Nibricoccus. Next base: position 1,940 of record CBINDC010000043.1, on the reverse strand, counting down.
GTGGTCGTGCTTTTTCGAAAACGCCATGCGGATGCCGCCGTACTCTTTGAGCTTACCGAGGATCTCCGCGCGTTCTTTCTGAAAAGAGGCGCGGCGTTCGGAGAGTTTGGCGAAGCCGGGGACGTCGGTTGGGAGGTCTCCGATGAAGCAGATCAAGTTTCCTCGCTGGCCGAGTTCGTGGAGCTTTTGGAGCGTTTCCACAGGCATGAGCGAGGACTGTGGGACGATGATGGGGCGATCGATTTCGACACGGGAGTTTTGGGTGAGCCCGGCTCGTTTCTTCGGGTCGCAGATTTGTGCGTCGGAGATGAAGTCGAACTGGATGCCGGCTTCGATGAGTTGCTGGGCGAGTTTTCCGGTGGAGGATTCGGTGAGCCAGTCTTTGCCGTGCATGGAGAATTTGCGTTCCCAGCCGTCGGCTTTGTGGAGGAGGTCGTGGAAGGGCCAATACACGAGGACGTCGGCGTCGGGCTGGCCGGATTGCAGGAGGGACTGAGCGCGGGTGATGTAGGCGTTGAGGCCTTCGCTCATGTCGCGCCAGAGCGGGTTGCGGTTGTTGTACTGGGTCGAAGCGTAGAAGAGCCAGCCGGGCCAGGGGGCGTCGGCGGGGGAGAACGCGGTGCCGTGGTAGAAGACGTGGTTGATGCCGGTGAGGAAGAGTTGATCGAGCTCGGGCTTCAGTTCGGAGGGCGCTTCGTGGAAGTGTTCGCGGGCCCAGGTGAAGGTTTCGGAGGAGATGAGCTTTTTGCCGGTGACGTGGGCGGCGGAGGCGGCGAAGCGGTTGATGAGGGGTTGAGTTTCGTTGTAGCTGATTTCGCCGGGGGTGAAGCGGTAGAACGGTATCGGGAAATTGGTGGCGCCGAAGACTTCGGTCTCGGGGATGTCGGCGAGGGCGTAGAGGTCGAGGAGGTTGGCGGGGGCGCCGTGGCCCTGGTTGCGGACGACGCCGCCGTGTTTGCGGACCCAGTCGCCCCAGGTGTGCATGTAGTCCATGTGGAGCTGGGCGAGGACTTCGCGGTAGTCGGACTTGATGCGGGCGATGGTATCCGGATCGCCGTTACCGCTGAGCTCGGCTATGTGCGACGCGAGGTCGTAGCCGTGCATGGCTTGGAATTTTTCGAGGAGGGCGGGCGTCCAGTTGGCGGTGTATTCGAAGGAGTCGTGGAAGTGGCCGTGGATGGCGCCGGGCGGGAGCGGGGCGAGGGCTTTGTCGAACTCAGCGAGGTAGCGGGCGATGGCGTCGGGCGAGTAGGGATCGAGGACGAGGCCGGCGGCGCCGGGGGCGGCGCGTTTGACTTTGAAGCCGGTGGGGCGCGGGGCGAACTGGCCGTCTTTGATTTCGATTTTGAGTTCGGCGTCGGACTGCGGGGTGAAGGAGCCGCCGAAGGGCCAGCCGGTGCCGGTGGCCATGTCGATGGCGAGGCCGAGGCGTTTTCCCTCGGCGGCGGTGTGGGCGAGCATCTCGACGTATTTCGGCGAGAGGAAATCGATGAAGCGGTCTTCGTAGCCCTTCGCGCCGTAGATGGGGGTGATCTCGACACCGCCGAGTCCGGCGGCGGCGAAGTCGGTGAGTTCGCGCGTGAGGTTTTCTTTGTCCACAGCGGAGCCCATCCACCACCAGCGGGTCCAGGGTTTGTGCTCTTGTTTCACCTCGGGCCAGGCGAGGGGATTTTCGTTTTGCGTGGAGACCGGTGCTGCGGAATCGGCGGCGGTGAGCGGGAGGGCGGAGGCGAAGGCGAGGGCGGCGACGGTGAGCAGGCGCGACGGCGACGGGCGGAGTGGGGTTCGCATGAGGAAGGAGCGGAGAGGGCAGTGCGGGCGGGGGCAACGGGCAATTGGCGGGGACGATGGACAGTCAACGCGCGTCGGCGGAGCCGGCGCGCGTAGTGACCAGTGACCAGTGACCAGTGACCAGTGACCAGTGACCAGTGACCAGTGAC
>CBINDC010000042.1:0-4865 GCA_966249325.1 uncultured Nibricoccus sp. | reverse complement strand
TTCTGGCTTCTGGCTTCTGGCTTCTGGCTTCTGGCTTCTGGCTTCTGGCTTCTGGTCATTGGTCATTCGCACGATCGCTCCGCGCTCATGCGCACTTTTTCCTTCGCCCCGCCCCTCGCGCCCGCTTTCCTCCTCCGATCATGGGATTTTTCGACCGCTTCGCCAAGAAACCATCCAGCAACACCCCCGCGCCGTCAGCGTCCCCCGCGCCCTCACCCGCCCCGGCCGATCCCACCACCCCGCTTTCCCCCGGCATCAATCCACCCGCCGCCTCGACTCCCCCCTTCGCCCCCACACCAGCGCCCAGCACTCCCGCCAGCGTCAAACATCTCCTCCTCGCCGCCCGCGAAAAACTCGAAGCCAAAGACCTCCCCGGCGCCCAGGCCATCTACGAAAACCTCCTCGCCACCGCCGGCGACCGCCCCGACGTCCTCGTCACCATCTCCGGCGACCTCGGTGCCAACGGCTACATCGCCCAGATCGCCGAGCTCATCGCCCCGCGCTACGACGCCGAACGCCACGGCCCCGCCACCGGCCTCAACATCCTCCAGGCCTACCTCGCGCTGCGAAACACCACCGCCGCCCGCCACATCCTCGACGTCCTCTTCGCCCTCCAGCGCCCCGAACTCGAAACCCGCCTCTACGGCTTCTCCAACGCCCTCGCCGAGCTCCTCGAACTCGAAAGCCGCGGCGAACTCCAGCCGCCCTCCCCGACCGACGGTAGCGCCGATCCCGATACACCCGCCCCCGCCGAGAAAAAGATGATCAGCCTCGTCAGCATCAGCCGCCCCATCTGGTCCTACGGCATCGAACAAGTCCCCGGCCTCGTCCCCCCGCCCAAGCAAGGCAAACTCCGCCGCATCGCCTTCGGCCAGCTCGCCCTCCTCGGCACCGCCGACTTCGCCGAGAAAATGAAACAACCCGAGGACGCCATCACCCGCTTCACCCGCGGCCTCCCTCTCTGGTTCGCCGAGACTTTCTACTTCTCGCCGCACTACGCCCCCATCGCCGCCCTCGGCATGTTAGCCAAAGACCACTTCGCGATCTTCCCGATCGAGTGGACCCCCGAAAACATCCGCCAGCTCGTCGACACCGCCACCGAAGGCCTCGACTACGTCTTCACCGGCGCGATCAAACAAACCGGCGACCAGACCGAAATCCTCCTCCGCGTCTGGGAGGTCAAAAAACTCCGCGAACGAAAACAATTCTCCGCCCGCTGGACCCCCGCCACCGCCGACGCCGAGCTCCTCAAACTCCACGAACAAATCCGCCTCTTCATGGAGTTCCAAAATCACCCGGCCGGCCCCGCCTACACCGCGCCCGCCAGCCCCACCGCCTGGTGCGACACCCTCGGCGTCTCCGCCGCCACCTTCCTCGCCGACAAAGGCGTCCTCCCCAAAGAGCAAATCGTCACCCCCGCCGAAACCTTCGCGACAGTCGCCGCCCGCGCCGCCGCTTCCGAAAAAGACTCCATCGCCTGGCTCACCATCGCCGACCGCGCCACCCGTCTCGGAATGCCCGATACACTCCCCGCCGGTGTGACTCTCGCCGACACCCCCGCCGTCGCCGAAACCAAATCCGCCCTCGGCCAGTAACCCGCGACACGCCTCTCCCTCGGGCGCGAGCAAACTCGCGCCTCCGCTCCGGCTGTAGGGCCTGCGCTTGCGCAGCGCCGCCACGCGCCATCGCGCGCGGCTCCGAGGTAGGGCGCGTTGTCCCTAACGCGCCGGTTGGACACGATCCCTCCTGCGCCACAACAATCCTGTTCATCCTCTTAGAGCTGTTTCAAAAAAGCATAGCCGTTTTCTGCGCCACTTCGCGTCGCAATGATTGCGGTCGAACCGGGCTTCAGGGGAGCACACGGCTCGGTCGACTATGGTTCAATTTGAAGTGCTCGAATTTAAGTGAGCGCACGCAATTTCCAGCGCCTCTTCACCCGCGAACTCGGCAAATCCCCCGCCCACTACGTCGAAGAAATCCGCCTCGAAGCCGTGCGCCACAAACTCGAGCGCGCCACGCAAAGCATGGAAGAGATCGCCGCCGCCTTCGGACGTCCTCCTCCGATTTTCCACTGGTCATTGGTCACTGGTCATTCGGTCATTACCCCATGCCCGTCGTCTACCTCGTCCGCCACGCCCACGCCGTCACTGAAGAGGAAAATCCTCTCCGCCCTCTGAGCACGCGAGGCCACGACGAATGCCGACGCCTCGTTTCCTTCTTCCAAAACAACCGCGCCTTCACCCCCGCCGAATTCTGGCACAGTCCCCTCATGCGCGCCCGCCAGACCGCCGGCCTCCTTCAACCCCTCGCCCCGCACGCCGCCCTCCGCGAAACCCTCGGCCTGCTCCCCGAAGACCGCCCCGAGAAAATGGCCGCGCGCCTCGCCACCCTCGCACCGACCCTCATGCTCGCCATCGTCGGCCACGAACCGCACCTAAGTGCCCTCGCCACGCTGCTCGTCACCGGCCGCTCCGGCCTCACCGCCTTCGACATGGAAAAAGGCGCCATCCTCTGCCTCGCCTCCGAAGACAACCACACCTGGTCCGTCCGCTGGCACCTCGCCCCCTCGATCCTTTCCGCTCCATAGCCACGGGCACCCCGTAGCTACGAGCGCCAGCGAGTAGTCCGTCTCTCCTCCACCTTTCCTTTCCCACCGTCACCTCCTGTAAAACATTCCGATTCGGTTCCTCCCCCATGCTCCGCGCCTTCCAATGGGATCTCGCCCGCCAGGTCGAACGCCTCGACGTCCTGCTGAAACTCCTCCCGCGCTACGCCGACTGGGGCTACAACGAACTGTATCTACATCTTGAAGACGCCGTCGAATACCCCTCGCTCCCCGCCGTCGCCCGCGCCGACGCCTACTCCCACCGCCAGCTCCGCAAACTCGTCACCACCGCCGGTCGCCACGGCATCCGCACCGTCCCCATCGTCAACCTCCTCGGCCACACCCAATACCTCATCAAAACGCCCGCCCTCCGCGACTTGAACGAACTCCGCGCGCCCGACGGCTCCCCACTCGAGCGCGGCCAGATCTGCCCGCTCCACCCCGACATCCTCTCCGTCGCCGAAAAGCTCTTACACGACACCGCCCCCTTCTGCACCGCCGGCAAAGTCCACGTCGGCCTCGACGAATCCTTCCACCTCGGCAAATGCCCCCGCTGCCGCGCCGAAATCGCCGACCGCGGCCTCGCCGACCACTTCGCCGGACACGTCAACCGCCTCCACACGCTCACCTCCTCGCGCGGCCTCCAGCTCGGCCTCTGGGCCGACATGCTCAACTTCATCCCCGCCGCCATTCCGCTCCTCCCGCGCGACATCGCCGCCTACGACTGGTACTACTACCCGTTCGCCCGCCACCCGCGCGTCGAGCTCTTCAACTTCGCCGAGTCCGACCTCGCCACCCCGATCCAAAAACACGGCATCGACTACTGGGGCTGCCCCATGAACGGCGCCTTCCGCTACGAACCGCTCCCCCTCTTCCGCGACCGCCTCGCCAACCTCCGCTCCTGGTGGAAACGCTGCCACGCAACCAACGCCACCGGCTTCCTCGTCACCTCGTGGGAAGCCTACCGCCTCGCCCTCGAAACAACGACCGTCGTGGACGCCGCCGCCGCCTCGCTCTGGCTGAATCCAAAAAAGTCTGACGACGACGAAACCCTCCTCACCGCCGGCTTCGAACGCGTCTTCGGCCGCGGCAAAAAACTCAGCGCCCGCCACGCCGCCCGCACCGCCCTCGCCGCCGACGCCCACGCCTTCACCGGCTACGCCCGCTGGGAAATCAACGACCGCTGGGACGCCCGCGCCGGTGTCCGAGGTGGAACGCGCACTCCGAGCGCGTTTTCCCCAGCCCACCCAACGGCTACTCCGCCCCGCGCCCCCCTCCATCCCTCCGCCACTGGTCACCGGTCATTGGCCACTGGTCATTCCCCATCCTCCGCTTTCACCCTTCACCCTTCACCCTTCACTCTTCCACCGCCCCTCGCTTCCAGCCTCGCCTTCCTCGCGTATCTGGAATCCCGCGACGCCTTCGTCGCCCGCGCCGCCGACGGCATCTTCGCCCTCCGCCGCTCGCTCTCTTCCCCCACTCCACCTCCGCCCGACTCCCCCCTCATCCGTCTCCGCCTCGACGCCCTCACCCGCGACGCCCGCGCCTTCGCCCGTCAACTCGCCGCCGGCCGCCGCGCCGCCCGCACCATGTGGCTCCGCACGCGCGATCCCAAAGCCACCGGCCAAAACGACCGCATCCTCGCCGCCGACGCCGCCCGCCTCTCCACCTGGCGCACCTTCCTCCGCACTCTCCGCCGCACTCCGCAACTAGCCCTCGACTCCACCCCCGTCTGCGGCCGCTGGCAGCTCGTCTTCACCGTCGAGAACATCGCCCCCGCCCTCCAGAAAATCGTCGTCGAACAACGCCAACCCGACGGCGCCTGGCACGAACTCCGCGCCCGCCACACCATCGAATTCCGCGCCGAAGCCGCCCAACCGCGCACGAAAATCCCCCGCCCCTTCTCCACGCCCATCGACGACCCCGCGCTCCCCCTCCGCCTCGCCCTCCACGGCCTCGGCGAAGTCATCATCCGCGACATCGCCCTCACCAACGGCGTCACCACACTCTCACTACTTTCCTCAAAAAGCACCCCTCGCCGCTCCGCGGCGGCATTGTCCCGCCCCATCCGCCTCGGCCGCCCCGCGCCCAAACGCGGCTTCCCCGACATCACCCGCACCCTCGCCACCCTCCCCCTCCGCTTCGTTCCCTTGTAGGGCCTGCGCTCGCGCAGCGCCGCTGCGCGCCATCGCGCGCGGCTCCGATTCCGAGGTAGCAACTGTCTTGTTCAGGCAGGGCAGATTGCTGGTTGGGAGAGGAT
>CBINDC010000041.1:0-5067 GCA_966249325.1 uncultured Nibricoccus sp. | reverse complement strand
CGGCCTTCGGGATGAAGTAGTACATGATGCCGAGGATCGGCGTGGTGAGGAAGAAGGCCACGGCGTTGTGGCCGTACCACCACTGGACGAGGGCGTCCTGGACGCCTCCGAAAACCGGATACGAGTGGAGCAGGCTCGTGGGAATGCTCAGGTGGTTGACGATGTAGAGCATCGCCACGGTGATGATGGTCGCGATGTAGAACCAGATGGCGACGTAGAGCGCGGGTTCGTGGCGGCGGGCGAGGGTCCAGAAAAAGTTAACCGCGAAGACGACCCAGATGCCGGCGACGGCGATGTTGATGGGCCAGATGAGCTCGGCGTATTCCTTGCCGCGGGAGAAGCCGAGCGGGAGGGTGATGGCGGCGGCGACGATGATCAGCTGCCAGCCCCAGAAGTGGAGCTGCGAGAGGAAGTCACTCGCGAGGCGGGCCTTCACAAGGCGCTGGGTGGAGTAGTAGACGCCGGCGAACATCATGTTGCCGACGAAGGCGAAGATGACGGCGTTGGTATGGAGCGGGCGGAGACGGCCGAAGGTGAGCCAGGGGAGGTTGAAGTTGACCTGCCAGTAGTTGAGCTGGGTGGCGACGAGGACGCCGACGATCATGCCGACGGCGCCCCAGATGACGGAGGCGAGGAGGAACTGGCGGACGATCCGGTCGTTGAATGCGATGGTTACTTTGCGGTCTTGCATGGGAGGCGGCGAAAAAGTGTCCGTGCTCAGGCGTGGGCTTCGGGGTAGGCGTGACCGCGTTCTTCGCGGTGTTGGCAGCGATCGCCCTTGGCGCAGGTGTGGCGGTCGCGGCAGCGGGGGCGGGCCTTTGACATGTCGATGACGATGGGCGAAGCGGCGGCGGAAGATGCCGCGGGCGTTGCGCGTTTTTCGTCGAGGAGAGGGAGGAGGGATTCGGACTCGGCGCTGCCGAAGCGGCGGCGGGCCTGTTCGCGGGCGAAGAATACGATGAACGTGAAGGTGAGGCAGAGGCTGATCACCAGAGTGAGCGGTACGATGTCCATAAGGTCTTGTTGGGTGGCTGACCTTAGACGAAGCGGGGCAAGCGATCTGCGCGGGGGTTGGCGGGGGCTGTGCATTTCTTGCTTTGGCGGAGCGGGGCAAGCGATGCGCAGGGTTAGGCAAGGTGCGCGGAGCGGGAGCGCATGAGTTCCGGCATGATGGGGCCATGCGACAGCGCATTCTTTGCATCCTCAGCGACCGACACGCGCACTTGAAAAAGGAGTGGGAGCGGCGTCTGAGGCTGGAACCGGTGCGCAGCGCGATGGGTGAGCCGGCGGTGCTCGTCTATATGATGGACGAGACGTTGCGTCAGTTGAGCGGGCTGATCACGCGCCAGCATGCGGGGCGCAAGGCGTTGCCGGGAGATTTCGAGAGCCGCTGCGGGTGCCGGTTAAATCCGCTGCTCGCTTATTTTTCCACGGGAGAGGCTTCGCTGCTCACACTGCTGGAAGAAGCGGGTGTGATGGACGAAGCGGTGCGCGCGCTGGCTAGCGGGTGGTGGCGGGTGCTGGCGCAGGGGGAAATCGACGCGGTGTGCGGACTATGCGTCCGCACATGCCATGCGCCGTATCCGAAAATCCCTGTCGGAGTCAGGAAACCGGAGCCTGCTGGTGCAGGCGGTCCCGGAACACGGTAGGCGATTCGCCGGCGATGCGGCGGAAGACGCGGTTGAACTGGGAGAGCGACTGGAAGCCGACCTCGTAGGCGGCCTCGCTGATGCGTTTGTTCGGATTTAGCAGGAGGTTTTTCACCTTCTCGATGCGGATGCGGGCGAGGTAGTCGGTGAAGGTGAGGCCGGTCGCCTTCTTGAACATCTTGCAGAAGTAGAAGGCGCTCATGTTGACCTGTTTCGCAACCTGCTCGAGGGAGAGTTCCTCGGTGTACTGGTCGGCGATGAACATGCGGGCGCGGGAGATGGCGGGGTTTTCGGCGTTGGCCTCCTGGACGGTGAGCTGGTTGCTCATGGCGGAGAGGTGTTGCGCGAAGATGGTGAGGAGGCGGAGAACGGCCTCGTATTGTTTCTTGGAGACGACGCGGGTCTGGAAGTAGGCCTCTTCGAGTTTTTTGAGGTCAACTTCGGTGCCCCAGCCGACGATCTCCTTGGTGGCTTTGCTGAACTCCTGGATCTTGGGCTTGTGGAGAAGAATCTGGCCGGTCTGGAGGAAGGCGATGAGGTTGTCGCCGACGCGTATCGGAACGGCGGAGTCGCAGAGGCCGGCGAAGCACTTGAGGGTTTTGGGTTCGAGGCGGGCCTGTTCCTCGACCTTGCGCTGGAGCTGGAGGCAGGCGGCGCAGGAGTGGTTGGTCTTGGCCATGAGGGCGCAGAACGGGTTTTCGTTCGGGTCGCCTGCGTGGGGGAGATTGAAGGACTCGATGGGGCGGAGATTGATGGGCAGGCCGGTGGTGTCGCGAAAGGCCTGCTCGTAGTCCTGATAGATCTTCGAGCGCTTCAACTGTTCGACAAGCTGGCGGCTGCGTTTGACGGGGTCGTCCGTGGACATGCGCGTAACTTCGCACGAACGGCGGGCAAATCAATGACGAACAAAATATGCGGGCTGCGGGAGCGGGTTTTAGCGCGATTTATCAAAGAGGCTTCTCCGGCCGATGCGGCGGGCTTCAAGCAGAGGGCGGCGGGGTAAGGGTGTTTAAGAATTTTTTTTTGAGGGGGCTGGTGAATGGCGGAGCGTAAGGCGGCACTTGCTAAGTGCCGGTCCGTTCAAGGCAGGGCCTTCAGTCGAGTTCGCGGAGGAGGGCGACGTCGGAGGCGGCGTAGGTGACGATGTGGCCGCCGGTGTCGAGGAGGAGGCGGCCGTCGGCGTCGATACGGGAGAAGTGGCCGCGGATGCTGAGGCCGTTGTTGAGGGAGAGTTCGACAGGGCGGGCGGTGTCCCACTGGAGGTTGATGAGGTGGGCAATTGCGGGAAAGCCGTCCTGCGTGAGGATCTGGTGAAGATGCGAGAAGGCGTGGAGGATGAGGCGGGCGATGTCGGCGAGCGTGTAGTCGCCGGGGGCGAGTTCCTGGAGCGAGGTGGTGAGGCCGCGGAGTTCGGGGGCGGCGAGATCGGGGTGGTTGGCGATGTTGAGGCCAAGGCCGATCACGGTGGCGCCGGGTTGAAATTGTTCGAGGAGGAGGCCGGCGAGTTTGCGGCGGCCGACGAGGATGTCGTTGGGCCAGCGCAGGCGGAGGTGGCCGACGCCGATGGATTCGAGGGCTTCGATGACGGCCCAGCCGGCGGCGAGCGGGAGGATGGCCCATTTTTCGCGAGGGCCGGGTGTGGGAAGGACGGCGGAGATCCAGAGTCCACCGGCGTCGGAAACCCAGGTGCGGCCGGTGCGGCCGTAGCCGCCGGTCTGGGTATCGGCGCGGACGGCGTGCCAGGGCGGGAGGGTGCGGGCGACGAGGTTGGTGGAGGCGAGTTCGGCGTACTCGTGGAGTGTCCAAGGCGCATCGACCGACAGGCGCGCGGGAGCGGGGGAGGCCGGAGGATCGATCGGAGCAGAGGTCATGGTGGCGGGTGGACTGCGTGCGGGTTTCAGCGGCCCGCGAGGGTGGACAGGAAATAACCCGCGGCCACCGCGGTGCCGATGACGCCGGCGACGTTGGGCCCCATGGCGTGCATGAGCAGGTAGTTGTTTTTATCGTACCTCTGGCCCTCGGTGTGGGAGACACGGGCGGCCATGGGGACGGCTGAAACGCCTGCCGAGCCGATGAGCGGGTTCACGGGGTTGCCGGGACTGAAGAGATTCATGAGCTTGGCGGCCAAGACGCCGCCAGCGGTGGAAACGGCGAAAGCGACCACACCGAGCACGATGATCTTCAAGGTGGCGGGAGCCAGAAAGCTCTCGGCACGCATGGTGATGCCGACGGCGGTGCCCAGGAAGATGGTGAGGACGTTGATAATTTCGTTCTGGGCGGCGCGGACGAGGCGCTCGGTGACGGCGCATTCGCGGAGGAAATTGCCCAGCATCAGCATCGCGACGAGTGCCGACGCATCGGGCACCAGCAGTATCACGATCGCCATGACGACGATGGCGAAGATCAACTTCTCGGTCTTTGAAACAGGACGCAGAGAACGCATGCGGATGCGGCGCTCTTTCTCCGTGGTTAGCATCCGCATAACCGGAGGCTGGATAAGCGGAACGAGGGACATGTAGCTGTAGGCGGCGACAGCGACGGCGCCGAGGAGTTCGGGCGCGAGTTTGTTGGTGAGGAAGATCGCAGTGGGGCCGTCGGCACCGCCGATGATGCCAATGGACGCGGCCTGTTTGGTGGAGAAGCCCAAGGCGGTAGCGCCGAAGAACGTGACGAAAAGGCCCAACTGCGCGGCGGCGCCCAGGAAGAGCGTTCGCGGCATCGCAATGAGCGGGCCGAAGTCGGTGAGTGCGCCGACACCGAGAAAGATAAGCGGCGGGAATAACTCCAGTTTCACGCCTTGAGAGATAAAGTCGAAGAGGCCGCCCTCGACGTGATTAACCTTCAGGACGGTGTGGGCGGGCTGCCCGGCCGTCTGAGGCGTTTCGCCCGCGGCGGCAGGTTGCTCAACGTCGGCGTGAATCTTGAAGGTGGCGGACTCGTAGACGCCGTTCGGGCGCATCTCGCTCGTGATGACGCCGCGAGTGGGGAGATTGGCGATGAGCGCGCCGAAGGCGATGGGTACGAGCAGCAGAGGCTCGAAGCCCTTGCCCACGGCAAGCCAGAGAAGTACAGCGGCGATGGCCCACATGAGGACCATCTGCCAGGTGATCAGCGCGAAGCCCGTGGTGCTGAGGAAGTCCAGAAAAGATTCGATCATGGGGAGGGGAGTTAACGGACCTTGTGAGAGGAGAATATCTGCCTGCGCCCCTCGCGCGCCCAGTCACCGGTGTCTGGTGACGCGATGGCGACAATGCGGGCGCGGGCGCCGCATGCGACATGGATGGCGGCGGACAGCACGGCCAGGACCGCCGGTGAAGGGCCACCGGTATCTGCGTTTGCGAGGACGGGCGCGGATTGGGGGGGGGCGGGCACGGGGGCGGGCGAGGGAGCATTGAGCCCCGCGGCCCAATCGATGCTT
>CBINDC010000040.1:0-11151 GCA_966249325.1 uncultured Nibricoccus sp. | reverse complement strand
TCCGAGTTCTGGGGCAAGCTCTCCTTCTGGGTGATCTTCGTCGGCTTCAACGTCACCTTCTTCCCCATGCACTTCCTCGGCCTCAACGGCATGCCCCGCCGCACCGCCGTGTACGACGGCAACATGGGATGGAACTCCGCCAACTTCATCGCCACCATCGGCGCCTTCGTCCTCGCCCTCGGCATCGGCATCTACTTCGCCGTGATGCTCTACACCTACTTCAAGGGTGAAAAATCCGGCCGCGACCCGTGGGACGGCCGCACACTCGAATGGTCCATCCCGAACCCGCCGCCTGAATACAACTTCGCCGTCACCCCGACTGTCCACGCCCGCGACGCCTTCTGGTACGAAAAGCACCACAAGGAAGAGATCGCCAAGGAAAAGGCTGCGCACGCCAAAGAAGACGAAGCCCACGGCGGCGTCCACATGCCCAGCCAGTCCTGGTTCCCGCTCATGACCGCGGTGGGCCTACTCATCGGCGGCCTGTTCTTCGTGAACCACCACTTCATCGGCGCCATCGCCGGCGGCGTAATTCTCTTCCTCGGGGTATACTTCTGGGCCCTCGAAGGCCCCGGCGGTTACCACGTCCATCCGTCCGAAGACGACGACAAGTCCGGCGGCTACGGTAAGCACTAAGACACTCCGTCCGCTTACTCCTCCCACACCTCTTACACCTCTTACTCATCTTAAACGATATGAGCAGCCACGCCGGCCCAATCGATCACCACCACGACCACACGACGTCGACCGGTATTCCGAACAAGAAGCTCTTCATGTGGGCCTTCCTTGCCTCGGACTGCATGTTCTTCGGCACGCTGATCTCGACGCACCTGATTTACCGTCTGCATCCGCCGCCAGGATCGCCCGACCCCAAGAGCATCTTCTCGATCGAGCTCACCTCCTTCTCGACGTTCATCCTCCTGATGTCGTCGCTCCTCATGGCCCTCGCCGTGAACTCCTGCCAGAAGGGCAGCATCCGCGCCGTCCGCCAAAACCTCCTCGGCACGATCTTCTTCGGCCTCATCTTCCTCGCGTGCCAGGTGTACGAGTTCAACCACTTCGTCCACTTGGGCATGACGCTTTCCAACAGCGTCTTCGGCTCCACCTTCTACGTCCTCACCGGTACCCACGGCTGCCACGTCGCTATCGGCGTGCTCTGGCTGATCCTCATGTATATCCGGTCCTTCAAGCCTGTTGATGCCGACCAAGGCCGCGCTTGGCTCATCAAGGGCTTTTTCCATCTCATCGTCTGGGGCATCACTATCGTCGCCTCGATGTATGCGATGCTCGGCGCCGTCCACGCCTTCCAGACTCACATCGGCTTCGGCGGTTTCCTTCACCACCACCCGATCTCCTTCGGCGTGACGATTCTCGGTATCGTCGCACTTTGGTTGCTCAGCCGCCAGAAGGCCCCGGTCGAATTTGGCGAAGCCAACGCCGTCGATGTCGAATCCATGGGCCTCTACTGGCACTTCGTCGATATCGTCTGGATCGTGATCTTCACCGCCGTCTACCTCCTCGAATATCTCTAAGCCATGGCCTCTCACGCCGCCGCTCACTCTCCCGAACCGCATCACGACCACGACGTGCACGCCCACGGCGATTCGCACAACGAGGGCAAATTCCACATCTTCGTCCAGATCGCGATGCTCCTCGCGGTCATCACCGGCATCGAGATCGTCCTGATCTACCTGCCGCTCACGAAGTGGCTCGTCGTCACCTCGCTCATCGTGCTCTCCACGGTGAAGTTCATGTTCGTCATCTTCTACTTCATGCACCTGAAGTGGGATAAACTTTTCTGCACGATCCTGTTCTTCATCGGCCTCGTCCTCGCCGGCGGCACCATGTGGGCGCTCCTGCTTCTCTTCGGAGCCGAAGCCAGCGCCCCGCTCGAAACCGTCCAGGCCGCCACCCGCTTCCTCGCCTGAGATAGTTCGAAACTCCTTCCATCAGGCGGCCCGCAAAACCGGGCCGCCTTTTTTGCGTCCGCTCCTCCTCCATCGTTCTCGTTCTCTTACTCGTACTCGTTCTCCTCTTCCCAAACCCGCTTTTCATCCGCGGGCTCCTCTCCCTTCCAACGTTCCACTCCTCCTCCACCACTATTCCGCACGCCCACCTGCATCTCTCCTGTGCTCCGTGTCCGAGCTCCGTGCTCTCTGTGTCCCATTCCGAATTCCGTATTTCCCCGTTTCCACACTTCCTCCCCGCCCCCTCTCCCTGATTCTCTCTTCACTCATCCATGATCGACTGGCGCCACTGGCATAACGAACCCTACCTCGTCGGCGGCCTGATCGTCCTCGGCTGGCTCTACGCCCTCCTCACCGGCCCCTTCCGCCACCGCCTCGCGCCCGGCGCTCCGTATCCGCGCGCCCACGCCATCAAGTTCTACACCGCCCTCGTCATCTTCTACCTGGCCGTCGGCTCCCCGCTCGACCAGATCGGCGAACGCTTCCTCCTCTCCGCCCACATGATCCAGCACATGTTGCTGATCTACGGCTCTGCCATCCTCTTCCTCCTCGGCCTCCCCCACTGGCTCGTCTCTCCAGTCACCGCCCGCCCCGTCCTCCGCCTTCCCCTGCGCATCCTCTTTCACCCGATCATCTGCGCGATCCTCTACACACTCACCATCTCCATCTGGCACGCCCCCGCCCTCTACGATTGGGCCCTGCAAAGCAAACTGGTCCACGTACTCGAACACGTCATGTTCTTCGCCGCAGCCATCCTCTACTGGTGGCCCGTTCTCAGCCCATCGCGCGAATTCCCCCCGCTCGGCTACGGCCTCCAGATGATCTACCTGCTCGCGGTCACCATCGGCATGACCCCGCTCTTCGCCTTCCTCGCCTTCGCCGACAACGTCCTGTACCCGACCTACGAGTACGCCCCGCGCATCATCGAAAACTTCTCCCCGGCCCAGGACCAGCTCCTCGGCGCGTCCATCATGAAACTCGGCGGACTCTTCATCACCCTCATCGCCCTCATCATCGCCTTCTACCGCTGGTACCAGGAAAGCGAAGCCCGCGCCCTCAAGGCCCCCGCCCCGTCAGCTCGATCTTAAAATCGAGCAACCGAAACGCCACCGGCCGCTTGTCCGTCGGGTTCCCCGAGTCATCGCCCGCCCGGTCCGTCTCGAATCGCAGCACCGTCTCGCCCGGCGCGAGCACCACGTTCTCCACGCGCACCGCTTTGCGCTCCTGGTCGATCTGGGCCGTCCAAACCTCTCGCCCTCCCGCCGACAGATTTACCTGTCGCGCCGACCGGCTGCTCATCCGGAAACTCAGCTCCGCAGTCACTGGAAACGCATGTGGATTCGTCACCACAACCGACGCCCCGCCCTCGCTCCAGCGCCAGTAATCCCACATCGTCCGCTCCGCCGGAAACCACTGCCCGTCAAATCGCACGCGCACCAGCGCCCCCGACTCCTTCGCCTTCATCAGCTCCGCCCCCCCCGCCAGTTCATACCCGCTCCCGCCCGGTGGCTTGAACAACGCCGGTGTATTCAAAACCGTGAGATTCCCCAGCACGAGCACCACCCACCACCCGCGCCCCTTCGGCACGAGGACGTTAAACGCCACCAACAACGGAAGCATCACCCGCGAGGTCGCCCCCGGATACCCCTCCCACACCGCCTCCCCGAGAAACACCAGCAACACCGCGTAAGCCGCCCCCACGCGCCACCACGCATCGCTCCATCTCGGCCGCAATACCACGACCAGAAACTGCACCGTCACCGCGATCACCATGAACAAACTGCTCAGCGCAAACGCCGGGTTCGCCGGCCCCTCCGCCAGCTCGCTCACCGTCGCCACCGCCTTTTTCCACCACTCCACAAACGGCAGCCCAAACGCCCGCGCCCCAGTGTTCGCCCCCTCCGCGCCAAACCACACCAGGATGCACGCCGTCCACACCGCCAGCGGCACTGCCACCAGCGCCCCTCGCACGATCATCGCTGCCCACGCCTTCACCGTATTTTCCTCCGGCTTCGCCAGCACCGCCGCGCCAAGAATGTTCGTCTCCTTCCCCAATCCGCCGACACCCATCGCCAGCGCCGCGAGCCACGGCCGCCCCGCTTCAAACAACGCCACCCCCGCCGCCACCAGCAATAATCCCGGCCCATCCACCAGCGAGCCGCGCACGCTCACAATCAACCCCGCGGAAAACAACACCGCCGCCCACCGCAGGCAGTTGTCCCAGTCCACCGGCTTGAACCACCGCAGCAGCAGCACCGCCAGCCCCAGCCAGCACAGCACGTTCTGCAACGCATACACCTGCAGCACCGCGCCCGGCTGCCCACCACCCAGCAGCCACGCCGTCCAAGAAAACAAAATACGCCGCGCCCGGTACGGCAGATTGTCGATCGCCATCCCCAAATCCGGATCGCGCAAATCGGGCTCCATCGCCAGTTGCGCGTACCACTGCGCATCGTAGCCCCACGACTGCTCGTCCACATGATAATCGAGCGCCTTCAGCTCCGGGATGAACCGCTCCTCGTTGAATCCCCCAAACATAATCAGCGCCGTGAAGCCTTTCCCCGGCTGATAAAACCGCGCGATCGTCGCCAGAAACAACGCGGTCATCGCCGCGATGAACAACCAGCGAAGCCCGTCCGCATGCCTGATGGAAAACCTCTTGTGCTCGGTCACGAAAAGGGGCGCAGTAGCGCGGCCCTTGTGTAAAAATGCAAGACCGGACTCCTCCCGACGCGGCCCTCGTCATCTCTCTTTCGCGCCCATGGTGAAACGCTTCCTCACGCCCGCCAGCCTGCTTATCGCCTGCGCCCTCGCCGCCTACATCTGGCTCATCCACGACCGCGTTTCCCCGTACGTAGGCGGCTCAGATTCTTCCGGCTATCTCAACAACGCCCTGCTCCTCTCACAAGGCCGCATCGCCACCGAGCAACGCACCCTGCCCGGACTTCCTCCGTCCGAGATCAAAAACCTGTATGTCCCCCTCGGATTCGTCGAACGCGAAGGCGGAAACACGATGATCCCGACCTACCCCATCGGCATATCCCTGTTCGCCCTCGCGACCGCCCAGATCACCGGCTGGGACTGGGTGCCCGGCTGGACCGCCGCGTGGAATCTCCTGCTCGGCGTCCTCTTTATGTACCCGCTCGGTCGCTGTTTCGGGCTCACCAAACCGTGGGCCTTGATCGGCACCGTCATCCTCGCGCTCAGCCCGCTGAATATCGCGATGGGACTCCAGTTCATGAGCGATGTCCCCGCACTCGCCTGGTGCGAGGCCGCCATGCTCTTCGCCCTTCTCAGCTGGCGGCACACCGCATGGGCCCTCGCCGCCGGCACCGCCTTCGCGCTCGCCGTCCTCATCCGCCCGACCAACGGCCTTCTCCTGCTCCCTCTCGCCGTCGCCTTCGGCTTCCACTGGAAACGCTGGCTCCTCTTCGGCCTCGGCGGACTCCCCGGCGGCATTTTCTTCGGACTCTACAATCTCCACGCTTACGGCGGCATCCTTACCTCGGGCTACGGAAACATCTACGCCGCCTTCAGCTGGGTGTACGTCATCCCGTCTCTAAAGAACTATCTCATCTGGATTCCCCTGCTGTTCACGCCCCTCACGTTTCTCGCCTTCCTGCTGCCTTTCGCGTGGAAGGCATCCGCCCAAAAAACCGCCATCCTCATCCTCTGGGCCCTCTCAATCCTCGCGGTCTACTCCGCCTATGACTGCACGCCGTCCGAGTGGTGGTACCTGCGTTTCATCCTCCCCGGACTGCCTCCTATCGTCGTCGGCGCCCTGTGGATCGCTCAACTCGTGTGCCAGCGCCGCGGATACGCCCTCTTTACGTCCTCCGCATCTCCTTTCCAGCATGTGGTCGCCAGCATCGTCCTTATCGCCTGCTTCACCCTGCAAGGCGTGATGATCCGCCGCCTGAATATCCTGAATCTCAAAAAGGACGATGCCTCCTACTTCAAAAGCGCCGAGTGGCTCAACAAACACGCCCCCGGCGGCACTTGCGTACTTACCATGCAAAGTAGCGGCTCCATCTTCGCCTACACACCCTACACCGTTCTGCGCTGGGATACCTTCAACGCCACACAACAGCCTCTCGTCGCCGCCGCCGTCGCGAAAAACCGCCGCCCTCTCTATGCCGTCCTCTACCCGTTCGAGGAACAGGACGCCTTCGCCCGCTATCCAGGCAAATGGCGTGAGGTCTACCGATACCGCTGGGTAAAAGTCTACGTCTACGACGGTCCGTCCGCCCCTGCCTCATGACCCGGTCCGAGGGACATCCCCCGCTTCCCTCCGCAAGCCCGGCCTCATCGCCGCGCCTTTTCCGCTGGCTCGCCGTCGGCATCGTCGCGATTTTTTTGATACTGATCGCGCGCCACTGGCACCCCATCTATCACTTCACCGCGTTTCTCCAGATGTCGGAGGAACACGCCCAGCCCCGCATCGCCGCCATCCGCGATCTTCCGATTCATCTCCATCCCGGCACCGGCAGCTACGACGGCCAGTACTATGTCCAGATCGCCTGCGATCCTTCCATCAGCTCGACCGATCTTCCCGACGCCATCGACAATGCCGCCTACCGTTCGCGCCGCATCCTGGCCCCAGCCCTCGCCTGGCTCCTCGGTGCCGGAAACCCCGCCTGGATCGTCCACACGTATTCGCTTCTCAACGTCATCGCCTGGCTCGCCCTCGCCTTTCTCGCGTGGAAACTCCTGCGCGTTTCCAGCGCCCGCGCCTTCATCGCTTGGGCCGGCCTGCTGTTTTCCGCCGGCGCCCTCCACAGCGTGCGCTTCGCCCTGACCGATCTCGTCGCCCTCGTGTTCTTCGCCGCCGGCTTCCTCGCGCTGGAATCCCGCCGCACCGCCCTCGCCACTAGCCTTTTCGCACTCGGTGGACTCGGCCGCGACACCAGCCTATCCGCCGCACCCGCCCTCTGGAGCGGTCCATGGACATCTCCCCGCGCATGGCTAAGAAACGGTCTGCTCAGCGCAGCCATGCTCGCACCCTTCGCGCTCTGGCTGCTCTACCTCCACATCCGGTTTCCCAACGCCGACGCCAACCCGCCGCTCTTCACGTTCCCCGGCATCGGCGTGGCTCAAAAACTTCACGCCTCCTTCGCAGCACTCAACGGCTCCAACGACCCGTTTCTCGCGTGGAGTACCTTGCTCGCCGTTATCTCCATCCTGGCTCAGACCCTCTACGTGCTCGCCCGCCCACGGCTCCAGGACCCGTGGTGGCGCGCCTCTTTGCCCTGCATCGCCCTCATGCTCCTTCTCAACAAAGATGTCTGGGAAGGCGACCCCGGCGCCATCACCCGCGTCCTTCTTCCCCTCCAGCTCGCTTTCAACGTCCTCGCCACCCGCCACCACGCGCCACTCGCCCTTCTCCTCGCCGGCAACCTTAGCCTTTTCAGCGCACTCGCTCCCTATCGTGCCGCCAGCACCGATCTCCGCGAACTCGGCCATGGCCGCCTCGAAGCCGCCTCCATCATCGCCCGTTCCGGCGAAGGCTGGTACTCCGTCGAAAAAAGCTCATCGCAAACCCGCACCTGGAGCCAGGCCGTCTCCAAAATTCAACTCCAAGCCTGGCCCTCCTCTACACAAACCACCGTCTCGGCCAGCTTCAAACTCCGCGCTTTTTCCACCTGCACCGTCACCATCCGCCAGCACGACCGCATCCTTTGGCAGGGCAGCCTCGACACTGAAAAACAATCCGTACTCCTCCACGGCATCCGCATCGATCAAGGCCGCGCCACGCTCGAATTCTCGTCCGACAGCCCCGCACACCCCGAAGGACCGTCCCCCTCAGCCCGCCAGCTCGCCTTCGCCCTCTACGACCTGAGCGTATCCGCCGACCACTGACTCGATGATCCTCCTCGACCTCAGCCACACCAGCCACACCCAGGCTCGAACGGGCGTGCAACGCGTCTGCCGCTCCCTTCACGCCGCCCTCGCCGCGTCCACTGAGGTCACCGCCGTCACCCACGATCCCTATCGCAACGCCTGGCGCCCGCTCTCCACCGGCGAGACCACGAGTCTCTCCAGCACAGCACCCTCCCCCAAACGCTCCGCCCGCTGGCCGCTCTCCTCCCGCGTCGCCGGCCGCTCCGCACGCGTCCTCGGTCTCCGCCCGCCCGCACTCCCCGAAGCATCCGCCTTCATCGTCCCCGAAATTTTCTCCGCCAAAACCGCCACCGCCTTCCCCGCTCTCTTCCCCGGCATCCGCGGCCCCCGCGTCGCCCTCTTCCACGACGCCATCGCCCTCAAATTCCCCGAGCTCACCCCCCAAAAAACCGTCGCCCGCTTCCCCGCCTACCTCCGCGAACTCCTCGCCTTCGACGGCATCGCCGCCAACTCCGAAGACTCCCGCCAGACCCTCCTCGACTACTGGCGCTGGCTCGGCATCCCCGCCCACCCACCCGTCGCCGCCATCCCCCTCGGTATCGAACTTCCGGGCACACCCGTCGCCCACCCCACACCTTCCGCCGCCCCGGCACCCGTCATCCTCTCCGTCGGCAGCATCGAGGGACGCAAAAACCACCTCGCCCTCCTCGACGCCGCCGAATCCCTCTGGTCCCGCGGCCTCCGCTTCGAACTCCACCTCATCGGCCTCGCCCAACCTCAAACCGGCCGAGCCGCCCTCGAAAAAATCGCCGCCCTCCAATCCGCCGGCCGCCGCCTCCGCTACGACGGCCCCGTCGATGATGCCGCACTCTCCGCCGCTTACACGCGCTGCGACTTCACCGTTTATCCATCCCTCTACGAAGGCTTCGGGCTCCCCGTCCTCGAGTCCCTCTCGCACGGCAAGCCTTGCATCTGCTCCGCTCACAGCGCCCTCGGCGAGTCCGCCCGCGACGGCGGCTGCCTCCTTCTCGACCGCGTCGACGCCGCCACCCTCGCCCCCACCATCGAAAAACTCCTCACCGATTCATCCACCCTCGCGTCGCTCATCGCCCAAGCCCGCGCCCGCACCTTCCGCACTTGGCCCGACTACACCCGAGACCTCCTCGCCTGGATAAAATCCCTCCCGCCGCACTAACCGTCCCGTCACTTCCACATCACGACCAATCCCGTCTTTTCCGCTCTCATCGCTTTCGTCCAGACGCGCAAATACCCCCAGAGCTTTTCCAGCCAAAGCTTCGCGCCGCTCCCGCCCGCCCCGGTGATCGTCATAAAATCTCTCCGGTAAACCGCGCGCCCCGCATCGTGGGGCAGAGGCAGAAAAAGCTTCCGTCGAAACCCCGCCCGCTTCCCCAGCTTCCACACGTACACCGGCGGCATATCCTTCTCATGCACGCCATACGTCTCCACCGCGCGCTTCGCCCCCGCGCTTCCGCTGTGTCCCGCCCCCGGCTCAAACGCAAACATCGCTCCGCCCGGCTTGAGCGCCCGCCACGCCGCGTGCACCGCCTCCTGCTCGTCCTCCGCGTGATGCAGCGCGTCGTAAAACAGCACGTAGTCATATTCCCGTGACGCCACGAAACCCTCATAATCCGCCACTATAAAGTGTGCGCCTGTCACACCCTCCTCAATCGCCCGCTCGCGCGCCAGGTTCACCGCATCCTCCGAAATATCCACGCCGGTCACGTCGTACCCCGCCTTCGCCAGAAACAACGACGTCCATCCCGTCCCGCAGCCAAAATCCAGCACACTCCGCCTCGGTGCCCCCAGCATCAGCAGCAAGGCCCCCAGGTTGCAGAGATACCTCCCGCAATCCGCATCCGAAAACGGCTTGGCCTTCGCGTGCCTTCGCCCCTCTTCGCCGAGCTGCGCGTAATAACTTCTCTCGCCTGCTTTGGGGTCGCGCGTCGCTGAGCTTTCCATCCGTTCACTCTCGCCACCGCCGCTCTCCCCACGCAAGCCCGCCGCCCCGGCTTTCCATTTGCCAATCCGCCCGCCCGCCCGCCATTTTCCGCGCTCCCCTCATGGCGTTCCCGTTCTTCTCCAAAAACACCAAGCCCATCCTCGCGCGCTGCCGCGACGACCACGCCACGGAGATGCGCCTCAAGTACAACCCGTACTACCGCTCCATCGACGCCCAGCAGGGCACCCGCATCCGCCACGACGGCCGCGACATGATCATGCTCGCGAGCAACGACTACCTCGGCCTGTCCTTCCATCCCAAGGTCATCGAGGCCGGCCGCGCCGCCATGCTCCAATGGGGCACCAGCCCCACCGGCGCCCGCTCCGCCAACGGCACCCGCGCCTATCACCTCGAACTCGAGGAAAAACTCGCCGCCTTCCTCGGCCGCGAAGCCTGCCACGTCCACGCCGCCGGCTACCTTTCCTGCATGACCGGTGTCGCCGCCTTCGCCCAAAAAGGCGACATCATCCTCGCCGATAAAAACCTCCACTCCTGCCTCTGGGACGGCATCCGCCTCTCCCACGCCACCGTCGAACGATTCTCTCACAACAGCGTCGCCGACCTCCGCGAGGTCGCCGCCACTCTCCCGCCCGACGCCCCCAAGATGCTCGTCCTCGAAGGCGTGTATTCGATGGAAGGGCACATCGCGAAAATCCCCGAACTCCTCGCCGCCGTCAAAGACCTCGGCTGCTTCACCGTTCTCGACGACGCCCATGGCTTCGGCGTCCTCGGCCGCCAGGGCCGCGGCACCGTCGACCACTTCGGCCTCAACGCCGAGATCGACGTCCTCTGCGCTTCCATGTCGAAGTCCCTCGCCTCCACCGGCGGCTTGGTCGCCGGCTCACGCGACGTGATCGAGTACCTCCGCACTTACTCGAAACACACCATTTTCAGCGCCGCCCTCAGCCCCTCGCAGGCCGCCTGCGCCTCCACCGCCCTCGATATCATCCAGGCCGAGCCGCACCACCACGAGCGCCTGCTCAAAAACGCGAAACGCTACCGTGACCTCCTCCACGGCCTCGGCCTCGACACTTGGGGCAGCGAAACCCCCGCCGTCCCGATCGTCCTCGGCTCCAAGGAACGCGCCTACCGCTTCTGGCAGGCCCTGCTCGAAAAAGGCGTCTTCACGATCATGTCCATCGCCCCCGCGGTTCCACCCGGCAAGGACCTGATCCGCACCGCCATCTCCGCCCTCCACAGCGACGAAGACCTCTCCCGCATCGCCGACGCCATGACCTACGCGGCGAAAAAACTCTAGCCTCCTCCGAAGGTAGCAACTGTCTTGTTCAGGCAGGGCAGGTTGCTGGTTGGGAGAGGATGCGA
>CBINDC010000039.1:0-12066 GCA_966249325.1 uncultured Nibricoccus sp. | reverse complement strand
ACCTCGGCGAGGCGGTGGACGTTGGCCTCGCGGGCGCGGTAGTCGCCGCCCTTGATGGTGTCGTAGAAGAGCCGATACACGCTGTCGCCGTCGTTCTGGTAATTCTTGGCGGCGTTGACGCCGCCCTGGGCGGCGATCGAGTGGGCGCGGCGGGGAGTGTCGTGGAAGACGAAGCACTTCACCTTGTAGCCGAGTTCGGAAAGCGTGGCGGAGGCGGAGGAACCGGCGAGACCGGCGCCGACGACGATGACCTCGTATTTGCGCTTGTTGGCGGGGTTGACGAGTTTGATCTCGGTCTTGTGCTTACGCCATTTGTCGGCGAGCGGGCCGGAGGGAATCTTGGAATTGAGCGTGGCCATGGCGGGTGGTGCGCGGGGCGGTTAAGAAGTGTGGTGAGTGAGGTGCGGAGTCCGGAGTGGATCAGCGTGTGGCGGTGGCTACGGCTGTGGGGACTTCGCAGCAATCACCGCAGGCGGCTGCGGCGGCGTGAGTGTTTTCGTGGGGTTTCTTGAGACCGCTCATGATGGCGCCGGGGATGGCGACATTGCCCGCGAGGTAGAGGAGGCAGAAGACGAGTGAAATTTTACGGAGGCAGCAGGCCCATGACTGGTTCCGCCAGCCGAAGGTTTGGAACATCGACTCGATGCCGTGGAGGAGGTGAACGGTGAGGAGGGCGACGGCGAGGATGTAGAAGCCGGAGACGATGGGGTTGGCGAATCCGAGGTAGACCATCGTGTAGACGTCGTGAACGAGTTGGCCTTTGGCGACGACGGGGAAGCCGAGGATGTGGAAGTCAGAAGACATCGTGTACTCGGGGAGTTCTCCTTTGAAGGTTTCCCCCTGAGCCCAAGAAGCACCGATCGTGAAGTGGGCGAGGTGATAAATAATGAAGGCGAGAACAACAAAGCCGGTGAGGCGCATGTAGCGGGAGGCCCAGGCGGCTTGGAGCCACTTTTTGACGCCGTAGGAATCGGAGCCGCGAGCGGCTTTGTTTTCCAAAGTAAGAACGACGGCGGCCCAGATGTGGATCGCGATGCAGGCGAGGAGGCCGAGGCGGACGGCCCAGAGCGCGGGTCCGAGGCTTTGGAGGAAGTGGGCGTATCCGTTGATCTTATCGGGGTGGGCGAAGATCTGGAGGTTGCCCACCAGATGGCCGGTCACGAAACCGATCAGGATCAGGCCGGTGATGGCCATGAGGAATTTGCGACCGATGGACGAACGGAAGAGGTTGCCGATGAGTGTCATCGCGATGCGGGGCTTGCAGGTCAGTTACCCGGTTGGCGGCAGGATACCGCAAGCGGGCAGAGCGGTCGTAACCTGACTGTGCGGCCCAAGTAAAGGTTGGCGGTGACTGGCGCGGGGTTTGGGGCCGGATATAAGGGAGACTAACCTTTTTGAGTAGGGTCTGGGTTGGGGCGATCCATGTATTGATGATGTGGATGAGCGAAATGCGTGGAGAAGAGTTTAACAGTTTATGAGCAAGTTCCCGCTTGAGGATTGGGGGAATTCACTCGATTTGCATGTTATGTGCAAAAGAAAGATTTCCCTGAAATACACCCGTGCGGCCGGGGTGGTGGGATTGATTTTGTCGTTATCGCCCGAGGCGATGGGGCAAACGGCGATCACGGATTGGTCGATCACGACATCGAGCGTGAGGGACTCGGAGGAAGATGGCATTTATTACCGTAATTCGACTTACGCGATCAGTCAGTTTTCGACGGGCGGCACGGCGTACACGCTTGGGCCGACGGCTACCTCGGTGTTCATTCGCAGAAATGCGGATTCGAGCGGCAGTGGCGGAAATAATCAGAGTGGAATCGATAATAACAACCGGAGCTCGGTCTGGAACGCGCAGTATGGCGGAGCGGATGATTTGCTGGGGACGTATCAGGCGAATCTCGGAGGCGTGTTGTTGAACAACAACGCGATCATGGGCGCGGACAATGTGTTTGCGAACAGCAACGATCCCGCGCGCAAAAGTGCCGGGAATATCGAGCGTCTGGATTTTTATTTCGGGGCGACCTCGGTGCAGGCGAATCAGGGGATTTCGATTTTTGACCGGGGTGTGGCCGGGGAACATGACAGCGTGAAGGTCGCGATCTTCACGTCGTGGAATGCGGCGAACGGGGGTTCTCCGCTGACGTACTCTGGCAAGGTTGTGACGCTCGGGGCTTCGAATTACGGCAGTAATCTCGACTGGAATCCCAACCAGTCCGGATTGCAGAGCGATCTGACTTACACGCTTTTGAGGTTTAACAACGGAGATAATCTCGGAGCACTGGATGAGGGGGCGGAAACGAATACGCAGGGTGTGGCTGGCGCGTTTATCAGTTTCGCCGACTTGGGTATCGCGTCGGGAACTACGATTTACGGTTACTCCATCATGGGGGCCGATGTGACGGCCAATGTTGGCAATCTGGCCGACTGGCGGAATGCGACTTACTACCCGACGGGCACGTCTGATGAGAATGGAGGGATCGACTTGATGTCGTTCAACGGGCGCATCGCGCGACCGGTGCCGGAGCCTTCGACTTACGGGGCGTTGCTGCTCGGAGGGTGTGTCGGCGTGTGGTTTTTGCGCCGACGTATGCGTGCGGGGCGTTGAGGCGACTTTCGAGCCGGCGGCTGGGTCAGGTTTTTTTCAAGGAGTTCCAGAGTGGGGCGAAAAAGAAGAGCGCGTTGAGTGCGAGGCTGTGGGTGATGAGGCCGGTGCGGGCTTTTTCGAAAACGTCTTCGACCGGCATTGTGGCGATCTGGAGTTCTTCGTCGGGGTCCCAGGCGAGTGCCGACTGACGGGTGCAATTTTCGACGAGGACGAAGTGGCAGCGGTTGTCCATGATGGCGGGATTGGGGTGGATCTGGCCGATGAGACAGGCGTTGTGGCCAGTGAAGCCGGTTTCTTCCTGGAGTTCTCGGAGGCCGGCGGCGACGGGGTCTTCGTCCGCATCGATGACTCCGCCGGGGACTTCCCAGGAGAGTTGGTTGATACCGTAGCGGAATTGGTTCACGAGGACGAGGTGGTGATCGGTAGTGAGGGCGATCACGTTGACCCAGTCGCGGGAGTGGATGACGTAGAAATCGCGCTCGGTTTTCCGCACGGGGTGGCGATAGCGGATGCTGCCGAGGTCGAAGATGCGGGTGGGAGCGATGAGTGTCGTTCCTAGTTTTTCCCAGTGGGGCGGAGGCGTGGTACCAAACATGTCTTTGATGCTGGAGTGGGTGAGAGAAATAAAAAAACCTCCCGTCGCGAAGCGTCGGGAGGTTTAGAAATCAGGGGTGAGCCAAAGGTCTTACTTCTGAGGGAGTTTGAGCTTCTGGCCAACTTTGAGGCTCTTCCAGTTCACGCCGGGATTGACGGCGATGAGGTCGGCAGTCGTGAAGCCATTGGCTTTGGCGATCTTGCTGGGAATGTCGCCGGATTTGACGATGTACTCATCGGGGCCGGCGACGGCGGGGGCTTTGGCGGCACCACCAGCGGCGGCAGCGGCTTTGGGCTTGGTCATGGATTCCTGAAGCTTGGTGATCTCGGTGCGGACGGCGGCGAGTTGGTTGGCCACTTCATTGAAGCCATCCTGGGTGCCACGTTGAAGACTAGCGACGCCGCTCTTCGCGGACGCGACATCATTAACCACTGTTCCCATCTGCGACTCCACGGAACCTACACGTGAAGTCAGATCTTCCTTCAGGATGGCGATTTCCTTCCCGGCTGCGCTGAGCTTGAACAGCGCCACAATGGCGAGCAGGAGCGCGAGTGCGCCGGCAATAACTCCTGCGAGGGGCAGGAAGCTGTTATTTTCGCGAGAAATGGTGTCCATGAATGTGGGAAGATTTGAGGTTTCGATGGATAGGGTGAAAGAAATGGCGTAGCAAGCAGAGAGTAACTGTAAGTATCCGCCGGTGACTGGTGTGGAGTTTTTTGAGACTAACGTTGACAGATCTCGTTTGGAACGGTGCCTTCACTCCCTTTTCGGGGTGTAGCTTAGCCTGGTAGAGCGCCTGGTTTGGGACCAGGAGGTCGTAGGTTCGAATCCTATCGCCCCGACCATTTTTAGGATCGCGAGTCG
The DNA here is from genome assembly GCA_966249325.1 of uncultured Nibricoccus sp. Taxonomy (GTDB): domain Bacteria; phylum Verrucomicrobiota; class Verrucomicrobiia; order Opitutales; family Opitutaceae; genus Nibricoccus. Next base: position 8,002 of record CBINDC010000039.1, on the reverse strand, counting down.
ATCACGGTGTGGAAACGGAAGGGACGAGACTGGTGGAGGCGGGAGTGGGAAGCGACGCACGGTGCATCATGGCGCGTCGGCTCCAGACGCCGGTGGGATCGAGGGTGGAGACGAGGTCGAAGAACTTGATGGCCTCGTCGTTGCGGCTGGCTTCGAGGGCGAGGGTGCCGAGGTGGTAGGCGGCTTCGGCGCGAAGGACGGCGGGTTGGGTGGTGTCGTCGGAGAGTTTTTTGAGGAGGGCTTCGCCGTCGGCGGTCTGGCCGGAGAGGGCTTTCGAAATGGCGGCGCCGAGGAGGGCGCGGGCACCGAAGGGGCCGGATTTGAAGATGGCAGCGGCTTTTTGGTAGCTGGCGGCGGCGTCGGTGTATTTGCCGGCTGAATAGGCTTCGTCGGCGAGGCGGAGAGTGGCGGCGGCGCCGAGGACGTGATCGGGGTATTGCGAGGCGAAGCTCTTCAGACGGTCGCTGGTGGTCGCGGCGGCGTAGGCGGCGGCGATGTCTTTTTCTTTTTGGGCGCGGAAGTATTCGAGGCCGCCCTTGGCGATGATTACCACGATGACGGTCGCGCAGGCGAAGTAGATGGCTTTGGAGTTTTTCTGCCAGAATTTGCGCAGCGTTTCCTCGAAGTTGGGGGCGACGGGCGTTTCGGGAGCGTTGCCGGGAGTCTGTGGATCGAGGGGGGCGGAGGTGGACATGAGCGGAGCGAGTTCGCGGGTGCTTGGATGAAAGGGAACCGCGACGAAAACAAACGGGGTTTGCCGTGTAAATGAAGGAAATCGGAGCGGCCGTGCTGAACTGGAGGTCGGGTGGTGGGGCGGTGCGGAGCGAGATGTGGGCGCGTGGAATGGATCAGAAGGTGAGGCGGAGGCCGCCTTGGATTTGCCAGCGGGAGGGGCCGGGTTGGAGAACGGGGCCGCGGACGGTGGTGAAGCGGTACACGTACTGGTTGGCGGCGGGATCGTAACCGGCGCTGGCGATGGGCTGGGTGTAGGGGAAGGCGATTTGTTCGATGCGGCCCCAGTCGGGGTTGAGGAGATTGCCGAGGTTCATGACGTCGGCGAAGACCTCGGCGCGGAAACTGCGCCAGAGGGTGATCTGCTGGGAGACTTTCAGGTCGAATTGGTGGATGAAGGGGCTGCGCTCGCTGTTGCGGTGGGCGACTTGTCCGGCGAAGCGGGCGAGCGCGGGATTCGCAGCGAGGTAGGCGAAGAAGGCGTCTTTTTGGGCGGGGTCGGCCCAGCGGACGCGGGGGTCGGCAGGGCCGGAGGGAACGTAGAGCAGGTCGTTGTCGTAGTCGGCGGAGTCGCCGTTGGTGTCGTTCGAGAAGACGAAGCTGTACGGCCGGCCGGTGCGGCCTTCGTAGGCGAGGGTGATTTTTGTATCCAGACGGCGGATCGGCGAGACGCGGAGCGTGGCGCTGGCGAGGTAGCGATGGCGGACGGTCGAGGCGGCGGAGCCGATTTCCCCGGTGTTGGGGCTGAGGCTGGCGCGGGTGGCGAAGTTGGTGCCGGCTGTGCTGGAGGTCATGGGACTGACTTCGCGTGAGTAGCCGCGGGCGTAAGCGAGCGAGAGCGCCCAATGGCCCTTGAGCGGACGGCGGAGGCGGAGGGTGAGGTTGGTGGCGTTGCCGCGGTCGGTGTTGGTGAGGAGGTAAACGTCGGAGTAGGCGGCGTGGAGGTATTGGGAGTTTGACGACAGGGCGTAGGAGGCGGTGCGGTTGCCGTAGATGGCGCGGCCGTCGGGGCCGGTGCCGGTGCGGCGGAGGTTGAGGTTGCGGTAGGTGAGGCCTTCGAGCGTGTGGGTCTGGATGGCCTCTGCGGTGGCGGTGAAGCCGAGGATGGGGAGGCGGTAGTCGAGGGCGAGGTTGCCGCGGGCGACGGTGGGAAGCTTGAAGCCGAAATCGAGGAGGTCGACGCGCTGGCGGCGGGTGGCGGGATTCCCTTTGGGCTGGTTGTCTGGGTCGGGCGAGAAGCCGCCGGTGATGGAGGTGTTGAGGAGGCTGGAAGTGCCGTCGTTGGTGAAAGAGTTGGAAAGCCAGACGCCGGGGGCACGGCCTTGGAAGACGCCGACGCCGCCGCGAAGGACGAGGCGGCGGGCCGAGTCGAGCTGCCAAGTGAAGCCGAGGCGCGGGGCGACGGTGAGGTCGTTGGCGGGGGAAAGGTCATTGCGGCGGCCGAAGGTTCGCTCGAACTGCGGGTTGTATTCGGGTTTTCGATTCATCGACAGGCGGTCGAGGCGGAGGCCGGCGTCGATGTTGAAACGGGGGAACGGTTGCCAGCGGTCCTGGAGGAAGAGTGTGTGGGTGGCGTAGCCCCAGGCGGCGGTGGGGCTGCGGCCGGGGAGGAGGTACTGGTGGGTGAAGGCGCTGGGGCGGCCGAGGGCGAAGTTGGCGATGCTGGTGAAAGAGTAGTTGCCGTAGGCGTTTTGGAGGTGGGTGTTTTCGAAATCGCTGCGCTCGTGTTCGACGCCGAGCGTGATGCGGTGATTGCCGAGGAGCCAGGTGCCGGAGGCGGAGGACTGGAGGTTTTCGGTGAGGAGGTTGTTGAGCTGGCTGGTTTCCTCGGTGCCGAGGATGACAGAGCCAGTGTCGGTGCCGTCGGCCGAGAGGACGCCGTTGACGCGGATCTGGGGAAAGCGCGTGGGCGAGTGGCGGGCGGAGGTGTAGCGGTGGGTGGCGATTTTGAGTTCGCTGCTGAAACGGTCGCCCCAGCGGCTGAAGAGGTGCGCGGAGGTGGCGTCGAGGTTCTGGCGGCTGACGTACCAGTGGTCGCTGAGGGAGACGCGGCCGGAGGTGGAGTAGTCGGCGAAGTTTGGGTTTTGGCCGCGGGTGCGGCTGTAGCGGGCACTGAGGCGGTGGCCGGGGAGCGGGTGCCAGTCGAGGCGGAGAAGGTATTTATTGTCCTCTTTGTTTTGTTCTCCGGGGTTTGTGAGGGAGCCGGGGGTGTATCCATAATTTCGAGCAACGGAGACGAGCTGGGCGAGAGCGGCGGGATCGGGGTCGAAGCCGGCGGCGGGGGCGGGCTCGGTGCGCTCGGAGCGTTCGTAGCCAGCGAAGAAGAAGAGTCGGTTTTTCCAGAGCGGGCCGCCGAAGGTGAGGCCGGCGGTCTGGTCGGTAAAGGGGACGCGTTCGCCGGTGACAGGGTGGCGGGCGCGGAAGTTTTGGTTGCGGTAGGAATAGTAGAGCGAGCCTTTGAAGCGGTTGGTGCCGGAGCGGGTGACGGCGTTGACGGAGGCGCCGGTGAAGCCGCCGCGGCTGGCGTCGTAGGGGGAGAGGTCGATGGAAATGGCTTCAACGGTTTCGAGGGAGAAGGGGTTGCCTTGGGAGGGCATGCCGTTGGGTGTGAGGCCGAAGAGGTCGTCGAGGCGGACGCCGTCGAGCTGGACGGAATTGTAGCGGGTGTTCTGGCCGGCGGCGGCGAGTTCGCCGCGTTCGGAGTCGATGAGCGTGACGGAGGGATCGTTGCGGGCGTATTCGTTGAGCGAACGGTCGATGGACGGCTGGGAGTCGATTTCGTCGCGGGTGAGCGCGGTGTTTGCGCCGGGCGAAGCGGGAAGGCGGTCGGCGGTGACGAGGATGGCTTCGAGTTCGCGCGGGGATGTTTCGGTGGAGGAAACAGGCGTGGAGAGCGGGCGAAGGGTGATTTCTGGCGCGCGGTTTTCGCCGAGTTCGAAGTGAAGGGGCGTGAAATTTTGCGGAGCGGAGCCGGGCGCAGTGGCTTCGAGTGTGTAGGGGCCGCCTGGAGACAGGCCGGAGAACGCGTAGCGACCGGTGCGTGTGGTCGTGGCGTGCTGGCGCGCTCCTGTGGGCGCGTGAGACAGCGTGATGCTGGCTCCGGCGAAGGGTTCGCCGAAGACGTTAAGAACTTCGCCGGACAGGGCCGACGAGGTTTCGTTTTGTGAGCGGACGGACGTGCAGACGCAGCAGAGCGCGAGCGCGGCCATCCCGATTTGAGCAACCTCCCGAAGGCTCATAATGGGGTAAGAGCCGGACGAGAGCGGGGCGGTTAAGCGGCGTCGATCTAAAAAATTACTGAAGTTAAAATAGGCGGTGGGAGGTGGACGCAAAAAAGCCCGGGCGACGCCGGGCTTGAGGAGAAAGAACGTGAGGAGAAACGGAGCGGGCGGATGAGTGGCGAGCGGCGGGAAAACGGGTCAGTCGAAGACGACGGTTTTGTTGCCGTAGGCGAGGACGCGGTTTTCGAGGTGCCAGCGGACGGCTTGAGCGAGGACGAATTTTTCGAGGTCGCGGCCTTTGCGGACCAGGTCGTTGACGTCGTGGCGGTGGGTGACGCGGGCGACGTCTTGTTGAATGATGGGGCCGTCGTCGAGGACGGCGGTGGCGTAGTGGGCGGTGGCGCCGATGAGTTTCACGCCGCGCTCGTGGGCTTGGTGGTAGGGGCGTCCGCCGGCGAAGGCGGGGAGGAAGGAGTGGTGGATATTGATGACGGGGCGGCCGAATTTTTGGAGGAAGTCGGCGGAGAGGACCTGCATGTAACGGGCTAGGATCACGAGCTCGGCGTTGAGGGAGCGGAGGAGTTCGAGCTGTCGGGCTTCGGAGGCGGCTTTAGTGTCGGCCGTGACGGGGATGTGATGGAACGGGAGGCCGTAGGTTTTGGCGGCGGGGGCGAGGTCGGTGTGGTTGGAGACGATGGCGGCGATGTCGCAGGCGTACTCGCCGGCTTTCCAGCGGAGGATGAGGTCGTGGAAGCAGTGATCGAATTTGGAGACGAAGATGACGACGCGGGGGCGGCGGGCGGAGGTGGCGACTTGGGCGTTCATGCCGAGGGTTTCGGCGAAGCGCTGGAACTGTGCGCTCGCAGCGGCGGTGGTGGCGGTTTGGGCGGACCACTCGATGCGTTGGAAGAAGACGCCGAGCTCGGTGTCGCGGTGCTGGTCGGCGTGTAGGATGTTGCCGCCGTTTTCGAAGATCCATCCAGAGGTTTTGGCGACGAGGCCGGGGCGGTCGGGGCCGTGGAGGAGGGCGACGAGGGTGACGGGAGCGGATTCCATGCGGCGCGGAACGTAGTGGGGCGCGGCGGAAAATGTCACGCGTGGGAATTGGGGCGGGTGGGCTTGGGGGTGTGCAAACGTTTGGTGGGTGTGGATGGTGCTGGCGGCGAGAAGCTGGGATCAAGTGGGGTCAGTGGGCGATTTGGCGTCTTGATGGCAGAAATGGGATCCTGTTCATGACGAAAATGGGAATTTGTTAGCTGTTTTGGTAGAAAGGATTTCGGGGAGATTGATGAGGCGATGAATTTTCAGGGAAACCACTAGTGTAAATTGTTTGCTATAGTCGAATGGGGGTTTCTGCTCAGGGCATGGTTAACGAATCTATTTCCCGGAGTTCAGGATCGCACACGGTTGGTGGTGGGCGTGGTAATGCGGCGGAGGCGCAGTTGGCGGACGAGGGGGCGATCCGGGTGGTGTTTAACCGGTGGTGCGGGCCGGTGCAGTTTTTGGATCAGGAAGCGCGGATGCGCGAGCAGGCGGAGCGGGATGAGCTTTATCAGGCGCTGTGCCGTTTGATGGCGATCAGCCGGTTGCATACGCTCGGCGTTTCGGAGCGGAAAGTGCGGGCGGGCGATGTGGAGCGGGTAATCACTTGTTTCCGGAGGCTGGCGTTGATGTGGAAGGTGAGGCCGTCGGAGATCGCGGCCTATTGCGAGACGCGCGCGGCGAACGACGACAACGTGCTGGCGCATATCGCGGACCCACTGCAGCTGCGGTATATCCTTACGTTCCACACGGAGGTACCGGGTGCGATGATCACGGTCTCGGAACTCGGGCAGCTGCGCGATGCCTGCGTGGCGGGCGATCAGCGGGCGATGCGGATGTGGTTCGATGCGATCGGCGAGAAGAAGGACTTGCTGCCGAAGGACACGCCGCAGGCGCTGCGGTTTTTGTTGCTCCAGCTTTGGAACGCGGGCGCGGGCGATCTGGAGACGCTGGCGTACGAGCTGGCGGTGCTGGACACGCGGATGTTCGACGCGATGGGCTGGGAGAACTCGCGGATGTTTTGCGCGTTGTTGAAGCGGATCGGCGGCGGGCGGTATCCAGCTTTTGGAGCCTATATCACGGATGAGGACATCGACGAGGCGCTGGAGCTGCATCAGGAGCTGGGAAAACAGGAGCAGGTGGCGCATTTCCGGGCGCTGCTGACGGTTTATGAGACGAAGCTGGTGCGCGATCTGGAGCGGGCGGTTGTTTCGAGTGCGAAGTATGCACAGGCGGTGGTGCAGCCTGACCCGGAAGTGATCGAGCAGAAGAAGGCGCGGGGCGCGTCGCGCCTCTTGAAATTTTTCGGTCTGACGCGTTCCGCAGCGGCGTGAGCGATCCGCAGTCGTGGGAGAGCGTCAGTCTCCGTTCATAGCCAAATAAAAAGCCCGCCGAGTTTTCGGCGGGCTTTTTGTTTGGCTAACGAGCGAGGTTGCTCGCGCGAAGCGGGCTGCGATCAGCCGACCACCTGAACGTTGCCGACGTATTTTTGGATCGGGCGGACGCCGACTTGTTTGTTTTTGAGGGCCTTGATGCCGTTCACGGCGGCTTGGGCGCCGGTGATCGTCGTCATGATGCACACGCTGTGGGCGTAGGCGGCGGAGCGGATTTTGTTCTCGTCCTTGCGCGGGATCATGCCGCCGGGCGTGTTGATGATGAGTTGGATCTGGCCGTTCTTGATCATGTCGACCGCGGTGGGGCGGCCTTCGTCGATCTTGGAGAGACGGTTCACTTTCACGCCGTTATTTGTGAGGTGTTCGGCGGTGCCGCTCGTCGAGTAGATCGAGAAGCCGAGGCCTTCGAGCTGGCGGGCGAGGTCGACGGCGCGCGCTTTGTCGGCGTCTTTGACGGAGAGGAAGACGTTGCCCTTGATCGGGAGGCCGGGTTTCGCGGCGGCCTGGGCTTTCGCGAAGGCGATGCCGAGGTCTTCGTCGAGGCCCATGACTTCGCCGGTGGAGCGCATTTCCGGGCTGAGCGTGATCGTGGCGCCGGGGAAACGGACGAACGGGAAGACGGCTTCTTTCACGCACCAGTGTTTGGGAGTCTGTTCGCGGGTGAAGCCGAGGTCTTTCAGCTTCGAGCCGGTCATGACTTTGGCGGCGAGTTTCGCGAGCGGGACGCCGATGGCTTTGGCGACGAAGGGAACGGTGCGCGAGGCGCGCGGGTTCACTTCGAGGACGTAGAGCTGGTTGTCCTTGATGGCGAACTGGACGTTCATGAGGCCGACGACCTTGAGCTCTTTCGCGAGCGCGTGGGCGGCGTCGCGGACGGTCTGGAGCATGGCTTTGCCGAGCGTGTGCGGGGGCATGACCATGGAGGCGTCGCCCGAGTGAACACCGGCGAACTCGATGTGCTCGAGCATGCCGCCGATGACGGTTGTCTCACCATCGCTGATACAATCGACGTCGAGCTCGATGGCGTCTTCGAGGAACTTGTCGATGAGGACGGGCTTGTCGGGCATGACGTCGAAGGCCTGGCGGACGACGTTGCGGAACTCATCTTCGCTATAGACGATGAACATGCCACGGCCGCCGAGAACGAAGGACGGGCGGAGGAGGACGGGAAAGCCGAGTTCGCGGGCGGCGGCGAGCGCATCGGCCTCGGTGAGGGCGGTGCGGTGCGCGGGGGACTTGAGCTTCGTTTTTTCGAGGATCGCGGAGAAGAGCTTACGGTCTTCGGCGGCCTCGATGCTTTCGGGGCTGGTGCCGATGACGTTCACGCCGTTGGCCTTTAGAGCGGTGGCGAGATTTAGCGGGGTTTGACCACCGAATTGAACGATGGCGCCGGAGCAGCCTTCTTGTTGGTAGATTTCGAGGACGTCTTCGAGGGTGAGAGGCTCGAAGTAGAGGCGGTCGCTTGTGTCGTAATCGGTCGAGACGGTTTCCGGGTTGGAGTTGACCATCACGGTTTCGAAACCGGCTTCGCGGAGGGCGAATGACGCGTGGACGCAGCAGTAGTCGAACTCGATGCCCTGGCCGATACGGTTGGGGCCGCCGCCGAGGATCATG
>CBINDC010000038.1:0-12165 GCA_966249325.1 uncultured Nibricoccus sp. | reverse complement strand
CCCGGCCTCTTCCTCTGACCCTCCCCACCCACCGAACAGGTTTGGCGGACGGGACCGGCCAGATTCATCCACCTTACCATGTTTCACACAACAAGGGCGGGTTCGCCTTAACCCCGCCGGTTAGATTTACACCGCTTACTCCTCTTAAAACTGTTTCGTCACCTGCACATACACAAACCGCCCGCGATTGCTGTGCGTGGTCATATCATGCCCATCGTTAAACGCACCCGCGGCAAATGGCGCTGCTTCATCCAGCAGATTTGAAGCGCCCACACGTACCTTCAGTTTTCTGAGCCAGGCGTTCGCATCCCCCGTGAAAGCATACTCCATGTGCGCATCGAGCGTGGTCCAGCTGTCGATGTAGCGAAATTGATTCTGATAAGTCCGGGTGGTGTCATCCTCGAGGTGACTCACGTGGTTCACTCGCGCGAGTGCCGACCAGCGTCCCTTCGCCCAGCTCTGCGAAAAATAACCGCGATGCCGGGGAATACTCCCCGGCGAAATCGAATTCACCCCGATATCCACAAACCGTCCCAGCCAGTTGCGGCTCGGCAAACCCTCCGCCGTCGTCAGATCCCACGTCAACGTCGTGTTCGCCGCCAGCCGCGAAACCCACCGCGCCCCGCCCCACTCCGGCCACGAATACGTCACCGCATAATCGAGCCCCGTTGCCTCACGCGACGCTACATTCATCGGTGTCGACGAAACCCCCGTCACCACACCCGCCGAACTCCGCGTGATTCGCTCCGCGTAGGTCGCGTTCGGATTGATCGTCGCCGCGTTTCCACGGACGAACCCCGCGCCCTGCGCTGCCGCGTTCACATCGAGGATCAGCTGCGCTCCATCCGCCACCAATCCTTCGATCCGGCTCACATAATAATCGGCTTCGAACTTCAACCCTCGCACCGCACCCGGCGTGTAATCGATACCCGTATTCCACGTCTTGGACCGCTCCGGCTCCAGATTGGGATTCCCTCGTCCCGTCACCGGCACGGTATTGCCAACCGTTCCAAAACCCAGCGGATCGCTCAATGCCACGCTGAACGTGCTTGGCGCTGCGAACATGAATGACAACCCCGGCGTGCGGAATCCCTCCGCATAGGTTGCGCGCAAACGGACATCCCGCACCGGCTGAAACAGCAACCCGAACTTCGGTGTCGTCTCCTTGAACGTGCGCTCACGGATCGTGATCGCGTTCGCTGCGTCGCGCACCGTGCCGCTGACTTCCTTTTCGCTGCGCCGAACATTCAACGAAACGCTCAACGAGCGCATAAGCGGAAACGAAAATCTATCGCCAAACACCGGCACCACCACCTCGGCAAAAGCGCCCTTGCTGGTGTAACCCGACGCGCTGAACTGCGTGGAGTTAAAACCTGAATACTGGCTCGCGCTCAATATCACCGCGTCCGGCACCGCGCTCTGCTCCACCCGGTAATAGTCGAAGCCGCCCGCCACTTCCAGCGCCCCGCCCGGCAGACGGGCCACTTCGCCGCTGATACGCGCATCCCCGCCGCGCACGCCGAAATCATGATCGATCCGCCCCGAGGCGGCAGCCGCCCGCAACACTGCTGGATTATCGTACGCGATCCCATTGCTCGGATTCACGCCCGACGCCCAATCCATCGCGAACGGGTTGTACGCACCCGTATCGATCGCGCTGGCTACCGTCGCCGAACGAATGGAGTTGGACTGCAAATCATCGCGATACCACCAGCCGTACACATACGTCGCATCCCAGGACCACGTCTTGCCGAATCGCCCCTTCAGTCCCGTTTGAAAGTCATACACATCGCGCTCGTAACGCCGACCCCGTGGCCCGATCGCGTCCGGATGGACGAACACCGTCGATCCCGATCCGCCGAATAAAAACAGCCCGGGTGGATTGTGCGGGCTCGTTCCCAAAACCGCCGCCGAGAAACCCAGCGGCCCCGTCAGCACCCAGCTTTGATACTCGTTATGCGCGAACATCAGCCGCGCATACGCTTCGAGCCGCCCCTCAGGAAGAATCTCCTGATTGATTCGCGCATAAAAGGACGTGTTCTCCTGCTCAGGAATCGACGCCGTCGTCTCACGCACATTGATGAATTGATTCGAGGTATACGGATTAGTGTCGAAGCGCTCATAATCCGCACCGCTCGCCGCCGCTGCTCTGCCCGGCTGCAGCGCATAATAGTACCAAGCCGTATCCCCCGGCCGCGCGCCGATCAGCAGAGACGAAACAAACCCATCCCGTCGATTCTGCCCACCCTTGGCTCGCATATCCGCATCCGCCGAAACCTCGCGATCGCGCGCCATCAACGCATTCCGGCTATAGTGCTCGGCCGCCACAACCACATCCGTTTTTCCCCGCCGCCCGCCCGCGATGACACCCAAGCGAAACACCCCCGCATCTTCTTCCGTCGTGTTCCCATAATAAGTCTGCACCTCCGCGCCCGTGAAACGAGGCACCATCACGATATTGAAAACCCCCGTCAGCGCATCCGCGCCGTAGCGCGCCCCCGCGCCATCCTTCACGATCTCCACCCGCCGCAGCGCGATCAACGGCAGCAGATTGATCTCATCGAAACCCGCCGTGCGATGGCCGTCCGACAACGTCAGCGTCCCCGCCAGTCCGCGCAAATTCACGCCCGCCGCTCCCGTGCCACCGTTGGCACGCGCCTCGGTGTTCATATTGCCGAAAACCGCCGGCACCGAGCGAATACCTTCAGCCACCGAGGCCGCTCCTAGCTCCAGCATCTCCTCGCCCTCGATCATCTGCACCGGCTGAAACGTCCTGCCTTCCGCGCTCGGTATCGCCGACCCGGCGATCACCAATTTCTCAAGCTCGATCGTCTCCTCTTCCCGACCCTCAAGATGCCTGACCGGACCGTCGACCTGCCCCCACGCCTTCACACAGGAAAATACCGACCCGATCATCAAAACGGGCACAGCAAAACCAAAACGACGCACAGAACCAGCAACCGGGGATGTCTTCATGATAGCGGGAAACCGCCCCGGCCTCCGCGTAAACCACACGCGAGCCGAAGCGCCGTGTTTCTGCGCGAATCCCCCGCCCGCCAGCAACTCATTTAAGCAGCCGTAGCTACGAGCGCCAGCGAGTAGCTCCTCGCGCCACGCCCCACCGCACCCCGCTTCACCCCCGTCACAAACAATCCAATACGCACCTCCGGCTATCAACCCTCAACTCTCAACTTTCGGTTCCCAACGCCTCCCACCTCCCTCAGCCCTCCACTATTCCGCCCCCCGCATTGCCCCCGCCGCCAAATCGTTCTCGTTCTCTTACTCGCACTCGTTCTCCCCTCTCCGCCACCCAATCTTTCTCTTTCTCTTAATCGTTCTCTTTCTTCCCCTCCGCGCCTTCGCCCCTCCACCGTCTCCCGCCGCACCGCACGCCCGCTTCCGCTCCCGCATGAAAGAACTCCTGCGCATCGCCGCCTCCCTCCGCGCCGACCCATCCCCCGCCGTCCTCTGCACCCTCGTCGGCGTATCCGGTTCCTCCTTCCGCACCATCGGCGCCCGCATGCTCTGGCGCCCCGACGGCTCCCGTCTCGGCTCCATCAGCGGCGGCTGCCTCGAAGCCGACCTCATGGAACAGGCCCGCAACGTCCTCGCCACCCGCCGCCCCCGCCTCGCTCATTACAACACCGCCGCCGACACCGACGTCATCTGGGGCACCGGCAGCGGCTGCGAAGGCACCATCGCCGTCTGGCTCGAACCCATCGCCGGCCTCCCCCACTGGCTCGCCTTTATCCTCGCCGCCTGGGACCGCCGCGAAGACGCCGCCCTCTTCATCGAATGCCGGTATCCCTCCGATAGTGTCCCCGTCGGCGCCATCGCCGGCCGGACCTCCAGCGGACAGACGTGGAGCGCCCCCGGCTACAACAACCCGCTCCCCCTCGAAAGCTCCCTCCCCGCAGTCCTCGAAAAACAAACCAGCACGCAGATGGCCCCGCATCTCTCCGAAGGCCACTTCTACGAATTCCTCCCGCCTCCGCCTTCCCTCACGATCTTCGGCGCCGGCGACGACGCCCAATCCCTCTCCCGCCTCGCCGCCGAACTCGGCTGGCGCATCACCGTCATCGATTCCCGCGCCGATCTCCTCAACGCCGCCCGCTTCCCCTCTGCCCACGTCCTCCACCTCTCCCCGCCCGAGGCCACCCTCGCCACACTCCCGCTCGACGCACGCTCCTACGTCGTCGCCATGACCCACCGCTACCTCGACGACCTCCCGATCCTCCGCCAACTCCTCCCCCGCCCCCTCGCCTACCTCGGCCTCCTCGGCTCCCGCAAACGCTCCGAAAAAATCCTCGCCGACCTCGCCTCCGAAGGCCTCGCCATCACACCCGAAATGCGCGCCCGCCTCCATGCCCCCGTCGGCCTCGACCTCGGCGGCGGCACTCCCGAAGAGGTCGCCCTCGCCATCCTCGCCGAGATCCAAGCCACCCGCTCCGCCCGCGACGCCCGCCCCCTCCGCCAACGCCACCGCCCCATCCACCATGAATAATTTCGCCGCCATCATCCTCGCCGCCGGTGCCTCCACCCGCCTCGGCCAACCCAAACAACTCCTCCTCCACGAAGGCCGCACCCTCATCGCACGCACCGCCACCGCCGCCCTCGATGCCGGCGCCTCCCCCGTCGTTATCGTACTCGGCGCCCACGCCGAAAAAATCCGCCCCGCCCTCGCATCCCTCCCCGTCCTCATTACCGAAAACCCCGCCTGGCCCGAAGGCATGGCCTCCTCGATCGCCACCGGTCTCAACACTCTCGATACAGCCCCCATCCGCTCCACACCCATTCCTCCTTCCCTCAACTCTCAACCCTCAACTCCCGACTCCGCCTCCCCGCCCTCCCTCCTCCTCGCCGTCTGCGACCAGCCCCACTTCTCCGCCGCCGCCATCGGGAAACTCCGCACCGCGCTCGCCGCCAACCCCGCCGCCACCATCGCCGCCACCCGCCATGGTGACACCGCCGGCGTCCCCGCCATCTTCACCCCCGCCCACCTCCCCGCTCTCCGCCTGCTCCGCGGCCCCGAAGGCGCCCGCCGCATCATCGCCGCGAATACTGCCACCACCGCCCTCGTCGACCTCCCCGAACTCGCCCTCGACATCGATACCCCCGCCGACCTCCGCCTCCTCGCCTAGCCCGCCCACCCCGGACCGGCACTTAGCAAGTGCCGCCACCTTCCCATATCCCAGCCCCCCGCGCCCATTGTTCGGAAATTGCGAAAAACCCGCGCCCCTCACCCCGGCCTTGAGCCCCGCGCCCGCCCGCTTCAAGCTCCGCTCCATGCACGCGCCCACGGTTCGATCGCCCGCGATTCCACCCCGGCCCCGTCAGCCTCCGGAATCCCCGGCCTGACGCTTCACGCTCCGGCTTCCCATCTTCGCAGCGCGCGGCCCCGCATCACGGCCCGCGGCGCTTTTCCAGCCAGTTCCGTCCTCCTCCGACCCGCAACCCCCGCCCCGCCGTGTCCATGAAATACTACTACGCCAACTCCGCCAACCAGCCCGCCGGCCCCGTCACCCTCGACGAACTCAACCAACTCCTCGCCCGCGGCGAAATCACCCCCGCCACCCACATCATCCCCGTCGGCGAAACCGTCTGGCGCCCGCTCTCGACCATCCTCCCCGCCCCCTCCGCATCGACTTCCCCCGCATCCGCCCTCGCGTCCTCGGCCCCGCCTCCCACCGCTCAACCGTTAACGCCCCACTCGCCTCCGTCTCCCAACTCTCCTCCTACCTCCGTCCCCGCGCCCGCCTCCGCGTCCCCCGCCTTCAAACCCGCCGACGCCACCAAACTCCCCACGATTCTCTCCTCGTTCATCGGCATTCTCATCGGCAAGGCCCGCACCCTCCTGTCCATCCCCCGCCTCACCGCCCTCTTCACCGCCGCCGGCTCCTTCGGCCAGCTCATCGTTCTCGCCGGCGCCCTCCTCGCCCTCATCTACGGCATCGTCTACGCCATCAAGTACGACTCCTTCGAAATCTTCCTCTACGGCCTCGCCTCGGTTCTCATCCTCGCCGTCCTCCAATTCGTCGCCCGGCGCCTCCTCGATGCCTGCGCCTCCATTCTGAAAACCTCGCCCACCCGCGTCGCCTCCGTCGCCGTCCTCGAATGCCTCGGCCTGGTCCTTCTCCTCGCCGCCCTCGGCGCCCTCGTCAGCGGCATCATCGCCGCGATCCAGATCGAATCCTTCACCCCGCTCATTCCCGCGCTCGTCTCCTTCATCGTGCTTACAGCCTTCGCCGGCGTCGCCCTCCACCCATCCCTCGCCAACGTCGAGGAAGCCCCCGCCACCGCCGGCGAGGAAGCCATCGGCCTCTTCTCCTTCTTCGCCAAAGCCGGCCTCGCCCTCCAACCCCTCCTCTTCGCCGTTTACGCCACCACCGGCGCCATCGTCATCCTCTTCGCCCTCTTCGGCCGCGACATTTCCTTCGCACTCGGCGGACTCCTCCTCCCACCCATCGACATCAGCTTCTCGGGCGGCGGTTCCATCGGCGCAGCCATCATCGCCACCGCCTGCCTCCTCCCGCTGATGACCTACCTCAGCTTCCTCCTCTACTACCTCCTCATCGACGTGCTCCGCGCCATCCTCTCGATCCCGGGAAAACTCGATCAACTCCGCCGCTAACCCGTCCTCCTTCCTAAACTCCACTCCGCTTCCTTAACACCACCGGCGCGCCATGTCCTCCGTCCCTCCTCCGCCTCCCCCGCCCGTCCCTCCCCGCGCGCCGGTGCCTTCGCTTCCTTCCACCACGCCGCCTCCTCCCACTCCACCGCCTCCCCCCGCGCCCACCAGCGACTCCGTCCCGCCGCTCTCCTTCTCCCTCACACCTTTCCCGCCCCCTCCGCCCCCGATCCCTCCATCAACTCCGCCCCCTCCGCGCCTTCCCGCCACTTTCGCTCCCCAACCCTCAACGCCTCCGCCGACACCTCAGTCTCCGCCCCCGCCTCTCCCCGCGCCTCCGGCCCCTGCACGACTCTCCCGCAAAGCCCGCCTCTTCCTCATCCTCGGCACCGCCGCCCTCGTCATCCTCATCGCCTCGGGCCTCACCTGGTCGCATCTCCGCAAACGCGTCCCCGAATCCGAACTCATCGCCTGGCTCCAGGAACAATCTGCCTCCGGCCTCGCCATCTCGAAACTCGCCAAAACCGTCGTCCCCCAAAGCGACGGCTCCAACATCATCAAGTTCGAAGCCACCGGCACCGTCCCCGCCCCGCTCTACACAAAACACGACACCGGCGACCACCTCCGCGACACCCTCGGTCTCTCGCCCGCCCCGTCCTCCGACTTCCGCCAGGCCGTCGAATCCGCCGCCGATCCCCGCATCCGCGAGCGTGCCGAAATTTCGGATACACCCGCCGATCCGCTCGCCGCCACCATCCTCCGCGAAACCACCCCCGCCGGAAAATCCTTCCCCTTCACCGGCGTCGCCACCGCCAGCCGCGTCGCCGGCAAATGGCGCTTCACCCTCCTCCAGGGCACGCTCTCCTCTCCCGATCTCGAGGGGAAACCCCGCGCCTCCTTCGGCGAGAAAACCTACCTCGCCGGCAATCCCGACGACACCGCGGCCCTCCAGGAACTCGTCGAAAAACAAACCGCCTTCATCGCCCGCGTGGAAAAAGCCGCCGCCGAATTCACCGAGCAAAACAAACGCGACCGCGAATCCCGCCTCGCCCGCTTTCACGGCATGCTCGCCCCCGGCTCCCTCTTCGTCGGCCGCACCACGCAGGGAAGAGACGAGGACCTCTCGCTTGAAATCGCCAGCGCCAAACCCGGCTCCCGCCAGGTCTCCGCCCTGCTCCGCCTCTACGGCTCCGGCTGGATCGATGCCCGCCCCTTCCTCGGCACCTGGAAACTCGACGACACCACCGGCGTTTTCTCGCTCAACCTCATGTCGCGCTCCAACCAAGCCATCGCCGGCGCGGACTCCTTCCTCGGATCGGCCAAAGCCCTCACGCTCTCGCTCACCCTCGACGAAAACGGCGAACTCCTCAGCGCCCCCGACAGCGACGTTGTCCTGAAAGCCACCCACGTCGCCGCCAACGATCTCGACGCCACAAAAACGAAACTCTCCGCCCGCCTCAACGCCGCCCTCGAAGCCACCCGGCCCGAGACTCTCTACCACGGCACCGCCACACCAAAAACCGGCGACGCCACCGCCGAAAAAATCTTCCTCCGTTTCACCAAACAGGCCGACCGCGGCGCCTCCCTCACCGCCTCCTTCGAATCCGCCGAACCCGGCGCCACCGTCAAACGCACGCTCCGCGGCACCCTCATCGACAATCCCCGTCGCGGCGGCCAAAACCCCATCCACCTCCAGATGCCCGGCAGCGGCCGCTCACGTAGTGCCCGGCCGGGCACACTCCTCTCTCACCCGACCGACACCGCGCCCATCTTCAGAATCGACGGCACCAAGCTCACCGGCGAAGACACCGCCTTCACCTACGAATTCACCCGCATCAGCGCCGCCCAGGCCGCCACGCTGAAAAACGCCATCGAAACCAACTCCGCCGCCCTCGCCGCCAGCCTCCCGCGCTCCTCCGGCGTCCACGTCCAGATCGACGACCAATGGACCGCCCTCCCCCGCAACGGCGGCAGCACCTCCGGCGGTTTCATGAAAAGCCTCTTCTCGAAAAAAGACTCCGACAAACCCGCGGAGCTCGTCTTCAAAGGCAAAACGCCTCCCCCCGTCGTCCCGGGTGAAGACCTCGTTCTCACCTACAAAGGCAAACTCCCCTCCCGCGCCAAAGACGTCCCCATCGATTACCCGCTGATCGAAGCCGCCAAAACCACCGGGCAATCCGACGGCACCCGCACCGCCCCCCTCGAAAAAATCAGCTCCACCTTCAACGGCTTCGGCGCCACCCGCCTCCCCGCGACCATCGCCCAACCCACCGCCGACACGCTCACGATCACCTTCGCCGAAACCCTCGCTTCCGGCACCTACGCGGTTCTCGTCGGCCCCGACGGCTACGAATTCACCGTGAAGTAATCCTCCCCGCACCACGAACGCCAATGTAGCCACGAGCGCCAGCGAGTGGTCCCGCCCGCCTCCACCAGCACGCCCGCCTTCCTACACTCCGCGCCGCGCGATATGCTCGGCCACCGCCCGCCCGGCATCCTCCAGCGGCACCGCCCGGCCCAGAAGCAGGTTGTCGGGAAACCAGTTCGTTTTCCCGTACGGCACATTGAGCATGAACATCAGGCTCTCCCCGGAAAGCAGCGTCGCCCAGCCCGAGAGAAACGACGCCGTCCGCAAGATGACCGGGCACCGCGCCAGCGCCAGCGTATCCACCATGGCCTCACACGCCAGCACAGTTCCCGCCGCCCGCCCCTCCCCGCGGTGCAACGGTTTCCCATCGGCCGATCTCACCGCGCTCCGCTGCGCGACCAGCGCGTCGCCAAACTCCCGCGCCGCCGCCTCGTAGAAAGCCGCGTCATCCGTCGCCAGAAATATCCGGCACGTGCGGCCGCCCGGCGTGGCTTCGACCGCCGCCTTCACTCGCCGGATCGCCGCCAGCGCTTCCTCGTGCGGCACCGGCCTCGCCTCCGTGTGCTTGTCCGTCCCGCGAAAATGCACGCCCACATACACCACGCCCGGCTCGACCGGCACGAGTTCCCTCGCCTTCGACTCCAGCTCCCCGCGAACCGTGAAGTGCCGGAAAAAAAGCGCGCGCGCCCCCTCCAACGTCAACGCCGGGACATCATCCAGCCAGCTGGGAAACTCCGACGCCTCCCGCAGAGAAATCCGGCAGCTCTTCTCCCCCGCTTCCACCCGCGGAAAACGCGACTCCAGGATTTGCGGCAGCCAGTCCACCCCGGACGTGCCATCCCCGTAGTTGCTGCTCACGCACGAAACCGACACACGCCGCCCCGTAGCCTCCGCCCAATGGACAAACCCGATCACCCACGTGAAGTGCGCGAAAAGCCCGACATGCGGCGAATCGATCTCAAAATGCACTCCCTCCGCATGCGCGAGCGCCAGAGCGTGATTGCGCCGCCGCTTCCGCTCCAGAGCCCGCCGCCCCCGCATCTTACGATAGCGGGCAACCAACGAAACGGGCAGAAGCGTTTTCAAACCAGCGCGGACTTTAGCGGAAAACGTCATGACACTGCCCACCCGTGAGCACGTTTCCCGCCATGCTCTCTCCCGGCCGCTGGCCCTGGCGCCTGTCGTGTCCTCGATCGCGGGCCCTTTCGCGTGCGCTCCGCGATCTCACGCTCACAGCTTGGTCTTCAATGTCCGCGCCGCTTCCAGCGCCGCTTCCGCCGTCGCCGCCTGCACCGTGAAATGCCCCATCTTGCGCCCCACGCGCGGCTCGCTCTTCCCGTAAAGATGCAGCTTCGCCGCCGGATCGCTCAGCACCGCCGCCCAGTTCGGATCGCCGGCGAGTTGCCCGTCGCGCCACTTCCACGCATCGCCGAGGATGTTCACCATCACCACGGGAGACGTCAGCGTCGTGTCGCCCAGCGGCAGATCCGCCACCGCGCGCACATGCTGCTCAAACTGCGACGTCCGGCACGCATCCATCGTATAGTGCCCCGAGTTGTGCGGACGCGGCGCCAGTTCATTCACGAGGATCTCGCTGCGGTCCGTGAGAAACATCTCCACCGCGAGCAAACCGACCACGTTGAGCTTCTCAGCGATCGTCTTGGCGAGGGTCTCCGCCTCTACGCGCACCGCTTCGCTGATGCGGGCCGGCACGATTGAAAAATCCAGAATATGCTTCGTGTGGATGTTCTCCGAAACCGGAAACGTCTTCATCGCCCCACCCGGCGTGCGCGCCACGATCACCGACAGCTCGCACTTAAAATCGATGAACTTTTCCACCACCGCGCGCTGCTTCGTAAACGACGCCACCGCCTTCGCCACACTCGCATCGTCGTTCACCTTGATCTGCCCCTTCCCGTCGTATCCAAAATCCGCCGTCTTCACGACGCACGGCATCCCGATGCGCCGGATCGCCGCCGCCAGATCGTCGCCCGCCTCCACCTCGGCAAACGGCACATGCGGAAACCCGTTCTTCCTCAGCCACGTTTTCTCGCGCATGCGGTTCTGGCAGATCTCCAAAACATTCGAATGCGGATGCAGCACCGCTTTCTTCTCAATATCCCACAACGGCTCCACCGGGATGTTTTCGAATTCGTACGTCACCACATCGCACCCCGCGACAAACTCCGTCAGCCGCTCGACGTCCGTGTAAGGCGCATTGACCTCCTTCGCCGAAACCTCGCCCGCCGGCGACTTGCGCGCGGGTTCGTAAACATGCACCCGGTAACCCAGCCGCGCCGCCGCCTGCGAAAACATGCGACCGAGCTGGCCGCCACCAAGGACACCGATGGTTTTTCCGGGAGAGATCATGGAATAAAAACGAACGACCAGTGACCAACGCCCGCCGCCCGATGACAAGCGCGTTTCCGCCGGGCTCGCCCTCCGCCTCCGAGGTAGGGCGGGCTAGCCTTAGCCCCGCCGGTTCGACACCCGCGCTACCCCACCGCCCCACTGGTCATTGCGTCATTGGCCACTGGTCATTCCGTAAAATGTGCCACGCGCATTTTACGGCAGCTTCGCCTCCAACACCTTCGCCGTCTGCTTCGCCCGGAAATCGTCCAACGCCGCCTTGATCGTCTTTTCTCCGCCGACCGAGAGAATCGCCGCCGCAAACAACGCCGCATTGATCGCCCCCGCCTTCCCGATCGCAAACGTCGCCACCGGCACGCCCCCCGGCATCTGCACGATCGAGAGCAACGAATCCTGCCCCTTCAACGCATGCGACTCCACCGGCACCCCGAGCACCGGCAACGCCGTCAACGCCGCCGTCATCCCCGGCAGATGCGCCGCGCCACCCGCTCCCGCGATGATCGCCTTCAATCCCCGCGACTCCGCCGCTTTCGCATACTCGTACATTTTGTCCGGTGTCCGATGCGCGCTCACCACGTGCTTCTCAAAGGGAACGCCCAGGCTCTCCAACGTCGCAGCCGCATGCTGCATCGTATCCCAATCCGAAGTGCTGCCCATGATCACACCGACAAGAGGTTGGCTCATAAAATGTGCTCCCACCCTCACCACCCGCCCCGCCCTCCGCAAGGTGGAACGGGATGCGCCACACGCCCCAGCCCAGGCCGATGCAGATGGGCACATCGAGCGGCGAGGCCCAGAA
>CBINDC010000037.1:0-13087 GCA_966249325.1 uncultured Nibricoccus sp. | reverse complement strand
GCCTCTGGCCTCTGGCCTCTGGCCTCTGGCCTCTGGCCTCTGGCCTCTGGCCTCTTCAGCTCTTCCCCCCCGTCGTCGCGATCCCCTGCACAAACGTCCGCTGCGCGAAGAAAAACAACACGACCACCGGCACGATCGTCACCGCGCTCGCCGCCATCAGATGATGCCACTGCACCCCGCCGTTCTGCGCCTGAAAACTCTGCAACGCCAGTGACAGCGGGAACGTTTCCTTCCGCGTGAGATAAAGCAGCGGCCCGAGAAAATCGTTCCACGCGTGCAGAAAATGCAGCACGCCCGCCGTCGCCAGCACCGGCTTGCTCAGCGGCAAAATGATCCGCCAGAAAATCGTCCACTCGCTGCACCCGTCGATCCGCGCCGCTTCGCTCAGCTCTTCCGGAATCGCCCGGAAAAACTGCCGCATCAGGAAAATATTAAACGCGCTCCCGAAAAACGCCGGCACCCAGAGCGGCATCAACGTCCCGATCATCCCCAACTCTTTGAACACACTGTAGAGCGGCACCATCAGCACCGGAAAAGGCACCATCATCGTCGCCAGCGTCACCGCGAAAAACGCATCGCGCCCCTTCCACCGTATCCGCGCGAACCCATACGCCACGATCGCATTCGAGAGCACCGTCCCGATCACTCCGAGCACGCACACGATCAGCGAATTCGCCGTGAACCGCCAGAAACTCACCCGATGCTTCGACATCAGACTCGCCGGATCATCCGAACCGCCATCGAGCCGGCTCAACGCATCCGGATAATTCTCCCAGCGAAACGCCACGCGCGACTCCACCTCCTTGTCCGCCACAAACCGCCACCTCGGCGCCGTCCCCGCCTTCGCATCCCGCGGCAACTTCTCCGTCGCCCGCCACCACCCCGCCTCCACCCGCTGCACCACACGCACCGCGTCACCCGCCGCCGACAGCTGCTCATCCGAAAAGAAAACAACCTTCCCCGCCTGCTCGCCGCTCAGCCGCTCCACGACCGCGCCCGCCTGCCGCGCCCGATAATCCAGCGTCACCTCCGTTTTCCCCGCGCCCACATCCGCATAATACGCCCGCGGAATCCACGTCGGCGGCATCGTCATCGACTGCTCGATCGGCTTCAGCGAGGTCACGAGCAGCCACACAAACGGTACGAGAAACACACACGCCGCCCCACCGAGCAGCCCGTAGATCACAAACCGCCTCGTCGTCTTCCTTAGCTCCAAATTCTCCTTCATCGCACACTCCCTCCTTCGCTCCGACTTAGCGTCTTTGCGTCTTCGCGCTTAACCATCACATCATCCGTTTTGTGGCTCATATCCGCTACTCCACTCATTCGACGTGATTCCTCGACAACCGCGTCGCCATCCACGTCAGCGCCGCGATCACGATGAACAGCACATACGCCATCGCGCTCGCGTACCCCATCCGCAGATCGTGAAACGCCGTCGTGAACAGATACATCGTATAAAACAACAGCGACCGCGCCGGCGCCCCGTCATTTGTCCCCGTCCCGCCATTCGCCGCATCCGAGATGATGTACGCCTGCGCGAAAATCTGAAGCGATCCGATCAGCCCCATCACCACGTTGAAATAAACCACCGGCGCGATGCTCGGCAGCGTCACATGCCAGAACCGTTTCCACGCGCCCGCTCCGTCGATCGCCGCCGCCTCGTACAACTCCTTCGGCACGTTCTGCAGACCCGCGAGATAGATCACCATCGCATTGCCCACGCCCCACAGGCTCATCAGCACCAGCGCCGGTTTCGCCCACGCCGGATCCGTGAACCACGCCGGTGGCGTCTCGCCAAACAATCGCAGCACCGGCCCGAGCACCGCATTCAAGAGCCCGTACTCGCCGTTGAAAATCCACAGCCACAACATCGACGACGCCACCACCGGCACGATCGACGGCAGATAAAACACCACGCGAAAAAACGGCCGCCCGCGCACATCGCAGTTGAGCAACATCGCCAGCCCCAGCGCCACCGCCGTCCCCAGCGGCACCGAAAGCCCCGCGTAGAGCAGCGTGTTCCCGAGCGATTTCCAAAACAGATCGTCGCTCACCAGCTCGCGATAATTCTCCCCGCCCACCCACACGGCCGACTTCAAAATCGAGTAGTCACAGAAACTATAATACAACGACGCCACCACCGGATAAGCCGTGAACACCCCCAGCCCCACGATCCACAAACTCGTGAACCCCAGCCCGGTCAGCACGTTCTTCCTCTCGCCCGTTGTCATCGCGCCGCCTCCTCCGCCACCGGACCGGCACTTATCAAGTGCCGCTTCTGCTCCGCTCCCAGCTCGTCCTTCGCCCCCGCCACCTGCCCATGCCGCCGCAGACTCTTCTGATAACGCGCCCAGCTTTCACTCATCCGCTTCTGACAATACGTGATCGCCTCCTCCGGCTTCGCCAGCGCCAGGCGCGTCTTCTCGAACACCGACATAAACTCGCGATTGTACTCCTGCCATAGGCCGACCTGCGGCACCGACACCGCGTGCGGACTCGCCGACAGCTCCCGAAAAATCCCGATATACGGATGCGGATGCTGCTTCTCGAAAAACGGACTCCACGACCGCAACGGCGAACCTTTCGCCTGCAAATAACACGTCAGCTCGATCCCGCTCAGCTCCTCCCGCGTACGCGCCTGCGGATTATGTGTGTTGGCAAACTTGATGAACTCCCACGCCGCCCGCGGATTCTTCGCCCCACGCGGAATCACCAAAACATCCGCCTCCGCCATCGCAAAATCCTTCACGCCCGCCACCGCCTCCGGCCACGGCCCCGCGCCATAATCCAGGCCCGGCTTATACTGGCGGATGTAGTTGTTGAAAAACACGCCCTGAAAAACCATCGCGACCTTACCGTTCATAAACCCCGACTGCGGATTCAGCGCGTGCCCCGCAAAACCGCTCGCAAACGTCCGCACATCGTCCCGCCCGTACTCCGCCGTATAGCCCGCCACCCACCGCATCGCCGCCAGATTTCGCGGATCAGTCCCGACCGTCACGCGCTCGCCGTCAAACAACTCGCCGCCAAACCACCGCGCGAAAATCCACGGCCACCACCCCGGCTCCTGCGGCAAAAACCCCATCTGCGTTATCCGCCCCTGCGCATCCCGCTTCGTCAGCTTCCGCGCAAACTCATCCAGCTCCTTAATCGTCCGCGGCGGCCGCTCCGGATCGAGCCCCGCCTCGCGAAATAGCGTCTTGTTCCAATGCAGCGCGATCACCACCGGCGTCGAGATGCCCGCGTACACTTTTCCCCGGTACGAACAAATGTGCGCGAAGATCGGATAATACCGCGCCAGCCACGCCTCCGTCGTCATCCCGTCCTCGCGGATGAAATCGTCCAGCGGCATCAACGCATTCGCATCCGCAAACGTCGCGATATTCTGTACCCACAGTCCGGCGACATCCGGCGGATCGCCCCCCGCCGTCGCCACGAGAACCTTCCGGTCCACCTGCGACGTCGGATAATAATCCACCACGATCTTATCCTGCGACGCGTTGAACGCATCGATCGTCGCCTGCATCGCGACACCCTCAAAACTCACCCACTTCTCCCAGTACGTGACGTGAACCCTCCCATCTTTTTCCACAACATCCGCGAACCCACTCGAAACACACACCAGACTGAGCAAACAAAGGTGGAGCGCGCACTCCGTGCGCGCTGTTAAACGCCGCAAAAATCCCCTCGTCCAATCGCCAACCCGCGTCGCCCCCAACTCCGAGCTAGGGCGCGTTGTCCCTAACGCGCCGGTTCGACGCTCCACCTTCGGCAATTCATTCTCTCTCGAACGCATCGCCTCACTTCACGGCCGCCACCGGCTCCTTCGGCACCGCACTCGTCAACTCCACCACCGCCTCGCTCAACCCATCCGACTTCGCCCGCAACACGATCGGCCCCGCCGTATGCGTCGTCTGCACGATCACCTGCGCCAGCCCGTTGAACAGCTTCCGCTCGCTCGCCTTGTCCGCCTCGTGCGATGCCGGATCGCCGTTGCCCACACCGATGATTTTCCCGCCCGTGATTTCGAATTTCACGAGATTGTCCGCCACCGGCACCGCGCGCCCCTGCGCATCCAGCGCCGACACCGTGATCACGGAGACATCCTGATTGTCCGCCGTCAGCGCCGTGCGATCCGGCGTCAGCACGATCTTCGCCGCCGCACCCGTCGTCTCGACCTTCTTCGTCTCCACGACTTTTCCACCGCGATACCCGCGCGCTTCGATCACGCCCGGCGCATACACAACCTTCCACTCCAGGCTGCCGTTGCGCGGCATCTCCTTTTTCCCGAGCGATTGTCCATTCAGCAAAAGCTCCACCGCCTCGTGATTGCTATGCACGCGCACATCGAACTCCTGCCCTTCCTTCCCCGGCCAGTTCCAGTGCGGGAACACATGCAGCACCGGCTCATCCGTCCACCACGCCTTCAAATAATAAAACCCATCCTTCGGAAACCCGCACTGATCCAAGATCCCAAACTGCGATCCCACCGCCGGCCACGAAAACGGCGTCGGCTCCCCGCGATAATCGAACCCCGTCCAATAAATCACGCCCGCCAGATACGGCCGCGCCGCATAATATTTCCACCCGCTCTCCGCATTCCCGCCCGACGATCCATCTTCCTGCGGCGCAAGATGCCCGCGCTCCTTGTCGGTGAAATAAACCCCACGCGTCTGCTGCGTCGTCGTCTCTTCCGTCCCGAGGATCACCTGCCACGGATACTCTTTGTGCTGCTTGTCCGTATCCCCGTGCCGGATATAGTTAACGCCCATCGCCTCGACGACCTTCGAGATGCCGCCCCAACCGCCGCTGATCGCCACGGTCATCATGCGCGTCGGATCGATCCTCTTCGCAAAAGCCTGCATCGTCGTCGTGATGCGCTCCCCGAGGATATTCCCCTCGATCGCCCACTCTTCATTGCCGAGCGACCACATGATCACGCTCGGATGATTCCGGTCGCGCCGGATCAGCCGCTCCACCGCGTCGAGATGAATCGGATTCGATCCCATGAGCCGCGTCTCATCGATCACGAGCATCCCGAGCCGGTCGCACGCATCGAGCAATTCCGGCGTCGGCGGATTGTGCGACGCGCGATAAACATTCGAACCCATCGCCTTCAGCGCCTTGATCCGAAATTCCTGCAACGCATCCGGAATCGCCGCGCCCACCCCCGCGTGGTCTTGGTGATTATTCGTGCCCTTCAGCTTCACATGCTTCCCATTCAGGTAAAATCCTTCGTTCGGATCGAAGCGCACCGTGCGAATCCCAAATTTCGTCTCCACACGATCCACCACCGCCCCACCCGCGCTCACCTCCGCCACGAGCGTATAAAGTGTCGGCTCTTCAATCGACCACAGCTTCGGCACCGCCACCGGCAACGCCGCGCTCCACTCCGCCGTATCGCCCACCGCGAGCGTCCGATCTCCCGTCGCCTTCGCCTCCGCCACGCTCTTCCCGTCCGCATTGACCACGCGATAGCTCACCGACACGCCCACCGCCTCCGCCTTCACCAGCGCATGAGAAACCTCAGAGCGCACAATCACCTTCGCCGCGCCCGTCGCGTCCAGCTCCGTCACGATCGACGTCCCGTCCGCGACCAAATGCACCGGTGCCGTCTTCTCCAACCAAACATGCCGGTAGATACCCGCGCCCTCATAAAACCAGCCCTCCTCCATCGTCACATCGCAGCGAACCGCGATCACGTTTTCCCCGCCGTAGTTGAGATAGTCCGACACATCGTAACGAAACCCAAAGTAACCGCTCGGCTCCTCCCCGAGATAAAATCCATTCACCCACACCCGCGACGCCCGGAACACGCCGTCAAACACCAGGCTGATCCGCCGCCCCAGATCCTCCTTCGGGATCGTGATCGTCTTCCGATACCAGCCCACATTCACGTCCGGGAACCCCGGCCCCACCGCGCGATACCCGTGACTATGCGAGCCGTTCGCCGCATTCGGCTGCTCCACCGCCCAGTCATGCGGCAGATCGAGCGTCCGCCACGCTGAGTCATCGAACTTCCCCACCGGCGCCGCCGGCCCATCCCCGAAGCCCGTCTTCGTGATGTACGAAAAATACCCCGTCGCATGCCCGAAGTCCTTCTTCGTATCGCTGGGATGCCCAAACGCGAATCTCCACCCATCATTCATCCGCAGACGCTCACGACCTGCCGCGAAAACCAGCGAGGTCGCGACATTCAAACCGACAAACAAGGCCACCAACCAACGCATCCAGAAACGAGACGAGGTACGCATAAGAAAACGGGGACAGGGATAAGAGGAGCGGACGAACTCTCTAAGAGAGAGACCAAGAACGAGCGTCAGCAACGTGGACTCAATCCATCGCTCATGTGAAGTCGATTTAACACTAAATCCACGCTTTTTTCACCGCTCCGCACAGTTTCCTCACTTCACGAATCCCGGCTTGCCGCCCATTTCGTCTCCACCCGTACTCTCCGGCGGTCGCTGTCCTCGTAGCTCAAATGGATAGAGCGCGCGTTTCCTAAACGTGTGATCCCAGTTCGATTCTGGGCGAGGGCACCAAGCTTCCGGGAGATTCCAGTCACCATCGCATGTCCGATTCCAGCGCACCTACACCATCAGATGAGAAAGAGTACGTTCTTTTCTGTGATGAGTCCGACCGTCGTGGCGCTTTCTATTCCAATTTCTATGGAGGCGTCCGCATACCAGCCACCCGGTTATTGTCGGTCGAACAAACCCTGCATGAAAAAAAACCCACCTCGGGCTAACCAGTGAAATCAAATGGCAGAAAGTGGGTGCTGACGTGGTGGAGCGGTACGAAGAATTTCTAACTGCATTCTTCGACCAAATGGCAGCTGGGCACCTGCACATGCGGGTCATGTTTACCCAGAATGCCCAAGTCGCCGTAGGATTGTCGCGGGAGCAGCTGGACGAAAGCTACTACCGCCTCTACTACCAGTTTCTCAAACACGGCTTCGGGCTGGCGAGCATCCCGATACATTCCACACCACCTCGCTTTCGCATATATCTCGATGAAATCGGCGATACCCGCGAGCAGATCACCAAGTTTAAGGGATACGTGCTCGGACTCGCCGATACCAAAACCATCCGCCACTCCGGCGGCATCGTTTTGGAGGCCAGCTCCATTACCGAGGTTCGGTCGCATGATCACATCATCATGCAGGCACTCGATACCGTGCTGGGTTCGATCACCTTTCGCCTGAATGACAAACACCTCGAAAAACTCCCCGGTTCACGTCTTCGAGGAAAGCGGACCGTCGCGAAAGAACGGTTACAGAAATTCATCCTCACCCAGATCAAGCGAGTCACCGCCAAGCCGTCGTTCAACATTGGAATAACCACTGGCTTATCATCCCACCCGAACGCTCCTTGGTACGATCCTTACCTCCATTGGAAATTCATCCCTAAAAATTTCCAGACCGATAAGACTCTCCACAAGCGCTGAAAAAACAACGCCCCATTTGGACCTACATAAAACTCTGACGACAGGCGTCAGCATTCGGTCAAACAGGGCGTTGCCAGAAAACATCCTCTCTGCGGCTAAATTTGCAAGGCTATAGGCCGCCGCTTCACTCGCCCCCCGCGATTCCCCCTCATCACGCACACGCGCCCCGCTTCTTTCGAACCGTGCGCATTTCAGCGCCGTTTCCCCCCTTGATCGCCGGCACCGCGCCCTGTTACCTGCCTCCTTCTTTTATGAATAACTCCAATCATATCGAGAACCCGGACGTCATCCTCGTCGGCAGTGGCGTCATGTCCGCCAACCTCGGCGCGCTCCTCAAGCGATTGGACCCTACCCTCCGCATCCAGCTCTACGAGCTCACCGACGGCCTCGCCCAGGAAGCCTCCAACGGCTGGAACAACGCCGGCACCGGTCACGCCGGCATCTGCGAACTGAGCTACACGCCCACGCAAAACGCCGACGGCACCGTCGACGTTTCCAACGCCATCAAGATCTTCGAGCAGTTCGAAAAATCCCGCCAGTTCTGGGCCTACGCCGTCGCCTCCGGCATGGTCGACAAGCCCAAGGAGTTCGTGAACCCCGTCCCCCACCTCAGCTTCGTCCACGGCGAGAAATGGGTGAACTACCTCCGCGCCCGCTACGACGGCATGTCCGCCCACCACTTCTTCGAGGACATGGAGTTCTCCACCGAGCCCGCCAAAATCGCCTCCTGGGCCCCGCTCCTCACCGAAGGCCGCGGCAATGTTCCCATCGCCGCCACCAAGATGGACGGCGGCACCGACATCAACTTCGGTGAGATCTCCCGCAAACTTCTCCGTTGGCTCGCCAAGCAGGACGGTTGCGGCGTCGTCGATAACCACCGCGTCCTCGACCTCGACAAAAAATCCGACGGACGCTGGGCCCTCAAAATCCGCGATCTCAAATCCGGCCGCACCTTCCGCAACACCGCCAAGTTCGTCTTCGTCGGCGCCGGCGGCGGCAGCCTCAAACTCCTCCAAAAATCCGGCATCCCCGAGAGCAAAGGCCTCGGCGGTTTCCCCATCGGAGGCCAGTGGATCGTCTGCGACAACCCCGCCATCGTCGCCCAACACCAAGCCAAGGTTTACGGCCAGCCCCTCGACGCCGCGCCCACCATGGCCGTGCCGCACCTCGACACCCGCATCCTCGACGGCAAAAAAACGCTCCTCTTCGGCCCCTTCGCCTCGTGGACGACCAAGTTCCTCCACCGCAAAGGCAGCATCATGGATCTCCCGGGCTCCGTGAAACCGCACAACCTCGGCACGCTCCTCAAGATCGCCTTCAGCAACATCAGCCTTGTCAAATACCTCCTGCAGCAAGGCACGCAGAGCATGAAGGACCGCCTGGCCGTCCTCCACGTCTTCTACCCCGCCGCGAAAAAAGAAGACTGGAAACTCATCGACGCCGGCATCCGCGTGCAGGCCATCAAGAAGACCGACGGCCAGGCCGGCATCGTCCACTACGGCACCGAAGTCATCACTAACGAAGACCGCACCATCTCCGCGCTCCTCGGTGCATCGCCCGGCGCTTCAACGTCCGTACACATCGTCCTCGAGGTCATCCAAAAATGCCTCCCCCATCTCCTCGAAAGCCCCGAAGGCAAAGCCCGCATGAAGGAAATGATCCCGACGTTCGGCGTGGACATCAAACTCCCCGAAAACGCCCCCTTCTTCCGCGAAGCCGCCAAAAAAGCCCTGCAAAACCTGCAGCTGGCTTGAGGCTCAAACTCAGCAGTTACACAGAGCACACAGAGTCCCAATCCGAGTTCACCGAGACTAAAACGACTTTGTTAGCGTCTTCGCGCGACTTACCCAAAACCACTCTCTGCTCTCTGTGAATCCCTCCGTGCCCTCTGTGTAATTTTCCGTCTTCCTCATGCCTTCCACCACCGCCAAAGCCAAACCCACCTTCTGCGCCGCCGTCGATCTCGGAGCCACCAGTGGCCGCGTCATCCTCGGCGCTTGGTCGAAAAATAAACTCACGCTCACCGAAGCGCACCGCTTTCCGAATACGTTCCGCTCCCTCGGCACGAACGACTACTGGGACATCGGCGGACTCTGGCACGAGATCCAGACCGGCCTCCGCAAAGCCGTCGCCCTCCTCCCGAAAGGAGCGACGCTCGCCTCCGTCGGCGTCGACACCTGGGGCGTTGACTACGCGCTCGTCAACGATGCCGGCCGCCTCGTTTTCCCCGTCCACGCCTACCGCGACGCCCGCACCCAGGCCGGCCTCAAAAAACTCGGCGACACCCGCGCCGCCCTCGAACGCGTCTACGCCGCCACCGGCATCCCCAACGTCTTCTACAACTCCAGCCTCCAGCTCGCCGAGGTCGTCGCCAGCTGCCCCGCCATCGAAGACCAGGCCACGCGCTGCCTCTTCCTCCCCGATTATTTCAACTTCCTCCTCTCCGGCCGCATGGCCAACGAGCTGACCATCGCCAGCACCACGCAGCTCCTCGACGTCCACTCGACCGACTGGTCGCGCGCCACGCTCGATCACTTCCACATCCCCGCGCAGTGGTTCAGCAAACCCGTGCTCGCCGGCACCAAGCTCGGCACCGTCACGAGCCTGCCCGAACTCAAAGGCGTCAAAGTCATCGCCGTCCCCGGCCACGACACCGCCGCCGCCTACGACGCCATGCCCGCCGCCGAAGACGGCTCCGACCTCTTCCTCAGCTCCGGCACCTGGTCGCTCGTCGGCTTCGAAAGCGACAAACCCGTCCTTGGTACTGAAGCACTCACTACACGCGTCGCCAACGAACGCATCGGCGACGGCCGCTACCGCCCGCTCAAAAACGTCATCGGCCTCTGGCTCCTCGAAGGCGTCATGAAGTCCTTCGCCGACCGCCCGAAGAACGACAAGGAATGGGCCGCCCTCATCACCGCCGCCGAAAAACTCCCCGCGCCCAAAACGCTCCTCGACGTCTCCGACGCCACCTTCTCGAACCCGCCGTCGATGAAAGCCGCGATCGACGCCCACCTCAAAAAACGCCGCGCCCCGGCCCCGAAAAATCTCCCGACCTACGTCCGCCTCATCTGCGACTCTCTCGGCCAGGGCCACGCCGAGGCGAAAGCCGCCTTCGAACGCATGACCGGCCGCACCTTCAAACGCATCCTCATGGTCGGCGGCGGCTCCAAAAACCGCCTCCTCTGCCAGGCCACCGCGAACGCGTCGGGCGTGCCCGTCATCTCCTTCAGCCTCGAAGGCACCGCCGTGGGAAATCTCGCCAGCCAGCTCATCTCCTTGGGCGCCGTGAAAGACCTCAAAACCTTCCGCCGCCACCTCGCCGCCAACCTCAAGCAGACCACCTACACCCCGCGCGCGTAACACGCCTGCGCTGTAGGGCCTGAGCTCGCTCAGGCCTCCGAGATGGGCGCGTTATCCCTAACGCGCCGGTCCCACTCCGCCCGTAGCCACGCGCCTTAGAGCGCTGCCCCATAGGTCCTATAGGTCCCATGCGACCCATAGGACCTATTTCTTTCCCAATCCTGTTAATCCTCTTAATCCTGTCCAAAACTCCGACCCGCCGACCCGATGCGCCCCACCCGCTTTCTCGCCCTCGTCGCACTCGCGCTCCAACTCCTCGCGTCGCCATCCCCCGCCTCTCCCACTTCCGCCCCTTCGCAACCTTCGCCCCTTCGCGAGACCAAATCCCCGTCCCAGAATTCCGCTCCCGCCCGCGCTCCTAAACCCGCGCCATCCCTTCCACCCCTCGACGAAGGCGAACTCGAAGCCGGCGCTAAATTCGCCATCGCCCGTCCGATCGCGTGGAACGGCTCCGTCCTCCTCATCGCCCACGGCCTCCGCGCCGAAACCGATCCCCTCGTCGCCGACCTCAACCCCGCCCACATCGCCTACCGCACGCTCCTCTCCGAAGGCTGGCTCATCGCCAAAACCTCCTACCGCCGCAACGGCATGATCGTCGCCGACGCCGTCGCCGACCTCGAAAACCTCCGTGCCCACATTGCGAATACCTACGGCGAACCCAAACGCGTCATCGTCGAAGGCGACTCCATGGGCGGCCTCATCGCCACCATCATCGCCGAACAACCACCCGGCGATTCCCCCAAATACCACGGCTGCGTCGCCGTCGGCGCCGCCCTCAACGTCCGCGACCCCAACAGCACCGCCGGCATCGATTTCGGGACCAAGCTCCCGCTCATCTTCCTCACCAACCGCTCCGAGCTCATCAGCCCCAAAAGCTACCTCAACCCGCCCGCCCAGCTCACCAGCGAGCACCGCTCCGTCCGCCCCGTCATCTTCCGCGTCAACCGCGACGGACACGTCAACGTGAACCAGCACGAGCGCCTCACCGCCCTCCGCGCCCTCAACGACTGGATCGACCGCGGCCCCTCCGCGCTCCCCAAACCCGCCGACGGCGCTGAGTTCTTCGACGCCACCCACCAGCCCCAACCGCAACCCTCGCTCGTCACCTTCGACGCCGACCGCCGCGGCTTCACGACGCGCGTCACCGAAGTCACCTCCGTCTACGGCAACATCGCCATCGACGCCCAGCCCGCCGACTTCGCCTCTGCCGGCATCCCGCTCAACGCCTGGTTCCAGCTCACCGTCCGCGACGACGAACCCCGCCGCGTGCTCCACGGCCGCGGTTTCAACGCCGTCAAACGCGGCGAGTGGGTCGCCTTCCCCAACGCCGAAGGCTTCTTCTGGCTCGCCCGCAATTTCGAAAACGCCGCCAAAACCGCCGACCTCAAAGTCGGCGACGAAATCCGCATCCGCAGCTACGATACACCTGCGCCCTGACGGAACGGCACTTAGCAAGTGCCGCCCTTGGACGCCCGCCGCCTAGCCCGCGTCACCCCACCCGGCTCGCCACCCGCACCACCTTCATCCCCGCCGCAGTGGCCGCCTGGATACCCGGCTCCGCATCCTCAAATGCCAGACACTTCTTCGGATCGACCCCGATCCGCTGCGCCGCGAGCACGAACATATCCGGCTCCGGCTTCCCGCGCCCCGGCGGCACGTCGTTGGGCGTGATCACCACCTTGAAAATATCGTCCAGCCCCGCCGCCTTGATCGCCGGAATCGCAATCTCCGGCTGACCGCCCGTCGCGATCGCCACCGGCTTCGTCTTCGCGACCTCCCGCGCAAACGCCACCACCGCCTCGATGCGCTCCACCTGGGCGATCCGCTCAAGATAAAGCAGCTCCTTCACATGCGACACCCCATCCGCATCGATCGGATGCCGGTAATGTTCGCCAAATAGCTCCGCCACTCGCCGCGTCGGCACGCCCCCGAGCGAATAAAACAAATCCTCGCTCAACGGCACCGGCAGCCCCGCCCGTTTCATCGCCTCGCTCCACGCGAGGAAGTGCAACGGCATCGTGTCGATGAGCGTGCCATCGAGATCGAAAACATAACCGTCAAAATCACCGGGAGGAATATCGAGCTGCATACGTGGGCCATTTCACGTCCAGCCCGCCCCCTGGCAACCCTAGCTTCCGCCAAGAAAAACGCTCCGAGGTGGAGCGGGCCGTCCCGGCACGCTATTAACCCCCGCCCGCGTTCCTGCTAATCGCGCCAGCGCACTGGTCACTGGTCACTGGTCACTGGTCACTGGTCACTGGTCACTGGTCACTGG
>CBINDC010000036.1:0-15685 GCA_966249325.1 uncultured Nibricoccus sp. | reverse complement strand
TGCCCGTCGAGCGCGTGCAGCAGATCATGAAGATGGCCCAGCAGCCCATCTCGCTCCAATCGCCTGTCGGCGACGGTGACGACACCAGCTTCGGCGACTTCATCGAGGACAAGTCCGCGGAAAACCCGTACGACATGACCGCTTTCTCGCTCCTGCGCGAAAAGATCATCGACGTTCTGGACTC
Organism: uncultured Nibricoccus sp.; assembly: GCA_966249325.1. GTDB lineage: Bacteria > Verrucomicrobiota > Verrucomicrobiia > Opitutales > Opitutaceae > Nibricoccus. The sequence continues at coordinate 15,501 of CBINDC010000036.1, read as the reverse complement.
CCTCACCGACCGCGAACGCCGCGTCCTCTCCCTCCGCTTCGGCCTGATCGACGGCTACAGCCGCACCCTCGAAGAGGTCGGCAAACAGTTCAAAGTCACCCGCGAACGCATCCGTCAGATCGAAGCCAAGGCCCTGCGTAAGATGCGCCACCCAACGCGTATCCGTCAGCTCCACGGCTTTTTCGACGCCGAGCAGATCGACAATGCACAGAACCTGCTGAAGCAGGTCTCCATGAAGAAGCCCGACGGCACCACGCCGCCACTTCCTCTGCGGTAACATCCGCCTTCACGCCCGCGTCTCAATCAAACCGGTTTAACACCTTTACTCATCCGCCCACCGCGGTAACCTGTAAGCATTATGAACACCGTCAGTACTTCAGTTTTCGCCCTGCTTCCCAGCGGCATGGAATGGATGTGGATACTCCTCATCGTCCTCCTCCTCTTCGGCGGTGCCAAGCTCCCCAGCCTCGCCAAAGGCCTCGGCCAGTCCATCCGCGAGTTCAAGAAAGCCTCCAACGGCGAAGACGAACAGCCCAAGTCCACGGCTACCCCCGCTCCCGAAGTCAAAAAGACCGAGACCACCAAGACCCACGGCGCCAACTAAGCACGTTCGCCCGCTCAGTATTTCAAGCGCACCCTCACCGGTGCGCTTTTTTTGCTTCCCCATTTCCCGCACCTCACACGCAGCCTCATTCGCGCGCTGCCGCTCAAACCGCCTCCAGCCACTCGCGAAACCCGTGAATCTGCTCCGGCGTCCCGAGCACCAGCAGTTCATCGCCCTCGCCCACCCTTTCGTCACCCGCCGGATTAAGCACCCGCGTCTCCCCACGCCGGATACCCGCAATCTGCACATGATTCCCCTGCGAAGGGATTAACGTGCGCAAATCCTTCCCCGCCGCCACGCTTCCAGCCGGAACCGTGATCGATTCCATCCGCACATCTTCAAATTCCGAGCCCGACGGATTGCCCGTCACGCTCTGCAAAAACGCCTTCCCCGCCACCATCTGCTCCGCCGTACCGATCAGCAAAACCTTGTCCCGCGGATAAAGGACCGTCTCCGGTCCCGGCAGAGGAATCAGACATCCCTGCCTGTCGATGCCCACCACCGTCGCCCCGAAACGCGACCGCAACCCCAGCTCCGAAATCTTTCTCCCCGCGCAATCCGCCAGATCCGGCAGCACGCAATCGCTCACGCTCAACTTCCATTCACGATGCGGACTCAGCCATGGCGCATTCGTCTCCATTCCGGCCGTCGCCGCACCCGTCAACGCGCTCTGCAGCCCGACCTCCAGCTCGCTGTGCCAGTAAACCAGCTTTCGTTGTAGCATCAAAATCCCCACACCCGCCAGCAGCACACTCGCGAGCAGCAGCCACCGCATCCCCGACACCGCTGGCAGCAGCGAAAAAATCCACAACGCCATCCCCGCTCCCGCCACCGCGCGAAACGCCCACTCCACGATCGGAGCCATCCGCCGCGCCTGTGGATGCCCCGTCACCGACACCTGCGCATACATCAAACACAGCGCCGACACATTCCGCCAGATCGCCACCAACGGTGCCAGCAACACCAGCGTCATCGCCGCCCAAAACAACACCGTCGGCCCATGAGGAAACAGCCAGTCATGCCCCAGCTTCCGCTCCACAAATCCAAACAGCTGCTCCGAAAACACCAGCAACCCCGTGACGAATAACATCTCCACGCTGATCTGAATCAGCCGCTTCTTGCTGAGCTGCCAGAGCCGGTTGCGTTTCTGCCGCGCCCGCAGCCGCTCGATCCACGTGTAATAATAACCGTGCCAAGCCCGCAACCAGCCAGGCCGTCGTGACAAAGCCCATACGCTCGCCCGGTCCGAATTCTTCGTCAGCACCGGCGCGACCAGCGTCGTCACCAACGACACGCCCACCGCCATCGGATAAAACTCCTTCGGCACCACCTTCGCCGCCACGCCGAGCTGCGCGATGATGAACGAAAATTCGCCGATCGGCGTCGTCATCATCCCCACCTGCATGGCGTCCTTCACCGGCGTCCCGATCAGCGACAACCCGACCGTCGTCGCGAACGATCTCACCACCAGCGTAAACACCGACAGCCCCAGCACCGGCAGCCACCAGTCACCGATCATCCGCACATCGATCTGCATTCCGATCGCTACGAAAAACACCGCCGAGAAAACTTCGCGCATCCCCTCGAACGTCCGCTCCACCTGCGTGCGCTGCGGCGTCTCCGCCACGATCGTCCCCAGCAAAAACGCCCCCAGCGCCAGCGAGTACCCCGCCTTCTGCGCGACCAGCGCCAGCCCGAACAGCAACCCCGCCAGTGCCACCGTCTGCAATTCCTCGCCCGCCGAAATGCTCATCTTCTTCAAGAGCCACGGCACAATCAGCAGTCCGCCGATGCCCGCCAGCACCACAAACGCCCCGAACATTCCCAGCGTTTCTCCAAGGTCCACGCCTTGCCCCACACCGCCGAAATAAACCAGCGAGTTGAGCAACGTCAGCATCACCACCGCCACCACGTCTTCCAAAACCGACACCCCCAGCGCCAGCTGTCCCGCCCGCTCATGCGTTCCTCCCGTCTCCTGCAAAATCTTCCCGATGATCGACGACGACGACACCATCAACATCGCCGCAAGAAACAAACTCTCCGTCCCACTCCAGCCAAGCACCAGCCCGCCCGCTCGCGTCAGTCCATACACCACCGCCGCACTCGCAAACACCCCGAACAGCAGCAGAAAACCCAGTCGCCTCAATCGCCGCACACTCAGCCTTAGCCCGATCGCAAACATCAAAAATACCAGCCCCACCTGCGCGAGCGTCTCGATACTCCCGCCATCTTTCACCAACGAGAAGGGCGGCGTAAACGGCCCCACCACGATGCCCGCCACGAGATAACCCACGATCACCGAAAGCCCGAGCCGCTGACAAAGCCACCCAACCGCTCCCGCCACCAGCAGCACCACCGCGAAATCCTGGATGAAATTGATGCCGTGCTCCATGGCTCGGCAGACAGCACGCCCGCTCGCCGTATCCGTCAAGCTGTGCTTCGCGCATTTCCCGTTTTCAGAGGAGAAATGCCCGCTTTCCCCTTTGACAGACGTAAAACGCACTCATTGTCTCCCGTCGGCGGAACCGCCGCTTCTCCCCCGCAACTTCGCATCATGGCTTCAAACCTCTTCGGGTATTTCTCCAACGACATCGGCATCGACCTCGGTACGGCCAACACGCTCGTTTACGTGAAAGACAAGGGCATCGTCCTCCGCGAGCCCTCCGTTGTCGCCCTCGACACCACCACCCGCAAAGTCCGCGCCGTCGGCGACGAAGCCAAGCGCATGCTCGGCCGCACACCCGGCAACATCACCGCCATCCGCCCGATGAAAGACGGCGTCATCGCCGACTTCGACGTCACCGAGGCGATGCTCCGCTACTTCATCCGCAAGGTTCACAACAACGCCCTCCGCGTCGCCCCCCGCGTCGTCATCGCGATTCCCTCCGGCATCACCGAAGTCGAAAAACGCGCCGTCAAAGATTCCGCCACCCACGCCGGCGCCCGCGACGTCATCACCATCCCCGAACCCATGGCCGCCGCCATCGGCGTCGGTCTCCCGATCGACGAACCCGCCGCCAACATGATCGTCGACATCGGCGGCGGCACCACCGAGATCGCCATCATCTCCCTGTCCGGTATCGTATTTTCAAAGTCCATACGCGTCGCCGGTGACGAACTCGACGCCGCCGTCGTGAACTACATGAAGCGCGCCTACAATCTCCTCATCGGCGAGCGCACTGCCGAGGAGATCAAGATGAAGATCGGCTCCGCCTACCCGCTCGACGAAGAACTCTCCCTCGAAGTCAAAGGCCGCGATTCCGTCGCCGGTCTCCCCAAGACCATCCACATCACCTCTCAGGAAATCCGCGAAGCCCTCAGCGACACCATCGCCGCCATCGTCGACGCCGTCCGTACAACGCTCGAACGCTGCCCGCCCGAACTCTCCGCCGACCTCGTTGACCGCGGCTTCGTCATGGCCGGCGGCGGCTCGCTCATCCGCGGTATCGACCGTCTCCTCAGCGAAAAAACCGGCCTTCCCGTCACCGTCGCCGACGACCCACTTTCCGCCGTCGCCAACGGCACCGGCGCCGTCCTCAGCGACCTCAACTGGGTCATGCAGAACGTCTGAGCGTTGTCGCACCGCGCCCGCGCCCGATTCCACAATCTCGGTATCGGCATCGAACCTCCCCGCCTTTTCCGCGTCTCTCCCGGGCTGAAAACCCGCTCCGCCCCTCGTGCCCGCCAAACGTTTCGACCAAGCCAGACCCTTCGCCCTCCTCGGCCTCATCATCGCCGCCTGGCTCGTCGTCCCCGCTGTCCTCAAACGCTTCGCCCGCGCCTCCTTCCTCGAATTTCAGGCCCCCGTCGAAGTCTCCGCCTCCACCGTCCGCGACCTTCAGGATTTTTGGGCGCTCCGCACACGCTCTAAAAACGACCTCATCGAGGCCGGCCAGCAACTCTCCCGCCTCAACGCCTCGTACGAGCTCGCCATCCAGAAAAACGCCGCGCTCCAAGGCGAAATCCGCCGTCTCGAAGACCTGCTCCGCCTCCCGGTTTTCCAAGACTACCGCCCCGAGACCGCCCGCGTCGTTCGCCGTGACTTTGGCACGTGGTGGCAGCGTCTGAGAATTCGCAAAGGCTCCGTTCATGGCATCCTCAAAAACTCCCCCGTCATCTTCGTCGGCGGCGTCGTCGGCCGTGTCGTCGAAGTCGGCCTCTACACCTCCGAGGTCGATCTGATCAGCACTCCCGGCTTCCGCCTGGCAGCCACCCTGGAAGGCGACACCCGCCCCATCAGTTACCAAGGCGCCAGCAAGGAAGCCTTCGGCCCCTTCGGCGGCGAAATCGACTTCGTCCCGCTCGATGTCTTCGCCAACTCCGCCTCTCCCAAACGCATCGTCACTTCCGGCCTCGGCGGCTATTTCCCTTCCGGCCTCGTCATCGGTAAAGTCAGCAAACTCGAACCCAGCTCCGACGGCCTCTTCAAGGCCGGCCACATCGAGCTCGATCCCCGCCTGGCCGACGTCACCGAGGTCACCGTCCTCGTCCCGTTGAATAAAACGAAATGACCTCCCGCAGGATCATCCTCGTCGCCTTCGCCTGTGGCGCGCTGCTCTGGACCCTCTTCGGCCAGCTCAATCACTACCTCTCCAGCTGGCACGTCAGCCTCTACATCGGCGGGCTGCTCGTCGTCTTCCCCGCGCTCCGCCTCCCCTACCGCGACGGCTGGAAAATCGTCGTCCTCCTCGGCCTCTGGTGCGACGCCGGCGCCGCGCTCCACTTCGGCCTCCACGCCATCCTCTTCCTCGCCGCCCACACCTTCATTTTCAACATGCGCGGCCGCTTCCCCCGCGAGGAAACCCTCTTCGGCATCCTCGTCGCCCTCATCGCCAACGCCGCCATCTTCCTCATCCTCACGCTCGGCCTGATCGTCCGCCACCCGTCGCCCTTCGCCGCACTTCCCGCGATCCTCCTCGATCTCTTTATCTCCGAACTCTTCGTCGCCCTCGCCGCCGGCTGGTTCTTCTCCCTCCAGGAACGCTCCCTCGAAATCGCCGGCATCAGCTTGCGCCACGAGCGGCGCGGATTGCTGTAACACGCACGCAATCCATGGCCGACCGCACCTCAGACCGCCCCAGCAGCCTCGTCGAATCCCACAAGGGCTACGACCTGCGCCTCCTCTTTTTCTACCCCGCCATCGCCGCCCTCCTCCTCGTCCTCATCGGCGGCCTCGCCTATCAGCAGCTCATCAAAACCGACGAATACCACTCGCGCGAAAAACAACAAAACCAGCGCCGCATCCTCACCCCCGGCCCACGCGGCAACATCTACGATCGCGAAGGCCGCCTCCTCGTCAAAAACCGCGCCCGCTTCTACGCCGCCGTCAACCTCGACGAACTCCGCGACGAATTCACCACCGCCGTCCGCACCATCCGCAAAAACTACCTCGCGAACGACGACAAGGACCTCCCCTCCTACTCCCAGCTCCGCGCCATCGCCCGCTACACCGTCCTCCAAAAACACGCCAACGACATCAACCGCATCACCGGCCGCTCCATCAAAATCGACGCCGACAACCTCAACCGCCACTTCGCCACCCAGCTCCTCCTCCCTTACATCATCGCCGACGAGCTCACCCCCGAAGAATACGCCCGCCTCTCCGAACAACTCCCCGTCACCGACCCCGTCCAGATCTACGCCGCCTCCGTCCGTGAGTATCCGTATAAAAACGTCGCCGCCCACGCCCTCGGCTACGTCCGCCCGCACGACGAGCTCAACGCCGAGCTCCCCGACGACGGCATCTGGACCGTGAAAATGCGCGGCACCACCGGCAAAGACGGCCTGGAAGCCCGCTTCAACGACCTCCTCCAAGGCAAACCCGGTATCGCCACCTACCGCGTCGATCCCACCGGCTACCGCGTGGACGATCCTCTGGACAAACGTCTCCCCATTCAGGGCCAGAGCATCACCACCAGCCTCGACATCGACCTCCAGATCGCCGCCGAAGACGCGTTCAGAGCCCGCGATGAAATCGAGGAAACCGGTGAAACCGACGCGAACGGCCAGAAAATCGTGAAGACCAAACTGCAAGCCGGTGCCGCCGTCGCCATCGACGTCCGCACAGGCGAGGTCCTCGCCCTCGTGAGCGCTCCCACCTTCGACCTCAACAGTTTCATGCCCACTCTCTCCCAGGAGAACGTCGAAACCATGAACGACACCGGCGCCTGGAATAACCGCGCCGTCAACGGCCTCTACGAACCCGGCTCCACCTTTAAGGTTCTCACCGCTATCGCCGGTCTGCGAAACGGAGTCATCGAGCCAGCCGTCACCCACGTCGAATGCCACGGCCGTTACCAAATTGGTAACCGGACCTTTGTCTGTAACAACCACGCCAGCACCGGCGAGATGACTCTGGCGACCTCGCTCGAAAAAAGCTGCAACATCTTCTTCTACGAAAGCTCGCTGAAAATGGGCCCCGCCGCCATCGCCGCCGAAGCCCGTCGTTTTCACCTCGATCGAAACACCGGCATCGAGCTCCCGGGAGAAACGAAACGCATGGTCGTCCCCGATCCCGAATGGATGCTGCGCGTTAAGCGCGAACGCTGGACCGCAGGCGAAACCGCGAACTTCTCCATCGGCCAAAGCGGCCTCACCCTCACGCCTCTCCAGATGGCATGCTTCACCGCCTCGATCGCCCGCAGAGAAACCGTGACACACCCCACGCTGATCCACGACGCCAAGCACCCGCGCCAAAAATCAGAACCGATCGGCCTCACACAAAAACAGTACGACGGCCTTCTCGATGGCATGCGCCGCTGCGTTGAAACCGGCAGCGGAAGAGTTCTCACCGAACTCATGAAGCTTCAGTACGCAAAAATTGCCGGCAAAACTGGTACCGCTCAAAAAGATGAATACATAAACGGTGCCAGGGTCCGCGTTAATTATGCCTGGTTCATCGGTTTCGCTCCTTACGACAATCCCGAGATCGCCGTCGCGGTCATTCTCGAGGGCGGCCCGGACGCAGAGCAAAGCTTCGGCGGCGGTAGAAGTGCTGCGCCCATTGCCGGTGCCATCTTCCAAAAACACTACGAGAAGAAAGCCGAACAGCCCGCCCTCCCCGCGCTCACGACCGCCGCCGCCCGCTAAGCGACTTCACTCGTCTCACCCCCGCGCCCCGAACAGCGCCGTCCCCACCCGCACCACCGTGCTCCCGGCCGCCACCGCCGCCGCCAGATCCCCGCTCATACCCATCGACAGCTCGCGCAACGGCACGCCAAACCGCCCCGCCAACTCGTCACGGATCGTCCGCAGATTCGCAAACGTCCGCACCGCCAGCTCCGCGCCCTCCGCCGGCGTCGCCCCCAGCGGCGCAATCGTCATCAACCCGTCCACGCGCAGATTCGTCTTCGTCAACGCAACCTCCAGCAACCTCGGCGCATCCCCCGGCTCCGCCCCAAACTTCGCCGGATCGTTCCCCGCGTTGATCTGCAGCAGCACCGCCAGCGTCTTCCCTTGCTCACCCGCCGCGCGATCCAGGTGATTGAGCAGCTTCTCGCTATCCACACTCTGCACCCGGTCGAACGTCTGCGCCGCCACCTTCGCCTTGTTCGACTGCAAGTGCCCGATCAGCTCCCACCGCAACCCCGGCGCACTCGCCGCCGCCAGCGGACGCTTCTCCACCGCCTCCTGCACGCGATTCTCCCCGACCGCCGCCAGCCCGCAGCGCGCCGCGTATTCTGCCGCCGCCGCCGGATGTGTCTTTGTCACCGCCAGCAACGCCACTTCCGCCGGATTGCGCCCCGCCGCGCGGCATGCTTCGGCGATTTTCGCGCGTACTTCCGCAACGCGGATTAGAAAGTCTTCGTAGCCGATCATGGAATAGTCCGTTTATGAGATTGCAGGGAGATTAGAGAAATTTATGCTACGTCCAGTTCGCTCGCACCATGCAAATTGAGAATTTCAAAATCTTCGCCGACCTCGTCGAGACGAAGAGCTTTTCAAAATCCGCCAAAATAAATGGCATCACGCAATCCGCCGTGAGCCAGCAAGCCCGGGCGATGGAGCGCCACTTCAAAACGCTGCTCATCGACCGCAGCCAGAAACAATTCCAGCTCACCCGCGAAGGCCAGCGCGTGTACGAAGCCTCGAAGGAGGTCCTCCATCAATACGAGAAGCTCCTCAGCGAGCTTCAGGAGATGAAGAAAGTCATCAGCGGCACCATCCGCATCTCGACGATCTACTCCATCGGCCTCCACGAGCTCCCGCCTTACATCAAGCGCTTCCTCCACGACTTCCCCTCGGTCAACGTCCGCGTCGAGTACCGCCGCTCCAACCTCGTTTACGAAGACATCCTCCACAACTCCGTCGATTTCGGCCTCGTCGCCTTCCCCGTCAAAGTCCGCCAGATCGAGCAACTTCCTTTCCGCGACGACCGCCTCGTCCTCATCACCCACCCGTCGCACGAACTCGCCAAGGCTGGTGAAGTGGACATGAAAACCCTCGCCGGCCAAAAATTCATCGGCTTCGACCCCGACATCCCCACCCGCAAGGCCGTCGACCAGATCTTCCGCGACAACAAACTCGAGATCGAGCCCGTCATGGAATTCGACAACATCGAGACCGTGAAACGCGCCGTCGAGATCGACCACGGCATCGCCATCGTCCCCCAGGCCACCGTGCTCCAGGAAGCCAAACAAGGCTCCCTCTCCATCGTCCCGTTTAAGGGCAAGGAGTTCTCCCGCCCGCTCGCCATCCTCCACCGCAAAGGCCGCGTGCTCACCCCCGCGATGAAAAAATTCATCGAAGTCCTGAACATGGACATGGCCGCCGCCACGACCGGCGCTTGAACGCCATCCGCCCATTTGGTTCCCCACCACGGACAAATGATTTAGACTGCGCGACCTTGACGGTTAAGCGCGGTCCAGAAGCCTTATTCGAAACTCATGTCGGCCCTCGTGCTCACTCTCTACGCCATCACCCTCGCGGGCATGATCGGCTTCGCCATTCACCGCCTTAAAGTCCTCTGGATGTACGCCCGCCACGCGCGCAAGCCCGCCGCTCCTGCTCCCTGGATAGGTCAGCTCCCCCGCGTCTGCGTCCAATGCCCGCTCTACAACGAGTCCCTCATGATCGAGGGCCTCCTCGATTCCGTCACCGCCCTCCGCTGGCCCAAGGAACTCCTCGAGATCCAGATCCTCGACGACTCCAACGACGACACCTCCGCCATCATCGCCCGCTGGCTCGAAAAAAATCCATCGCTCGCCTCCTGCGTGAAACACGTCCGCCGTCCGCATCGCCAGGGCTACAAAGCCGGCGCCCTCGCCTACGGCATGACGCTTACCGACGCCGCCTTCTGCGCCGTCTTCGACGCCGACTTCCGCCCCGCCCCCGACTTCCTGGAAAAAACCATGCCCTACTTCTCCGACCCGAAAGTCGGCGTTGTCCAGGCCCGCTGGGAATTTTCCAACCGCCGCGCCTCCCTCCTCACCCGCTTCCAGGGCATCTTCCTCGACGCCCACTTCGTCGTCGAACAAGCCGCCCGCTTCGGCTCCGGCCTCTTCTTCAACTTCAACGGCACCGCCGGCGTCTGGCGCCGCGCCTCCCTCGAAGACGCCGGTAGCTGGTCCGCCGATACGGTCACCGAAGACCTCGACGCCTCCTACCGCGCCCAGCGCCGCGGCTGGAAATTCATCTACCTGAGCGAGTACACCGTCCTCTCCGAACTCCCCGAAAAACTCACCGCCTTCAAAACCCAGCAGTACCGCTGGACCAAGGGTGGCATCCAGGTCGCCCGCAAACAGCTCGGCGAAATCTTCGCCAGCGACCTTCCCTCGCGCGTGAAACGCGAAGCCTTTTTCCACCTCACCACCGGCTTCGTCCACCCGCTGCTCGTCACCTTCGCGATCCTCTTCGTCCCGTACCTCTACTTCGCCAACCAGGTCCAGCTCACCGGCATCTGGCTCGTCCTCAACCCGCTCTCCGTCGTCCTCGTCGGCGGCACAACGGTTATCCTCTACATCACCAGCCAGTATTTCCGCGACCGCCAGTGGATCGACGGCTTCCTCTGGCTCGTCTCCTCGCCCATCCTCCTCGCCTTCGGCCTCGCCATGAGCGTCACCTGCTGCGTCGCCGTCATCGAAGGCATGTTCACCATCGGCGGCGAATTCGTCCGCACACCCAAGGGCGGTCGCGAAGCCACCGTCGGCAGCGTCATGAAAAAACTCCGCAGCCGCATGCTCTTCACCTTCGTCACCGCCGTCGAAATCGCCCTCGGCCTGCTCATGCTCTTCGGCGCGATCTATTTCCTCCGCAAGCACGAGACCGACATCGCCGTCATGCTCTTCATCAAAGCCATCGGCTTCCTCGGCATCGCCGCTCTCTCCGCCCCCGACCTCTTCCCCCGCCAGCGCGCCCGTGTCGAGGCCGCCGCTTGACCACGGGAATAAACCGCGTGCCTTGAAGCTCGTGTACGTATGACGAGCATGACGAAAAAACTCCTCCGCCCGCTTCTCCTCGGCGCCTTCGCCCTCGCGCTGACGCTCTCCGCCTGCAAACGCCCCGCCGAGTCCGGCAGCGCTGCCAGCTCGACCGCCTACAAAGCCCTTCCCGCCGCCGCTCCTGCGCCCGCGTGGAACCTCACCGACCTCGACGGCAAGCCCCTCAATTCCGCCGGCTTCAAAGGCAAAATTCTCGTCATCGATTTCTGGGCCACTTGGTGCCCGCCCTGCGTTCACGAAATCCCCGGCTACATCGACTTCGTTAAAAAACACGGCACCGAAAAAATCGCCCTCGTCGGCCTCTCCCTCGACGAGATCCCCGCCGCCGACGTGAAGAAATTCGCGACCGCCAAAGGCATTAACTACCCCGTCGCCATCGCCTCCCAGGAACTGCTCGCCCAGTTCGCCTCAGTCGAAGGCATCCCCGCCACCTTCATCGTCGATCGCGACGGCAAACTCCGCTTCATGAAAGTCGGCTCCGCCCCCATCGATCACCTGGAAACCGTCGTGAAGGATCTGCTCTGAAAATAACGCGCCGGTCCCGCGCCGCCGCCCACCGATGCCCGACCTTCGCGATCAGTTCAGCCGTCCCCTGCGCGACCTGCGCATCTCCGTCACCGACCGCTGCAACTTCCGCTGCACCTACTGCATGCCCGCCGAGATCTTCGGCCCCGGCCACGCCTTCCTCAAAGATCCGCAGCTCATGTCCTTCGCCGAGCTCACGCGCATCCTCCGCGCGTTCGTCTCCCTCGGCGTCGAAAAAATCCGCCTCACCGGCGGCGAACCGCTCCTCCGCCGCGACGTCACCGACATCGTCCGCTTCCTTAAAAACGAGCTCCGCGTCCCCGACGTCGCCCTCACCACCAACGGCTGGCTCCTCGAAAAATACGCGCCCGCCCTCCGCGCCGCGGGCCTGGACCGCCTCAACGTCTCGCTAGACAGCCTCGATCCCGAAACCTTCGGCCGCATGAACGGCCAGGGCTTCTCCCCCGAACGCGTCATCCGCGGCATCGACGCCGCCACCGCCGCCGGTCTCCCCGTGAAGCTCAACATGGTCGTCCAGCGCGGCGTCAACGACCACGACATCCTCCCCCTCGCCGACTGGTCCCGCCAGCGCCGCCTCACCCTCCGCTTCATCGAGTTCATGGACGCCGGCAACCACAACGCCTGGCAGCGCGACCACGTCGTCCCCGCGCAGGAAATTGTGGATACACTCCACTCCCGCTGGCCCCTCGCCCCCGTCGGCCCCGCCTACCGCGGCGAAGTCGCCGCCCGCTACCGCTACCTCGACGGCGCCGCCGAGATCGGCCTCATCAGCGCCGTCACCGAACCGTTCTGTCGCGACTGCAACCGCGCCCGCCTCTCCGCCGACGGCAAACTCCACACCTGCCTCTTCACCGCCCTCGGCCACGACCTCCTCGCCCCGCTCCGCGCCCGCGCTACCGACGAACAACTCCGCGACCGCATCGCCCGCATCTGGGGCACCCGCACCGACCGCTACTCCGACGAACGCGCCGAGCGTCTCGCCCGCGGCGAAAACATTCCCAAAGCCGAGATGAGTTACCTCGGCGGCTAAATCCCGCTGCGACGTCCGCCGCATTCGGCTCCTCGCATTCTTTCCACCCTCCCACTCTCCACTCTTCATGCGCAGCTTCTTCATCCTCGCCCTCCTCGCTGTCGTCCTTGCGACTATCGCCATCAGCGTCCGCTCCGGCCTCTTCGCGCGCAAAGACCCCGGCAAACCCATCAACGCCGCCATGCGCGCCGCCTTGGAAACTCCGCAATTCTCCACCGAGGACGCGATGATCATCGCGAAAAAATACCCCAACGCCCGCAAGACCGACAGCGGCCTCCTCTACATCGTCCACGCCCCCGGCGAAGGCCCGACTCCCTTCAAAGGCCAGATCGTTTCCGTTAACTACACCGGCACTTTCCTCAACGGCCAGCAGTTCGACTCCTCCCACGATCGCGGAGCCCCCTTCAATTTCCAAGTCGGGTTCGGCCGCGTGATCATCGGCTGGGACGAAGCCTTCGGTTCGATGAAGAAAGGCGAAAAGCGCACCCTCATCGTCCCCTACTGGCTCGGCTACGGCGAAAAAGGCCGCGGCAAAATCCCCCCTCGCGCCACGCTCATTTTTGAAGTCGAACTCCTCGGCATCGACGGCGCGGGCAGATAACCGCCGCGACACGAGCACTCCGGCCATCCGGCCGCACGGCGCTTTCACAGTCGGTCTTTTTCATAGTACGCAGCTTGCGGTGCTCGGCGCGCAGACCTAGCCTCCACGCACTCTCCACCAGCTCGTATGAGTGCCTTCATCTCGCCCGGTCTGTACAGCGCTGTATTGATGCCTCACGGACAGTGCTACTTCTGGCAAACCGAGCTCATCGCGCTCCACGCCATCGCCGACGGCCTCATCGCCCTCGCCTACTTCTCCATCCCACTGATCATATTTTATTTCGTGCGCAAACGCCGGGACCTTCCGTTCCCGGCGATTTTTTTGATGGTCGGCGCCTTCATCGTCGCCTGCGGCACCACCCACCTCCTCGAAGTATCCAGCATCTGGAATCCTCACTACTGGCTCTCCGGCTGGGTCAAAGCCGCCACCGCCCTCATCTCACTCGCCACCGCCATCAGCATGGTGCGCATTGTGCCGCAGGGGCTCGATCTACCCAGCCCCGCCGAGCTGAAAAAACTCAACGAATCCCTCGAAGAACGCGTCCACGCCCGCACCGCCGACCTCGCCGCCGCCAACGAACGCCTCTCCCGCGAAATCGCGCAGCGCGAGCAGGCCGAGGCCGAAATCCGCCGGCTCAACCAGTCGCTCAGCAACCGCATCGCCGAACTCCAGACCGTTTTCGACACCGCCCCCGTCGCCATCGGCCTCGCGCAAGATCCCGACTGCCGCGACATCCGCATCAACGAAGCCTTCGCCCGCATCCTCGGCCTGCCCGCAACCGCCAACGGTTCCCTCACCGCCCCGCCAGAAATCCGTCCCGCCAGTTTCAAAGTCTTCCACGACGGCCGCGAACTCCTCCCCCACGAACTGCCCATGCAGCGCGCCGCCCGCGAAAACGTCCCGATCCACGACTTTGAAGAAACCGTCGTCCGCGAGGACGGCCAGAAGCTCGAACTCATCTCCACCGCCGTCCCCCTCCGCGACGCCGCCGGAAAATCCCGCGGCTGCGTCGCCGCCTTCCTCGATGTCACCGACCAGCGCCGCGCAGAACGCGATCGTCTCGAGTTCGAACGCCGTCTCCAGGAATCGCGCAAACTCGAAAGCCTCGGCGTCCTCGCCGGCGGCATCGCCCACGACTTCAACAACATCCTCACCGGCGTCCTCGGCAACGCCAGCCTCGCCCGCCTCGAACTCCCGCCCGAACACGTCGCCGTCCACGAACTCATGGACCGTCAGGAACAGGCCGCCCTGCGCGCCGCCGACCTCTGCCGCCAGATGCTCGCCTTCGCCGGCAAGGGCCGCTTCGCCGTCCGCGCTCTCGATCTCAACCGCCTCATCGAAGACGCCCGCGCCCTTCTCGCCGTCAGCGCCGGAAAAGATAACTCCCTCGACTGTGCGCTCGCGCCTTCGCTCCCCGCCATCAATGCCGACGCCGCGCAGATCCGTCAGATCCTCGTCAACCTCGTCAGCAACGCCGCCGATGCCATCGGCGAAAAATCCGGCCGTATCACGATCTCCACCACCGCCCGCCACATCGACGCCGCCTGGCTGTCCGCCACCGCCTGCCGCGGCCAGCTCAGCCCCGGCCAGCACGTCTGTCTCGAAGTCTCCGACAACGGCTGCGGCATGGACGACACCACCCGCGCCAAAATCTTCGACCCCTTCTTCACCACTAAATTCACCGGCCGCGGCCTCGGCCTCGCCGCTGTCCTCGGCATCGTTCGGGGCCACAAAGGCGGCATCGCCGTACGCAGCACCCCCGGCCGGGGCGCGGTCTTCACCATCATCCTTCCCGCCCACCCCGGTCAGGCTTCTCCGGATACAGCCGCCGCCTCGACTCCGTCCGCATCCACTCCTCCGGCGGGCAGCGCGATCCTCATCGTCGACGACGAAGAAACCGTCCGCTCCGTCGCCGCCCGCGTCCTCCGCAGCTCCGGCAGAAACGTCGTCGAGACCTCCGACGGTCTCGAAGCCCTCGCTCTGGCGCGCGAACCGGGAAAAAATTTCGAACTCGTCCTGCTCGACCTGACCATGCCCGGCCTCGACGGCGAAGCCACCTACCGAGCCCTCCGCGAAATCGATCCAAACCTCCGCGTCATCCTCATGAGCGGCTACAGCGAACAAGAAACCCTCAGCCTCTTTCCCGGCCAGGGCATCGCCGGCTTCCTCGCCAAACCCTTCACCGCCGCCCAAGTCCTCGAAAAAGTCCGCGAAGTCCTGCCGCCTCCGCCTCCGAGGTAGCAACTGTCTTGTTCAGGCAGGGCAGGTTGCTGGTTGGGAG
>CBINDC010000035.1:0-16803 GCA_966249325.1 uncultured Nibricoccus sp. | reverse complement strand
TTCGAGGTCGATGAGGCGCTTGAGCTCGACCGAGTATTCCATGGGGAACTGGCGGGCGAGGTCGTTGATGAATCCATTCACCGCGAGGCTCATGGCCTGGCCTTCGGTGAGGCCGCGTTGCTGCATGTAGAAGATCATGTCTTCGCTGACCTTCGAGACACTGGCCTCGTGCTGCGTGGCGTGTTTGTCGCCGCGCACGGTGATCGCGGGATAGGTATCGGTGCGGCTGTTGGTGTTGATCAGCAGCGCGTCGCACTCGGTGTTGTTTTTGCAACCCTTCAAGTGCTTCGGGATATGGATCTGTCCGCGATACGTCGCACGGCCCTGGCCGACGGAAATGGATTTCGAGATGATCGTGGACGTCGTTTCGTCGGCGGCGTGAATCATCTTCGCGCCGGTGTCTTGGTGCTGGCCGTCGTTGGCGAGGGCGATGGAGATGACTTCGCCGCGGGCCTTGCGGCCTTTGAGGACGACGCCCGGGTACTTCATCGTGAGGCGTGAACCGAGGTTGCAATCGATCCACTTGATCTCGGCTTCCTCGTGGGCGAGGCCGCGTTTGGTGACGAGATTGTAGACGTTGGGCGCCCAGTTCTGGACGGTGATGTACTGGATCTTGGCGCCTTTCATCGCGACGAGTTCGACGACCGCGCTGTGGAGCGTGGAAGTGGAGAACTTGGGCGCAGTGCAGCCTTCCATGTAGGTGACCTCGGAGCCTTCGTCGGCGATGATGAGCGTGCGCTCGAATTGGCCGAAGTTTTCCGCGTTGATGCGGAAGTAGGCCTGGAGCGGCTGCGCGACTTTCACGCCGGGCGGGACGTAGATGAAGGAGCCGCCGGAGAAGACGGCGCTGTTGAGCGCGGAGAATTTGTTGTCGGAAGTCGGGATGACTTTGCCGAACCACTTCTTGAAGAGTTCGGGATGCTCGCGGAGGCCTTCGGTCGAGTTGACGAAGATCACACCCTGCTTGGCGACGATGTCTTTGATGTTCGAATACGCGGCTTCGGAGTCGAACTGCGCTTCGACACCGGCGAGGAACTTGCGCTCCTGCTCGGGAATGCCGAGGCGCTCGAAGGTCTTCTTGATGTCGTCCGGAACTTCCTCCCACGTGCGCTTCGGCTTCTGGCCTTGCGACAGGTAGTAGCGGATTTTTTGAAAATCGATGTTCTCGAGATCCTTGGTCGCCCAGTGCGTGGGCATCGGCATGGACTCGAAGGTCTTCAACGCCTTCTTGCGGAACTCGAGGATCCAGGGAGCTTCCTTCTTAACCGAGGAGATGTACTCGACGGTTTTTTCGGAGAGGCCGGTGCCGGCGTCGAACTCGTAGTTGACGTTGTACTGGAAGTCGCCGGCGGATTGGTCGATGCCGACGGTGGGATTTTCCACGACGGAGTCGGCCGCGTCAGTGGCGGGAAGTGTATCGGTGTCTGTCGGTGGTTTCATGCGGAGCCTCCGGTTGTTTTTGAAATTGTTCAGGCCTTCGCGGTGGCGAGATCCTGCTTCACCCAGTCGTAGCCCTTCGCTTCGAGTTCGAGGGCGAGGTTCTTGTCACCGCTCTTCACGATGCGGCCGTCGTACATGACGTGCACGAAGTCGGGCACGATGTAGTTCAAGAGGCGCTGGTAGTGCGTGATGAGGAGGACGCCTAGCTTCGGACCGCGGAGCTGGTTGACGCCTTCGGAGACGACCTTGAGGGCGTCGATGTCGAGGCCGGAGTCGGTTTCGTCCATCAGCGCGATGGTTGGCTCGAGCATGGCCATCTGGAGGATTTCGCAGCGCTTCTTTTCGCCGCCGGAGAAGCCTTCGTTGACCGAGCGAGAGGTGAATTTCCGGTCGATCTTCAGCATGTCCATTTTGCTGTAGAGACGTTTGTAATACGCGGTCGCGTCGAGTTCTTCGCCCTCGGCGAGGCGGGCCTGCTGGGCGGCGCGAAGGAAGTTGGCGATGGAGACGCCGGGGACTTCGCTGGGGTATTGGAAGGCGAGGAAAATGCCGGCGCGGGCGCGCTCGTCGGGCTCCATTTCGAGGATCGACTGGCCGTCGAGGAGGACGTCGCCGCTCGTGATCACGTAATCAGGATGACCGGCGATGGCCTTGGAGAAGGTCGATTTGCCGGTGCCGTTCGGTCCCATGACGGCGTGAACTTCGCCGGCTTTGATCGTCAGGTTGAGGCCTTTGACGATGGACTTTTCGGGGCTCTCGGTGAGCGAGACGTAGAGGTCTTTGATTTCGAGCGTGTGCATTTTCGGAAAAGTGAAGAGTGAGTGGTGAAGAGTGAAAATCGGAGCTTCGGCAGGCAACGTGGTCTGAGATTTAGCGGGCGGATTTGGTGGCTTTACCGCGGAAGGTAATTTCGATGGCGGAGGCGTCGTAGCCAGCCGGGAGGACTTTTTTCAGTTCGTCGAGCAGGCCGCTGGGGAGGTCGATGTCGTGGGTTTTGCCACTTTGCTCGTCGTGAAAATGTGCGTGGGGCAGCAGATTCGGGCAGTAGCGTGTCGGGGCGCGTTCGAAGTTTACCGCGCGGACGAGGTCGCACTGGACCAGCGTTTCGAGGCAGTTGTAGACGGTGGCGAGAGAGATGCCGGGGAGCTCGGATTTGACGCGGGCGAAAACTTCGTCGGCGGTGGGGTGGTCGCGTTTTTTGAGAAGGACGCTGTAAACCAACTCACGCTGCGGGGTGGAGCGGAGACCGCTGTCGGCCAGACGCTGCGCGAGCGACTCGGACGAGGTGGAGTGGTGGGTGAGCGTTGCCATGGGAAGGGGTAACAAATTGGAATCATTCTAATCTTCAAGGAAGAATTAGAATAATTCTAAATAGAATGAGCTGATGGTTGCTCAGGCGCTTTAAGCTGAAGGCGATCGCGCATTTGCTCCAAGAGCAGTCGAATTGGCGGGGTAGAGATGCAGGCCTGTGTGGCGGCGGGCTGGCGGTGTTTGGACGGGCATTCGGAAGTTCGTGGAAACGAAAAAGCCCGGCGTGGACCGGGCTTTGGTCGGGAGAGTTTTAGATGGGGGGCTTACGCGGCGGCTGGCTCAAGGGGCGCTTCTGCGGGTTTTGGGGCTTTTTTCTTGGAAGAGGATTTGCGGCGGGTACCGCCGACGACGCGGGCGAGGTCCGTGATGGAATCCTGGATGAGGATGGTTTGTGCGGAGAGTTCTTCGGCGACGCTGGCGCCTTCTTCGGCACGGGAGGCACCGAGCTGGACGGCTTCGTCCATGCGGCTGACGGCGGTGTTCACTTGTTGAATACCCGTGGTCTGTTCCGAGGATGCGGTGGCGATCTCGGCGACAAGTTCGTCCACTTCGCGGACCTTCGAGGTGATTTGTTCGAGATTGGCGGAAATCTGGCCGGTGACTTCGGCGCCGCGGCGGCTCTTTTGGGTGGAGTCATCGATCTTCTCAGCGGTTTCGCGAGCGGCTTGGGCGGAGCGCTGGGCGAGGGCGCGGACTTCGTCGGCGACGACGGCGAAACCGGCTCCGGCTTCACCGGCGCGGGCGGCTTCGACGGCGGCGTTGAGGGCGAGGATGTTGGTCTGGAAGGCGATTTCGTCGATGGTCTTGAGGATCTTGGCGATGCCATCGCTCGACGTTTTGATGTCGGCCATGGCGGTGTTGAGCGCGGCGAGGCCTTGCGAACCGGTATCGGCTGCGGCGCGAGTCTGGCGGGCGAGTTCCTTGGCGCGCTGGGCGGCGTCGGCGTTACGTTTTGCCATGCTGGAAATTTCTTCGAGAGAGGCGCTGGTCTCCTCGAGGGTGGCGGCCTGTTCGGAGGCGGCGGTGGCGACTGCGGTGCTGTTTTGGGCGACCTGGCCGGAGGACTCGGCGTTGGTTTTGGCGGCTTGATTAAGGGCGTCGATGATGGCGAGGAAGGGACGAGGGATGCTGCGGCTCACGATTATCGTGAGTGTGGCGAGAAGGCCGAGACCGAGGGCGCCGGAGATCCAGAGCATGCGCATGAAGCCAGTTGCGATGGCGGCGGCGTGTTCGTGGATGCGATGAGTCTCGGCCTCGATGTGGTCGCTGACGGCGGCCATGCTTTTTTCGAGGAGGGAAAAGGCCTCGGTGAATTGAGGCATCGCGGCGCTGGCGGCGGTGGCATCGGTGCGGGCGAGTTCGACGATGTTGTGTGCGGACGCGATGTAGGCGGCGAGGGGTTTGGCGACGCTGGCGAGCTCAACGCGAACGGTTTCGCTGAGGGGAAGTGCGTTGTTGGCCTCGATGCTGGCGCGGAAGGTTTTCTCGTGCTCGGCGAGATCGGTGGCGACCTCATCGGCGGCGGCGGCGTTTTGCTGGATAGCGGCGAGCTGGGCGGCGAGCACGTCGGAGCGGAGGGCGTCGTGCATCATATCGGCCTCCTGGTGGTTTTGGAGGGCGGAGGAGATGGTGACGACCTCGGCATCGCTGGCGACGAGGAGTTGGAATTCGTAGCGGACGGCGGCGAGGAGGCCGGCGATGATGAGGCCGGCGGTGATCGCGAGGCTGGAGACTTTTTGACCGACGGAGAGTTTCATGAAGTGGGTAGCGGAAGCTGGAGGGAGCGGTGCGGATCAGTAACGGACGCTGATGCCTGCGAATACGACGAGGTCTTCGGTGGCGTCGGTGAGGCCGATGTTGGTGCCGAGATCGAGCTGGATGTTTTTGTTGAGGCCGTAGGTCAGGCCGCAGTTGAAAGTGGCGAGGTCGGCGCTGTCGGTGAGCGTCGAGGTGAGTTCGAGGTAACCGCCGACGTCACCCGCGATGTCGTGGCTGACGGTGGCGGTGTTGACCCACTCGGTGGTGTAGCCGTCGTTCGTTTCATTTCGCACGAAGTCGACTTCGGTCATGATGCCGAGGCTCCAGCCGGAGGAGAGTGCGAACGCGACTGGGAGGATGAGCCCGCTTTCAATCTTGTCGTTGCCGAGGCCCTCGCCGGCGGTGGGCCATTTCACGAAAGGCATGAGTGCGCCGGCTGTGTCGCCTTCGTCGTTGCCCCAGAGATTGATTTTCAGGCGCGTGGTGATGTCGCCGAAGCCGCTGAGTTTGTCTTCGGAGGAGGCGGCGCGGTCGTCGGTTTCGATCTTGGTGTAGGGTTCGACGACAGCTTGAAGATCGATGTTGTTGGTGAGGCCGACCTTGAAATTCACGGCGGTGAACATCCACGCGGTGGTCACGGTGTCGGCGCCGTCGGCTTTGTCGTGATTGCGGGTGCGGGCGATGAGATCGCTCTCCATCTGGTAGTGACCGGCGTCGACGGTGTATGGGCTCTCGGTGGCGTCGGGGCGGTCGGTGCTCATTTCGCGCATGAGCGTCTCCGGCGTGGGGTTAAAAAGCGTGTGGTTGCTCTTGTCGGGAACAGGCGAGACGGCGGCGGCGACCAGTGAAGACGCGAAGAATAAACAAGGCAGTGCAGGGCGCAGGCGCATAGCCTTGTCATCGGATGCGCGGCGGTGCAGCTTTACTAATACCCTAGGGGGAAGGGCCCAGACGGCGGGGTTTTGGATGAATTTAACCGTTCGCGGAGGGGGCTGAACGGAATTTTCACACGACTCGGCGCTTAGTTGGCGTTCGCGCGCCAGCACCAGTGCCAGGGCTCGTAGATGAAGCCGTGGGGATTGTCGCGGGGGTAGCTGAGGGTGAAGCCGAAGGTGGGGGCGTGGCGTTCGAGCCAGGCGAAGGCTTTGGTCTCGGCGAAAGATTCTTCGAGCGGGAGCGAACCGGGAGTGCCGATGTCGAGGGCGCGGCCGGTGTGGTGTTCGCTGTAGCCGGGCGCGGCGATCGTGCGGAGGATGGCGTCGATTTTTTCGCCGAGGGCGAGTTTGCCGCGGATGATTTCGACCTGGCGTTCGACGCTGCGGAAGCCGGAGAGCGGGGTGAGCTCGATGTCGTATTCGCGGGCGCGGGCTCTCATGCCGCGGAAGGCGTGGGCGGCGGTTTCGATCATGCGGCAGTCGCGGTCGGAACCGGTCTGGCCGATGGAAACGAGGAAGTCGCTGGCGGCCTCGGGGTGGACATCGAGACCGCGGCGCAGCGAGTAGTCGTGAGGGATGCCGAGCTCTTCATGAAGCGCGGCGATGCGGCGGGCGTAGGCGACGGGTGCGGACATCCCGGAGCGTTGGGAAAATCAGCCGCCGTGTTCGGCGAGCCAGCGTTCGGCCTCAATGGCGGCCTGACAGCCCATGCCGGCGGCGGTGATGGCCTGGCGGTAGACGTGGTCGGCGCAATCGCCGGCGACGTAAACGCCGGGGACCTTGGTCTGTACTTGAGAACCAGCTACAGGCTTGAAGTAGCCGCCCTCGTCCACGTCGAGCGCGGAGGCAAACGGGCCGGTGTTGGGCAGGTGGCCGATGGCGACGAAGATGCCTTTGACCGGGAGGACGGACTCGACGCCGGTCTTGAGGTTTTTGACCTTGAGACCACTGACGGAGCCCTCGGCGACGCCGACGACTTCAGTCGGGGCGCTGTCCCAGACCATCTGGATCTTTGGATGGGACGTGGCGCGATCGGCCATGATCTTCGAGGCGCGGAGCGTGTCGCGGCGGTGGACGAGATAAACTTTGCTGGCGAAACGCGTGAGGAACAGGGCTTCCTCGGCCGCGCTGTCGCCGCCGCCGATGACGGCGACTTCCATCTTGCGGTAGAAAGCGCCGTCGCAAGTCGCGCACGTGGTCACGCCCTTGCCGCCGTAGAGTTCTTTTTCGCCGGGGATGCCGGTCATGCGCGGCGAAGCGCCGGTGGCGATGATGACGGACTTGGTGAGGATCTCGCGGTCGGCGGTTTTGAGCTTGAGCGGTTGCGAGGAGAAATCGACGGAGGTGATAAGGGCCTGCTCGAAGCGCGTGCCGAACTTGGTCGCCTGCTTGCGGAGATTATCCATGAGCTGGAAGCCGTCCACGCCCTCGGGGAAGCCGGGGAAGTTTTCCACTTCGGACGTCGTCGTGAGCTGGCCGCCGGGCAGGCTGCCCTCGATGATGAGAGGAGAGAGATTGGCGCGGCCGGTGTAGATCGCGGCGGTGAGCCCGGCGCAGCCGGTGCCGACGATGACGACGTTTTCGACAGGGTTGGACATGGAAGGGAAATTTCAGGCGCAACATAGCACACGTGGGAAGGGAAAACTGCGCGCGGGCGCTCAAGCCGAGGGTTTGACAGGCCGAATGCGTAGTAACATTCATCCCGCTCATGCGCCGCATCCGCATACTCTTCGCCTTGCTGCTCGCCCTCGTGTGGCTGCCGGCGACGGTGCATTGCGGATTGGATGCGGCTGGTTTGTTCGCGCATGCGGATAGTTGCTGCAGCGATGGGGACGAGCACTTGCCCCATCAGTCAAAATGCGGCGCCGATGGCTGCGATGTCGTCGAAAACGGCGGATACCAGGTCACGGGCGGTTACGTGAAAATTCCCACGCCGCTCTGGCAGGAGAATCTGCTCACGCTCATCGCGAGTGTGCCTGCGCTTATCGAGGAATCCGAGCTCGTGGCAGTGGAAGCAGTCGAGAGTCCGCCGGAGATGAAGCGGACCTGGCATATCGTTTCCCGCGCGGCGCTTTCGCCCCGCGCTCCGTCGTTGACCGTGGCCTGATCAGTCCCTTCGCGGACTGACCGGCCCTCATAAATACCCCGCGCCGCCGTGCGTGCGTTGCGCGTTTCCGTGTGTTTCCGCGCACGTGTTTTCACCCGGTTCAAACTATCCACCGTCAATGACACCTCTTTCAAAACTACTCTCACTTTGCTGTTCCATCGGCGTGTTGGCGGCGCTTCCGCGCGGTCATGCGCAGTCCGAAACGGATACGGCGCTGACCTTGTCCCTGGCGCTCCAGCGCGCGGCGGAAAATAATCCGGCGCTTGTCGCGCAGCGATTTCACGAACGCGCGGCGGATGCGCTGATCGAGCAAGCGGGTTACCGACCGAATCCGACGCTCGACGCCTCGTTTGAGAATTTTCTGGGCACGGGCGACACGCAGGGCGTGCGTGGACTCGAAGCCACCGTGCAGGCGAACCAGACGCTGGAGCGCGGCGGCAAGCGAGAGAAACGCATCGCTCTCGCCACGCGCGAGCGCGAAGCGGCGGCCGGTGAGTTTGCCGTGCAGCGCGCGGAAGTGCTCACGCAGGCCGCGGTGGCTTACGTGAACGTGCTTGCGGCCCAGGAGAAACTTGCCCTCGCCGAGGAGCCGCTGCGCCTCGCGCAGGAAACGCTGGCGGCTGTGGAAGTCCGCGTGAGCGGCGGCGCGGCGTCGTCCGTCGAAACTCCGCGCGCGCGAGCGGCAGTTGCGGTTGCCCGCGGTGACGTTGCCCGCGCGCAAGCCGAACTCGCAGCGGCGCGTGCGGCGCTTGCGGCCACGTGGGGCGGGACGGTTAACGACGTCGGCGTTTTCGCGGGGAAAATTCGCGTGCCGGAAACGCTTCCGGACGAGTCCACGTTTCTCACGCAGATCTCGGGACATCCGCGTCTCGCGTTTCAACAGGCGGTGATCGCAGGACGTCGCGCGTCGCTCGATCTCACGCAGGCGGAAGCGAAGCAGGATGTGACGGTGGGCGGCGGCGTGCGTTTTTTGCGCGAGGGCAGCGATGCGGCACTGGTCGCGGGATTTTCGGTGCCGTTGCCGGTGCGCAATCGGAACCAAGGAAATATCCGTGCGGCGCGCGAAACCCTCGCGGGCGCCGAGCAGTCCATGCGCGCTGTCGAAAGTGAGCTTCGGGCAAAGTTTGCCGCGGCGTGGCAGGAACTCAAAGCGGCGCACGCGGCGTCGCGGAATCTCCGCCGCGATGTCCTGCCCCCGAATGAGGAGGCGTTCACGGTTGTCCGTCGCGCGTATCAGAACGGCGAACTGCCGCTGCTCGATGTGCTCGACGCACAGCGCGCACTTGCCGCGGTCCGCCGCGAGATCCTCGAAGCCGAATCGGCCTACGCGCTCGCGCTCGCGCGCGTCGAAGGACTCACCACCCGTCACTTTCCCGCTACCAACTCCCTTTTGTCGTCAGAATGAAAACGAACTTCTTTTATCTTATCGCAGCGCTGCTGATATCGACCGCTTCGCTTTTGGCGCAGGCGTCGAATGCCGCGGCGCGCAAGGCGAATACCGTCATCCTCGATGAGGCGGGCGTGAAAAATCTCCGCATTGAAACCGTCCTGATTGAAGCGGCCGATTTTGAGGAGACTGCTTTTGCGCTGGGCCGCATTGAAACGAAACCGGGGCGTGTCGCCGCGATCACCAGTCGCATATCCGGTCGGGTGACTGCGATTGCGGCTTCGCCTGGCGATGTCGTCGAGGCTGGCGCTGAGATTTTTAAGGTGGAGAGCCGTCAGCCGGGAAATCCCGCGCCGGTCATCGCGCTGACGAGTCCACTCGGCGGCACGGTGACGCGGATCGATGTGCGTCTCGGAGATCCTGTGGAGCCGGATCGCGCGCTGGCGGAGATCGTGGACTTGAGCGAAGTCCTCGCGGTCGCGCGCGTGCCTGAGCATGTCGCCGGGCGTATCAAGCCGGGCGCGGCAGCGCATATCCGGGTTTCGGCTGTGCCGGGAAAGACGCTTGCTGGACAGTTGCTGCGCTTTGGCACTTCGGCTGACGAGGCGAGCGGGACGATCGATGCGATATTCGTTTTGAAAAACGACGGCGGGCTTATCCGTCCGGGAATGCGCGCGGAGTTTGCGATCGTTTTGGAGAAACGCACGGACGTGGTCAGCGTGCCGCGCAGTGCGTTGCAGGGCGAGGCGTCGTCGCGCTTCGTATATGTGAAAGACTTCGATCTTAAGAACGCGTTTGTGAAGACGCCAGTGGTCGTTGGACAAAGCAACGACCGGAACGTGGAAATTCTCAGCGGATTATTGCCCGCCGACGAAGTGGTCACGCAGGGCGCTTACTCGCTGGCGTTTGCCGGCGGTGGATCGATTTCACTGAAGGCCGCGCTCGATGCGGCGCATGGGCACGCGCACAACGAAGACGGCTCGGAGATCGATGCGAAAGGGAGCAAGGCGGGCGGCGGCGCGCACGATCATGACCACGACCACGATCATGACCACGACCACGATCATGATCACGCGCACGACGATGAACACGAACACGGGCGGAGTCCGTTTTGGATGATCGTGAGCGGCGTGCTCTTTGTGCTGCTGCTCGTGGTTTCGTTTATGAAGCGGCCGGTTGCCGGACGGAAAGGAGCCTGACCGCCATGCTTAATCGAATGATTCACTGGTCGCTCGCCAACCGGGCGATCATCCTCGGGGTCTCCATTCTCATCCTGGTGATGGGCGTGCGCTCGGGCATGAATCTGCCCGTTGAAGTTTTGCCGGACCTGACGAAGCCGACAGTCGTCATCCTCACTGAAGCGCCGGGACTCGCGCCGGAGGAAGTGGAAGCGCGCATCACGCAGCCGCTGGAAAGCGCGCTCATGGGCGTCGCGGGTCTCACACGATTGCGGACGAATTCGGATGTCGCGCTGTCGCTCGCCTACGCGGAATTCGATTGGGACACGGATATCTACAAAGCACGCGTGCTCGTGCAGGAGCGGTTGCAGTCCGCGCGCGACGGACTGCCGGACGGCGTGCAGCCGTTTATGACGCCGGTTGCGTCGCTGATGGGGGAAATTCTTCTCGTGGGCGTGCGTTCGACGGCGAAGGAAGGTGAACCGAATTATCTGCCGCCGCGCGAAGTGCGGAGCATTGCCGATTGGACGATCAAGCGGCGTTTGCAGAGCATCCCGGGCATCGCGGAAATTCTGAACATGGGCGGCGGGATCAAGCGCATCGAGGTGCAGCCCGAACCTTATCGGATGCAGGCGCATGCGGTGAGTTTTGCGGAGCTGGAGGAGGCGGTTCGGGGAGCGGCCAATACGACGACCGGCGGCTTTCTCGATACTGGGCCGACGGAAATCATGGTGCGCAATCTCGCGATGACCACCGATCTCGCGGCGATCGCGAAGACGGTAATCAAGCACAGTAACGGTCGCCCCGTGCTGGTCGGCGATGTCGCGTCGGTGGAGTGGGGCATCGAGCCGATGCGTGGAGACGCGGCCGTCAGCATCGCGCCGGAAAAATCGCCGACGCGCGGTGTGATCATGTCGATCACCAAGTCGCCCGGTTTCGACACGCGTGAGCTTACGGAAAAAATCCAGGCGGCGCTGGCTGAACTCAAACCGGGGCTGCCTGCGGGCGTGGAGACGACGCTGCTGTTTCAACAGAAAGATTTCATCGATCACGCCATCGGGAATCTGAAGGAAGCGATCCGCGATGGCGCGATCATGGTGACGGTGGTGTTGTTTTTGTTTCTCCTGAATTTCCGCACGACGTTCATCACCCTCATGGCGATGCCGATGAGCTTCGCGATCACGCTGCTGACGTTCCAGTGGCTCGGCATCTCGGTGAATTCGATGACACTGGGTGGGCTCGCGGTGGCCATCGGCATGGTGGTCGATGACGCGATCGTGGACGTGGAGAATGTTTTCCGTCGTCTGCAGGAAAACGCCGCGCTGCCGCAGCCGAGGCCGAAGCTCGAAGTGATCCGTCTGGCCTCAGCCGAGGTGCGCAACTCGATCCTGTACGCGACGGTGTTGATCATTCTCGTGTTCATTCCGCTGCTCGGCCTGAGCGGCGTGGAAGGAAAGCTTTTCGCGCCCATCGCGATCGCGACGATCATCAGCATGGTCGCATCGTTCGTGGTCTCGCTGACGCTGATCCCTGTGCTGTGCTCGCTGCTCTTGCGGCCGAAAGCGGGGCGCGAGCATAAAGACGGGTTTCTCGTACGCGGGATGAAACGACTTTTGCGGGCGACGGCGCTGCGACTGGCGCTGGATTTTCCGATTCCGGTGCTGGGTGTCGTGGCGGCGGTTGTCGTCGCGGCGCTCATGCTTTACCCGAAAATGGGGAAGGATTTTCTTCCCGCGTTTCGCGAGGAGACGGCGTTGATCGCGGTGACCTCTGCGCCGGGCACTTCGCTGGAGGAGATGAACAAAATCTCGGACGCGCTGGAGTCGCAGATTCTGGCGGTGCCGGAAGTGAAGAAGGTTGGACGCCGCTTGGGACGCGCGGAACGCGGCGATCACGTCGTGCCGGTTTCGACTGTGGAGTTCGATGTGGATTTCCGCAGCGCGAGCGACTCGTCGGGACCCATGCGCAGCCGCAAGGAAATCCTGGATGACCTGCGCGCGCGCTTGCGGACGGTGCCGGGGAATTTCGCGGTGATCGGCGGTCCGCTTGCCGATCGCATCGGTCACATGCTCAGCGGTGTGTCGGCGCCGGTGGCGATCAAAGTCTTCGGGCCGGATTTGAACGAACTGCGGCGGATCGGCACGGAAGTGCAGACACTCGCGAAAGCCATCCCGGGGTTTGAGGATGCGAAACTCGACCAGCAATCGACGATCCCACAGCTTCGCATCGAGGCGGATCGTGATCGCGCGGCGGCTTACGGTGTCACGCCGGGAGCGCTGAACGATCAGCTCAGTGCGCTGGTGGGCGGCAAGGAAATCGCCGAGCTGCGCGAGGGGCAGCGCGCGGTGAATCTCGTCATCCGCCTGCCGCAGGTCTGGCGGGACACGCCGGAAAAAATTGCGAGCCTGCCGATCGAGACCGAGGCGGGCCGACGCATTCCGCTCTCGCTGGTCGCTGATGTGCGTGAAGCGAAAGGGCCGAATGTGATCTTTCGCGAAAACAGCCAGCGGCGTTTCACCATCGCGATCAAACCGACGGCGCGCGATGTCGGCGCGCTCGTGGCGAAATTGCAGGAAGACGTCCGCGCCAAAGTGAAACTGCCCGAGGGCTACTTCATCACGTACGAAGGCGAATTTCAGGCGCAGCAGGATGCGACGCTCCGGATCGCGCTCTTCAGCGGCGTGATCTTCGTCATCATCGTTTTCCTGCTCTACAGCTATTTCCAGAGTCTGTCGCTCGCGCTGCAGGTGATGTTGAACATTCCCCTGGCTCTGGTCGGCGGTTTGGTTTTCACCTGGCTGAAGATCGACAACATCAGCATCGCGACACTGGTCGGTTTCATCGCGGTGGGCGGCGTCGCGGCGCGCAACGGCATCATGATGATCTCGCACTACCTGCACCTCATGAAGCACGAGGGTGAGGGCTTCACGCGCGAGATGGTGATCCGGGGCACGCTCGAGCGCATGGTGCCGGTATTGATGACGGCGTTGTCGGCGGGCATCGCGCTGATCCCGTTCGTGCTGGCGGCGGACCAACCCGGAAAGGAAATTTTGCATCCCGTCGCGGTGGTGATCGTGGGCGGGTTGGTGTCGTCCACGCTGCTGGATTTTCTGATCACGCCGCTCATCTTTTTTCACTTTGCCCGTAGACCTGCGGAGCACGCGGTGGCGCGCAGATCTGCGGCGGCGCATTGAAATACTTTCGGATCGCCGCGGGAACTGGCGCGTCGGTCCGGACAAACTCAACTCCAGTTGCCCAATACGACTACCACTCATTCAACCCACACTCATCTCATGAAAATCAAACAGCTCGTTCTCTCAGTCTTCACAGCGCTTTCGCTCGGCGTTTCCGCATTTGCGCACGGAATCGGGCATGGTCACGACGAACCTAAAATCAAAGCGCCCAACGGCGGCCGCGTGATCACGGCAGTTGAGCCGCACGCGGAATTTTGGCTCAAAGACGACCGCACGATTCAGATCACGTTTATCGACGACGACGGAAAGGCGGTCGCTCCCGCCGACCAGATCGTCGCCGTGATCACCGGCGAGCGCGCGTCGCCCACGAAGCTGTCGTTCAAGAAGTCGGGCAATGTGCTGGTCTCCGAAGGCACGGTGCCGGCGGGCGATGGCTTTGCGACGGTCGTGCAGATCAAGCCCGCGCCGGACGCGAAGACGGTAACCGTGAAGTTCAACCTCGATCTGACGATCTGCTCGGGCTGCAACTTGAAGGAGTACGCCTGCACGTGCGGGCACTGAGTCACGTCGGACTGTCGGGTAGAAAACGGTAAAATCCGTTTCAAGTGGGTGGCGATGTGCGCCGAATAATGGGGCATGGACGCATAGTCCGCGGGGCTCGCCTGCCGGCGGTTGTTTCCGGCGGACAGCTCCGTGGCGTGATTGCGTCTTCGTCATCCCAACCCCGTTTCATGCAAAAAGTTCAAACGAAGCTTCAGGTTCTCGGTATCGCCGCTGTCGGATGTCTCGCCGTTTTTGCCGGCCTGTTGATCCGCAATGTCTATGTGGAGTACGCCGGGCTCTCGAATTTTCAGGAGACCACGAAGATCTCGCTGACGACGTACGATCTCGCGCGGAGCCTGACGGCGGAGCGGCAGATGGCGTATCAGGCGTCGTCGTTTTTCGGAGAAGGAACGCCTGAGGAGATGCTCGCGCGTTACGGCGTTTCGGTCGGCAAGACGCGCGAGATCATGACGAAGCTGCGCGATCTCGCCGCGGGCGATCAGTCGCATTTTTCGGAGCGTTTCCGTGCAGGGCTTGCGGAGGCGATCGCCTCGGAAGCGCCGCTCAACGCGATGCGCGCGGAGCTCTTGGACAAGAAGCGCATCGGCCAGACGAAAGAGCAGGGCGGCGAGCTGCGCACGCGTGCGCTCAAGGCGTACGACAACGTGGTGCTGTCGCAGGCGAATTTCCTGCCGGTGCTGGCGTTGGAAACAAACGACGCTGAGCTGGTGAGAAAAATTTCCACGCAGGACAGTGTGGCGCGGTTTCAACGGGATTTCTGGAAAATCAAAGGCCTCATCGGCACGGTGCTCCGCGACAGCAAGCTTAGCGATATTGCTTCGGGCGAGTTGAAGACGAAGCGCATCGCGGCGGACGATCACATCTCGCGTCTGCAAAATCTTTCCGATCCGGAAGTCGGCGCCGCGTTGGGGCAGCTGCTGAAGAGCGAGTCGTACGTTTTTATCAACGAATCCGGTACCAAGATCCTGGATATGGGGAGCAAGGCGACGGACTTCAGTGCCTTTGGGACTTA
This sequence comes from uncultured Nibricoccus sp., assembly GCA_966249325.1. GTDB lineage: Bacteria > Verrucomicrobiota > Verrucomicrobiia > Opitutales > Opitutaceae > Nibricoccus. The sequence continues at coordinate 1,917 of CBINDC010000035.1, read as the reverse complement.
CGCGGATTATCAGAAGGGCGCGTTCATCAAGGTCGAGGGGCAGTTCGAGCAGCTGGCAAACACGGTCGGCCAGAGCATCACGCGCTACACGGCGGAGCGGCTGGCGGCTGCGCGGAGCCGGCTGATCGTGCTGGGCTCGCTGGCGGTGGCGCTGGTGGCGGGGCTGGGGGCGTTTATTTTCTACATCGCGCGGAGCATCACGAAGCCGTTGCGCAAACTGAGCACGGAGCTGACGGAGACGGCGAACACGGGACGCACCTCGTCTCACTCGATCGCGGAATCGTCGAAGCAGTTGAGTGACGATGCGTGCGAGGAAGCGGCGACGCTCGAGGAGATCACGGCGTCGGTGGAGGAGCTTTCGAGCATGACGGAGTCGAATCTGGAAACCGTGCGCGGTGTCGCCGGAATCGCGGCGAAGGCGACGAAATCCACCGAAGCCGGTCAGAAGAACGTGGCGCGTCTATCGGAGGCGATGGCGGGCATCCAGAAGACCAATCACGATATCGCGACGATTTTGAAGACGATCGACGAGATCGCGTTCCAGACGAATCTGCTGGCGCTCAATGCGGCGGTGGAAGCGGCGCGGGCGGGGGAAGCGGGCGCGGGATTTGCGGTGGTCGCCGATGAAGTGCGCGCGCTGGCCCAGCGCAGTGCGCAGGCGGCGCGCGAGACTCGCGACAAGATCGAACTCGCGGTGAAGAGCAATGCGTCTGGCGCGGAGATCAGCCGGGAGGTGGAGACGCGTTTCGCCGAGATCGCGACGCTGACACGCGAGTACAACGCGAAAATTTCGGAGATCGAAATAGCGTCGTCCGAAAGCACGAGCGGCCTGAAGCAGGTGCGCGATGCGATCGGCCGGCTCGATCAGATCACGCAGAGAACCGCGGCGGCTGCGGAGGAAAACGCGAGCGCGGCGACCGAGCTGAGCGGGCAGGTGGATGGCATGTTCGGATGTATTGAGACGCTCAATGCGATGGTTTCGCAGAAGGAGAATGCGGTTTCAGGTACTGGGGCCGGGCCGGCGGATGCCGCTGTTGCGGATGACGATCTTCCGCTGGGTGAAGATGTGGAGGAGGCGCCGAAGAGTCCGGCTATGGGTGGGAAGCGATGAAGGCGAGCAGACGCTTGGGGTGGAGCGCCGCTGAGGGTTAAACGCAGGAGAGTCAGTCCAGGGTGTGTGGGGGCAGTACAATTTTATTTGGGCTCGCGCGAGGGTGGGTGTGCCCGCTGTTTTTCAGGGCATGAAAGTTCGCGACAGCGGCATGCCTGAACGGGAGTACTGGGAGAGTCTTTTTCGCGTGGAGGAGTTTCTTTCGGCGCTGGGTGTGGATGAGCGGGTGCGCGATGCGGTGGAGCTGGGGTGCGGTTACGGGACATTCACGGTGCCTCTGGCGCGGCGGGTGAGTGGCGCGGTGCACGCGTATGACATCGAGGCGGAGATGATCGAGGAGACGCGGGCGAGGCTGGTGCAGGCGGGACTCGGGAATGTGCGGCTGGAGCTGCGCGATGTGGTCGCTTCGGGGTATGGTCTGCCGGATGCGAGCGTGGATGCGGTGTTGTTGTTCAATATTCTTCACGCGGCGGAGCCGGTGGGATTGTTGCGCGAGGCGGCGCGGGTGACGCGGTCGGGCGGGCGGGTGCTGGCGGCGCATTGGCGGTCGGATGTGGTGACGCCGCGCGGGCCGGCGCTGGAGATACGGCCGAAGGCGGAACAGATACGCGCGTGGGCGGAGCGGGCGGGCGGGTTGCGCGCGGGTGCGGCGGTGACGCTGCCGCCGTGGCATTTTGGCGTGGAGCTGACGCGGGTGGCTTGAGTGGGGTGGGAGGTGGCGATGGGGCCGGATGGGCTTCCGAGTCGGAGGGGCGGGGTTAAGGCTAACCCGCCCTTGTTGTGTGAAACATGGTAAGGTGGATGAA
>CBINDC010000034.1:0-19789 GCA_966249325.1 uncultured Nibricoccus sp. | reverse complement strand
ATTGGTCATTGGTCATTGGTCATTGGTCATTGGTCATTGGTCATTGGTCATTTCGCGCTTCGCGCGAAAATTTCCTGTTCGGTTTTTCCCCCGCCGGTGTTATCGAGGGAAAAGCCATGGAGGATACCCCCGCCCTTCTACGCCGTTACTCGGAGGAGCAATCGCAGTCCGCGTTTGCAGCCTTCGTATACCGTCACTTCGACCCCGTCTATTCGACGGCCCTGCGTCGCTGCAACGGCCGCGCCGACATCGCCAAGGACGCCGCCCAGGAGGTGTTCATCAAAGCCGCCCGGCACGCCGCACAATTGAGCCGCCACCCCGCGCCCTCCGCCTGGCTCTACGCCACCGCGCGCAACGCCACTCTCAACCTCCTGCGCGCCGAATCACGCCGCCGCTCGCACGAAACAACCGCCCACGCCATGGACGCACTCCATCCCGAGCAAAATCCCGCGGCCGACTGGTCCGCCGTCGCACCTCTCCTCGACGCATCCATCGATGCCCTTTCCGAAAAAGACCGCCACGCCATCCTCCTCCGGTTCTTCGACCAGCATTCGTTCGCAAAAATCGCCGCCACCCTGTCCCTCTCCGAAGACGCCGCGCGCATGAGAGTCGAACGTGCCCTGCTCAAACTCCGTCACCTCCTCGCCCGCCGCGGCTTGACCACCTCCGTCGGTGCCCTCGGCGTTCTCCTCTCGCAACACACCGTCTCCGCCGCTCCCGCCGGCCTCGCCGCCTCCGCGATTCCCACCGCCCTTTCCACCTCAGCCTCCTCCCCCACAATTCTCACCTGGCTCGGCGCGAAAAACCTCCTCGCCCCTGCCGCCCTCGCACTCATTTCGCTCCTCATCACTACCGCGCTCTTCATCGACGTCGCCCACACCCGCGCCACCACCGCTCGGATACAGATATCCGAGGAAACCGAAATCGCCCACCTCGAATCCGCCCTGCGCGTCCTCGCCTCCACGGACCGGCACTTATCAAGTGCCGCCACGCCCGCTCTCGCTCCGCCCCAGCAACCCGCCACCACCCCGCACCTTCTCGGCGGCGGCCGCCGCCTCTTCCTCTCCTCCGCCTACCAGCCGCTCTATCGCTCGCTGGCACTGACCGACGCCGAAATCCGCCGGTTCGAAGAACTCTCTCTCGAAGGTCCCGACACCGGCCTCTGGCTCTCGATACAGGAATCCAGCCAGCCACCGACCACTTCGACTTCCTTCCGCCCTCAGCACGAAATCGACGCCCAACTCGCCGCCCTGCTCGGCCCGGAGGGATATTCTGAATACCATTCTTTCGCACGCACCGTGCCCGCCCGATCCTTCGCCGCCCTGCTCGCCGGCTCAGTTTACCTGACCGATCCGCTCTCCCCTGAAGCCGGCGAAAAACTCGCCCAAGCCATCTCCCACGCCAGCACCTCCTTTCGCAATGGCGGCTCCGTGTCTCTCGACGACATAAACTGGGATCACGTGCTTCAAACCACCCAGCCCGTGCTTACCGATTCACAACGCAGCGCCCTCAACGCACTCCGCATTCGACAGGCCGTCGAACGCGCCCTCACGCCCCACCTCACGGACCGGCACTTATCAGGTGCCGCGCTTCTCCCCGGCACCGCCCGCCTCCACCGATGAAACCGTCGCGCCTCCTCCGCCCGCTTCTACTTGGCACCGCGTTCCTCTTCGCCGCCACATCGACCGCCCTGCTCATCGAAAAACACCGCCTCGAAAAATCCGTATCCGCGCTCCTCTCCCAACGCGCCGCACTGGAGCTCCGTCTGCATCAAACGCCTTCCCCTCCACACCCCGCCGCCACCCCACCGCACGAAACGCCTGCACCCGCCCCCTCGATCGCCCCCTTCACCCAACCGCCATCGACCGCACTCTCAGACGACCCGCCCGTCGACGATCCCGCCCTCCAAAGCCTCAAACTCATCGCAAAACGCGCCGCTTTCCCCACGCGCTACGCTCCTTTTCTCCGCACTCAACCGCTGACAGACACGCAGCTCACCGCCCTCGAAAATCTGCTCTCCCAGCGCGATGAACAACACCTCGATCTGGACGCCGTCATCCGCTCCCACCGCCTCTCCCCCTCCGACCCCGCCGTTTCCCGCCTGCGCGCGCAAGCCAGCCGCGAATTCCGGCAGCATCTCACCCGGCTTATCGGCGAACAACCCGCCGGAACCCTCGTCGAATTCGAACGAAAACTGCCCGCCTGGGAGCTCGTCGGCAATTTCGCCGGCACCGCCGCCCTCGAAGGCCAGCCCATCACGCCCGATCAAGCCGTGGAACTCGCCGAAGTGATCGCCAACGCCAGCCCGTCGTATCAAGCCGGCAACGACGTCGCCCCGGCCGACGTGGACTGGCCCGCCGTCATCGACCGGACCGTCGCCGTCCTCACCCCTCCGCAAGCCGCATCCTTCCGCAACATGGCGCCACGCTACCCCATCTCCAATCCCGCCTCCGGTGGCCTATAATCCCTCTCCTATGAAAACCTCCATCCGCTTCTCACTCCTCACGCTCTGCATCTCGGCCGCATGCGCCACTGCCCATGCCCGCCACTACGTCGTCCGCGCCTCGGCCATGCACCTCAGCTACACGGACGATAACTTCACCTCCGAAGAGGGCTTCAGCGTCGCCGCCGGTCTCACCCTCGACACCAACCGTTCGCACGAACTCGCCGTCGAAATCGGCCGCACCGACTGGTCCTTTTCTGCCCCTTTATACGTCTTCAACAACACCCAGTTCAAAACCACCGGCGAAGGCGAGGCCACCATCGCTCACGCCAGCTATCGCTACCACTTCCTTTCCTCCACCGCGCGCCTCCGCCCCTACATCGGCGCCTCCCTCGGCGCCGCGAAACTCTCCGGCGACATCGAACGCAAACTCTCCGGCGTTTGGTACTCGGGCACCATCGACGACTGGACCTTCTCCGGCGCCGCCTCCGCCGGCGTCGCCATCCGTATCAACGATCATCTCTCCGTCGAACTCGGCTACCGCTATCTTCAGATCGACGGCACCGACATTCAAACCACCCACCACTTCAGCAACATTCCCGGCGCCGTCATCGCCATCGAAGATCTCAAAGCGCACGTCCTCACCGCAGGCATCGCCTTTCGCTTCTAGAGCAGTTTCAAAAAAATCATAGCCGTTTTCTGCGGCACTTCGTGTCAGCAGTGATTGCGGTCGGAACGGGTCAGTGTAGCACACGCGGCCCGCGTGTGGTGTCCGGCGGCCCGCCGGACACGGATCGGTCGACTACGGTTCAATTTGAAACGCTCTAGCCTTCGCCCTTCCCCCCGCCCTCCGCGCTCTCCGCGCGTCGGCGGTGAAACTCAACGCTGCGTCACGCTCCGCACAAACCACTCCACCGCAAACCCCGTCACCTGCCCGCCCGGCCCGCGCAGATTATAGTCGAACGCGTGCGTCGCCCACGGCAGCTCGATAAACACATTCGGCACGCCCTCCTTCGTCAGCTTCTCCGCCAGCCGCTCGCTCTGCCGCCGCCACACCAGCGAATCGATCGTCCCGTGCATCAGCAGCGTCGGCACCGCCCCTCGCTTCGCGCTTAGATAAGGCGACGCACTCGCGAAATTCTCCGCCGCCGTCTCCGGCGTCCCGCCCGTCAGCTGCCGGATCAGCTTCTTCGAATCCAGCACGTCCCGCTCGTGGGTGAATTTCCACGCGAACTCCATGTCCGCCGGCGCATACAACGCGATCACCCCGCGCACCGCCGCATCCGGCCGGTCGTAAGCCACCGCCTCCGCGATCTGCCCGCCCGCCGATCGCCCGAGTAACACCAGCCGTTCCGCATCCACGCCCAGCTCCGCGGCATTGGTTTTCAAATACGCGATCGCCGCCCGCACATCGTCCCGCTGCGCCGGCCACACATGCTTCGGCGCCAGCCGGTAGCTCACCGCCGCCACCGCAAACCCTCGCCGCGCCAGCCATGAATTCCACTCCGCCATCTGCGTCCGCGCCCCGCTGTCCCACCCGCCTCCATGCACCACCACCACGCACGGCGCCTTCGCCACCCCCTGCGCCCGATAAAAATCCAGCGTCAACGCCGCGCTCGTCCCTTCCCCCGCAAACACCCGCTCTTCTTTCTCCACTCTTTTCACCGCTGTAAAAAATCCTCCGACCGAAAACGCCCCCCGCCCCAGCTCCACCTTCCCAAACGCCTTCTCCAACCTTGCCGGCAACGCCTCCGCCACCGCCCGTGCCTGCACCACCGGCTTCAAAAAAAATCCCGCCGCCACCGCACACGCCACCAGCGTAGCGCCAAAAACCCACACCCCTTCCCCTGCGCCACGCATCATCGTCCACACACCCAGCCCCACCGGCAACATCGCCAGCAAATACCCATATTCCCCCGCCAGAATCGCCAGCATCCACGTCCCCACCGTCGGCGCCTTCACCGCCGTCAACACCGACACCCCCGCCAGCACACATACGACGCCAAATATGCCCCAATTGACCATCCCTCCACTACGCACCGCTCCCGCCCCCTCCTGCAACTCATCCTGTTAATCCTGTAACCCTACCCCAAAAATCCCGCGCCCATTCCAGCCTTCCAGAGTTCCAGATTCTCCCCCGCTCCGATACTCCGCGCCCTCCGCGTCTCCGCGGTGAATTCCCGTGTTCCCTCCGCCTTCTTTCCCCTTTCACCCTTCACTCTTCCCTCTTCACTCTTCTTCCGCCCATGCGCCGCCTCGACCAACTCCTCGCCAACCTCGGCTACTGCTCCCGCCGCGAGGCCCGCGACTGGATCGACGCCGGCCGCATCACCGTAAAAGGAAAACTCGCCGACGATCCCGGTGCGAAAGCAAACCCCACCGACGTCCTCATCGACGGCCAGCCCCCCGATCACCCCGACGGCCTACTCCTTCTCCTCCACAAACCCCTCGGCCTCGTCTGCTCCCACGACGAACGCGAAGGCCCCAACGTCTACAGCCTCCTCCCGCCCCGCTGGCGCGCCCGCAATCCCCAGATCACCAGCATCGGCCGCCTCGACAAAGACACCTCCGGCCTCCTCCTCCTCACCGACCAAAGCGCTCTCGTCCACCGCCTCACGTCTCCAAAACACAAAGTCCCCAAGCTCTACCGCGCCACCCTCGACCGCCCCATGCCCGCCGGACTCGCTGAACTCTTCGCCAGCGGCACCCTCCTCCTCACCGGCGAGAAAACCCCCTGCCTCCCCGCCGAGCTCCGTATCCTGAATCCAACCACCGCCGAACTCGTCCTCACCGAGGGACGCTACCACCAAGTCCGCCGCATGTTCGCCAGCCAGGGCTGCGAAGTCCTCACCCTCCACCGCGCCGCCTTCGGCAACCTCACCCTCGAAAACCTCGGACCTGGCCACTACCGCCAACTCCCCCTGAATCACTTCGCGTAGCGGCGAGCGCGCAGCGAGCCGTCCGTCACCTCCTCCCCAATCCCATATCTTCTGAATCCTCTCCAAGACCCTTCCGTCTCCACCGCCTTTTCCAGCCTTCCTGAGTTCCACATTTACTCCGCGCCCTCCGCGCCTCCGCGGTGAAAAACTCACCACCAGCCCTCCGTTTTCCTCCTCGCTCCCCCTTTCACCCTTCACCCTTCTCCCTTCACTCTTCCTCTCCATGTACGACTTCCCACTCACCGGCCCGCAAAAAACCTTCCTCCGCGGACGCGGCCAGACGCTCGATCCCATCATCAAAGTCGGCAAAGCCGGTCTCTCCCCCGAGTTCTTCAAAGAACTCCAGAAACAGCTCAACAACCACGAGCTCATCAAACTCCGCTTCGTCGGCATCGAGCGCGATCAACGCGCCACCCTGATCGACCAGATCGCCGACGAAGGCCGCTGCCTCGCCATCGGCGCCGTCGGCCACACCGCTCTCTTCTACCGCCGCAACCCCGACCCCACCCACCGCCAGATCGAGCTCCCCTGACCCGTAGCGGCGAGCGCCCAGCGAGCCGTCCGCCTGTCGTGATCGCGACAACCCTCACTCGCTCCCACGCTCACATCACGCGATCGACAAACTCATCGCTCGCACCGCCCGACTCATACGCAGCTAGATTCTGCAGAAAATGCCGCACGAGCGTTTCGTCCTGATCGCTCCGCCCGCCCGCCGTGTGCGGCGTGATGAAACAATTCCGCGTCGTCCACAGAGCATGCCCCGCCGGCAGCGGCTCCGGCTCCATCACATCGAGATACGCCGCGCCCAGCCGGCTCGACTCCAGCGCCTCGATCAGCGCCTCCTGATCCACCGTCGTCCCGCGCCCGATGTTATAAAACTTCGCCCCGCGCTTGCACCAGCCGAGCCGCCGCGCGTTCACGTAGTTCCGCGTGCCTTCGTTATCCGGCAGGATGTTGATCACATGATCCGCCTCCGCGATCACCGAACTCACCCGGTCTTCGGAAATCACATGCACGCCCGCCTCGCTGTAAGCCTTCCGCCGCACCGCGAATAGCTTCATCCGAAACGGCGCCAGCAACTCCGCCAGCCTCCGCCCGATCGCGCCAAACCCCAGCATCAAAACCGTCTCGCCGACCAGCAGCCGCGACTCGCTGCGCAGCTCCGAATAAAGCCACCGCCGCTCCCCGCGCTGCTCATCGAGCGCCCCCGGCAATCGCCGCCCCAGCGCCAGCATCATCGCCAGCGCATGTTGCGCGCACGGCTCAGCAAACACCGACGACGAATTCGTAAACACCGCCCCGCGCCGCCGCATCGCCTCGCGAAACGCTTCATTGTCGTAGCGCGTGTACCCCGCGCTCGTCACTTCGATCCACTTCAGCTTCGCACTCCGCGCGCACTGCCCTGCGTCCGGCTGCCCAAACGCCACATCCGCCGCCTCCAGCGCCGGATCTTCCCCACCCGCCGCGAGCACCGACGCATCGCCCGCCGTCCGGACCAGTCGGTGCCCCCGCGTACCCTCTTTCAGAATACGCTCCGCCGCCTCGGAAAACTGCGCGTTGCACCAGATCGTCAGCGATTGCGCGGCCATAAAGAAATCACTCCTTCTCCGAATACTCGCACAGCGCGTGAACCTTCAGCCCCGCCTCGCGCAGCTTCTTCGATCCACCCAGCTCCGGCAGATCGATCACCGCCGCCACGCCGATCACCTCGCCGTGTAAAACCCGAAACAGTTTCGTCGCCGCCAGCAGCGTACCGCCCGTCGCGATCAAATCGTCCACGATCAAAATCCTGTCCCCCGCCTTGCACGCATCCGCGTGGATCTCCACCGCCGCCGTGCCGTATTCCAGATGATAATCCTCCGACACCGTCTTGTACGGCAGCTTCCCCTTCTTGCGCACGAGTGCGAACGGCTTGCCCAGTTTGTACGCGAGCGCCCCGCCGAGGATGAATCCGCGCGCATCCACCGCCGCGATGATGTCGATCTGCTGCCTCGCGCAGTCCTCGGCAAACGCGTCGATAGTCGCGCGAAACGCCTCGGGATCGTGAAACAACGTGGTCGCATCGCGGAAATTCACGCCCGGCTTTGGCCAGTCGCGTACCGTGCGAATGCGGGATTTGAGAAGAACAGAGACAGACACGAGAACCGAAGACACCGAAACGCATCGCCCTCCGCCAACTTATTTTTTCCGCTCCCCCGCCAGCACCTTTTCGGTTCATCACGCACGCTCAAGCCGTCAACGCCCGCACCGCCGGATGCGCCGCGATCAACGCCAGCGATTTTCTCAGCAACGTTTTCCCCGGCTCCGAGCGATGCCACGTCGACGCGCCCGACGGATGCGGCAGCGGGATCAAATCGAACGTCCGCCCTTCACGCTCGATCGCAAAACGCTGCCCGACCACCTCCGCCAGCGGCGCCTCCGGCAGAAACTGCGCGATCGCCAGCTTCCCGACCGGAATCACCAGCCGCGGCTCGATCAGCGCAAACTCCCGCCGCATCCAGTGCGCGCAATTCTCGATCTCGTCCGGCGCCGGCACGCGATCTCCGCCACGCGGATTTTTCCCGGGAAAACACCGGCATACCGCCGCGAAATAAATCCGCTCCCGCGCCTCCGCCTCACTCCAGCCGAGCGCAGTATTGAACCACCCGAACAACGTCTTCCCCGCCGTCCACGCAAACGGCCGCCCCAATTTCGGCTCCTTGTCGCCCGGCGCCTGACCCACGAGCATCAAACCGCTGGCCACCGGCTTCCCCGCCACCGGCGGCGGCACCATGCGCGGACAACGCCGGCACGCGCGCAGCTCACGGATGTGTTTTTCCAGACTCGAAACAGAAGCCACGCACCACCTCTGCGAAAACTTTCCCCGTACGCAAATCCACGCCACACCGCCGATTCGCAAAAACAAAAAGGACGAAGCCCGCTAAGGCTTCGTCCTTCGAAATTCAGTTCGTTAAGAGACGAGACTGACTGGTGTCGATTGCTCGGAGAGCTTAGCGACGGTCACGACCGCCACCGAAGCCACCGCGATCGCCACGGTCACCACCGCGACCACCGCCGAAGCCGCCGCGGCCACCGCCGCCGCCGCCGAAACCGCGACCACCGCCACCGCCGCCACCACCAAAGGAACGGCCAGCGCCTTCTTCCTTCGGACGAGCTTCGTTAACCGTGAGCGTGCGGCCACCGAGATCGGTACCGTTGAGCTTTTCTGCAGCGATCTTGGCTTCTTCTTCAGAGCCCATGGTGACGAACGCGAAACCGCGGGGGCGGCCGGTCATCTTGTCCATGGCGACGTAAACGTCAGCGACAGTGCCGAACTGGCTGAAGGCCGAGCGGAGCTCTTCTTCAGAGGTCTTGAAGGACATGTTGCCGACGTAGAGTTTGGAGTTACCCATTGTTGATTTCGTAGATCCACCGTCCGCTGCCAGTCCGTTCCCGACCATCGGGTTTCGAAATCATCCTTGAACCTTGTGGTTCTCCTGACGACTCACCAGTTCCTGTCATCTAACGCTTTCTCTAACGAGGACCGCGACAAAGCACCTAATAGCCCCTAATAGCAAGGGCATTCTGGACATGCACCGCCCGGCGAGGACTAACAACTCCCGCCCTCTACACTCCGTATTTCGCCTTCACTTCCGCCGGAATCACCGCCGCCCGTCCGTCCGCCAGCGTCACCAGCGTGTAGTCACTATGCCCGTCGCACACCCGCTTCCGATTGTCCGCCCGCTCGATCTCGAAGCCCACCCGCACCCCATCCTCGAAAAACGCTTCGATCCACGTCCGCACCACCATCCGGTCGCCCATCCCCAGCGGCCGCCGGTAATGGATCGTCGCCGACTTCATAAACCACCCCAACCCCATCTCCGCGAACGCTTTCATCCCCATCCCGTAACACCGCTCCATCTGGTCGAAACGCGCCGCCAGCACATAGTCCAGATACCGCGTGCTATGCACATGCTGGTAAAGATCGATGTCGTCCGGCCGCACGGCCAGCTCGGTCTCGAATCGCGTAAACACGTCCACTTTCCCCGTCGTCGTCATAATCTTTGTAAATCCACCCACCAAACCTACTCCCCGAACAACTGGTCAAGCGCCCGTCGGTCCCGCTTCGTCGGCCGCCCCGATCCCCTTTCCCGCGCCAGCAACTGCTCCACCCGCCGCGTCTTCACTTTCTCGAATTCTTCCGGCGGAGTCCGGTCCTCGCAAAACTCCGCCACCCGCTTCGCCCCCACCCGTGCCGCCGGTACTCCAATCACCACCAGCGTACGCACGATCAATCCCTGCTTCACAGTCACCACCTCGCCCGCCCGGATTTCCCGCGCCGGTTTCGCCACCACTCCGCCGGCTTCCACACTCCCCGTCCGGCACGCATCCGTCGCCAGCCCCCGCGTTTTGAATACGCGCACGCACCACAGCCACTTGTCGATCCGCTCGCTCGCATTCGCATCTGCATGCACGTCAGTCATCACCCGGATCATCTGGGGCATTTCCCCTGTTTGCGCCAGCGGCGAATCGCCCGCGCAACCGCCTCGTTCCATCCACGATGTTAATTATTAAAAGTTCTCGCCGATAGAGGGAAAAAACCCGCATCCTGCCACCTGCCGATCTTTCATCGGTGCGGAAACCAGACCCGCCTCCGCTCAACCACGCGCGCATCCCGCCGGGCCATGCCGCCAACACGTCGCCACTCATGAAAATTCCCCGCCTCTGGATTCTCCCCGCGCTCGCCCTCGCCCTCACCGTCGGCGCCCTCCCCCTTCCCTCCCAATCCACAAGCGAACCCGTATACGATTTCACGACCGTCGACAAAGCCCCCGAGCCCAAACGCCGCATCAAGCCCGACTATCCGTCTTCGTTGAAAAAACGCGACACCCCCGCCGAGATCACCCTCCGATTCGTCGTCACCACCGAAGGCACCGTCACTGACATCAACATCGTCAAATTCAACGACGCCGACATGGTCGACCCCGTTTACGCTGCCTACGAGGAAGCGAAATTCGAACCCGGCCAGAAAGACGGAAAAGCAGTCGCCACCCGCATGGAAATCACCGCCATCTTCCCCGAGCCCAAGCCGCCAAAGAAGGAAAAGGAAAAGAAATAACCCGCGACGCGTCCTCGCTCCCCCCACTACGTTCATCCTCCCTTTTCGCAAAGCCGCGCCGTCACTGGCGCGGCTTTGTTACTCTTTACGATAAACCGCTCGTACGTCCCCACCCCTCACTACCGTGAGTTCAGATTAAACGTGATCGGTATGCGCATCCGCGTCTTCACCGGCTTCCCGTCCTCCAGCGCCGGATGGAATTTCCATTTCAACACGCATTCCACCGCAGAGTCCTCAAACTCGCGATGCGAGGAGCGCACCACCTTCGCTTCCGACACGTTACCCTTCTCGTCGACGACATAGTCGACCACCACTTCGCCGCTCACATTCGCTCGCAACATCTCGCGCGGATAAATCGGCCTCACCCTTTTCTTCGCCTGGGGCGGCGTCCGCTCCTTCGGCTCCGCCTTCTCCGGCCCCCAAAGTAAGAACGGCACCGCGATTTCCGACGCCACCGCCACGCCATCCTTACGTCCCGCCGCGAAACGCCAACGTTGAAGCGACTCCATCACCTCCGGCCGAAATCGCTCCATCTCCCCTCGCTCAAACACCACCCGCGTCACTGCCCCGGCCTCATCCAGCGAAATCGTCGCCGCCACCACCAGCGGTAGCTTCGCATCGCCCAAAGCCGCTTTTTCCACCGTCACCGGCGCCACCGCCAGCAATCGGGGCGACGCCGTTGGCCTTTCGACCGCGGCCGTCTTCGGATTGAAAATCACCGCATACCACGCCTTCACCGGCACAAAGATCCCACCTTCTTTCGCACCTATATATTTCACCCCTCCCAATCCCTTCGTCGCCTCGAAAAACGCCTGGTGCGTACCATTCCGCCCCATCCCTTTCCGCTCCCCATCGGCACTGATGGTCACGCGCGCGATCACATAGCCCGCCTGATCCACGTCCGCCATTTCCGCAGGATAAGCGCACGCCACCGGCCCTCTAAACGCCGGCAACGTATCCGCCGGAGCATTCTCCGGCTCATACCACGCCGGATCGGTGATCGTCACATCCTGCGCACACAGGCGGAAACCGGCCAACACCACGATCAGGCCCGCCAGCCTGATCGCACCGGAAACGGTGAATAATTTCATAGGGGTGCCAACGCGATGCCCGCCCACTTCCCCTCCCGCAACCGCAAAACCGCGCACATCGTCGCCATCAAAAATTTCCCACTGCACGCATTCCCTCCGAAATCCTGTTCATCCCGTTAATCCTGTCCAAAAATTCCGCCTTCCCCATCGCACACCCCGCGCCCTCCGCCCCGGACCGGCACTTACCAAGTGCCGCTTCCCCATCGCACACCCAGCATCCTCTCCCCGCTTCACCGCCCACGCCGCCATTGACCAGCTTCCGGCCCTCCGCCTAATTCTGCCGCCTTATGTCCACGCCCGCGCCCTCCGCCGAAGTCTCCATGGAAACCATCGTCGCGCTCTGCAAACGCCGCGGTTTCATTTTCCAATCCTCCGAAATCTACGGCGGCTTCAACGGCTTCTTCGATTACGGCCCCCTCGGCGTGGAGCTCAAAAAGAACATCCGCGACTGCTGGTGGAACGACATGGTCCGCCGCCGCGACGACGTCGTCGGCCTCGAGTCGTCGATCATCATGCACCCGAAAGTCTGGGAAGCCTCCGGCCACGTCGCCGGCTTCAGCGACCCGCTCGTCGACTGCAAAACCTCGAAACAACGCTTCCGCGCCGACCAGCTCTTCTTCTCGCCCGTCTGGGTGCAAACGTCCGATACCGCCACTGAATCGGTCTCTCCTTCAGGCGACGCTGCAGTGATCCATGACACTGCGATAACTAAAATTGGCTACGTCTCCGCCCTTGAGAGCGAACGCACAACCGAAGAACTTCAAGAAGCCGCCGACAAACTGAAGCGCAAAAAAGGCATCCAAGGGAAACTCCTTCCGGTCACCCCCAAAGACTTCACCGAAGCCCGCGAAGACGAACACGCCCTCATCCCCTCGCCCGCCACCGGCGAGCCCGGCAGCCTCACCGCCCCGCGCGCCTTCAACATGATGTTCCAGACCAACGTCGGCGCCATGACCGACGCCTCGTCCGTCGCCTACCTCCGCCCCGAGACCGCCCAAGGCATGTTCGTCGACTTCAAGAACGTCGTCGACACCGGCCGCGTGAAACTCCCCTTCGGCATCGCCCAAATCGGCAAGTCCTTCCGCAACGAAATCACCCCGCGCAACTTCATCTTCCGCTCCCGCGAATTCGAGCAGATGGAGATGGAATACTTCATCCACGAAGACGCCGACTGGAAAAAATCCCACGACGAATGGATCGAGTGGTGCAAAAACTGGCTCCTCTCCATCGGCCTCCCCGAATCGCACCTCTCGCTCTACACGCACCCCAAGGAAAAACTCTCGTTCTACTCCCGCGGCACCGTGGACATCATGTTCAAGTACCCGTTCGGCGTGCAGGAGCTCTGGGGCATCGCCGCCCGCGGCAACTACGACCTCACGCAACACGCCAACGCCTCCGGCAAGCCGCAGGAAATTTTCGACGAAGCCACCAAGAAGAAATTCGTCCCCCACGTCATCGAACCCGCCGTCGGCACCGACCGCATCTTCCTCGCGACGTTGTGTGCCGGATACGCCGAAGAAGACGTCACCGATGAAAAGGGCAACGTCGAGAAACGCGTCGTCCTCCGCCTCAGCCCGCGCATCGCCCCGGTCAAAGTCGCCGTGCTCCCGCTCCTCAAGAACAAGGAAGCCCTCACGCAACGCGCCCAAGCCCTCTACAAAAAACTCCAGCGCCGCTACGCCGTCTTCTACGACGAGTCCGGCGCCATCGGTAAACGCTACCGCCGCCAGGACGAGATCGGTACCCCGTGGTGCGTGACCATCGACTTCGACACGATCGAAAAACCCGGCGACACCTTCACCCTCCGAGAACGCGACTCGATGACCCAAAAACGCATCACCGAGTCCGACCTCTTCACCCTCCTCGAAGAGCAGGTCTATTAACTCCAGCCGCTGGCCGGCTCCGAAAGGTAGGGCGCGTTATCCCTAACGCGCCGCTCCGAGGTGGAACGCGCACTCCGAGCGCGTTCTCAACCACCGAAAACTAAACCGCAGAGCACGCCGAGAGAGCAGAGAAAACCAAAACCCTCTCTGCGCCCTCCCAAACTCTGCGGTTAATTTCCCCCGCCCATGCACGCGCTCAACCACTTCATATGGCTCGCTCTTCAGGGCTCCTGCTGGATCGCGCTTTTCCTCTGCTGCCTCCGCTCATTTGGAAAACTTTCCCACGCTTATTTCGTCCGCTACCTCGGATTCCTCCTGCCGCTCTGGTGTATAGCCGGTGGCGCCGTTTTCTATTTCTACGGATCGGAAGCGTTCATCGCCTTCTACGGAGCCAATCCCCACGAAGGTCTTGTCTTGGTCAAAAATGGCCAGCCCGTTTCCAGCGACTTCTCCTTCACCATCATCTCACTCACATCCGTCGCCAGCCTTCTGCCACTCCCGCTCCTTTTCCGCAGACTCAGAAACTACTTTCCCGTCGCCTGGAGTATTTCACTCATAACATGGGCATGCGTGATTCTACTTCCCGTCCTCAGCTGATCCTCCGCGTTTCCGCCCTTCCGCGCCTCCGCGATAGAAATCCGCGACCTTAGCGTCTTCGCGTCTTTGCGCTTCAACTAACCCCGAGCCCGCTTTCAGCTCCCTATCGCATCCTGCGTCCCGCATCCCGTCTATCGACCGAAGCCGCCATGCCGCTGATCACCCCCGCCGAAGCCGAACGCCTCATCCTCGCCAGCGTCCCCACGCTCCCCGCCGAAGACTGCCCGCTCGCCTCCGCCCACAGCCGCATCCTCCGCGCACCGATCCGCGCCGACCGCGATTTCCCTCCATTCGACCGCGTCACCATGGACGGCTTTGCACTCCGCCATTCCGCCATCGCCGCTGGTCGCCGCACTTTCCGCATCCAAGGCTTTCAACCCGCCGGCACGGTCGCGCTCACCCTCGAGTCCGACGAAACCTGCATCGAAATCGCCACCGGCGCCGTCCTCCCCAACGGCTGCGACTGCGTCGTCCCCTACGAAGACACCGACCGCACCGCCAACTCGCCCGCCCCTTCGTCCACACCCGGCGCATCCACCCCGCCCGCTTTCTCCCCCACCATCACCCTCTCCGACTCCACCGCCACGTCCATCACCCCCGGCCAAAGCATCCACCGCCGCGGCTCCGACTCCACCGCCAGCACCGAACTCATCCCATCCGGCACCCGCCTCACCGCCCGCGAAATCGCCGTCGCCGCCGCGTGCGGCGCATCTTCCCTCCGCGTCTCGATGCTTCCGCGGATCGCCGTCATCGCTACCGGCGACGAACTCGTCGAAGTCGAAAATCCCTCGCCCGCTCCGCACCAGATCCGCCGCTCCAACGACCACGCCCTCCGCGCCGCGCTCCTCTCCTCCGGCTACTCCCGCGTCGAACGCTTCCACCTCCGCGATCTGAAGTACGAACTCGAGACCCAGCTCAAACGCCTCCTCTCCGAGTTCGATATCCTCCTCCTCACCGGCGGCGTTTCCAAAGGAAAATACGATTTCCTCCCCACCGTCCTCGCCGAACTCGGCGTCGAAAAAAAATTCCACGGCGTCGCCCAGCGCCCCGGCAAACCGTTCTGGTTCGGCCTCACCTCGCGCCGCATCCCCGTCTTCGCCCTGCCCGGCAATCCCGTCTCCACGCTCACCTGTTTCCATCGCTACGTCCTCCCCGCGCTCGCCGCCATGAGCGCCGCCGCGTGCCCGCGTCCTGAATACGCTGCCCTCGCCGCCCCCTTCGCCTTCAAGCCCGCCCTCGCCCCCCTCGTCCCCGTCCGCCTCGAATCCTCCCCCGACGGCCGCCTGCTCGCGCACATTTCTCCGACTAACACCTCCGGCGATTTCTCCGGCCTCCTCGGCACCGACGGCTTCCTCGAACTCCGCTGCGGCCCGCTCAGTCTCGCCGCCGGCCACGCCGCCCGACTCTACCGCTGGGCCTGACCCTCGGTTTCTCTCCAGAGCGACACCGGGCTCCGAAGCAGCCTCCAAAGCGTATAAAAAACGTACAACCCGCCGCTTCCGCCTCATCGCGTTTGTCGCAGCTGCACTTTTCCCAATTCTCAGGGTCGTAGTCCGCCGCTCCGCATTTCGGCACTTGATCGCCCGGATCAAGAGTCCGCCCGGAATGCCGATGCATAACCGTCCCCCATGCGCACATTTCTAACCGCCACGCTCATCCTCGCCACCCTCCTGGGAGTGGCCGTCATCGCCTGGCGCCCCGCCTCCCTTACGCAGCCCGCCGCCCCTCGCGAGAGCCGCGCGGCCGACTCGCCCCCTGCGCCCATTTCTAGCCCCTCTGCCCATTCCGCCGCTCCACTCCAAACGCCCACCCCGTCCGCATCCGCCATTCCCCGCTCCATCGTCCGCCCCCCCGGCCTCCTCGGCGGCGGCCAACCCGTGCACCTCCACAATATCCCCGCCGGCACACCCCTTCGCGAATCTCTCGACCTCCTCTCCCCCGAAACCCTCTCGCTCGCCCTCGCCCGCCTCAGCGCCCTGACTTTCAACGTCCTCGACGCCCAGTCCTTCCGCGCCGACTCCACCGGCATGATCTTCGCGAGCTGCCGCGGTCCCTCCATCACCGCACTCCCTCAACTCGCCGCCACCGAAGCGACCGACACATCATCGCCAGCCACGCCGCTCACCGCGGCCGCCGCCATCCCCATCGCCTCCGTCCCCGTCTACCACAGCCGCCCCGGCGCCACCAAAGTCATCTACCTCGACTTCAACGGCCACATCGTCACCGGCACCCAGTGGAACACCGCCAACAGCGTCACCTCCTACGACTGCATGCCCTACGATCTCGACGGCGACTACACCACCTTCTCCGACGAAGAACAGACCCGCATCCAGCGCATCTGGGCCCGCGTCGCCGAGGACTACGCCCCGTTCGACGTCGATGTCACCACCGAGCAGCCTGCCACCTTCACCCGCTACACCGCCCGCGCCCTCATCACCCGCAACACCGACCGCAACGGCGTCGCCCTCCCCTCCTCCACCGGCGGCGGCGTCGCCTACCTCGACGTCTTCGGCGAGTTCAACTTCGCCACCGAGTACTCCCCCGCCTTCATCTACGCCAACAACCTCTCCGGCAGCGGCGCCTACACCTCCGATGCCGTCTCCCACGAAATCGGCCACAACTTCGGCCTCTCGCACGACGGCGCGGGCTCCGACGCCTACTACGACGGCCACGGCTCCGGCGAAATCTCCTGGGGTCCCATCATGGGCAGCCCCTACAACAAGGCCGTCGCCCAGTGGTCAAAAGGTGAATACACCGGCGCGACCAACACCGAGGACGATCTCGCCACACTTGCCGGGCACCTCGGCTACCGCCCCGACGACACCGGCAACTCCACCGCCACCGCCCGCGCCGCCACGATCTCCGGCACCAGCCTCTCCGCCTCCGGCCTCATCGAGACGCTGGGCGACACCGACGTCCTCAGTTTCACCTCCGCCGGGAGCGGGATCTTTTCTCTCGAAGCCCTTCCCCACATCGACACCGCCACCGGCCTCACCGGTAACCTCGATATCCAGCTCGAACTCCTCTCCTCCACCGGCACCGTCCTCGCCTCCAGCAACCCCGCCGCCTCTCCCCGCGCCAGCCTCTCCACCACCGTCTCTCCCGGCACCTACTACCTCCGCATCACGCCCTCCGCCGCCGGCACCCCCTTCGCCACCCCGCCGACCGGCTACACCCTCTACGGCACCCGCGGCCAGTTCTCCCTCGCCGGCACCCTGCCCGTCGCTTCGCCCGTCACCTACGCGACCTTTCTCAGCCAATATTTCACCGCCGGCGAACAGCTCGACGCCCTCCTCTCCGGCCCCGCCGCCGACCCCGACGCTGACGGCCTCAACAACCTCGTCGAATACGCCACCGGCCGTCACCCGCGCCAGCCAGACAACTCGTCGCCCACCAGCACCGGACTTTCCGGCTCGTATCTGACACTCACCTACGACCGTCGCACCGATGCCTCCGACATCTCGTACCTGGTCCAGGCCAGCGACGACCTGCTCGCCTGGTCCACCCCCGCCACCATCGAGCAAATCTCCGTCGTCGCACTCTCCGCCAACGTGGAACGCGTCACCGTTCGCAACGCCTCCACCGCCGCCGCCCGTCGCTTCCTGCGCCTGCAAATCACGACTCCGTGATTCGCCGACGTGAACGAGCCGTCCGCCGCACCGCAGCCTGCATTCGGCATTCAGCTGATTTAGCCGCACTGCAAAACAGCGGCGCGCGCCATCGGTCGCTTCTCACGCAGCCATTCATCCTCAGTGAGTTAACAGCGAAAGCATCACCTTGGCACCGGGACAGCTCAATGAGCCGCCGGCCATGACGGCCAGCACAAACGAAACACAAACTACGACCATGAAACCCACCCTCCTCCCAACCTCCGCCGCCGCGCTCGTCGCCAGCCTCTCGCTCGCCACCGCCGCCAACGCCCAGGAAATCCCCGCTCCCACCTCCGCCACCGAACCTTCCCGCTTCGCCCTCGTCGCCGAAGGCGGCACCGCCGGCTTCGGTCCCTCCCTCATCTACACCGTCAACCCCAAGTTCACCGTCACCGTCGGCTACACCTGGCTCGACCACAATTACGACGTCGAGTCGGACGATAATGAATACGACGGCAAACTGAAGCTCTCCAACTTCAAGGCCCTCGCCAACTACCACCCCTGGGCTGGCAGCTTCCACTTTTCGGGCGGCATCTTCGCCACCGACAACAAGGTCGACGTCACCCTCCGCCCCACCGAACGCCAGACCTACGAAATCAACGGCAACGAATACAGCAGCACCCTGATCAACTCGCTCGGCGGCAGCGCCTCCTTCGAAGACGACGTCGCTCCCTACATCGGCATCGGCTGGGCCAAAAACCCCGCCAACAGCGGCCTCTCCTTCTACGCCACCCTCGGCGTCTTCTTCGCCGGCGACGCCAGCGCCAACCTGACCGCCACCGGCCCCATCGTCCTCGACCCTCAATTCCAGGCCGATCTCCGCGCCGAGGAGCGCGACATCAACGACGACCTCGAAGACCTCGGCGCCTACCCCGTCGCCCAGCTCGGCATCCTCTATCGCTTCTAAACGCACCGGCATCCTTCCCCGCACAGACAAGCCGCGTCTCCCCAGACGCGGCTTTTTTGCGTCACCGTCCTCAAGCCTCCCTGTATCGAAAAACTCTTACAAATACCCGCGCCGGCCACTTCTGCCTCGCACACATCCGTCCGCGCCACCACCGTCCCACCGACTGGAGGATGCGTGGCGCACGGGAATCCTCGAGAGCACCGCCGCGCACGCCGCCTCCGCGGAAACCAACACACACACACACCAAATGAACATCCTGTCTTCACGCTACGCACGCGCCGCCTGCCTCGCCGCAGGACTTGCTTCGCTCCCCTCCCTCGCCACCGCCCAGGAGATCCCGGCCCCTAAGACCGCATCCGAGGCATCCCGCATCGCCCTCGTCGCCGAAGGCGGCACCGCCGGCCTCGGCGCCTCGCTTATCTACACCGTAAACCCCAAAGTCACCGTCACCCTCGGCTACACCTGGCTCGACTACAGCTACGACGTCGAATCCGACGACGCCGACTACGACGGCAACCTCGACCTCTCCAACCTCAAGCTCCTCGCCAACTGGCACCCCTGGGGCGGCACCTTCCACTTCTCCGCCGGCCTCTTCGCGACCGACAACGAAGTCTCCCTCGATGCCAAACCCAAAGCCGGCTACGTCTTTGAAGTAAACGGCGTCGATTACTCCGGCGCGCAAATCCGCTCCATCGGCGGCAAAGCCACCTTCGAGGACGACCTCGCCCCTTACATCGGCGTCGGCTGGGCCAAAACCCCCGCCAACAGCGGCCTCGCCTTCTACGCCACCCTCGGCGTCATGTTCGCGGGCGACGCCTCCGCCCGGCTCACCGCCACCGGCCCCTCCGCCAACGACCCCGGCTTCCTCGCCAACCTCCGCGCCGAGGAAAACAGCATCAACGAAGACCTCGAAGACTTCGGCGCCTACCCCGTCCTCCAGGTCGGCCTCCAATACCGCTTCTAAAAACGCCTCTCCCGCGACGTTCGCTTCCCCAGGCCCGAGCCATCCGCTCGGGCCTTTTTCATCTCCGAGTTGGAGCGTGCCGTCCCGGCGCGCTTCCCCTTTTCCAATGGAGGCGCGACGCCCTCGGCGCGCATTCCCTCAATCCCGCTTTCCTGTTAACCGCGCCAGCGCATTGGTCATTGGTCATTGGTCATTGGTCATTGGTCATTGGTCATTG
>CBINDC010000033.1:0-23034 GCA_966249325.1 uncultured Nibricoccus sp. | reverse complement strand
GGCCGGGGTTGGCGGTGGCGTCGGTGAGAGCGGCTCGGAGGTGGGGCTCGACGGGGGTGTGGCGGGGGGAGTTTTCCGGCAGGGCCTGGTGTAGGAGGGCGTCGGTGGAGACGGGGGCGGGAATGGGGGGCATGGCGGGGAGCGGAGGAGCGCGGTGGGGCGGGGGCGGAGGCGGAGGAGAAAAAGTAAGAGAAAGAGGAAAGAGAAAGATGGGGGGCGTGGCGGCTTAGTTGGTTTTTTGGGGGGCGGGGCGGGCTTGGAGGTGGAGTTTGATGACGACGACGGGGTCGACTTTGAGGAGGCCGAATTTGCGGATGATCGGCAGGCCGAAGTCGCGGGTGTCGATGCGGGCTTCACCGTCGATGACGTGGAGGCCGTCGTTACTTGAGGAAATGGATACGGGGAAAACGAGGTCACGGGTCATGCCGTGGAAGATGAACTGGCCGCGGGCGGTGAAGCGGCCGGGGGTGGCGGCGGGTTCGAGGGCGGTGAGGGTGAAGATGGCTTCGGGGAATTGTTCGGTGCTTTGCCAGTCACGCATTTGCTGGTCGCGTTTGGAGTTGCCGGAGCGGAGGTCGGCGATGCGGAAGCGGAGTTCGGCGCGGGAGATTCTGGCGGGGTCGTCGGGGTCGCGGGCGAGTTCGAGGTCGTAGGCGGACAGTTTGCCGGTAAAGGAATCCATGGTGGCGGTGACGGCGTACTCGATGGTGGATTGGGCCTTGTCGGCGATGAGCGGGGTCTCGGCGGCGGTGGCGTGGGAGGCGAAGGCGGCGAAGAGGAGGGCGGCGAGAAAGAGCGGGGTTTTCATGGGAGGAAAGAGACGGAATTTTTTAGACAGGATGACAGGATTTACAGGATTGGGCGGCGGGTCAGGCGGCGGAGGATTGGGTGGGGTTGAGTGAGTGGAGGCGGGTGGTGAGGTGGTGCCAGAGGAGGAAGACGAGCCAGGAGAGGAGGGCGGTGATGACGGTGTGGCTGAGGTAGTGGGCGCCTTTGAGCATTTGATAGACACCCATGATGCCGCCGAGCGCGAGGCCGATGGCGATGCCGGTGAGCTGGCCGCGGCGGGTGCGGGCGAGAGCGGCGAGGCTGAGGAGGGCGAAGCCGCCGGAGGCGTGGCCGGCGGGGAAGCAGCGGCCGCGGCGGGCGGGTTTGCGGCCGGGGTCGTAGCATTCGAAGACGCGGACGTAGTCGACGTCGCCGCCGTATCGGGAAATCTCTGACGGGCAGAAGATGTTGGTGAAGGCCTTGCCGGCGCCGATGAGGGCGGGGCCGGAGGCGAGGGTGAGGAGGACGGCGAGCAGGGCGCGGCGGTCGGAGGCGGCGGGGAGATGAAAGAAGGCGCGCCAGCGGGCGGGGCCGAGGAGGAGCGTGAGGACGGAGATGGCGAAGAGGATGAGGGCGATTTTGGGGCCGGTGTAGAAGAAGGCGCGGGGGAGCGGGGCGGTGCCGTCGATCAGCCACTGTCGGGTGGAGACGTTGTAGAGGTTGTCCTGGAGGGCGAGGTCGAGAGGTGTGAACTCGAAGAGCGCGAGCGCGCCGGCCAGCAGGGCGAGTGCGGGGCAGAGGGTGCGGGAGAGATTGAAGGGTGCGGAGGGCACGGTGGGCGGTCAGGGCGTGGCGGTGGAGTGAGCGGCGAGCTTGTTGGTGTCGCTGTCCTCCAAATTTGCGGCGAGGGCGGCGCGGTGTTGTTCGTCGGGGGAGAGGGCGCGGTAGCCGTGGGTTTTGTAGAGGTAGCTGGCGGTCTGGTAGTAGGCGATGGTCTCGTGTTCTTCCTCCTGCGTGCCGGGGACGCGGGTGAAGGTGCCGGACTCGGCGGTGCCGGTAAATTGGTCGACCTGACGGCGAGGGTTGAGGATGACGAGTTCGCCGGGTTCGTAGAGGCCGAGGCGTTGGTAGTTGCCGATGAGGGCGCGGCGATCGCCGGTGGCTTTGCGGACGTCCCAGCCGAAGAAGCGGGTGGCGTAGCTCCAGTTGAGCAGGCCGAGGAGCGTGGGCGCGTAGTCGACTTGTGACGTGAGATCTTTGATACGGCCGGGGGCGATCTGGCCGCCGGGGGCGTAGACGAAGAGGGGGATGTGGTAATTCTGGACGGGGAGCTCGGTCTTGCCGGCGACGGAGGCGCAGTGGTCGGCGACGATGACGAAGATGGTGTTTTTGAACCAGGGCTTGTTCTCGGCGGCGCGGAGGAATTTGCCGATGGCGTAGTCGGTGTATTTCACGGCGCCGGCGCGGCCGGAAATTTTTGAAGGAAGATCGATGCGACCGTCGGGGTACGTGAACGGGCGGTGATTCGACGTTGTCATGACGAAGAAGTGGAAGGGCTTGCCGGAGGCGGCGGATTCGTCGGCTTCGCGGAGGGTCCAGCTGAGGAGGTCTTCGTCGCAGGCGCCCCAGGCGTTGGCGAAGGTGATGTCTTTTTTGGCGACGGAGGCGCGGTCGACGACGCGGTAGCCGTTGTGGCCGAAGAAGGCGTTCATGTTGTCGAAGTAGCCGTAGCCGCCGTAGATGAAGGCGGTATCGTAACCGCGGCTACGGAAGACGGAGCCGAGGGTGAAGAGGTTTTCGTTCTCGGGGCGCTTCACGAGGGAGCGGCCGGGGGTGGGCGGGATGGCGAGGGTGAGGGCTTCCATGCCGCGGTCGGTGCGGGTGCCGGTGGCGTAGAAGTTTTCGAAGACGAGGCTTTTGGCGGCGAGGGCTTCGAGATTGGGCGTGAGGTGGGAGGCGCGGTTGAAGGTGCTGAGGAAATCGGCGCTGAGGCTTTCGACGGTGATCTGGATGACGTTGGGGTGGATCTCGGGGCCGGCGTTTTTGATGAAGCGGAGGGTGTCGCGCGGGTTTTTGCCCAGCGGGGTGGAGCCGTCGGCGGAGAGTTCGTGGCGTATGTTGGCGAAGGAGGCGTCGATGTCCCGCGTGGCGTAGAACTGGTCGTAATCGAGCTCGTTGTTGCGGAAGGCGGCGAAGAACGACCAGAGGCCGTTTTTGGCGAGTTCGCGGTGGTAGTTGTTGGCGAAAGCGGGGAGTTGTTCGGAGTTGAGGGCGAACGCGGCGATGATGGCGGCGAGAATCCAGGCGGAGGCGGCGAAGTAGCGGGTGCGGCGGAGTTCGGCGGCGTCGTCGAGCCAGCGGCGCATGAGGCCGGTGCGCAGGACGAGCGCGTAGAGAATCGCGGCGATGAGGCCGATGCCGGCGAAGATGAGCGGCAGGTTGTAGGATTCGCGGATGTTGCCGACGACCTCTTGCGTGTAGACGAGGTAGTCGACGGCGATGAAGTTGAAGCGGGCGCTGAACTCGTCCCAGAAAACCCATTCGGAAACGGCGCCGAAGACGATGAGGGCGAGGACCAGGAACATGCTGAGATGGGCGAGGACGCGGGCCCAGACGCGGTCGAAAAATGTTTCGGGCAAGAGCGCGAGCAGCAGGACGAGCGGGAGGGAGAAGAGGAGGGCGGTGCCGAGATCGAAGAGGAAACCCCAGCCGAAGGCGGCGAGCATAGCGGGGGAGAGGTTGGCGGCGGGGAGGGATTTTATGAGGAGCGCGATGCGGATGAGCAGGGAGGTGGAGACGAAGAGGAGGATGAAGATCAGGACGCCACCGTGACGGCGTTCGAGGAGGGAGCGGAGGAGGGCAGATACGGAGGCGGGAAGACGGGCGGAGGAGTTGGGTTTCATGTGATCAGAGTCGGGATTTCCGCGCAGCTTACCCGGCGGGCATGAACCCAACGTGAACGGCGGATTAAATCTTGTTCATCTTCGGGGCGGGCGCATCGTGCCCGGGATGGCCGCCGGCAAACCGTTTATTTTCGTGTGCGGCGCGGATGATTTTCTGGTCAACCGCGCGGGCAAGGCGCGTTTCGAGGAGCTCGCGACGGAGGTGACGGACGAGTTTTCGCGCGAAGTGTTGAGCGGCTTTGCGGGCAACGTCGGCGAGGTGGAGACGGCGATCAACCGGTTCCGCGAGAGCGTGCAGACGGTGTCGATGTTTGGCGGGAAGCGCCTCGTCTGGTTCAAAGACGTGAATTTTTTGGCGGACACGGTGACGGGGCGGGCGGAGAGCACGCTGAAGCTGGTGGAGGATTTGAAGGAGCTGCTGGAGAAGATCGATCCGGAGCAGGTGACGGTGCTCATCACGGCGACGCCGGTGGACCGGCGTCGGGCGTTCCCGAAGTGGTGCGAGAAGACGGCGGATTTTTTGCTGATCGGTGGAGATGGGGACAGTGCGGCGGAAGCGCTCGCGGGCGTGGTGCTCGCGGAGGCGCGCGAGCTGGGCGTTAATTTTGGAGACGGAGCGTTGCAGTTGTTGCTCGCGAAAGTGGGGGCAAACACGCGGCTCTTAATTGAAGAGACGCACAAGCTGGCGACGTATGCGGGCGAGGGGAAACCGATCGAGGAAGCGTTTGTGGCGGAGCTGACGCCGAACGTGGCGGAGGGCGATTTCTTCGAGGCGGCGGAGGCGTTTTTCAGCGGGGATCTGAAGTGGACCTTGGCGGCGTTGCACCGGCATTTTTTCACGGGTGGGGATGCGCGGCCGATTATTTCCGCGTTGCAGAACCGGAATCGGATTTTGCTGCAAGTGCGGGCGTTGCTCGATGCGGGCGATGTGCGGCTGGGGCCGCGCGGGCTGGATGGGATGCCGAAGGCGCAGGCGGCGTATGGGAAGCATTTCGTCGGTGCGACGGAGAAAAGTTCGTACAATGTTTTCAGCCAGAACGCGTGGTATGTGGGGAAGCTCGCGAGCGGTGGGAAGCTGCCGTCGTTGCGGAGGCTGATCGATAATCAGCAGGAGTTCATCGTAGCGTTTGCGGAGATCGTGAAGCGGTCGGATGAACAGGAAGAGGTGCTGCGCGATATGGCGGTGCGGTGTTTGTCGGCGTGAGGGCGACGGCCGGTTTCTCACGCAAAGGCGCGGAGGCGCAAAGAAGACAGGAGGAAGGACCTTGGCGGCTTTGCGGCTTGGCGTGAGCGAGGTTTTGGTCCGTTGGATTTTTGGGATTTGCCGAGCGGCCGGTGGCGGCGCTTATCTTGGTTTTAATCATGTCCCAAGAAAATGCCTCCGCCGCCATTCCCAACGTGCTCGCCGAACGCTATGCCTCGCCGGCGTTGAAGGAAATCTGGTCGCCCGCGGGGCGCATCGGGATCGAGCGCGATTACTGGATCGCGGTGATGAAGGGGCAGCGGGCGCTGGGGTTGAAGATTCCAGCGGAGGCGATCGCGGCGTATGAGAAGGTGAAGGGGCAGATCGATTTGGCGGCGATCGACGCGCGCGAGCGCAAGACGCTTCACGATGTGAAGGCGCGCATCGAGGAATTTTCGGGACTGGCGGGGCATGAGTTTATCCATCTCGGACTGACGAGCCGCGATCTCACGGAGAACGTGGAGCAGCTGCAGATTCATCGGTCGCTCGGAGTGGTGAAGATGAAGGCGGCGGCGGCGTTGATCGGTCTCGCGAAGCAGGCGAAGGCGCATCGCGACGTGATGCTCACGGGGCGCACGCACAATGTGCCGGCGCAGCCGACGACGCTGGGCAAGCGGCTGGCGATGTTTGGCCAGGAAGTGCTGGCGGCGTACACGCGGCTGGAGGAGTTGATCGCGCGGTATCCGGTGCGCGGACTCAAAGGCGCGGTGGGCACGCAGCTGGATCAGCTGACGCTTTTCGGCGGCAGCGCGGCGAAGGTGGAGAAGCTGGAGCAGGCGATTTTGAAGCACCTGGGCTTCAAGCAGGCGCTGTTCGCGGTGGGGCAGGTGTATCCGCGTTCCTTGGACTTTGAAGTGGTTTCGGCGCTGCACCAACTGGGGGCATCGGCGGCGAGTTTTGCGACGACACTGCGGTTGATGGCGGGGCAGGGTTTGCTTACCGAAGGATTTCAGGCGGGGCAGGTCGGTTCGTCGGCGATGCCGCACAAGGTGAACGCGCGTAACTGCGAACGCATTTGCGGATTTTCGACGATCCTCAGCGGCTATGTGACGATGACGGGCGCGCTGTCGGGGCATCAGTGGAACGAAGGCGACGTGTCATGCTCGGTGGTGCGCCGCGTGGCGTTGCCGGATGCGTTTTATGCCATCGATGGGTTGCTGGAGACGTTCCTCACGGTGCTGAAGCAGATGGATGTTTTCCCGGCGGCGATCGCGGCGGAGAACACGCGCAATCTGCCGTTCCTCGCGACGACGACGATCCTCATGGAAGCGGTGAAAGGCGGCGCGGGTCGCGAGACGGCGCACGAGGCGATTAAGGAACACGCGCTCGCGGCGGCGAAGGCGATGCGTTCGGGCGGCGGCGATGCCGATCTCGTCGGACGGCTCGCGGGCGATGCGCGTCTCGGGCTCACGCGGGCGAAGCTGGAGAAGATCTTGTCGGAGGGCAGCCGCTTCGTCGGTGCGGCTCCGCAGCAGGTGGACACGTTTGTCGGAGAAGTTGCGCGCGTGACGAAGGGCGTTAAGGGCGCCGCGGCGTATCAGCCGGGGAAGTTGTTGTGATTTGAACCGCCGATGCCGTGTGATTGCGAAACCGCACGGCTTTTGCTCGCAGGGAAATTTGGGTTTGCCAGAGGCAAAGGCGCTACGCTTCCTTGGCCGTTCACGTTGTTTTTAACCTTTCATCCACAATTACCGCCATGTCCGAACTCGTAGGAAATGTCTTGGTAGGCCAGTCCGGAGGCCCCACCGCCGTTATCAATGCCAGCCTTGCCGGTGTCGTCGCCGAAGCGCTGAACCATGGCGAAATCGAAGAGATTTACGGTTCGCTGAATGGCGTGCTCGGTATCCTCAACGAGGACTTCATCGATCTCGCCGCGCAGTCGCAGCAGACGATCCGCAATCTTCGTCACACGCCTGGCGCCGCTCTCGGCACCTGCCGTTACAAGCTCAAGAAGCAGCAGGATTTCGAGCGCGTGCTCGAGGTTTTCAAGGCGCACAATATCCGCTATTTCTTCTACGCGGGCGGCAACGACTCGCAGGACACTGCGGACAAGATTTCCAAGCTTGCGGCCGAGCAGAACTACGAGCTCCGCGTCATTGGCATCCCGAAGACGATCGATAACGATCTTCCCTCGACCGATCACTGCCCCGGCTACGGCAGCGTGATCAAGTTCGTGAGCACCACGGTGCGCGAGCTCGCCTGCGACAACGAAGCGATGGGGCAGAACGATCTAGTCTCCATCCTCGAAGTTATGGGCCGCAATGCCGGCTGGATCGCCGCTGGTGCCTCGCTCGCGAAACGTCGCGATCACCCACACGATGCTCCGCACCTGATTTATCTCCCGGAAGTCGCATTCTCCTCGGAGAAATTCGTCGCTGACGTGCAGCGCGTGCTGAAGCGCGAGAAGTATTGCATGATCGTCGTTGGCGAAGGACTCGTCGATGCGGACGGCAATTACGTTTCCGCTGCGGAAGCGACCGACTCGTTTGGCCACGCCCAGCTCGGTGGCGCCGGCGAATATCTGAAGTCGCTCGTCGAACAGAATCTCCCGGGCATCAAGGCTCGCGTCGCGAAGCTCGGCATCACCCAGCGCGCGGCGGCTCACGCCGGTTCGAAGGCAGATGCCGATGAGGCTTTCCTTGCCGGTCAGGCTGCTGTGAAGGCCGCCATCAAGGGCGAGACCGACGTTATGGTGACGCTCGTTCGTGGCGACACCGATCACTACACGGTCGAAACCGGCCTCGCTCCGCTGAGCGAGATCGCCAACGGCGTGAAGAAGCTTCCCCGCGAGTGGATCAACGAAGACGGCACCAGCATGAACCATCAGTTCGTGCGCTACGCCCAGCCGCTGATCCAAGGCGAGACGCCTGTTCCGTACGAAAACGGTCTCCCGGTTTTCGCGAAGTTCGAGAAGGAGCGCGTCGAAAAGCTCCTCGCTCCTTACCAGGTTTAATGCCTTTCCCGGCCAGCAAGAACTAACACCACACACATGAGGCGCGGTCTTACCACCGCCCGCAGGCACAAGAGCCGGTCCTCAAGACCGGCTCTTGTCGCGTCCGGACACGAGGTTTCGTGACGAGATGCGTGGAGGTGGCACAAGCTTCGGCTTGCGACGTGGCGGATGCGCTGCGATGACGGTTTCCTTTATGGCAAATCTCCCTGCTCAATTCGCCGGTGTCACCGTCGTGACCAAGGCCAACGTTTATTTCGACGGCAAAGTCGTCAGCCACTCGGTGCTCTTCGCCGACGGCAGCAAGAAGACCCTCGGACTCATCTATGCCGGGTCGTATCATTTCGGCACCGATGCGGCCGAGCGCATGGAGATCGTCGCCGGTTCGTGCAAAGTCACGCTCGACGGCCAGACGGCGGTGAAGACCTATGGCGCTGGCGAGTATTTCGACGTTCCGGCCAAGAGCGGCTTCACGATCGAAGTCGCCAGCGGCATCGCCGAGTACATCTGCTCTTTTCTGAAGTGATGCGAGCCGGGAGTCGTTCTTGAGAAACGAACGATTCCCGGAGTTCTGACATTTTTCTGTGTGACATCCGCACCTCAGCGCGGATTTTTTGTGTGCAATGATTGCGGAACAAGGCGGGAGGAGATTGGGCGCATTCGGCTGGCTGGCATTGGCGGTCTGCCTGTGTGGTTTTGCGCGGGGAACGGAGCCTTCCGTTCAGCCAACGGATACTTCGGCGCGAGTCGTCGCGGAGGACAGGGCGGGCCGGGACGACTTGCCGGAGGGGCTTTATGCGAAGATCGCGACACCGCGGGGGCTGATCGTTGCCGAGCTGTTTCCAAAAAAGGCTCCGCTGGCCGTGATGAATTTTGTCGGCCTGGCCGAGGGAGTGTTTCCCGTGAAACAGACGAAGCCGTTTTTCGACGGACTCACGTTTCATCGCGTTGTCCCGGGATTTGTCGTGCAAGGCGGCGACCCAGCTGGACGCGGCGACGGCGGGCCGGGGTACAGTTTTCCCGATGAATTTATCCCGGGCCTCGGACATGATGCTGCGGGCGTGCTCTCGATGGCCAATAACGGGCCCGACACCAACGGCTCCCAGTTCTTCTTCACGTTGGTGCCGGTGAGACGGCTGGATTATCTGCACACCGTGTTTGGCCGCGTGGTGCGCGGGCTGGAAGTTCTGCCTGCGATCCAGCGTGGCGATACGATGACCGTGAAAATCCGCCGGGTGGGGGCGGAGGCGGGCGCCTATCGAGCCGATCCAAATGTATTCTTCGAGTTGTCCCGCGAAACCGCTTTCAAAGCGTACCTCGCGGAACGCGATCTGCCCCAGACGTATTTCGACGACCGCGATCGCTTGCTGCCGCAAGATCCGCCGCGGGCAAAGGCGTTTAACCAGAAGCTGGGGGCTTTCGCGCGCGTCACGGGCCGAAAAATTTTCGTGCAGCTTCTCGCGAAAATGCCGTCGCCACCCGAGGGGAAGCGGCTCGGCGACTATACCCGCCAACTTGCCGGAAGCATCGGTGCCGCGAAGGATGGCGTGCTGGTGGTGTATGTGGCGGAGAAGGACGAATGGAAATTATGGATCGGCGACGATTTGCTGCCGGTACTCATGGGGCGGTCGGGGAATGTGGAGGAGTTTATGCGCTACGGAGCGCTGCATGAAAAAAAAGAGGCTTTGCTCGGAGCGGCGAAACGGCGTCTGTTCGCGCCAGGCGATCCGGCGGAGCCGCCGGCGCAACGCCTGAAACTCGCGTGCGACGATGTCTTGGAGGCACTGATCTCGGCTTTGGAGCCGACGTCTGTGGAAATGTCTTCGCCGACCACTCCCGTGAACTCGGCCTCGCTCGCCAACAGACCAATTGAGTAACGAATGCTGAGTCGCGCGGCGCTATTTGACCGAGCGACAGGCGGAAATGAACCACTCCCTCGGCAAAGGGGGCCTTGACAGTGGCGAGAGCGTCGGGCCAACCTCTCGCTCTTTTTCGTCTTACTACTATGCAACCGACATTTCGCCCACATCGCAAAAAGCGCGCCCGTCAGATCGGCTACCGCGCCCGTAAGGCCACCAAAGGCGGCCGCAAGGTTCTCGCCTCCCGCCGCCGCAAGGGCCGCAAGCGTTTGACCGTCGTCTGAGCCTTGCGCCGCTGACTGCTGCGCTTCGTTCTCCTTCCGCGTCATGCGTTTCCGCCCCGAGCAACACGTGCGGCGGCAAAGCGATTTCCGTGACGCGCGTGAAAAAGGCCGCCGCTTCGATTGCGGCGGCTTTACGCTTTGGTATTACCAGCGTCCCGCCGCGCAGACCGCTCCGCAGGAGCTGTCGCCGACTGCACAGACCGCTCCAAAATCCAGCCGGGTCACCGGGCCGCGTGTGGGCGTGATTGCCTCCACCGCCGCCGTGGGTTGCGCCGTCGAGCGCAACCGCGCCAAGCGCCGTCTGCGTGAGGTTTTTCGCCACCAGCAACAGCTCGTGCCGGCGGATTACGATCTACTCATGGTCGCCAGGCATTCGCTCAACGGCTTGGATTACACGGCCATCGAGAAAAAATTTATCGACGCCTGCCGCCGCCTTTTCCCTTCGCGCTCGTGATGACCTCCGCTGAAACACCGCGCGCCGCCGCCTCGCCCCTGATCGAACGTCTCGTCTCGGGCCTGCTGCTTTTGCCGCGCCGCGTCTTGCTCGGTCTCATCACGGTTTATCAGCACACGCTTTCGCCCGTGCTCCCGGCGGTGTTTGGCCCGGCCTGCGGCTGCCGGTTTTATCCGACATGCTCCCGGTATTCGGCCGAGGCGATCCGGTCGCATGGCGCGCTTCGCGGCACATGGCTGACGGTGGTGCGCCTGCTGAAATGCACGCCGCTGCATCCCGGCGGCGTCGATCCGGTGCCGCCGCGCGACGCCACCGCCCGGCGCCCGTCCTGCACACGCGTCACCGCCTGATTTTTTCGAAATAAACTCCCGCTCCCTTTCTCAGTAATGGACAAGAAAAACACACTCATCGGCATCGGCTTCCTGATCGCCGCCTTCGCCGCCTTCATCTTCACCGCGAAGCAGACGCCGCCTCCGGCACAGCCGCCTGCGACCGTGCAGCCCGCGGCCACCGGTTCCGCGAAGCCCGGACCTGAAGGCACGACGCAGCCGTCCGCAGTTCCTCCGGCTCCTGTGCTCACGGCCGCGCCCAGCACGGCCTTCGCCGCACTGGCGAAACTGGACGAGACCGCCCGCGTCATCACGCTCTCCAATGACTACATCGAAGCCCGCCTCACCGACTTCGGCGGTGCGATCAAGAACGTGGCGCTCAAGAAATACCCCGCGGTGAAGGGCCAGCCGGAGCCTTTCGTGATCAACGAAACGCACACCGACCCGATGCTCGCGTTCACGCAGGAAAGTTTCCCCGGCCTCGGCCGCACGACCCGGTACGAGGTCGTCTCGCAGGATGCGACCAAGGTCGTCTTCCGCGCCGTTTGGGAAAACCGCGTCGAAGTCACGCGCACCTACTCGATTCTCCCCGCTGGCGCTCCGACCGACAAAGCCGATCCCTATCAGCTCCGCCACGAAGTTTCCTTCCGCAACCTCACCGACCAAACCGTCGCGCTCCCGCGCTTCGCGCTCAGCCTCGGCACCGCCGCCCCGGTCAATGCCGACGACCACGGCCTGTACCTGGCGACCGGTTACAACACCGGCAGCGACATCGATTTCGTGAAACGCTCGGACCTCGAGGCCAGCCCGATCCTGAGCATGATCGGCATGGGCTCGCCCACACCACTTCCGCTGATCGATACGCCCGCCCAAATCGTCTGGGGCTCGGTGGAAAACCAGTTCTTCGCCAGCATCCTCACCGCTGATCAACCTGGCCGCGGCATCACCACGCGTCGCGTCGAGCTGCCTCCATTCCCCGGCTCGCCCATCGCGGCAATCGGTGTGACCGGTGCGGTTTCTTTTGAAACGCCCGCGCTCGCTCCAGGCGCCGAGTCGAAGCTCGGCTTCGATTTCTACACCGGCCCGAAAGAGTACGCCCGCCTCTCCAATGGCGACATCTTCAAGCACGACCAGGACAA
Organism: uncultured Nibricoccus sp.; assembly: GCA_966249325.1. Lineage (GTDB taxonomy): Bacteria > Verrucomicrobiota > Verrucomicrobiia > Opitutales > Opitutaceae > Nibricoccus. The sequence goes on along the minus strand of CBINDC010000033.1, from coordinate 11,105 downwards.
GGTCATGCAGTTCGGCTTCTTCAAATGGTTCAGCCAGGCACTTGTGAGCATCATGTCCACGATTCACGGCTGGGGCATCAGCTGGGGCTGGTCGATCGTGCTGACGACGCTCTTCCTCAAGGTCGTTTTCCTCCCGCTCACGCTCTCCGCCTCCAAATCGGCAAAGCGCATGGCGAAGCTCCAGCCCGAGATGCAGGCGATGCGTGAGAAGTACAAAGACAACCCGCGCAAGATGCAGGAAGCCACGATGGAGCTCTTCAAGACGCACCGGGTGAATCCCGTCGGCGGCTGTCTGCCGATCCTCATCACGATCCCGTTCTTCATGGGCTTCTTCTCGATGCTCCAGAGCACCGCCGAGCTGCGTTTCGCCGAGTTCCTCTGGGCGAGCGACCTCTCGATGCCCGACACCGTCTGGCACATCCCGCTCGGTTTCATGGCGCTTCCGTTGAACATCATGCCGATCCTCATGGGCGTGACCATGATCGTGCAGATGCGTCTCACGCCGCAGCCCTCGATCGATAACGCGCAGGCGAAGATGTTTAAGTTCATGCCGTATATTTTCGCGATTTTCTGCTACAACTTCTCGTGCGCGCTCTCGCTCTATTCGACGGTCAACGGCCTCTTCACCATCGGCCAGCAGCTCATCATCAACCGCATGAAGGACGAGCCGCTCGCTCCCGTGCCGGTCGCCACCAAAGGCGGCAAGGGCATGAAGAACGTCACGCCAAAGAAGTAATCCGCGCTTCACGCTTTCTCGACTCGCAGGCAGCCGGATCATCCCCGGCTGCCTGTTTTGTTTTTGAAGTCAGCGGAAGCCTGCAAATTTTTCTCCGTGCGCTCCGCGCCTCTGTGGTGCAAATCCGTCTCCTCGCATGAACGACGCCGAAATCATCGACCAGCCCGCCCGCACCGAGCCCGGTGAAGTCGGCCTCGTCGAGCCGCACGATTTCGTCTCGATCGAGTCGTTTCTCTTCGAGAGCGGCCAGAGCCTCGCCGGGTTCACGTTGCGCTACGAAACCTACGGCCGCCTCAATGCCGCGAAGGACAACGTCGTCGTCATCTGCCACGCGCTCAGCGGCGATCATCACTGCGCGGGCATCCACGCGATTACCGACCGCAAGCCGGGTTGGTGGAACAACCTCATCGGTCCCGGCAAGGCCGTGGATACGAACCGCTTCTTCGTCCTTTGCTCGAACTGCCTCGGCGGCTGCCAGGGCTCGACCGGTCCGTCGTCGATCAATCCCGCGACCGGGCGTCCGTATGGCGTCAATTTCCCATTCGTCACGATTCGCGACATGGTGCGCGCGCAGAAACGCCTGCTCGATTCGCTCGGCATCACCTCGATCTATGCGGTGGTCGGCGGATCGATGGGCGGGATGCAGGCCCTGCAGTGGGGAATCGAATACCCGAAGTTTGTTCGGAGGATCCTCGGCATGGCCACGACCGCTCGCGAAAGCGCGCAGGGTATCGGCTTCAACGAGGTCGGCCGCCAGGCGATCATGCAGGACCCCGGTTGGAATCACGGCGACTATCCGAAAAACGGCGGCCCGCGTGTCGGCCTCGCGATCGCGCGCATGATGGCGCACATCACGTACGTTTCCGACGCCAGCATGGACCGGAAGTTCGGCCGGAAGACAGTGAAGCCGAAAGTGTCGGCGCTCGATTCGATGGAGGGCCTTCCCGTTGCGCCCAGCATTTCCCCGGTCTCTTACACTTTCGACATGCAGTTCGAGGTGGAGAGCTATCTGCGTTATCAGGGTGAGAGCTTCATCAATCGTTTCGATGCAAACACCTACCTCTACATCACGCGCGCGATCGATCACTTCGATCTGGCGGCGGCGTATGGTTCGCTCGAGAAGGCGTTCGAGCAGGTGGAAGCCGAGACACTCGTGGTCGGCTTCACCAGCGACTGGCTTTTCCCGCCGCAGCAAAACCGGGACATCGCGCTTGCGATGCTCCGCACCGGCAAACGCGCGAGCTATGCCGAGCTCGACACGGATCTTGGGCACGACTCGTTTCTCCTCGAATCGGAAGAACTCTATACGCTCGTGCGCGGGTTTTTGACCTGACGGGCCACCGGCTATCGCGAGTTTTCGGGACGGTTGTTCAACAGTGTGCGCTAAGAACAGCGCGCCTCCGCCCTTGTCATGGTGTGTTCGTTCTCTTCTTTGATGCCATGAAACTTACCCCGTTTGCCGCCCTGTCGCGTTTCATTGTCGGCGCCGCATGTCTCGCACTGCTGCCTGCCGCTCATGCGTCGAAAGAAAAGCCGGTGATCGGCCTCTCGCTCGACACGCTCAAGGAAGAACGCTGGCAGCGCGATCGCGATACGTTCGTCGCCCGCGCGAAAGAGCTCGGGGCCGAGGTGATCGTCCAATCCGCCAATAGCGACGACACCAAGCAGACGCGCGACATCGAGTCGCTGATCAGCCGCGGCGTCGATGTGCTGGTGGTTGTTCCCCACAATGGCTCCGCCGTCAGCCGCGCGATGAAGTCGGCCAAAGAGGCGAACATACCCGTCATCTCCTACGACCGTCTCATTCTCAACAGCCCGGTCAGCTATTACCTCACGTTCGACAACGTGAAGGTGGGCGAAGCGCAGGCGCAGTATGTCGTTGATCGTCTGCCGAAGGATCGCACGGCCCGCATCGTCCGCATCTACGGCGCGCCGACCGATAACAACGCCAAGATGTTCAAGGAAGGGCAGGACAACATTCTGAACCCGCTCATCAAAGCCGGGAAAATCGAAGTCGTCTTCGAGGACTGGGCGCTCGATTGGAAACCCGATGTCGCGAAGAAGATCATGAACGCCGCGATCACGAAGGCTGGTCAGAACATCGATGCCGTTGTCGCATCCAACGACGGCACGGCGGGTGGCGCGATCCAGGCGCTTCGCGAAGAGGGCCTCGCCGGGAAGATCATCGTCACCGGTCAGGACGCTGACCTCGCCGCCTGCCAGCGTATCCAGGGCGGCACGCAGTCGATGACTGTTTACAAGCCACTCAAGAATCTCGCGACACGCGCCGCCGATGTGGCCGTGGCGGTCGTGAAGGGCGAGAAGGTCGAGACCACCGCCGCGCTCGATAACGGTGCGGTGAAGGTGCCGTCGATCTTCGAGAAAATCATTTCGGTCGATAAGGATAACCTCCAAGCGACCGTGGTCGCCGATGGCTTCCACTCGGCGGAATCGCTGAAGTGATCGGATGCATGCGATGATGATTCCGAGGTGGAACGCGCACTCCGTGCGCGTTGTTCGACGCCGAGCAACAGTTCACGCCTTTTCTCGTTATCGGATCGTTCAGCGCGCACGGAGTGCGCGCTCCACCTAAATGCTTCTCGAAACGCGTAATCTCACGAAACGGTTTCCCGGCGTCGTCGCGCTGAAGAACGTGTGCTTCGGGCTCGAAGCTGGTGAGATACACGCGCTCTGCGGGGAGAACGGCGCGGGTAAGTCCACGCTCATCAAGCTGCTCTCGGGCATTCATCCGCACGGCAGCTACGAAGGCGAATTGCTGGTCGATGGAAAGGTAGCGGAGTTCAAAGGCATCCGCGATTCGGAGACGCGAGGCATTGCGGTGATCACGCAGGAGTTCGCGCTCGTGGATGAACTTAGCGTGGCGGAAAACATCTTCCTCGGCCGCGAACCGCGCAAAGGCTGGCGGATCGACTGGCTCACGCTGCGCAAACGGGCCGCTGAATTGCTCGCTGAGTTTGGCCTGCCGATCTCGCCCGACACGCCGGTCGGCGAACTCGGTGTCGGGCACAAGCAACTCGTCGAGATCGTGCGTGCGATGGACAAAAAGTCCCGCGTGCTCGTGCTCGATGAACCCACTGCCGCGCTGACCGAGCAGGAGGTCGCCGTGCTGCTGGAGCATCTGCGCCGTCTGCGCGCGCAAGGCACGGCGTGCATCTACATTTCCCACAAGCTCGATGAAGTGTTCGCCGTGTGCGACCGCATCACCGTGCTGCGCGACGGATCGAGCATCACGACGCTGAACACGCGCGAGGCGACGATTCCGCAGGTGATCAAGCACATGGTCGGCCGCGAAATCACCGATCTGTTTCCGCGCAAACCTTCGACGACCGACCGCTCGGCGGAGAAGCCTGTGCTCACGGTCCGCGGGCTCGATGTGGCTCCGGACAAAGGCGCGAAGGCGTTTTTGCGCGGGCTCGATTTCGAGCTGCGACCGGGCGAGGTGCTCGGCTTCGGTGGATTGATGGGCGCGGGGCGTACGGAGTTGCTGATGCATATCTTCGGAGCGTGGGGCTCGCGCATCTGCGGCGACGTTTCGTTGCGCGGCGAAGACTATCCGAAGCCGCAGCCGCGCGATTCGATCCGGCGCGGGCTGGTGCTCGTGAGCGAGGATCGCAAACGCTACGGCTTGGTGCTCGGGCAGGACATCGGGTTTAATTTTTCGCTCTCCAGTCTGAAGAGTTTCCGCGGGTTTTGCGGACGCATCGACGCGGAGGCCGAGCACGTGCGGAACCAGCATTTCTTCGATTCGCTGCGCGTGAAGGCGCCGAACCAGCAGGCGCGCGCGGGCGGGTTGTCCGGCGGCAACCAGCAGAAGATCGTCATCGGCAAGGCGCTCATGACGGAGCCGACGATAGTGATGCTCGATGAGCCGACGCGCGGCATCGATGTCGGCGCGAAGCTCGAAGTGTACGAGCTCATCAACCGCCTCACGGCTGACGGCAAAGCGGTGATCCTCGTTTCGAGCGAACTGCCCGAGCTGATGGGCATGAGCGACCGCATCATCATGTTGTGCGAGGGTAAAATCGGCGGCGTGTTCAATCGGGCCGAGTTCACGCAGGAGCGCCTGCTCGCGGCGGCGATGGGTAAAGCCGGTTCGGAGGCTGCATAACTTTCAAACTACATGAACGCCCGCGTCCTGCTTAAATCCCTTTCGATGCCGATCGCACTCGCGCTGATCGTCGCGTTCTTCGCGCTGCGCGAGCCGACATTTCTCGGTGCGCGCAATCTTTCGCAGCTTATCATCGATTTTTCGATCATCGGCACACTGTCGCTTGGGATGTTCATGATTCTGCTAACCGGGCAGATCGATCTGTCTGTGGGCAGCGGTGTCGGCCTGATCGGCGGCATTTCGGCGGTTTTGGTTTTCAATGAAGGCTGGTCTGCACCGGCGGCATTGGGCGTTGGATTGGCAGCGGCGATTGTGCTGTGGGCTCTGATGGGGACGCTTATCGTGAAGCAGCGGATACCCTCGTTTATCATTACGCTGGGCGGGCTTCTGATTTTTAAGGGAGTTTTCTGGAAAGTGATCGAAAGCGCGACGGTGCCGGTTTCGCGCGGCGATGAAGAGAATCTCTTCTCGCTCCTCACGACTTACTATCTGCCCAAAAACGTCGGGCTCGGAGTCGCGGTCGCGGTGAGCGCGTTGCTCGGCTGGCTGGCCTGGCGCGGACGTGCGGCCCGCGCGGCGCATGCGCTGCCGGTTGCATCGACGGGGCGCGATGTGGGTCTTTGGGTGGCGAAGAGCGCGGCGCTCGTCGGCCTTGTTCTCATCTGCAACGGCTTTCGCGGCGTGCCGCTTTCGCTGGTGATTCTCGGCGTCACGGCGGCGGTGGTTTTCTTCCTGACGAAGCACACGCCGTTCGGACGTTATCTCTACGCCATTGGTGGTAACGAAGAGGCGGCGGTGCTTTCCGGCATCGCGGTGGACAGGGTGATGATCGGCGCGTACGTGCTGATGGGAGTCACGGTTGCGATCACGGGCTTCATGACGACAGCTTTCTCAGGTTCATCGACGACGACGGTTGGAGATTTGATGGAGCTTGATGCCATCGCGGCCTGCGTGATTGGCGGCACGGCCTTGAAAGGTGGACGCGGGACGGTGTGGGGCGTGCTTTTTGGCGCATTGATCATGACCGCATTGCTCAACGGAATGCGATTGCTGGGGGTGGATCCGTGGGTGAATTACGTCGCCCGCGGAGCTGTATTGGTCCTCGCCGTCTGGCTGGATGTGAAATTGTCGCGGAGCTGAAGGTTTGGTCGCGTGTAGATAGACTTAACCCGACATTCGGCTTGAAGCGCGGGCCATACTGGCCGATTAGTTCTGCAACAAAACCCGCCAAGCCTCGGGCGCAGCACTTCGGTGAGGCGCACTGCTCAAATCGGCGGGTTACTTGTTTTTGGCGGAAGTATGTCCAGCTCCAAGCCTGCGAAAACCTACGAGGAACAGGTCGCGCTCCTCCAGCATCGAGGTCTCGTCGTCGCCGACGTGGCTTTTGCCCGGCATTGTCTGACGCATCACAATTACTACCGCCTTTCGGCTTATCGCTTCCCGTTAACGCTGCCGCGCGATCCCGACTGCTTTGTCGCCGGTACGACATTCGAGACACTGTGGGCGCTCTACACCTTCGACCGTCACCTGCGCGATTTGGTGTCCGAGGCGCTTAAGCTCTTCGAGATCTCCGTCCGCGCCCGCTGGGCCTATGTGCTTGGTCACGCCTATGGCTCGCAGGCGTTCGAAGATCGCTCCGTGTTTCGCGATCAGGCTAGGCACGTCGATGCGCTTCAAAAACTCGACGAAGAACTGAAGCGTAGTGACGAACCCTTCGTCGGCCACTATCGCACGAAGCATGGCATGTCCCGCCCGCCGATCTGGGCCGCGTGCGAAGTCATGTCGTTTGGGTTGCTCAGCCGCTTCTTCGCTAACATCGCGCGGGATAAAGACCGCAAAGACATCGCCCGCACCTATCTGCTTTTCCCGGACAACTTGAAGTCGTTGCTCGAGCACGCCGTTTACGTCCGCAATCTCTGCGCGCACCACGCCCGTCTGTGGAACCGCCGCTTCACTGTGACCGTCGCGTTGCCCGACCGGCAGCCGATGGCGATCCTCTCCAGTCTTAACCGGACCGAGGATCGTCGCATCTATAATACGCTCGTCCTCCTTGCGCACCTCACGCGTACCATCTCGCCGACAAGCGATTGGACCGCCCGGCTCGTTGACTTGCTCCGCGAACAAACGTTTTCCGTGACCAGCCACATGGGTTTTCCTGCCGACTGGGAAGCGCGTTCCCTCTGGCAACCGCCTTCTCGCATACAACTCTAATTTGGCTACTGGAAGCCGCTGTGACCGCACAACCGGAAGCGAATGAGCTGCTGGCCCAAATTTTGACCGGCCCGCTCTTTGCAGCCAGCGATCTGCCTGCACCGACGCCCGCTGAGTGAACTCCGCCTGGCGAAAATAACGTTTCTGAGCAGGGCGAGCTTTCTATTTGAGTAAAAACGTCGGCTGTTGGGGAATGGCGACCTCGATGCAAAGAACCGCCGTCAAACGCACTGTCGATATGCAGATCATCGCGGACTGGGTCCAACCCCGGTCGCGCGTGCTCGATCTTGGCTGCGGACGCGGCGTGCTCCTTGAGTCGCTCGTGCAGCAGAAGGACGTCTTCGCGGTCGGCGTGGATCTGGAGTTCGAGAAAATTTCCGCCTGCGTGAAACGTGGGATCACGGCCTATCAGGGCGACATGCTGGAGTTCATGCGCGGGTTTACCGACGGGCATTTCGATCGCGTGATTTGTTCGCGCACGCTCGAGGAAGTGCCCGATCCGGGCGCGGTCATCGCCGAGGCGTTGCGCGTCGCGAAGGCGGTCACGGTGGGTTTCGTGAATCACGGTTACTGGAAGAACCGGATCGATGCGCTGCGCTATGGGCGCAAGCCGCGCAACGAGGTCTACAAAACGGCGTGGCATGAGAGCCGGCCGGCGAATCCGGTGAGCGTGGCGGATTTCGAGGAGTTTTGCGCGCAGAAGAACATCCGCATCGCGCGGCGGGCGTTGTTGCGCGGCGATTGGAAGACGCCGTGCACGGTGCGGCCGAATTTTTTCGCGGGCTACGCGCTGTACGATCTGGCGCGGTGAGCGCGGGCGGCCGGGCTGAGCGGCTGACTCAGCGGGAGAAGGCACCGGCTTTTTCGGTGTGTTGTTTTTCGAGGCTGCCGCAGACGAGTTCGCAGAGCTGGAAGATCGAGGGGTCGGCGATGGCGTAGAAGACTTGGAGGCCTTCCTTGCGGCGCGAGAGGAGGCCGCCGTCGGTGAGGGTTTGCAGGTGGCGGGAGACGTTGGCCTGGGTGCCGCCGGTCAGGTCGACGAGGGTGTTGACGGGTTTCTCGCCGTCGAAGAGCGCGTGGAGGAGGCGCAGGCGCATGGGCTCGGCCAGCAGCGCGAAGCGGCGGGCGATGAGGGCGAGGGCATCCTCGGTGAGCGGTCGGGCTTTCTTGGCCATGTGACGCAGTGAACAGGGGCTTGACATGGGATCAAGTATATGAGTATATGCGCATATAAACTTAAAAAGTTCAATCATGAAAACCGAATCACTCATTCGCATCCTGGCGGGAAGTTTCGTGCTGCTGAGCGTGACGCTGGCGCACTTCGTGAGTCCGTGGTGGCTGCTGCTGGCGGTGTTTGTCGGCGTGAATCTGATCCAGTCGGCGCTCACGGGTTTTTGTCCGGCTGAGATCGTTTTCAAGAAGCTGGGGCTGGCGCGCGAGGGGGATGCGTGCTGCCGGAAGTGAGGATGTGAGGCGTTTTTGGGATCTTAGATTATGAATGCTTCGTCTGTTTTGTTTTTGATCACGGTGGCTGCGGGAGCGGCGTTGTCGGGGTGTGCGCGTCCTGACGTGGCGGCGCAGAAGGAGAGCTATGGAGCGATGCGTGTGGACGTGGTGGCGGTGGGCGAGCGCGAGGTGGCGCGGGTGGTGGCGGTGCCCGGCGAAGTGCGGGCGGGGGATCGGGCGCGGCTGGCGGCGAAGGTCGCGGGGAGTGTGGAGGATATTTTTGCGAAGCTCGGGCAGGACGTGCGGGCGGGCGAGGTGGTGGCGCGGTTGTCGGCGCCGGAGTATGCGGCGCAGGTGGAGGGGGCGCGGACGGCGCTGGCGCAGGCGGAGCGCGAGCTGGGGCGGGATCGTGAACTGAAGAAGGGTGGAGTGACGACGGACGATGCGGTGCGGACGGGCGAGGAGCGGGTGCGGGCGGCGAAGGCGGCGCTGGCCGAGGCGGAGGCGATGCTTGGGTATTTGGAAACCCGCGCGCCGTTCGACGGACGGGTGGCGGAGCGGCCGGTGAATCGTGGCGATGTGGTGATGCCGGGGCAGGCGCTTGTCGTGATTGATCGGAGCGGAGCGGTTGAAGTGCTGGCGCGGGTGCCGGCGGGACAGGCGGGGAAATTGCGCGTGGGTGAGACGTTGACTGTGATCGCGGAAGACGGGCGGGGGCAGGCTACGATCACGGAGATTGCGGGAGCGGCGGATGCGGCGACGCGGACGGTGGAGGTGGTGCTGGCGCTCGCGGAAGGAAGCGCGTGGCGACCGGGGAAGTTTGTCTCGGTCGAAGTGCCGGATGGGAAAGCGGTGAGGCGGTTGGTGCCGGGGATGGCGGTGCGGGCGTTTGGGCAGGTGGAGAGTGTGCTGGTTGTATCGGAAGGACGGGTACGGTTGCGGATTGTGCAGACAGGGCGGAGCGATGGCGGCGAGGTGGAGATTTTGTCGGGTGTGGAGCCGGGTGAAGTGGTGGTGAAGAATCCGGGAGCGGCGCTGCGTGACGGGCTGGCGGTGGAGGTGGCGAGATGAACGCGGACACGAAACAGACGGGGATCGCGGAGCGGCTGGCGGGATTTTTTGTCCACTCGAAGCTGACGGCGATCGTGGTGGTGGCGTCGATTTTGATGGGGCTGTTTGCGGTGTGGCGGCTGCCGCGCGAGGAGGAGCCGCAGATCCAGGTGCCGATGATCGATGTGATGGCGGCGCTGCCGGGGGCGAGTCCGGCGGAGGTGGAGAATCTGGTGACGCGGCCGTTGGAGAAACTGTTTTGGGAGATTCCGGGCGTGGAGTATCTGTATTCCACGTCGAGTCCGGGCGGGAGTTTGATCGTGGTGCGGTACACAGTGGGGACGGACATCGAGGCGGCGCTGGTGCGGTTGAATCAGCGGTTGAACGCGCAGCTCGACCGGATGCCGCCGGGGATGGCGGCGCCGTTGGTGAAGCCGCGGACGATCGACGATGTGCCGGTGCTGGCGCTGACGTTGCACAGCGCGGCGCACGATGCGGCGTCGTTGCGGCGGATGGCGGTGCAGCTCGAAGAGGAGATCAAATCGCTGCCGCTGGTGGCGGAGACGACGATCATTGGAGGGCAGGCGCGGGCGATCCGGGTGATGCTCGATCCGGCGGCGCTGGCGGGGCGCGGGCTGGATGTGGGGGCGGTGGCGGGGGCGTTGCAGCGGGGGAATCGCGCGGTGGATGCGGGGTCGCGCGCGTTTGGCGGGAAGGAAGTTTTGCTGGAGGCGGGCGTTTTTCTGCGCGATGCGCGGGAGGTGGAGTCGTTGGTGGTCGGAGCGAGCGAGGGGAAGCCGGTTTATTTGCGCGACGTGGCGACGGTGACGGATGGCGCGGAGGAGGCGGTGACTCATGTGTTGCACGCGGCGGGTGGCGGGGCGGGCGGTATCGAGGCGGCGGTGACGGTGAGTTTGGCGAAGCGGCCGGGGGCGAATGCGATCGAGGTGGTGGCGTCGGTCTTGAAGAAAGTGGATGGGTTGCGCGGGCGGTTGCTGCCTGCGGACGTGGGTGTGACGGTGACGCGCGACTACGGGCACACGGCGGCGGAGAAGAGCAACGAGCTGCTGCTGCACATGGGGATCGCGGTGTTTGGCGTGGCGGTGCTGATCCTGGTGTTTCTCGGGTGGCGGGAGTCGCTCGTGGTGATGCTGGCGATCCCGGCGACACTGGCGCTGACGCTGCTGGTTTTTTATTTGTACGGCTACACGTTGAACCGGATCACGCTCTTCGCGTTGATCTTCTCAATCGGCATTCTGGTGGATGACGCGATCGTGGTGGTGGAGAATATCGTGCGGCACGCGCGGCTGCCGGGGGCGAAGGGGAAGGCGTTGTCGGACGTGGCGCTGGAGGCGGTGGCGGAAGTGGGGAATCCGACGATCCTGGCGACGTGGGCGGTGATCGCGGCGATTTTGCCGATGGCGTTTGTCGGAGGATTGATGGGGCCGTACATGCGGCCGATTCCGGTGGGGGCGACGGCGGCGATGGTGTTTTCGCTGCTGGTGGCGTTTACGGTGACGCCGTGGGCGGCGG
>CBINDC010000032.1:0-24312 GCA_966249325.1 uncultured Nibricoccus sp. | reverse complement strand
GTAGTCGAACTCGATGCCCTGGCCGATACGGTTGGGGCCGCCGCCGAGGATCATGATCTTCTTCTTGCCGGTGGGCGGGAGGATTTCGTTTTCGTCGCCGTAGCTGGAATAGTAATACGGGGTGAAGGCCTCGAACTCGGCGGCGCAGGTGTCGACGAGGCGGTAGGTGGTGTTGACCCCGAGTTTTTTGCGCTCGGCGCGGACGGCGGCGAGGTCGCTCTTGAGGAAATGGGCGAGCTGGACGTCGGAGAAGCCGAACTGTTTCGCGCGGCGGAGGGTGAGGGCGTCGATGCCCTTGAGGCTGCGCTTCTTGAGGTCTTTCTCCATCGCGATGATTTCCTCGAGCTGGGTGAGGAACCATGGGTCGATCTTCGTGATGTTGAAGATCTGGTCGACGGTGTAACCGGCGAGGAAGGCGTAGCGGATGTAGTAGACGCGCTCGGCGTTGGGCGTGCCTAGTTTTTGTTTGATGATCTTGTCGTCGGGGAGCTCGTCGCCGCCCCATTTACCGCCACCACCGCCGAAGCCGCGGGCGCCTGTCTCCAGAGAGCGGAGACATTTTTGGAAGGATTCCTTGAAGGTGCGGCCGATGGCCATGGCTTCACCGACGGACTTCATCGCCGAGGTGAGCGTCGGGTCGGCGTCCGGGAACTTTTCGAAGGTGAAGCGCGGGATCTTCGTCACCACGTAGTCGATCGTGGGCTCGAACGAGGCGGGCGTGAGGCGCGTGATGTCGTTCTTGAGTTCGTCGAGCGTGTAGCCGACGGCGAGTTTGGCGGCGATTTTCGCGATGGGGAAACCGGTGGCTTTCGAGGCGAGCGCGGAGCTGCGGGAGACGCGCGGATTCATCTCGATGACGACCATGCGGCCGCTGACGGGATCGACGGAGAACTGGATGTTGGAACCGCCGGTCTCGACGCCGATCTCGCGGATGACGGCGAAGGAGGCGTCGCGCATGACCTGGTATTCCTTGTCGGTCAGGGTCATGGCCGGGGCGACGGTGATGGAGTCGCCGGTATGCACGCCCATGGGATCGAAGTTCTCGATCGAGCAGATCACGACGCACTGGTCCTTGTGGTCGCGCATGACCTCCATCTCGTATTCCTTCCAGCCGAGGAGACATTCTTCGACGAGGACTTCGTGGACGGGGGAAATGTCGATGCCGTTGGCGGTGATGCGCTCGAATTCTTCCTTGTTGTAAGCGATGCCGCCGCCCTGGCCGCCGAGGGTGAAGGAGGGGCGGATGATGAGCGGGAAGGTGCCGAGTTTTTCGGCGGCGGCGCGGGCTTCTTCCATCGTTTTGACGGTGGAGGAGCGGGCGACATCGAGGCCGATCTTCAGCATGAGCTGCTTGAAGGTTTCGCGGTCTTCGCCGCGGTGGATGGCGTCGGGCTTGGCGCCGATCATCTCGACGTTGTGCTTTTTGAGGATGCCCGCTTTGTGGAGCTCCATCGAGAGGTTGAGTGCGGTCTGGCCACCGAGAGTCGGGAGCAGAGCGGAGGGTTTTTCCGCCTCGATGATTTTTTCGAGCATCTCGACGGTGAGCGGCTCGATGTACGTCACGTCGGCGAACTCGGGGTCGGTCATGATCGTGGCCGGGTTGGAGTTCACCAGGATCACGCGGTAACCTTCTTCCTTCAGGGCTTTGCAGGCCTGGGTGCCGGAGTAGTCAAACTCGCAGGCCTGGCCGATGACGATGGGGCCGGCGCCGATGATGATGATGGACTTGAGGTCGGTGCGTTTGGGCATGGACGTAGATTTCGGCGAGGGTTGAGAGCGCGTTCCGGCTTCGCAAGGGGGAAAATGGCGCGTGTGTGTCGGGCGCGGAAATTTTTTCCGACGCGAGCAGGAGATCGCGGAAACGCGGAAGGGCTGAAGCGCGGAAGTGAGGCGATGTGGACAGCAAAAAGCCGCGTTGGGGAAACGCGGCTGAGAGAGGCGAGCGGGGCCGGAAGGTGGCCGGGGCGCGGTGTTACTTGAGTTGCGCGGCGGGGATGCCGAGGACTTTGGCGGCTTTGGCTTTGTCGTCGTTGCAGGCGCGCAGGACCATGTCGGTGTACTGCTTTTGCTGACCGGCAAGGTAGTCTTCGAGTTTGGGCCAGTCTTTGACTTCTTTCAGGCGCATGGGGAGTTCCTGCGAGGTGATGACACGGCCTTCGGCGGTGGAGGCGAGTTTGGAGACGACTTGATTAAGTTCGGTGATGTTGCCCGGCCAGTGGTAGGCTTGGAGGACTTCGATGGCGTCGTCGGTGAACTCGATCTGGCTGGCGTCGAAGTTGGGGTTGGTGGCTTTGACGGCGAAGTGTTTTACGAGCGCGGGGATATCGTCTTTGCGGTCGTGAAGCGACGGGATGACGACGGGGAGCGAGGCGACGCGGTAGAAAAGTTCGTCGTGGAAGGTGCCCTCGTCGGTGAGTTTTTCGAGGTCTTCGGTGGTGGTGCAAACAAGGCGGAAGCCGGCGGAGGTGGCGCGGAGGACGCTGACCAGTTCCTTCTGCATCGGGAGCGGAAGGCACTGGAGGTGGTGAAGGAAGAGGGTGCCGCCTTTGGCTTGTTTGACCCAAGTGCCGCCTGCGCCGCTCTGACCGAGGAGGCCTTCGCGGAGGCTGGCTTCGTCGCTGAGGGAGCAATCGATGCGGACGAGTTGACCGTCGGGGGAAGGCGTGGAGGCGTGAAGGAGTTCGGCGACCGTGCTTTTGCCGGTGCCGACTTCGCCTTGGAGGAGGACGGGGCTGCGGACGGTGGAGAGCTTTTTGACCTGCTGGAGGAATTTTTTGAACTTGGCGCTCGATCCGATGAGGCGGCCTTCGATGTCGGCTCCCTTGGCGGTGGGGAAGGGGCTTTGGGTGCCTTTGTCGGCGAGGGAAAACTGTTTGTACTCGAGGCCGCGTTTGAGAGTGGAGATGAGTTCGTCTACGCGGAAAGGTTTCTGGAGGTAGTCGAAGGCACCGAATTTGAGGGCCTGAATGGCGCTCTCGGTGGAGGCGTAGGCCGTCATGATGATGACGACGGCGTTGGGATCGAAGAGCTTTAGCTGTTTGAGGAGCGTGATGCCGTCCATCGGTTTCATGTCGATGTCGGCGAGGACGATGTCCTGCTTCTCGGCTTTGTAGCGGACCAAGGCTTTTTCGCCGTCAGTGGCGAAGGCGGTGGCAAAACCGGTGGGCTGGATAACGGCATCCAGCATCTCATGGATGGAAAGCAGGTCGTCGACGATGAGAACGGAAGGCATGAGCGGAGTCTGCCGCGAACTGAGATGAAATTAGTGGCGGGCGCGAGTCCTGTTTTGCGATCAACCGCCGACGGCACCGGCTAGATTGAAGATCGGAAGGAACATAGCCATGACGATGCCGCCGACGACAACGCCGAGGAAGACGATGAGGAGGGGCTCGATAAGGGAGGTGAGGGCGGCGGTGGTGGCATCGACCTCGGTGTCGTAGAAGTCGGCGATCTTGCCCATCATGCCGTCGACGTTACCGGTGGTTTCGCCGGCTTTGATCATATGCTTCATCATCGGCGGGAAGAAGCCGTTGGCGGCCACGACCTCAGAGACTTGGCCACCCTGGCTGACGAATTTGGCGATATCGACGCAGGCTTCCTCGACCTGGACCTTTCCGCTGGCGGCGGAGACGATTTCTAGCGTGCGGAGAATGGGGACGCCCGAGCGAATCAGGGTGGCGTAGGTACGGCAGAAGCGGGAGAGCGCGATTTTGTGGATGAGGTTGCCGAAAATCGGGGCGCGGACGAGGAAGCGGTCTTTCTGCGAGCGGCCGGCAGGAGTCTCGATGTATTTTTTGACGATGAAAACGAGGGCTACGATACCGACGAGCGTGCCGAGACCGCCCCAGCCGCGGAGGAAATTGGAGAAGTCGATGAGCATCTGCGTCGGCGCCGGGAGGGCTTTGCCGAAGTCGGCGAACATCTTGGAGAAAACGGGAATGACGAAAATGAGCAGCACGTTGACGAGCACAACAGCCAAGCCGATGACGGCGATGGGGTAGGTCATGGCGGACTTTACCTTCTTGTTCAGCTTCACGCTGGCTTCGAAGTAGGCGGCAACCTTGCCGAGAATCTCGGCGAGCGCGCCCGAGGCTTCACCGGCCTCGATCATAGAGATAAAGAGCGAGTTGAAGGCGCGGGGGAATTTTTTGACGGAGTTGGAAAACGAATTGCCTGAGGAGATCTCGGTGCGGACTTCGCGGATGATGATGCGGAAGACGGGATCTTCGGTCTGCTCCTGGAGCGCTTCGAGGCATTGCACGAGCGGGAGGCCGGCGGTGAGGAGCGAGGCGAGCTGCTGGGTGAAGATGGCGAGCTCGCTGAGCGGCAGTTTGTAGTTCTGCGCTTTTTTCTCGAGCGACTTTTGTTTGGCCAGGTTTTGCGCGACCTTGATGTTGGGGCGGGCGGACTGCTGGCTGGGGCGGAGATTGCCCTTGGAAGCTGGGGCCGAGGAGATGAAAGCCATGATGGTGTCCAAGAAATGTCGGCACAAAAGTGTCGCAACTTCATTCCCTGCTTTGGGTTGTTAAAAAAACGCGATTCTGAATGTGCCGAGCGCTTGCAACGCATGGACTTGTGCAACGCGTAAGCGGTGCTGGTTAACGAGGAGGGGTGGTGGCGAACGCTGTGGGGCGGAGTGTGGAGTGATGAGAAAAGCGCCCCGGGGTGATGTGGCCGGGCGTATGTTTTCTGCGGTTGGGTGGGCGAGGGAAGGCTTGACCGGTGAGGCGCGTGGGCGAAGCTCGCCGGAGCATTTTTGCCGCGGCTGTAGTTTAGTGGTAAAACTCCTCTCTTCCAAAGAGGTATCGTCGGTTCGATTCCGTCCAGCCGCTCCAGTTTTTTATGCGCCCGAAATGCGGGCGCTTTTTTATTGGGGAGGCGTGAGGCGCTGGCGGAGGGCGGCGGGGGCGAGGCCGGCGATGTGGACGACTTTCTGACGGGATTTTTCGCCTTGGAGGAGGGTGACGGCGCGTTTGGGGAGGCCGAGTTTTTCGGCGAGGAAGACGCAGAGTTCGTCGTTGGCGCGGCCTTCGAGCGCGGGGGCGTGGACTTTTATTTTGAGGGCGTCGCCGAGCCAGCCGGCGATTTCGGTGCGCGGGGCGTTGGGGATGGCCTTGATGGCGAGCGTGGAGGCGGGTGCGCTCATGCGGTGGCGGTCGCGGGAGCGGGCGGGGGCGTTTTTTCCAGTTCTTCGCCCGCGAGGGCGAGTTCGCCGATCAGGCGGAAGAAGCAGGCGGCGCTGGTTCGCAGGGTGGCTTCGAAGTGGCCGTCGGGGTGGACGCCTTCGAGGGTTTTTTGCAGGAGCTGGCGGGCGGGGATGGGGGTGCCGTCCTGGGTAATTGGGTACAGCGTTTCGCCGACGAGAGCGGGCACTTGGGCGGCGGCTTCGCGCATGCGTGCCAGGCGGGAGCTGAAGGCACTGTGGAAGGAGGTGTTTTCGGCGAGCGATTCTTGATTGGCTGCGAAGGCGGCGAGGATGCGGTGCTCGTCGAGCGAGGCGGGGAAGGTTTTGAACCAGGGGCGGAGGCCATCGAGCGCGTCGGTGGTCGCGATGATACGCGAGGCCCACTCGGGGGAATGTGTGGAAGCGATCGGAGAAGTGCGGGCGGCGCGGCCGACAAGTTCGAGGTAGCGCCAGACGCCTTCTTCGAAGCGCGCGAGACCGGTGGATGTGGCGTCTCGTTTTTTGGTGAGGCGGTCGCGGACTGCGCTCGCCTCTGAAAGATCGCCGCGGATCAAGCCGAAGACTTCTGGTTTCACTTTTACGCCGGCGCCGAGAAAGGCGTGGGCGATGGTGGCGTTCTGGAGTTCGTCGTCGATTTTCTGATACTCTTTTTCGGCGGCCTGGGCGTTGTCGCGGAGGCTGGCGAGTTCACCGCGAAGATGGGTGAGGGTGGTGGCGAGCTCGACCGGGGTGACTTCGGGAGGGAGGGGAGACCAGGCGGGCGCTGGCCAGGAGGCGATGCGCTGGAGATTAAGGATCGATTGGGTGAGGCGTTCGCCGGCGGCGCTGGCGGCGGAGGTGGCGTCGCCGGTTTTGGCTGCGGAGCCAATGGAGATGAGCGCGTCCTCGGCGAAGGTGAGCTCGAGGTGTTCGCGGTAGAAGTGTTTGGTGACGGCGCGGCTGGTGGCGGCGAAATCGGTGAAGAGCGCGGAGGCGGGGCCGTCGCCTTGGAAAATGCCGGAGGAGGCGAGACTGCTGGCGTGGGCGATGCGATCCGCGTCGGCCGGGTGCGTGTCGGACCAGCGTGTTTTGGTTTCGGCACCGGCGCTGTCGAGTCTGGCCAGGAGCTCTGCGGGGATCTGGGCGCGGCGGAGTGCGACGAAGCCGGGGAAGTCGTCGACGAGGCGGCGTTCGTTCCAGAGCGAGCCGAGTTCGTTGAAGGCGGACTGGCCGGCGAAGTTGAGGCGGCGGAGTTCGCCGGAGGTTTCGGCGAAGGCGGTGCTGCCGGCGACCTGGGTTTCGTAGTAGTCGGCGTCGAATTCCATCTGGCGGAGTTGGAAGCAGGTGATGGCGTGAGCGACGACCATGAGGCCGTGGAGGATTTTGCGGCTGAGCCAGACGCCGCCGCGGGCGAGCCAGAGGATGGCGGCGATGCGGAAATCGGCTTCGCGGGAGTATGCCTCGAGGCTGGCGTCCCAGGAGTCGCGGCCGAAGACGACGCGGGCGAACCAGTTATTGACGGTGCGGATGACGTAGGTGGCGGCCATGCCGGCGCCTTGGGCGAAGTGGCCGAATTCGTGCGCGAGGACTCCGGCGAACTGGCGGGCGGTGAGGCCGGCGGCGAGGGGCATGCCGATGGTCAGCACGAGATCGCGGCGACCGAGGCTGAGCAGTCCGCGGCGGAAGCGGGCGGAGGCGTTGACCTGTGTGTCGAGATCGACACGGACGGGCATCGGGGCGCCGACGAGGCGGCAGATTTCGGCGATGAAGCCCCGCAGGCGGGGTTCATTTTCGAGGTCGAGCGAGAGCGGTTCGGACTGTTTCGCGCCGCGGGCGAAGAGAGGTTTGATGAGGAAGGCGATGAGCACGCCGCCGGCGAGCAGAGGGCCGGCGTAGGCGATGAGGCGCCAGATGCCGCCGCCGCGGCCGTCGAAGATGACGGTGGCGTGGATCGCGTAGAGGTAGATGCCGTAGCCGCAGGCGGCGATGAGGCCAATGTAGAGGAGGGGTAACAGGACGATGGTAAACGCGCTTAGCAGCAGGCCGCCTTGATAGGCGAGCGTGAGGTGGCGCGGGGGAAACGAACCGGTGAAAGCAAAGGCGGGCGCGGAGGCCTCGGCGGTTGAAGCGGACTCCCTGGACATGGGCGCGGAGTCGAGCCGGGCGCGTGGCACGGGGCAAGCCGTTGTTGGCGGCGTGAGTGCAGGCGGACACTGTTCGTGTGCCCGGATTTTGAGGACAGATCAGGACAGCGCTTCGGCGAGGGAGGCGATGATGTCTGCGGCGGGTTCGGCGCCGAGGGAGAGGCGGAGGAGCCCGGGGTCGAGGCCGGCGGCGGCGAGCTGGGCGCGGCCTTCGGCGGTGGTGACGAGGTCGTAGTGCGCGAGGTAGATGAAGGGGCAGATGAGGCTGTTCTTCATGCCGAAGCTGGGGCCTTTGGGGAGGCTGAGGCGGTCGTAGAAGTCCGCGAGGTTTTCCACGGTGAAGCTGATCATGCTGCCGATGGAGGCGGGGGAGCGGGCGATCTTGAGGTAGTTGTCGCGAGATTCTGGGTGCTCGGACCACCAGACGTTTTTCACGCGGGGGTGATTGCGGAGAAACTCCACGACGGCGGGGGCGGTGCGGTTGATGCGGGCGATGAGCGGTTCGTAGTCGCCGATCTGGGCGGCGAGGCGGGCGAGGTCGCGGCTGTAGACAGGTTCGAGTTCGCCGGGGAGGAGGCGGCGGAAGTCGGCGGCGAAGGGGCTGGCGGGATTGACGATGACGGCGCCGGCGAGGACGTCGCCTTCGCTGGCGGTGTATTTGGTGAGGCTGTTTACGGCGACGTCGGTGTGGGGAAGGATGTCGACGTTGAGCGGGGAGGCGATGGTGGGGTCGGCGATGAAGATGGCTTCGTGCGCGCGGCAGAGTTCGTAGATGGCGGCGAGGTCGGGTGTCTGGATGAGGGGGTTGGTCGGGACCTCGGTGATGAGGCCGGCGATTTCGTGGCCGCGAGTGGCGAAGAGTTTTCGCAGGGAGGGGAGGTCGAAGACGTCGTGGACGAAGACGTAGTCGTAGGCGGGCCGGCCGGTGAATTTTTGAAGGATGGCTATGGTGTCGAGGTAGAGCCAGCCGAGCTGTATCCAGAGTTTGCGGCCACGGGGGCGCTGAAGCTGGTCGGCGGAGCGGAAAGCCGCGTAGACGGCGTTCATGCCGCTGTTGGCGAGGAAGACGTCGTCGGGCTGGGGGTGCTGGAAGGCGCGGGCGACGGCGCCTTTGACGCGGCTGGCGGCGTAGCCTTCGAAAGTGTTCTCGGGGTGCGGGGCGGGGAGTTCACCGACGCGGACGAGGTAGTCCTCGGCTTCGCGGGAGGAGAGGAGGGCGCCGGTGTGTTGGAGGAAGGTTTTGGCGCGGGCGAAGGTGTCGGGGCTAGCCGGGAAGGCGACGCCGCTGACGCAGACGTTTTCGACGACGCGGGCTTCTGGGATGGCGAGCCAGACGCGGAGGGCTTCGGCGGCGCGGGCGGAGGAGGTGGGCCAGAGTTGCCAGCCGTCGAGGCCGAGGGCGTGGAGCATGTGGGCGGCGGCCTGCTTGAGAAACGGATGTTTCACGAAGCGCGGGTAGCCTGAGGTCATGTGCCGCGTGATCTCGGGATTTTTTTCCTCATAGCCGATGACGTCGCGCATGGTGGGCAGGCTGGCGGAGACGGCGTGCGGAGTCCCGGCGGGAATGCGCTGACCGAGTGGCAGGTGGCTGAAAGCGGACATGAAGCGGCGAACGTGGAGAATTGCGAAGCGCGGGGCAACGCCGGTGTTGAAAGCGGCGGGAGGCGTGCTGAGTGTGGCGGTTTATGAAGATGGTTTCCTGGAACGTGAATGGCATCCGTGCGGCCCTGAAGAAGGGGTTTGCGGAGTATATGGCGTCGGTCGGCGCGGACGTGATCTGCCTGCAGGAGACGAAGTGTCATCCGGGCGATGTGCAGCATGTGGCTTGGGAAACCGGATACGAGCCGGTGTGGGCGAGCGCGGTGAAGAAAGGCTACAGCGGAACGGCGGTGTTCAGCCGGGTGAAGCCGAAGAGCGTGTCGATGGGTATCGGGCTGGCGGATCACGACCAGGAGGGGCGGGTGATCACGGCGGAGTTTGCGGACTTTTATCTGGTGAACGTTTACCAGCCGAATTCGCAGCGCGGGCTGACGCGGCTGGATTACCGGACGAAGGAGTGGGACCCGGCGTTTCTGGCGTTTTTGAAGAAGCTGGAGAAGAAGAAGCCGGTGATTTTTTGCGGCGATCTGAATGTGGCGCACCAGGACATCGATTTGAAAAATCCGAAGACGAACCGGCGGAACGCGGGGTTCACGGACGAGGAGCGGGCGAATTTTTCCAAGGTGCTGGAAAGCGGGTTTGTGGATACGTTTCGCGAGTTCGAGAAGGGGCCGGATCACTATACGTGGTGGAGCCAGATGATGAATTGCCGGGCGCGGAATATCGGGTGGCGCGTCGATTATTTTGTCGCGAGCGAAAAGCTAAAGCCGGCGCTGAAGCGGGCGTGGATCAGCCCGGAGGTGATGGGGAGCGATCATTGTCCGGTGGGATTGGAGGTCGGCTGATGCGCGCGGCGAAGATGGCTGAGAAGGCGAAAGCGGGCGTGGGGAAGAAACGCGCGGGGACGCGGCGCAAGCCGACGACTACGCCGTGGGCGAAGGTGTATCGTTCGCCGATTCATGGGCGCGGGTTGTACGCGGCGAAGATTATCCCGGAGGGGACGCGGATCATCGCTTACGATGGCGAGGTGATCACGAAGGCGGAGTCGGACCGGCGCGAGGTGGTGCGCGTGGCTCGCGAGAAGTCGGGGAAGGATGGGTGCGTGTATATTTTCGAGCTGAACAAGAAGCACGATATCGACGGCTCGATGAGCTGGAACACGGCGCGGCTGATCAATCACTCGTGCAAGCCGAACTGCCGGACGGAAATTATTCGCGGGACGATCTGGATCATCGCGAAGCGTGAGATTTCAGAGGGCGAAGAGCTTTTCTTTGATTACCGCTATGGGATGGATAACTGGCGGGAGCATCCGTGCCGGTGTGGGACGGATCGATGTGTCGGATACATCGTGGCGGGCGAGTATCGCTGGCGGGTGAAGAAAATTTTGAAGGCTGAACGAGTTGCAAAGAAGAAAGCGGAGCGGGTGACGCAGAAGCGGCGGGCGAGTGTGGTGTGATTTTTCGATCTCCACTCGCTGGCGCTCGTGGCTACGCGGAGGTGGTTAGGCGAAGGCGGTGAGCAGATTTTTGACGATGGGGCGGGCGAGCTTCGCGAGCGTTGGATTGGCGTAGCCGATCCAGGTGACGGCGGAGGTGGTGTCGAGCGGCGTGGTGACGGCGGCGCCGTTGAGCGGGTTTTCCACGAGGCCGCCGGCTTCTGTGAAGATGAGGGCGGTGCAGATGTCGTACGGGTGGCAGACGAGGGAGGAGTGGAGGCCGAGCTTTTTGAATACAAGCGGGCGGAGGTCGGCGATGAGGCGGTCGTGGCCGGAGAGGAGTTCGTAGAGCTGGCCGCCGGTGCTAATGTACTGGTCGTCGAAGACGAGCGGGGAGTCGCCGATGGTGGCGGACGCGACGCCTGGAGCGGGTTTGGTTTTCTTCGCGGGAGCGTGGAGTGTGGCCCAGAGTTTTTCCTCGAAGGCGGCGAGGTGGGTTTTGCCGTCGGGGAAAAATTTCGAGATGGAGGCGAAGCCGTGTTTGAAGTCTTTCGCCTGCGAGGGGCGGACGGAGATTTTTTGGGATTTGCCGGTGAAGACGTTGAAGGCGGTGGCTTGCACGCCGCGCGGGCCGGCCCCGCGGATGGCGGAAAACTGGTCGGCGCGCCATTGTTTGCTTGTGGGGAGCTCGGTCATGGCGGCGACGGCGATGTCGCGGAGGGTGGTGCGCGGGCCCCGTTGCGGGGCGAGGCCGGCGAGAATCCAGGCGGAGCGTTTGTCGTACATGAGGCCGCGGGTGCCATCGATGGGGTCGAGGATGCATTTCCAGCCGGTGCGCGCGACGGGTGTGCCGAGGGGGAAGGTGAGCTTGTGGCCGTCTTCGATGCCTTCCATGACGAGCTCGACGGGCCAGGTGCGGGGCCAGTGTTTTTCGAACCACTCGATGATGGCGTGTTCGCTGAGTTTATCGATGTGGTAGATGGTGTCGGCGGCGGTGACAGCGGCGATGCGGGCGAATTTCGAGGCTTCGCGGGCGCGGGCGGCGAGGAGGGTGTCGCGGATGTGATTTTGCAGATCGCAGAGGAGGCGGCGGGCGCGGGCGAGCTGGGGCGTGGTCATGAAGTGATAAGAAGCGCGGGTGACGATTCGTGGCAAAGACGATGTGACTGTAGTCAAATATGATGACGGTTGTGGGCTTGCGGGGGAAGGGGCGGGCAGCAAGCTCGCCGCCGCATGTCGTCAAGCACCCCGCCACCCAACGACCCGGTGCATAGCGAAGCGTTTCTGGCTTCGTTGATGCGCCGACAACTCCAGCTCTCCGTCGCGTGCGCCGCGGCGTTTTTAGTCGTCCTGCTCGGACTGCCGCTCGCCAATTATCTCGCGCCCGAATTCATGGCGACGCGCGTCGCTGGATTCACGCTGACGTGGCTCATATTGGGCGTGTTGTTTTTTCCGGCGGTGTGGGCGATCTCGTTTGTTTTCATCAAGCGCTCGATCTGGCTCGAAGACGACGAGGTGCGGCAGGTTGAAAAGGAAAGGAAACACTAAGCCATGGACGCACTGACTCTTTCTTCTGTGGCGCTGCCACTGGCGATGTTTGCGAATGTCGATCCGTGGATCTTCGCGTTTTCCGCGGTCACGGTGGTGATCACGGTGTGGATGGGTTTTCGCTCGGCGAAGACCTCGAAGACGGCAGGCGATTTCTTCGTCGCGGGGCGGTCGGTGTCGGTCGGCTGGAACGCGTCGGCGATCTCGGGCGAGTACCTGTCGGCGGCGTCGTTCATGGGCGTGGCGGGCATGGTGATGGCGGTCGGGTATGACGCGCTGTGGTATCCGGTTTGTTATGCGTGCGGGTATCTTTTCCTGCTGTTGTTCATCGCGGGGCCGCTGCGGCGGTTCGGGGCGTACACGATCCCGGACTTCGCGGAAGGCCGCTACGATTCGCCGCTGTTCCGGAAGATCGCGGTGGTGTTCGTGTTGTTCATCGGACTTTTCTACACGCTGCCGCAGATGAAGGGCGCGGGCACGACGCTGGCTTATATTTTTCCCGGCCTGCCTTACTGGGTGGGCGTGGCGGTGGTGGGCGCGGTGATTACGCTGAATGTCGCGCTCGGCGGCATGAAGGGCATCACGCTGGTGCAGGCGATGCAGTACTGGATGAAGATGTTCGCGATCAGCGTGCCGGTGTTCGTGCTGATGGCGGTCTTCGGCGGCTACGGGAAAAATCTCGGGGCCAACGACGGGCGTTCGCTCGCGGCGGCGATGAATCCGGTGGCGGAGATTTCCGCGCCGGCGGTGGTGGGCGCGGGGGCTGGCGATGCGACGACAGCAGAGGAGACCACGCGGAAGCCGTTGCCGGCGAAGGCGCCGTCGGATGAGGCGTGGATCGCGCCGTTCGGTCCGCTCACGACCAAGGCTGCGAAGGCGGCGGGGTTGTCGGCGGAGGAAGGACGACCGTTGTCGTTGGTTTATACCTACTCGCTGATCATCGCGCTCGTGTGCGGGACGGCGGGGCTGCCGCACATCCTGGTGCGTTTCTACACGAACCCGGACGGCGTGGCGGCGAAGCGCACGACGATGTGGGTGATGATTTTGATCGGCGTGTTTTATGTGTTTCCGCCGGTGATGGGCGTGATCGGGCGCAATCTGCTGCCCGAGCTTTACGCGGCGACGGGGGCGAAGGGCACGGACAAGATCGTGCTGGAGCTGCCGCGCATTATCAACGAGCGCTACGGCGTGTGGGGATCGGTGCTGAGCGGCATCGCGTGCGCGGGTGCGTTTGCGGCGTTCATGAGCACGTTCTCGGGGCTGCTCGTTTCGATGACGGGCGCGCTGGCGCACGATGTTTACGGGCGCATGCTGCGGCCGAACTCGTCGCCGGAGCAGCGGATGAAGATGTTCAAGTTTGCGGCGATCGGGATCGGCGCGGTGTCGGTGTTGCTCGGTTCGCAGGTGGAGCAGCTCCAGATCAACTTCATGGTGGGGCAGGCGTTCGCGATCGCGGCGGCGAGTTATTTCCCGCTGTTGTTCATGAGCGTCTGGTGGCGCGGGATGACGATGAAAGGCGCGGCGACGGGGATGCTCGGTGGCGGCGTGGCGGCGTTGATCTGCACGACGATCATCAATCTGAGCGATTTGAAGATCGTGGATATGTCGAAGTTCTGGGCGGCGCATCCGCTACTGCGCATCTTGTGCGAGCAACCGGCGATCTGGGCGGTGCCGCTGGCGATCGGGTTGATGATCGTGGTCTCGAAGCTGACGGCGTCGCAGGTTCCTGGAGACATCCGCATGAAGATGCTGGTGCTGCATGCGCCGGAGAAGCTCGGGCTCAAACAGGAGTATATTCAGGAGCATCAGGCGGGGATGGGGCACTGACCAAGTCGCGCAGCGGCTTGGAAAGCCGACACCTGACGGCCGAATGCCGATCAGGAATTTCGAATCGCGCCGGAGTTACGGCGCGCTTTTTGTTTAGGCGGAACGCGCACTCCGGGGCTCGTTGAGCGATGCGGGGGCGGCACTTACTAAGTGCCGTTCCGGCGTAGTCGCTGCGTGCGATACCGGCGTTTTGGTCTGCCATGTCTTACAGCGCGCACGGAGTGCGCGCTCCACCTAGAAGAGTTTCCGGGACGCGATAAGCTCTTGGGTGAGTTGGGCGAGGTAGCGTTCGCGGGGGATTTCGCGGGCGCCGAGGCGCTGCATGTGCGGGGTGAGTTGCTGGATGTCCATCCAGGTGGAGCCGCGGGAAGTGAGGTGTTGAGCGAGGTGGAGGATGGCGAGTTTCGAGGCGTTGGGTTCGTGGTGGAACATGCTTTCGCCGCAGAAGACGCCGCCGGCATCGACGCCGTAGAGGCCACCGACGAGTTTTTCGTCGCGCCAGACTTCGACGCTGTGAGCGAGACCTTCGCGGTGGAGGGCGGTGTAGGCGGCGACGATGGCGGGGGCGATCCAAGTGCCGTCTTGCCCTGGGCGTGGGGCGGCGGCGCAGGCGGCGATGACGGCGTCGAATGCGCGGTCGATGGTGAAGGTGAAGCCGCCGCGGCGGAGGGTTTTTTCGAGGGTGCGGCCGGGTGTCAGCTCGGCGAATACAAGGACGGCGCGGGGATCGGGGCTGCACCAAGGGATCGGTTCGTGGGGAAGGCCGGGCCAGGGGAAGATGCCGGTGCGGTAGGCGGCGCGGAGGTTTTCGACGGTGAGGGCGGTGGCGTCGGTCCAGACGATGTCCTCAGGGCCGGCGGCGATTTCGCGGAGGCTGGGGAAGGTGAGGCGCATCGTTCGTGGGATCGTGTCACGAAAGCGGGCGATGTGGAGGTTGAAGCGCGAAGACGCTAAGACGCAAAGTGTCGGGAGTCAGGGCGACGCAAGAGGGATGGCTGCGTGGTGAGACGCGGGCGTTGTCCAACCGGCGCGTTAGGGACAACGCGCCCTACCTTGGGGGAATTATGCTTCGCACTTCAGGACGTAGACGGCGCCTTTTTCGCTGCCGATGGCGAGGTAGGCGTCGTCTGGGGACCAGGCGATTTTCGTGGCGGCGGCGGGCATCTTGATCGTCGCGCGGAGCGGTTGTTTTCGCTCGGGGCTCCAGAGCATGAGGGTGCCGTCTTGGGAGGCTGTCGCGAGGACGCCGAATTTTTTTTGGAAGGCGACGGCGCAGACTTTGGCGTCGTGCGGGAGCATGGCGGGTTCGCGGCCCTCGGGGCCGGCGTCGAGGCAATCCCAGATGCAGGCGTCGCGGCCGCCGCCGGTGGCGAGCCAGCGGCCGGTGCGGTCGAAGGAGAGTTCCTTCACTTTGCCTTCGTAGCCGCTCATGTGGAATTCCTGATCTTCCTCGGGGAGCCAGAGGTGGACGCTCGGGTCTTGGTTTCCGGACACGAGCCAGCGGCCGTCGGAGGACCAGACGAGGGCGTGAATGCCGTTGGCGTAGGCGAATTCTTTTTGGGCGACGAAATCATCGGCGTCCCAGAGGCAGACGCCGCCAAAGTAGGCGGCGGCGAGAGCGCCGCCTTGGGGGTGCCACGCGATGGCGGAGAGCGTTTTGGGCGCGGACTTGAAGCGGTGGCGGATGGACGCGTCGGCGTTGAGGAAGGTGAGGTCGCGGCCGGCGGCGGCGGCGAGGGTCGAAGAGTGAAGGGTGAGGGGTGAAGGGTGAAGGTCGGAGCCGGAGGCCGGAGTCGCAGGCGTGTTGACGGGGCGCCAGGCGAGGTGCTCGACCCAGGCGGTGCCGAGGTTCGCGGTGGCGGTGTGCTGGCCGGCGGCGGTGTCCCAGAGTTTAACGGAGCCGTCCTGGCCGCCGGTGGCGAGGAGGGAAGAGTGAAGAGTGAAGGGTGAAGGGTGAGAGTCGGAGGACGGAGATGAGATGCCAGATGCCAGAGGCCGGAGGCCAGATGTCAGGGTGTCGGAACGAGCGTGGGACGGATTTTCTGCCGACTGTTCCCTGGGATCTGGCTTCTGGGATCTGGCTTCTGGTTTCCAGGCGAGGCAGTTGGTGCCGTTGTCGTGGCCAGGGAGTTCGTGGAGTTTCGCGCCGGTGGAGCCTTGAAAAATGGATACGGGGCCGGAGGCGGAGGCGGCGGCGAGTTGCGTGCCGTCGGGGGACCACGCGAGGTCGATCGTGTAGTCATCGAGGACGGCGGCCCAGTGTTTGGTGAGGTTCATCGGCAAGGGGCAAAGACGCGGGGAATGCGGGGAAACGCCAAGCGGAATTTTTGAGTCGGAGGCGAGCGTTTGGGGGAAGTGAGGAGGAATGAAAGGAGATCGCGGAAACGCGGAGGAGCGGAAGCGCGGAAAGAACGAGCGTTCAGCCGGAGAGGGCGGTGAGGAGGTGGCGGAGTTCGTCGTCGATGTCGGAGTCGCGGGCGACGGTGTGGGCGATTTCGTCGCGGAGGAGCTGGCGGTAGCGTTGACGGAGGCGGTGCAAGGCGACGCGGATGGCGGGTTCGCTCATGGCAAGTCGGGCGGCGAGTTCGGCGTGGGGAGCGTCGGCGCGGCGGCCGGCGAGGTGGGGGCTGAGGGCGTCGAAGAGCGCGGTGCGTTTGGTGGCGGTGTGTTCGTCGCGCAGACGGCTCGTGACGGTGGAGAGGAGCGTGAGCGCCCAAGTGCGGTCGAAGGCGCGGTCGGGCGGGAGATCGGGGGCGGGAGATTGGGTGAAGGCGGTTTCGGCGGCGGCGGTGTCGAGCGGAGTGAGGAGGTGGGCGCCGCGTTTTTCGGCGCGGGTGTGATCGCGGAGGTCGGCGAGGTAGTTATTAAAACTGCCGAGGAGGAAGGCTCGGAAGCGGCCGCGCGAGCGCTCGACGGTGGCGAGGGATTCGAGGCGGAGGAGTCGGGCGAAGAAACCCTGGACGGCGTCCTCGGCGTCGGCGGGCGGGAGCGGGTGGCGGCGGGCGTGGGCGTAGAGAGGTTGCCAATACGTGTGGCAGAGCTCGGCGAGGGCTTCGGCGGATTGCGGGGAGGCGGGGTCGCGGGCGGCGAGGACGACGGTCCAGCGGGTGGTGGCGAAGGAGGCGCTCACTTGACGTAATAACCGGAGGCGCGCCAGGCACCGTCGGGGTCGCGGGTGAAGGTGACGGTTTCGATGGCGTCGGGCTTGTTTTCGAAGCGGGTGGAGAATTGGAGGACGAGGTGAGGGCCGCCGGGGCTGGCGGGAAGTACTTCGTAGAGTTCGCTGGTGTGTAACTGGCGGGAGAGACGCGTGCCGAGCGGTGTGTGGAGAGCGTTTAAGATTTCAGTCCAACGGGCTTTGTCCACGGCCTGCTGGAATACGGGTGATGCCTCGGACCAGCTTTGGGCGTAGTGGCCGTCGTCGATAAGCTGGAGCCAGGTTTCGGCTTGTTGAGCGATCGGCGTCTGCGCGGAAGGGAAACCCGCGAGCAGCGTTTTCATTTCGTCCGCGGTGAGCGGGGCGGAGATTTCGATAGAGCGGCTGTTGATTTCTGTATTGATGTGCGGACTGGAAAGCACGCGTCCGTCGAAGAGAACGGCGATGCGGCGGCCGATGGCGATTTGGGTGAGTTGATTCAGGATAAAAGCGCCCTGGCGATTGAAGTGGATGCGCAGGCGGGGGCCGTGTTGATCGTCGGCGAGGCGTTCGATGAGGCTGATGCTTTTTTCGAGGGGAAATTTTTCGGCGTAGAGTGTGAGTGCCGAGCCGTCGGGGGTGGTTTTGTGCAGTTGCGGGGAATGCAGCAGGCCGATGAGGGCCATGATTTCTTTCTGGAAGGCCTGTGGCAGTCGCGAATCGATGATGGCGTTTACCCGCACACCTTCCCGGAGTTTTTCGTCGTAGGCGGCGGTGGTGAAATCGATCGGGTGGTTGAGGACGTTTTTAACGAGCGGAAACTTCGTGTCGGCGGCGGGAGGTTGCGTGATGCGGTCGAGGGTCAGTTCGAAGCGCACGGCGGGCGGTGACTGCGTGGGAAGAGTGGCGTGTATTTCGAGCCGGTCTTGCGTCTGGGTGATCTGCGGGGAGTGCAGCGTGGTTTTGTGTTTTTCGAGGATGGAGCGGATCTGGTTTGCGAGCAGAGAAAAGGACGGGGGCGTGGCCTCCAGGCGGAACTGAAGATCCGAAGCCTTCAGGGGAATGGACGCTGTGGGAGGAGGCAGCAGTTCGGAGGACTTTGAGTCTAGCGGGTCCAAATTTTCGCGAGTGGTCCACGCGACAATCGCCGGTGCGGCGAAGAAGCCGAGGAGGGTGGCGCTGACGATGGCCAGGATGAGGGAGCGGCGGGTGTGGAGTCTGGTGGCGGACTGGGGTTCGGCGAGGCGGAGGAGGAAGCCGGTGGTCCAGAGCAGAAGGACGGTGGGGAAGCCGAGCAGGGTGAAGAGGGCGATGTCGGGGAGGCGGGGCGGACTCAGGCGGTTGGCGAGGAGGGTGAGCGTGTGGAGTTGCGCGGAGAAAATCACGAGGCCGCAGGAGAGGGTGGCGAGCCAGGATTGGAGGATGGCGATGAGTTCCGGGCGGCGTTCAGGCGTGAGCCAGAGGGCGCGGTGGGGGATGTTGATGTAGCGAGCTGGGAGCCGGCGGGTGAGGAGTGCGGTGCCTTGGAAAAGAAGTCCGAGGCCGAGTGGAAAAAGACAGATGAAGGTGAGGTACGCGTTCTGGCTCATGAAGCCGTCGGCGCGGCCGTTCATGCCGAAGTGACTGGCGACGCGGGCGGGGAGTTCGTCGGCGGTGGAAAAGGTCCAGAAAAGATGCAGCGCGTAGAGGACGAGGAAGGCGGCGGCGATGAGGGGGAGGAGCGCGGACTTTTTTTGGACAGGATTTTTGGGATTAACGGGATTGGAAGGGAGGATGGAAGCCGACGGGCCGTCGGCGCTCCCGGCGGGCGGTGCGGAGGTGGTGACGGTTTCGAGGTGGGTTTTGAGTTCGCTGGCGGCGGCGTAGCGGAGGGCGGGATTGGTTTCGAGGGCGCGGAGGACGATGGCGTCGAGGCGGATGTCGAGGTGGACGCGTTGGGACGGAGGCTGGAGTTGTTTGGTGTCGGGGAGCTCGCCGGTGAGTAGTTGATAAAGCACGACGCCGAGGGCGTAGATGTCGGCGCGGTGGTCGACGGCGGCGGGGCGCTCGCGTTGCTCGGGGGCCATGTAGCCGGGGGTGCCGAAGACGGTGCCGCCGATCGCGGTTTCGCCGCGATCGGAATGACCAGTGGCCAATGACCAGTGACCGGTGTCGGAGGTTAGGGCGGGTGCGGGGGCGGACGGGCTCGGCGAGCCGTCCCTACCCGCGGAGGTGGCGGTGAGTTTGGCGAGGCCGAAGTCGGCGATTTTGACGCGGCCGAGGCGGTCGATGAGGATGTTTTCGGGTTTGATGTCGCGGTGGATGAGGCCGCGATCATGCGCGTATTGAAGGGCGTCGCACAGAGCCGGGACGATCGCGAGGGCTTCGCGGGGGGAGAGGCGGCCGACGGCGAGGAGTTGGCGGAGGTTCAGCCCGTCGACGAACTCCATGAGGATGAAGAAGCGGCCGGTGTCGGTGCGGCCGAATTCGTAGAGGGTGACGATGCCGGGGTGGTTGAGCTGGGCGAGGGCGCGGGCTTCGCGGGTGAAGCGGTCGGCGAAGGAGGGATCGGCGTCGAGGCCGGGGCGGAGGAGTTTTAGGGCGACGAGGCGGTCGAGGGATTTCTGGCGGGCTTTGTAGACGGCGCCCATGCCGCCGCGGCCGAGGAGTTCGAGGAGGTCGAGCTGGGGAAATTCGGGGGCGAGTTCGGCGGGGCCCGGAGGAGGCGCGGAGTTGGCAGGCGCGGCGGGTTCGCTGGCGATGCCGGCGGCGAGGAGGCAATGCGGGCAGGCACCGAGGACGGCGTTGGCGGGGATGAGGCGGGCGCAGCGGGGGCAAGTGGAGGCTGCGGAAGCGGACGGGGTGGGCGAGCTCGGCGTGGGAGAAGGTGTGGACATGGTGGGCGGAGCGGCGGGGCGCGTGGTGCGCGAGAGCTCCTTATCCATTCCTGAGGGGAGCGCGGGGAAACGTTACAGGCGGCGGACGGGAGCAGGTCGGGATGGAGTGGGGGACCACTCGCTGGCGCTCGTGGCTACGGGGTCGTGGCTAGGCGGGGAGAGGGCGGTGAGGAGGTGGCGGAGCCAGAGGTGGGCTGGGCGGCTTCGGACGGACGGCTCGGCGAGCCGTCCCTACCCTCGGAGGGCGCTGGGGGGACGGGGCGGAGGCGGGCGCGTTCGGCGGTGAAGGGGTGGCCGAGCATGCGTTCGCCGCGGGTGGCGAACCAGGCGGGGTCGTCGGTCGTCGCGAAGCGGCGGATACCGTGGCGGGTGAGTTTGGTTTCGTGTTCGGGGTGGCGGCGGAGCCAGTCGGCGAAGCGCGTGGCG
Organism: uncultured Nibricoccus sp.; assembly: GCA_966249325.1. Classification (GTDB taxonomy): domain Bacteria; phylum Verrucomicrobiota; class Verrucomicrobiia; order Opitutales; family Opitutaceae; genus Nibricoccus. The sequence continues at coordinate 4,157 of CBINDC010000032.1, read as the reverse complement.
ACGAGGGCGCCTTGATCGAGGATCTCGATGTTGTGCGGGATCAGGCGGCGCAGCGCGGGTAACAGCAGCGGAAAATGGGTGCAGCCGAGGAGAATTCGCTGGGGAAGTTCAGGGCGAGCGAGCACGGGGGTGAGTGCGCGTTGGAGAAAAAATTCGGCGCCGGGGCCGTTGAGTTCGCCGGCTTCGACGAGCGGGACCCAGAGCGGGCAGGCTTGCTGGATGAGCGTGAGATGAGGGGCGAGTTTGCGCAGCTCGATGCCGTAGGAGTCGGAGGTGACGGTGCTTTCGGTGGCGAGGACGGCGACGGTGCCGCTGGCGGAAGATGGCGGCGTTTCGCCGGGGATGGTGCCGGGGGGCAGACCGATCAGCGCCTCGACGGACGGGCGCACGACGCCGAGCACGCGGTGATGGGGGCGGTGGCGAGGCAGGTGGAGTTGCTGGATGTTGCGGAGGGCGCGGGCGGAGGACGTGTTGCAGGCGAGGATGACGGTGGTGCAGCCCTGATCGAAGAGCCATTCGACGGATTCGAGGGTGAAGTCGTTGATCACATCGGGGCTGCGGGCGCCGTAGGGGGCGCGGGCGCTGTCGGCGAGGAAGAGGTAGTCGTAGGCGGGCAGCGCCTCGAACAGGGATTTGAGCACGGTGAGGCCGCCGAAGCCGGAATCGAAGACGCCGATCATGATGTGGGTGTTGGTTTCAACGCGTGTCTTGAGCGTTCAGCTCAGCGATCTGGCGGGCGGGGGCAAGGCGGGCGACGCGCGCGACAATCAGTTTGTGCGGGCCTGGACCCATGCGCTGGCTAGACCGAGTTCGGTGGTGGCTTTGTCGAGCATGGGGAGGTCGATGTCGCCGGCGGAGACGGCGAGCATACCCCGGATATCGCGGAGATGTTTATCGCCGCCGCCTTCGTGGAAGAAGTGGAGTTTCCAGAGGATCACGTACTCGGGTGGGGCGAAGTAAACGGGGTGACCTTCGACATCGGCGAGGCGGCGGTGGTCCCAGGCCCACTGCCAGTAGCGGTGGCGCGTGGACGGGTAGATGTCGGCTTTGAGGCCGGTGGGGAGGTGGATGATGTTGAAATGGCCGCGCACGGTGCGGCGGATTTCGACGCCGATCACTTCGGACGGCGGCGCGTAATAGTCGGGGGCGGGGAAAAGTTCTGCGAAGTGTACGATCTGGGATTCGTCCAAGTGCGCGACGAGATCGACGTCCATGGTCAGGCGGGGTTCGCCGTACTGCATGGAGGCGAGAGAGCCTGAGACCATGTACTTCAGTCCGGCGCGATGGAGCGGATGGACGAAGGTGGCGAACAGGTCAGGTGTTTCCACGGAGATAGATTTTCGCGAGTTCGGCGAGGAGGCGTGCGTCGTCCCAGTCGGGATGCTGGCGGCGGAGGGCTTCGTATTTCCAGAGGCGGGCTTTTTGGCGGAGCTCGATGCCCAGGCGGGTGCGGCCAGCGGGGCCCATGGCGCGCCATGCCTGGATTTGGAGTGGATGCGGGCGGTCGTCCGTGGGAGCGGGCGCTGGCGGGGCGGCGTTTTCGCGTGGAGTGACCATCGGTGGGTGAGAGGATGCGCCGGGTGGAAAACGAGGCAAGGCTGGGGCGATCACCGATCCCACTCGCTGGGCCCTCGTGGCGGTGGAGTGTTGCGGACCGAGGTTGTCTCGCGAAGAAGCGAAGGGCGCGAAGGTCAGTCGGGGCTAACCGTGATCGGTGTCTTGGGCGGCGCGCTTGGCTTTGATGGCGCGGAGTTCTTTGACGGCGAGGAGGTCTTTTTCGCGGCCGACGGCTTCTTTGGCGGTGATGAGGTCGTCGAGGGAGATGATGGGCACGCGTCGTCCGAATAGAATCACCTCGATCGCTGATTGGCGCAGGCGTGTGTAATCGCCTACGCCGAGAATTGAGGACAGGACGTCGACGATTCCGCTGTCGGTTTCGAGGTAGAGATTGGAGACGGGCGTGCCTAGTGTCGGATGATCGAGGAACGAGAGTTTCTGGTGAGTGATCCGATGCACGGGATGGAGGTCGGCGAGAATGCCCCGTAATTTCTGCACGTTCTCCGGTGAGAGGACGGCGCAGATATCGAGGTCGTTCGTGACCAGGCTGGAGCCATGCAGCACGCCCGCGTAGCCGCCGACCACGACGTAATCGAGGTTCGCGTCAGCGAAGCGTTCCAGAAGACGGTGCAGACTTTGCATGGGTGCGACCTGCCTCTCTCAATGAGAGCATCAGTTCCAATGCCGATTCGTGGCGCAAAGCTCGCTCCTGCGGCGTGAGCGCGAGATTGGAATCAAGCAGGCTGAGATCGAAGCCTGCCCGGCGCGCTTCCTCGAGGGCGTCGTTGGGAATCATGGACTCAGGCTGCGGATGCATGGGCCTTTTCAAAGGAGAATTTTCCGTTCAGGAAGGGGGAGACAGCAAAGTTGGTCGACCCGCTGGCGGACGTGAAAGGTAGACTGAAAGTGGTCTGTTTAAGAAGCTGTCTGAGACGCTGAGCTCTTCTCTTTGAGCTCCGCCTTTCTTTTTTCAACGGCGGCCTGATTGAAGGTAACGGGTATGGCGAATTTTTTGCCTTTCGCCTCCGGGGTGAGTCGAAGTTTGGAAACCTGTTCTAAGGCTGGTTCGTTCATGTCTGTATCAGTCGTTGAAGTCACCGTGAGTTCTTTGGGGGCGCCTTCATCACCAACAACGAACTGAATTACTACTTTGGCAGCGGCTTCTTCGGTCACTTCCGATGAAGGAACGACCGGCACAGGTTCTCCTTTCGTTAGCGGCAATAGAGAAATCGAACTGAGCAAGGCGGTGACCAAGAGTTTTTTCATTTTGGGAGTTGAGCGAGATTCTATGGGCGAAATCAGTAGGTCGTAGTCGTTTATCAGTTGGCCAAGCAGAGTGCGAAACCTTCGTTCAAGGCGGCGCGGTCGAGGTTTTTGCCGATGAAGACGAGGGTGTTGGTGCGCGCGTCTTTGCCCCATTCGCGGTCGAACTTGGCGTCGAAGAGCATGTGGACGCCTTGAAAGACGAGGCGCTTGTTGGAGCCTTTCACGCTGAGCACGCCTTTCATGCGGTAGATGTCGTTGCCCTTCGTTTTGAGGAGTTCGCCGATCCAGTCGTTGAGCTTTTTGCCGTCGAGGTCGCCGGGCGTGCTGATGCCGACGGAGGAGACGTCGTCTTCGTGCGAGTGGCTGTGCTGAAAATCTTTTTGCCAGACGGGCTTCACGAGCTCGCTGCCGATGTGGATGTGGAGCGGGTGGTCGCCGCAGCCTTCGAAGACGAGGTAGTGGCCATCGGTGGGGATGTGGACGAGGAAGCGGCCGCAATCTTCGAAGAGTTTCAGGCGCTGGAGTTGGGGGCCGGCGCTGAAGGTTTCGCCGTCCTTCACAGTGTTTTCCCAGTCGGAGAAAGTGACGACGGCGGTCTTGATGGCGGCGTCGATCACGGGCTGTTCGAGCGAGGCGATGGGGAGGACAACGACGTCAAGTTCGTCGGGGTTGCCGTGGTGATGGTGGTGCGCGTGGCCGTCCGCGCCGTGGCTGTGATCGTGATCGCCGTGATCATGGTCGTGGTCTTCGCCGTCGTGATCGTGGTTGCAGTGGCCGATGACGAGTTCGTGCGCGCCCTCGGTGAGCGGATACGCGCCGGCCCATTCGAAGGGGTAGTCGGGCTCGAGGAATTGCGGGTCGAGCTCGGTGGCGCGGGAGAGGTTGAAGCCGCCGACGTTGAGGACGGCGTCGAGCGGGACGTTCGCGTTTTGCGCGCGGTGGATTTTCGCGGCCGCATTCATTTTTCGGATGCGGGCTTCGAGTTTTTCCAGGTCGGCGGGGGCGACGAGGTCGGTCTTGTTGAGGATGAGGACGTCGGCGAATCCGATTTGTTTTTTGGCCTCAGGCGAGTCGTCGATGTGCTGGAGGATGTGTTTCGTGTCGACGAGGGTGACGATGCCGTCGAGGCGGAAGCGGGTGCGCATCTCGTCGTCGGTGAAGAAAGTCTGGGCGACGGGGCCGGGGTCGGCGAGGCCGGTGGTCTCGATGAGGATGCCGTCGAGGCGGTCCTTGCGCTTCATGAGGCGGCCGAGGATGCGGATGAGGTCGCCGCGGACGCTGCAGCAGATGCAGCCGTTGTTCATCTCGAAGATTTCCTCGTCGCTCTGGATGAC
>CBINDC010000031.1:0-24613 GCA_966249325.1 uncultured Nibricoccus sp. | reverse complement strand
CACTGGTCACTGGTCACTGGTCACTGGTCACTGGTCACTGGTCACTGGTCACTGGCCATTCTCCTTCGACCTTCGGCATTCGGCCTTCGCATTTCCCCTCCTCCTTCCGCCCTCCCTCCCGATTGAATCATTGCGCGCCCCGCACCCCTCCCTTTCCTTCCCGCCCGACACCATCGCCCGCCGCTCGTCCGTCCTCTCATGCCCGTCGACCTTTCCAGCCTGCCACGCCTGCGCCCCGCGCAACTCCGCGCCGTCCGCAGCCGTCTGCAGCTTTTGATTCGCGACGCCGGCCAGACCGACCTCTCCCCCGAGGCCGCGCATCCACACGCCCCCTACTGGCACCTCGAACCCGCCCCGCTCGTCCTTGCCCCCTCAGAATGGGCCACCCTCGAAGCCGCCTGCATCCAGCGCGCGCGCCTCGTCAACGCCCTCCTCGCCGACGCCTATAACACCCAGGAAGTCCTCCAGGCCCGCATCCTCCCGCCCGAGGTCATCCTCGGCGATCCGTACTACCGCCGCCCCTGCCTCCGCCTCGACCCCACCCGCGCCGACCCCGCCACCGTCATCCGCTTCGACCTGATAAAAACCACCGACGGCTGGTTCTTCACCGACACCCGCGCCAACACCCCCATCGGCCTCAGCTACGCCGTCCAAAACCGCCGCTTCCTCTCCCAAGAGGCCGGCGAACTCTACAGCGCGCTCCCCGATTACCACAGCATCATCAATTTCCCCCTCAAGCTCCTCGCCGCCCTCCACGACCTCTCCCCGCGCTCCTCCGGCGAATCCTCCATCGTCATCCTCACCGCCGGCCCGCACGACCCGTTCTACTCCGAGCACAGTTTCCTCGCTCGCAAGATGGGCCTCCCGCTCGCCCGCGGCGACGACCTCCTCGTCCTCGATAACCGCGTCTACTTCAAAACCATCGCCGGCCTCGAACCCGTCGACGTCATCTACCGCCGCCTCAACGACGCCCACATCGACCCCGTCGTCTTCTCCACCGACCGCGAAACCGCCGGCGTCCCCGGTCTCCTCCAATGCATCCGCCACGGCACCGTCGCCATGGCCAACGCCATCGGCACCGGCCTCGCCGAATCCCGCGCGCTCGACGCCTATCTCCCTCGCCTCACCCGCTTCTACTTCGGCGAAAAACCCCTCCTCCCCTCCGTTCCCACCTTCACCTGCGGCGATACCGACCAGCTCGACTACATCCTCGATTCCTACGCCGACCTCCGCATCCGCCCCATCCACGACCCGCGCCTCGGCGACAAACACCTCCTCGAACAACTCCCCTTCCTCATCGGCCCCCGCGGCCTCGCTCCCGAGGTATCCAAAAACCCCTTCGCCTACGTCGCCCAAAAAGCCGTCCAGCGCCTCCCGCTCGACACCGGCGCCGCCCACGCCCCCGGCTTCACGCTTTCTCTGTTCGTCCTTTCCCACGGACGCCAGCGCACCGTCCTCCCCGGCGGACTCGTCCACATCGGTGCCAACGAACCGCCCATCGATCGCGTCGGTGTCACCGCCGACACCATCGTCCTTCAGGACACCGTCACCACCGAACGCGACTCCACCGAAACCGAGTCCCATCCGCCCGCCCCGCCGCGCAGCGTCCTCGGTTCTCGCTCTGCCGAAAATCTCCTCTGGCTCGGCCGCTACCTCGAACGCGCCGAAGTCACCGCCCGCATGCTCTCCATCTTCGATGACGTCGCCCTCGAGGAAATCCCCGCCCGCGACCGCCACCGCTGGCTCCCCATCTGGCGCGGCCTCTTCGAAGCCACCGGCCACGCCGCCGAAAAAATCACCCCGCGCGCCAACCCGCAAAACGCGCTCTCCACCGATCTCATCTGGCGCATGACCCTCACCTCGCGCCACCCGAGCTCCATCTATTCCTCCATCGGCATCGCCTGCGAAAACGCCCGCCAGCTCCGCGACCACGTCTCCCCCGAATGCTGGGCCATCCTCAGCCGCCTCCACGCCCGCCTCGGCACACTCCGCCGCCCCGAGCCCGAAACGCCCTCCGCCGCGCCCGCCGACACCGACGAGCTCCGCCGCAAAAACGCCTCTCTCGCCACCCTGGCCGTCACCACCGAGATCAACGCCTTTCTCGGCACCGCCGAGCGCACCATGCTCCACGACGCTTCGTGGCATTTCCTGCGCATCGGCCTCCACCTCGAGCGCGCCATCATGACCGCCAGCGCCCTCCGCTACGTCCTCGGCGCCATCGACGAAGAAATCCGCACCGCCGCCCCCGACTCCGCCCCCCGCGAAAACCCCGAGCTCTCCGCCCTCCTCCGCATGCTCGGCTCGCAAGACGCCTACCGCCGTATCTACCAAACCCGTACACGCCCCCGCTTCGTCGCCGCCCTCTTCCTCCAGCAACCCGACGCCCCCCGCAGCATTTCCCACAACCTCCGCCTCATACGCGACTCCCTCCTCGCCATCCAGAGCGACCTCCCCGGCCAGGAAGATCCGGGCGTCACCACCGTCAACGAGATCCTCGGCTATCTCGAACACATCGCCCTCGACCGCCACTTCGACGCCACTCGCTTCGACACCCCGATTCGCAGCCTTGAAGAAGTCCTCTCCGAACTCCTCGAACGCCTCTACGCCCTGCATCCGCTTCTGAGCGACCACTACTTCAGCCACCAAGCCCGCATCCCCGCCCAAGCCGAACTCCACCTCTAGGGTCGCAGTTCCGAAATCTTTCTCTTTCCTCTTTCTCTTACTCTTTCTCGGTTTGAATGGAGCGCGTCGGAGTCGAGAACGAGTAAGAATAAGAGAACGAGCACGATTAAAACTTCTCCCCCTCAGCTCCGCCCGCCTCCCCGCCAAAGCGGAGCCTAGGCACCAGAAAACCTGCACCGCTTCGTTCCCTTCGTTACCTTCTGTTCAATTCTCCGTTCGTCCTGTCCCCACCCCCGAGTCTCACACCGCCCCTGACGAAAGAGTAAGATTAAGAAAAAAGAGAACGAGTCACCAGCCACCCTCCGTCCCACTGGTCATTGTTCATTGGTCACTGGTCATTCTCCCGCCGCCCCCATGTCCGCCCGCCACACGCTCACCCAGCTCCTGATCACCGCCGGCCTCGCCATTTCCGCCTATCTCGCCGCGCTTAAATTCCTCGCCCTCCCCTGCGTCGGCGCCAGCGGCTGCCACGCGATGCTCCACAGCCGCTACGGCGAAATCTTCCGCCTCCCCGTCGGCCTCTACAGCGCGCTCCTCTGGCTCGCCGTCATCCTCGTCCCCGACCGCACCAAACGCGGCGTCCTCCTCCTGCTCATGTCCGGCGGCTCCGTCGTCTTCATGCTCATCCAGTTCGCTGTCCTCCGCGGCTTCTGCCTCTACTGCACCCTCCACGCCCTCATCACCTGGGCCGCCCTCTACCTCCACGCTGAAAAACCCGCCCGCTGGACCGCCCCCCTCGCCCTCGCCCTCGCCACCGCCGCCCTTCTCCTCACCCGCCACCAAATCGCCACCCGCGCCTCCGCTCCGTCCTCCGCCTCCCTCCATCTATCCTCTACCCTTTATCCTCTACCCTCTTCCGATTTCGCCTCCTCGACTGCACCCTCCCCCGTTCACTCTTCACCCCTCACTCTTCACTCTTCTCCCTCCGGCCTGTATTGGCTCGGCCCCTTCACCGAAAAAAGCCCCGCCCTCGTCCTCAGCCTCGACTGCCCCGCCTGCCTCGACCTCCTCGATTCCCTCGCCCAACGCCCCGCCTCCCCCGGCGCCGCCGCCCCCGCGCTCTTCTTCAAAACGACCGACACTAACCGCGCCCTCACCGAGACTTTCCTCGCCGCCGTCCTCGCGCAAGACACCCCGCCCCGCGACGCCTTCCTCGCCACCACCGCGCTTCTCCTCACCCAAAAAGACGCCGCCCTCTCCTCGCCCGACACCGCTGCCCGTTTTCTCGCCGCTCAATTCCCCGCCGCGTCCACCCGCCTGATACACGCCCGCCGCATCCTCGCCGACCAGACCGCCGCGCTCCAATCCGCCGCCCTCAGCGAAACCACTCCCCTCCTCGTCCCCCGCGAAGAAAAACCCCGCGCCTTCTTCCCCCTCGAAGCCCTCTTCCCCCGCTGACGTTTGGAGGGACGACCTCCGTGTCGTCCACTTCGCCTCCGCACGGACCGGCACTTATCAAGTGCCGCTTACGCCAAGCCCGCTTAACCGCAAAATGCGCCAGCGCCTTGGTGATTAGTCATTGGTCATTCCCGCCAGCGCCCCCACTCCGTTCTTACGTGTATTTCGTGGGCAACCTCCGCTGCCGCTCACTCCGCCCGCAAAATCACCGCCACCTCCAGCTCCAGCTCCTCCCCGCGATAAATCCTCAAAAGCTGCGTCAACGCCCCCGCCTTCTCCGGCGTGATCGCCACTTCAAACGCCACACCGTCCGCGCCCGCTCCCAGCACCGTCGCCTTCCCGATGGTCAGTTCCAGACGCGGCGGCACCTCCCCGCTCCACCCGAGAATCTCCCCGCGCAGTTTCGTCTCCTTCCCGACCTTCGCCACCGGCATCACCAGCGGCACCGGCTTCACCTGCACCGCCGACTCCACGCTCATAAAAACATTAAACGACACCCGCGGATTCACCCAATCCGACGTCTCCGCCGTCATCTTCACCAGATGATGCCCCGCCGGCGCCTCCGGCCGTTTCGACACCATCACGACAAACTGCCCCGGCTTCCCGCCGTCCACAAACGCCACCACACCGTCCACCCACGACGGCTCACTCGTGATCTTTCCGACCGACGCCGTCCCCTCGCCCAAATACTCCAGCACCACCGAACCACCCACCGACTTCCCCCGCACACTCGCCGGCAGCGTGATGAAAGGAGGCTTCACGTCCCATCGCGCATACGGCGCGATCACCGCCTTCACCGGCACCACCACATCGCCCGCCGAGGTCCGCAACACCACCCGCCGCGTGATCTCGCCCTGATAGCTGCGCGTCTCCGACCGGATCGCCATCTCCGTTTTCTCCCCCGGCCCCAGCGACTGCTTTCCCAGCGTGCCCGCCGTGCAACTACAGTCCGCCTGCACATCGTAAATCGTCACCACCTCCTTGCCGGTGTTGACCAGCACCACCTTCGCCTCCGCCACCGCGTTCTGCGTCCGCCGCCCCAAATCCACCACCCCTGGTTCCGCCTTAATCTGCGCCTGCGCAGCCACTCCACCCAGCATCGCCAGCCCGATTGCGCATAAAAACTTCATGCGCCTAACCGTGCCCGCACGTTCCGCGCCCGCAAGATCGTCCTGGCAGGGGACGGTCTTGCGGGCGCCTCCCGCCAGTCTCAACCGCGCGGGGCTTCCGCCTGCCGTTGCGGGCGCCCGCCTTCCGCCATCTGCTTCGCCACAGCACCGTCGAAATGCACCGTTTGCGTCGGAAACGCGAACGACATCCCCCGCGCTTCCACCGCGCGCATGAACGCCATGTTGAGCCTCATCCTCAGCGCCATGTGCTTGTGGAAATCAGGATCCTTCACGACATAGACGAGCCAGATATCCAGCGACGACGCGTTGAAATCCCGGAAATATACGATCACCGACGCCGGATCGACCTCCTCCTCCGCCAGAATCAAACGACGGATCTCCTTCACCAGATCCTCCATCTGCTCGGCTTTCGAATCGTAAGTCACCCCCAGCACCTGCTCCACGCGACGCTGCGTGAAACGCGCCAGATTGGTGATGCTCTCGGCCGCCACCGTCTTGTTCGGGATGATCACCAAAGCCTTGTCCACACGACGGATTTTCGTCGATCGCAGCCCGACGTCCTCCACCGCGCCGATCGTACTGCCCACCTGGATCGTCTCACCGATCTTAAACGGCTGATCCACCGCAACCACCACCGACCCGAAAATATTCGCGATCGTATCCTGGGCCGCCAGCGCCACCGCGAGACCGCCGATACCCAGACCCGCGAGGAACGCCTTTACATCTGCCCCCAAGCTCTGCGCGATCATCAAAACTCCGAAAATGAAGAAAATCGCGAGCAGCGTCTTCTTGATCCACGGCATGAACGCCGCCACCCCCATCTTCTTCGCCACCGCCTTCTCGTGCAGGTGATCCAGGATCGTGTTAAAGATCCGCAGCAACAACCAGAACACCACGAACGAAAACGCGATCGTGTACACATACCCCAGCATGTGATCGGCCGACGGCGTCAGCTTCAGCGCCTTGATCGCCGCCACGCTGCCCACCACCAGAATCAAAGCCGTGATCGGCCCTTCGATCGCTTTGAACAACTTGTCGTCCACCGTCGTCTCGGTCCTCGCCGTCAGCTTCCGCAGAAACGCGAATATAATACTCACGATCACTTTGCAGACGATAAACGTGATCAACAAAATCGCCGCGCACGCGATATAACGCGCCACCCCATTCTCCGAATTCTGCACATCGAACTGCTCCAGGATCACATCCACCGCATGCTCGATGAACTCCGGCGTCTCCGGCGTCTTCACCGCACCGCTCGCCACCGCCGCCGCTGCCGCTTGCGTGTTCGCCGCTTCGGCCGGAGCCGACGACGACGAAGCCGCTTCAGGCGCGGGCGCCGGACTATTCTGCGCCGACAACCACGGCGCTGCCGCCAGCAACATCAGGAAAAAGAGGACACGGCGCATCGAGTTCATAGTCAGCCTTTCTGAATTCCGCCTTCGCCCCGTGTCAACGCCCCGGCTGGAAAACCTCCCCCATCTTATAACCGGTAAACGGAACCCGGGCTTGCTCCGCGCATTCGCCGCCAACCACACTCCGCCTTTCATTTTCTCATGATCCTCTCCGTCATCGACCAACTCCCCATCTGGGCCTGGGCCGCATTCATGCTCTTCATCGTCGCGATGCTCGCGCTCGATCTGGGCGTCTTCCATAAAAACTCCCACGAGATCAAAACCAAGGAGGCGCTCATCTGGTGCGCCGTCTGGTTCAGCCTGGCGATGGTCTTCAACGCCATCATCTACTTCTGGCAGGGCAAACAGCCCGCGATGGAGTTCTTCACCGGATACCTCATCGAAATCTGCCTGAGCGTGGACAACGTCTTCGTGTTCATCCTCATCTTCACCTTCTTCAAAGTCCCGAAAGTCCACCAGCACCGCGTCCTCTTCTGGGGCATCATCGGCGCCGTCGTCATGCGCGCCCTCTTCATCGCCGGCGGCATCGCCCTCCTCAGCACCCTCGACTGGGTGCTCTACGTCTTCGGCGCGTTCCTGATCTTCACCGGCATTAAAATGGCCCTCCCGAAATCCGAGGAAGCCGACCCCGAGAAAAACATCGCCGTCCGCCTCGTCCGCAAATTCTTCCCCGTCACCCCCACCTTCGTCGGGGGCAAGTTCTTCACCAAAATCGACGGCCGCACCTACGCCACCCCGCTCTTCATCGTCCTCATCGCCATCGAAACCACCGACGTCATCTTCGCCGTCGACTCCATCCCCGCCATCCTCGGCATCACCAAGGACGGCTTCATCGTTTTCACCTCGAACATCTTCGCCATCCTCGGCCTCCGCTCCCTCTACTTCGCGCTCTCCGGCTCGATGCAGCTCTTCCGCTTCCTCGGCCACGGCCTGGCGCTCATCCTCATCTTCATCGGCGTGAAAATGGTCCTCACCTGGGACAAACTCGGCGGCCACCACGTCCCGATCGGCATCTCGCTCAGCATCATCGGCGGCATCATCGCCATCTCGGTCATCGCCTCCTTGGTCTTCAAAGAAAAGAAGCCCGCCCAACCCGCCACCCTGCCAGGCTCTCCCGACTGATCCCTGAACTCCTCGATCCGACTTCACCAAAAAGGCGCGAACCTCAGTTCGCGCCTTTTTCGTTTTGGAAACGCTGACGCGTTTGCCCGGAAGCTCGCTCAATCCACCACCGGTGAGCCCATCGTCGCCCGCACCGAACGATACGTCGCCTCGAACGACTCATGCCCGTTCGCCGTCATCTTCAAATCGCGCAGATGCCCGTCCTTCAGGCCATAGATCCAGCCATGCACCGTAAGCTCCTGCCCGCGATCCCAAGCCGAGGTGACTACCGTCGTCTGGCACACGTTCGCCACCTGCTCGATTACGTTCAACTCGCACAACCGGTCCAGCTTGTCGTTCTCCTGCGGGATCGCCTGCAGACAGCATAGGTGCCGCTCCTTCACATCCTGCACGTGACGGATCCAGTTATCGACCAGCCCATGCCGCTCGCACTTCAACGCCGCGCGCACACCGCCGCAGCCCGAGTGACCGCACACGATGATGTGCTTCACCTTCAACACATCCACGGCGAACTGCATCGCCGAAAGACAGTTCAAATCCGAATGCACCACCACGTTCGCCACATTGCGGTGAACGAAAACTTCACCCGGCAACAGGCCGATCAGCTCATTGGCCGGCACGCGACTATCCGCGCAACCGATCCACATGTAATCGGGCTTTTGCTGGCGCGAGAGCTTGAGAAAAAACTCGGGGTCGCGGGCCGTGATGTTGGCCGCCCAGGCCTTGTTTTGGTCGAGCAGGAACGAGAGATTTTCCATGGACGCGGATGGTCTGGCCGGAGCCGCCAATGTCCACACCGAAGCTCAAGACAGTCCGCCTCGCTTGATGCAAAAAAGAGGCGCGGCCAAAACCGCGCCTCTCGTGCGTATGAAGCTACCTGTGTTTAACCTGGGAAACTTGTCGTAACCGCAGGCCCGATGACCGGCATCAGGCCACCGCGATCTTGCGCGGCTTGCGGGCCTCGGCCTTTGGAAGCGAAGCGCGCAACACACCATCGGCCAGCTCGGCGTGAATCTTGTCCACATCGATCGACTGGTCATGCTGGAGCGAAAGCTCGAAGGCGCGGTCGCCAGACTCCCGATACAGGGAGGTCCAGCCTTCCGGACGTTTCCAGGCGCGCTCGCCGCGAATGGTCAGCACACCGTCTTCATCGGTGATCGACAGACCGCTCTTGGCCACGCCAGGCAACTGCACGGTTAATGCGTACGCCTCGGCAGATTCGACCACGTTATAGACGGGACGTACACCGGGCTCAGTCGCGGTGCCGGTCGTGTCAGCGACCTGATCGACGGACGGACGAGCGAACGAAGGGAGGAGAGCATTGAGAAGAGACATGATGAAATTTCCTTTGGATTAAGTTTTGAATAGAACACGTGGTTTTTTGTTATGCGTTCGCCGTGCGTTTTAGTTCACGGTGACCGCGATTTTTTTCGGTTTGGATTCTTCCTTCTTGGGAAGCGTCACGGTGAGAATGCCGTTCTCGTAAACGGCGGAGACGTTCTCCGCGTTCACATTTTCCGGGAGCGCGACCGAACGGTTGAGTGAGAGGGACTCTTCCCCTTCGCCGCTCTTGGTTTTGCGCGTCGCGCTGATGTTGAGATAACCGTCGACGACTTCGACGCCGATCTCTGAGCGGTTGACGCCCGGGAGTTCGGCGCGCACGTAAGCGTTATCTTTGTCTTCAAGCACATCGACCGGGAAACGACCGGACGAAGGCGCGCCCACGACATGTCCGAGCGCGGAGTCGAAGAGGCGATCGATTTCGCCTTCAAGACCCGCCCACGGGCTCTGCCGAAAGGAGGAAACGAAACGATTGTTCGGATAGCTGTAGCGTACGATTCTCATGGTAAGTTTTGTTAATTTTGAGGGTTGAGGATCGGTGGTTCGATCGATGTCCCATACATAGCTTGCGGGATGCCGCCGCCGCCCGCGCAGCAAGTCGCCGTTTTTCCGATACTTAGCTTTTTCGCACAATGCAGGCTGAGAAATTCTGTCCTCCCTCCTGTCTCGCCCACCGCGAAAAAACGTCCCGCCCGTAGCCACGCTCGCCAGCGCGTGGCCTCCGCCCCCTACCGCCCCCCGCCCGCTTCAGTACTTCACGCCCACGTCCGCCAGCCATCGATCCAGCGTCGCCGCGTTCCCCAGCGTATCGCCGTGGCTCATCTCCGGCACCTCGCTCAAGCCATCCGCCAGCGCCTTCGCAAAAACATCCGCCTCCACCGCGTACAACGGCAGCGGCGACTTCACCACAATCTCCTCCGGCTGCTCCACGCCCTGCTTGTGCAGCCACAACGACGTCTGCCCGCCATGCCGCGCCGGATGCCACGGCGCCGGCACATGCAGCCAGCCACTCGTCCCATAAATCCGCACGCCTACTTCCTGCCGCAGCCCCACGCCTGTCGAAAGCACCGCGACGATCCCATTCGCAAACTTCGCCACCGCCCCCGCGTACACATCGATCCCCGTCTGCGGATGCACCTGCCCGAGCCCGTGAAACTCCACCGGGTCCGCGAACAACTTCCCATCCGCCGCGCCCGCAATCAGCCGCGAAAACGACACCGGATAACAGCCCACATCCAAAATTCCGCCACCCCCCAGCTCCTTCGCGAACTGCCGCCCCGCCGCATCGAACGGTTTCCAAAACCCAAACGCCGCCTGCACCATCCCGATTTTCCCGAGCATCCCGCTGCGAATAATCTCCACCACCTTCGCCGTCTGCGGCGTGCAGCGATACATGAACGCCTCCATGAACAACACGCCCTTCGCCTTTGCCGCCGCGATCATCTGTTCGCTTTCCGCCCGCGTCATCCCGAGCGGTTTTTCGCAGAGCACATGCTTGCCCGCCGCGATCGTCTTGAGCGCCCACTCCAGATGCTGCGGATGCGGCGTCCCGATATAAACCGCCTGCACCTCCGGATCCGCGAGCAACGCATCGTACGTCCCATGCGCCCGCATCGCCCCGCCATGCGCCGCCGCAAATTTCTCCGCCGACGCCTGCGTCCGGCTCCCCACCGCCACCACCCGACTCCGCTCCGACTTCGCCACATCCACCGCAAACTCTGACGCGATCCGCCCCGTGCTGATAATACCCCAGTTCAAACGCGTGTTACTCATACCCCGTCCAAAGCACCCCGCCCCACAAAACGCACGCCCAACATTTTCGTCCCGTTCACCCGGCACGCACCACGCATCGCCTGGGTCGCGCCTTCCCGTAGCCGCGCTGTCCGCAGCGTGGCCCCTCCCACTACGCCATACTCCCAATCCCGTTAATCCTCTTAATCCTGTCCAAATTTCCGCCCTCCGTCTTCCCCTCTTTTCCTCACACTGTACCGCTCCCCTTCAAAAAACTCCGTGCCCCAGTCCGTTCACCCTGCTTCATTCCCCGCTCACTCTTTCCTTCACCGCACCGCACGCCTCGCACTCGCATGAGCTTCGACTTCGACACCGTCCACCCGCGCCTCGGCACCGACTCCCAGAAATGGCAGAAGTACGAGGGCAAAGACATCCTCCCGCTCTGGGTGGCCGACATGGATTTCCGCTCCTCGCCCGCGATCCTCGACGCCCTCCATCGCCGCGTCGACCACGGCATCTTCGGCTACGCCCGCCCCACCAAGTCCGAAGTCTCCGCCGTCGTCGACGCCCTCGCCCGCCGCTACGGCTGGACCATCGACCCGTCCTGGCTCGTCTGGCTACCCGGTCTCGTCTGCGGCCTCAACGTCACCGCCCAGGCCTTCGCCCAACCCGGCGAACAAGTCCTCTGCAACACCCCAGTATATCCGCCATTCATGACGGCCCCGCGCAACTCCGGCCGCGAATCCGTCGCCGTCCCCCTCGCGCTCGACTCCACCGCCCGCCGCTGGGAAATCGACTGGGACGCCATGGAACGCGCCGTCACGCCGCGCACCAAACTCTTCTTCCTCTGCAATCCCCACAACCCCGTCGCCCGCGTCTTCCGCCGCGAAGAACTCCAGCGCATCGGCGAATTCTGCCTGCGCCACAACCTCATCCTCTGCTCCGACGAGATCCACTGCGACCTCATCCTCGACGACATTCCGCACATCCCCACCGGCCTCCTCGGCGGCGAGATCGCCAGCCGCACCGTCACGCTCATGGCCCCGAGCAAAACCTACAATGTCCCCGGCCTCGGCACCTCCTTCGCCATCATCAGCAACCCGCAACTCCGCGCCACCTTCGTCCGCGCCACCGCCGGCATCGTCGCCGAAGTCACCACCCTCGGCTTCGCCGCCTGCGAAGCCGCGTATCGGGAGAGTGAAGACTGGCGCCAGGGCCTGCTCGCCTACCTCCGCGGCAACCGCGACCACCTCCTCGATTTCACCGCCCGCGAACTCCCCGGCATGAAAATCGAAGCGCCGATCGAAGCGACGTACCTCGCCTGGTTCAACATCGAGCAACTCAACCTCACCGACCCCGTCGCCCACTTCGAAAAACACGGCGTCGGCCTCAGCGAAGGCGCCTTCTTCGGCACCCCCCGCGGCAAAAACATCCGCCTCAACTTCGGCTGCCCCCGCGCCACACTCACCGAAGCCCTCACCCGCATGAAACGCGCCGTCACCGCCGCCCGCGCCTGAACCCTCCGGCCGTAGGGCTCGCGCTCGCGCGACGCCGCTCCGAGGTAGGGCGCGTTATCCCTAACGCGCCGCTTCACCACCGCCCGCGCTCACACCAAAAACCGCGCCGCCCACTCCGCCTTCTTAAGCGGCCTCGGCCGGTACTCCCCGAACAGCCTGTACCGCAGTCGCGCGACAATTTTATACAGCGGATCGCGCAGCCATCCGGGTAGAACTCGCAGCCACGAGATCACCCGCCAGCCTCCGCCCAGCTCCGCGAACACCAGCAGCACGCCATCGGTCCTCGACCAATGCGGCCCGTCCTTGCGCGGAAAATCCGGCACGAAAATCAAGCTGTCGAAATCCTCCGTCGGCAGCCAGCGCTCCCGCAAGATCGCCTGCGCCGTCACGCCCTGAAGCGGCGCGAACCGCAGCGTGCCCGCTTTATCGATACGCAGCAGCAGCCGCACGCACGCGTTGCACAGCCCGCATGTCCCGTCGTACATGAGCAGCGGCGTGCGACGAAGATCTGGCTCAGCTGCGTGAGTGGTCATGGATGAATCCGGAGGGGAGGGAGCCACTGAAACATTCCGGTACCGCCCAGTGTTTTTCCCGAGCCGCCCGCCGCCAATCCCAAAAACTCCTTCCGCGTTACACCGCGCCGCCCCCGCATTTGTTCGTAGTCACTTTTGCGAATACGCGCGCCGTTGAACTTCGCCAGCCCCGCGCGCACCTAGATAGCCGGGCCGCTTCACCGGCGTCCGCATCACCAAAAAATCAGCCCTCCCGCTCCCATGAAAACACCCACCCGCCTCCGCTTCCTCCTCGCCCTGTCCGCCCTCGCCATCGCCACCGCCACCGGCCTCCACGCCGCCATCGGCGACATCGCCGTGACCAACGATCCCTACAGCGCCGTCTCCGTCACCGCCAACACCCCGCTCACCGTCCCCGACCCCGCCGCCGGCGCGATCAAAGGCGGCACCGGCACCACCGTCTCCACCGCCGTCCTCCGCATCACCACCAACGAATCGACCAACCGCAAAGTCCAGGTCTCCCAAACCGGCGTCCCCACCGGCGCCTCGCTCACCCTGCAACTCGGCACCTACACCACCACCGACATCACCGAGGTGAACAGCGGCAACCCCATCACCGTGACCGGCACCGCCGCCGACTTCATCACCGGCATCGCCAACTATGCCTCCAACGTCGACGATCCCTCCGGCCTCCCGCTCGAGTACGTCCTCACCCTCGGCGAAAACACCCCGCACGGCTCCGCCACCATCAACGTCACCTACACGATCCTCGCTCAGTAACTAATCTCTCCCGCTCGCACGCACCGCTCAGCCGCGCACCTTCGGCCCGCCATGCGCCCGATGCGTCCCGCGCCTCCACGCAGCGCAGCCGGCCTCGTTTCCCGGCTCGTCTGCGGATGCGCCGCGCTACTCGCTTTCTCCGCCTCGTCGCCCGCGCTCGACTCCATCGAATTTCTCTCCGGCTCCTCGCAGTCGCAGACCATCGGCCCCGCGCATCTCACCGGCGGCCCCGGCTCCGACTACGCCAGCCGCATCCCCCTCGGCGGACTCTTCACCCTGCGCGTCAGCAGCGACCAACCCTGCCGCATTTCCGTCCAACGTCAGAACGCCGGCGTGTGGTTCGTCGAAGGCCAGCTCCTAGTCCAAATCGTCGAGATCGGCGCCTCGCCCGACGAACGCCCGCCCGTCCCCATCGACTCCACCGCCGCCCCGCTGATCGACAGCCCCCAGCCGCTCATCGAGCAGACCTACGGCCTCCGCTACCTGCTCGACGGCATGTCGGTCAAAAACGCTCCGCGCACCTACACCACCGGTATCCTTTTCACCGTGACCGATCTGGAATGAAAACACTCCGCGCCTTCTTCCTCGCCGCGTTCGCCTCGTTGCCCGCCTTCTCCGCGCAACCCGCACCCGCGTCATCGCCCGCCGCCACCATCATTGTGAGCGGTGAACTCACCCGCGAATTCCAACTCGCCCCCAGTTCCTCCGCCGAGGGCCAGCTCGTCCTGCGCAACACCTCCGCCACCCCCGGCCGCGCCCGCATTTACCTCGCCGACTATTCCCTCGATGCCGGCGCCCACACCTACGCCGCCCCCGGCCAGCTCCCGCGCTCCAACGCCCCGTGGATCGAGCTCGGCGAACGCCAGCCCGAACTCGCCCCCGGCGAAACCCGCATCGTCCCGTTCAAGATCTCCATACCTGCCGATCCCACCCGCAACGGCACCTACTGGAGCATGATCATGGTCGAGGGCCTTACCGACGACTCCGCCCCGGAAACGCCCAACGCCGTCTCCGTCCGCTCCGTCATACGTTACGGGATACAAGTCATCACCCACATCGGCGGCACCGCCTCCGCGAAACCCGCGATCGCCCACCAGCGCATCGCCGTCGAAAAAGACCGCCGCTCCATCTGCTTCGACCTCGCCAACACCGGCGAACGCTGGCTCCGCCCCAAAATGGAGCTCCGCCTCTTCGACGGCTCCGGCCGCTCCCTCGGCGTCCTCCCCGCCCCCGCCACCCGCATCTACCCCGGCGCCTCCGCTCCGCAAAAATTCGATCTCCCCGCACTGCCCGTCGGCGACTACCTCGCCCTCATCGTACTCGATACCGACGACGAACTTTACGGAGCCCAATACCGGTTCCGCCTCGACGATTGAGTGACCTTCCACAGCCGCAGCCTTCTCGCGCTCGCAGCGCTTCTCGCCGGCCTGCCCGCTCTCCGCTTGCGAGCCGGGACGTCCATCGCCGTCCGCAGCGGCCAGTCCGCCGTCGTCGCCCCCGGCGGCTTTTTCTCTGCCACTCTCGCCATCCGCGACTCCTCCGTCACCGCTCCCGGCCCGCCGCTGCGTGAGCGCCTGCAACTCCCTCCAGGCTGGACCGATCTCTCGCCCGCCGGCCTCGCCTTCTCGCTCAACGGCCCCGAGCAAATCCGCATCGTCGCCGTCTCCATCCCCCGCACCGCCGCCGCCGGTGACTACACGCTGATCTACTCCGTCGGCCCCGAAACCGATCCCGGCATCGAGCACGCCCGCGCCGAACTGACCGTCACCGTCCCCGCCGTCACCACCCTGCGAATCGAAAACGAAAACGCTCCCGAGCAACTCGTCGCCGGCGACCGCCTCACCGCCGTCTGGCGGCTCACCAATCGCGGCAACCACACCGCCGCCCTCCTCCTCAAAGCCCGCAGCTCTCTCGATCTCCCCGTCACGCTCACGCCCTCCGCACCCACACTCCAACCCGGCGAAAGCATCCTCGTCACCGCCTCCGTCTCCACGCCCGCCCAACTTCGCGGCGAACAAACGCACAACCTCCTTCTCGACGCGCAGCTCACCGGCGTCGCCGAAAACTCCCGCCAGGTCGTCGCAACCCAGACACGCCTCTTCCCGCGCTTCACCACCGCCGCCCAGGCCGACGGCGACTTCCGCCTCTCGCTCCGCACCACCGCTCTCCAGCGAAAATCCCGCCACCGCGAAGCCTCCGGCCTCCAGTCCGAGCTCACCGGAAACGGCTTCATCGATCCCGAGCGCACCCGCCGTATCGACTTCCTGCTACGCGCCGATCCTCTCGGCGGCCCTTCGCGCGTCCTCCCGCGCGGCCGCTACAGCTTCAGCTACCGCAGCCCCGCCCTCGATCTCCTCCTCGGCGACAACCACTTCTCCCTCTCGCCTCTCACGCAACGCGCCCTCTCCGGCCGCGGCGCCGGCATCACCTACCGCGCCGCTCCCGCCGCCGCCGGTCTCTACTACGCCGACACTCCGTGGCAGACGCTCGACACACAACAGCTCGGCACCTTCGCCCAACTCGACGCCACTCCCTCCGCACGCATTCGCGCCAACCTCCTCATCCGCGATACCGCCGCCACGCCCTCCGCTCAAGAAACCCGCTCCGTCCTCCCCAGCCTCCAGCTCTTCCTGAAACCCGCCAGAACCACCTCGCTCGAAGCCGAGGCCGCCCTCAGCGATAACCGCCACGCCGCCACCGGCGACGCCTGGCGCCTCCGCCTCCGAGGAAACCGCGGCGACGATTTCATCTACGATCTCGAACACCTCCGCGCCTCTCCCGATTTCTTCGGCTACTACCACGACCTCCGCTCCTCCTCGGGAAACGCTTGGCTGAAAATAAACCCACGCTGGCAGGCCCACGGCTCCTTCCTCTCCTCGCGCTACAACCTCGACCGCTCCGCCGCAAAAAACTCAGCACAACAAATCGACACCGCCACCACCGGCCTCGACCGAAAAATCTCCGACCGTCTCTCCCTCTCCGCCGACTACGCCTTCAGCGACACCCGCGACCGCCTGAACTCCAGCATCCCCGGCTTCTCCCAAAACTCCCTCGCGTTCGCCGCCAACCTAAACACCCGCCTCGCGACCTTTCGCGCCACCATCGAGGAAGGCGCCCGCCACATCCGCTCCCGCGATCCACAGACCGACCGCTACACCTACGCCTCGCTCTTCAGCGTCTTCCGTCCCCGCTTCGGCGGCACCTACACGCTCTACGTCGGCACCGGCGACAGCCGCTACAGCTCCCATCAGCGCGAGACCACCGCCAGCGCCACCGGTCAGTGGGCCCTCTCCGAAACACTCCGCGCCTATGCCGCGTATTCGAGCACCGAATATCGCGGACTCACCCGCCAGACCCAGTCCTCCGCCGAAGCCAGCCTCGCCTACGAATTCCCCGGCGGCTCCTCGCTCGATTTCAACCTCCGCACCACTGCCTACAACAACTCTCAACAAGACCGCACCCTCTCCCTCAGCTACCGCGTCCCGCTCCCCGCGCCCTCCCTCGTCCGCCGCGAATCCGCCAGCCTCTCGGGAAAAATCGTCCTGCGCTCAGCCGACACCACCCGCCCGCTGCCCGGCGTGATCCTGCGTCTCGGCAAACTCCAGGCCGCGACCGACCGCCACGGCCAGTTCGTCTTTCCCTCCGTCCGCCCCGGCCGCCACGAACTCACCATCGACCCGCTTTCCCTCGGCATGAACGTCGTCCTCGCCCACAGCGCCCCGATCATCGTCGAACTCGAACGCGGCAAACGCACCGAACGCCTCATCGCCGCCACCCCCGCCGCCCGCCTCGACGGCGACCTCGTCCTCTACGAATCCACCATCCAACCTGCCCTCGTTCCCGCATCATCCTCCAACGTCACCGCGCCCGACCACCGCCCCGCAGCACCACTCCGCAAAATCGCCGTCGAACTCCGCCGCCCCGGCGAACCCATCCGCCGCACCACCACCGACGACCACGGCCGCTTCTGCTTCGACCGCCTCCCTCCCGGCGACTGGACCCTCACGATCGACGACCGGCAACTCCCCGCCCACCACCGCCCCGAGCAAAATGAACTCCCGCTCACACTCACCGCAGGCGCCACCCAACAACTCCATCTCCGCATCCTCCCCACCGCCCGCAAACTCCACCTCCTCGACCAAGCCTGGCTCTCCAACACACCTTAATGCCGCCCAACGAAGCCCGGCTTGTCACCGCAACCGCACAGGACGTACCGTCGCGCCTCACTTTCCCGCGTTCAGTCCCGTCCTCATGCGCATCGGCCCGATCGAACTTTCCTCGCCGCTCTTCCTGTCTCCGCTCGCCGGGTACACCAACCTGCCCATGCGCCTCACCGTGCGCGAACTCGGCGGACTCGGCTGGGCCACCACCGATCTCGTCAACGCCCGCTCCCTCATCGAGCGCAACCGCACCGCCCTCAAACTCGTCGAGTCCTGCGCCGCCGACCGCCCGCTCGCCATCCAGCTCTTCGGCGCCGTCCCCGAGGAAATGCGCGATGCCGCCATCATCTGCCAGGAACTCGGCGCCGCCTCCGTCGACATCAACATGGGCTGCCCCGTGAAGAAGGTCGTCAAAATCGGCGGCGGCTCCGCCATGATGACCGAGCTCGCTAAAACCGCCGCCCTCGTCCGCGGCATGATCGACGCCGTGAAAATCCCCATCACGGCAAAAATGCGCCTCGGCTGGGACGACGACAACCTCACCGCCCCCGATCTCGCCCGCGTCCTCGAAGATGTCGGCGTATCGGCCATCTTCGTACACGGCCGCACCCGCGCTCAGGGCTTCTCCGGCCGCGTCAATCTCGCCGGCATCCGCTCCGTCGTCGAAGCCGTGAAAAAAATTCCCGTTATCGGCAACGGCGACGTCACCACCCCCGAAGCCGCGAAGCACATGTTCGCCGAGACCGGCTGCGCCGGCGTCAGCATCGGCCGCGGCGCATTCTACGATCCCTGGATTTTCCGCCGCACCGATCACCTCCTCCGCACCGGCGAACTCCTCCCCGAACCCTCCTTCGCCGAACGCCTCCGCGTGCTCCGCCGCCACTTCGATCTCTATGTCGATTTCTACGGCGAAGAGCCCGGCTCCCGCTTCTTCCGCCGCGTCGCCCCGTGGTACGCCAAACGTTTCGGCCCCGCCAAACCGTTCAAGCGCGCCATTCTCGAAATCAAATCCCGCGCCGACTTCGAAGCCGCCATCGCCGAATTCCTGTCGTGGCGAAAACAGTTCTGCGACGACCGCGGCGAACTCCTCCCCAAGTTCCAGCCCGACCCGATGGTCGCCTCCTTCATGCGCGACGCCGACGACCCCGAGACCTTCGCCCGCGATTCCATCCCCGTCCCCAAAGGCCCCGTCGACACCTGGTGATTACTCGCGTCGCACCGTCTTCACGCGCCGCGATTCCCCTCACCCGCCTTCGCACACTCACGCCTCATCCCGCCGCCCCAATAAAAAAAGCGGCCCGCTTCCGGACCGCTTTCGCGTAAACCCTTCCGACGCTCGCGCGTCGTGCCAGGCTCAATACCGCCGCGACATGATCGCTCCGCGCGAATCCTCAAAGACGATCCGCTTGTCCTCAGGCTCCAGCCGCAGAAACACGATGCCCAGCTTCGAATCCACCACCTCGCCGAGGCGGTACATCTTCCCGTTGAGCATCGCGCGGGCGTTCTCGCCCTGAAACACGCCATTGATCTTCAGGTTGACCACGAAGGCCTTGAAATTCGCTCCCGGCTCGGGCCTTGGCGGCGGAGCGACCGGCTCAGGAACAGCGGCGGGCTGCACGTCGACCGGCGCGGCAACCGTCGCAGAAGAACCTTCCGCCGATGTCCCCGCGGGCTGCGAAGCCGTTGCAAGCACTTCGTTCGTCGGCTGGGTGAAAGCGGCGTCGTGGGCCGCAACCGCATTTTGCGCCTTCGCGATGATCTGACCGGCGGCCGATTGCGGCGTATCCGTAGCCAAAGGACCGCGGGCAGGCGGCACCTGGGCGGCTGACGGTGCCGTTTCGGCCGTTGCCGCCGGAGTCGCAGCCGTTTCTGGCGCTGCGGACGGCTTCGCCACAACAGGAGCGCTGGCGGCATTGTCCGCGAACCACAGATTATACGCAAAAAAACCGCCCATGGCGACGGCCACAAACAGCAGCGCAACCAGCAGCTTTGCGGCGAATTTTCCACGAGCCGCTTCTTGCTCCTGATTCTGCGCCACCAATTTCCCCTGCGGACGAGGCCCCGTGCCACCCGTGGGAATGGCCACCGGACCGGATGCCGGCATCGGCGCGATCGGCATGTTGGGACGTCCCGCAGTGGGTGCGGCCGGCTTGGCGAAAGCCGGCGAAGCCAGAGCCGCCTCCGGCAAAGTCGGTTTCGCGATCGGCGTTGCACCCGGTGCAATTGGCTGGGTGGACGCCGGCGTCGCTGCGGCAGGAACCGCTCCGGAAAGACGAAGCGTGCCCGCGGGGATCACGCCGCCGCCAGCCGGCGCAGGAGAGTGTGCATCCAAAGCCGTCGGCGATGCCGCGCTCGCGGATTGCGTGGCCACAGGCGAAGCGACCGCACCTCGCGGCTTGAGTTTGAATTTACCCGGATCATCGGCCGCAGGCGCAGCGGCAGGCACAGCAGAAACGGGGACCGGCACCGGCTCCGGCGGGAGCGGGCGCGGGACGATTGTCGGCAGGGGCGCGGGAGCGGCCGGTGCTGGCAACGGCGCGACACCCGCGTTGGCGGCGGGCGCGGCCGGAGATGCCGGGGCTGTCGGAGATGCCGCGTTCTGCGACGCTCCTTCACTGGTGGTGACAGACTGCCCGGGACTCAATCGAGGCTTGAGTCGCAAGGGCGGCGACTGGGGTTCGTTACTCATGACTTTATCTAGCGGGGGTTGCTCCGAATGAATGATGGATATGAATGATAAGAGGCGCGGCTTTCGGACCTTGGCCGCTTTTTTTGTCTAACTCCCATTCGTCTCTTTGACAGGCACACAACAGTAAGTTTTAGGTCAAAAATCCCCATGAACCGCTTCAGCTTCCTCTGTCTCTCCGCCATTCTCGCACTATCCGCCTGTTCCAGCAAACCGAAGCCCAATCCCGCCATGGCCACCGAGGTCGAGGAAGCCTTCAAAGCCCGCTGGATCGCAAAACGCATGAACGAGCTGACGCAGTCCGGCGTCACCGACGCCCGCGAAGCCCGCCGCCAGGCCACCGAGGAGTTCAAACAACGCTACGAATTCACCAACGCCGCCCAAAAACCCGACTCCGTCGGCACCGGCGCTCTTCCTTAAATAGAGAGTACCGCCGCCCTGCCGCCGTTTGCGCATGGAGGCGCGGCGCCCTCATCGCTCTTTTCGTCACTTAAACGACTTCGCAAAGTCGTTCCCCGCCTGCCCCGCCTGCTTCGTCTTCATCACCGTCGATGCCGCGATCTTTTCCGCCAGCGCCTTTTCGTAACGCGCAGCATCCAGCGGCAATGAAACCGTTTCATCCGCCCACGCCGATAGCAGCATCGCGTTCGCCAGCTCGACCGACCTGAGCCCCTCCGCCGCCGGCGCGATCAACGCTTCTCCGCGCAAAATCGCCTCCGCGAAATTCCCCAAAATCCCCGCGTGCTGCGCCCCGCGATCCGCCGCCGTAAACACGTCCTCCGTCGTCTCCGGCCGCGCGAAACCCTCCGTAGCCGCCCGGCTGAACGCCGTCATCCCCGTCGTATTCCGCGTGAAAACGAGCCGGTCATTCTCGAAAACCACCCGCCCGTTCTCCCCCGCGATCTCCAGCCGGTTCGTCCCCGGTGCCTCCCCCGTCGATGTCACAAAGACCCCCGTCGCCCCATTCGCGAACTCCACATAAGCTGTCACATCGTCCTCCACCTCGATCGCGTGGTAACGCCCAAACCCGCAGTGCGCCCGCACCCGCACCGGCTGCCCAAACAGCCACTGAACAAGATCCAGATTGTGCGGACACTGATTGAGCAACACCCCGCCGCCCTCGCCCTTCCACGTCGCCCGCCAGTGCCCCGACGCATAATACGCCTCCGTCCGAAACCAGTTCGTGATCGTCCACTGCACCCGCCGCAACTCCCCCAGCGCCCCGCCCGTATTCCACTCCCGTATCTTCGAATAATACGGATCGGTCCGCTGATTAAACATCGCTCCAAAAACCCTCCGCGCACCCCCCGCCTCCGCCTGCACGTGCGCCGCGATGAGCCGCTCCGCATCCGCCTTGTGCACCGAGATCGGCTTCTCCACCAGCACGTGCAATCCCGCCCGCAACGCCTCGATCCCCAGCGTCGTGTGCGAATAATGCGGTGTCGCGATCAACACCGCGTCGATCAAGCCCGACGCAAACATCTCCCCCGCCGACGCGAACCCCGCCACGCCCGGAAACTTCGCCCGCTTCTCCGCATTCGGATCAGCCACTGCCGCGAGCGCGAGCCCCGGCGCTTTACCCGAGAGAATCAGGTTCGCGTGAAACGCGCCCATACCTAGACCGACGATGCCGAGACGAACGGTACTCATCCCGCGACCCTGCCGCGCCCGCCCCCGGCCGTCACTGCGATTTCCCCCGCCCCGTCCGCCTTTTAACGCGCCTTCCTCCTGTAACCGCCCCCCGCGCTTTTCAGATTCCATGGAGGGACGACCTCCGCGTCGTCCATTCCGCCGCCGCCGGACCGGCACTTAGCAAGTGCCGCCCGCATCGCCCACCCACCATCCTCCACCTTCTATCCTCTGCCCTCTCCCCTTTTCCGTTTCTCTCCGCCCTCCGCTTCACCTCCCATGAAACTCCCCCTCCGCCTCATCCGCAAAGCAGCCACCACCGCGTACAAAGACCTCGCCCGCCTCCGCGAACTCCGCCGCACCCAGACTCCAGAAGACGCCGAGTCACCCCAGCGCCTCACCCAACGCCTCCTGATGGCTCGCGAGGTCACCGCCACACCCGCCGAGGCCCAGGGCATGTTCGAGCGCATCATCAAGGGCAACGACCTCACCGGCATCAACTACCTCGAAAAAGGCCTGCGCGCCGCAAAATCCATCGGCCGTATCCACGTCCTCGATTCCTCCGGCGAACCCCTCGGCTTCGGCACCGGCTTCCTCGTCGCCCCCGGCATCCTCATGACGAACCACCACGTCCTCACCAGCCCCGAGGTCGCCGCCGCCAGCCTCGTCGAGTTCGACTACGAACTCGATGCCGCCGGCAAGGACCGCCAGAGCTTCACCTACCAGCTCCGCCCGCAGGACTTCTTCTTCAACCACGAGGCCCTCGACTTCGCCGTCTGCGCCGTAGCCCCCACCGCCCGCGAAAAGAAACGCCCCGTCAAAGACTTCTCCTGGCTCAAACTCAACCGCACCACCGGCAAAATCCTCCTCACAGAATACCTCACCATCATCCAGCACCCCGGCGGCCAGCGAAAACAAATCTGCGTACGGGAAAACCAAGTACTGCGCCTCGACACCGACACGATCTGGTACGCGACCGACACCGAGGGCGGCTCCTCCGGCTCCCCCGCCTTCAACACCTCCTGGCAGGTCGTCGCCCTCCACCACCTCGGCGTCCCCAAGAAAAATGCCGAAGGCTACTGGCTCACCACCGACGGCGGCATCTGGGACGAATCGATGGACGAGTCGCGCGTCCAATGGATCGCCAACGAAGGCATCCGCATCTCCCGCATCGTCGACACCCTCTCCAAGAAACACCGCAAACACCCCCGCCTCGCCCCGATCTTCGACAACACCCAGCCGCCCATCCCCGCCGGCTTCGAAACCATCACCATCGGCGAAACTCCCTCCGCCGCCACCCCGCTCTCCGTCCCGCCATCCGCCTCCGTCCCCAATTACCAATTACCAACTACCAACTACTCCGTCTCCGGCCCCAGCATCACCATCCCCCTCCATCTCACTCTCAGCCTCAACCAAGCCACGGTTACGCCGCTTTCAGTCCAACTCGCCCCAGGTACCACATCCGCTTTCACCGCTCCGCCGCCCACGCCCGCCGCCAGCGAAGCCATCAGCATCAACCCCGACTACTCCACACGCCGCGGCTTCGACCCCGCCTTCCTCGGCAAAACCGCCGCACTGAAAACGCCCTTTCCCACACTCACCAAAAAACAAAAAGCCGACGCCGCCCGCCTCATCACCGTCCCCACCGGCGCCGACCCGCTGGAGCTGAAATACCACCACTACAGCGTCGTCATGAACGCCATCCGCCGCCTCGCCTGCTTCACCGCCGTCAACATCGACGGCACCGTCTGGCGCAGCATCAAACGCGCATCCGACCGCTGGATACTCGACCCCCGCATCCCCAAATCCGCCCAGATCGGCGAAACCCTTTACTCCGGCAACCCCCTCGACCGCGGCCACCTCGTCCGCCGCCTCGACCCCGCTTGGGGCCCCGACCTCGCCACCGCCAAAACCGCCAACGACGACACCTTCCACTTCACCAACTGCGCTCCGCAGCACGAAGATTTTAACCAGAACAACGACACCTGGGCCGGCCTCGAAGATTACCTCCTCCAAAACGCCGACCGCGAAAACCTCCGCGTCACCGTCTTCACCGGCCCCGTCTTCGCCGCCAGCGACGAACTCTACCGAGGCATCCAACTCCCCCGCCAGTTCTGGAAAATCGCCGTCATGGTGAAAAAGAAAAAACTCCACGCCACCGCCTACCTCCTTAGCCAGGCCAGCCTCATCAAAGGCCTCGTCGAAGCCGACTTCTCCTACGGCCGCTACAAAACCTTCCAGGTCCCGATCACCCGCGTCGCCAAACTCACCGGCCTCACCTTCGGCAAACTCCCCGCCGCCGACCCCCTCAACAAAGCCACCGAGTCCACCGCCACCCTCCGCGAAATCACCGCCCTCACCGACGTGCGACTCTGATTTCCGTAGCCGCGCTTCAGAGATGGAACGCGCACCGTGCGCGTTGTTCACCATCGCCCGCTTCCCTGCTATAAGCGCCGACGGTCATTGGTCATTGGTCATTGGTCATTGGTCATTGGTCATTGGTCATTGGTCAT
>CBINDC010000030.1:0-25692 GCA_966249325.1 uncultured Nibricoccus sp. | reverse complement strand
GGGTGCGGAGTCCGCTGGATGGTTTTGGGGTGAGGGAGGAGGCGACGGGGTTTGGGGACGAGGTGGATTGGTTGGCGGAGGGGAATGGGGATGAGATGTGGGGGGGGGAAAGCGAGATGAGTGGAGTGACGTCGCGCGAGGGGGCGCGTGGAGATGTGGAGGCGCGGAGGGACGATGAGGTGTTGAAGGAGGAAGACAGGCGTGCGGGATATGTGGTGAAGAAGCGGCGGCTGCAGCGGGCGATGCGGGGGAGTGGTGTGAGGTGATTTGCGGTGCGGTGGGGCGGGGCGGTGTTGAGCGGTGTTGGGTGATGGGGGAGTTTTTACGGAAGGGAACGGAGGGAACGGAGAGCGGAGATCGGAGGGAGAAGTGGTGCGGAGGGGCGTTTTGGGGAGGGAGTTTCGGAGGCGCGGAGCAGAGGTGCGGTTCTTGCTGTTACGAGGAGGACGGGGAGATCGTGGAGGCGCTGAGCGAAGCGAGCTCAGGTCTACGGGGAATTTTGGAGGCGGAAATCGCTGGATGCGATGTGACCGGGCGGAGGCCGGCCACGGCGTGGCGGCCCTACCTCGGAAGGATCGGAGGCCGGGCACGGCGTGCCGGCCCTACCTAGCGTGCCGGCCTGCGTGGAGGGACACCGCGAGCTGCGCGCTCGCGGCTACATGGGGAAGCCGCCTTTGCCTTTCATGGCTTCCATCTGGCGCATCATCTTTTTCGCGCCGCCGCCTTTGAACATCTTCATCATCTGCTGCATTTGCGTGAACTGCTTCATGAGCTGATTCACTTCGACGATCTTCACACCCGAGCCGTCGGCGATGCGCTTGCGGCGGCTGCCGTTGAGGATCTCGGGTTTGCGGCGTTCCTGGATGGTCATCGATTTGATGATGGCTTCGGTGCGGGCCATTTGTTTGTCCGCGCCTTCAGGGAGCTGCATGCCGCTCATGCCGGGCATCATGCCGATGATACTCTGCATGGAGCCGAGTTTTTTGATCTGCTGCATCTGGGCGAGGAAGTCTTCGAGGTTGAAGTCGGCCTTGCGGAGTTTCTCCGCCATTTTTTCGGCTTCTTTCTGGTCGATGTTTTCCTGCGCTTTTTCGACGAGGGAAACGACATCGCCCATGCCGAGGATGCGGGAGGCGAGGCGGTCGGGGTAAAACGTGTCGAAGTCGGCGGTCTTTTCGCCGGTGCCGACGAATTTGATGGGGACGCCGGTGATGGATTTGATGGAGAGCGCGGCGCCACCGCGGGCGTCGCCGTCGAGCTTGGTGAGGATGAGGCCGGTGAGCTGGAGGGCGTCGTTGAAGGCCTTGGCGACGTTGACGGCTTCCTGGCCGAGGGCGCCGTCGGCGACGAGGAAGACTTCGTCGGGCTGGATGCGGGCGCGGAGTTTTTTCACTTCCTCGATGAGGTCGTGGTCGATCTGGAGGCGGCCGGCGGTGTCGAAGAGGATGGCGTCGGCGGTGGCGGCTTGTGCGGCGGCGAGCGCGGCGGTGCCGATGGCGGGGACGTCTTTGGAAGCGCGGTCGGCGTAGAAGCCGAGTTCTTCCTGCTTCGCGAGGATCTCGAGCTGGTCGATGGCGGCGGGGCGGTAGATGTCGCACGCGGCGACGAAGGGCCGGTAGCCGCGTTTTTTGAGGAGCTTGCCGAGCTTGGCGGTCGAGGTGGTTTTGCCGGAGCCGTGGAGGCCGACCATCAGGATTTTGAGGGGGCGGGCAGCGGAGAGATTGGTGGTGCCTTCGCCGAGGAGGCGGACGAGTTCGTCGTGGATGATTTTGACGATCTGCTGGCCGGGGGAAACGCCTTTGAGGACGTCCTGGCCGACGCACTGTTGCTGCACGCGGTCGACGAATTCGCGGACGACCTTGAAGTGGACGTCGGCGCCGAGGAGGGCGGTGCGGACTTCCTTGAGGGCTTCCGCCATGTTTTCTTCCGTGAGTTTGCCGACGCCACGGAGGTTGCGGAGAGCGTTGCCGAGTTTTTCGGTGAGCGATTCGAACATGTGAAAACGCTCAGTGAAGCGGGCGGTTGAGGTTTATCGAATGATTTTTTTAGGCAGAGGAAGAGGGATATGGGGAGGAGTTGATAGGGAACTCAGGAAGGCTGGGATTTCGGAGGGTGACACCGAGGGCACGGGAGGTGGCACGGAGGTCGCGTAGGAGTGGATATGCGGACAGGATTAAGAGATGAACAGGATTGGGGGGAAGCGGGGGGGCGAAGGCGGGTGCGGATAAATGCGGCGGGGGTGGGCGACGCGGGGGCCACGCTTCGGAAAGCGCGGCTACGGCTGCGGGGTGGGAGTCCGCGAGCTGCGCGCTCGCGGCTACGGGGATCGCGGAGGGCGGGCGTTTCGGAGGCGCGGACCAGAGGTCCGGCCTACAGGCAGACGAATCAGGTCAGGCGGTAGAAGGTGGCGCGGCCGAAGGCGACGGGTTCGAAGGTGGCGTCGAGGTTGATGGTGGTTTCGGCGCCGCCGAGGCAGAGGTAGCCGCCGGGTTCGAGGACTTGTTTCACCTGGTTGAGGATGCGGCGGCGGGTCTCGAGATCGAAATAGATCATGACGTTGCGAAGCATGACGACGTGGAAGCGGGGGAGCGCGGGCCAGGGTTTGGAGAGGTTGAGTTCGCGGAATTCGACGCGGTGACGGATGTCGTCGCAGAGCTGCCAGCCGTCTTTGGCGGGGCGGAAATATTTGGCGAGGAGTTCGGGGGAGAGGCCGCGGGCGATTTCGGGTTGTTGATAAAATCCGGCGCGGGCGCGGGCGACGACGGTGGTGCAGAGATCGGTGCCGAGGAGCGTGGCGGGCTGGCCGGGGAAATGTTCGGCGAGGAGCATGGCGACGCTGTAGGCTTCCTGGCCGGTGGAGCTGGCGGCGGACCAGAGGGTGAAGGGCTGGCCGGGGTGTTTGCGGCGGAACTGAGGGATGAGGTGATCGCGGAGGGCGTCGAAGGGCGAGGTGTCGCGGAAGAAGAGGGTTTCGTTGGTGGTGAGGGCGTCGATGGCGTCGCGGTGGAGCGAGGTGAGCGCGGGGGCGGTGGCGCGGAGTTGGGCGACGAGGGCGTTGGCGGAGGGGAAATTGCGGCGGGAGGCGAGGGAGCCGAGGCGGGTTTCGACGAGGTATTCCTTGCCGGGTTCGATGACGATGGCGGCTTCGCGCGCGAGGAGTTCGCGGACGTAGAGAAAGTTTTCCGCGGCGAGCGGGACGGCGATGGGCGGCGAGGAGATCATGCGGGCGCGAGGTGGGGCGAGCCGAGGCGGCGGACGATCTCGAAGGCGAGCTCGGGGATGGGTTTGACGGCGTTGGCGATGCCGGCCTGGGCGATGGCACCGGGCATGCCCCAGACGACGGAGGAGGCTTCGTCCTGAACGAGGATGCGGCCGCCGCGGGCGGCGATGAGGCGGGCGCCGTGAAGGCCGTCGCTGCCCATGCCGGTCATGACGACGGCGAGGATGTGGGCATTGGTTTCGGACGCGGAGCGGAAGAGGACGTCGACGGCGGGGCGGCAGGAGTTTTCGGGCGGGGTGTCGGTGAGTTGAGTGACGAAGGAGCCGTCGAGCTGGCGCTTGATGGCGAGGTGGCGGCCGCCGGGGGCGAGGTAGGCGTGACCGGGGAGCATGGGCTCGGCGTCGGCGGCTTCGTGGCAGCGGAGGGGGCCGGCGATGTTGTTGAGGCGGTCGGCGAGGAGCTTCGTGAACATCGGCGGCATGTGCTGCACGATGGCGACGGGAACGGGGATGGGGGCGGTGATTTTTTGGAAGAGCTCGGCGAGGGCGTTGGGGCCGCCGGTGGAGGTGCCGATGCAGAGGAGGTCGAAGGCGCGGAGGCGGCCGGCGAAGGGCGGGAGGGTGCGCGCGGTAGCGGTGGGCGCGGCGGGTTGCACGCGTGTGGTGAGGGCGCGGCAGTGGGCGTGGATTTTGGGAAGGAGCTCGGCTTCGAGCTGGGCGATGCAGGCGGTGAGGTCCGCGGACTCGACGGGTTTGGTGACGTAGTCGTCGGCACCGGCGGCGAGCGCGTCGAGCGTGGAGACGGCCCCGCGCTGGGTGAGCGCGGAGAACATGATGACGGGAAGTTTCGGATACGTGCGGCGGAGCTCGCGGAGGGTGGAGAGGCCGTCGAGGTCAGGCATCTCCATGTCGAGGGTGACGAGGTCGGGATTGACCTGCGGGATCTTCTGGAGGGCGATGCGGCCGTTGGCGGCGGTGCCCACGACTTCGATACGCGGGTCGCGCTTGAGCGCCTCGGTGAGGAGGCGGCGCATGACGACGGCGTCGTCCACGATGAGGACTCGGAGTTTCGTCATGGAAGAGTGAAGGGTGAAGAGTGAAAGGGGGAGCCGGACGGACGATGCGGAGCATCGTCCCTACCTCGGACCGCGCCCTTCGCGGGCGCGGCTACGCGGATCAGCGGGTGATGGCGGAGTCGACGATGCGCTTGAGGTCGGCGGCCATTTTCGCGAGTTCGGAGGAAGCGGCGAGGGTCTGGTTCGCGCCGGCGGACGTGCTCTGCGCGGCTTGAGAGACGTGGGCGATGTTGCGGGTGATCTCGGTGGCGCCCTTGGCGGCTTCGCCGGCGTTGCGGGCGATTTCGTTGGTGGTGACGGACTGCTCTTCGACGGCGCTGGCGATGGTGTTTTGGATATCGTTGATGCGGGCGATGACCTTGGAGATTTCGCCGATGGCGGAGACGGCGCCGCGGGTGTCGCCCTGGATGGCTTCGATCTTGGCGGAGATGTCTTCGGTGGCGGCGGCGGTCTGCTTGGCGAGTTCTTTGACCTCGTTGGCGACGACGGCGAAACCCTTGCCGGCTTCACCGGCGCGGGCGGCTTCGATGGTGGCGTTGAGCGCGAGGAGATTGGTCTGCTGGGCGATGGAGGTGATAACCTTGATGACCTTGCCGATCTCGGTGCTGCTCTCGCCGAGTTTCTCGACGGTGTGATTGGTGTCGTTGGCGACCTTCACGGCAGCGGAGCCGACGCGGGCGGCCTCGGCGGCGTTTTTCGCGATCTCTTTGACGGAGGCGCTCATCTCCTCGGCGCTGGTGGCTACGGTGGTGACGTTTTTGCTGACCTGTTCGGCGGCGGAGGCGGCGCCGCCGGACTGGGCGGCGGTTTCCTCGGAGTTGCTGCTCATGGTCTGCGCGGTGGAGGAGAGCTCCTCGGAGGCGGAGGCGAGGGTCTGGGCGCTCTGGGTGAGGGCGGCGAGGGTGTTCTTGAGGCTGGCCTCTGCTTGTTTACGGGCGGTGATGTCGATGGCGTACTTCACGACGCGGGCGACCTTGCCGGAGGCGTCGTACATCGGGTTGTAGGTGGCCTGTATCCAGATTTCACGGCCGCCCTTGCCGAAGCGTTTGTACTCGGCGGTCTGGAAGCGGCCGGCGTTGAGATCGAGCCAGAACTGGCGGTAATCGGAGGTGTCGCGCTGGGTGGGATCGACGAAAGTGCTGTGGTGGCGGCCCTTGATCTCGTCGAGGGTGTAGCCGGTGGCGGCGAGGAAGTTGGCGTTGGCGGAGACGATGGTGCCGTCGGCGAGGAACTCGATCACGGCCTGGGTGCGGTTGATCTCGTCGATCTGGCGGGATTTGTTGATGGCATCGACCTTGGTGGCGGTGATGTCGGTGGCGATTTTGACGATCTTCTGGACGCGGCCCTTCTCGTCTTTCACGGGGGCGTAGACGGCTTGTATCCAGATTTCGCGGCCGGACTTGGTGATGCGTTTGAAGGTGTCGGCGTGGATGCGGCCGTCGCGGAGGTCGGACCAGAATTTGCGGTAGTCGGCGGACTCGCGGTGGGCGGGCTCGACGAACATGGCGTGGTGGCGGCCTTTGATCTCGTCGAGGCCGTAGCCGAGGGTATCGAGGAAATTTTTGTTGGCGTTGAGGATGTTGCCCTCGGTGGTGAACTCGATGAAGGCGTAGGAGGAATCGATGGCGCCGAGGATACCGCGCATGTTCTGGCGCTCGAGCTCAAGGTCGGTGATGTCGTAGCGGATGCCGAGGTATTTGCGGGGTTTGCCGTTCTCGCCGAGGACGGGGGCGATGACAGCGTCGACGTAGTAAGGGGTGCCGTCTTTTTTGCGGTTCTTGACGACGCCGCGGAAGATTTTGCCGCGGCCGATGGTGGCCCAGAGATCCTTGAAGACCTCCTTGGGCATGTCGGGGTGGCGGGTGGTGTTGTGGCCGCGGCCGATGAGTTCGTCGCGACCGTACTGGGAGACCTCGCAGAACTTGTCGTTGCAGGAGAGGATGTCGCCCTTGAGGTCAGCCTCGGAGACGATGGAGGTGAGATTGGTCATCTCGGTGCGGACCTTGTACTCGGCGAGGAGGTCGTTTTGCGCGGCGAGGCGGCTCTCAAGTTCGGCGACGCGGGCGAGGACGGCGTTGTGCTCGGAGGCGGCGATGGCGGGGGCGAATTTTTTGGAGGACTTAGCGGGGACGCGGCCGTTGCGGGACGGGGCGGCGGATTTGGCGGAGCGGCGGGAGCCGATGGAGGAGCTAGGCGTGATCATGGCGAGGAGGGCTGAGACGGGTTTCGGTTGGTTAGTTTGAGTGAGTTGTATTCAGAAAATCAGGCGGCGTGCGCGGAGGCGGCGGTGGTCTCGCGGGCGTCGAGGACGTGGAGGAGTTGCTTGGGGAGTTTGTGGATGCCGAGGAGGAGCGCGCGCATGGCGGGTGGGAGTGTGTCGGGGGCGGGCTCGAAGGTTTGGTCTTCGACCTCGATGACGTCGCCGACGCGGTCGACGAGGAGGGCGACGCAGCCGTCTTCGTCGCGGACGATCATGATCATGGGAGATTCGTTTTCGGAGCGCGGCGCGAAGCCGAGGCGGCGGCGGAGGTCGATGGCGGTGACGATCTGGCCGCGGAGATTGAGGAGGCCCTCGACGTTGGCCGGGGCGAGTGGGATGAGGGCGAGCTCGCGGGCGCGGAGGACTTCCTGTACGGCGAGGACATCGAGGCCGAGGAAAAGGCCGGCGACGTGGAAGGTGCAGAGTTGGTGAGGAGTCTTCATTTGGATCAGGCGGCGCGGGCGGTGGTGAAGCCGGCGGCGTGGAGGACGGCGGTGACGTCGACGAGGTCGGTGATGTGGCCCTGGACGACGGTGGAGCCGAGGAGACCGGAGGATGGGGAGCCGGGCTGGAGATCGAGGGTGTACTCGATGATATCGTGGATCTGGCCGACGACGATGCCCACGGCGTGCCCGGATTTTTGATACACGATGACGCGAAGCGGGCCGTCGCCGGTGGAGGCGGCCGGCGTGCCGGGGAGGAAGCGGGAGAGGCGAAGGAGCGGCAGGATCTGGCCGCGGTATTGAACGGCTTCGCGGCCGGCGGAGGATTCGACGGCGGAGGCGGGGAATTCTTCGAGGCGGGCGGCCTGGTCGAGCGGGAGGGCGAGGCGGGGACGGCCGGGGAGGGAGAAGAGGAGAAGTTGCGCGCGGGCGGCTGAGCTGGCGGCGGTGGTGTCGGTCGCGGAGAGCGTGCGGGGGCGCTCCTGGTTTTCGCTGAGGACGCGGGCGTGCTGGGCGAGGCCGAGGGCGTCGAGGATGAGGGCGACGCGGCCGTCACCCATGATGGTGGCGCCGGCGTACATGGGCAGGCCCTTGAGGTGTTTGCCGAGGGGTTTGACGACGATCTCCTCGGTGTCGCAGACGGCGTCGACGACGAGGCCGAAGGAACGCTGGTCGGCCTGGAGGACGACGATGTTGAGGGCGGTGTCTTCGGCGGGCGTTTTGAGTTTCAACTCGCGGTGAAGGAAGACGAGCGGGAGGAGGTTGCCGCGGAGGCGGAAGACGGGGGAGTCGTAGACTTTTTCGAGGGCTTGGGCGGCGGCGGTGCCTTCGAGGCGGACGAGTTCGAGGAGGCTGACTTGGGGGATGGCGAAGCGTTCGCCTCCGGCGCGGACGATGAGCGCGGGGACGATGGCGAGGGTGAGCGGGATCTTGATTTTGAGCGCGGTGCCCTGGCCGAAGGTGGTGGAGACGTCGACGGAGCCGCCGATTTTCTCGATGTTGGTTCTGACGACGTCCATGCCGACGCCGCGGCCGGAGACGTTGGTGATTTTTTCGGCGGTGGAGAAACCGGGGAGGAAGATGAGGTTGGTGGCCTCGCGGTCGGAGAGGGCGGCGGCATCGGTGGCGGAGATGAGTTTTTTCTCCACGGCTTTCTGGCGGATGCGCGTGAGGTTGAGACCGGCGCCGTCGTCGATGATCTCGATGTTGACCTGGCCGCCCTCGTGCCAGGCGCGCATGAGGATGTGGCCCTCGGCGGATTTGCCGGAAGAGAGACGGCGCTCGGGCGACTCGATGCCGTGGTCGATGGAGTTGCGGATGATGTGGGTGAGCGGGTCGCGGATGGACTCGATGACGGTGCGGTCGAGTTCGGTCTCGGCGCCGACGGTTTCGAGGCGGACGTCTTTGCCGAGCTCGCGGGCGACGTCGCGGACGATGCGGGGGAATTTGCCCCAGACGCCGCCGATGGGCTGCATCCGGGTTTTCATGACGCCTTCCTGAAGCTCGCTGGTGATGAGGTTGAAGCGCTGGGCGACGTCGTTGAGGGCGCGGGGGGTGACGTTGCGGGTCTGGGAAAGCTGGACGAGCTGGTTGCGGGAGAGGACGAGCTCGCCGACGAGGTTCATCAATTTGTCGAGGAGGGCGACGTCGACGCGGACGGTGGTGGAAGCGGGTGGCGTCGTGGCGTGCGTGCTCGGTGATGACGAGGCTGACGATGTGTGGACAGAGGGCGTTGTGACCGCCGTGGAGGGTGTCGTGATCGAGGGGACGGACCCGGCTGGAAAGGTGGCGGGCGCGACGGGGGCGGGCTTTGTCGCGGGCGTCGTGATTGCGGTGACGGGCTCGTCGTCGAACAGGCCCCAACCTTGATCGGCGGCGGGGGCGGGTGGAGTTACGGTCGGTTGATTGAGAAGAGAGGCGGCGGCGAATTCGTCGGCGGAGAGCGGGAGATCGACGGGCGATACGGATTCGAGCGTCGGGAGCGAAGCCGGAGCGGAGAAATCGGAGAGTTGATTACTGGATACGGCCGCGGCGGGGACTTTTTCGACGGGGCCGGAGATGGTGTCGCGCAGGGACTGGAGATCGGTGATGAGGTCGGGATCGACGGCGGCTTCGTCGCGGCCGGTGGTCTCGATGGCCTGGAGCAAAGAGCGGAGGGCGTCGGAGAGGCGGAGGAGGACGGCGGCGATGTTGGGGGAGAAAACGAGTTGCTCGTTGCGGAGGGCGTCGAGGAGGTTTTCGCCGGCGTGGGCGACCTTGGTGATGGTTTGAAAACCGAGGCAACCGGCGGTGCCTTTGAGCGTGTGGACGACGCGGAAGATGTCGTTGAGGGTGTCGGCTCCGGCAGTGTGTTGTTCGAGCTGGAGGATGGCTTGATCGTAGCGATCGAGGCCCTCGAAACTTTCCGTGAGGAGATCGCGGATGAATTGTTGCTGGAGGTCGGCGTTCATCGGAATCAGGCGGCGGGGGCGATGGCGCCGGGGAGGACTTTGCCGACGACGGCGAGGAGCTGCTCCTGCTGGAAAGGTTTCACGATCCAGCCGGAGGCGCCGGCGGCGCGGGCGAGGGCTTTTTTCTCCGCATCGGACTCGGTGGTGAGCATGAGGATGGGGACGGTTTTGCCGTTGGGCAGCTGGCGGGCCTGGCGGGTGAACTCGATGCCGTTGAGCTTGGGCATGTTCACGTCGGTGATGATGAGGTCGAAGGTGCGCGTCTTGAGGATCTCGATGGCGTCGGCTCCGTCCGGCGCTTCGACGACATCGAGGCCGGCGGTGCGCAGGGTGAACGAGACGAGTTTTCGCATGGTGAGGGCGTCGTCGATGGCGAGTACGGTGCGTTTCATGGCGAGGATCGGTGGTTGAAGCGGTGGAGGAAGCGGAGCGGTGCGTGTGAGAACGTGTGAGCTGGAAAGAGGGAGCGGGGTGAGCGGCACTTGATAAGTGCCGGTCCGTCGGAGGAGTGGGCTCAGAAGAGTTCGACGTTGGCGCCGAGGTCGGGGGCGGGGGACGGCGCGGGTGTGGAGGTTTTGGATTTCGGTTCGGTGGTGGCGGGCTCGGAATCGAGCGGGGGAGCGGAGTCTTCGGTGCAGAAGAGCTCGGGAGTGTCGGATGTCGCGGGCGGGGCGGCTTCGAAAAGTTCGGGCGTGTTTTCGGAAAGGTCGGCGGTGCCGGCGGTCGCGGTGGCGGCGCCGAAGACGGCGGCGGCGGTGGCGTGCTCGGAGGCCATGGTGTAGCGCGCGGTGTGGGCGGTGAGGTCGGCGGCGGAGGCGGCGGGGAGCGTTTCGGCGAGCGTGTGGAGAGATTTGGAGGCGGCGGCGATTTCGTCGCGGAGAGCGGGGAGGGCGGCGAAGGTTGTATCGAATTCGCGGGCACAGGACTGGAGGGCCTCGATGGAGGCGGCGATGGCGAGCTGGCTGGTGGCGGCGCGTTCGCGGAGGACGTGGAGGCGGGACTCGGCGGCGGGGCGGGCGGTGTCGAGGGCGGCGATTTGCGAGGCGGCGAGGCGGCGGAATTCGTCGAAGGTGGCGAACATGGCGTCGAGGTCCTGGCGGAGGGCTTCGAGGGCGCGGGCGCTTTCTTCGCTGACGGTGTCGATCTCGGAGGAGATGGAGGCGGTGCGGGAGGCGAGGGTTTCGAGGCCGGTGAGTTCGCCGATCTGGACGGAGCGGATCTGGGCGTTGAGCGCGATGAGGCGCATGTTGGTCGCGAGCTCGACGAGCGTGGAAGAGAGGCTGCTGGCGAGATCGCCGGCGGGGCGGATGGCCTCGTGGGTCTGCGCGGTGGTGTCGGCGAGGCCGCGGGTCATGGCGTGGACTTCGGCGATGGCGTCGAGGAGGCGTTTCACCATGCCGTCGGGCGAGGCCATGTCGGCGAGGGTGTCGAGCTGGCGGGTGTTTTCGTCGAAGCGCTGGATAGAGGCGCGGATGTGTGCCAGGCCGTTGGATACGGTCTGTTGGCCGGTGGAGATGTCGGTGGCGACGCCTTCGAGCTGGAGGGCCTGGAGGCGGGCGAGGGGCTGGGTGGGCGGCTGGGTTTTCCAGGTGTCGAGGGCGGAGAGGACGTGGTCGGATTTTTGCTGGACGATGTCTTGAAATTGGAGGGCCTGGACGATTTGCGAGACCTCGGTGGCGATGGACTGGCTCTGGCGGCAGAGGTCGGCGTCGCGGGTGGTGTTTTGGGCGAGCTGGTCGTCGAGCGTGCGGATGGCGTCGTCGATTTGTGCGCGGCGCTCGGCGATGTGGGCGAAGCGGGAGCGGAAGTCTTGTTCGAGGGACTGGCGGACGCGGGCGAGGGTGGCGTGGGCGTTGGCGAGGAGTTCGGCGTTTTTGGAGAAAGTCTCGTCGACCAGGAGGCGCATGCGGTCGATCTCGGTGGTGACGTTGTGGAAGGTTTCGCGGAATTCCTCGGGGAGGGTGGCCGACTCGATTTTGAAGAGCACGGTCATGTAGGTGAGGGGCGCGAGGGTGGTGTGCATGCGGGCGCGGACCTCGATCATGGAGCGGGTGCGGTCTTCGCAGGCGGCGAGGCGGCTGAGGAGGTCGGCGTGGCGGTCGCGGCAGAAGTCGAGGTAGCCGAGGGGGCCGGAGAGAAGGTCGAGGGTGGCGCGGGCAAGGCTCTGGCCGTCGAGGCGGCCGCCGGCGATTTCGAGGAGGGCGGAGCAGTCGGTGACGAGCTGGGTGGAGCCGTTGCAGAGGGTTTCGAGTTTTTCGCCGCCGGTGACGCAGAGGCGTTCGAACTTCGGAAGGGTGGCGGCGAGGCGGGCGCGGATGTCGGCGGTGGACGCGACGGCGAGGGCGGAGTCGCGCGAGGAAGCGGAGCGCGTGAAGCGACGGAGTGCGGAGGGCAGGATCAATGCGCGCCAGTGGAGATCCCGCCAGTGAAAGCCTCGGTGCATGGTCAGCGTCGTTTTCTCCCTGGCGCGGCAACGGTCGCGGGCAGAGTCGTGCGAGTCGCGCGTGAGGATGCGGACGGCTGCGCGGGTGGTAAGGATGAACTGACAAAAGTGGCTGGCATTTTTCCCTCCGGGGAAGTGCATCGGCACAGGCAGGAGCGGGTTGAGAAAACGCAGCTCAGGAAATCCCTGTATGAAGTATCGACTTCATATGGGTGTGAGTTGTTTTCCCTCTGAGGCGTGAAGATGGCGCGGTCGGAGTTAATGCAATTCGCGGTGAGATGGCGCGTGGGTTTCGCGAGGATTTCACGCGTGGGTGAAATCGATAGGAGGCTGCGGAGGGGTACGCTCAGGTGGTGCCGCCCGCTGATTTTCCCTCGCGCTTGCATGGCTTGTCGCCGTGGCGGCTCAGGAGGACGCGCCTGGCGCGATGGGAATCGGCGGGGTGGTGTAGCCGGAGGGGATGCGGGAGCTGGCGGCGACCGGGCGGCGGCGCTGGCCGAGCTCCTGGATTTTGGTGAGCAGGTTTTCCAGTTTGAAGGGCTTCACCAAGTAGTAATTTGCGGCGAGCTGGCCGGACTGGAGAATGGTTTCGCGGTCGTTGTTGCCGCTGCAGACGATGACCGGGAGGTGGCGGTAGCGCGGGCAGGAGCGGACGCGTTTGAGCAGGGAGAAACCGTTCACTTGGGGCATCTTGATGTCGAAGATACCGACGTCGAAACGCTGTTCGAGGTCGCTGAGGTGCCACCAGGCTTCCATGGCGTTGCAAGCGCTGGTGAGCTGGATGGTGGGGTCGGTGCCGAGCGCGTCGCGCAGCAAGCCGCGAAAGCCCTCCTCGTCGTCTGCGATCAAAATGTTCATGGTGAAACAGCTCTCCGCTTTCAGGCTATATCGGCCGGGGTGAGGCGTGATTTAACGAAAACGCGTCCTTGTGTCCATTCGCGTGGCAAGGGGCGCAGGGTAAACGTCTTTTTTAACGCAGTGTGTGCGACAATGGGGGGAGCCAATGACGCGCGTGTGCTGCCGCTGTTGGGATGGGGCTGTGTGGCCAGAGTGAAAATTAGTGTGGATTAGGCGGGCGCGTTTCTGCGAAGGTCCGCGTCCCTTATGAACCCTGTTCTCAAGCTGTTACTCGAAGGCGGCAGTCTTACGACGGCGCAAATGGCGCAAGTCGCGGGCTTGTCCGTGTCGC
Organism: uncultured Nibricoccus sp.; assembly: GCA_966249325.1. Lineage (GTDB taxonomy): Bacteria > Verrucomicrobiota > Verrucomicrobiia > Opitutales > Opitutaceae > Nibricoccus. The sequence continues at coordinate 12,612 of CBINDC010000030.1, read as the reverse complement.
AAGTCGAACAGCACCTGGAGCAGTTGAAGAAAGATAACATCTTCCTCGGCTGGCGTCCGGTGCTCGATCTTTCGCACGAGGCCGCCGCAGCAGCCTCGGTTCGCGCGGTCATCGAAGTGAAGGTCACGCCGGAACGCGGCGGCGGCTTCAATCGTTTCGCGGAGCGCATCGCGCGCTTTGACGAGGTCGAGTCCTGCTACCTGATGTCGGGCGGCTACGACCTGTTGGTTTTCGTGAAGGGCGCGTCGTTGCAGAAGGTGGCGTCGTTTGTGTCGGAGCGGCTTTCGAGCATCGAGGGCGTGCTGTCGACCTCCACGCATTTCATGCTGCGTTGTTACAAGGAGCAGGGCTTCCTGCTTGCGGACAACGAGAGCAATTCGTCGCGGCTCAACGTCGCTCCTTAACCTCAAACTAAGGAGAACATTTCCGATGAGCACCGACCCGAAACGTTGGGTGGCGGGCCACGTGGCCGCGCTGCCGAAGAGTGGTATCCGCGATTTCTTTGAACTGGTCGCCAAGATGAAGGGCCAGGACGTGATTTCGCTCGGCGTGGGCGAACCCGATTTCGTCACGCCGTGGCATGTGCGCGAGGCGGCGATCTTCGCCCTTGAGCGCGGCAAGACTTACTACACGTCGAACCTCGGCATGATCGAGCTGCGTCGCGCTATCTCGACCTACGTGGCCGAGCATTTCTCGGTCAGCTATCGTCCCGAGGATCAAGTGATCGTGACCGTCGGCGTGTCCGAGGCGATCGATCTGGCGCTGCGAGCCTTCTGCAATCCGGGCGACACGGTGATGTTTCATCAGCCGTGTTACGTGTCATACAGTCCGAGCGTGGCGCTGGTTCATGCGCAGGGCATCGCGGTGCCGACGTACGCGAAGGATAATTTCGCTCTCACGGCCGAGGCGCTGCGCGCTGCGTGGAAACCGGGTGCGAAGATTTTGATGCTGAACCTGCCGTGCAATCCCACGGGCGGCACGTGCAGCCTTGAGCAGTTGACCAAGATCGCGGAGTTCTGCCGCGAGAAGGACCTGCTGGTGTTGAGCGACGAAATTTATTCGGAGCTCACGTTCGACGGCGTGCACACGAGCATCGCGAGCCTGCCGGGCATGGCGGAGCGGACGATTTTCCTGCACGGTTTTTCGAAGGCGTTCGCGATGACAGGCTGGCGCATCGGTTATGCGTGCGGACCGGCGGCGCTGATCGATGCGATGATGAAGGTGCACCAGTACACGATGTTGTGCGCCTCGATCGTCGCGCAGGAAGCGGCGCTTGAAGCGCTCACGCGCGGCTGGGATTCGGTTTTGAAGATGCGCGAGCAGTACCATCGTCGCCGCGATTTGATCGTGCGCCGTTTCAACGAAATCGGGCTGACGTGTCACTCGCCGCGCGGCTCGTTCTACGCGTTTCCCGAGATCAAATCGACGGGGCTGACCGAGAAGGAGTTTTCGTTTGGCCTGCTCGAAAAGGAAAAGGTCGCCGTCGTGCCGGGCGCTGCGTTTGGCGAGAACGGCATCGGCCACGTTCGCGCGTGTTTCGCGACGAGCTACGATCAGATCATCGAGGCCTGCAATCGCACGGAGCGATTCGTCCAAGGGCTCAAGAAGTAATCCAATCACTCGAAACCCAGACGGGCGCAGGGGAAGAATTCTTCCTTTGCGCCCTTCGCGTTTATTCCGTCCACTGCTTTCAAATTTATGTCACGCACCGTCGCAATCGTAGGCCGGCCCAATGTCGGCAAAAGCCGTCTCTTCAACCGGCTGGCGCGGAAGCGCATCTCCATCGTTCACGACCAGCCAGGCGTCACGCGCGACGTGATTGCGACCGAGATCAAGGACGGCATGTACACGCTGCTCGACACGGGCGGTCTCGGGTTCAAGGACGGCGATGTGACGCCGGCGAAGTTGATCGCCGCTTCGGAGACTCAGGTGGATTTCGCGATGGCGACGGCGGATTTGATCCTGTTTGTCGTCGACGGGCTAGAAGGCATGACGGCGCTCGATCTGAAGATCGCGCAGATGCTGCGGAAGAGTAAGAAGAACGTGCTGCTGGTGGTGAACAAGGCGGACTTCAACGAGGACAAGATCGATCTCGCGGAGGCTTACCGTCTTGGGCTGGGAGAGCCGGTGCGCGTTTCCGCGGAGCACGGCGCGAACGAGGATGTGTTGCGCGATACGATTCTCGCGAAGCTGGGGCCGATCCCGGCGGAGGATTTACCGGATCGCTCGGCGGAGAAGCCGCTGTGCGTGTGCTTCATCGGGCGGCCGAACGTGGGGAAGTCGTCGCTCAGTAATCGGCTGCTGGATAGCGACCGCTTGATCGTGAGCGATGTGCCCGGGACGACGCGCGACTCGGTGTCGCTGGAGTTTCAGTTCAAGGGGCGCGACGGACAGATGTACCCGTTCAAGTTGATCGACACGGCGGGCATCAAGGCGGCGACGAAGCTGGCTTCGCCGGTGGAGTATTTTTCGCGGCTGCGCTCGATCGACTCGATCAAGGAGACCGACGTGGTTTTCCTCGTGCTCGACGCGATGGATGGCGTGACGCAGCAGGACAAGGCGATCGCGGGCGAAGCGGTGAAGGAGAAGAAGCCCATCGTGATCATCGTAAACAAGTGGGATCTCGTGAAGAAGACCTTCGAGAAGGACGGCGGCATCCCCGGCTACAAGAGCGAGCGCGACTACCGGGAGAAGTACGAGAAGGCGGTTTTCGACCGGCTGTTTTTCACGCCGGGCTCGCCGTTGATTTTCGTGTCAGCGATGAGCGGATACGAAATCGACCGCATGCTCAACGCGGCGGTGAAGCTCAACCGCACGCTCGATATCAAGATCTCCACGGCGAAGCTGAACAAAGTCATCGGCTATCTCGCAGAGCGCACGCCGCCTCCGGCGGTGGGAGGCAAACGCTTCCGCGTTTACTATGTGACGCAGACGGGAACGCGTCCGTTCCGCATGAAGCTTTTCTGCAACCGCGAAGAAAAACTCACCGAGCAGTACCGACGTTATCTCGAGGCGGGATTGGTTGAGGAGTTCGGTCTGAACGGATGCCCGATCTATTTCGATCTCGTCGGCAAAGAGAAACACGAGCCGGGCACGCCGTACTCCGGGAAAGAGGCGCGCGGTCTGCCGCATCGTCCGAAGTGGAGATCCAACGAGAAGGCGGCGGAAGAAAACGATTCCAAGTATGAAACCTTCGAAGACTGATTATCGCGGCGGCGAAGCGATCACGCTCACGACCCCGGCGCTCGAACTCACGGTGACGACCTCGGTCGGGCCGCGTATCATCTCGCTGAAGCCGCGCGGGCCGAAGGCGAAGAATTTGTTTTTCGAGTTCGCGCCGGATGCGCCGCGCGCGAATGGCTACAATCTGCGGGGCGGACATCGGCTCTGGCATTCGCCGGAGCATGCGGTGCGCACTTACCAGCCGGACGACGAGCCGCTCGCGATGAAGCCGGTGAAGAACGGCATCGCGCTGGCGCAACCGGTGGAGGAAAAGACGGGCATCCAGAAGGCGATCAAGATCGAGCTCACGGGCGATCGCACGGTGAAGCTGACGCATGCGCTTACCAATCATGGACTCTGGCCGGTGGAGTGCGCGGCGTGGGCGCTGACGATGTTGAAGGGCGGCGGTTATGGCGTGCTTCCTCTGCCGCCGAAAGGCGACCATGCGAGTGGCGATTTGCTTCCCGAGTACGCGCTCGTGCCTTGGACCTACACCGATCTGGCGCTGCCGGTTTGGGAAATGAATCGCGACTTTCTCGGCATCAACGTGCCGAAGGCGAAAGCGCCGCAGAAGCTCGGTATCACCAATTATGCGGGCTGGTCGGCGTACTGGCTCGGTGGGGTGACGTTTGTGAAGTATTCGCCGGTGATCAAAGGCGCGACGTATCCGGATCTCGGTTGCGCGTGGGAGACGTTTACGAACGGCGAGATGATCGAGTTTGAGACGTTGAGTCCGCTGACGAAGCTGGCGCCGGGAGAGAATGTGCAGCTCACGGAGCATTGGACGTTGATCGAAGGGCTGGAGAAGCCGTCGACGCCGGGGGCGTTCGGGAAGTTGAGCGCGGCGGTGGGGAAGTGGATCAAGACGCTGAAGTGAGCGCTCTGATGAGCGGTGGTTTGGTTTAAGCGCGAAGACGCGAAGGCCTGGCGGACGGATGTTTGTCCACGTTTCGCTCTTTGCGTCTTTGCTTCTTTGCGTTTCACACTCCGCGTTTATGTCGAAACCGCTCCGTCTCGTTTTTATGGGCTCCGATGCCATCGCGGTGCCGCTGCTCGATTGGCTGGCGGGTGAGGGGAGCGCGTGGGCGACGGTGATCGCGGTTTATACGCAGCCCGATCGCGCGGTGGGGCGGGGACAGAAGGTGCAGGCCAATGCTATCAAGACGTGGGCGCTGGCGCGCGGGCTGCCGGTGTTTCAGCCGGAGAAGTTGACAGAGGAAACGCGGGCGGAGCTGGCGGGGATGAATGCGGACGTGTCGCTCGTGATGGCGTACGGGCATATTTTGAAGGATGCGTTTATCGCGACGCCGCGGCTGGTGACGCTGAATTTGCATGCGTCGCTTTTGCCGAAGTATCGCGGGGCGTCGCCGATTCAGACAGCGGTGGCGAACGGCGAGCGCGAGACGGGTGTGTCGCTGATGCGCATCGTGCGGAAGCTCGACGCGGGGCCGGTGGCGGATGTGGAGCGCGTGGCGATCGAAGCGCGCGACACGGCGCTGGAGATTGAGGCGAAGCTGGCGGCGGCGTGTGTGCCACTGGTGAAGCGGGCGCTGCCGAAGTTGGCGGCGGGGGAGTTGGTGTTTGTGGAGCAGGATGAGGCGCGGGCGACGTTTTGCCGGAAGCTCGCGAAGGAGGATGGTGTTTTGGATTTCGCGCAATCGGCGGCGGTGGTCGCGGCGCGCGTGAATGGACTTTTCCCGTGGCCTGCGTGTTCAGTGGAGATCAACGGGCAACTGGTGAAGCTGGGATTAGCGGAGGTGGCGGAGAATGGAAGCCGGCCAGCGGACGGCGCTCCCGGCGAAATCCTCGGAGCGGATACGGAGGGTTTGCTCGTGGCGGCGAGTGACGGTGTGGTGCGGCTGCTGCGGCTGCAGCGGCCGGGCGGGAAGATGCTCAGCGCGGCGGAGTTCTTGCGCGGCTTTCCTGTCGCGTGCGGCACGCGGATCGAGTCGCGGGCGTTGCCGGTGCTGGTGGGGGCGCAGCCGTTTCCGTACAAGCGGCTGGGCTGAGTCTCAGAGGCGGGTCTCGGCGGGTAGCATCCACGCGGAGGGATGCGGGGTGAAACCTAGTTTCGGGTAGTAGCCCTGGGCTTTGGGCGCGGCGAGAAGGATGATCTTCGCGCGTGGACCGAGTTGCTTTTGCGTGAGGCGGATGAGTTCGCGTCCGATGCCGTGGTGTTGATGCGTTTCGGCTACGGCGAGATCGGAGAGGTAGCAGCAAAAGGCAAAATCGGTCACGGAGCGGGCGACGCCGACAAGCGTTTCGCCGTCCCAGGCGGTGCAGAGGAGGTTCGCGTGCTGGAGCATCGCTTCGATGCACGCGCGATCATCGACGGGCCGCCTCTCGGCGAAGGAGGCTCGTTTGAGGAGATCGATAAACGCATCCGCCGAGATCGAACGATTGGCTGCGTAGGCGATGCTCATGGCGGAATTTTTTTAGTGGTCTGACCAGATGGCGAATTCGCTGCCGCCGGGTTCGGTGAAGTGGAAGCGGCGTCCTCCGGGGAAACTGAAAATATCGTGTGTGATCGTCGCGCCTAGTTGTACGGACTTGTCGCGAGTTGTTTCGAGCTGCGGGCTATAGAACACGACGAGTGCGCTGCCGTTGGCGGTCTGCGCTACGGTGGGCGAGTGGAAGAAGCCGCCGCTGAGACGTCCGTCCTCGAAGGAGGTGTACTCCGGGCCGTAGTCGGTGAATTTCCACGCGAAGAGTGATTCGAAGAAAGCGCGGGTTTTCTTCAGATCGCGCGAAGGGATTTCGACGTAGTCGATGGCGTTGGGTTTGGGAGCGGGCATGGCAAAATGATCAGGAAGCGTCTTCAATATCGGTGATGCGGATTTCGCGCACGGCGTGATCGAGTCAGTAGGCGAAAACGTAGTCGATCAGCAGATGTTCGATTTCGCGGCCTGATTCATCCGCGAGCCGGTAGTCACTGCGAACGTGCGGTTGTTCTGCGAGCTTTCGGGCGAGGGAGACGATCTGTCGTTGCCGACGTTTGGGCTGCTGGACGAGAAACTCCGCAATCCCTTCGGCGAAGACCAGACGGTATGCGCCCCGTTTAGCCACGCTTGCTGAGACGTTTTGCCAGTTCCTCGAACGAAAGTTTTTTGCCCGCGTCCATGTCGCGCATGCGTTTGGAGATCATGCGCCGCCATTCGGGACGTTCGTGACGGAGGCGAATCATGTAGGCGTTCAGCTCGCGTTGGTCGCGCAAGGAGAGACGGGAAATCTCCTGTTTGAGCTCTAACATCGTCATGGCGGTAAGTTTGCTGCCGAGCTGAAAACGTCAAGGGGTGGATACGTCGTTGCGGGCGCTCACACCTGCTTCACCAAGACCTTCGGATTGCGGCCGCTTTCTTCGTACAATTTCAGGCGGGCTTCGGGGAGGATGTCTTTGCTGGTTTCCTCGAAGTTGAGGGCGCTGGTGAAGAAGGAGTAGCTCTGCGTGGAGAGGGCGACGATGGTTTTGGCGCCGCGTTCTTTCGCAATCATGCAGGCGTAGTCGACCATCTTACGGCCGATGCCGCGGTTGTGGTAGAAGGGTGTGACGTAGAGCGAGCCGACTTCGGCGACGTGCGGTTTGTCGGGATAGAAATAGAGCGAGACGCAGGCGATGAGGTTTTCGTCGATTTCGAAGACGAAGAACTGATCGATGTTTTTCTCGATGGCCTGCTGCGTGCGGTAGATGAGCTCTTCGCGTTTCACGGCGCCGCGCGTGAGGTTGTAGATGGCGCGGACGTCGGAGCGTTTGGCGCGGCGGATTTGCTGGTAGTCGTTGCCGTAAATGAGCGAGCCGACGCCTTCGCTGGAGAAGATTTCGTTGATGAGGCCGTCGAAGATGCGGCCGTCGACGAGGTGAACGCGCGGGGTGCCCGTCTCGATGGCCTTGATGGCGTGGATGGCTTTCGAGCGGGTGAGCTCGGAGATCGCGTCGGGCTGCTCTTTGAGGATTGAGCGCAGGGCTTCGACGGAGATTTCGCGTTTGATCTCGTAATTGATTTCGAGGCCGGACTGCGGCGCTAGGTAGATGATTTTCGAGGCGTGGAGCGCTTCGGCGACTTCGGCGGCGAGGAGGTCGGAGTTGATGCGAAGGGCTTTTCCGTCGGGGCCATAGCCGATGGGCGAGAGGATCGGGATGATGCTCTTGTTGATCAGCGTGAGCAGGAACTCTGTATCGATCCGGTCAACACGGCCGGTGAATTGATGGTCCACGCCCTTGAGGATGCCGAGGGGGACGGCGCGGACGGCGTTGGTGATGGCGCACTTCAGGGTGTTTTGCGTGAGGCCTTCGAGGATGACGTGCGAGACGCGGGAGGAGGCGCGGATGGCGAGGTCGAGGGTGGCGGCGTCGGTCGCGCCGGTGCCATAGGCGTCGGTGATCGGGATGTTGCGCGAGGTGGAGAGTTCCTGGATTTGCTGGCCGATGCCGTGGACAAGGACGACTTTGATGCCGAGGCTGCGGAGGACGGCGATGTCGACGAGAAGGTTGCCGAAATTTTCGTCGGCGACGATGGCTCCATCGAGCGCGATGACGAAGATCTGGTCCTGAAAACGCGGAACGTATTTGAGGATGCCGCGGAGGTCGGTCGGCTTGATCGTGGTCGTGGTGGCCGAGGGAGTGGCGCTGTTGCTCATCGAGGAGGTGTGGGGGAGTTTTTCGACGAGCGGGGCGGGGGCGTCAATGCACTTGGAGGGTCCAGTGCTTCGAGGCGTTTTGACCGACGAGGATGATCTCGAAGGTTTCGCCCGAGCGGAAAATGCCGGCGGGAAGCGGGAGGCGCACGGTGGTTTCTTTGGTGCGTGCGAGGAGATCGGCGTCGAGACGGTCGAAGTCGGTGACGATGGCGATCTGGTTTTCCTTCGCGTAGACGCGGGTTTCGCCGAAGACCTTCTGGTTGTCCGGCAGCTGGCAGACGTACTGGACGAAGTAAGGCAACATCGCGGTATGCGAGGCTGGGGCGGATACGTTCGTGAAAGAGTCGGGAAGGCGCGGCTTTTCGGCGAAGGTTTCGGCGAGTTCTTCCGGCAGGCCGCCGGGGACGTCCTTGATCTCGGCGAGGGGTTTGTGGAGGCCGGCGAGCGAGGATGCGGGATCGCCCGGGAGCTCGGCGTTGACGTTGATGCGGTGGTAACCGGCCTGGCGGAGGCGGGAGATGACGAAGCGTTCGCGGGCGTCTTCGACGGGCTGGGCGGGGCGGTTGAGTTTGCGGTATTTGAGCGTGACGTAGGTGTAGCCCGCGAGGCTGACGACGATGGCAAGGACGACCCATTTCATGGGCCAGGGCTTTTTGTTGGCGGGAGCGGACATGGCTGTGGAAGCGGCGGAGTAACGGGTGCAGGGAGCGCGCTCGCAAATAAATTTGCGCCACTGTGGGGGCGCTGCTTCGGTCGCGGGCTCCATGAAACTCTGGTCCCAGTTTTTTATTCCCACGCTCAAAGAGAGTCCGGCCGATGCCGAAATCGCCTCGCACAAGCTGCTCGTGCGCGCGGGTCTCGTGCGCAAGCTCGGCGGCGGTTTGTACACGTACATGCCGTTCGGTCTGCGCGCGATTCAGAAGATCACGCAGATCTGTCGCGAGGAGATCGATGCGGCGGGCGGCATCGAGCTGTGGATGCCGCATGTGCATCCGGCCGAGTTGTGGGAACAAGGACCGCGTTGGGCGGCGGCGCGCGAGATCATGTTTCGCGCCGACAGCGCGGGCGACGGCAAGCGCGCGGGGAAAGACCCGGAGTTTGTGCTCGGGCCGACGCACGAGGAAGTGATCACGCCGATCGTGAAGGCTGAGATCACGAGCTACCGCGACCTGCCGAAGAATTTTTATCAGATCGCCACGAAGTTCCGTAACGAGATTCGCCCGCGCTATGGCCTGATGCGGGCGCGCGAGTTCATCATGATGGATGCGTACTCGTTCGATGCGAACGACGACGGTGCGATCAAGAGCTACCACGCGATGAAGACCGCGTACGAAAAGTTTTTCAAACGCATCGGTGCAACGGCCATCGCGGTCGAGGCTGACACGGGCGTGATGGGCGGCAGCTTTTCGCACGAGTTCATGATTCCCGCCGAGATTGGCGACGACGACGTGATCTATAATGAAGAGAGCGGCTACGCGGCGAATCGCGAGAAGGCCACCAGCGGCATCGTGCCGAAGGATCTGGCCGACGCGGCTCCGGCGGGCGCGCTCGAGGAGTTCGCGACGCCCGGCGTGGTGACGATCGCGGCGCTCGAGGCGGCGCCGTACTCGGTGGCGGGCGACAAGCAGTTCAAGACGCTCGTCTTCATCGGCGACGGGAAACCGTTTCTGGTTATTCTGCGCGGCAATGACGAACTCGAAGAAGCGAAGCTTGGCTCGCTGGGCTTCACTCTCACGCGTCCGGCGACGGCGGAAGAAATCGAGCCGGTGCTCGGCGCGAAACCGGGGAGCCTCGGGGCAGTCAAAGGCACGATCAAAAACGCGGGCGCGCTCGCGGGCGTGTTTGCTGACCACGCGATCCGTCTCATCGGCAACGGCACGACGGGTGCGAACAAAGACGGTTTCCACCTGCGCAACGTTAACGTGACGCGCGATCTCGCGATCACGAAGTTCGGCGATTTTCGCCGCGTGCGTCCGGGCGAGCCTGACCCTAAATCCGGCCAGCCGCTCAAGGTGCGCCGCGGCATCGAGGTCGGTCACATTTTCAAACTCGGCACCAAGTACTCCGAGAAGTTTGGCGCGGTTTATACCGACGACCAAAAGCAGAGTCACCTGATGGTGATGGGCTGCTACGGCATCGGCATCAGCCGCACGATGCAGGCGGTGATCGAGCAAAGCCACGACGCCGACGGCATCATCTGGCCGTGGGCGGTGGCACCGTTCCAAGTGCTCATCTGCTTGCTCGATCCAAAGGTCGAGGAAGCCGCGAGCGTGGCGAAGAAACTCGCCGCTGCCGCTGAAGCCGCTGGCGCTGACGTGCTGATCGACGATCGGGAAGAGCGTCCCGGCGTGAAGTTCAAGGACGCCGATCTCATCGGCATTCCCCTGCGCATTACCGTCGGCGGCAAAGGCCTGAAAGAAGGCATCGTCGAGCTGAAGTGGCGCGCGCAAAAAGAAGTCGCGAAGATCTCCCTCGCGGAAGCCGCGGAGAAGATCGCGGCGGCGGTGCGCGAAGCCGCGGCGAAAAGCTGAGCGCGCGCCGCGCGAAAACACGAAGCGGTTTTTGATGTGTGAAGACGCGGTTCCGTGAGGGCCGCGTCTTCGTTATTTTTTGACGTTACTCCTCCCGCATCGTGCCGCCGACGCGCGGAAAAGTCCGATGCAAGTCCAGTTCCTCGATGAGCGAGGCTTCACACGGGTTTTACGTATTCGGCATTCGGATAAGGTGCGCACCCCACGCGTCGCTCAAACAGGATGTAAAAACCCGGATGCGTGAGGTCTATTCATTGACCGGTTCGCGCTTCGTTCCGACAGAGGCGCATGTTCAAAAGGGACACATTCTCTCGCCGGATTTTTTCGGTCCTTCTGCTCGTTGTTGTTGGTGTGACAGCGTTTTTACTCAGCCGTAATTCCACTCGAGAAAACCCGGCCGGTAGCCTGGCGCGCAACACCGCGGCCTCCGCTCCTGTTTCTACCGCCGCTGGCTCGTCTGAGGTGTCTTCGCCGGAGTCTGCATCGTCGAACGCGACCGCGGGTCGGGTGACAGACCGTCCGGCGTACCGTTTCGATTCTCCAGTCCTCGCTGGCAAACCCGCCGCCATTCCGTCCCGCTTCGCGAGCCCCTCCGCAGCCGAAACCACGCTCCGCTCCGCCCGCTTGATGGAGCTGATTGACGGTGGTCTTTCCTCTCTTCGTCAGGGTGACACGATCCAGCTTCCTTTGCCGGACAACCGTTTCGTCACTGCGCGCGTTAACGTGGTGCAACATGAGGCTGACGGCCAGGTGCTGGTCGGCGGTCATCTGACCGGTGACATCAAAGGCACTTTCAGCCTGGGCGAAGACGATCGCTTCTTTGGCGGCACGATCATCCCGACCGAAGGAAATATTTCCTACGAAATCGAGACGGGCCGCGACGGCGCAGCCTATCTTCTCGAAAAGAACAAGGGCTCGATTCTTTGCACCGAGTTCGCGCCTCTGGTCGTTTCCCGCGCAGTCGTTCGCGATGCCCAGCGCGGCGAAATCGCCGAGAGTTACGTGGTTCCCGATTCCTCCACGCAGACCCCCGCCGCCGCGGCATCTCCCGAGTACCTCCTCAGCAGCCGTCCGACCGCCACCGCTGTCGCCTATATCGATTTCGACGGCGAGACCGTCACCGATTCCCGGTGGAATGGCGGCAATACGATCAATGCAACGGCGAGCAACCTGACCGCCGCGCAAATCACCGAAGTCTGGCGCCGCGTGTCTGAGGATTTCCTCCCCTTCAACATCGACGTGACCACTAATCGCGCGCGCTACGACAACGCTCCCGTTGGCGGACGCATCCGTTGCATTGTTACGCAGAACAGCAGCTGGTACGGTTCAGCCGGTGGCGTCGCCTACATCGGCTCCTGGAAGGCGGCGGGCTCCGGCGGCACCAGCAGCACCGTCCCGTGCTGGGTTTTCGCCAACATGCTGGCGACCAATGCGCGATTCGTAGCCGAGGCTGTATCCCATGAAATTGGACACACGCTTGGTCTTTCGCACGACGGCTCGGTCAATGGCGCCGGTGAAGTCACCTACTACTACTCGACGCAGGGCTCCGGCGCGACGAGCTGGGCGCCGATCATGGGTAACAGCTACTACGCCAGCCTCACTCAGTGGAGCGATGGCGCTTACAGCAACAGCGGCAACGTCGGTAACAACACCGAGAACGACCTGGCCATCATCTCGGACATCAATAACCGCACCGGCTATCTCGACGACGACGCCGGCGGCACCCGCGCCACGGCCGCTGCCCTGCGCTTCAGCAGCGGAACGACCGTTTCGACCGTCGGCATCGCTGAGCGGACCGGCGACGTGGACATGTATAGCTTTACCACCTCAGGCGGCGGCGTGACCTTCACGCTTGTGGGAGAAGCGCCCCTCCTTTCCTCGCACTCCAACCTCGATGCGCGCGCCACTCTCTATGATGCCTCGGGCAACATCCTCGCTGATTCCAATCCAACCGGTTCCATCTATCCGTCGCTCTCGGCCACGCTTGCAGCTGGCACCTACTACATCGGCATCACGGCTGTGGGCGAAGGTTCCATCCCTGGTTCTGGCTATACCAACTATGGCAGCCTCGGACGCTATGAGATCACTGGCAGCGTGGTCGCCTCTGTCGCCCAAGCGCCGTCGATCACCAGCGCTAATTCTGCCTCCGTGGTGCGCGGCAACGCCTTTAGCCACCAGATCATCGCGAGCAACACGCCGACCTCGTACGGCGCGACTGGCCTGC
>CBINDC010000029.1:0-26173 GCA_966249325.1 uncultured Nibricoccus sp. | reverse complement strand
TGGTCACTGGTCACTGGTCACTGGTCACTGGTCACTGGTCACTGGTCACTGGTCATTGATCATTGCAGCGCAGCGCCCCCCCGCCACGCTCCCGCCCCATGGTCCGCCTCGGCAGAACAACCTCCCTCCGCGTCAAACACCTCGCCACCCCCGGCGCGTTCCTCGACGGCGGCGAACTCGGCGACATCCTTCTCCCCGGCCGCTACGTCCCCCATGGTACGATCCCCGGCGAAGCCATCCTCGTCTTCGTTCACCTCGACTCCGAAGACCGCGTCGTTGCCACCACCGAGACTCCCCACGTCCAGTCCGGCGAATTCGCCACCCTCCGCGTCGTCAGCGTCAACGCCCGCATCGGCGCCTTCCTCGACTGGGGCCTCTCCAAAGACCTCCTCCTTCCCATGCGCGAAATGTCCGGCCCTCGCGTAAACGTCGGCGACTGGATCGTCGTCCACGTCTTCGTCGACGAAAAATCCAATCGCATCATCGCCACCACGCGCCTCAACCGCCACTTCAGCAAAACGCCTCCGCCCTACAAGGAAGGCCAGGAGGTCGAGCTCCTCGCCTACGGCGAAACCGATCTCGGCTTCAAGTGCATCGTCGAAAACGCCCACGACGGACTCCTCTACCGCAACGAGCTCGCGACCCCGCCCATCTACGGCCAGAAACTCACCGGCTTCATCAAAACCGTCCGCGAGGACGGCAAGCTCGACCTCCGCCTCGACCGCGGCGGCTACCAGCGCATCGCCCCGCTCTCCGATAAAATCCTCACCGAACTCACCGCCCGCGGCGGCCGCATGCTCTTCAGCGACAAGACCCCGGCCGAAGATATCCGCGAAACGTTTGGCGTGAGCAAAAAAGCCTTCAAGCAGGCCATCGGCGCCCTCTTCAAAGAACGCAAGATCGTCATCGAGGACCACGGCATCCGCCTCCCGGATACAGCACTCATCGTCAAACCCGACGCCTCCGCTCCGAAAAAGAAAATCGCCGCCCCCAAATGAGTTCCTCCGCCCCTCGTGTCGTCCACGTCCGCGCCTTCCCCATCGAGCTCGGCCAGCTCCTCAAATTCGCCGGCCTCGGCGGCACCGGTGGCGAAATCAAATCCGCCATCAAGGACGGCCACGTCCTCCTCAACGGCGAAGTCGAAACCCGCCGCGGCAAAAAACTCTCCGCCGGCGACAAAATCACCCTCGGCGCCGAAACTGTCATCGTCCAACCCGAGTAAGCCTCCGCCGTAGCCGCGCTGTCCGCAGCATGGCTCTTCAGCACTACCGATTCATCCACCACTGTTTTCTTTGCGCCTCTGCGCCTTTGCGTGAAACTCTTCGCCTCTTTTCACCCATGAGCACCACCGACCTCAAAATCGACTCCCTCAAAACCGGCACCGGCCGCGCCCCCAAGAAAGGCGAAGCTGTCACCGTCCACTACACCGGCTGGCTCACCGACGGCACCAAGTTCGACAGCTCCGTCGACCGCGACGAGCCCTTCACCTTCGTCCTCGGCGCCGGCCAGGTCATCGGCGGCTGGGACCTCGGCGTCGCCCAGATGAAGATCGGCGACAAAGTGAAACTCACCATCCCGTCCCACCTCGGCTACGGTCCGCGCGGATACCCCGGCGTCATCCCGCCCAGCGCCACCCTCGTCTTCGACGTCGAACTTCTCTCCATCGCCTAAACCGCAAAATGCGCGGCTCCTCCGAAAAAGCCGCGCGTCTCTTCAGCCTTCCGCCCTTCGTGACGATGTCCCGGTCATCGTCATGCTCACCAACCTCGTTTACGTCAGCGCCGCCACCCACCTGCTTTCGAAGCAGGAACTCGTCGCGCTGATGCAAAAATCGTCCGCGCAAAACGAACAGCTCCAGCTGACCGGCCTGCTCCTCTATAAAGACGGCAATATCATGCAAGTGCTCGAGGGCGCGGAGAAGGACGTGACCGCCACGTTCGCGCGCATCAAACACGACCCTCGCCACAAAAATGTGATCGTGCTGATCAATGAGCCGATCGCCGCGAGAAATTTTCCCAACTGGGGAATGGCCTTCCGCGATCTCAACTCCCCCGAGTTGCGTGAGATTCCCGCGTATAACGAATTCCTCAACGTCCCGCTCCCGCAGTTGGCCACGCCCGCGCAAAGCCGCAAACTGCTCGCCGTTTTCCGGCAAACGATGTGACACGCCTCTAGCCGCAATCATCTCCCACGTCGCGCAAAAAACCCGCGCCGCAGGACCAACTGCGACGCGGGGTGATGTGATCGGGCGCAGGATCGGGCACTCCTGCTGCCGTCTTAAAATTATCGCCGCTTACGGCTGCGGAAACGGATGCCGGGAGACTTCGGGATACTCCGCATTCCACCACCGCTTCGCACCCACCTGCCCGCCCCAGATTGCCGCACCGGCGCCGACGATGAACGCAATGAACGTCCAGATCGCCGTCTTGGTCGCCGCATCCGCCGCCTTCTCGGCAGCTTCCCGCGCTTTTAATTCAGCCGCCTCTTTCTTCGCCTGCAGCTCCTGCTTGGCGCGATCGTACGAAGCCACCCAGTCGTTCACGATCCGCTCCGAATCCGCCTGATTGCGACCCGTATTCTGCGAAATCGTCTGCGCCAGCGCCGTGCGATTCTCCACCGAGCTCGAACCGCCTTCTTCTCCAAAAAGCCGATACAGCGACCAGCCGATCTCACGGCGCGCCTTCGCGGAGTTCACCGCAGTTTCACGGCCATTTTGAGCGCCCTGTTCCGGAGACACTTCATCCAGGAAACTGGAAACGATCCCACCGTTGCCTTGCGTGAATTGCTGAAACGCGTCGCCCGCTGCCGGCGCCGCGGCGCCCACCGCCGCACCGGACGCCATGCCCGCGACCGAGAGCGTTTTTCCCGCCAGCTTCGCCGCACCCGTTGCCAGCGCGCCCGCGCCCAGCGTGAACGACGCGAATGTCACCACCGTCGCCAGACTCCACACGACGAAACCGTGCAGCCGCCCGACCTTGTGATTGGCGACATCCGCAAAACGCGCCGCCACCCATCCGCCAATCCACAGTGAAATCAACGCGCTCACCGTCCAGCTGATGCCAGCCGCGACAGTAATATCCGCCGCGACATTATCGTTGGTCATCGGCTGCGCCGTTTGCAGACCGATGCCTAGACTGAACAACGTCAGCAAAAGATGCGCGCTGAGGGCCGCCACCGAACCGGCAAAAATCGCACCCCAGGAAAGAGCGCGAGTAGAGGAAACATAGGTATTCGCAGACACCGCGACAGGAACGGCCTGTGATTGTTGATAAGAGCTCATTGGGTTTCGTAGGGTTGAAGTGTTGCACGCACATATACGTGCAACGCCTCCCATCGCTTGGCGTATGCCACGGCTCGCACACGACGGGATGGCTTTGCGCTCCAATGAATTAAATTCAGCCCACATCGCCGCCAGATGCAGACTGCATTCGCATTCGCCGGGCATAGCACGCAACATGCAGGCTTCTTGTCGTCTCATCGACAGCTTGAGCCAGCCGCATGAAGTTCTCAGCCTCTGCAATTCTTCCGCTCATGTCCGCCCGCCTCACCGTCCTCCTCTACTACAAATACGTCCGCATCGCGGACCCGGCGGCGCTCATGCAGGCACAACGCGAACTCTGCCAGTCCCTCGGCTTGCGCGGCCGCATCCTTATCGGCGCCGAGGGCATCAACGGCACCGTCGCCGGCACGCCCGAGGCCGCCCTCGCCTATCAAAACGACCTCCGCTCGCGCCCCGAATTCTCCGACGTCGTCTTCAAAATCAGCCACGCCGACACGCAGCCTTTCCCGAAACTCCAGGTCAAAGTCCGCCGCGAAGTCGTCACCCTCGGCGCCACCAACGACCCCGATCCCATCCGCGACACCGCCCCGCACGTCCCGCCCGCCGAGTGGAAACGCATGATCGAAGAGGAGGACGTTGTCCTCTTCGATGTCCGTAACCGCTACGAATCCGCCGTCGGCCGTTTCAAGGGCGCCATCACCCCCGACATCGAAAACTTCCGCGACCTCCCCGCCGTCCTTCCGCAATATTCGGATCTCAAAGACAAAAAAGTCCTCATGTACTGCACCGGCGGCATCCGCTGCGAAAAAGCCACCGGACTCTTCCGTCAGGCTGGCTTCAAAAACATCTTCCAGCTCGAAGGCGGCATCGTGAGTTACGGCGATCAAGTCGGCGACGCCCACTGGGAAGGCGACTGCTTCGTCTTCGACGAACGCATGACCGTCCCCGTCGGCACCACCGAGCCCAAGCCGCCCGTCGGCCGCTGCGAACACACCGGCCGCCTCACGCGTAACATCGTCAACTGCCTCCACGACCCCTGTCACCGCCTCATCGTCGTCGCCGAGGAAACCCTCGCCGAAGATCCCGACGCCCGCCTCTGCCCCGCCTGCCGCCGCTCCGGACTCACCTCGGCGACCGCCGACTACCTCGGCAGCCCCGCTCGCAAGTTGTAAGGCCGCACCTCTGATGCGCGCCTCCGAGCGTTCATCCGGAAATCTTCCCCCGCAATTCCTCGCGCCTCCCCCGTAGCCGCGCTGTCCGCAGCGTGGCCGTCCACTCCCTGACGCGATACTCCATATCCGCCACACGCTTTTCCACCCTACTGTTTCAGGGCTCCTTACGATTGTCCGTCCAGCGTCACCCGGGCTCCATCGCGCTAATCGACTCATGCCCATCGTCCATCTCCTTCACGGCTTCCTCGGCACCGGCAAAACTACCTTCGCCCGCCGCCTCGCCCGCGAAACCGGTGCTCTCCGCTTCTCCCCCGACGAACGCATGACCGCCCGCCACGGCACCGATCCTCACGCCGCGCACTTCGCCGCTTTCCACGAGGTCATCATGGCTGAGCTCGACGCCGAGTGGCGCGCCGCCGTCAGCGACGGTCACGATGTCATCCTCGATTACGGCTTCTGGAGCCGCGCCCAACGCGACGCGATCCGCCAGGCCGCCGTCTCCCTCGGCGCCAGCGCCCGCCTCTACGCCCTCGCCTGCCCCGAACCCATCGCCCGCGCCCGTATCCAGGCACGCAACACACATCTCGACGGCAGCCTCTTCATCGCCGACGCCACGTACGACACCCTGCTCGCCCGCTTCGAGCCTCTCCAGCCCGACGAACCCCACCTGCGCATCGAGTCCGCCGGCTGACCGCACTGCATCGCTCCAAAATCGCAACCACTGCGCCGGGCAAACGCCTTCCGCCAGTTGCGCGCACCCTCGTTGCGACTATCGAATGTGCGCTCCTCCCCATGATCTCCCTCCCGCAATCCCGCCCTCCACTCTCCCGCCGCGACGCCCTCCGCTTCTTCGGCCTCTCCGCCGCCGCGTTCGCGATGGCCCCCGCCCTCGCTCGCGCATCCGGTGCGAACCCTGCCACCCCCGCCACCGCGCTCTCCGGCACCCAGCCCGGATTCTATCGTTTCAACATCGGTTCGTTCGAAGCCATCGCCTTCATCGACGGTGCCATGGCCGGGCCTCTCTCTCAAATACAGCCGTGGTCAGGTCCAGGCATCGACGACATCGGCTCTGTCCTGAAAAACGCTTTCCTCCCGGCCGACCGCATCCGCATCCCGTTTTGCGTGCTCTTGGTGCGCATGGGCTCCGAACTCGTTCTCGTCGATTCCGGCGCCGGCTCCCTCTTCGGCCCAATCGGCGGCGGACTCTCCACCCAGCTCGCGGCCGCCGGTGTGACCCCCGCGCAAATCACCGCGGTTGTCCTCACCCACGCGCACGGCGACCACATGGGCGGCCTCCTGGATGCGGATAAGAAACCCGTATTCAAAAACGCCCGTCACTTTATCCACCGGCGCGAGCACGATTTCTGGTCCGGCTCCTCGCCCGATCTCTCCGGGGTAAACATGCCCGACTCCGAGAAACAAGGGTTCATCGCCGCCGCCAAATCCCACCTCGCCGCCATCAAGTTCGAGCGGATCGCAGGCGGGGAAAAACTCATCGAGGGCCTCGAAATCATCGACACGCCCGGCCACACCCCCGGCCACATTTCTCTCCTCTTCTCTTCCGGTAACGAGCAGCTCCTCCATCTCGTCGACACCGTCCATCACCACGTCTTCTCGTTCGAACGCCCCGACTGGACCATCGCCTTCGACGCCGATCCAGCGACCGCGGTCGCCACCCGAAAACGCATCCTCGACCGCGCTTCCGCGGATCGTCTCCGCGTATTCGGCGCTCACCTGCCATTCCCCGGTCTGGGCCATGTACGCATCCGCGCAAAGGGAAGCTACGAGCACGTGCTCGAGCCTTGGGGCACGGCCTGAAAACGCCCGGCTTCGATAAAAGCCCCGTCCCGCGCCGCCGCCGCTGCTCACGCCGGCGGCGTTTTTTTCTCCGCCTGCTTCACCTCGCTGCGCGACGCCGTCACCGAGCGCCCCGGCGTCGGTGCATCCGCTGAAGGCTCCTCTCTCAAAATCGCCTGCCCATCCGAAGAGATGCGCCCCGTCTTGGGCGCCTTGTTCTTCGACGCGACAACCACGAACACGACCATCAGCGCAACTCCGACAAAAATCACCACGATGTAGCCCATGCGCCTAAACTACTCCTCACCATCCCCGCCGCCATCGGAGCGAACGCCGCTTTCCGCGTGGGGGATTTCTCAGTGCTGTGCGGCCCGTTCTGCGTGATCAGCAAAAGGCTTCCGTCTGGGATAAGCTTCTGCCCTCGTTCCTCCGCCCCCTCATGCAGTCAGCCCACACCACGTCCGATTTCAGAAAACTCCTGGCACGCATGACTCCGCACTGGTTTCTAAAAACCGTCGGTATCACCGCTTTCATCACCTTGTTTTTCCAAGCCTATTTCTGGCTGCTGAAAAACCCCGCCTTCCCCGTGACCGTCGTGCCGTTCACCGCAGTGGATGACTGGGTGGTATTCTCCCCGTGGACGCTCCTGCTCTACCTTTCGCTCTGGATCTACGTCCCCCTCGCCCCGGTTGCGCTTCCCACAAAAAAAGAACTCTACGCCCTCGGATGGGAGGCGGGCGGCGTAGCCCTCATCGGACTCGGCATCTTCTTCTTTTGGCCAACCACCCTGCCGCCCATCGTCATCGACTGGTCGCAACACCCAGGCTTCGGATTCCTCAAAACCATCGACGCCGCCGGTAACGCCTGCCCGTCTCTCCACGTCGCCTTCGCGATCTTCACGGCGATCCGCTTTCAGGAATCGCTCCGTTTCATACGCGCCCGTCTGCTCCTCCACGTCATCAACTGGCTTTGGTGCCTAGGTATCGTCTACTCCACGCTCGCGACCAAACAACACGTCTTCATCGACGTCCTGGCAGGCGCCGCTCTAGGCACCATCGGTGGATGCTGGCACTGGACGCGCTTTTTCACAGGCCAGCGAGCCAGCTGAAGTTAACCGACTTCAATGCCCGCGGCGCGCACGGTTGCGCGCGGCGACCATCTGATCGTGCTGCGCCTCTTCCACGCCTTCCAGAGTCAGCCGCTCCACCGCTTCCTGCTCGTCGATATCCTGCCCGGGCGTCGGCTGGTTGTTAAATATCGCGGGAATATCCGATGGATCGCGCGTCATCGCACCCACGCTGACTCCATCGTCGTTGAGAGTCGGATGCACAGTCTGCCCGCTCAATTCAGCGACGGCCGCCTGGCGGTCCTCAAGTGTGGGCTCGCCGCCGGCCCGCCCGTCGATCGCGGCGATTTCGCGCGCCCGGCGCTCGACGTCGGATGCCGTGATGCCACCGGCGGCCATCCCGTGGAGAAGGACTTTCCCTTTATTTTCGTTCTGCGTATTCATAATTTTGATCTCCGTTGATTCCTGTTCTGTGAATTGTTTGCCCGTCTTCTCGACGCAGTTTCTCGGCCGGCCCTTTGATTCAGGCGCTTCTGCAAAAACACCATCACCGCCGCCTCGATCGTGGAGAGTTTCGACAGATCGTTCTTCAACGCCTTCTCCGCTCTGCGCTCGATGACCTGCACCGTCAGCCCGTCCAGATACCCGTCGAGCACCGCCGGGTGGATATAGGACTTGCGGCAGATCGCCGGCGTATTCCCCAGACGCGCCGCCACACTTTCGATCGCGCGAAGCATATTGCGCTTCGCCTCCGCCTCCGTGTCGAACACCCCGAAAGCATGAAGCGCCTCCGCTGCGAGCACCGTCGCAGCCCAAGTGCGGAAATCCTTCGCCGAAAATTCCTCCCCGGCCACTTCCCGCAAATAAGCGTTCACGTCGTCCGACGATATCTTCTGCGGCCGCCCCTCTTCGTCCGAATACTGAAACAGCGCCTGCCCGGGCAACTCCTGCGCACTCCGCACGATCCTCGCCAGTCGCGGATCGCGCAGGTCGACCGCGTGCTTCTTCCCGCTTTTCCCGCGAAACTCGAAATGCATATCCGCCCCCGTCACTTCCACATGCCGGTCCCGTAGCGTGCTCAATCCAAACGAGCCGTTGTTCCGCGCATATTCTTCATTACCCACGCGGATCAGCGTCGTCTCCAGCAGGCGCGTCACTGCCGCCAGCACCTTGGTCCGGTCCAGCCCGCGCCGCCTCAAATCGCGACGCACGCGCCTCCGGATCGCTGGCAGCGCCCGACCGAACGCGATCATCCGGTCGTACTTCGCGCGATCTCTCACCGCTCTCCACTCGGGATGATAACGATGCTGCTTCCGTCCCCGCGCGTCTCGTCCCGTAGCCTGCAAATGACCGTTTTCATCGGGGCAAATCCACACATCCGTCCACGCCGGCGGGATCACCAGCGATTTGATCCGCCGCAGAATCGCTGCCGATTTCACCGGCTTCGCGCCGGGAGAAATGTAGCGAAAGCCTTTTCCCGACTTCTTACGCGCGATTCCGGGCGTCTCGTCGGTTGAATAGCGCAGGCCCGCTCCGCGCGCGGCCCCGAAAGAATCCATGTAAGCTGCCGATAACATGGGAAAGTGGATACGAGCTACGCGCTCAGATTACCGGTGCTCACCTCCGGAAAAGTTTCGCGACAACGAAAATAACGACCGCACCCAAAAGCCCGCCGCCTAGCAGCAGGTAAAGAAACGACCAGCCGATGGCTGCGAGAGGAAATAGAAATGTGATCATGGCAGTTCGAGAAGTTGAGGATTTTGAAATCGCCCCGGCTTAAAAACCGGCGCGCCCGTCATTGCGCTTGCCGCGTGCCACGGCTCA
The DNA here is from genome assembly GCA_966249325.1 of uncultured Nibricoccus sp. Taxonomy (GTDB): domain Bacteria; phylum Verrucomicrobiota; class Verrucomicrobiia; order Opitutales; family Opitutaceae; genus Nibricoccus. The sequence continues at coordinate 17,034 of CBINDC010000029.1, read as the reverse complement.
TCGCGCGCACCTGCTCCCTCGTGATCACCTGTTTTCCGCGGCACCCGTCTGCCCGCAGCATTCAATCTGCATGGCCGCCAATTAGCCCGCCGATGCACTCTGCCCGTCTACGAAAACCCCTCGGTTCAACTCAACGCAGCCGCCGCCCACACCGGTATCGGAAACGATTTCCCCTCTCCAAAGTCCGTCAGGACATTCTGCACCCACTCGCGGTCGCAGCCGCACTGCTCCAACCGCAAAAATTTCTGCCTGCCCTGCGACTCGATCGTGTAACGGCCCACCGTCACCGTCAGCGGCGCATTCTCCCCATGAAGCCGGCAGGTCGCCACCAGCGTGCCCAGCTTCGAATCGATGCGCAGATCTTCCAGCCTGCCGTAGCGCGCGATCGCATCGTTGAGATAAGCGCGGGCTGATTTCCCCGCGAGGGCGTCTTTGGCTGCTCGAAACATGTCCGTACACTAGCCGGATATTCACCCGGTCAATGCGCGGCGGGTTATTTTCCCGCCCACGCCGCCTTCTCGCGAACCGGGACCGCGACCGCCTGTCCGCTCCTTTCGCAACGTCATTCCAACCTCAACCCTCCTCCGGCTCCATGAAACTCTCCGCCAATCACCTCAAGCGTTACAGGGAAATCGTGTCATTGCTTTGGAAATACGGTCGCTCCGACCTCGTGAAGCAGATGACCTCTGACGACACATTCGGCGTTCACGAACAAACCCCCGGCGAACCCGCCGGCAAGGGCAGTCCCGAGCAGCTGGCCGACGATCTCGAGGCCATGGGGCCCACCTACGTGAAGCTCGGCCAGGTCCTCGCCGGCCGTCCCGACTTGCTGCCCGCTCCGTACATCAAGGCGCTCGCGCGCCTGCAGGACAACGTGAAGCCTTTCCCGTACGAGGACATCGAGCAGATCGTTACCACCCAGCTCGGCGTGCGCATCTCCAAGGCGTTTTCCGATTTCGCCACCGAGCCCCTCGCCGCCGCCTCCCTCGGCCAGGTACACCTCGCGACTCTGCGCGACGGCCGGGCGGTCGTCGTCAAAGTCCAGCGCCCCGGCATCCGCCAGCAAATCGCCGAGGACTTTGAGGTGCTCGCCGAAATCGCCGCTTTCTTCGACAAGCACACCGTCATCGGCAAACGCTACCGTTTCGTCAGCGTTCTCGAAGAATTCCGCGCCACCATCCAGCAGGAGCTCAACTACGAACGCGAAGCGCAGAACCTCATCAAGGTCGGCGAAAACCTCGCCGGCTTCGAGCGTATCCAGATTCCCCAGCCCATTCCCGATTACTGCACCGGCAGCGTCCTCACGATGGACTTTGTTCGCGGCCGCAAGATCACCAAACTAGGCCCGCTCGCCCGCCTCGAACTCGAAAGCACCCGCTCCCTCGCCGCCGATCTTTTCCGCGCCTACTTGAAACAGGTGCTCGTCGACGGGCTTTTCCACGCCGACCCCCACCCGGGAAATGTCTTCGTCACCGACGACGGCCGGATTGCGCTGCTCGATCTCGGAATGGTGGGCCACACCGGCCCCGCCATGCAGGAAAACCTCCTCAAACTCATCCTCGCCGTCAGCGACGGCAAAGGCGAGGAGGCGGCCGAACTCGTCACCCGCCTCAGCGAAAAACTCGACGGTTTCAACTCCCTCGAGTTCCGCCGGAAAATCGGCCAGCTCGTCGCTCTTCGTCGCGACCAGGGCCTCGAACAGCTCAACGTCGGCCGCTCCCTCCTCGACGTCAGCCGCAGCGCGCACGAAAGCGGCCTCTACGTGCCCAGCGAACTCACCTTGCTCGGCAAAACCCTCCTCCAGCTCGACGAAGTCGGTCGCATCCTCGATCCCGATTTCGATCCCAACGCCACCGTGCGCGAGGAAGCCTCCGCGTTGATGGCGCAGCGCGTCCGCAAAGACCTCACCCAGGGCAACGCCTTCAGCACTCTCCTTGAGATGAAGGACTTCGTGACCAATTTCCCCGCCCGACTAAACCGGATTATGGACGTCGTCTCCAACTCCGAGCTCGAGGTCAAAGTAAAGGCCACCGACGCGAAAATGGTCGTCGATGGCATGCAGAAAATCGCCAATCGCATCACCTGCGGCCTTATCCTCGCCGCCTTGATAGTCGGTGCCTCCTTGATGATGCGCATCGAAACCCGGTCGCATCTCTTCGGATACCCGACGCTTGCCATCATCTGCTTTCTCGCCGCCGCCGCCGGTGGTTTCTGGCTCGTGATCAACATTTTCATCCACGACCACCGAGACAAAAAACGCGACCAATCCTGATCTCTTCGCCGCAAACTGCATCGCGCACTCAGATCGCACGGATGCATTTCGCCCCGATCGATTCCCGCTAAAAAGAACCTGAGAATCGTAACCCGCTGATTTCCCGCCAGAAATCCACCGGGCTTCCTGGATGGCACATAGTCAGCAAACGAAGGAGTGGCATCACTCATTTCTTATGAAAACCAACTACCTCTCCCGTGCCCTCGTCACGTCTTTCCCCGTATTGAGTCTTCTAGCACTCTCCGCTTGCGTCGCTCCCACTCCGCCACGCCCGGTCGTCGCGTATCCCGTCAGTTACCAAGTCCAGATCAGCAACACCCAGGTCGTCTCTAACGACGGCCCGCAAAATCTCTCCAACAACGCCACGCAGGATGTCACCGTAGAGCCGGGCAAGACGCTCTATTACCAAGTCGTCTCGCCGATCGATGTCACCGTGAGCCTCTACGAACTCCCGTCCCCGAACATGCCCTCCGCGCGTATCGGCCAGATGCAAGGCACCACCTTCACCTCCTCGATCACACCCGGCACCTCCGTGGTTCGCTTCGTCTTTGCAGCCGCGCAGGCCAACAGCAGCGGCAATCTCCGCTTCACGCTCTCCGACCGGCCGATCGCCGCTGCGGTTACGTCCACCGCCTATTAACCGAAGTACGAAGTGAACGACGCTTTTCGATCCAGTATGCAACCAAGCGCCCAGACCTCACAACAGCCGGAGCCAGAGTCCCGGATGAAATTGATCCTTAAAACCTACTTCCCGTTCCTCCTACTTCCCGTTCCTCCTGCTTCCCGAGCTCCCCGACTCGCCCGGCCAGGCACTCACCAAACGGATACCCGTCCAGGAGAATTCCCGCTAGCACCTGCTGGACTTAAACGCCCGCTTTGCGACACCTTCAAAACGACCGCCTCGCCCGCGGTCGTTTTTTTATGCGTGCCGTCCTCCTTCTCCTCCTCGTCACCGCCCTTCATCTGACTGCCGCCCGCGCGCAGGACGCGGCTCCATCGTCCACCTGGCAAAGCATCGCCACGGGCCAGCCGTTGTCCCTCACCTCACTTCCGCCCGGGCAAAACGCCGAACGCACCCCTGTCGTCATCTACCTCCAAAACCTCGCCGCGCCCCGCCTCGGCACCGACTCCGACGACAACATCGTCCGTGACCTCCGCGCCACCGGTCACCTCGTCGTCCTCCTCGACTACAAACACCATCCGCACGCCCGGCTCCCGTTCATCAATCGCGATCTCGGCAAACTCCGCGACGATCTCCGCGCCGGAAAACTCCTCCCCGGCCGCAACATCGACACCGCCCGCGTCTACATCGTCCCTTCCGGCCACCGTCTCAAACGCGACATCGTCTTCTTCCGCGACGACGCCCGCACGCTCGCCCTCGATCTCATCTATCCCTCCGGCTCCGCCGAAAATCCCGCCCGCGCCACCGGTACCGTCCTGGAATTCTCCTGCGATAACAAAGACCGCTTCGGCAACACCTCCCTCTCCATCTGTAGCGACACCCTTCTCGACGGTTTTGCCACGGAGGGCTTTGCCGTCGCCATGGCCGATCATCCCGTCGCCCCGCCTTACAAGGGCTTCGATCCCATGCCCGCCTCCGCGCAAAAAATCAAAGCCGCCGTCCGCACCCTCCGCGCCACCGCCTCCAGCCTCGGCCTCTCAGACCGCATCGTCCCCGCCGGCTTCTCCCGCGGCAGCGGCATGGCCCTCATGCTTCTCACCACCGAAGGCCGCTCCGAGTTCGAGGGCCACGGTGAACACCCCGGCATCAGCAGCGCCGTCCAAGGTGCCATTCTTCTGTCGGGACGTTTCACCTACACCAACCTTCGTCCCCAAGACCCCATGATCCCGCGCTACGACAAAGCCTGGGGCACTTTCGCCAACTCCCCACAGGTCTGGCGCGAACAGGGCGCTCTCGACTACCTCCAGTCCGCCACCCGCCCCGTTTTCCTCTCCATCAACATCACCGAATCCCCCGACGCCCTCCACCAGATGGTCGTCCTCCGCCAACGCCTCGCCGAGCTCGGCAACGACTCCATCTTCATGATGGAACGCGAGCCCCGCGCTCACAAAGTCCCCCTCGATCCCGCCATCCTCGAATCCATGCGCGACTACCTCCGCCGCCAGTTGTCGCCTGCCACAAAATAAAAACACCGGGCACTATCGCCCGGTGTTTATCACTTCACACGCACCGGAAACCCGGTGCATCACTTCAAAAATCAGAAGGTGACGCGCACGCCCCCGAGCGGCACCCGGCGGGCGGCCCCTTGAGCTACCTGCTCGCGAGCTTCGACACGACGCGCCCAAGTCCGGCCCAACATCGCGACCATCTCGCGGCTGCCCTCCCGCACCAGATAACCGCCACCGATCGCACCGGTGATCAGCCCCATAAATTGGAGCCAAAGCGTTCGGGCTTCTTCAGGGCCGAAGCTGCCGACTACACTCGCCGGAGCCGTCAGCGCGATCACCTGCATGAGCGTTCCGAGAAAAAGAAATCCGATGGCGTTGGCTGTATTCATAAGGATACCCCCAAGAAAGCCACGCCTGTGCCAACCGTCCAAAACCGAAACCAATCGATTGCGCTTCATTGACTTAAGAATCGGCTGAAGTCTTCTCCCCAGCTCGTTTCCGTGCATTTGGCATGAGCCCAAAAAACACGTTCTTGCAGCCTGCAAGAACCCCTTCGCGTCCCCGGTGCTTCCTCACTGACAGGCGTCACAAATCCCCCAACTGCGGCCGCAACACGATCTCCTCCACCACCGTCCGCCGCCCGAGTCGGTAAACAGCAAGAAACGCCCGCGCCACATCCGCCGCCGGCATGATCCGCTCCTCCTTCACCCCGCTTCCCGACCACGACGGCGACCACGTTGCTCCCGGATGCACACAGCACACCCGCACGCCTTTTTCTCGCAGCTCCTCACGCATGACTTTGCTTAACCCCGTCACGCCAAACTTCGCCGCGCAGTACGCCGCGCTATTCGGATAAGCGCCGAGCCCCGCGATCGAGCTCATATTAAACACATCCCCGCTCCCGCGCTTCACCATCGCCGGCACGAACGCTCGCGACACCAGAAACACGCTCCGCAAATTCGCCGCCACGATCTCGTCGAAAGCCGCCACACTCGTCTCCGCAAACGGCGCCGCCCGAAACACTCCCGCGTTATTGATCAACACATCCACCCCGCCGCGAAACCGTTTCGTCACCGCCTCCGCCATCGCCGCCACTTGCATCTCATCCGCCACATCCGCCACAAAAACCTCCGCCTCTCCCGCGCCCAACTTCGCGCAACGCTTCGCCACCGCCCGCAGGTTCTTCTCCGACCGCGCCACCAGCGCCAGCCGGCAACCCGGCAGTTCCTTCGCAAACACCTCCGCAATCGCCGCCCCGATCCCTTGCGACGCACCCGTGATCAAAATGACTGGTTTCTTCATAAGGTAGGGCGCGTTATCCCTAACGCGCCGCGCGACGTCGAAAACATAACGTTCAAAAAGCTCCTCCGCGCGCCCGCCAGCAAACACCCCTCCCCATCCGTGCCCTCTGTGAAATCTGTGGTTAAAAAACCACCGTTCAGCACAGCAACGACCCGAAATCCATGAAGTCCGCCTTAAATCCGTCCTTCACGCCTTTGCAGATCACGCTCACCGCGTCATGCGAATGCAGCGACTCCAGATGCGAGCACGCGATGAGGAAATCCTTCACGCGTTTCTCCCGGTTAAACTCTCCGTAGAGCAGCCGCGCCGCGTCCTCGACGAATTTCAGATTCGCGCCGTTCAGCTCCGCAAACGCCTGCTCGTCCTCCCGCTTCACCATCACCTGCGTCTCCGTCTTGAGCGCCCGCTCGCACAGCGCGTGCACGTCCTCGATCCAGATCTTCGCGCCTTCCGTCTCTTCAATAATCACGCGCGCCTTGCTCCGCTGCGAATGCGGCACCGTGTACGCTCCACGCTTGTCCCGCGCATGCTCCGACAACTCCGCCGAGCACGGACACGCCGACGAATAAACGAAATCGAAATGGATAAACCGCCGGTACTCCCCCGTCCGCGTCATCACGCCTTCGAAAGCGACGTTATAAAACTGATACCCGTCCAGCCCGCTCCGCAGACTCGGCCGCAGCATCGGATAGGAAAACCGGATCTTCAGCCGCGCATCCTTGCTCTCCACCTTCTTCAGATACGCGCGCAACACCGTCCCCATCCACTCGCCGGTGAACACCTCGTCCTTGTGCTCGTAAAACGCCCGCACGATCCGGCTCATGTTGATCCCCTTCAGCTCCGCCTCGAGCGACACCGTGCCCGTCACACTCGCCTCGAGCGTGATGACATCCTTCTTCTTCGTCCGAAACTTCAGCGGCAGCCGGAAATTATGCACGCCCACCTGCTGGATCGGCACATTCGCCCCCTGGATCGAGTCCTGCGCCGCTTCCATCATGTCAGGCAGCGTCGCACGATACTTCGCGTCCGCTTTGAACGTCGCGTCATAGCCCCGCGCGATCTTCGGCGCAGTGCCGTCGGCGGAGCGGTGCAGGTACATCGGTTTCTTTTTCATGATTCGTTTTTCGTTTAACGCGCGGGGGGACGATAACCGCGCAGCGACTCTGTCACCGGACATTCCCGGCGACAATCGGCCCATTCAGTAAATTCCTTCCGGCCCGCGGTACTCCGCGAAATTCCTCGGCGTCTCGAACAGCTTCACGCTGTGCAACCGCCCGTGCGTGATGTGCGGCGCCAGCTCGTTCCAAAACGCGATCACCAGATTCTCCGTCGAGGGAATGATCCCCCGCAAAAAATCCACCTCGTCGTTCAGGTTATGATGGTCGCACTTGTCCACGATCACCCGGTGCAGCAGCTCCTTCAAATCCCCCAGATCCATCACGCACCCCGTCTCCGGGTCCGGCTCCCCGCGCAGCGACACTTCCAAAACATAATTATGCCCGTGCCAGTGCGGATTCGTGCAAAGCCCGAACTGCTCCACATTCCACGCCTGACTCTTCGTCGGGTTGTACAACCGGTGCGCCGAGTTGAAATGCACCTGCCGCGTGATGATCACCGTCCCCTTTTGCGGACGCACCACAGCACCCTTGGGCTTTCGGGTTGAACGAGTTTTTTCCGGCATAAGCAGGCCACCAAAACAACTCCCCCATCCGGGTCAAATTCGCATCACCGCCGCCTTGCCATGCCCCGTAGCCACGAGCGCCCGCGAGCGGATCTTCGGCTCAAATCGCATCACCACTCTCTTGCCAGACCGCCCTCGTAGCCACGAGCGCCAGCGAGTGGAGCTCCGCGCCAAATTCCCATCCACCGCCGCCTTGCCATGCCGCCCCGCCGGTGTTTCCACACGAGCCGACAAATGAGCATGAAGTTCTGCATCCTCGGCACCGGCAGCTCGGGCAACTGCGCCCTGCTCCAATCCGCCGGGACGCGCGTGCTCGTCGACGCCGGCTTCTCCCCGCGCAAAACCGCCCAGCTCCTCGCCTCCGTCGGCGAATCCCTCGACCGCATCGACGCCATCTTCCTCACCCACGAACACGGCGACCACGCCGCCATCGTCTCCGGCCTCCACCGCCATCCCCACATCAAGGTCTTCGCCAACGCCCCCACCGCCCGCGCCCTTCAAGACCGCCTCGACTTCAAACTCGACTGGCAGCTCTTCCAGACCGGCGCCCGCTTCCGCTTCCGCGACCTCGACGTCGAAAGTTTCTCCGTCCCGCACGACGCCCAGGACCCCGTCGGCTTCCTCTTCGGCACCGGCGCCGACGGCGACCTCTTCACCCCGCGCCGCCGCCTCGCCTGGCTCACCGACCTCGGCCACGCCCCGCAACACATCCACGAACGTATCCGCGAAGTGGACATCCTCGTCGTCGAGTCCAACCACTGCTCCGAACTCCTCAAAAACGACACCAAGCGCCCGTGGTCTTTGAAACAGCGCATCGGCGGCCGCCACGGACACCTCTCCAACCAAAGCACCCGAGCCCTCCTCGAAGCCGTCGCCAGCCCCACCTGGCGTCATATTTTTCTCACGCACTTGAGCCGCGAATGTAACAGCGCCGACACCGTCCGCCGCGCCTTCGCCGATGCTCCTTTCGCCGTCCGCTGCCCGCTCTCCATCGTCGAGCAAGGCACGAGCACTCCGCTCCACGACTTCGCTTAAAGCGCGGTCAACGTCCGCCCCGGATGGCGCAATTTTTGGCAACTCGCGGCTCTTGCCGACGCGGCACGATTCGCGCACCAATGCACCCGCTTATGAACGCAAACGCCGTCCCGCTTCGCCGCACCAAGATCGTTTTCACCCTCGGCCCCGCCACCGAGAGCGAAGAGATGCTCGAAAAAGTCATCCTCGCCGGCGGCGACATCGCCCGCCTCAACATGGCCCACGCGAAGCACGACTGGGTCCGCACCGTCATCCGCCGCATCCGCAAAGTCTCCCAAAAAATCGGCCGCGAGATCGCCATCATGATGGACATCAAAGGCCCCGAAATCCGCACCGGCGACGTCGACGCTCCCATCGAGCTCAAACCCGGCGAGATTTTCGATTTCACCGTCCGCCCCGGCGTCGCCCGCGAAGCCGCCGAGGAAATCCGCTCCGTCGACGTCAACTACCAGAATCTCGTCAACGACATCAAAGTCGGCGACACCGTCCTCGTCGACAACGGCCTCATCCGCCTCGAAGTCCTCGAGAAAAACGACGCCCACATCCGCTGCCGCGTCCTCATCCCCGGCGAGCTCAAATCCAAACGCCACATCAACCTCCCCGGCGTCAAAGTGAACCTCCCCTCGTTCACCGAAAAAGACCGCGCCGACACCCTCGTCGGCATCGCCGAAGGCATCGACTTCGTCGCCCTCTCCTTCGTCCGCGAGGCCAAGGACATCGAGGGCCTCCGCGAATTCCTCACCGCCAATAAATCCAAAGCCCAGATCATCGCCAAAATCGAGGACCAGTCCGCCATCGAAAACCTCGAGGAGATCGTGAAAGTCACCGACTCCCTCATGGTCGCCCGCGGCGACCTCGGCATCGAGTGCCCCTTCGAGGAACTACCCATCATCCAGCGCGCCGCCGTCCACGCCTGCCTCACCCACGGCAAATCCGTCATCATCGCGACCCACATGCTCGAATCGATGATCGGCTCGCCCATGCCTACTCGCGCCGAAATCACCGACGTCGCCAACGCCGTCCTCGAACAGGCCGACTGCGTCATGCTCTCCGGCGAAACCACCGTCGGCAAATACCCCGTCGAATGCGTCGGCATCCTCGACAAAATCGCCCGCCGCATCGAACACGAGATCTCCGACCACTACGACGAGCCCGCCGTCTTTACCCAGGAAAAGATGAAGGTCCTGCGCTCCGCCGTCGTCATGGCCAACGAGATTCCCAACTCGCACATCCTCACCTTCACCCGCCTCGGCTTCATGGCCCGCGGCCTCGCCGCCCTGCGTCCGCCGCGCTCTCCGATTTTCGCCTTCACCCCAAGCGTCGAAATCCTCCGCCAGCTCCGCATCCTCCGCGCCGTCGAAGGCTTCCTCCTCCCCTTCGCCTCCGACCCCGACGAAACCATCAGCCTCGCGGTCCACGAACTCCAAAAATCCGGCCACGTGAAACAAGGCGACAAACTCATCGTCGTCACCGACATCGTCTCCAACGACCGCCTCGTCGACAGCGTCCAACTCCGCACCGTCCGCTGACGAGTAGCCGCGAGCGCGCAGCGAGCGGTCCTCCATCTCCGAGGACCGTTTCACCTCCGCGTCAGCCTCCGCTCATCGCCCCCAGACGCGCTCCCTCCGACGGAACGGCACTTAGCAAGTGCCGCTCTCCTCGCGCAACGCCCCAGACGCCGCCCCCGTAGCCGCGTCATTTAAGGCGCGGATCGAGCGGCCTTCACCGCCTTTTCGCGGAGTCACCTCGCCGGCTCGCCCTCCCCTATCCGTGTCCATCCGCGAAATCCTTGGTCAAAAAACCCTCACCCCCACATCTCCGACATTCTAAAATCGAGATTCAAAAATCGAAAATTTCTCCCGCTCACTCCAGCGGCATCGCCACCTCGAACACCGCCCCGCCCTCCGGCGCATTGCGCACACTCACACGCCCGCCATGCGCCTCCACGATCGCTCGCACCAGACTCAGCCCCAGCCCGAGCCCGCTCTGCGACCGGCTCTGATCTCCGCGATAAAGCCGCTCCCATATCCGCGCCTGCTCCGCCTCCGGCACACCCGGCCCGGAATCCTTCACAACCAGAACCGCCTCCTTGTCCCGGCGCTCCGTCGTGACGACCACGCGCCCGCCGTCCGGCGTGTACTTGATCGCGTTATCGATCAGATTCGCCACCGCCTGCCGCAGCCGCGTCGCATCCGCCAGCACCGGCGTATCCGCCGTCTCGATTCCCAATAAAATCCCCTTCGCCGCCGCGATCTCGTCGTAAAGCCCGCCCGCACTCCGCGCCAGCTGCCCCAGATCGCACGGCTCCTTCTTCAATTTCAACATCCCTGCCTCCGCCTCTGAAATCTCCATCAGCGCCCGCAACAACCGCAGCACTTCGTCCGACCGCTCCACGCAATCCGCCAGCGCGTCGTTTTTCGCCGCCACATCGTCATTAGCCAGCGCCAGCTCTGCCGCCCCGCGCACACTCGTCAGCGGCGTCCGCAGATCGTGCGCCACGTTATCCAGCGCCTCGCGCATCGCCGTCAGCAGCCCCGCGTTCTTATCCAGCACCGTGTTAAACTGCCGCACCAGCTCCGCGATATCGTCGTCGCGCTTCGGCTCCGGCACCCGCGCATCCATCGCCCCCGTCTCCACAATTCGCTTCGCCGTCTCCACCACCGCGCGCAACGGCTTCGTCGCCCGCCGCGCCGCGATCACACCGCCAGCAAACCCCACCAGCACCACCGCCGGCGCCACCCACACGAAAATCCTCCGCAATGGCTGCAACAGCGCCGTCCGGTTGTCCGTGCTCCGCGCCACTTGCAGCAGCAACCCATCCGGCAACGCCGTCGAGAGCAACGCGAGGTCCGCCTGCTCATCGAGCGGCACGCGCACCGTAAACACCGTCTTCTCCGTCGATCCGCCCCACCCGTCCGGCACCGATACCTTTTTCGCGTCCTGATCGATCCAGTCCGGCGGCACGCTCATCCACACGACTCCCCGCGGAGACATCAGCCGGATGAAAAGTGACCGCACATACGGCGCCCGGCTGTCCTCCTCCACCCGCTGCTTCAATCCATTCAACCCGAGCGTCGCGTAAACCGCCGAGTACTGCTGCAACCGCAGCCGCAACGACTCGTGCTCCCGCTGCTCCAGTTGCCTTCCCAGCAGCCAGTAAAGCAGCCCGAAGATCGCGCTGAAACCCACCGCAAATAACACCGCAAACCACACGCTCAACCTCACCGCCACCGAGCGTCGCAACTGGGAAAACGTCGTCATGTTTCAGGTGTTGGTTCGCGCATCCGCTATCTCATGACGTCGCGCGTTTGAAAACGTACCCCACGCCACGCACCGTCTCGATCCGCGTCTTGTCCGGGTCCACTTTCGAACGCAACCGCGACATCAGCACATCCACCACGTTCGTCTGCGGATCGAAGCTGTAATCCCAGACATGCTCCAAAATCATCGTCTTCGTCACCGGCCGCCCGGGATGTCTCAGCAAATACTCCAGCAGCGAAAATTCCCGTGGCTGCAACTCCACCAGTTCCCCGCCCACACTCACCGTCCGCGCCACTAGATCCATTTCCACTCCGTTCACGCTGAGCCGCGTCGCCTCCGGCGTGCGCGTCGAACGCCGGATCAGCGCCTGCAACCGCGCCGTCAGCTCTGCAAACGCGAACGGCTTCGTCAGATAATCGTCCCCCCCCGCCTGTAATCCCTTGATCCGATCCTCCACGGTCGAACGCGCGCTGAGAAACAACACCGGCATCGTCGCGTGCGTCATCCGCAACCGCTTCACCAGACTCAGTCCGTCGAGTCCCGGCAAATTCACGTCAACCACCGCCGCGTCGTACGGTGTCATGCCCGCAAGCGTCAGCCCCGTGTCTCCATCCGCCGCATGATCCACGGCATAGCCTTCCTGCTTCAGGCCCTTGACCACGAAGGAGGCGATCTTGGCGTCGTCTTCGACTATGAGAATGCGCACGGAAAGACTTTGATTGGATGCATTCACCGAAGGGAAGGTGGAACGCGCACTCCGTGCGCGTTTTTCACCGCGAAATTTAGCCGCGCCCCCAAAAAAGCCCGCATCGTCGCACACCCGCGACTCTCCGTTCCCTTCGCGGCCTTCTGTTCAAATCTCGTTCTCATTTTTCATCTCCGATAAAAAGAAACGCCCCGGACCACTTGCGCGATCCGGGGCGGCCATCACTTCAACACAGCAACCTGTCTTGCATCAGGACGCTGGAAATTTTCAGGGGGATTCAGTTTCGGTCTCGGTTTCATCCACCACGACAAACCGCGATCCATTCCGGTTCCATACGCGGAGCAAAGTCTTCTTCGATTCCGCACTTTCCGTCAGTTTCACCGCGTCCTCCGCGGAGCGCACCGGTTGGCGGTTGATCTCTTGGATCACATCGCCCGGCTGGAGCCCCGCCACTGCGGCCGCCGACGTCGGATCGACTTCCGTGATGAGCGCGCCCTGCACACGGGAAGGAATTCCAAACTCGCGCCGCGCCGCCGGCTCCAGATCGGCCACACCGACGCCATTCAAAGCTCCTTCGGTATTCGCGGCACCATCACGCGAAGCCGTTTCCATATTCTTCGGCTGCTCGCCGACCTTGATATCGAGCTTCTTCGTTTTTCCGTCGCGAATAACTTCCACCGGCACCGTCGTTCCAGGCACCAGTCCCGCCACAGCGAAGCTCAACGAACGGTTATCTTTCACGGGCTTGTCGTTAAACCTGACGATCACGTCGTAGGGTTCCAGGCCGGCCTTGGCCGCCGGCGTCCCCGCGTAAACTTCATTCACGATGACGCCGTCCTTGTTTTTCAGGGAAAATTTTTCCGCCAAGGCATCCGTGATGGCAGGCTCCATCTTAACGCCCAGATAACCGCGCACTACTTTGCCATTCGAAACAAGCTGCTCCATCACCGAGCGCGCGAGGTTCGCCGGGATCGCAAAACCGATTCCCTGAAACCCACCCGAGCGGCTGTAGATCGCCGTATTGATGCCGACCAGACGGCCTTTCACGTCGATGAGCGCACCACCCGAGTTACCCGGATTGATCGCCGCATCGGTCTGGATAAAATCTTCGTACTGCAGGCCCATGTTCATCGTGCGCCCCAGCGCGCTCACCATGCCGCTCGTCACCGTCTGGCTGAGACCGAACGGATTGCCGATCGCCAGCACCTTGTCGCCCACTTCGATCTTGTCGCTGTCGGTAAACGTCACCGCGGGCAGATTTTTCGCATCCACCTTGATGACGGCCAAATCGGTTTTCGGGTCGGTGCCCACGACTTTCGCCGTGAGCTCCCGACCGTCGTTAAAGGAAACTTTGATCTCATCCGCGCCGTTCACGACGTGGTTGTTCGTCAGGATGTAACCGTCCGCACTCACCACCACGCCCGAGCCCAACCCCTGCTGATCGGGACGCTTCGGCAGCTGACGGCCCCGCCCCTGGTTGCCGCGCTGCCCTTCTTCGAACCCGGGCGGCACTCCGAAAAAATGACGGAAACGCGGATCGCTGAAAAACGGAGGAAGCTCGTCGGGGGAAATTTCTTTGCCGCGCGCCGTGACATTCACACTGACCACACTCGGTGCCACTTGCTTGATGACCGGTGAATAGCTCGCCGACTCGCCCACCCCTGAGCGAGCCAGCGGCTGTTCATCTACTTTCACAGTAACCTGTGCTTTCCCCTGATCTGTGGCGGCCCACGCGACTACAGACAACGCGAGGCCACCAACTGCAACCAAACCAGCCGTCGACCAAACCTTGCGACGGCCGGAAACTGAAGAGTGAGAAGACGTGGAGTTCATGTCGGGAAGAGTCATGAAAAGTTGATCGGGAAGTGCGCTCACTATCGCACCCCCTCATTGCCGCTCCCTTTCGCGAACCTTACATTTTTGAAAGGTTTGCCGTAGGGCTCGCGCTCACGCGACGCCGCCTCCCCGCCTCCGGACCGGCACCTATCAATTGCCGCCCGCCCGCTTCACCAAACTTCCCTCCGCCAGCCGTGCCCTCCGCGCAATCCGTGGTTAAAAAAATTCCGCGCACTCCTCACCGCTTCTCCACGTCACCCTCCACCAACAACTCCGTCAGATCCCTCTGCCCCGCGAACCTCGCCCGCGCCGGGTCCGTATGCACGCGGCGAATCCACACGCCCTCGATCCGCTCCGGATATTTCTCCGCCACCGCCGCGAAAATCTCCGGATCTTTTTCCCCATCGTCCCCGATCAACAGGAACTTCACCCCGGGAAAAGCCGCGACGATCTTGTCGATATGCTTCCGCTTGTACGCCGGCGTATCGAGCAGCGAATCCCCGCGCTCCGTCGAAATTTCCTTCAACTGCAGCACTCCTCGTGGAAATCCGTTCGCCTTCAAAAACCGCCGGATATTGTCCGTCAGCTGACGCGGCGAACCCGACACATAAAAGATCGGCGTCGATTCCGGCGCAGGATTCCTCTTCGCGATCCGCTCGTACAAATCCGCCAGTCCCGGCACCGCGCTGCGATCCTCCGCCGCCACCAGCAGGCTGTTGCTCAGCAACCGCCGCGTGCTCAGCACTTCGCTCACGAGGATCGTATCGTCGATGTCCGAGATGATCCCGACCGTATTGCGCGGATCGGGGACCAGCACCCCCGCCGCGCTGCTCGCCGACGGCACCGTCTCGATCTCGTGCCAGCCCGGCGCGAGCCCCAGCGGCGTATTCGACGTCAGCTCCCAATACCCATGATCGTCCGCCCGCGTCGTCCATTCCATCTTTCCCACGCGCCACGTCACCGCGCCCTCCTCCCCGCTCGTGAACAACATCCGCGTGCTCCGGTAAAACGCGCTCCACTTGCCCGACCCTCTCTCCGCTCCGCGCCGCACTTCCGTCAGCCGCCCGGAAAAATGAAACCCCTGCGCCCCCACCCACGCGTCGTCCACGATCGTGTGCAATTCATCGTCCGCCATGAGCAATACCGGTGTCGTCGTCATGAAAACCAAAGATGAAAAAATAACCGCTGTCGTGAATAGTTTCCGCTTCATGGAGTGTTCAAAAATTTTCAGCCCCTGCCCGTTTGTCATCCGATAGGTGACATTCCTCCCGTCACCGCCGCCGCGATATCGTTCGCCGCCCCCGGCCGTGCGATCGCCTTCGCCGCCGTCGTCATCCGCTTCATCCGCTCCGCATCGGCGAGCCACTGCGTCAGATAAAACGCCGCGTCTCCCACATCGTAGAGCCGCACCGCCGCGCCCGCCTCTAGCAAATATTCGCAGTTACGCTGCTCCTGTCCTGGAATCGGCGATACCAGCGCCATCGGCTTCCCCTTCGCCAGCACTTCCGTCGTCGTGAGCCCGCCCGGCTTCGTCACAATCAAGTCCGCCGCATCCATCAACTCGTGCATGTTCGTCACGAACCCATGCACCGTCACCGGCACGCGCAGCCTCTTCGCCATCGCCCGGCATTCCTTCTCCAGCTCCGCATTCTTCCCCGCCACCACCACCAGCGAAATCTCCGCTCGCGTCTCCCGAAACGACTCTAGCGCCTCCACCATCGGCCCCACGCCAAATCCGCCCGACAACAACAAGACCGTCGGTTTCTCCGGCAGCCCGAGTTTCGCCCGCGCCGCCGCTCCCGCCGTCCTCTCCGCGAACACCGGATCCACCGGAATCCCCGTCACCCGAATCCGCTCCGCCGGAAATCCCTTCCGCTCCAATTCCCGCGCCGCCGACACCGTCGCCACATGATAGACATCGATATTCGGATACACCCAAAACGCATGCGGGCTCACATCCGTCACCACCGCGTGCACCGGCACATCGATTTTCCCGCGCCCTTTCAAATCCGACAGCAACTCCAGCGGCAGAAAATGCGTGCACACGATCGCCCTCGGCGCCGCCTCCTTGAGCAGCTTCTTGAACGGCAGACTGTTCGCCTTGTTAAACGCCAGCCGCGCCCGCACCCGCGTGCTCGTCGCCGGCCGCACCACATCCGTCCGATCGTACAAATACCCCCAAAGCTCCGGCGCCTTCTGCACGACATCGATGTACGACTTCACATACATCCGCCGGAAAAGCGTCGGCGTGCAGTCGAGAATGTCCACCAGCTGAAACGCCTCGCCCCGCGCCTTGAGCGCCGCGCCGACCGCCTGCGCCGCCCGTGTGTGCCCCGCCCCCGCCGTCGCGTGCAAAATCAAAATCCCGTTCGCCGCATTGGCGCCGTCATCGCTGCTACCCGTGGAGTTTTTCATCGTCGAAAGCACCCGCACGCTCACCTCACCCGCCCCCGCGACGCAAGCACGCCGTCCCGCCGCGCCCCTTGACGCCTTCGCTACCCTGACGTTGCTTGCGCCTCTCCGCTCCGCACTAGCGCAAACGCCTTCGTTCCGACTCAGCGTCCGACTTTCCTGCCTTCCGCCTTTCACTCCTCACCTTTCACCCTTCACTCTTTCTTCCCATGTCCAACGACGCTCCCATTCCCGTCACAGTCCTCACCGGCTTCCTCGGCGCCGGCAAAACCACCCTGCTCAACCGCATCCTCACCGAGCAGCACGGCAAAAAAATCGCCGTCATCGAAAACGAGTTCGGCGAAGTCGGCGTGGACAACCAGCTCGTCATCCAGAGCGACGAGGAAATCTTCGAGATGA
>CBINDC010000028.1:0-27264 GCA_966249325.1 uncultured Nibricoccus sp. | reverse complement strand
CCCGGCCCGTGGATCCTGCGCTTCCTCTTCTGGCTCGCGGTGTCGCTGTCGACCCACGGGGGGGGGCGCGGGGGGGGGGGGGGCGGGCCGCCGGGGGGGGGGGGGGGGGGCGCTGGGGAGGGGGGCGGATTAGCGGCGGGAGAGGGTTGATTGGCGGCGGGGTTGGAGGCCGCAGAAGCGACGGTGCCTGACGACGAGGGCGTCTTGGGGCGGAGCCAGAGGGCGAGGGTGGCGCCGAGGGCGAGGACGAGGAGGGCGGCGAGCAGGCGCGGGAGAGGGGACTTCATGAAGAAAGGTCGGGGGCTGGGGTCAGCGGGTTGAGGAGAAGCTGTCGCGTTTCCATGCGCCGCCCCGGACCGGAAGGCCGGTTATGGACGCGCGCAGACGCGCCCGGGGGAGGAAGCTGGAAGAGGCTGGAGCCATACCCGCAGGCTACACGGATGAACGCCCCTCATGTTAAAACCAAACCCTTTTTGGGAGGGTCTGGCGGTAGTGGAAAAGCTGATGAGGCGCGGGCGGGTGGCGCGTTTATTTCACGAGGCAGGAATGGGCGGGGCGGCCGGAAGGCGGCACTTGATAAGTGCCGGTCCGTGGGAGGGCGGTCTGGCTTACGGGGTGGTGGCGTGGGCGCGGAGGAACTGGCGGGGGCTGGTCGTCACGGGTTGGAGGCAGCGGTAGGTGACGGTTTCGGCGAGGCCGTCGGGGTCGAGGAGGGCGGGGCCGTGTTGGATGACGTCGGTGGTGGCGCTGCTCCAGGTGGCGAGGGTGGTCGAGGTTTGCGCGATGACGGCGAGGCCGGTGGTGCCGACGGCGCGGCGGAAGGTGAGGGTGAGGTAGGAGTGGCCGGTGGCGGTGTCGGTCCAGCGGCCGGTGGTCCAGGCGGTGGACGGACGGTCGGGGCGAGTGGCGAGGGCGTATTCGAGATTATTGGACAGGCCGTCTCGGTCGGGGTCGGCGTCGGGGCCGGTGACGGAAGCGTCGCCGGTGGAAGAGGGGAAGTAAGCGGCGATCCAGGAGGCGAAGGCGGGTGTGGCGGGGGTGACGACGAGTTCGACGGCACCGAGGAGGGCGTAGCCGTTGGAGGCGTTTTGGGCGCGGACGGAGAGTTCGAGTTTGCCGGAGGAGTCGGCGGCGAGGTCGGAGAGTGTGGCGGTTTGTGTGGTGTTGCCGACGGGGTCGAGCGTGGTCGTGGCGGTGCCGACGGTGAAGGTACCGGTCCGGCTGGCGCCGTCGCCCGGGTCAACGCGCGAGGCGTAGAGGACGAGGGTGTAGCGACGGTCGGCGCGGAGACCGGAGAATTCGAGGCGGCCGGTGGCGGCGGCTTGCACGTAGAAATAATCTCGGCTGGCGGTGTCGGGGTACAGCGGGCTGCCGGTGAGGCCGGAGGAGGCGAGGGCGCCAAAGGCGGAGCTGACGCGGATGCGGATGCCGGTGGCGGCGCCGGTGGAGTCGATGGCGTTGGGGATCTCGGTGTTAAGGGCGATGGCGGTGAGGTTGTTCCAGTTGCCCGCTGTCGTGGTTGAGGGGTCGCCGAGGTCGAGGCGTATCCGGGCGGTACCGACGGGGCTGACGGTGACGGTGAGGTCGTCGCTGGCGGCGAGGGCGCTGTCGCCGGCGGTGAGGCGGAGGAGGTAGGTGCCGGGGGCGCTGAAGGAGGCGGTGGTGGCGAGGGCGAGGTCGTTGGCGAAGGTGACGGTCCCGGGGCCGCTGACGACGCTCCAGAGCGTGGTCAGTGTGGAGGCGGCCGGGAGGCCGTCGTCGTAGGCGGAACCGTTGAGCGAGAGCGTGGCGGGGAGGGTGAGGGTGGCGTCGGCACCGGCTTGGACGACGGGCGGGAG
Source organism: uncultured Nibricoccus sp. (assembly GCA_966249325.1). Classification (GTDB taxonomy): domain Bacteria; phylum Verrucomicrobiota; class Verrucomicrobiia; order Opitutales; family Opitutaceae; genus Nibricoccus. The sequence goes on along the minus strand of CBINDC010000028.1, from coordinate 25,426 downwards.
GTTGGGCGATGCGCCGGTGTAGGTGACGAGGAGCGTGGTGGTGGCGGTGTTACCGGCGGCGTCGCGGGCGGTGAGCGTGAGTTGGTTAGCGCCGTTCATGAGGGCGAGGGCGGGGGTGGACCAAACGGTGGTGCCGGTGGCGGTGCCGCTGAGGCCGGTGCGGTCGCTCGACCAGGTGACGTTGGTGACGGCGGTGTTGTCGTAGGCGGTGCCGGTGAGGGCGAGCGGCTGGGTGGCGGTGGAGTAGGTGGAGGTTGTTGTGGGTGTGGAGAGCGCGAGTGATGGGGCGGTGGTGTCGCCGGTGGGCGCGGTGTGGCTGATGACGAGGGTGTCGCTGAAGGTGGTGACGCCGCCGTTGAGCGAGGAGAAGCTCGTGCCCGTGGCCTGGATACGGAAGGTGTTGGTGCCGTTGCGGAGGGGGAGGGCGGTGGCGGACCAGGCGGTGGTGCCGGTGACGGTGCCGGGGGTAGCGGGGCTGCCGGTGCCGCTGCCGAGATCGGTGCGGACCCAGGTGAGCGCGGTGGGAGCGGCGGTGGAACTGGACCAGCCGGAGAGAGAGGCGGTGGCACCGTGTTGCGCGGAGGCGATGCGGAGGGCGGGGTTGAGGGCGGGGGCGGTGCCGCGGCGTTGCGACATGACCCAAGGAACGAGGTGGGGATTTTTGTAGGCCTCGGTCCAGGACGCGTGCGCGCCGGTGGCGTAGCGGGTGTAGATGGGGTCGCCTCCGTTGTTGCGGAGGGCGTTGACGACGTCGTCGGAGCCGGAGACGCCGACGGTGGGGTCGTTGGCGGAGTGAAAGACCCAGAGCGGGACGTGTTTGAAGGCGGCGTAGTTGCCAGCGCCCCACCCGCAGATGGGGACGGCGGCGGCGTAGAGTGTGGGGTTTTGTGCGAGCTGATCCCAAGAGCCGTTGCCGCCCATGGAGAGGCCGGTGAGGTAGATGCGGTCGGGGTCGATGGAGAATTCGGCGACGAGGCCGTCGATGATGGCGCGGAGATGGGCGCGGCGCATGGCGGGGGTCCAGCCGTTGCTGGTCTGCGGGGCGACCATGAAACAGGGATACGCGGTTTCGTAGGTGGTGTCGCTGGTGCCGGCGGGGCCCTGGACGAAGACGAGGGCGCCGTTGGCGTTGTTGTTGAGCTGGGAGGTGTTGTTGGTGCCTTGCTCGCCGGCGCCGTGGAGGAAGAGGACGACGGGGTACCGGGCGGCGGGGTTGTAGTTGCGCGGGGTGAAGAGGCGGTAGGGGGTGGAACCGTCGGCGTCGGTGTAAGTTCGATACGCGAAGTCGGCGGCGGTGGCGGCGCGGGCGGTGGCGCAGGCGGCGAAGGCGAGGAGCGCGGCCACGAGGAGACGCGCGAAGCGAACGAGGGTGAAGCGGGATGGAGGCCTCATGGACGGTGAGCGTGTCCATGCGGACAGGCGGGCGCCATGAGGGTGAGAGCGAAAGGCGCGAAAATCCTGTGAAGATCGCGCTTAGTGGAGACGCGGATCGGGGTACGGGATGAGCAGGGTTGAGCGAGTCAGAAGAGTGAGTGGCCTTGGGATTGCGTTCGAGGCGTGGGGAAGTTCCGTTCTGATCATGGCTGTTTTTCAGGCGACACTTTCGATCCGCACCCGCGGGCAGGGGACTCAGGAAATCACGGACGCGGTGGCGCGGGAATTGGCGCGCAGTGGCGTGAAGGCGGGGCTGGTGTCGGTGTTTTGCCAGCACACGAGTTGCTCGCTCGTGATCATGGAGAATGCCGATCCGACGGCGCGGGCGGATTTAGAGGCGTGGCTGGACCGGCTCGTGCCGGAGAACGATCCGCATTTTGAACACACGGCCGAAGGGCCGGACGATATGCCGAGTCACATCAAGATGGCGCTGACGCGGACGAGCGAGACAGTGCCGGTATCCGGGGGGCGGATGCTATTGGGGACGTGGCAGGGGATTTTTCTGTGGGAGCACCGACGTCATGCGCATACGCGGAACGTGATCGTGACGGTGGTGGGGGAGTAGCGCCCGCCGGAGGCGGGAATCTTTCGGAAGGTGACACAGAGGGCACGGAGGGCGGAGGGGAGGGCGCGGAGGGGCGCTGGTGGGCTTGGGGTGCCGGGGAATTGTTGCGTTTTTTTTGGGGGACAGGATTGAGAGGATGAACGGGATTGGGGTGGCGATAGGCGGGGTGGTGTTGGAGGAATGTCACGTAATACGTGACATTGAGCGGAAGAGGGGACGCCGTGGTTTGCGTGAGGGGGTGTGATGTCCCCGGGGTTGGGGAAAGAAAAAGCCACGCCGGGGAGGGCGTGGCTTCGAGGGAGAGCCGGGGAAGCGGGGTGAGGGCACCCCGCCTACATCGGAGGGAAACGCGGCTGCGCATTTCGAATCGGAGGCGTCGCGCGAGCGCGAGCCCTACGACTGAATGCGTTTAGCGGAGGAAGGCTTCGTGGAGGCCGCCGTCGACGGTGATGATCTGGCCGGTCGTCTTGCTCAGGCGCTGCGTGACCAGGAGGAAGTAGGCTTCGGCTTGGTCGGCGGGCGTGATCGGGGCTTTGGTGAGCGTGCGGTCGGCGTAGAACTGCGCGAGTTTCTTCACGAGCGATTCAGTGGCTTCGTCGTTTGTGTACGGGATGTTGTACTTGGCGAGGGAGCCGATGACGCGGTCGCGGGGGAACATCGCGGAGCCTTGGACAACCGTCGCGGGGGCGACGCCGTTCACGCGGACGAGCGGGGAGAGCTCGATGGCGAGTTCGCGCACGAGGTGGTTGGCGGCGGCCTTCGACGTGTCGTAGGCGAGCGAGCCTTTCTTCGCGACGGCGGCATTGGCGGAGGTCGTGAGGACGAGGTTTCCTTTGAGGCCTTGTTCTTTCCAGGTCTTGAAGGCTTCGTCGCCGACGAGGTAGCTGCCTGTGACGTTGATGTTGAAGGTGAGGGCCCACTTGTCGTCGGGTATGTGGCCGGTGGTGTCAGACGGAACGAAGATGCCGGCGGTGACGCAGATGGAGTCGAAGCCGCCGTAGGCGAGGGCAACCTGGTCGAGCATTTTGCGGATGCTGGCGCGGTCGGTGATGTTGGCGGCGAGGCCGATGGATGGACCGCAGTTGGAAATGCCTGTACCGGCGACGCCGATACCAAGGCCGTACTTGTCGGTGATCTCTTTGGCGGTGGCGTTGGCGGCGTCGGCATTGAGGTCGACGCAGACGATGTGGGCGCCTTCTTTGACGAGGCGGTGGGCGGTTTCCTTGCCGATGCCGGAACCGGCGCCGATCACGACGATGACCTGGCGGGCGAGTTCTTTCTCGGCGGGCATGCGCTTGAGTTTCGCTTCTTCGAGGAGCCAGTACTCGATGTCGAAGGCTTCCTGCTGCGGGAGGGCGACGTATTGGTCGATCGCCTCGGCGCCGCGCATGACTTCGACGGCGCAGTTATAGAATTCGGCCGTGACGCGGGACTCGGATTTGTCTTTGCCCCAGGCGATCATGCCGAGGCCGGGGATGAGGACGACGGTCGGGTTGGGGTCGCGCATCGCCGGGGAGTTGGCGTGTTTGCACTTCGAGTAGTACGACGCGTAGTCCTTGCGGTACTGTTCGAGGCCGGCGGCGAGCTTGGACTTGAGCGTGGCGAGGTCTTCGGACTGGGGGTTCCAGTCGACGTAGAGGGGCTTGATCTTGGTGCGGAGGAAGTGGTCGGGGCAGCTGGTGCCGAGTTCGGCGAGGCGGGCGGCGTCCTTCGAGTTGACGAAGCGGAGGATCTTTTCGTCGGACTGCACGGTGCCGATGAAGCGCTTTTCCTTGGAGACCTGGCCGCGGAGCCAGGGGAGGATGGCGGCGAAGAGGGCGTTGCGGGCTTCCTCGGGGAGCGTCTGGTACTTCGCACCACCGAAGGCGGTGGCGTCGCCACCTTTGGCGGCGTATTTGGATTCAATATACGCGGAGGCTTTTTCGATGCAGTCGAGGGTCCAGGTGTAGCACTGCTTCTCGTCGTCGGCCCAGGAGATGAAGCCGTGCTGGCCCATCATGATGGCGCGAGTCTTCGGGTTTTTCTTCGCGATTTCCTGCATGGCGAGGCCGAGTTCGAAGCCGGGGCGCATCCAGCCGACGTATTCCATTTCGCCGCCGAAGATTTCCTTGGTGAGTTTCTCGCGGTTGGCGGAGGCCGCGATGGCGATGATCGCGTTGGGGTGCATGTGGTCGACATGCTTGCCCGGGAGGAAGGAGTGGAGGGTGGTGTCGATCGAGGAGGCGCGCGGGTTCAGGTTGAACGTGGCGTGCGAGAACATGCCGACCATGTCGTCCTCGGCCTGGGACTTGAGGCCTTTGTCGGGGCGGGAGGCGTAGAGTTTCTGGAGGTCGAGGAGTTTCTGCTGGTAGAGCGAGGAGAAGTTTTCGCGGGTGCTGGTGCGGAGGTCGCCGCCGGAGCCTTTGACCCAGAGGACTTCGACCGGCTGGCCGGAGAGGGGATCTTTTTCCTGGATCTTGGAGGAGGTGTTGCCGCCGCCGGTGTTGGTGATGCGCTGGTCGGAGCCGAGGAGATTGGAGCGGTAGATCAGGCGACCGACCGGATCGAGGGAGGCGGCTTTGGCGTCGTCCCAGAGATAGTTAACGTAGGTGTATTTGGTGCTCATTGTGGTTCAGAGAAGAGTGAAGGGTGAATGGTGAAGGGTGAAAGGGGCGGAGGACGGAAAATCCGAAGAGCGAAGGCCGAATGCCGAAGGGGCGGGGCGGACGCAGGCGTTTGCGGCGGTGGCGTGGGAGTTTTAGGCGGCGAGGAGTTGTTTGGGTTTCAGGGTGATGCCGGATTGCGAGAGCTCGGTGGTCGTGGCGTCAGTGATGAGGCGGGTGACTTCGGGCCACGTCGCGACGCGGTGCGGCGTCGACTTGGAGAGTTTGGAGGCGTCGAGGCAGAAGAAGCTTTCGCGGGCGCGGGCGGAGGCGGCGCGTTGGAGGCGGACGACTTCCTCGTGGGAATTGAAAATGCCGTCGGTATTCATGGCTTCACCACCGAGGAAGGCGGCGTCGAATTGCCAGGAGGCGAGGGCGGTGACGGCGAGGTCGCCGAAGAGGGTGGATTGGCGGTGGAGGAAGATGCCGCCGAGGAGATGGAGCGTGATGCCGGGGGCGCCGCCGAGGACGGAGGCGACGGGAAGGCTGTTCGTGACGACGGTGAGTTGTTGAGCGCGGCGGCGGGCGAGGAGGCGGGCGAGGGCGAGAATGGTGGTGCCGGCGTCGAGGAAGATCGTGCCGCTGGTGGGGACGCGGGCGAAGGCGGCGCGGGCGATGAGGGCTTTGGCGGAGCGGGCGCGTTTGGCGCGTTCGCCGAGGGAGGCGAAGGCGGTGTTGTAGTCGGCGAGGGCGCCGCCGTAGGTGCGGGTGATGTGGCCGGATTCCTCGATGGCGGCGAGGTCGCGGCGGGCGGTGGCTTCGGAAATTTTCAGGGCGCGGCAGATGTCGGACACCGGGAGGAAGCCGTCCTGCCTGATGAGCGCACGGAGGCGTTCGCGGCGGGCTTCGACGATGTGGAGGGGGACGCGCATGAGGAGCGGAGCGTTAGGGGCTTATGATTGGGGTCAATCATATATGCGCGGCAGCTTGGGACGGCGTTGGCGTGCAGGCGGCTTAGGACGAACGCTCAACTTTGAACGCTCAAGTGAGAGGAGCGTGAGAAGTCGGAATAGGACTTATGGGACGCATAGGACGGATAGGTCCTATGGGCTGGTAGCACTCAGTTCTGGGCGCGGCGGCGATGGAGGGACGCCGTTGACGAATTGGTGCCGACAGGACGTTGGCGCTCCCGGATCGATCAGTCGCGGGGTAACGCGGGGTCGCAGTGGCGAGAGGTCGGGCTGGCTACGCTCGCTGAGTAATGGAACTGACCGGAGGGTCTGCGATTACCAGGAAGTGGCCATTTTGGCCTGATCGTAGGTGATGGTCACCGAGAGGCGGGAGTCGACGGGCTGGCCGGCTTTCTGGCCGGGCTGGTAGCGCCAGCGGGTGACGGCGGCGGCGGCGGCGTAGCCGATGTCCTCGTTGGTGGCGGAAAGGACGCGGGGAAAGAGGACGCGGCCGGTGCGGTCGACGACGATTTCGATCTCTGCCTTGCCGGAAACGCCGTCGCTAAGAAGCGAATACGGATAAACGGGTTGCTCCTGGCGGGAGGCGACTGGTTTTTTATCCAGCAGATCGGCATGCGCGATGGCGGGCATGGGTTTGCGGAGTTCGGCGAGGATCTCGCGGGCGGTGGCATCGAGGCCGGCGTTGCCGTTGAAGCTGTAGCGGAGCTGGGCTTGGGCGAGCCTGGGCTGGCCGTTAACGCGAGGCGGGAGGAATTCGTTGGCTTCGACATCGGCGATGAGGGCCTTGGCGAAGGCTGGGTCGCTGGCGTTGACGACCGAGGCGAGGATGGCCTTGCCGGAATACTCGATGGTGAACTCGACCTCGGCGTGGCCTTCCTTGCCCTGAAGAAGGAGCTGGTAGGGATATACGGGAGCGGTGTTGCGAACGGATTTGGGCGCGATGCGTTCGGCGGGAGCTTGTGCGTGGAGGGTGGCACCGAGTGCGATCGAAAGAGACAGAAGAAGAGCGGGTAAGGAGCGCATGGCGGGAAGTGGGCTAGGGGTGGAGGTGCCGGAGAAAATAGGTGCCAGCTATTATCGGCACTGAAGGGATTTTCTTCATCCTAATTTCACTTTGGTTTGGGTGCAAACGGCGGGGAAAGTGACAGGACCCGGGACGCGCGCAAAAAAAGGCGCGTCCCTTTCGAGACGCGCCTGAGGAAAAGGGGCCGCGCAGGCGGGGAATCAGTCGGAGGAGGCGAGTTTCTGGGCGTCGAACATGACGGGAACGGTCATGCGGACGTCGACGCGCTGGCCGTTGCGCATGGGGGGATTGAATTTCCACTGGGCGACGGCGGTGGCGGCGGCCCAGCCGAAATCTTCGTGGGAGGCGGAAACGATGCGGGGGAAGAGGACGCGGCCGTCGCGGTCGACGATGAACTCGATCTCGGCCTGGCCGGTGAGGCCGTCGGTTTTGAGTGAGCGCGGGTAGACGGCGCTGCGTTGGGCGACGGCCTTGGGGCGGTCATCGAGGTCGGCGACGTTAAGGATGGCGGGTTTGGGTTTGCGGAGTTCGGAGAGAACGTTGCGGGCGACGAAGTCGAGCCGGGCTTCCGGGCGGAAGAGTTCGCGGTTGGTGGATGCGGCCATGACGGTGCGTTTGTCTTTTTTGGCGGGGGCGAAGTCGGTGGCCTCGAGCATGGCGATGACGGACTTGGAGAAGGCAGCGTCGCTGGCGCCGGTGGAGGCGGCGAGGATGGCGCGTCCTGAATAATCCACGACAAAGCTGACCTCGCCCCAGCCGGTCTGTCCTTTGACGAGTTGTTCGTAGGGATAGACGGCGGCGATTTTGCGGGAGGCGGCGGGGGCGTCTTCGATGTTTTCGCCGGAGACGGAGAAGGTGACTGGGGCTTTGAGGCGGAATTCGGCGGGTTTGCCGAGACGGGAGCCGGGCTGGAATTTCCAGGCGAGGACGGCCTTTTTGGCGGGGCCTTCGAGCTGGGTGGCGGGCGTGCTGACGATCTTGGGGTTTTCGACCTTGCCCTGGGTGTTGACGGTGAAGCTGACGATGACGGGTTCGGCAGAGGTGCGCGCCTGCGTGGCGGGATAAATGGCGGCGGCCTGGGAAACGAGGGCGGGGAGGATGGCGTTGGAGTCGAGCGGGGAACTTTCGACTTCTTCGATCAGCGGCTGGGGCGCGGCGGTGAGAGCGACGGGCGCGAGACCGACGACGAGGGTGAGTGCGAGGGCGGTCAGACTACTATGTGTGAGACGAGTAGGATTCATGGTTAGTGGGGCAAAGCATGGCTTCTTTGATAACTGGAAGAGCTCCGCCTGACAGTTCATTCGGACACCAGTGTCTAAAGGAAACGGCTTTGATGAATTTTTTCGAAAGGAGGATTCCTCATGCGGAATCCGGGCGGGTGCGGCGCTGCGTAACGAGGCTGTGTTTTGATTATTATAAAAGTGGATACAGTGTGTGCGCGGCCTTGGGTCGTGTCCCGGGCGGACGGAGAGCTTGGACGCGGACGGTTGCGGAGTTGTGGATGAGACGCTGGCGAGGACACCTATCGCTTGTGCGGCGGAGGACGGTCGTTGAGGGAGGTTTTGCATTTGGCGCGGCGGGGCGTTGAGCTGGCGGGAAATGCTTACGAAGGCAGAGATTCAGCGGTTACGTTCATTTCAGGAAAAAAAACACCGCGAGGCGGCGGGCCTGTTTGTGGTCGAAGGGGAGAAGGTGGTGGGCGAGTTGATCGCGGAAGGCTTCGAGCTGGTGGAAATTTATGCGACGGCGGCGTGGAAGGCGCGCGGCGAGGAGGTTGTGCGCGAGATATCGGAAGCGGAGATGGGGCGGATCAGTCATTTCCCGACGCCATCGAACGTGCTGGCGGTGGGGAGGATCGTGCGGCCGGTGCTGACGGCGGGGGAGTTGAGCAGCGGGTTCACGCTGGCGCTGGATGGCGTGCAGGACGCGGGAAACGTGGGGACGCTGCTGCGGATCGCGGACTGGTACGCGATGGACCGGGTCGTGTGTTCGCCGGATTGCGCGGATATTTTTGGGCAGAAGGCGATCCATGCGAGCATGGGGTCGTTCAGCCGGGTGAGGGTTTACTCGGCATCGTTGGACGATGCGCTGGCGGGGGTGAAGGTGCCGGTGTTGGGATGCGATCTCGAGGGACGCGAGGTGCATGCGCTCGGAAAGATGGATGCGGCGGTGATCGTGATCGGGAGCGAGGGGCGGGGGTTATCGGCGGCGGTGAAGGCGCGGGTGACGGAGCGGGTGACGATCCCGCGATATGGGCGCGCGGAATCGCTGAATGCGGGTGTGGCGGCGGCGATCGTATGCGATAATTTGAGACGGATGGCGGGGGGAGGAAGAGTAGTGAGTAGCGGGTAGCGAGTAGCGAGCATGCCGGAGGACCGGAGATAGTCAGGGCGGGTGACCAAAAAGCCGCCGGGGGTAGCGGCGGCTTGAGGGGAAGGGCGGAGGCGCCGACGGGGCGTCGGCGCTCCCGGGGGATCAGAGTTTCCAGCGGAGGCCGAGGTTGGCGGACCAGTCGTACTCTTCCAATTGGACGAAGCGCTTCTGTGGCGTGAGCGTGCCGCCGGTTTGATAAACGCGGAAGGGTTCGTTAGTGAGGTTGGTGGCTTCGGCGAAGATCTCCCAGTTTTTGCCGAGGCGGTAGGTGGCGGTGAGGTCGAGCTGGTGATGTTTATCGACCCAGAAGTCGTACATGGCTTCGTCGCCGAGGGATTCGTCTTCACGAAGGCGCTCGGAGCGGAAGTTGAGGGCGAGGCGGACGAAGAAACTTTTGTTTTCGTAGGACAGGCCGATGTTGCCGACGCGGTCGGACTGGCCGATGAAGGGCGCTTTTTCGAAGGTGCCGGTTTCCGAGCGGTAGTAGGTCGCCTCGCTGTCGGCAAATGTGATGTTGGCGAGAATGCCGAGGCCGTTGAAGGGTGCTGGCAGGAAGCGGAGCTGGTGCTGGTAAGCGAGCTCGAGGCCGGTGACTTCGCCGTCGTTGCCATTGCGGAAGGTGAAGTAGTCGTAGGTGGCGCCGTTGATGGTGGTGCCGCCGGGGACCTGGTACTCATAGGTGAAGTTATCGATCTGTTTGTGAAATACCGAGGCGGATACGAGGCCGAGGGAGGGCAGGTAGTATTCGACGGACGCGTCCCAGTTGGTGGACTCGAGGGCGTCGAGGCCGGGGTTGCCCTCGGTGACTTCGCCGTCGTCCTGGTTGATGTTGCGGCGGACGGAAGCGTCGCCGAATGCGGGGCGGACGAGGGAGTTTGACCAGGAGGCGCGGACGACGAGGTCCTTGGTGGCGTCCCAGCGGAGGAAGAGGCCGGGGAGGACATTGTCGTAACTGCGGCTGGCGGTGCGCGCGGCGACGCCGGCGAAATCACCGGAGCCGTCGAAGAGGAGATCGTTGCCAGTGGTATCGAACTCGGTGCGTTCGTAGCGAGCGCCGGCGATGGCGGTGAGTTTTCCGAAGGTGACTGAGGTCATGGCGTAGCCGGCGAGGACGTCTTCGTTGGTGGTCCAGTCGTCGAGGTAGCTGTCCTCGGGAAGAAACTCGCCGGAGAAGGCGGAGCGGTTGACGAGGAAGAAGCTGTAGGCGGCGGGGGCGTCTATGCGGGGGACGCGGTAGTAGGGATAATCGCTTTGAGCGCCGGCGAAGTTGGCGAAGGTGAAGCTGGACGGGCCGCCGGTGTATTCCCAGGCGTCGGCCTGCGATTCTTTTTCCTTGGTGCGGTATCCGACGCCCAACTTCACGTAGCCGGGACGGTTGCCGTCGAAATCGAAGCGGGCATTCACAACGTAGTCGGCGGTGGTGTCCTTGCCTTCTTCGCGGGAGAAGTCGACGCGCTGGAGTTGGTTGTAGGAAGACGGAAGGGCGTCGCTGGCGCCGGCGAGTTGGGTGACGGTGACGTCGTAAGTGTCGGTAAACACGTAACGGTAGCGGGCGTCGCGGGTGCTGCGACGGAAGCGGATGTTGGCTTCGCCGGGTTTGGTTTCCTCGCCGACGGAAAAGGCGGCGCGGGCGTCGAGGGTCCAGGCGTCGAGGCGTTTTTCGGCACCGAAGACGAGGCCGGAGAGATCCTGATCTTTTTCGCGGACGCGGACGTCGCGGCGGGCGCGGCGGATGCCGGCGATCTCGGCGGAGTTTTCCGACAAGGAGACGAGAGCGGTGTCGGTTTCGATGAAAGGGAGGAAGGTGACGTGGCGTTCTTCCTTGTCGGTGAAGCGGTTGTAGTTGGCCTTAACGTACAGATTGAGGGAGGAGTCGGGGCGGTACTCGAAGGTGGCGTTGATGCCGTAGCGTTCGCGGTCGACGACGTAGTCGCGGAAGGCGATGTCCTGAAGCCAGTAGAACGGGAGGGGATTGCCGGAGTCGGGATCTTCGGCGGTCCAGCCGTCGTCGATCTCGTAGTTATAGGAGCCGAATTTGCGCTCCTGCCAGGTGGCGGCGATGAGGAGGCCGGCTTTGCCGCCGACGAAGAGGGTGGAGAACTCGGCGTTTAGCTTGGCGCCGAATTTATCGCGGAGATTCGAGTAAATGCCCTGGCCGCTGACGGAGATGGAGGTGTCGCGGCTGTCGAAGGGGCTTTTGGTGCGGAGATTGATGGAGCCGCCGAGGCCTTCGGCGCTCATGTCGGGCGTGGGGACTTTGGTGACTTCGATGGCGGCGAGGGAATCGGCGGGTACGACGTCGAGGGCCAGGGCGCGTTCGCCAAACTCGGGGCTGGCGACGGTGGAGCCGTTGAGGGTGACGTTGCCGAGGGTGTAGTTGAGGCCGCGGAGGACGATGAAGCGGCCCTCGCCCTGATCGCGATAAAGCGAGACGCCGGGGAGGCGCTGGAGGGATTCGGCGGCGTTCTGATCGGGGAAGCGGCCGATGGCGTCGGCGGCGACGATATTCGTGAGGGTGGTGGCTGCGCGTTGTTCGTTGATGGCGCGGGCGGAGCCGACGGCGGCGCCTTCGATGGTGAGGGTATCGAGTGTGACGACGTTTTCGCCGAAGAGGATGTTGAGCTGTGCGGAACTGCGGTCGGTGACGGTGACCGGTTCGGTGCGGGCAGGATAGCCGACATAGGTGATCTCGAGGGAGCGGGCGCCGGCGGGGACGTTGTTGATGACGTAGCTGCCGGAGGGATCGGCGAAAGTGACGAGATTCGTTCCAGAAACGGCGATACGCGCGCCGCCGAGAGCGAGGCCGGTGGAGGTGTCGGTGACACGGCCGGAGATCGAGCCGGTTTGGGCGGAGGCGTAGGCGGCGATCAGAAAGAAGGCCGAGGTGAGCAGGGTGCGCAGAGAGTGAAACAGGGAGTGACGGACAGGCATGGTGTTGTCGTTTGGATTCGTGAGAGGAGCGGAGGCGTGCGGGCGGCGCCGGACTCCGTCAATGCGGCAGGGGCTGTGTAACCGGATCTTAACGACGCGGACACGGAGGCGTAACACGAGTGGCGGGGTGGCGCGCGGAGGCCCGGCCGTTGACGGTCATGCGCGGAAGGCGACGGGATTCAGCGCCGCTGATTGCCGGTTAAAGCCAGTCTGATCAATGCGGTGTATCCTGAACAAGGGCACGGGTTGGCACGGTTAAGTGTCCTGTGAGTGAATACAAAATATGCGCAGCCTCGTCAGATAATTGTCAATGTATCCAGCGTTTGTTGACACTCTGGCGGGCTGGCCGCGAAGGTCGGCGCGTAGTTTCCATCAAACGAAATGAGACGCCGCGGGTCGGGCCGGTGCATCCCGCGGCGGCATGAAAACCAGGACCGGCCACCAAGACTACCGAACAAACATGAATCGTTCCATCGAACCAGGTGCACGGAAGGCTGCGCGACAGGCGCGGCCGACGGTCGCGCCGGCATCCCTGCTGAAACTCAAACTCGCGCTGCTGGCGCCACTCACGAGCTTCGCGCTGCTGGCGTCCCCCGCGGGCACGTACGCCCAGGCGGCGGCAACCGGAGGCATCTCCGGTCGCGTGCTGAATACGGAAACCGGGAGCTATCTCAACAATGCCCGTGTGCGCGTGAGCGGCACGTCCATCGAAACGTTTACGAACGAGTTCGGCGAATTCCGGCTGGACGGCCTGCAGGCCGGCAGCGTGACGCTCGAAGTTTTCTACACCGGCTTTCCGGTCAAAAACACGCCGGTGGTTGTCACTGCGGGAACGGTCACCGAGCAGACGATCAGCGTGACGGTGGAGTCCGCGGCTGACGACGAAGGCATTGTGGAGCTCGAGGTGTTTCTCGTGCAGACGAAGCGCGAGACGAATGCGCAGTCGCTGGCGCTGAACGAACAGCGTTTCTCGGCCAATCTGAAGAACGTCGTCTCGACGGACGCGTTTGGCGATGTCGGCCAGGGTAACATCGGCGAATTCATGAAGCATATCCCGGGTGTGACCGTGGAGTACGGCAATGCCGGGACTGTATCCGGCGTGCAGATTCGCGGCTTCAACTCGAACTACACCAGCGTGACGCTGGATGGCGGTGCGATGGCCAGCGCCGCCGGCACTGGTACGCAGAATCACTCGCGCCAGTTCGGTCTGGAGCAGGCGAGCATCAACAACATCTCGCGCATCGAGGTGACCAAGCTGCCGACGCCGGAAAACTCCGCGAACTCGATGGGCGGTTCGGTGAACATGGTGAGCAAAAACGCCTTCGAAAAGGTGCAGCCGGAGCTCCGTTTCTCGGCGTACCTCTCGATGAACAGCTACGATACGCAGCTGGAGAAGACAGCCGGGCCGGAGGACGAGAAGTCGTACAAGGTGCGGCCGTCGTTCGATCTCTCGTACACGCTGCCGATCAACAAGAAGTTCGGTGTGGTGCTGACCGCTTCGAGCGCGAACCAGTTTTCGCGTAACTACTCGGCGACGCCTTCGCGTTCGTATATCACCACGGGGCCGAGTTCGGCGCGCGTGCTGACGGGCGTTTACACGAGCCAAGTGGCGGTTGGCGACGCTCCGGCGTTGAGCGACCGCAACTCGATGGGGCTGCGTTTCGACTGGAAACCTGCCGAAGGGCAGACGCTTTCGCTGACCGGTCAGGCGAACGCTTTCAGCGGTTTCAGCGGACGTCGCGGGCTTACGCTGAATCCAGGCGGCAGTCCGGTGGCGTATGGCGAGAGCTTCACCTACGGCGCGGTCAATGCCGGTACGGTCAGCCAGAGCACGGGCTATCAGGATCGGAACGGCCTGACGCACGTTCTTGGGCTGCGTTACCAGTTTGCGCGCGGTGCCTGGCAGGCCGACGCGAGCGCGGCGGTTTCGACTTCGACCAACAAGACGCGCGACACGGACAAAGGCTTTTTCAACACGGTCGGGACGCGCACGCCGGCGGGCACGGTCAAGGTGGACATCTCCGGCATGCATAATGGCGAGGGCGCCGCGTCGGGGTACTCCGTCACGGACAGCCTCGGCAATCCGGTGGATTTCACGAAGCTGGCGAACTCCCGCATCACGCAGGCGACCTCGGAACGTATCGACGCCGAGGACACGGTGAAGGACTTCAAGGTCAACGTGCGCCGCGACCTGGATTTCCTGCCGTTCAACCTGGCCGTGAAGGGTGGCGCGAACATCTACTCGCTGCGCCGCGAGATCGATTTCACCTCGAAGACCTGGACGTATGTCGGGCCTGACGGTGTCGCCAACACGGCGGATGACACGGCGGCCGCCTATGTGGACACGGATTATTCGGTGAATACGCCTGGCTACACCTACCCGGCGGTGGAGTGGGTAAGCCCGTGGAAAGTATTCCAGGCTTACCTGAACAACCCGCAGTACTTCACGCGTTCGGCCGGGCAGATCAACGACACGATCCGCAACGAAGCGGTTCGCTCGCCGATCCTCGAAGAGACGATCACTTCGGGCTACCTGATGGGCGACTTGAAGATGTTCGATAACCGCCTGCGCCTCCTCGGCGGTGTGCGTTACGAGCTGACCGAGGACGAAGGTCTGGGTTACAAGCAGACGGCGACCGGTTACGAGAAGCGCGGGTTTTTCAACAGCCGCGATTACGACGGTTTCTACCCGAGCGTCCACGGCACCTTTAACATCACGGAGAATCTCCTGCTGCGCGCAGGTTTTGCGAAGACCATGGGTCGTCCTCCGATCTCCGACATCGTGCCGAACATTTATGTCGCGGCGAACACGGGCACGGGCCCCGAGCTTGGCTGGGTGGTGGCGAGCAACAGCACGCTGCGGCCCTGGTCGGCGAAGAACTACGATATCACGCTCGAGTACTATCTGCCGTTTAACGGTGTGGCGTCGGCGGGCGTGTTCCGGAAAGACATCCGCGATCAATTCGGTTCGCTCGGCACCAAGGTGGACGAGGCGCTGGCAGCCGAGTTGGGGCTGGGCAGCGAGACGATCGGCTACGAATACTCCACGCGCATCAACAGCGGCAACTCGCGCATCACGGGCGCGGAGTTTGGCTATTCGCAATCGCTGGCCGTGCTCGGCTCGTGGGCGAAGCCGTTCTCGTTGTTCAGCAACTTCACGGTGCTGGATGTGGACGGAAAGAGCCAGGGCGACTTCCGCGACTTCGTGCCGAAGAGCGCGAACCTGGGTGGAAGCTTGAGCTACAAGCGCGTGTATTTCCTGGCGAAAGCCAACTACCGCGGACGGGCGTTGCGCGAGATGAAGAACAGCACGTTCCTCGGCGCGGGCGAATTCATCCGCGAACGCACGACGATCGACTTGAACCTGGATGTGACGCTCACGCGGCGCTTCGCGCTGTTCACCACGGTGCGCAATCTGACCAACGAACCGTACCAGACGGAGCTCGACGGTCCGAACCTCCCAGGGTGGGCGACGTTGACGCAAGACACGCGTTCGGGCGCGCAGTACACGCTGGGTGTGAAGGGTAATTTCTAATCTAGCAGCGGAAGAAACGATTTCGCGGTCTGCGACGAGCCGGCGTCCCTCGGGGGCGCCGGCTTTTTTGCGGGTTGACTAAGACGTGCGGACGGTGGCGGACAAGGTGGAGCCAGCTCCAGACGGCCGCTTCGCGATCTTCGCGGTTATAACGCAGTTGAGGCGGCCCGTTTCGGGGCCGCCTCAACACACTTCTAACACACCTGATGAACTAACTTAACACGGGAAGATCAGAGGTCGTCGTCGCTGGCCTTGTTTCGACCGAGAAGGGATTTCGCCATTTCGAAGGGGGCGCGGGAGATGGTTTTCATCGAGGCTTTGGACGCGGCGGATTGAGCGGGCGTCTGGGGCATCGGCGTGGTGGCGAAAGGAATCTGCGTCGCGGGAAGCGGAGCGGGCGGGAGGCCGCGCAGGCGTTTTTCCTGGTCGTCGAGTTTGCCTTTGAGTTCCTCGATCTTCGCTTCGCGGCGCTTGAGGTCGCCTTCCTGTTCGCGGAAGGCCATGCGCTCGTCGCGGAAGATGGCGCGTTCGGCTTCGAGGAGATCGGTGGCGCGCTGGAGTTTTTCCCAGGCGGCTTTCACGGCGGCGTCGTCCTGGAAAGGGGAACGCGACTGCGGGCGGGAGCTGAACCAGAGGACGCGGTCGGCTTCGAGCTGGGCCTGGAGCTGGCGGAGACGGGCCTCGTATTCACGGAGATTGGACTCTTGTTCGCGGATGAGATCGAGGTCTTCGTGCCAGCGGCGGCGCTCCTGGGCGATCTGGGTGGCTTCGCGTTGGAGGCGGCTCTCTTCGTCGTGCAAGCGGGCCTCGGCGGCGGCGAGTTTGGCGCGCTGGGTTTCGAGCTCGGTGCGTTCGCGGGCGATTTCGTCGGCGGATTTGGCGAAGGGGGAAACGCTGGCGGAGGTCTCGGCGAGTTTGCGGCGCTCTTCTTCAAGGGCGGTGCGTTCGCGGGCGAGTTCGGAGCGGGCCTCGGCGAGGGCGCGGGCTTTCTGGTCGATCAACGACTGGGCGGAGGCGGCGGTTTCGCGCTGGTGGCGGAGCTCGTCCATCTCGCCTTGGAGGCGGGCGGCGTCGGCGTTTTGGGAAAGAAGCGTTTTGAGCTCGGCTTCGAGGGCGGCCTTCTCGTGTTCGAGGCGCTCGGACTTCTGTTCGAGCATGGCGCGCTCTTTTGCGCCGCGGAGGAGTTCCTGACGGAAGTCCGGCGTATTGAAAGGATCGTTGCTCTGGCCGATGTCGGGATTGGCGAGGACCTGGAGGACGGCCTCGGCTTCGGCGAGTTCGGCGGGGGAGAGCGTGCCGTCGTCGGCGGCGGGCTGTGAATTCGGACGGAGGATACTATTCACGCGGCGCAGGAGGGGACGGAGGTCGTTGCCGGCGGGGAGGACATCGCTGAGGCCCTGGCGGATGCCTTTGACGATGAGGGGGAGCTCGAGTTGCTGAACGACGAGGACGACGGGGACGGTGGGCTGGATTTTTTTCAGTGCTTCGACGAATTCGAATTCGGTGGCGCCGGGCATGCGGGCGTCGATGAGCGCGAGGTCGAACCATTCGTTGCGCGCGGTTTCGAGGGCGGGGTCGCCGTCGGTGAACGCGCGGATGTCGTAGCTCGCATCGGCGAGCATGAGCACGAGCTTGCGCTTCATCTTCGCGTCGCCGTGGACGACCAGTATTTTTTTGACCAGATTCATTAGCGGAAATTCCTCTTCGTTATTCCTGGGACGGACCGTACGAAGGGCATCCTGTTCCGCGACGCATTTGAGAGGAGAATCCGGGTATTTACCCGATCTTTACCCGGCCTGAAGAGAACACCTCAGGCGGTATGAAAACGATTCGCGGGCGGGTGAGAAACGGGCGTGAAAAAGGGGCGCAATTTTCGACGCGAACGTTGGTAATCAGCTGACGATCACGCGCGGAAGAGGACGTCTTCGCGGTTGAACATGCGGACGGCGAGCGCGAGGGCGGCGGCGGCGTAGGCGCAGGTGGAGAGGAAGATGAGCGAGAGCGGCAGAAGCGGGAAGGTGCCGGCGACGAGCTCTTTGCTGACCAACGCGATGTTGAGGATCGGGATGAGTGAGAGCGTGGTGGTGAGTTCGACGCCGGGCAGCACGGCGCCGATGGCGGGGAGGATGACGATGATGAGGAGCGGGGAGACGTAGGTTTGGGCTTCTTTGTAACTCTTGGCGAAGAGCGAGATCGTCATGAGCGACGCGGAAAAGAAGACGGCGAGTGGGAGCACGAGAACGAGCACGCTGAGAACGCCGGGCACACTGACGGTGGGCAGCGTGGTGGCGGCGTTTGCGGCGGTGCCGAGGGTGTCGCGGAGCCAGTGGCTGCCGATGAACGCGGTGAGTCCCATCGAGAGCACGGAGCAGGCGACGGTCATGAGCGAGGCGGCGAGGACGACGAGGAATTTGCCGAGGACGAGTTCGCTGCGAGCGGCGGGGCTGCAGAGGATCGTTTCCATCGTGCCGCGCTCTTTTTCGCCAGCGGTGAGATCGATCGCGGGGTACATCGCGCCGGTGAAGCAGAGGATGATGAGGATGTACGGGATCATGCCGCCGATGGAGTTGCCGCCGACTTTTTCGGGCGGGGCGACATTTTGGCGGCGGGTGTCGAAAGGCGTGATGAGATCGGCGGGGAGGTTGTTGGCGGCGAGGCGTTCCTGAACGATGGAGCGGCTGTAGTCGCGGAGGGTGCGTTCGAGGGTGTTGGTGGCGAAGTTTGAGCGCATCTCGCCGTCGTGCGTGTAGATTTTGACGGAGCTGCGTTTGCCGGAGCGGAGGGCTTCGTCGAAGCCGTGCGGGATTTCGACGGCGGCGCGGAGTTTTTTGTGGGAGATCTGTTCGGCGTAGTCGGCGGCGAAGGGGACGATTTTGAGGTCGGACTGCGCTTCGAGTTTCTGGCGGAGGGCGGGGGAGTCTTCGCCGCCGACGATCATGACGGCGGGGATCTCGTGGCTGGCTTTTTTGACCATCTTGATGGAGACGGCGGCGAAGCCGAAGGTGATCAGCGGCATCAGCACGGTCGGCACGAGGAACATCGAGATGACGGCGCGGCGGTCGCGGAGGGTGTCGCGCAGCTCTTTGAGGAAGACGGTGAGGATGTTGCCGGCGTTCATGCGCGTGCCTCCTTCGCGCTGGCGGTGGAGTCGGCGGCGGTGACGACGCGGACGAAGATTTCTTCCATATCCGTTTCGCCATGACGCGTGCGGAGATCGGCGAGCGTGCCTTCGTCGAGGAGGCGGCCGCCGTGGACGATGCCGATGGTGTCGCAGAGTTTTTCGACCTCGGACATGACGTGGGTGGAGTAGATGACGGTTTTGCCGCGGGCGCGGCAGTCGCGGATGAAGCGGACGATGGTGCGGGCGGCCATGACATCGAGGCCGAGGGTGGGCTCGTCGAAAATCATCACGGCGGGATCGTGGATGAGCGTGCGGGCGATGGAGGTTTTTTGCTTCATGCCGGTGGAGAATTTCTCGATGCGGCGGTCGAGGAATTCGTCCATGTCGAGTTCGGCGGAGAGACGGGCGGTGCGGACGGCGATCTCGGGGTCGGAGAGGCCGTTGAGGCGGCCGAAGTAGGCGATGAGTTCGCGCGCGGTGAGACGGCCATAGAGGGCGGTGCTCGTGGCGAGGAATCCGACGTGGGCGCGGACGCGGGCGGAGTCGGTGGCGATGTCGGCTCCGGCGACGGTGGCGGTGCCGGCGGTGGGTTTGAGGAGGGTCGCCAACATGCGGAGCGTGGTGGTTTTTCCTGCGCCGTTGGCGCCGAGGAGTCCGTAGATCTGGCCGGGGGCGACGGTGAAGCTGATGTTGTCCACGGCGCGGATCTCGCCGCGTTTTTTATCGTGGAAGAGTTTGGTCAGGCCGCGGGCTTCGATCATGGGAGGGGGGAAAGAGTGAAGGGTGAAGAGGGAGGGGTGAAAAGGGGGACAGCGGAGGGGCCGGGGGCGGCACGTGATATGGGCCGGTCCGGGGAGCGGGGAGAACGAGTACGAGTAAGAGAACGAGAACGATGGGACGGAGATGGCCGCGCTTGAATCGGGGGCGGAGTTTGCCCACGGTCGGGCGCATGGCTTCACCTCAAGTCGTCGTGGTCGGCAGTTATGTGCAGGATCTTTGTTGGAAGTGCGAACGATTCCCCCAGGCGGGACAGACGATTGTGGGGCAGTTCGCCACCGGGCCGGGCGGGAAGGGATCGAACCAGGCGGTGGCGTCGGGCCGCGCGGGGGTGGAGACGTTGTTCGTCGGCGCGGTGGGGAAGGATGCGTTCGCGAAGGAGGCGAAGGCGTTTTATAAGGCGGAGGGGATCGGCGCGAAGTTTGTGGAGAAGCCGGCGCACGCGACGGGGACGGCGGCGATCCTTGTGGAGGATTCGGGGCAGAACGAAATCGTGGTCGCGCTCGGGGCGAATGCGGCGCTGCTCAAGACGGATGTGCCTGCGGCGGCGCTGACGAAGGCGAAGGTGGCGGTGGTTCAGCTCGAATCGAATCTGACGACGGCGGCGCATGTGCTCAAGACGGCGAAGCGGGCGGGCGTGACCACGGTGCTCAATCCGGCGCCGATGCGGCCGGACTTCGATCCGACGACGCTGGGGTCGGTCGATGTGTTGATCCCGAACGAGACGGAGTTCACGGCGCTGGTGAACCGGCTGCGGATCTCGGGGCGCACGGATTTCACGGAGGCGGCGTTGCACGGGCTGGCGCCGGCGGCGCTCCACGCGCTGTGTCGCACGCTCGGACCGGCGACGGTGATTGTGACGCTCGGGAAGAAGGGGTGCTTCGTGTCGCAGAAGAGCGGGCACGCGAGCATCGCGGCGTATACGGGCATTCGGGTGGTCGATACGACGGGCGCGGGCGATGCGTTTGTGGGCGGGTTCGCGGCGGGATTGGTTAAGTTCGAAGGCGACGTGCTGATGGCGGCGCACTTCGGGAATGCGGTGGCGGCGTTGTCGGTCACGAAGACCGGGACGGCGCCGTCGATGCCGACGAAGAAGGAGATCGAAGGGTTTTTGAAGAAGCGGGGCGGGTGAGGGACGGCGCTTACTTTGAATTCTATCTTTAAGAGATTATCCTATCATTCGTTTGATCTATTATCCCATGAAACCCCCGCTGAAAATATTTGGACTATTTCTCTCTCTTTCGATCGCAGGACTTGCCGCCGATGTTGCTGAGGCGGGCGCTAAGTTGGCGGCGGCCGTGCGCGGTGCCGATTCGATCTCCATTCACTATTTCGTCCAAGGAGAGACGAGGGAGCAGTCAGTGACGTTTACCGATGATGGTTGGCGCGAGCGCTTGGCGGTAATGCTGACAGCAGGAGTCTACAGCCCTCGTAGTCACTGCCTGTGCATTTCGACCCCGCGCATTACTTTGAAGCTAAAGGGAGATTCCGTTGGTAGCTTGAGCGTCCATCACGGAGAAAAACTCCGTGCTTACGTCGACGGATTGAATGGCGATTTTTTTGTTGGGGCTGAGTTGGGTACCGCTTTTGTGAATCTTGCGAATGAGAAAAAGGGACTGCTTAAGACGTCGACGGGTGTGAGTGGGAAAACGCGTTGATTTGAGTGCTGGCGAACGGCGCTGACGGGGCAGCGCCCTCCATGGGAATCGGACCACGCTCAAAGGAGCGCGGTTACGGGGTCGCGATGGGGAACGGTGGATGTGGGGCGATAGTTGGTTGGATCGCGGATGGGGTCGTTCCGGCGCGTTAGGGATAGCGCGCCCTACCTCGGAGATGCGCCGGGACGGCTAGGACAATCTCGGAGGCACGCACCAGAGGTGCGGCCCTACAGGGACGGGCCGATGAGACGTGGCTTTATTTTCTGTGTCTTGATCGTTCAACTCGTGCAATGAAGCTTTCGATTCGTGCTGCTTGGTTTGGCGTTTGGGTTTTGGCGTTTGCGATTTCCGCGGGCGCAGTCCGCGGCGAGGTGAGGCTGGCGGCGGTGTTTTCGGATCATGCGGTGTTTCAGCGGGACCGGGCGCTGCCGGTTTGGGGGACGGCGGAGGCGGGCGAGAAGGTGGAGGTGGTTTTTGGCGCGCAGAAGAAAGAGATTTTGGCGGATGCGGCGGGGAAGTGGCGGGTGATGCTCGATGCGTTGCCTGCGAATGCGGTGCCGGTGGAGTTGATCGTGCGCGGGACGAATGTGGTGACGTTGCGCGATATTCTGGTGGGCGATGTGTGGCTTTGCTCGGGGCAGTCGAACATGGAGCGGCAGGTGGGCGAGCGGCCGGGGCAGAAGCCGTTGCCGGATGCAGAGGCGGAGATCGCGGCGGCGACCTTTCCGCAGGTGCGGTTGTTCAAGGTGAAGAAGCAGCGGCTGGCGTCGCCCGGGAAGGATGTGGAGGCGGTGTGGGAGGTGTGTGCGCCGGAGACATTGCGGAAGTCGGAGTTTTCGGCGGTGGGGTATTTCTTCGGAAAGAAGATTCATCAAGAAATCGGCGTGCCGGTGGGGTTGATCGATGCGACGTGGGGCGGGACGCGGATCGAGCCGTGGACGCCGCCGGAGGCTTTTGCGCGGATGCCGTCGCTGGCGGCGTTTGCGGTGGCGGCGCAGACGCCGGGTGTGAAGGCGGAGGACAGCACGCCGAGCAATCTCTACTATGGGATGATCCAGCCGCTCGCGCCGTATGCGTTGCGCGGGTTTTTGTGGTATCAGGGCGAGAGCAACCTGATCGATGTGCGCGATGGCGCGACGTACGCGGACAAGATGGAGGCGCTCATCGCGGGGTGGCGCGCGGCGTTTGGGGTGGAGGAGGCGCCGTTCTACTACGTGCAGATCGCACCGCATTTTTATAGTGTGTCGCGGCGGCGGTGGATCACGTCGGCGCAGGCGTTGCCGGAGTTTTGGGAATCGCAGGCGGAGGCGTTGCGCGTGAAAGCCACGGCGATGGTGGCGACGGTCGATCTGGTGGACGATCTCTTCGATATTCATCCGCGCGATAAGAAGAGCGTGGGCGAGCGGCTGGCGCGCGTGGCGCTCAAGCGGAGTTATGGGAAGAGCGAGATCGTCGATTCGGGCGCGGTGTTTAAGGGCTGGGATGTGCGCGACGGGAAGGCGGTGGTGACGTTTACGGGAGCGACGGACGGGTTGAAGAGCGTGGATGGGAAGGCGCTGACGTGGTTTGAAGTTGCGGGTTCGGATGGAAAGTTTTTCGCGGCGGAGGCGGTGGTCGAGGGACCGGATACGGTGGTCGTGGGAAGTCCGTATGTGAGAGAGCCGGTGGCGGTGCGGTTTGCGTGGAATGAGGCGGCGCGGCCGAATTTGGTCGGCGGTGCCGGGTTGCCGGTGTGGCCGTTTCGGACGGATGGCGGGCGTGGGGCGACGGTGCGCGGGGTGAGCGAGGGTGCGGAGGTTAAGAAATGACGTTGGCCACAGAAGGCGCAAAAGACGCCGGTGGGGTGGAGCTGTGGGGGCAGATTGGCGGTGAAGGCCGGCGGGCCGCCGGCGCTCCCGGCGACGGGAAATTTCGGAGCCACGCGCGATGGCGCGTGGCGGCGCTGCGCGAGCGCAGGCCCTACGGGGAGGCGCGTTGAGCTAATGCTGCCACTTTGGGATACGGAGAAGCATCGGCGGGCGCCGGTGATGACGGGGCTGCTGATCGCGGCGAATGTGGGCGTATTCGTTTATCAACTGCTGCTGCTGGCGAAGGGTGAGCGCGTGTTGGAGGCGTGGCTTTATCAGCATGCGTTGGTGCCGGGGCGGCTGCTCGGCGGGTTTTTCACGGGCGAGCAGTGGCTGACGGTTTTTTCGTCGATGTTCATGCACGGCGGGGTGGCGCATGTGCTGGGGAATTGCTGGTTCCTGTGGATCTTTGGGGGGAACGTGGAGGATCGGATGGGGGCGTTTAAGTTTTTGATTTTCTATCTCGTGGCGGGTGTGGCGGCAGCGGGGGCTCAGGTAGTGTCGCATCCGTGGTCCGGGGTGCCGATGATCGGGGCGAGCGGGGCGATCTCCGGAGTGCTGGGCGCCTATTTCGTGCTGCTGCCGCGAGCTTGGATCGTGACGCTGGTGCCGTGGATCGTGCCCATTGTGCCGCTACCGGCTTTGGTGTTTCTCTTTGTTTGGTTCGCGTTTCAGGCTGTGAACGGCGTGGGCGCGTTCATGGATGGAACGGCGAGCGGCGGAGGCGTGGCGTGGTGGGCGCACGCGGGGGGATTTGTCGCGGGCGTGGGGCTGACGCTGTTTGCGCGGAAGCGGAAGTGGGTGCGGAAGAAGTAGCGAGTAGCGGGTAGTGAGTAGACGGAGTCGGAGGGAGACGGAGGCGCGTGGGTGGACCGTGCGTCGGATATTTTAATCGTTCTCGTTCTCGAATTTCGTGATCGGAGCAGCGGAGAACGAGTACGAGTAAGAGAACGAGAACGATAGCCGGAACGATGCGGAGTTAGTGCGCGGCGGCTTTGGCTTCGAGTTCGCCGGGTTTGAGGAGGGGGGCGAAGAGGGCTTTGTTGGCGCCTTTCATGTAGGCTTCGTAGGGCTCGACGGAGTTATCCTTCACGCGGGCCATGAGGCTTTGGTCCATCGTGGTCATGCCGTCGGCCGAGCCGCTTTCGATGATCTGGCGGATGTTGGCGATCTGGCCGCTGCGGATGGTGTTGGGGAGGGCTTCGTGCGGGAGGAGGATTTCGTGGACGGCGACGCGGCCCTTGGGGACGCGTTTGCAGAGAAGCTGGGATACGACGCCGGCGAGGCAGCCGGAGAGCATGGTGCGGACCTGATTCTGCTCCTCGGCGGGGAAGGCGTTGATGATGCGGTCGATGGTTTTCGGGGCGTTGTTGGTGTGGAGCGTGCCGAAGACGAGCATGCCCATCGAGGCGCAGCCGAGGGCGAGTTTGATGGTTTCAAGTTCGCGCATTTCGCCGAGGAGGACGATGTCGGGATCGTGGCGCATGGCGCCCTTGAGCGCGTCGGCGAAGGAGGCGGTGTGCTCGCCGACCTCGCGGTGAACGATGATGGATTTTTTATTTTGGTGAACGAACTCGATGGGGTCCTCGATGGTGATGATGTGGCGTGCGAGGTTGGTGTTAATGTAGTCGATCATCGCGGCGAGCGTGGTGCTTTTGCCGGATCCGGTGGGGCCGGTGACGACGACGAGGCCTTCGTTGAGGTGGCAGAGTTTTTTGAGAACCTCGGGGAGTTTGAGGTCGTCGAAGGAGAGGATCTTCGAAGGGATCTGGCGGAGGACGGCGGCCTGGCCCCAGTGGTTGTAGAGGAAGTTGGCGCGGAAGCGGGCGAGGCCGGGGATTTCGTGGGCGAGGTCGAGGTCTTTACGGTCGAGGAAGTCGGTCCATTTTTTTGGCGGGCAGATTTCCTGGAGGAGTTTTTCCATCTGCGTGGCGGTGATGGCGGTCGACTCGAGCGGCGTGAGAGAGCCGGAGATGCGGGCCTTGGGCGGGAGGCCGACGGTGAGGTGGAGGTCGGAGCCGCCGCGTTCGAGCATGGTGCGGAGAAGGGAGTCGATGGCGGGCATGGCGGAATAGTGAAAGGTGAAGGGTGGAGATTGGGAGTTGAACCGCAGAGAGCGCAGAGGACGCAGAGAGAAAATGCCGAGGAATCAGCCGGTGATTTTGGCGCGGAGGACGCGGTTGGTGATGTTGGCGCGGGCGGTTTCGGTGGAGATTTTCTTTTGTTGCCAGAGTTCGAATACGACGGACTCCATGAGGCACATCCCATCCTTCAGGCCGGTTTCCATGGTGTTGCGGAGGCCCTGGATTTTGCCGTCGCGGATGAGGGCGGAGATGGCGGTGTTGCCGACGAGGAGTTCGCAGGCGAGGACGAGACCGCCCTTGCGGCCAGGAAGGAGGCGCTGGCAGACGATGCCGCGGAGACTCTCGGCGACGCTCGCGCGGATCTGGGGTTGTTGCGCGGCGGGGAAGACGTCGAGCAGGCGGTTGAGCGTGGTGGCGGCGTCGCTCGTGTGCATGGTGCCGATGACGAGGTGTCCGGTTTCGGCGGCGGTGATGGCCATCTCGATGGTTTCGAGGTCGCGGAGTTCGCCGATGACGATGACGTC
>CBINDC010000027.1:0-29530 GCA_966249325.1 uncultured Nibricoccus sp. | reverse complement strand
CCTTCATGATTCAGACCATACTCACCACCTCACAAACGCTGGCCGATTTCTCAAACTCGCGAGGCAGACATGCGCGCCATCTACAGCTAAGACTACAACGATCCGGGAAAAATTCCTACGTCACCGCCGATCCACAGTCGCAAAGGTTGGGTTCTGGAGGTGGCTCGGTGAATGCCCTTCTTAACTCATGGCGAGCTAGCGGTACTCCAGACTTGCTCGAGGTGTGGCTTCATGAAGAGAAGCGACTGATTCTTCATGCCGGAGGAGAAAGCCGACGGCTTCCGGGCTATGCCGCAGTAGGTAAGGCTTTGATACCCATGCCCCGTGAAGCCGGTATTTCCCCTGTCCTGCCAGAAGCTTATCTAGCCGATTACCAGATCCCAAGTATGCAGGAAACTTTAGAAGCGTCCGCACCCAATGTACGCGTCATGGTCGCTTCAGGTGATGTCTGGCTTGATTTCGATCCGACCAGTCTCGGCAAAATCTCCGCGGATATCACTGGCGTCGGCATGCGCGTAAACCCTGAGATTGCACAACACTTCGGGGTTTATTTCGTCCCCAAGTCTATCGAGCGCATTCCGAATGGCGTCGCCCGCCCCATCTCTTTCTTCAGGCAAAAACCATCTCCAGCAGAAGTTCGTCAGTTCGAAGCTAGTTACGATTTCTACGTCGATACAGGCATGTGGTTGTTTAGCTCGGCCGCCGTGAAATTCCTCTTCGATCGCTGTGGTTGGTCAGCCGCAAAACAGCGTTTTGCCACACCTAATGGCTTACCGTTGCCACTGGATCTCTACACGGAAATCGGCTGCGCATTGGGCACCGAGACCAAACCGCCAGCGACTTTGAAAAAGCTCGGTTTCCACAAACTCATTGCTGCAGTGGTTCCGCTGGAGAGTGCTCGCTTCTATCACCTCGGATCAAGCCGGCAACTACTCGACTCGATCGAAGAGATGCAACGAAACAAGCCGTCAGTAGATCGCGTCTTCTGCATCTCCTCGCCCATCGAAAAATTTCCCGCAGTTGGGCGTTCTTCCGTTTGGATCGAAGCATCGGACGTTTCCGGGCAGTTGCGTCTTGATGGTCACAATCTGGTTTCTGGTCTCCCAGAGGGCACCGAGCTCAAACACCTCAGCACGTCTCAGTGCATCGACGTCGCTCCAGTCGGTCGCCACGAATACGTTTTCCGACCCTACCACCTGGACGACTCGTATCGCGGATTACCTGGCGCAGGAGGAAAGATATGCGGTCGAGACGCCGCCGAGTGGCTGGCGGCACGAGGCTTTCCCTTGGATAAGAAAGACGTTTTCGAACTCGCACTCTATCCGGTCGTGCGAAGCAAAGAAATCAGCCAAGCTTGGCTGGACTGGTATTTTGCGGACCAACCCAGCCTCGAAATCAGCCAGCGAATGCTCGCACTTCCGAGAATTTCAGCGCGTGACATTTCCAACCAAGTCAACTTCGAGCGCTATTTCGAGCAACGCCGCACCAGCTACACGCGCCAGATTCGACACGATTTCCAACGGCTGATCGACCAAGGCGACTCAGCCGTACTCGAACAGGACTGCGCGGCGCTCGCCGGTCTTTGCCGCCAGCAGAATCCCGAATTGGTCAAATGGCTTCATGGCCAGCGCGATTCCATCCTCGCAGCACTGCATCGCCCGGAACTTCAGGCGCGCTTCATCTTGTTTCTGTCTGAACTCAATGACGGCGAAACCCGCACTTCGCTGACGCGCGAAGGCTTCGCCCGTCTTCAAACGGCGATGGTCAGCTCTCGTCAGCTGGCCAAGATGACCCCCAAGCGCTCCCTAAAAGAGGACCAAATCGTCTGGGGCCGCAGCCCCGTACGCCTAGACCTTGCCGGCGGATGGACCGACACCCCGCCCTTCTGCCTCCAATCCGGCGGCAGCGTCCTCAACGTCGCTGTCCTTCTCAACGGCCAGCCCCCCATCCAAGTCTTCGTACGCCCAACGCCCGACTCTTCCATCCAGCTCCGATCGATCGATCTCGGCTCCGCCGAAACGGTAAACACCTACCAACAACTAGCTGATTTCCGTAATCCCCGCGGTCACTTCAGCCTCCCCAAAGCCGCTCTCGCGATGGCCGGCTTCCTCCCGGAATTTTTCGCCGGCAAGCCTCACCGCACCCTCCGCGCCCAACTCACCTCGCTCGGCGGCGGCCTCGAAATCTCCCTCCTCAGCGCCGTCCCCAAAGGCTCCGGCCTGGGCACGTCCTCAATCCTCGCCGCCACCATCCTCGGAGCACTCAACCGCGCCTGCGGACTCGGCTGGGATGAACTCGACCTCTACAACCGCGTCCTCGGCGTCGAACAACTCCTCACCACCGGCGGCGGCTGGCAGGACCAGGCCGGCGCACTCTTCCCCGGCCTCAAGTTCATCGAGACCCAGCCCGGCCCCAGCCAACAACCCTCCATCCGCTACCTGCCGACCCAGCTCGTCGGCCCCGACATCATCAACCGCCAGCTCCTCCTCTACTATACCGGCGCCACCCGCATGGCCAAAGGCATCCTTCAGGAAATCGTCCGCGACATGTTCCTCGGAAGCGCCGAAACCCTCCGCATCCTCGAAGCCATCCGCTCCAACGCCCAACGCCTCTTTCACGACCTCCACGGTGGCGATTCCCGCGCCGTCCAACGCAGCATCGCCCGCTCTTGGGAACTCAACAAACAACTCGATTCCGGCACCACCACTCCCGAGATCGAGCGCATCATCGCCACCTGCGGCGACGACCTAGGAGCCTGCAAACTCCTGGGCGCCGGCGGCGGCGGCTACATGCTCATCTGCGCCAAAGACGCCGAGGCCGGCCGCCGCATTCGCGAAAAACTCGAAACGACACCGCCCAATCCGCGCGCCCGCTTCATCGATTTCGCAATCTCACCCACCGGGCTACAAGTCACCGTCAGCTGATCCCAAGCACGGCAGTCGCCATTAGATTATTTCAAGCGATCACCCTTCCCACTTATCGCACGCGCCCACTTCGCCGCGCTTTTTGCCACAATTCGCTCCTCTGAAAATCACGAAAAACCCGACTTTTTCGCAAAAATCCGGCCTTTTTCCGCCATTTTTTGCGTTTTTCTCCAAAAAATCCGTGATTGCCTTACTTTCGGAAAGTTCTTTTGAACGACCCTCCAAGTTAGACAACTAACAGAGCCGAACCTGCTCCAACTCAACCCAAGCCCACCTTGGACCTAAAACAGATCAAACAAATCATCGACCTCATGACGCGCTCCGAACTCACCGAGTTCGCAGTCGAAGAAGAGGGCTTCAAACTGAAGATCCGTCGTGGCGAATTTCCCGTCGTCTCCGCTCCCCGGGCCAGCCTGCCTTACGCGCTTCCCGCCGAACAGGCCCCCGCAGCAGCTCCAGTCGCCGCTTCCGCAGCTCCCATCACGCTTGTCCC
This sequence comes from uncultured Nibricoccus sp., assembly GCA_966249325.1. Classification (GTDB taxonomy): domain Bacteria; phylum Verrucomicrobiota; class Verrucomicrobiia; order Opitutales; family Opitutaceae; genus Nibricoccus. Next base: position 26,113 of record CBINDC010000027.1, on the reverse strand, counting down.
GGCCGCAGCCGCCGACGAAGCCGGTGTGATCTACATCAAGTCCCCGATGGTCGGTACATTCTACAAATCGCCTTCCCCGGAAAGTAAGTCTTTCGTGGAAACCGGCGCCAAGATCACCGAGACCAGCGTCGTTTGCATCATCGAGGCCATGAAAATCATGAACGAGATTCAGGCCGAGGTGAAAGGCACCGTCCTCGAAACCCTCGTCGAAAACGGCCAGCCCGTGGAATACGGCCAGCGCCTCTTCAAAGTTAAACAGGGCTAACCTTAAACCTTCAAAAACCACTAATTAACGCTGCTCCGCGCTCCCACTCGCTTCGCCGATAGAGCGCCCGAAAGCGGGGATTAGTGGTTTCGTCGTCTTTATGATTCAAAAGATCCTCATCGCCAATCGCGGTGAAATCGCCCTCCGCATCGTTCGCGCCTGCCGCGAGTTGGGCATTAAAACCCTCGCCGTTTATTCCGAGGCCGACGTCCAGTCGCTTCACGTGCAGCTCGCCGACGAAGCCATCTGCATCGGCGGCCCCCGCGGCTCCGACTCTTATCTCCGCGCCGACCGCATCATCAGCGCCGCCGAGATCGCCGACGTCGACGCCATCCATCCTGGTTACGGTTTCCTCTCGGAAAACGCCAAATTCGCCGAGCAATGCGAGTCCTGTAACATCAAGTTCATCGGCCCCAAGTCGAAATCCATCAAGATGATGGGCGACAAGGCCATCGCCAAAGACACCGTCCGTAAAGCCGGCGTCCCGATCGTCCCTGGCTCCGATGGTCCGGTCGAAACCGAGACTGAAGCCGTCAAAACCGCCCGCAAGATCGGCTATCCCGTCATAATCAAGGCCGTTGCCGGCGGCGGCGGCCGCGGCATGCGCATCGCGCACAATGACGTTTCCTTCGCCAAGGAATACCACGTCGCCCGCAACGAAGCCGAAAAAGCCTTCGGCAACGGCGCCGTTTACATCGAGAAATACATCGAGAAACCGCGCCACATCGAGTTCCAGATCCTCGCCGATTCCCACGGCAAGACGCTCCACCTCGGCGAACGCGACTGCTCCGTCCAGCGCCGCCACCAAAAGCTCATCGAAGAGTCCCCGTCGCCCTTCCTGACCGCCGATCTCCGCAAAAAGATGGGCAAACACGCCATCAAGGCCGCCGAAGCCGCCGCCTACGAGAACGCCGGTACGATCGAGTTCCTCGTCGATGCGAAGGGTAATTACTACTTCATCGAGATGAACACCCGCATCCAGGTGGAGCATCCCGTGACCGAGGAGTGCACCGGCATCGACCTCATCAAGCAGCAGATCCGCGTGGCCAACGGCGAGAAACTCGATTTCGACCAGAGCGACATCAAGTTCGAGAAGCACGCCATCGAGTGCCGCATCAACGCCGAAGACCCCGCCCGCAACTTCGCTCCCTCCCCCGGCACGATCGGCCTCTACTACGCCCCTGGCGGCCACGGCGTACGCGTCGATTCCCACGCTTACTCGGGCTACAATATCCCGCCCTACTACGACTCCATGATCGGCAAGCTGATCTGCTACGGCTCGACCCGCAAAGTCGCCCTCGAACGCAGCTACCGCGCCCTCAGCGAGTACCTCATCCGCGGCATCAAGACCACCATCCCCCTCCACAAAGCCATCATGGCCGACCCCGTCTTCATCGAGGGCAAAGCCACCACCGCTTACATGGAAGACTTCATGAACCGCACCCCATCCGACCTCTTCGTCTGACCGGGAAACGCTTCAAAAACTCTCCCCAACCCTCTCGCGCGCTGGCCCCAAACCAGCGCGCTTTTTTTGCGCCCCACCCCATCCTGCGCCTTCTGTTCCCCTGTCCAAATTCCGCCTGCCACACTTTCGCTCTTCTCTTTCTTCGACACCCACCCCGCCCGTGCAGATAGCCGCCGATCTCCACCTTCATTCGCACTGCGCCAAAGCCGTCTCGAAAGACATGACGCTCCCCAATCTCCTGCATTGGGCGCAGCTCAAGGGCCTGGACATTCTCTCCACCGGCGACTGCCTGCACGGCCCTTGGCTGCGCGATCTGGAAACGCATCTGACACCGGGCCCCGACGGCTTTCTCCATCCGTCCGACGATCTCGTTTTCGCCGGCCGCCAGAATCTCCCCACCCACCTGCACCGCCCCATCCGCTTCGTCCTCGGCACCGAGGTTTCCTGCGAAGCCCGCTCGACCGACGACCAGCGCGGCATCCACTGCCTCGCCTACTTCCCCGATTTCCCCGCCGTCCACGCCGCCCGCCGCGCGCTCGCACCTTTCGCCGACCTCGATGGTGAAAAACAAGGCCGTCCCGCCCTCATCCTCCCCGCGCGCGATGTCCTTCAGCACATCCTCGCCGTCGGCGGCCACTTCGCTCCGGCCCACATCTGGAATTCCTTCGTCTCCCTCCTCAACGCCCAGGACGGCTACGCCCGCGTCTCCGATTGTTTCAGCGATCTCACCCCCGAACTCCTCGGCCTCGAAGCCGCCCTCACCTCCACGCCCGCCCACTGCCGCCGCCTCTCGCAACTCGACCGACACGCCCTTCTGGCCAATTCCGACGCCCACTCCCTCCCCAAGCTCGGCCGCGAATGCACGCTCTTCGAAATCCCCGGCGAAAACGCGTCCGACTTCACCTACGACACCCTCTTCTCCGCCATCCGCCGCCGCCCCGGCACACCCGCCCGCTTCCTGGGCACCGAAGAATACCCCGTCGTCTTCACCCGCTACTGGCTCAACTGGTGCAGCCACTGCCAAAAATCCTACGACGCCCCCGCTCAAGCCCCCTGCCCCGTCTGCCGCAAACGCCTCGTCGTCGGCGCCCGCGACCGCCTCGCCCAACTCGCCGACCGCCCCGCTCCCGCGAAACACCTCCCTTTTGTCGAACGCCTTCCGCTTATCCCGCTCCTGACTGCCCTCGCCCGCCGCTCCGAGCCCAACGACGACATCCTCCGCCTTTACCACGCGCTCATCACCGCCCTCGGTCCCGAACGCACCCTCCTCAACACCTGCTCCGCCGACGACATCGCCCGCCACAGTTTCCCGGCCCTCGCCCTTGCGATCCTCGCCCAGCGCTCCGGCCAGCTCGATTTCGCCGCCCTCCTTCAAAGTACAGCCGCCACCTCGAAAAACGTTTCGCCTCCATCCCCCCGCCAGCAGCTCGACCTGTTTTCCTAGCTTCCTAGCAAAACGCCGCCGCGGGAAACCGACTCCACCTCTCTTCTCCGGTATTTCCGTCCATCAGCGTCCTTGTCGGGCCTGTCGCTTCGCTCGAAACGCGGTTAAAAATCCCGTCTCTCCACTTGCTGGCCACGTTCACCCGAACATACCTGCGCGGTGGAAATCTCCCGCAAACTCGCGATCCTCGCCGACGCCGCCAAATACGACGCCTCCTGCGCCTCCAGCGGCGCCCCCGCCCGCGCCGCCGGCCCCGGCGGACTCGGCTCCACCTCCAACGGCATCTGCCACAGTTACACACCCGACGGCCGCTGCGTTTCCCTCCTCAAAATCCTCCTCACCAATTTCTGCACCTACGAATGCAGCTACTGCATCAACCGCCGCTCCAGTAACGTCCCCCGCGCCCGTTTCACCGTCGACGAAGTCGTCACCCTCACCCTCGGCTTCTACCGCCGAAACTACATCGAGGGCCTTTTCCTCTCCAGCGGCATCATCCGCTCCCCCGACTACACGATGGAGCAAGTCGTCTCCGTAGCCCGCAAACTCCGCACCGAGCACCGCTTCGCAGGCTACATCCACCTCAAAACCATCCCCGAGGCGTCCCCCGAGCTCCTAGCCGAAGCCGGCCGCTACGCCGACCGCCTCAGCATCAACATCGAGCTCCCCACCTCCTCGGACCTCACCCAGCTCGCCCCGCAAAAAAACTGGCAAGGCATCGACCGCATGATGGCCCGCATCGCCCAAAACATCGACGCCTCCGCCGCCGACCAACGCCCCAAACGCTCCGCACTCAGCTCCACCACCACGCCTCTAGCCCTCTCGCCCATCGCCGACCCTGAAAAACCTCTCTTCCCCACCACACCAACCAACTCTTCGCCGCCCTCGTCTCCCTCTTTCACCTCATTCCCCTCCTCCCCGGCCTCCCCTTCAACCTCAGCCGCCCAACCATCCCCGCACTCAACCTTCGCTCCCTTCGCTTCTTCGCGCTCCCGCAAACCCTCTCGCCTCACGTCCCCGCCCCCCTTCGCCCCCGCCGGCCAATCCACCCAAATGATCGTCGGCGCCACGCCCACGACCGACGACGCCATCCTCCGCACCGCCGACACCCTTTACCGCCAGCACCGCCTCCGCCGCGTCTACTACTCCGCTTTCAGCCCTATCCCCGACGCCTCCGCCGCCCTCCCGCTCCGCGCCCCGCCCCTCCTCCGCGAACATCGCCTCTACCAAGCCGACTGGCTCCTCCGCTTCTACGGTTTCACCGTCGACGAAATCGCCCCCGCCAGCGCCCCCCAGCTCGACCTGGCCCTCAGCCCCAAACTCGCCTGGGCCCTGCGCAACCGCCACGCCTTCCCCGTCGACCTCAACCGCGCTCCCCGCACCCAACTCCTCCGCATCCCCGGCCTCGGCGTGAAAAACGTCGACCGCATCCTCGCCCTCCGCCGATTCACCGCTCTGCGCCTGTCCGACCTCGCCCGCCTACGCGTCAACCTCAAGGAGGCCCTCCCCTTCCTCATCGCCGCCGATCACACCCCGCACCGCCTCGGCCTCGACTCCGAAAAGCTCCGCGCCCGCTTCACCCCGCCCGCCGAGCAGCTCGAACTCTTCCCCTCGGTCCAGCCAGCCGCCAGCCCCGCCTCCGCCATCCTATGATTCACGTCCCTCCCCCCGAGGACTTCGCCACGTGGACCGACACCGCCCGCGCCCTCCTCGCCGCGAACCACCGCCCTGACCAAATCCTTTGGCTCGCCCCCGACGAAACCTCCCTCTGGTCCATCGCTGAATCCCCTCCCCTCCACCCTCCTCAAAACACGCTCCCACCCGCGCCCGCTTTAGATCCTCCGCGCCCTCCCTGCCCGAGCTCCGTGCTCTCTGTGTCCCTTTCCGAAAATCCGTCCACTTCCTCCACCACGTCGCACACCCCCGGCTCCACCTTCCGCGTCCCCCGCGAATTCCCCTCCCTTGCCCGCCTGGTCTCCGCCCACGCCGCCCCCAACCGCTGGGAAATCCTCTACCGCGTCCTCTGGCGCCTCATCCACGGAGAGAAACACCTCCTCCACCTCCTCACCGATCCCGACGTCCACACCCTCCACACCTGGGAAAAAGCCGTCCGCCGCGAACTCCACAAACTCACCGCCTTCATCCGCTTCCGCCAAGTCCGCACCGACGACGGCGCCGACCACTACATCGCCTGGTACGAACCCGAACACGACGTCATCGCCCTCGGCGCCCCCTTCTTCCGCCGCCGCTTCGCCTCGATGCGGTGGTCCATCCTCTCCCCGCGCCGCTGCATCCACTGGGACGGCACCGCCCTCCGCGAATCCCCCGGCGTTCCCCGCACCGACGCCCCCACCGCCGACGCCCTCGAACCCCTCTGGCGCACCTACTACGCCAGCATCTTCAACCCCGCCCGCCTCAAAATAAACGCCATGCTCCGCGAAATGCCCAAACGCTACTGGGCCAACCTCCCCGAAGCCGACCTCATCGAAAAACTCATCGCCGACGCCACCCCGCGCACCACCGCCATGCTCGCCGCCTCCCACGCCAAAACACCTTCGGACCAATCCTCTTAATCCTAAAAATCCTGTCCCCCACTCCGAATCCGCGCCCTCCGCGGTGAAACTCCGTCCGCCCCCCGCCAAGCTGCCGCTCACACCGGCCGCACCAGCAACACATCCGACCACTCGCCCATCGTGCGCGCCTCGACCGACCAGCCCGGCGCCGCCGCGACAAACGCGGCCCGCACCTGCTCGTTCTCGTGCGCCAGAATTCCGCTCAAAATCAGCGCCCCGCCCGGCGCGACCGCCCCCACCAGCTCCTTCGCGAACCGCATCAACACATCCGCCTGGATGTTCGCCAGCACGATCTCCGCCTGCCGTCCGGCCAATCCGGATACCAGATCGCCGACAAAAAATTTCACCGCGCCCGCCGCATCGTTCATCGCCGCGTTCTCTTCGCTCACGCGCACCGCCTCGGGATCGTTATCGAACGCCTCGACATTCTGATACCCGAGCTTCGCCGCCGACAGCGCCAGAATCCCCGACCCGCACCCCGCATCGATCACCCGCGCCGCCGATTTCGCCTTCACGCCCTCCAGCGCGATCAATCGCTCGATGCACAACCGCGTCGTCTCATGATTCCCCGTCCCAAACGCCAGCCCTGGATCGAGCCAGATCGCCACATCGCCCGCGGGCAACACGTACGCCTCCTTCTCCCAAATCGGCACCCAGTGCAGACGCCCGAATTTCCACGCCTTGAAATGCGCCTTGTAGCTGTCCTTCCAATCGCGATCCCCCAGCGCCCGCCGCTCCGGCTCGCTCAACGGCTCCGCCGGCAACAGCGGCCGCAACTCCTCCCACCGCGTATCCGCTTCCTCGGCACTTTCGAAAACGCCCACCACCCACGCCCGCTTCGCGATCGCATCCTCCAGCAGACTCCACCCCTCGACGCCGAGTTCGAGCAGCACATTGTCAGTCTCATCCGTGGCGAACGCCGGAATCTCGGCCTTGATTTCAAAAAGCTCCATATCGCCCGAGACTCGCCGCCCCGCCCCTCCCGCCGCAACGGCAAATCCCATCAACCACCTCTACCGCACTTCGCTCACAGCAGCCGTGCCCGGCGTCTCCATCTCCTCCTGCGTCCGCAGCCCCCGCGTCGCATACATCACCGCCGCCAGCACCACAAAAAGTCCCGCCGTTCCCGCGATGAGCGACATATCCTCCATCCGCAGCACGAAGAACAAATACGCATACACACCCCCGAGCATCCCGCCGACCAGCCACGCACGCAGCGCACTCCTCAACACCCGCCAGCTATACAGCGCGATCAGCAACGTCGAAGCCACCGCCGCCATCGCATACGCCTTCTCGAAAACCATCACCTCCGAAAGCGCCAGCAGCCCCAGGAAAAACAAACACAGCGCCGCGCCCACCAGCAGATAGTTCAACGCGTTCAATCTCAGCGCGCACACCACCTCGAACAAGAAGAAGACCGTGAACACCAGCGCCACGAACAACACCCCATACTTGATCGACCGCTCAACCGTCCGGTACGCGCTCAACGCCGGCGCCAGCTTCACGCCAAACTCCGACTGCGCGAAAATCTCCTCCTCCGGCCCGCGCTCGCCCGTGCGCGTCGTCCACTGCTGCGGAAAATCCCGGCCGTAATACGACACACTCCACTCCGCCGAAAACCCTTCCGCCCCGACGTCGCGTTTCACCGGCAAAAACGCCCCCATGAAACTCGGATCGGGCCAGTTCGCCTGCAGCGACACCTGCGTCTCCCGCCCCACCGGCACCACGGTCAGCGCCTCGCTCCCATTCAGCGTAAGCTCCAGCGAAAAGCTCCGTTCCGATGACGTCGCATCCATCGGCACCTCTGCGCTCACGCCCTTCTTGAATCCGTCCACCCGCGCCCCCGGCTGCAACGCCACCGGCCTCCCCGCCCAATTCACGACCAGCGCCTCCCGCGCACCGCGCAGATCGTTCAACACAAAACTCACCCGCGCCCGCTCCCACTGCGGCTGCGGATTCTTCACCCCCGTGAACGCAAAATCCGGCCGCGCAAACGCGCCCTCCAGCTTCAGTCGCCCCGCATACACCGGCACCGCGTAGATGCCCCGCCGCCGCTCCGACATCTCCAGCGCCCCCGCCACCTTCAATTTTTCCGGCAGGAAAAACGCCTCCGACGAAAACTCCGCCGTCTTCACTTCCTTCACACGTTTCCCTTCCACAATCACCGTCTCCTCAAACTCCGTCTTCCACGTGTACGGCACCACCAGCACCGGCCCGAGAATCCGCTGCGAACGCCCCCACGTCTCCGTGATCGAACTCACCGCCTCCGTTGAGCGCATCTGCCGCTCCCACAAAACCGACCGCACCATCCCCAGCGGGATCAGCAGCAACAGCCCGAAAAATCCCACGCCGATGATCTTAAAAAACAAGGCGCGCCGTTGAAACCACCCACGACCCGCCGAAACCAGAGAAGATGCAGTGTCCATGCGCTCACTCTGCCCCTCCTCCATGAAGCCCGGATGAACTCCCCATGAACTCGCGGTGAAATTTCACCTAGGCCCCGCCGCCCCTGCCGCTCCCCAAATATAAGACCTATCCGTCCCATAGGTCCTATGCGTCCTATCCTCCGTCCCCTTGTCACTTGCGTGAAGCGACGCCCGCCGTCGCTTCACGCTCCATCACCGCCTCCGCCCACCAAGGCCCGCGTGCCTCCGCCCCCTGCGCCGCCCACCACCAGGCCGACACATCCGTCCAAAATTTTCCCCGCTCATCCCGCCACCGCTCCCGCACGCGCCAGAAATCCGTTCCGCGCTCCGCCTCGAATTCACTCCACAAAACGCCGTCCACGTCCTTCACCAATCGCTGCGCCTCCACCCGGAATCCCCACGCGCGAAAACAGTCCGCCAACGGATGCACCGTCCGCGACGCCGCCCGCAACCGCCGCAACATCACCACCCGTCCCCGCTGCTCAAATACACGCGTCTCCCCCGCGAGCCCGCCCACCATATCCCCCAGCCGCTCGCTCTTCCCCACCGGCACCAATGGCGCCCCCTCAAAAAACTCCGGCCACCCCGCCTCCTCCTCCAGCGTGTTTTCCACAAGCGCGCCCGCACCATTTCCTCGCGCCCGGCTCCCCAGCATGCCGCCCGCCACCAGCACCGTCAGCCCGACCAAAACCCACCCCATCCACGTCCACCCGCGCATGCCCACCCCCTCGGTCCTCCGCCCCATCTCCATTTCACTCTTCACCCTTCCCTCTTCACTCTTCCCCCGCCCCGCCCACATCCAAAGCCCCATCGCCACCGCGCCAAAAATCACCGCGCCCACCGTCTCATGCACCCACGCCGCATTCGGCCACACCCCGCTCTCCGTGAGAAACAGCACCGCCGCCCTCACCGCGTTTCCCACCAACACCCCGCCCACGCCCGCCACCAGCAACCCAGCCGTCTTCGCGACCCCCGCCCGCCGCCACGCCCCCAGCCCGCACGCGAACGCCGCCCCGACCCACAACATCCGCACCCCGCTGCACGGCGCGTCCACCACCACGTCCCCGCCCGCCCAGCTCAACACCACGCCGCTCCGCTCCGTCGCCACACCCGCCACCCACAACAACGGCCTCCCCAATTCCGCCGTCAGCACGCGCAGCGGATACCCCGCGTAAAACTGCCCCGTCGCCATCACGGGCAACGACAACACCAGCAACCCAAGCCTCCCTAGTTCACCGCCCCAGACACCACGGGCCGGCGCCGGCCCGCCAATTACCACCGCCAGCGCCGTCACCACGATCCCCGCCCGCACCAACATCGGCAAAACGCCTCCCGTCATCAGCGCCATCCCCGCCAGCAACGCCACCGCCACCACCGCTGTATTCGCTAACCGGGCACGCAACACCTCACGCGGCGAAAACACCAGCGCAGCCACGAGCGCCAGCACCCCCCACGGCTCATCCCCGCCATCGCCCAACCGCGCCCCATACCAACGCACCACCTCCCAGTTCACCGCGAGCACCGAGGCCCCGAGCACCCACCGCGGCACACCCCTCCGCTCGCGGATCACGCCAACGAGCTCGGTTTTCTCCGCGCCTCCGCACTTCCGCGATTCCGCGATCATGCCTTATCCTTCTTCAAATTTTTCCCACGCCCCTTCTCTCTCCACACACCCCACGCTACCACCAGCGCCGCCACGACCATAAGCGTCACCGTCCCCGGCTCCGGCGTCGTCGGCACACTTTCACCACCCACGCTCATCCCTTCCGGCAACGCCACCGGCTGATCCACCGTCCGCCCCGCATCGCCCGCCGCCTTCCGCACCACCGTGTCCACCGCCACAAACGAAGTATACGGCGTCAGCAAATTGTATTTAAGTCCCAACGACACGATCTCCTCTTTCCGCTTCGCCGGCTCGTCGCCGACCGCGTGCAAATCACGCAACTGCTCCAGCCGCTCCCGCGCCCACAACTGCGCCAGCACACCCCTCCCTCCGAGATCCACCGCCCCCGCCACATCCACTTTCCCCTCCCACGGCCCGCTCCCCGAAAACCCTTTCACGCTGATCGCCCCCGCCGCCGCTCCGCCGAATTTCCCCACAACCACGAGCGGCCGCGCCGCCAGCACATCCGGCTGCACCTCCGGGAAAACCTCCCGAGCCGCGAAATCCACAAACGCCGTGCGCACCTGCGTCAGCACCGGCGCCTCGATCATCTTCCGAAAACGCGCCGCCTCTTCCACCGCGCGCCCCTCGCCCTCGATCACCGCCGCCTCCGCCCGCCCCGCGCGCGCCAGCCGCTCGATGAGTTCCCGGTTCACCGAACTCCCGATCCCGAACGAAAACAGATTCGCCTCCCCGAGCTTCTCGCGCACCAGCGCGTACGCCTCCGCCTCCACCATCACATAACCATCCGTCACCATGACCACACTACGCGACACCCCCGCCCGCTTCGGCAGCTCCAGCGCCCGCTTCAACGCCGGCAGCAACTCCGTGCCTCCGCCCCCCTGCTGACGCCCCAGCATCGCCAGCGCCGCCGCGATATTTTCCGGCGTCGCCGACACCGGCTCGCCCGACAACACACGATTTCCACCAGAGAAAAGCAGCACGTTAAACGAGTCTGCCTCCCGCAACGACATCAGCAATTCCCCCATCAGCGTCTTCGCCGTCTCCAGCGGAAACCCATGCATCGACCCCGACACATCGACCACAAACACATAATCCCGCGGAGGCACGACCGCCGGAGTCACCCGCGCCGGCGGCTGCAACGTCAGCATGAAATACTTCTCCCCCTTCCACTCGTCCACCATGAGCCCGCCCGCGATCGCGTCACCAGCCAGCCGATACCGCAAAATAAAATCCCGGTTCATCTGCGTCTCCTCGCTCACCGGCAGCGTCACAGCCGTGCGCCCATTCTCCGTCCGCGTCTCCACCCGATGCGTCGCGCACACCACCTCCCGCACCGCCACCCCCGCGACAATCTCCGCCTTCAACGTAAACACCGGCTCCTCTTCCGCCCCCCGTAGCGACGAGCGCCAAGCGAGTCGTTCCTCCACCCCACCCTTCATCTTCCCACCCCCGACTTCCGTCGTCTGGCCTCGGGCCTCTGGCACCTGGCCTCGGTCCCCCGGTTCGTCGCTCCGACTTTCACCCTTCACCCTTCCCCCTTCACTCTTCCCACCCGCATACCTCGGCCCCACCACCGTCGGAAACACCCACTCATACCGCGCCTCCACGGGCGCGATCATCTCCGTATAGCGCAACTCCACCGTCACCACATCGCCCGGGAGAATATTCCCCACGTTCATCTCAAACACATTGCTCCGCGCCGCCTCCAGCAACGCCGCCGTCCGCCCCTCCTTCTTCGCCGCCTCGTACGTCTTCCGCGCCTCGCCCTTTTCCTTGATGACCGCATCGATCCGCCGCCCGCCCACCGTCATCGTCATCGCGTGAACCGCCGCGCGCGTTGACCCCGGGAAAACATACCGCGCCTCCAACGGCACTCCGCCCTCGTTCGCATAAACCTGCGTCACCCGCACCTCCGCGACCGGCCCCGCCAGCACCGCGTCCACATTTGTGCTCTTGAGCGGCAACGCATCCACGCCCGCCTCCGCCCCCTTCACCGCAAAATACGGCGACCCCGCCCGCTCCGCCTCCGCCTCCGCGCCGCTCAACGCCAGCGCCATCAGCACCAGCCCGATCACCCACGCCACGACCAGCCGCATCCGCTCACGCGCCCGCCAGCCGTTCCGAAATTCAAAATCCCCACGAAAAAAAGCATCCATGCCCGCACCCTACCGCCCCCGCATGAAGCCCATGTGAATCGCGCATGAAGTCGCGATGAAATCCGCCGCCACTCTCCGCCTCCGTGCCCATCCGTGCGATCCGTGGTTAAAAAATTCCCGCACAGCCCCACTCCTGTTCCTCCCTCCAACCAGCCCAAACCTCCGCCCCTTCGCTCCAACCTTCGCGCCTTCGCGTCTTTGCGATTCACCTAACCGCCTCACACCAGCCGCGACTAATTATACTCGTCGTTTCAATCGCAACTCCGCCCACGCCCCACCCTCCGCGCGATTCCCCACCCTCGCCTCGCCCTCGTGCAAGTGCGCGATCTCCCGCACCAGACTGAGCCCCAGCCCCGTGCTCTTCGCTCCGCCCCCCGGCCTCGGCAGCGAATAAAACCGCTCGAACACCCGCCCCAGCGCAAACTCCGGAATCCCCGTCCCCGAATCCTCAATACGCACGGCCACGCTTCCGCCTCCTTCCGCCACCCGCTTCACGCCTGCCTCCACCCGCCCGCCCGCCGGCGTGAACTCCAGCGCGTTCTGCACCAGCGCCGCCACCGCCTGCCCCAGCAGCCCCCGATCACCGAACACCACACACCGCGCCCCCGTAGCGGCGAGCGCCAGCGAGCCGTCCCCCCTCGCCCGTTCATCTCCCGCGAAACTCAGCGCTACCCCGCGCGCCTGCGCCCCCGCTTGTGCCGCATCCACCACTTCGCGCACCAGCGACAACAGCTCCACCTCCGCAAACTCCGCCCGTGCCTTCCGCGCCTCGAGCGACGCCAGCTGCAACAGCTGATCCACAATCCGCTGAATCCGCCCCGTCTCCGCCCGGATATTTCCGACAAACTTCACCCGCGCCTCCTCCGGCGGATTCTCCGCCAGGATCTCCGCCGCCCCGCGAATCGCCGACAGCGGCGATTTGATCTCATGCGTCAGCGTCTGCACATACCGCTCCACATACGCCTTCCCGTCCAGCGCCGCCCGCATCTCGTCAAACGCCACCTGCAACTCCCCCACTTCCCGCCCCGCCAGCCGGGGCAGCTTCGCCGGTTTCCCGTCGCGCAACGCCCGCGCATACTGCGTCAGCCGCGCCAGCGGCGTCGCGATCCAGATCGAAAACGCCACCCCCAGCGCCACCAGCAAACCGCCACCCACCGCCCCCGCCACCGCCAGCCGCGTCCGCGCCGCCCGCACCAGATCGTCCACGCTCTCGGCCGGCTTCCCCACCGTGAGCACGCCCACCGTCGCCCCGTCCGCCGCCAGCACCGGCGCCGCCACATACAGCACCAGCGCCTTCTCATCCACCGGCACATCGTACGACGCCCGCGCCCCGTATTCACCCCGCAACGTCCGCGCCACATCCCGCTTCTGCGAAAAATCCATGCCCACTTCCCGACCGCCATCCGAGTCGTACACCACCCGCCCCCGCCCATCCGTCACATACACCCGTAAATCCACCTGCGTCTTCGTGATCGAATAAACCTTCGCCGCAAACCGCCGCTCAAACGCCCCCTCCAGCACCGCCTTCACCCGCCCCGCGTCGATCACGCCCGCCTCCACCGCCTCCACCCCCACCGCATGCGCCAGCAAATGCGCCGCATCCACCAGCGGCACCTCCATCGACTCCAGATAACGCGGCCGCAACTCCTCCAGCCCTCGCGTCACCAGATAATAAACCCCGCCGCCCACCACGAGCAGGTACACGAGCATGATGCGCGTCCGCAGCGTCATGCTGCCTCTTTCTCTTTCTTCTTTCTCTTACTCTTTCTCCCAAAAAACGCGTCACTCATAGTTCAGCCCTCACCCTCGCAACGAATACCCCATCCCCCGATGCGTCTGGATCGGATCGCCCTCCACCGCGTCCGCCGCGAGGCCCGCCCCCACCGCCGCCGCGCGCAACTTCGCCCGCAACGTCTTGATGTGCGCATCCACCGTCCGGTCCAGACTCGCTCCCGGATCTTCCCACGCCTGCGTCATGAGTTCATCCCGCGAATACACCCGCCCCCGCCGCCCCAGCAGCGTCTTGAGCAACCGGTACTCATAACGCGTCAGCTCCAGCCGCTGCCCGCGAAACCGGATCTCGCACCGCTCCTCATCGTGCAAAAATTCCCCGCCCTTCCCCGCGCCACTCACCTCGCCAGCCACCACCACCGCCGGCTCACCACTCGCCCCCACCGTCGCTATCCCGCCCCGCCTCAAAATCGCCTTCACCCGCGCGCACACTTCCCGCGGAGAAAACGGCTTCGTCACATAATCGTCCCCGCCGATCTCCAGCCCCACGATCCGGTCGATCTCATCCGCCCGCGCCGTGAGAAACAACACCGGCACCGCCGACCGCGCCCGGATCTTTTTGCACAGCTCAAAACCATTCGCATCCGGCAGCCCCACATCGAGCACCACCAGCGCAAACGCCACCGTCCCGCCCGTCGCCTGCGCGCCAGCCAGCTCCGCCAGCGCCTCCGCCCCCGTCGCATGCCACACCGGCTCGAATCCCTCCGTCTTGAGCGCGTACACCAGCGTGTCCGCGATCGTCGGCTCGTCTTCCACAATAAGAATCCTCTGGGGCATCGCGCGTTATTCGCCGCAGGAAAAAACCCGCCACGCAAGTCCCCTCTCCACCCAGCCGCCTTCGCTTCCGCAAACGCCTCCCGACCGCGAACCGCCTCGACTCCCCCCGCCCGCCTCGTTGCGCTCTCCACCCACTCCATGTCCGCCTCCGCACCCCGGCAACGCGCACCCACGCCACCTTCGCCCAACCCCTTCTGGGAATCCCATGCCGCTTTAATCTTGGGCACCGCCCTGCTCTTCACCGCCCTTTTCGCCGCATACTCCAACACCTTCCACGTCCCCTTCCACCTCGATGACTTCGACTCTATCGAGCGCAACCCCACGATTAAATCCCTCGCCTCCGCCTGGCTCCCGCCGTCCGGCAGCGGCATCACCACCAGCGGCCGCCCCCTCCTCAACGTGTCGCTGGCAATCAACTACGCCCTCCACGGCTCCGATGTCCTCGGCTATCACGTCGCCAACCTCCTCATCCACGCCCTCGCCGCGCTCACCCTCTGGGCCGTCATCCGCCGCACCCTCCGCCAGCCGGTCTTCGCCAACCGCTTCGCCGTCCATGCCACCCCGCTCGCCTGGTGCGCCGCCGCCCTCTGGGCCCTCCATCCGCTGCAAACCGAGTCCGTCACCTACATCGTCCAGCGCGCCGAATCCCTCGTCGGCCTCTTCTACCTGCTCACCCTCTACGCCTTCATCCGCAGCGTTGAAAAAGCCCCCGCCACCAGCGCCGCATCCACGCGCGCTCCCGGCATCGCCCGTCCGGGTCCGCGTCTCTGGCCCATCCTCGCCGTCTTCTTCTGCGCCTGCGGCATGGCCTCCAAAGAGGTCATGGCCTCCGCCCCGCTCATCCTCTTCCTCTACGACCGCACCTTCCTCTCCGGCTCCTTCTCCTCCGCCTGGAAAAACCACCGCAACCTCCACCTCTCCCTCGCCGCCACCTGGCTCGTCCTTCTCGCCTGCATCCTCCAGAGCGGCGGCCGCGGCGACACCGTCGGCTACGCGCAAGTTGCCTGGTGGGAATACGCCATCACCCAGGGCCCCGCCATCACCGGCTACCTCTGGCGCGCCATCTGGCCCGCGAATCTGATTTTCGACTACGGCGCCATTCTCGAAAAATCCACTCACGTCGTCATTCCTTGCACCCTCTTCATTTTCAGCCTCCTTGCGCTCGCGATCTACGCCCTCCGCCGCTGGCCTGTCGCCGGCTTCGCCTTCGCCTGGTTCTTTCTTATCCTGGCGCCCACTTCCAGCATCATACCCGTGGCGTCACAAACCGCCGCCGAGCACCGCATGTATCTCCCGCTCGCAGCCGTTCTCATCCCCGCTGCGCTTTTGCTCCGCCACTCGTTCTCACGCGCCGCCTTCCCTGTTCTAGCCGCCCTGCTCGTCGCCGCCGGCCTCCGCACCCACCTCCGCAACCACGACTACCGCACCGAACTCGCCCTCTGGGAAGACACCGTTACCCGCCTTCCTGACAACGTCCGCGCCCTCACCAATCTAAGCTCCGCCCTCTTCCTCGCCGATCGCTTTGAAGAGTCCGCGCACTATTCGCGCAAGGCCATCGGCTACCTGCCCACCCACGCCGACGCCCACCTGAACCTCGGCAGTGCCCTCGTAAAACTGCGCCGCCTCCCCGAGGCCCTCTCATCGCTGGAACGCGCCACCGCTCTCAATCCATCCAATACCCTCTACTTGATCACCCTCGGCAGCGCCGCCACCGCCCTCGGCGACTTCGACAAAGCCCTCGCCGCCTACCGCCGCGCCTACGAACTCGATCCAGGCACTGCCGTCCACGCCTTCAATCTCGCCAACACCCTCATGTCCCTCGACCGCATGGAAGAAGCCGGCCGCTACTTCCAGAAAGCCCTCGCCCTCTCCCCCGACGACAGCGGCCTTCTCAACAACTACGCCACCTGGCTCCGCCGCAGCGACCGCCCCTCCGACGCCATCCCCATCCTCGAAAAAGTCCTCGCCGCCTACCCCCGCTCCCCCCGCATCAACTCCAACCTCGGCACCTGCCTCATGCTCGTCGGCCGCACCACAGAAGGTATTCAAAAACTGGAACTCGCCCTCCTGCTCGACCCCAACCTCCCCCAGACCCGCTTCAGCCTCGGCTCCGCCTACGCCGAAACCGGCCGCACCGCCGACGCCATCGCCCAGTTCGAAGCCCTCCTCAAACTCAGCCCGCCCACCGCTGACCTCCTCGCCCACCTCGGCGTCCTCTACGCCGAGGCCGGCCGCTACACCGACTCCACCGCCACTCTCCGTCACGCCCTCCAACTCGATCCTTCTCATCAAGGCGCGCGTGCCAGCCTTTCTCAAGTCGAGGCCTTCCTCCGCCAGCAATCCGTCCACTGATTCGCACAACGATCCCAATCGGCCCGTCCGCCAAAACCCACACTCGCCTCGTCACTTTTCCGCCCAACGCTCGTCCCTCTTTCGCAATGACCCGCACACGCCTCCTCCGCTCCCTGTCCCGCCTCGCGCTTCTCGGCTGGCTCGCACTCGCGCTGCCCGCCCTCCGCGCCGCCGACTTCCCCGTGACCGACTTCGGCGCCACCGCCGACGACGCCACGCTCGACACCGAGGCGATCCAAAAAGCCATCGACACCGCCCACGAAAAAGGCGGCGGCCGCGTCGTCCTCCCCAAAGGCACCGTCCGCAGCGGCTCGATCTTCCTCAAACAAAACGTCGAGCTCCACATTCCAGCCGACGCCGTCCTCCTCGGCTCCAACAACATCGCCGACTACCCCAAACGCCCCACCCGCATCGAAGGCCATTTCCCCGAGTGGCGCCTCGCACTCATCAACGCCCAGAATCTCACCGGCGTCCGCATCACCGGCTCCGGCAAAATCGACGGCAACGGCATCCTCTTCTGGGCCGCCTTCTGGCAGCGCCGGAAAGAAAACCGCAACCTCACCAACCTCGAGATCGAGCGCCCGCGCATGTTCCTCATCGATCGCTGCAACGACGTGCGCATCGAAGGCCTCACCCTCCGCGACTCCGGCTTCTGGAACGTCCACCTCTACCGCTGCCGCGACGTCGTCCTCGAAGGCCTCGACATCGCCTCCCCCGGCCAGGGCTCCGTCATCCGCGCCCCCTCCACCGACGGCATCGACATCGACTCCTGCCAGAACGTCACCGTCCGCCGCTGCAAAATCTCCGTCGACGACGACTGTATCGCATTAAAGGGTACCAAAGGCCCGCTCGCCCTCCAGGACGAGTCCTCCCCGCCCGTCGAAAACATCCTCATCGAAGACTGCGAATTCGGCTCCGGCCACGGCGTCCTCACCTGCGGCAGCGAAGCCACCATCGTCCGCAACGTCACCGTGCGTAACTGCACCATCCGCGGCGAAAACAACATCGTCCGCCTCAAGATGCGTCCCGACACGCCCCAGCTCTACGAAAACCTCCTCTTCGAAAACCTCGTCCTCGACAGCACCGGCGGCCGCCTCTTCGACGTCAAACCCTGGACCCAGTTCTTCGACCTCAAAGGCCACCCGCTCCAGCCCTCCGTCGCGAAAAACGTCACTGTCCGCAACGTCACCGGCCGCTACGGTTCCCTCGGTATCCTGAATCCCAATTCAATCGACACCGTGGACGGCATCACCCTCGAGAACATCAACGTCACCCTCACCGACCCCAAACTCGAACTCGGCGAAGTCGTGAAAAACCTCGAAGCCAAGAACGTCGTCGTCAACGGCCAGCCCTTCGAAAAACCCGCCCCCGTCCCCTCCCGCAAAGGCGGCTGGTAGGTGAAACGCGTACTCCGTGCGCGTTTTCCGACGTAGGGCTCGCGCTCGCGCGACGCCTTCTCCGTACCCAGGCGCGGCAAATGCCGCGCCTTTTTATTTCCCCTCGCTCAACCGCGCGATCACCGCAGGCAGCAACGCATGCTCCGCCGCGTGCACTTTCTCCGCGAGCGACTCCAGCGTATCCGACTTCTCGATCCGCACCGCCGCCTGATCGATGATCGGCCCGCCATCCACTTCCGCCGTCACGAAGTGAACCGTGCAGCCCGTGACCTTCACGCCGCGCCGGAACGCCTGCCCGATCCCGTCCAGCCCGGGAAAACTCGGCAGCAAACTCGGGTGCAGATTGATGATCTTCCCCGCAAACGCGTTCAGAAACCCCGGCTTGATCACGCGCATGAACCCCGCGAGCACGACCAGATCCGGCTGCGCCGCATTGATCGCCGCGATGTACCGCGCCTCACCTTCGCCCTCCAACTTCGTCTTGAACGGCGCCGCATCGAGAAACGCCGCCGGCACGCCATACTGCGCGCCCAGCGCCAGAATCCCCGCCTCCGGCTTGTCCGCGAAAATCTGCACGACCTTTGCCTTCCCGAGTTTTCCCTCGGACTGAGCCTTCAAGATCGCCCCGGCATTGCTGCCGCGGCCGGAGCCAAGAATCACAACGCGCATAAAATCAGATCCCGCCCGCCGCATTGATCTTCGCGATCAGGTTCGTGGTGCTGAAACCGGGAAGAAAAGGCATGAAGTCGATCTTCGCGCCGACTTTCTCCAACGCGGCCCGCTCGCCCGGATCGAGTTTCTCCAGCGTGTAGTCGCCGGCCTTCGAATACACATCCGGCTTCAACGCCAGGATCTCGTTCGTCAGCCGCTTCTCGCGAAACACGATGATCCCGTCGATGAACCACGCCGCCGCCAGCGCATACGCGCGCTCCGTTTCATTCTGCACCGGCCGCAGCGGCCCTTTCAATTCGCGCACGCTCGCATCCGAATTGAGCGCGATGAACAACGCATCGCCCAGCGCCCGCGCCTTCTGCAAATAATACAGATGCCCCGTGTGCAGCAGATCGAACACGCCATTCGTCAGCACCACCTTCTTGCCCGCGGCGCGCAGTTTCTCACGCGCCGCGACAGCTTCATCGATCGAGTTAAAGAGCTTGGGATTTTCGAGGGTCATCGCAGTGGGAGGCGTTGGATCGGATTATTACACAGAAGACACAGAGGTTGCACAGAGAGCAGAGACGCGTTTCTCAAAATCCTTTGTCCATCCAGCTATCTCGCCGCGACCGCGATAACCCGGCCGGCCTCTCGGCCCTCTGTGTCACCTCTGTGCTCTCTGTGTAACTCATCCGAAGCTCAGAAAAACTTCTTCGCCTTCTCGAAGAAGCTCTTCGCCATCGGCTCGTGCGCGTCGCCGCTGATCTGCGCAAACTCTTCGAGCTTCTTGCGCTGCTCCGCCGTGAGACTCGTCGGCACTTCCACATGCACACGCACCAACTGGTCGCCGTGATGTCCGCCGCGCAGGCTCGGCATGCCTTTGCCTTTCAATCGGAAGGTTGTGCCGCTCTGCGTGCCCACCGGAATTTTCAGCGCCGCCTTGCCTGAAAGCGTCGGCACTTCGATCGATCCACCGAGCGTCGCGAGCGTGAATTTGATCGGAATCTCGCAGAACAGATCGTCGTTCTGACGCTCGAAAATTTCGTGCTCCGCCACGCTGATCACGATGTACAGATCGCCCGCCTGGCCACCGGCCATGCCCGCTTCGCCGTTGCCGACGGAGCGCAGACGCGAACCGGTGTCCACACCGGGAGGGATGCGGACATTGAGCTTGGTCGTCTTCGCCGTGCGTCCTTCGCCTTTGCATGCCGTGCAGGGCTTCTCGATCTTCGTCCCCGCGCCGCCACAGGTCGGACACGCCTGCGTAAACGTGATGATCCCACCCGAGCGACGGATCTGCCCCGAGCCGCGACACGTCGGGCAGGTGACTTTCTTCGAGCCGGGCTCCGCACCGGAGCCATCGCAACGTTCGCACGTCATCGCTTTGCGGAACGAAATCTCCTTCTCCATCCCCTTCGCCGCATCTTCGAGCGTGATTTCGAGATCGTAGCGCAAATCGGAGCCGTCGCGCCCGCCATCGCGGCCACCGCCACCTCCGAAAAACTCTTCGAAGATCCCGCCGCCGCCTCCGCCACCTTGCTGGTTGAAGACTTCGCGGAAGATATCGAACGGATCGTGGAACCCGCCGCCTCCTCCACCTCGCGGACCGGCCCCGCCGCCCTGCTGGAAAGCCGCGTGCCCATAACGATCATACGCCGCGCGCTTCTGCGGATCTTTGAGAACCTCATACGCCTCGGAGACTTTTTTGAACATCTCCTCGGCTTCCTTGTTACCCTGATTTTTGTCCGGGTGATACTGGATGGCCTTCTTGCGATAAGCCTTCTTCAAGTCCTCTTCGTTCGCCGTTTTTTCGACGCCGAGCAGTGAGTAATAATCTTCCTTGGTGGCCATGGTGGTGTGTTGCGCTGGATGAAATGTGCGACGCGAACGTCACGCCAGCGGCGAAAAATCCTTTCGCCGCCGGATTCCGCCGGGCTGCTTTACTTCGCCTCCTCCTTCGCCGGACCGCTCGAAACGATCACCGACGCAGGCCGCAGCAACCGGCCATTCAAACTGTAACCGATACGCACGACCTGCACCACGCTGCCTTCGGCAATCTCTGCGTTCGGCTGCGCCGCGATCGCTTCGTGCTGATTGGGATCGAACGCCTGGCCAACCGGATTGATCTCCTTAAGGCCGTGCTGGCTGAGGACGTTTTTCAACTGGTCCTGCACCATGCTGATGCCACCCACGAGATTCTTGAGATCCGCATTCGGCGCCTTGGCCGCCGCCAGACCGAAACCGAGATTATCCAGCACGCTCAGCAAATCCTCCAGCACACGACCGGCCGCAAATTGCCGGATCTCGTCCTTCTCGCGGACCGTACGGCGGCGGAGATTTTCCATGTCGGCCGCCAGGCGGAGATAGCGGTCATGCGCTTCCGCCTGCTCTTTCTTTGCCTGCGCAACTAGCTCATCGGCACTGGGTCCGGCTTTCGCGCCAGCTTCAGGCGCACCGGCTTCCCGGGCTTCTTTTTCAACCGCAGCAGCATCTGCGGGCGTGGGTTGTGTCTGGTTTTGTGGGTCAGCTTTATCCGATGCGGTCATATGAAGCCGCGGATCTAACTACGGCTTGTTCGTTTCTTCAAGCGTCTGCATAAAAGCCCGGAACGGATCGCCCGTTTTTTTCGTGGCCTCGCGGAACAACTCCCGCCCCGACTTCGTCGCTTCCCCGAGCGTCTGCGACATATCTCCCGGAATCAGCCCCGTGATGGCGGACCCCACCACCGTGAAACCCTTCATGAAAGGCCCGACGATAAACTGATCCGTGTTGATGACGTTCTCGTACGTGTGCGCAAAATTCAGCGTGTACTCGCGCGTGACCGGCTTCGTACCCGTGTAGTCCTCGACAATCATCCTCTCGAAACGCACCACGAGCCGCTTGATCAAAAATGCCTTCTCCGGCGCCCCCTCAGGGTCGACCGGAACCGGTTTGGGTGCCGGCGCTGGAGGCTTCGGCTGGCCCGGCTTTGTCGCCTTGGGATCTTCCGGCGGCTTCGGCTTTCCCTTCGGCTTGCGGGCATTCAGCAGACGCTCGCTGAAAAGCGCCGCATTGATCGTCCCCTCGCTGTTGCGGATGAGCGCGACATTCGCGACATCGATCTCGCCGTCATCGATCACGAGCCGATCCGTGAAAAACGTATCGAGCTGCGCCTGCGCGCGAAAAGACCGCACCTCCACAAAGTCCGGCCGCGCAAACGACGACGGATTCGCGATCACCAGCCCTGAAAATTGCACGCGGTTGCGAAACGGATCGATCGCCAGCGATTTCACTTTCACCGTGAAGCCCGTGCGCTTCTCCAGCGTGCTCGTCAGGAGCGGCGGCAGGAAAAAAACCCACGCGGCGATCACGATCGCCACGAAGATGACGAGGAACACCACAAGCTTCAGCAAAGCTCCTCCACGGCTGGAACGGGAGAAACAGGGGCAAGATTTCATGCCCCCGCGATCAACTGAAGTTTTCCGTGATGAGCAACAACGCAGCTTCCTGCGCCTCGAATGCAAAAGCCCCCGAAAACGGCAGCACCACATTCTCCCCGCGCACAATCTCACCAGCCCCGCCCGTCTCGCGCACACAGCCCGAAACCACGCTCAAAATTCGCGCCTGTTCCCCTGCGGAAACGCGCATCGTCTCACCCTTCGCCAGCGGCACGCGCCGGATCCGAAATTCGCGGGCGTCCGCGATCGTCGCCGCCTTGTTTTCCCCGCGCACCGGCGCCGGTTCGAAGTCGTCCCAGCGAATCGATTTTAATGATTCGTTGACGTGCATCTGCCGCGGTTTCCCGTCCAATCCCACGCGCCCCCAGTCGTACACACGATACGTCGTGTCCGAGTTTTGCTGGATCTCCAGAATCAGATTTCCCGCATCGATCGCGTGGATCTGGCCGCTGTGAACGAGAATCGAATCCCCCGCCTTCACCGGGAAACGATGCACGCAATTCTCCAGCGTATTCGCATGGATCGCTTGCTCGAACTGCTCCCGCGTCACGCCGCGCTTCAGCCCCACGATCAAACTCGCCTCCGGCGCGCACTCCGCGATGTACCAGTTCTCCGTCTTCGGCTCGCCCTTCAACTCCGGCGCGACCGACGCCGGCGGATGCACCTGCAAGCTCAGCCGCTCCCGGCAATCCAGCCACTTCACCAGAATCGGAAACGGCCGCGCCCTAGTCCAACTCGGCCCCATGATCTCGGCTCCGTGCCTTTCGATCGCCGCGCGCAACGTCAGCCCGTCCAGCGCCCCGCCGCTGATCACCGACTGCGCCTCCGGCCGGTCCACGATCTCCCAACTCTCGCCGATCGGCCGCGAAGGAGGCAGCGTACGCCCCAGTTTCGTTTCCAAAATACGTCCGCCCCAGACGCGGTCCTGATAGAGCGATTTGAAGCGCAGGATTTGTTGCATGGCGTTGGCTAGTTTTTTGTTAAAGCGTACCTTACGAGGATTAAATTTGACCGGACTTCGGTGCGAAACGGAAATCCCCCGGTCAAGCCGGACGCTTAAAAACCATGGCCAAGTCAGCGAGTCCAAACTCCAACCACCCATCCTTCCAGGCGCCGCGCTACCAGCCGCACTGGGCCGTCTTCAGCCTGTGCCTGCTCTTCGGGCTCCTGCTGAGCGTCGCATTCATCTCCTACGATCCGTCGCAAAGCACGGAATTCACCACGCACCCCACCGCCAAAAACCCCGTCGGCAAATTCGGCGTCTGGTCCGCATATTGGTCGCTCCACTACGTCGGCATCGCCACCTGGCTCATCCCGCTCTTCCTCCTTTGGATGGCCTACGTCGCCATCCGCAACTCCCGCCGCCTTGCCGGCACCCGCGTGCTCGCCATGCTCATCTGCATCGCCGCCGTCACCGGCCTCGCCGCGATGTGGGACGACAACAGCGCTTCCGACTACTTCTCCGGCGGCCTAGGTGGCATCGTCGGCGGCCTCATCTATCAATCACTGCTGAAAGACTCCATGGGCGTCTTCGGCGCCGGCCTCCTGCTCGTGATGATCTACGCCATCGGCCTCATGTTCATCTTCACGAAAGACATCTCCGCCGAATTCGAAAAATTCGTCCACGGCTTCTCCGCCTGGCGCGAAAACCGCGCCAAAATCCGCGCCGAACGCGCCGAAGTGAGACGTCTCGCCAAGGAAGCCATGTCCCGCCCGAAGAGCGCCCCGGTCGCCGTCGGTGCCCCCGTCGCCAAAAAACTCGCCATCGCTCCCCGCGGCGGCACCACCGCCCCCATGGCGACACGCGCCCCCTTCGCCGCCGACGAAAAACCCGACGCTCCCACAGCCGAAACACCCGCCAAAACCCCGGCCGCCAGGAAAACGCCCCCACCCGCCATCGCCGCCCTCCCCGAGCCCGACGAAAAGCCCGCCGCTCTCCCCGCTCCCGGCGCGTCGAAGTCCGGCAAAGGCACCGTCAGCCCTTTCACCGCGCAAGCCCCCCTCGCCACCGGCACCAAAGCCCTCGAGGTCAACGCCGCAGGCCGCATCGAACTCAACATCGTCAAACCCGAGGAACCCAAAAAAGCCACCAAGGCCACCGTCCCCCAAAGCCTCGACGAAAACTACCAGTTTCCTCCCCTCACGCTCCTCCGCGAGCCGGTTAAATCCCACGCCGCCAATTCCGAGGACGAACACCGCCGCAACGCCGAAAACCTCCTCCGCATCCTCAGCGAATTCGGCGTCGAGGTCACCCTCGGCGAAATCCACGTCGGCCCCGTCATCACCCGCTACGAAGTCGTCCCCGCCGCCGGCGTCCGCGTCGAAAAAATCGCCGGCCTCGATAAAAACATCGCCCTCGGCATGCGCGCCCAGTCCGTGCGCATTCTCGCCCCCATCCCCGGCAAAGCCGCCGTCGGCGTCGAAGTCCCCAATCAAAACCCCACGCCCGTCGGCATGCGCGAACTCCTCGAATCCGAGGACTGGGCCGACGCCCGCACCGAGCTCCCCATCGCCCTGGGCAAAGACGTATCCGGAAAACCACTCGTCTCCGACCTCACCAAGATGCCGCACTTGCTCATCGCCGGCGCGACGGGCTCCGGAAAATCCGTCTGCATCAACTCCATCGTCGCCTCCATCCTCTACTCCAAGAGCCCGAAGGATGTTCGCCTCCTCATGGTCGATCCGAAGATCGTCGAGCTGAAGATTTTCAACACGCTCCCCCACATGCTCATCCCCGTGGTCACCGAGCCGAAGAAAGTCCCCGCCGCCCTCAAGTGGCTCCTCGCCGAGATGGAGCAGCGCTACCAGATCTTCGCCAAAGTCGGCGTCCGCAACATCACCGGCTTCAACGCCCGCAAAAAAGCCGAAAAGTCCGCCGATTCCACCCCACCCGTGCCCGCCGAAACCCAGACCGGCCTCGAAGGCGTCCAGCTCCCCGACGACGAAATCGAAATCCCGGCGCGCCTCCCCTACATCGTCGCCATCATCGACGAACTCGCCGACCTCATGATGGTCGCCCCCGCCGAGATCGAGACATCCATCGCCCGCCTCGCCCAACTCGCCCGCGCCGCCGGCATCCACCTCATCATCGCCACCCAGCGCCCCTCGGTGAACGTCATCACCGGCATCATCAAAGCCAACCTCCCCTCCCGCATCGCCTTCCAGGTCGCTTCCCAGGTCGACTCCCGCACCATCCTCGACACCAAAGGCGCCGACACCCTCATCGGTCGCGGCGACATGCTCTTCTCGCCTCCGGGCACCTCCCGGCTTGTTCGCGCTCAGGGCGCTTTTGTCTCCGACGACGAAGTCCAAAGCCTCGTCGATTTCCTCAAGAAAAACGGCCCGCCCCAATACGCCCAAGACGTCCAGGCCCAGATCGACCGCGATCCCGACGCCGACGAAGACGACGACGATCTCGACTCCGACGAAGGCGGCGAAGGCGACGATGCCCTCCTCAAACAAGCCATCGGCGTCCTCAAATCCACCCGCCGCGCCTCGACCTCGATGCTCCAGCGCCGCCTCCGCATCGGCTACAACCGCGCCGCCCGCCTCATGGAAGAAATGGAAGACAAAGGCATCGTCGGCCCCGAAAACGGCTCCAGCCCCCGCGACATCCTCGTCGACCTCGACACCTACTGAGAGCGCGAAGTCCGGGCGCGCTTTTGATCACCGCCCACTTTCCTGATAAGCGCAGAATCTTCTGGCTTCTGGCTTCTGGCTTCTGGCTTCTGGCTTCTGGCTTCTGGCTTCTG
>CBINDC010000026.1:0-34661 GCA_966249325.1 uncultured Nibricoccus sp. | reverse complement strand
CGCCGACGAGGGTGAAGCGCGGGATCGAGAGGCGGACGCTGCGGGCGTTGGGGCCCTGATCGATCATGATATCGAGGCGGAAGTCCTCCATCGCTGAATACAGGTACTCTTCGACGGTTTTCGGGATGCGGTGGATTTCGTCGATGAAGAGGAGGTCGCCTTCCTCGAGGTTGGTGAGGAGTCCGGCGAGGTCGCCGGCTTTTTCGATGACGGGGCCGGAGGTGACGCGGACGGCTTTGCCGAGTTCGTTGCCGAGGATGAAGGCGAGTGTGGTTTTGCCGAGGCCGGGCGGTCCGCTGAGGAGGATGTGGTTGAGGGCTTCGCCTCGGCGTTTGGCGGCGCCGACCATGACTTGGAGGCGTTCGACGGTTTTGGGCTGGCCGGTGAAGTCGGCGAAGGAGAGCGGGCGCAGGGCGGCTTCGACGGGGGAGACGGGTGCGGTGAGCGTGGTCGTCAGGAAATTGACGCCTTTGTCTTTGGCTGAATGGGAAGCTGGGTCGGAAGCGGGCATGTGGTTAGGTTAAGCGCAAAGACGCGAAGAGGCTAAGGACGGAGCGAAGAGTCGGAGGATTTAATCTGGAACTCAGGAAGGCTGGAAACGGAGTTCGGTGAAATGAGTGCGGCTGGTTTGCGAGGTGGAGGTTAAGCGCAAAGACGCGAAGACGCTAAGGTCGCACGCGACGGATTGGGCGATTGGATCTTTGAAGCGGAAAGGGCTGAGGAGTCGTTGGTGTTTGTTGGTTCGGAAACTTTGCGTCTTCGCGTCTTTGCGCTTCACGAAAACGTCGCGGACTTTGGACTGATTATTTCCACTCCACGTCGGCGCCGAGGGCGTTGAGGTTTTCGACGAAACGTGGGTGGGCGCGTTTGATGGTGTCGGCGTTTTTCACGACGCTGCGGCCAGGAATACTCGCGGCGACCATGTACAAGGCGATGGCGGCGCGGATCACGTATGGCGCGTCGACGACGGCGGGGCGGAGGGGGCGGTTGCCGAAGACATTGATGCGGTGCGGATCGCTGACGAGGACGTGGGCGCCGAATTTCGCGAGCTCGGGCATCCAGGAAAAACCGTTTTCGTAGACCTTGTTCCAGAAGTGGATCGTGCCAGTGGCGCGGGTGCTGAGCGCGATCATGAGCGGCAACAGATCGACGGAGAAATACGGCCAGGGGGCGGCTTCGATCTTGGTGAGGAGATTAGACGTGAAGGGTTGCTCGATGATGAGCGACTGGTTGCGGCGGACGATGGCGGTGTCGCCTTCGTGTTCGACGACGACGCCGAGTTTCGCGAACGCGCGGACGATGAGATCGAAGTGATGCGGGAGGGAATTTTTCACGCGGATCTCGCCGCCGGTGATGGCGCCGAGGGCGAGGAAGGTGACGACTTCGTGGTAGTCGGTCGCGATGGAGGCTTTGCAGCCGTGGAGTTTTTCCACGCCTTCGACGCGGAGCATGCTGGTGCCGATGCCGTCAATCTTCGCGCCCATCGCGGTGAGGGCGGCGCAGAGGTCTTGAACGTGCGGTTCGCTGGCGGCGTTGATGAGGGTCGATGTGCCTTTGGCGACGGACGCGGCCATCAGGAAGTTTTCCGTGACGGTGACGGACATGTAATCGCACCAGTGGCGGTTGCCGGTGAAGCCGCCGGGGAGCGCGATGACGAGGGGTTCGCCGGTGTCGATGACGGCGCCGAGTTTGGCGAAAATTTCGAGGTGCGGGTCGATTTCGCGGACGCCGAGGGAGCAACCCTTGGCGGTGGCGTTGATGGTGATTTTTTTGAGGCGGCGGAGGAGCGCGGGGTACAGCAGGACGGTGGAGCGCATGTCCTGCGGGAGCTCGTTGCTGACGAGTTCGCTGCGGAAGCCGGAGTGGTCGAGGTGCATCTCGCCGGTGGCGCGGTCCCAGGAGATCTTCGAGCCGTGGTCGGTCATGAACTTCACGATCTTGTTGAGATCGGTGATGTCGGGGACGTTGGTCAGGTGGACCGGCTCGTCGGTGAGGAGTGTGGCGCAGACGATGGGCAGCGCGGAGTTTTTGTTACCGGACGGAGTGATGGTGCCGGAAAGCGGTTTGCCGCCGTTGACGATGAGATCGGACATGATTGGGCGAAGGGCGAGAGGCGAAAGGCTGAGGAAGAAAAAGTGGGAGGATGGGAGCGTGAGCGGAAAGAGGGGCGAAGATGAAGCGCGTTTATCGCGACGCCACTGAAAAGCCGGGCTTGGAGGGGAAACGCGGGCTGGGCCGAAGATTTTTAGACAGGATTGACGGGATTAACAGGATTGGGAGGGGGCTGGGTTTGGAAAGCGGGCGGAGCGGAGGGCCACGCTGCGGACAGCGCGGCTACGAGGAGGCGGGCTACGGGACGCGCGGGCGATGCGGGCGGTGGGAAAATCTTCTAGGTATTTTTTTTCGCGATTCGTGATTTTGATGCGGACGGCGGGCGCATCCGATGTTTCGGATGTGCGTCAGACGCTTTCATGCCCCCCCAAGACCCAGAAGCCGCGCGGTGGTTTTCCGCGCATGTGCAGCCACACGAGCCGCAGCTGCGCGCGTGGCTGACGAGCCAGTTTTCCACGGCGCAGGATATCGACGATATCGTGCAGGAGGCGTTTGTGCGGGTGTTGCGGGCCTGGGAGGCGGCGGAGCTGCGCTCGCCCAAGGCGTATCTTTTCGTGATCGCGCGGAATCTGGCGCTCATGCGCGTGCGGCATGCGAAGGTGGCGAAAGAAGAATCTTTAGCGGAAACGGATTGCTCGGACATCCTGGATGAGGGTGCCGATGTGCCTCACGCCGTCGCCCGCGCCCAAGAACTCGAAATGCTCACCGAAGCCATCCAATCGCTGCCGACCCGCTGCCGTCAGATCCTGACGCTGCGGAAGATCTACGGGCTTTCGCAGAAGGAGACGGCGGCGGAGCTGGGCATCGCGGAGCACACGGTGGAGATCCAGACGGCGATCGGGTTGAAAAAAATCGGGCAGTTTTTTCGGAGGTACCGGGCGCAGGCGTGAGGCGGCGCACGGGTGATGAAACGATGAAGACTCCTGAAAAAATCGAAACGGAAGCGGCACTCTGGGCCGTGCGCATGGAGCGCGGGCTGACGGCCGCGGAGCAGGACGATTTTCTGCAATGGCTGACGGCGGACCCGCGTCACGGGCGCGAGCTGGAGCGGCAGACGGCCAACTGGACGCGCCTGGATGTGCTGGCCGACTGGCGGCCGGAGCATGGGGCGCGGCCGAACCGTGATTTGCTGGCGCCGCCGCCTCCGCGCGCGAAGAGCCTGAAGCCGGGGCGGCCTTGGTACTGGTCTCCCGAAGTGGCGCTGGCGGCCGCGGCGGCAGTGGTGTTTGGATTTTTTCTGCTGCGGCCGGCGCCCGAGGCCGCGCCTGAGCCGGTGAAGGCGGTGGCGCCCGCGCAGATCGCGGCGATCGAGCGGCGCACGCTCGATGACGGCAGCGTGATCGAGCTGAACCGAGGGGCGGAGGTTTCCGTGTTGTACACGGCGACGGAGCGCAAGGTGCGGCTGGAGCATGGCGAGGCGATGTTTCGCGTAGCCAAGAATCCGGGACGGCCGTTCATCGTGATCGCGGGGGACGTGCATTTCCGCGCGGTGGGGACGGCTTTCAACGTGCGCCGCGAGACGGAGTCGGTGGAGTTGATCGTGACCGAGGGGAAAGTGCGTGTGCAGCCGATCGTGGCGG
Organism: uncultured Nibricoccus sp.; assembly: GCA_966249325.1. Classification (GTDB taxonomy): domain Bacteria; phylum Verrucomicrobiota; class Verrucomicrobiia; order Opitutales; family Opitutaceae; genus Nibricoccus. Next base: position 30,969 of record CBINDC010000026.1, on the reverse strand, counting down.
CGCAGCCGAACGGCGCGGGGACGGTCGATGAGGTTGCGGAGCCGCTGGTGGAGGCGGGGGAGATGGCGCTCGTACCCGCGAAGGCGGCGGGCGCGGAGATTTTGGTGACGAAGATTCCGGCGGCGCAGCGCGAGGAGAAGCTCGTGTGGCATTCGCGGCTGCTGGATTTCACGAACGCGCGGCTTTCGGTGGTGGTCGAGGAATTCAACCGCCGGAATGCGCCGATCCGCATCGTGCTCGACCATGCGTCGCTGGCGGACACCGAGGTGAGCGCGTCGCTGCGGTCGGATAACATCGAGAGTTTCATCCGGCTGCTTGAGGGCGGCTTCGGCGTGGAGGCAGAGCGTAGCGGGAATGTCGTGACGCTGCGCAAGCGGCGTTGATGCACCGCGTGGTGGTGCGCTGCTCGCCACGGCCGGTTCTGGCGCGATGTGACGACTCCGCCGCATGGCGCGAGGTCCGCTGGAAAGAGCCGCGCGAAGATTTCGTGAAATTTTTTTAGAGGAAATGCGCCGAGGTGCGCATCGCTATCAACGAACCCCCCTTACCCAACGCATGACTACCTCCCTTAGGAGCCTTTCCAGGCCCTGGCTGTTCGCGCTCGCACCAAAACTTGTCACACCGGTTCCGGCGCTCGGATTGATGGCGCTGCTGAGCACGGCGACGCTTTCGGCAGCAGCGGCCGAAACCAAGATCACGTTCGATGTCCCCGCCGGCGAGGCCGCGCAGACGCTCAAGGCGTTCGCGCAGCAGGCGCAGCGCGAGATCATCTTTTCCACCAAGTCCGTGAGCGGCGTGAAAACCAACGCCGTGAAAGGCGAACTCACCGTGCGCGAAGGTCTCTCGACGTTGCTCGCAGGGACGAAGCTCAGCGTCTTCGAGGATGCCAAGACGGGCTCGCTCGCGGTCGAGCAGACGGACGATACTCAGAATCAGGCGCGCGGCACGCCGATCGTGATTGGATCAGCCGCAGCCGCACCGGTGGCCGCAGCGTCGCCAGCGACATCGTCGGCGGACGAGACCATCGAACTCGCGGAGTTCGTGGTGACGGGCGTGTTCACGCGCACGAAGAAGATGGATGTCACGACATCCGTCTCCTCGGTCAACACGGCGCAGCTCGCGAAGATCGTCCCCAACAGCGCGGCCGATCTGCTCTGGAGCGTGCCGAGCGTTTATGTGAATTCCTCGCTCGGTGAGATCCGCAGCATCGTTTATTCGCGCGGCGTTTCCGCCAACGCGAGCAACGCCGACATGGGTTATTACTACGTGTCGATGCAGGAGGACGGTCTGCCGCTGACCAACGTGGGCTACAGCAACTGGGGCCCGGATTATTTTCTGCGCTCCGATGTGACGACGGAACGCGTTGAAGCGGTCCGCGGCGGCAGCGCCTCGATCACCTCGGCCAACGCGCCCGGTGGCGTTTTCAATTATATCAGCCGCAAAGGCACGGACATCTACGGCGGCGAAGTGCGTACGCGCTTCGGCCTCGAGGGTGACGAAAATCCTTACTACCGCAGCGATCTCTTGGTGGGTGGCGCTGGTCCGCTGGGCACGACGTACAGTATCGGCGGTTTCTACCGCAAATCCGATGGCGCGCGGAATCCCGGCTACAGCATGAACGAGGGCGGGCAGATCAAACTGAACGTCCGCAAAGACTATGGTAAGGGCTCGGTGACGCTTTACGCGAAATACCTCAACGACGTGAACGGCTGGTTCGAGTTCTACCCAGCGAGGGACTTCAACGATCCGCGTGTCGCCGGTGGTATCGACCAAGATGGCACGAATCTGCACCGTCCCGGCAAGTTCACCTATGTGGCGGAAACTCCGGGTAACAAACGCACCTTCGATCCCGAGAGCCTCGCGCACTCCGTCCAGAAATCGATCGGCGCGGAATGGACGCACGATTTCGGCGGCTGGATCGTGAGCAACAACTTCAAGGTCAGCGACAGCAACACGCAGTGGAACACGAGCGCCAGCGTGGCGCTTCGCGACATCACGCGCGGCTCGCTGTTCAGCAACTTGAACATGCTCACCGGCGGCGTGGTGCCGGCCGGCGAATGGGTTTTCAAGGACCGCAACACCGGCCAGGTCATGGCGCGTATCCTGTCGGCGGGCACCAATAACGGCTCTGGCGGCGCGGGTTCGAACGGTCTCACCGTTTTGGAAAACAACCTGCCACGCCAGGATCTCGTGACTGGCGCGGTCTGGTCGAACAACGCCCTCGTCTTCGACCGTTGGGCCAAGGAGCTGATGAACCAGTTCACGGTGAACAAGCGCGTGGGCAGCCACCTGTTCACGGCGGGCAGCTTCTTCGCGTATTCGGATGTCTATAACTTCAACACGACGGCGGGCCGCAGCGTCTCCACTGTGACGAACAATCCGACGCCGATGGACATCACGCTCATCACCGCCGCGGGCAGTCCGTACGGCGCGGGCCAGACGCTCCAGATCACCAATCCGTACGGCTTCTCCGCCGAAGGATCGGGCTTCACGCTCAACGAAGCGGTGCAGAAGCAGACCTCCGCGTTTTTCGGCCACAACTGGGAGATCAACAAGCGGCTCACGCTCGATTGGGGCGCACGCTACGAGTATCTCGAAGTCAGCGGCCTGAACAACACGGGCACCGCCAACAACACGCTCAATCCCGCCAACGGCGGCGCCGACGGCAATCCGCTCACGATCTACGATAACCGCGTGAGCGTCCGCAACGCGACGAACTGGGTCTACGATCGCAATCTCGACACGTTGTCGCTCTCGGGCGCGTTGAATTACACGATCAATCCCAACAACTCGGTTTACCTGCGCTACACCAACGGCGAGAAGGCTCCCGATCTGTCGTTCTTCATCGGCCTGACCAACGCCTTCGCGATCCGCAATTTCGCCACGGTTCCTCAGTCCGTCGAGCAGTGGGAAATCGGCTACAAGGTTCGCGGCGGCAACTTCAACGCGGTGATCACGCCGTTCTACAGCAAGCTCGACGACATCATCAACTCGCCCTTCACCGGCACGAACACGGACGGAACCACCTACTCGGTGCAGCCGCTCTACAGCTCGGTCGAGACGTATGGCGTGGAGTTGGAGACCAACTACGCATTCACGGAGCATTTCAGCGTCCGCGCCGTCGCCACCTGGCAGCAGGCCGAGGCGACGAAGTGGCAGTTCTGGAATCTCGGCAGCAACGGTCCCGGTGACGACTTCATCGTCGATATCGGCGGCCAGGATGCCGACAACAACCCGGACTGGATCGTGAACGTCACGCCGCAATACCAACGCGGCAGATTCACGGGCAACGTCTCGTGGAAATACATGGGCGCGCGCCCGGCGAATATCGCCAATATGTTCGAGCTGCCCGCGTACGACCAGACGGACCTCTTCCTCAGTTGGGCCTTCAGCGAGAAGTTCTCGGTCAGCTTTAACGTGAACAACGTCTTCGATGGCGACGGCGTGCTCAACTGGGCCGGTTACGGTGACGCCAGCAGCCAGTTCAACCGCCAGAATTTCACCACGCGTCCCACGAATCCCAACACGACCTTCATGATCGTGCCGATCCCGCCTCGCGCCTACTTCTTGTCGGCAACGTACAAGTTCTAACCTGTCTTGTTTAACCTCCTGCGCCTGTGAAAATGGGCGCAGGTTTTTTTTCGCCATGGGTTTCCCTCCCTTCGCTTTTCTCGTCGGCCTCGGATGCACGGCGATCACGTTTTCTTCAACGATTAGTCACGCTGCCGAAGTAGCGGCGGAAAATTTCCGCGTTGCCGATCTGCGCACCGAGTACGCGACCGATCCTCTCGGCATCGACACTGTCACACCGCGTCTCTTCTGGAAAATCGAGAGCGATACGCGCGGGCAGAAACAGACTGCGTGGCAAATCCTCGCCGCTTCGAGCGAGGCCGGTCTCAAGCGGGACGAAGGCGATCTTTGGGACAGCGGGCGCGTGGCGAACGATCAGACGACATTCGTCGTTTATGGCGGAAAAGCGCCGGTGTCGTCGCAGACCGTGTTTTGGAAGGTTCGCTCGTGGGATCGCGACGGCAAACCGTCCGCGTGGAGCCAGCCCGCGCGCTGGACGATGGGCATTCTCACGAAAGAAGAATGGAAAGCGTCGTGGATCACGTCGCCCGCCACGACCGAGTCGCTGATGTTGCGCGGCGAATTCAACGTGAAGCCGGGTCTGAAGCGCGCGCTCGTTCACGTGACCGGCCTCGGGCAATACGAGCTGTTTTTCAACGGGAAGAAAGTCAGCGAGGATCTGCTCACGCCCGGCTGGACGAACTATAACGTCACGGTCCTCTACAACACGCATGACGTCACCGCGCTGCTGCGCCCGGGTGCGAATGCGGCGGGCTTCGTGCTCGGCAACGGCTTCTACAATCTGGCGCACCGGGACCGTTTCACGAAATTGACCGGTTCGTTTGGGCCGCTGCGCGCGATCATGCATCTGCGTCTCGAATACGATGACGGCTCCGTCGAGCAGGTGGGCACGAACGATCAGTGGAGGTTCAAATCCGGCCCGATCACGGTCGGGCACATTTTTGCGGGTGAAGATTACGACGCCCGCCTCGCGCCAAAAGGCTGGGCTGAACCCGGCTTCGCCGCGGCTGCCGAATGGAAGCGCGCGGTTGTGATGCTGCGCGCCGCCGGGCAGTTGCGCGGGCATGGCGTCGGCAGCGAGCCGCTGCGTGTGATCGACGTTCACACGAGCGTCGGTGCGAAGGCGTTTTCCGACGGCACGGTCGTTCATGACTTTGGGCAAAACGCTTCGCACATGCCGCGTCTGCGCGTGACTGGTCCGGCGGGATCGATCGTGCGGCTCACGCCGTCCGAGGTCGTTCATGAAGACGGCACGATCAACCGGAACACGTTCGACGGAAAAGACCGTGGCAACGCGTGGTGGCAGTACACGAAGGCGACCGATGGCGAAGAAGAATGGTTTCCCCAGTTTTACTACATCGGCTGCCGCTTCCTGAAGGTGGAGACCTTCCGCGACGAGTCGGAGCTGCCGCACTTTGTCCCGGCGGAGGATTTGCGTCGCCGGCCCACGATGGCGGCGGCACCGCGTCCGGGCGATCCGGCGAAACTGCCGAAGGTGGTCTCGCTCGAGATGGCTGTGGTGCACGCGGCGGCGAAACCGCTCGGCGAGTTCGAGACATCGAACCCGCTGCTCAACCGTATCCGCGATCTGGTGCGGTGGGCGCAGCGCTCGAACATGGTTTCAGTGCTCTCCGACTGCCCGCACCGCGAGAAGCTTGGCTGGATCGAGCAGTACCATCTCAACGGCCCGGCGATCCGCTACGAATTCGATGTCGCGCGCATCTTCACGAAGGGCATGCGCGACATGGCCGACGGCCAGACGGACGACGGGCTGATCCCGAATATCGCGCCGGAGTTCACGGTGTTCAAAGGCACGTTCCGCGCGGCGGCCGAATGGGGCGCGGCGTTCTTCCTCGTACCGTGGCAGCAGTATGAGTTCACGGGCGATGCCGGGCTGCTGCGTGAATATTATCCGGCGATGAAACGTTACTTCGCGTGGCTCGAAGGACGCGCGAAGGACGACATCCTCAGCGATGGGCTCGGCGACTGGTTCGATGTCGGGCCTGCGCTGGCCGGGCCGGCGCAGAACACGCCGCCGCCCGTCACGGCCTCGGCGTTTTTCTATTTCGATGCGAAGTTGATGGCCGACACCGCCGCGCTGCTCGGGCACGCGGAGGAGGCGAAGGAGTATGCGGCGAAGGCGGCGCGCATTCATGCGAGCTACAACCGGCATTTCTACAAAACCGATTCCGGCACGTACGCGACGGGCTCGCAGGCGGCGAATTCGCTGCCGCTGGTCATGGGCATCGCGGATGAGGCGAAGCGTGGCGGCGTGTTTTCCGCGCTCGTGAAAGATGTGGAGCAACGCGGCTATGCGACGACGACGGGCGACGTGGGCTTCCGCTACTCGCTGCGCGCGCTGGCCGACAACGGCCGCTCGGACGCGATCTACAAGATGGTCACGCAGGAAGATAAACCCGGCTACGCGTACCAATTGAAGCAAGGCGCGACGGCGCTGACCGAGGCGTGGGACGCGAATCTGGAGACGTCGCATAATCACTTCATGCTCGGGCAGGTCACGGAGTGGTTTTATCACGATCTTGCGGGCATCGTCTCCGATCCGGCGAAGCCTGGATTCAAAAACGCTCTTATTCGTCCGCAGCCGGTTCCCGATCTCAGTTGGGTGAAGGCGAGCTATGACTCGATTCACGGACCGATTGCGGTTCGCTGGGAGCAAAAAGACGCGCAGTTCTCGCTCGATGTGTCGGTGCCTGCGAATGCGACCGCGACGATCTTCGTGCCGGCGCGCGAAGGCTCGACTGTGCTCGAAGGTGGCAAAACCGCGGCGGAGCGGCCTGGCGTGAAATTCGTGCGTCGCGAAGGCGACCGCGCGGTTTACCAAGTCGAGTCCGGCTCGTACACGTTCAGCTCGCAGCGTTGAAGATCGCTGCGGGTTGCGCCGCCGCTCGTTCGTAGAATCCTCGTCCGCACTCTTTATGAAAAAATCCCTCGCACTCCTCGCCTCCGCGCTCGTTTCCATCGCCGGTCCGCTTGCCGCCGCGCCGCAATCGCCGGCGGTCGTGAGCTCCGGCTTCATCTACGACACGGGGACGTATCCAAGTGTCCATGCCTCGACGATCGTCGAGACGACGGGCGGCGAATTGCTCGCGGCGTGGTTTGGCGGGACGAACGAGAAAAATCCCGACGTCTGCATCTACGTCGCCCGCTACGAAAACGGGAAGTGGTCGCAGGGCGTGCAGGTGGCCGACGGCATTCAGCACGCGGGCAAACGCTATCCGACGTGGAACCCGGTGTTGTTTCAGCCCAAGGATGGTCCGCTCATGCTTTTCTATAAAGTCGGGCCGTCGCCGCAGACGTGGTGGGGGATGTTGATCACGTCGACCGATGGCGGGCGCACGTGGAGCGAGCCGCGGCGGTTGCCGGAGGATGTGCTCGGGCCGGTTAAGAACAAACCGGTGCAGCTGGCCGATGGGACGATTCTTGCGCCGTCGAGCACGGAGACGAAGGCGGACGGCTGGCGGCTGCACGTCGAGATCACGCGCGATCTCGGCAAGACGTGGCAGATCGTCGGACCGCTGAACACGCAGGAAGAGTTTAACGCGATCCAGCCGAGCATCCTCACGCACAAGGACGGGCGGTTGCAGATGCTTTCGCGCACGAAGGAGATGATGGTTGTGACGAACTGGTCGTCGGACAAAGGCCAGACGTGGACGAAGACGGCGGCGACGGGGCTCTTCATGCCGAACTCGGGCAGCGATGCGGTGACGCTCGCCGATGGACGACAGTTGCTCGTCTATAACTGGCGGAGCGGGCCAGCTCCGAAAGAAACGCCGAAGGTGGAGAAGAATGCGGACGAGGTTGGGCCTTCGAAGAAGGGGACGCGCGCGGATTACGGTGTGCGTTATCCGCTGAATATTTCGGTCTCACCGGATGGCGTGAAGTGGGACATGGCGGTGACGCTCGAAGATGAGCCGAAGCCACATGGCTACGCTTATCCGGCGATGATCCAGACGAAGGACGGGCTCGTGCACGTGACGTACACGTGGAACCGCGAGAAGATCAAACACGTGATCATCGATCCGAAGAAACTTTGAGGGTTGGTCTCGCGAAGGGAACGAAGGATGCGAAGGGGCAGCAGAGGGAGTTTGTCATCCATTAGATGACAAACTCGGGAGGATGGGGGCGTCCGGTGGTGTCATTGATGATTGTTCTTCGATGTCGCTCAGCGTGCGCGGAGCGCCCGCTCCACCTCGGAAATAAAAAGGCGCCGGTCGGTGAAGACGGGCGCCTTGAAGATCACTGAGCGCGATTAACGCGCTGAGGTTTTAGCCAGGCTTAGCTGGCTGCGGGACCGGAGGAGCCGCCGCTGTCGGACGGACGGCCTTCGCCTCCGCGGCGTTCGCCACGGAAACCGCCGCCGCCTTGACCGCGACCGCCACGCTGGCCGCCGCGTCCACCGCGATGGTGGTTGCGATCGCCGCCGTGGCCGCCCTGGCCGCGATGTTCGCCACCGGGGTTTTGACCTTGCTGACCTTCGGGACGTGGGCCGCGCTCGCCGCCACGGTTTTCACCGCGGAAGCCGCCGCCGCCTTGGCCACGGTTGCCCTGGCCACCGCGTCCGCCGCGATGGTTACGACGACCGCCGCCGCCCCGACCGTCGCGGTCGAAACGGCGTTCGCCGCCGGCGTTGGTTTGCTCCGCAGACTTTTCGGGTTCGGCAGGTGCGCCGCTGAAGAGGCCTTTGATCCAGGAGATCAGGCCGCCTTTTTTCTCTTCGGCCGCGGGAGCGATCGGAGGCGTGGTGCCGGGCTGTTTCTCGAAGCCGCGAGGCTGGCGATGTTCGCCGCCGCGTTCGTCACGCGGGTCGCGTGGTTGGCGCGGTTCACGGGCATCGCGAGGATCGCGGGGCTGACGTGGTTCGCGTTGATCGCGCGGGTCACGCGGCTGGCGCGGCTCGCGGAATTCGCGGCGTTGCAGCGGCTGTTCTTCGGAGCGAGGCGCTTCGCTGCTGCCGGAAGCGGCGTTTTGAGCGGCTTCGGCGTCGCGTTGGCGATGGCGTTCGGTGCGGAAGATCGGGCGTTCGCCGGAGCTGCCGCCACGGTTGTTGCCCGCGTTTTGATTGTTGTTGGAGGGTTGTCCGCCGGAGGGGAACGAAGAGCTTTCCCAGCTTTGGGCGGGGCGCACTTTGTTCTCGGGAGGGAGGATTTTGAGCTCAGCCTTCTCGGCTGGCTCGTTGGACGCCTCGGGCGCCGATTCCGCGGGTGCGGAGACGGGCTCGGGGGCGGATGGGATTTCGGCTGTGGGAGCCGGGCGGGCGGCGGGCGTCACCTCGGGGGCGACGAACGGAGCTGCGGTTTTTTCTACTTCGGCAACAGGGGCCGGGGCTGCGATCGGAGCCTGGATGGGCTCGGGGGCGGGTTCGGGAGCGAACGGGTTTTTGTATTCGCGCTGGCTCGTGATGATCTGAACGGCCGTGGGGTTGTACTCGCCGGAGGCGGCGGGTGCGTTGTTGCTGCTGTTGGTGGCGGGGGTGCTGGCGCGTTTGCCGCGGGCGAGGCCGGAGCCTCGGCTGGTCCCGAACGATGCGGGGACGGCGGCTGGAGCGGTCTGCGCGGTGTTCGCGACAGGCGCTGGAGGCGCGCTAACGGTCTCGGCGGGTGCCACCGGGGCTTCGCCGGACGTTGCTGTATCTGACATGACTATGTGTATTTTATGGTTATTCGCGCGCACCGAAGAGTCGGGGGCTGCGAGGGTTGGAATCGCGGGCGGAGCGCGAAAAAGTTGCGCACTCCACGCCCGGAATCGGTGGTGAACGTCGCGGGGGAATCTCATTTACGCAACTGCAATCTCAGGCGGTTTGCAGTGGGTTCGGGGATGGATGAGACAAGGCGACGGGGATCAGAAATCGGAAGGTCGGAGTGGGACACAGAGCACACGGAGTGCGGACACAGAGGGCACAGAGGCGTGCAGGTTGATCGCTGCCGGTGCGACGAGCGAGGGTAGTGCGTGATGAAGCGGGGAGGCGGAGGGCTTTGTAGGGCCGCACCTCTGGTGCGCGCCGTTTGGTGAATGGAGTAGAAAATCTTCGGAGGCGCGGACCAGAGGTCCGGCCCTACAACGGAGGCGGGGCTTGCCAGTGGGTGGGTGCGTCCGTAGCCACGTGCGCATGGACAAGCTCGAAGAGATTTTCCGCATGCAAGAGGCGCTGAATGCGCGCATTGGCGTCACGCTGCCGCCTGCGACCGAGGAAGAGAAAACCAAGTGGGTGCTTAACTATACGCGGGCGATGCAGCAGGAGACGGCGGAGTTAATCGACTCCGTGCCGTGGAAGTGGTGGGCGAAGTACCAGAAATTCGACGAGCAGAACGCCAAGGTGGAGGTCGTGGACCTGTTTCACTTCCTGGTGTCACTCGCGCAGACGCTCGGGATGAGCGCGGACGATGTTTATCAGGCCTATCTCAAGAAGAACGCGGTGAACCATCAGCGTCAGGAAAGTGGGTACGTGAAGAAGGATGAGGCGGACTCGCGGCATATTTGAGGGAGTCCGTTTTCAACCAAAGCATGCGTCTTCAGACACCTTATGATGAGCAATACGCCACATGCGCCAAGACGCATGCATGGCTTCGCATCATGGATGAGAAGCTCGATCCCGAGGAAATTTCCGCGATCTTGGAAATAAGTCCGAATAAGGTGCAGAGACGAGGAGCCCCACACCCGAAAAAACCAGAAAAGGCTTATTCAAAAAGTGGATGGTTCCTTGCCACGGAAGGCGTTCTTGAGAGCAAAGATTCCAGACATCACTTGGATTGGATTCTGGAGTTGGTGAAAAATAAACGGGACACGTTTAAGATACTTCACGAGCGAGGTTATCTCATCGATCTGTGCGTATTCTGGGATTCGCTTAATGGCCATGGAGGGCCGACCATCAGTCCGAGTCAGATGAAGATACTTTCCGATCTAGAGATAGAACTTTGGTTCGACGTCTATCTTGCGGACTAATCGGCCGCAGACTTCGGTCATTTGATCTCAATGGCTTCGCGAGCGTGCGCCGACGCCCACTTCGCGAGGGTGAGGCGGTGGATTTTGGCGTTGTGGCGGACGTCGACGGGGAAGGCTTTGTGGAAATAGAAGCGCGTGATGTCAGCGGTCGTGCCGGTGGTTTTGGCGAGGGCGCGGAGTTCGCGGGCGAGGTCTTCGTCGCTGAGGGGCGGGAGCGATTTTGATTTTCGCCGCTGGATGACAATGGCGGGTAGTTGTTTTCCGGGCACGCCGAGGCCGATCAGGGCGCAGCGGGCGATTTGCGGGTGCGAGCGGAAAACTTGTTCGCAGGGTTCGGTGAAGAGCGGGCCTTTTTCGGTGAGCACGCGTTCGACTTTGCGGCCGCAGAACCAGAGGCGGCCGAGGGGATCGAAGTAGCCGCAGTCGCCCATGCGGTGCCAGACCACGGCGGCGGAGGCCGCAGGCGAACTTCCAACGCCCAACATCGAACGTCCAACATCCACTGTCGGAGCGGAGATCGCGGGTGGGCGCTCGGATGGGGAACGCTCAACGTTCAACGCTGAACGTTTAACGCTTAAGTCAGAATCCTGAGGCGTTGGGCGTTGGGCGTTGGATGTGGGGAGTTGGATGTTCGTGTAGTTCGCGGCGGCGATTTTCGCCGCCAGCGTCGCTTCGGGGAGCGCGTCGTAGGCTTTCGTGACGACGGGGCCGCGCACAATGATTTCGCCGATTTTGCCGGGGCGGAGTTCGCGGGCTTCGGCGAGCGTGGCGATGGGGGTGTCGGTGATGGCGATGATGCGGACGTCGATGCCGGGGAGCGGCCGGCCGACGCACGCTCCGCCGGACGGCGGAGCGGACGAGTGAGGGGTGAAGGGTGAAGGGTAAAAGGCGGAGGCCGATTCTTGCGAAAAGGGGGATTGGGAGGTGTCGGGGAGGGAGCGGAATTGGGTGGGTTGAGCAGTGGCGGTGCTTGGAGACTTCGTCGGGGCGGCCGCGTAGGACGCGGTTGCGGAGCGCGGGATGATTTCGGCGGAGCAGACGCTGGCGATGGGGAGGGCTTCGGTCGCTCCGTAAGGGCTGTGGAGTTGGCCGTGGGTGAGGAAGTGGCGGGAATTTTCCCAGAGGGTTTCGGGGACGGGGGCTCCGGCGCAGAGGACACGGCGGAGGCTGGGGAGCGTAGTCCCGGTGCGGAGACAGTGGTCGCAGATTTTATTCCAGAGCGTGGGCGAGCCGAAGGAGTTGGTGACGTTTTCCTGGCGGATGGCCTGGACGATTTTGGCGGGGTCGACGGCGGCGGGGCGGGCGGGGTCGATCTCGGGTACGATGGTTGTCATGCCGAGCGCGGGGTTGAAGAGCGCGAAGATCGGGAGCATCGGCAGATCGACTTCGCCGGGCTGGATGCCGTAGGTGGCGCGGATGAGGCGGACCTGGGCTTCGAACATGCCGTGTTCGTAGCAGACACCTTTGGGCGCGCCGGTGGAGCCTGAGGTGAAGAGGATGGCGGCGAGGTCGGTCGCGCTGCGCGCGACAGGCGAAGGGCTGGGGGCGAGGGGCGATGGGGCGGAAACAGAGAGGCGGGCGGTGGGGTTGGCGCTGGCGGGGATGCGGATGGTGACGTTGCGGAAGGGTTTTCTGAATACGCGGCTGATGATGCGGGCGAGCGGGATGCCGAGGAGGGCGCGGGGTTGGGTGCGTTCGACGCAGGTGAGGAAACTTTTCAGGCCCATGCCGGGATCGATCACGACGGGGACGGCGCCGATCTTGAAGAGGGCGAAGGCGGCGGCGATGAGGGGCAGGCCCTGGCGGACCATGACGAGGACGCGGTCGTCGGTTTTGACTCCGGCGGCGGTGATGCGGGCGGCCCAGGCGGCGACTTCGGCGTCGAGCTCGGCGAAGGTGAGCGTGAGGTAATCGATGTCGCCCGCGCGGGTGCGGCCGCGGGGGATTTTCAGCGCCGGGTGATCCGGCTGGCGTGCGGCCATGAGCGGGAGGTGTCGCGCGATGTTGGCGCTGTCGGTGGTGGACATGACGGGGAAGACGCTTCGTGGCGATGAGGCCGCTTTTGCCTCAGGAGGGAAGGGGCCGAAAACATACGGGCCGCGAGAAGACGGCAACTGTGCGTTGCGAGGATCTTTTCTCGCGCGCGACGGCGGCACGGGTTCACGGCCGGGCGTTGGCACTTGTCCGGCGGAGAGCGCAGGTGGTGGCGCGTCGCGCGGGACGGGCGTCTTTCGTCGGAGCTTTTCTGCGTAACAAAAAACCGCAGCCGGTGATGGCTGCGGTGAGGTTGTTCTCGCGGCAGCATGTGGTGCCGGGAGCGACGCGGATGAGCGGTTTACTGCTCGATGTCGGCGAAGGCGTGTTCCTCTTCTTTGACGGCGGTCTTGGTGCGGGCGACGCGTTTGCGGCTGACCGGGGTGGAGGCGGGCGTGTCGGCCGACGCGGGGGACTTCACGGTGCGGGAGCGGGTGACGAGTCGTTTGAGCTCGGCGACGGCGCCGTCGAGGGCTTCGGCCTGGCTGTTGAGTTCTTCGGCGGCGGCGGCGCTTTCCTCGGCGTTGGCGGCGTTGCCTTGGGTGACTTTGTCCATCTGGGAGACGGCGGTGAGGACCTGGGTGATGCCTTGGGATTGTTCCTTGGAGGCGACGTCGATGTCGGCGACGAGCTGGTCGACCTCGCGGGCTTTACCGACGATCTCATTGAGGGAGGCGCCGACTTTGCCGGAGATGGCGACGCCGTGATCGGACTTCTTGATGGAGTCTTCGATCTTCTCGGCGGTTTCCTTGGCGGCGAGGGCGGAGCGCTGGGCGAGGGCGCGTACTTCATCGGCAACTACGGCGAAACCGGCGCCGGCATCACCCGCGCGGGCGGCTTCGACGGCGGCGTTGAGGGCGAGGAGGTTGGTCTGAAAGGCGATCTCGTCGATGGTCTTGATGATTTTGCCGATGTTGTCGGAGGAGTTTTTGATGGCGTCCATTGCGGCGCTCATCGCGGCCATGTCGGCGGCGCCGGTTTCGGCGGCGGCGCGGGTCTGGTTGGCGATGGATTTGGCGCTGCTGGCGTTCTCGGCGTTGCGCTTGGTCATGCTGGCGATCTCTTCGAGGGAGGCGCTGGTTTCTTCGAGGGAGGCGGCTTGTTCGCTGGAGCCTTCGGCGAGGCTCTGGCTGGAGCCGCTGACCTGGCTGGCGGCGGCGGCTACCTGGGCGGAGCCGTCCTGGAGGGTGGCGGTGACGAGCTGGAGGACTTTCGAGAGGCCGGCCACGATGACGAGGGCGATGAGGATGCCGACGCCGACGATGACGGCGCTGGCGATGGAGAGGGTGAGGTAGGCGTTGGAGGCCATGGCGACGTTATCGCCGGCGTTGGTGGTGGCACCCTCGAGGTTGAAGGCGAAAACGGCTTCGGAGGCTTTGCGGTAGCGGGCGAAGGCGGGGGTGATGACCTCGCGGTCGTATTTGTCCTGTTCGGCGGTGTTGGTGGTGCGGCCGAGTTCGAGCATGCGGGGACGGGCTTGAACGTAGGCGAGCTGGGCCTGGCGGAGTTCGTCGTAGAGGGCTTGCTCGGCGTCGCTAAGGATGAGCGCCTGATAGCTCTTCATGGCCTGGTCGTTGCTGGCCGCGATGGTCTTAATGCTGGCTTCGCGGCGGTCCATCGCCTCGGCGTCGGTGGAGATGCGGTGTTGTGCGAGCTCGAGCTGAATGGTGTTGGTGTTGTTGAGAATCTGGCTGGCGAGAACGAGGCCTGGCAGATCGAAGTTTCCGATCTGGGCGCTGTCCTTTTTGATCTCCCGGAGGAAGTAGATGCCGGTGGCGGCGAGCGCGCAGGTCAGCAGAATAACGAGTGTGAATCCGGTGAGGATTCGGCGGCGGATGGTCCAGGTCTTCATGATAGAATGCCCGCCAGGAAACCTCGCGGGCAGGCATATCTCGTCGCGCCCTATCAATTTCTTAGTTAAGAAAAGCGCCGAGCAAAACGCACTAGTCTTAAAAAGCTGCCTAGATGCCTGACGCGTACGACGTTCAAGTTGTGCTGCTAGTGCGGTGAAGCGTTTTGCGTATCCGAATTTTACTTTCGATTTCAGGGATGAGGGCGCTATGCAGTGAATTGGGGGCGGACTTTTTTCTGCGAGCGGTCGTCAGCGAAGCGTGAGCGTGCGGGGACCGCAGGCGCCCGGCGGCGGGCGGGATTGAAATTGAGGGCGACGGAAGCCGGCCGGCGGCGGCGCTCCCGGCGAAGACAGTCACGGTGTGAAGCCGCTCCTACAGTCGGGAATCAGTTGAACAGTTCGCGGGGGAGTCCGCTTTGACGGATGATGGAGGCGAGGGTGCCTCGGGGAATTTCGCGGCGGCCGGCGGGGATGATGACGGTGTGTCCGAGCGCGTCGCGGTATTTGAGGTGGCTGCCTTTTTGCGAGACGAAGGCGGAGCCGTGGGCGAGCGGGAGTTCGACGACTTGCTGGGAGGTGAGGAGCCTAACCATGGACGCGGCTTTCGCCGATGAGCACTTCGTCGATCTGCTGGTAGTCAGTGGCCGGGGCGTCTTCGAAGTAGAGTTCGAGCGCTTCTTTGAGGTTGGCGATGGCCTGTTCGGCGGTGTCGCCAAAGCTGGCGACGTCGACGTTGAGGCATTGCGAGACGTAGTGCGCGCCCTCTTTGTACACGCAGTACTTGATCGATTTCATGGAGGGGAAGATGCGGAGAACGAGCGGCGGGGTAAGGCGGGTTATTATGAGGAGAGGCGGTCGAGGTCGATCAGGCGGATGGCGTCGCGGAGGCTGTTCTTGGCGTCTTCGACGGTTTCGCCCTGTCCGTTGGCGCCGGGGTCTCGGGGCAGATCGCCCAGTAGCCGCCTTCGGGCGCATCTTCGATGATCGCGGTAAATTCAGCTCGCATGGGTGGAAGGTGAGGGAAGCGGAGACCGGATCAACAGTGGGGGCAAAGTGAGCGGGAGCCGTCAGGCTGACGCCGTAGCCCACAAGCGAAGTTTTTTGCGCACGTCTTCGATTGGGGTGACGCCGTTTTCTTTCAGCGAGCGCAGCCCTTCATCGATGGCGGCGAGCATCTCGGGCGTTTCTTCCTCCGTGGCGTCCATGAGTTTGGGCTTTCCTAAGGTTTCAGTCGTTTGATGGACACTAAGTCGAAAGCATCTCTCGCGATGAGTTTTATCGATGTGGGCAATCCGATGGAGCGAGTTTTGGTGGAGAGAATAAACAGTGCCGTTGCCGCTGCGAACGATGCTATGCCGAGAAGCGACATTGTGAGCGAGATCCCCTTAAACGCCTGATCGACTAGGCTCACCATGACACACGCTCCCGCCGCGATGATGCCGATAAAGCACAGGTAGTAGCATAGAGTGCCCAGTGTCCTTCCCGCCGTCAGACGAAGAACGTCTCGTGAGGTGAGCTGGTGTGTCGTCTTGAATCTGAACTCAGCGTGATGGGTTTGGATCTGCCCAAGAGGCAGAAGTGCGAGAGCGATCAACTGACGAAACTTCGACTCTCGATTATGAAAGATGAAACGCCATTCGAACTCATGCGTAGAGTCGTTCCCTTCGGACGCTTCGTTGCTCCTCTGCGCGTAGTTTTGAAGAGCATCTTCTACTGTCGGAAACAATGCGCGAAATTCACGCCAGTGCCGTGAGTTCTGAAAAACGTGTTCTTGGTCCGAAGGGAACGACGGAGTGATCGCGGAGGGGTGCATTTTATTGACCCGCTGAAGAAGCATTGGGCTTCAGCGATGGCTCGTTGCGGAGGAGGGCGGCCTGCCAGGGGAGGAGGATTTCGTCTAGTTTCTCGGGGTTGCGGGCTAGTTGGGCGAGGGTGGCGCGGTTGGCGATGAGCGTGGGATCGAGGTTGATGGCGGCGGCGACGCGGTCGCGGTCGGCTTTGATGGCGTCTTGAAGGGCGAGTTCGGCGGGGGTGAGTGGTTGGTGATTGGGGTCGCGGCCGCGGCGTTTGGGGAGGGTGTGCGGGTCGCGGTTGAGGCCGTTGTCGAGCGCTTGGTAGAGGCTGGGGGCGATGCGGTCGTGGCGTTTGCCGAGGTTGATCGATTCCATGAGCGCGCGGACGGAGAGGCCGTGGTCGGCGCCTTCGGCGATGCGCATGAGGGTGTCGTTGCTCGTCACCTTAAAGGGCGGTGTATCCAGTTTTCGGGCCCAGTCTTCGCGCCAGTGCCAGGCGGCGTGGAGGGCGCCGAGGCCGTAGGGGCGGAGGCGTTCGGAGCGGCCGATGCGCCAGTCGTTTTCGTCGTCCTTGGGGAAGCCGAGGAGGCCGGACTCGATCTGGCGGTTGCATTGTTGTTCGAGCCAGCCGAGGCGGCCGAGTTTCTCGAGTTCGGCGGTGAGGAGGTCGCGGAGTTTGTAGAGGTAGAAGACGTCGAGGGAGGCGTAGTCGAGGAGGCGCTGGGTGAAGGGGCGTTTGGACCAGTTGGCGGTCTGGGAGTCTTTATCCAGGGCGACGCCGAAGTGTTCGTCGAGGAGGGCGGCGAGGCCGACGCGGGGGCGGTTGAGGAGTTGGGCGGCGAGCATCGTGTCGAAGATGCTTTTGGGGCGGAAGCCGCAGAGGTCGTGGAGGAGGCGGAGGTCGAAATCGCTGCCGTGCATGAGCAGGTGTTTCGTGGCGAGGCGGGGCCAGAGGGCGGAGAGGTCGAGGCCGGGGGCGAGGACGTCGACGAGGTGGATTTGGCCGGAGACGTAGAACTGGAGGAGGCAGACGCGCGTCTTGTAGTGGTACATGTTGTCCGCCTCGGTATCGAGGGCGGCCTCATCGGTGCGGTCGAGGGCGGCGAGGAGGGGCGCGAGTTGCGCGGGGGTTTCGATGAGGGTGTAGGGGGGCGTGTCGGGCATCGGGACGGAGGCGGAGGGCGGCGTGTGTGTTTGCGGGAAGGGAGGCAGAAAGGCGGGGGGAGGAAAAGGGTGAAGGCGGGTCGGCGAAATGGGGGCGAAAGCGGGCGGTGGGTTTGGTGAAGCGCGAAGACGCTAAGACGCGAAGGTCGGAGCGAAGAGGGGGGAGGTGGACGCAGTGCGAAGGGCGGGCGAGGGGAAGCGGAATTGGGGACAGGATTTACGGGATGAGCAGGATTGGAGACGGCGGGGGCAGGAATGGGGGAGGAGTGATTCGGGGATCTTTCTCTTTCTCTGGATCGAAAGGGTGGGGTGTGTGGGCGGGGAGGTGATAGAGGCGTGGAAGGCGGAGTTCGGAGGGCGGCGGGAGAAAGAGTAAGAGAAAGAGGAAAGAGAAAGATACGGAGGTTGCGGAGCGGGGGGAGTTTTGCGGCGATGGGAAATATGAAGGTCGTCGTGCTCTGTTCTGGCGGGATGGATTCGGTGACTGCGCTTTATTGGGCGCGGAAGGAACATGCCGTGCTGGCGGCGGTGAGTTTTGACTACGGGGCGAAGCATAATCCGAAGGAGCTGCCGCTGGCGGCGGAGCATGCGGCGGCGCTTGGGGTGCGGCATGAGGTGGTGTCGCTGCGGTTCATGGACCGGTTGTTCAAATCGGATTTGTTGAGTTCGGGCGGGGAGATTCCGGAGGGGCATTACGAGGCGGAGAACATGAAGCAGACGGTGGTGCCGTTTCGGAATCCGATCATGCTATCGATCGCGACGGGGTTTGCGGAGAGCATCGGGGCGGAGGCGCTCGTCATCGCGGCGCATGGCGGGGATCATGCGATTTATCCGGATTGCCGGGAGGAGTTCATGCGGGCGATGGGCGAGGCGATGCGGCTGGGGACGTACGCGGGTATCCAACTTTTGAGGCCATTCATCGCGATGACGAAGGGCGAGATCGCGGCGGAGGGGGCGCGGCTGGGCGTGGATTTTGCGCGGACGTGGTCGTGCTACAAGGGCGGCGCGATCCACTGCGGGAAGTGCGGGACGTGCGTGGAGCGGCGCGAGGCGTTTTTGCAGGCGGGGATCGCGGACCCGACGGTGTATGCGCAGGCGGGGGAGCTGCCGGCGAAGCCGTGATAGCGGCGCTAAGCGGGCGGGGGTTTGGTTGAAGCGCGAAGACGCAACGACGCGAAGGTCGGAGCGAAGAGCGGAAGGTGGCTTGGGTGTGCGGTGGTGGGGATAGGTCTTATGGGCCCTATGGGACTTATAGGACCTATATCGAAGTGGGTTTCCTTTGCTCGGGTCTTTGCTTCTTCGTGGGTTTGCGATTCACCTAACCGCCTACGACTAACGATGCTGATTTCTGAGATTTTTTATTCGCTGCAAGGCGAGGGTGTGCTGACGGGAGTGCCGTCGGTTTTCGTGCGGGCGTCGGGGTGCAATCTCCGATGCAACTGGTGCGACACGCCGTATGCGTCGTGGAAGCCGGAGGGGGAAACGCGTTCGGTGAGCGAGATTGTGGCGGAGATTGCGCGACATCCGGCGAAGCATGTGGTGCTCACGGGTGGGGAGCCGATGATCGCGAAGGAGATTCGCGAACTGGCGGGCGAGGTGAAGAAACTCGGGTATCACATCACGATCGAGACGGCGGGGACGGTTGCTCCCGATGGGATCGCGTGCGATCTGGCGTCGATCAGCCCGAAGTTGCGGAGCTCGGGACCGGATGAGCGGTTGTCGGAGACGTGGCGGGAGCGTCATGAGGCGACGCGGTGGCAGCCGGAGGTGGTGAGGGCGTGGATCGACGCGTATGAGTTTCAGCTGAAGTTTGTCGTGAGCAGTGCGGCGGATGTGGAGGAGATCGAGGCGATGCTGACGGAGCTGGGGCGGGAGATTCCGCGGGCGAAGGTGTTGCTCATGCCGGAGGGGACTTCGATGGAGGCGTTGCGGGCGCGGGCGGGGTGGCTGGGGGAGTTGTGCAAGGAACGTGGATACCGTTACGCGCACCGGCTGCATGTGGAGCTTTATGGCAACAAACGCGGTACCTGAGCCTGAGCGTCCGGAAGAAACGCCTGTCGATGCGTCGCGCGCGCTGACGGTTTACGTGACGCGGAGGCGGAAGCTTTCCGAGGAGATGGAGGCGTTGAAGGCGCGTTCGGCCGAGGGCGAGCTGACGCTGCGCGAGGCGATCGTGGTGCTGGGGGTGCGGGCGTACACGCTGCTGCTGATTTTGCTGTCGCTGCCGTTCATCACGCCGATCCCGCTGCCGGGGTTGTCCACGCCGTTCGGGCTGGCGGTGGGGCTCATCGCGCTGCGGTTGATGCTCGGGCAGAAGCCGTGGTTGCCGGCGAAGGTGCTGGACCGGTCGATACCGCCGGGGTTTTTCGGGAAGGTGTTCAAATTTGCGGCGGGCGTGATCCGTTTTCTGGAAAAGCTGCTGCGTCCGCGGCTGACGTTTTTGACGGACACGGTGCTGCTGTACCGGACCCATGCGGCGCTGATGCTGCTGGCGGCGGCGGCGTTGCTGCTGCCGTTGCCGATCCCGTTTACGAATACGTTTCCGGCGTGGACGATCATCCTGGTGGCGGCGGGGTTGCTGGAGCGGGACGGATTGTTCATCCTGGGCGGATATGTGGCGTTTGCGGCGGGGGTGCTGTATTTCGTCTTCCTCGGCGAAGCGACGCAGCGGGCGGTGGTGTGGTTGAAGGATTGGGTGTTGTCGTGGTGGTGACGGACGGGTGACGCGATTTCCGGAGGCAGCGGAGCTTGATCTGGCCTGAACGTTGCTCACGTTTCGGGGCCAGTTAACGCGCGCTTTTTGGCAATCCGTGCATTGCCGGAAGGTGCTCAGAAGGAGTTTAATTCATACCCGTAAAACTCGACCGTCCTCTCACTCGAACCACTGACTTCCCCTTATCATGCCTGCCTCAAAACCCGCCCTCCCGGAAGAATCGATCCGCCACGCCATCAATCTCCGGCTCTCGCTGCTTGGATTGCCGACGGTCAGCGATGCGGGCACGGATGAGCTGACCGATCTGGCGGCGCCGATTTTCGCGCGACACCGGGAGACGACGCGGCAGCTGATCGATCCGCTGTCGCCGGTGGATCACCGGATACAGGCGTGGCTGGAGCATTATCTGACGGAGGTGGGGCCGGCGCCGATGCTGCCGGCGAAGACATTTGTGCTCGATCAACCCAGGCTGGCGCGGGCGCTGTCGCTGCCGGCCAATGGCGACGACTGCACCTCGCCGTTGTTGAAGAGTTACCGGTTGCGGCAGGGCGTGCTGCATAATCCGGCGAGCGACCGGCGCACGACGCAGGGTGTTTTTCACGTGGCCGACGGCGGGCTGCCGGTGCCGGACGACAAGCTGGAGGTGCCGAAGCGCACGTATGCGAAGATGCTGGAGATCGCGCTGAATCCGCCGCGCGAGCTGATGCGACTGCCGTTCACGCAAGGCCAGGCGCGGGAGGCGGAGACGTTTGTCTCGCTGCTGCTGCGTCCGCTGGTGTGCCCGGCGGTGCCTGGCTTCACGAAGGAGAAGCGGATGGAAATCCGTTTCATCGTGCCGGGCTCGCTGGTGAGCAATCTGGATTTTGTGGAGGAGATTTTCGGCAACTGGGGCGACCCGTATCTGCCGGAGAATGACGCGGGCCTCGATGTCGATCACTGGAATGGCCACACGGGCTGCGTGATCCTGGCGCCGCATCTGGTGTCGGTGCCGAAGCATCTCGCGGGGCTGCCGCACTGGGATCTGGCGACGCCGCGCCAGAGGCGCGACGGCATGTGCTGGAAGGACGAGAAGGAGCTCTACAACAACGGCTCGGCCTTCAAGCTCACGGCGCGCAACGAGCGCGGCGTGATGGTGACGCTCATCGCCGACAACTATTACGGCTACTGCAAGAAGGAGGTGAAGACGCAGATCAGCTTTTCGGCGAATCTTCACGGGCTGGCCGAGGAAGAGCACGCGGGCGGCGCGCTGGTGTTTCCCAGCTACGATCTCGGCGACGAGTTTTCCGGATACACGGAGGAGAAGACGCACTCCTTCGAGGATGCGATGAAGCGGCTGGGCGATTTGTTCGAGCTCCGGCCGGATGGCACCGCGGTGGACAGGAAGCATCCGGACGTGATTCTCGTGCCGGAGGCGACGACGTTTAACCTGCGCAAGCAGACGATCTCGTGGAAGGAGCCGAACGGCACGACCAAGTCGATCAAGCTGCTGGCCGGAAAAACGTATCTGCGGCCGAGCGGTTATCGCGTGCACATGGAGCCGATCCCGGGGGCGAGCGCGTGGCGGCTGGTCGGAACGGTCGCGGAAGGCACGGTGTGCCACAAGCCCTGCACGGTCTCGGGCGGCGGCAAATCGGAAATCTCGAAGGCGATCTCGTACGCGATCCTGCCGGGGCATGTTTTTGTCGCGGACTTCGAAAAGGATTTCGACGCGGTGGCGGCGATTCTCGCGAAGGATTTTTCCAACCGCTTCCGCGATCCGGCGCGCAACGGAAAAGACATCCGCATGATCCTCAGTCCGCAGCGTTCGCTGGGAAGCGTGATCAAGCTGCTCACGCCATCGCGCAAGGAGTACAGCGAGGAGTACAACACGTGGCTGACCTCGATCCCGCAGCACATCAAGGAGCTGATCTTCGTGTTGAAGCGTTTCCACAAGCCGGAGTGGGGCGCGCACTGGCGCGAGCATTTCTCGGTGGATACGATCAACGGCCGGCCGGGCTACGAGCTGAAGCTCGACGGGCGGAAGCTGGTGACGAACTGCCTGCGCGTCGGATTTGAGGAGGATGGCTCGTGGCGCGTCTTCGGGCTGCGCAGCGACTTCCATCCGGCCGCGAAGGTACAGATGGAGGACGACATCACGGCGTCGGTGGTCGCGCCGGTGAAGGCTTTGAAGAATCTGCCTACGAATCTCCACGCGGCGGACGCGGTGAAGATCGTGCAGAACACGGAGAACCGGCTTTTCCAGAGGCCGGACGACGCGGTGCATCGCGGTTACGATCATCAGGCGGAGGCGGATCTGGCTTCGCCGGGTTCGTTCATTTCGAACTTCGAGCCGCTGAATGGCGACGATGCGCGCGCGATCATGGAAGACGCGATCGGTTACAACGCGTACACGGCGCCGATGCGGAATCTGATCCGCGATGCGGCGGCGCCCGGAGCGAAGCCGAAGTACTTCGTGTCGTCGGCGCACTCGCGCATCGTGGACGGCAAGCCGACGAAAAATCCGCGCTATCTGCAGCTGCGTCCTGACATTGTGGATGCGCATGGCACATACGTGGCCGAGCTTGGCGCGCGTTTGCATCGCGGGCTGGGCGCGGCCGATCCGGTGTTCACGCCGGTCGGGGTGCTTGCGCCCGGCCGCCGCAACAATCCGCCGGAGAAGGGCGTGCGCCCGCTGGCGGTGTACAATCCGATCCATTTCATGGAGCTGCCGGAGTTGTTCATGGAGTTTATCAGCTCGATGACGGGCAAATCTCCCTCGACAACGGGCGCGGGTTCGGAAGGTGCGCTGACGAAGGGGCCGTTTAACGCGCTGCCGCCGATCATCGACCTGAACGCGGCGCTGGTGTCGTTCATCCTCACGGGGCACGACACGTTTGTCTCGGCGGCGGGTTATGTGGGACCGAAGGTGCGCGTGGATCACGACGTGAGTCTGTTGATACCTGAGATCTTCTCGCGCATGACGGCGGCGGAGCGCGACGCGAAGGCGTTGATCGCGGAAGGCTGTCTGGAGAAGTGCGCGGATTTCACGCACGACGGGCAGAAGGTGCTCGCGAGCCGGCTGGGCTACCGCATCACGACGCGTTTCGTGCGCGTCTATTTCGGTCGCGTTTTCGATCATCCGCACGCGGTTTTCACCGACGAGATGCTGCGGCCGGAGCTGCAGGACCTCGGGGTGTTTATCGACGGCATGGATAACATTTGCGCGACGCACAAGCGGGTCGCGGAGAGTTATTTCAACGACAAGTCGATCGAGCTGGCGGTGCCGCCGCTGAAGGCGCTGCTGCACATCATGGCGTATGGCGCGTTCGAGGGCAAAGGGCTCGACGATGCGTCGGTGCGCGCGTTGTTCACGAAGGAGAACATGCTGGCGAGCCGGTGGTATGCGGAGCGGCTCGCGGCGAAGCAGCGCGTGGAGACGACGCTGTGGAAGCGTCATGTGAAGTATCTCGAGGATTATGTGGACCGGCCGAATTGCGACTCGACGGTGGAGCGTTTCGATCTGAAGGAGCGCGTCGCAAAAGCGCGGGCCGAGTTGAAGACGGTGGAGTCGCCCGCGTATCTGGCTGGATTGCAGCATTCGCTGGGTGTGCATCCGCTGTGAGTTGAGCGGCTGACGAGAGCGATGGGTAATCGTGGGAGCGGCACTTGCTAAGTGCCGCTCCGGCGCATTTCGTGGCCCGCATATGGCTGAAAAAATCGCGTTTGTCGGAGTCGGTCGGATGGGCGCCAACATGGCGCGGCGTCTTCAGGAGTGCGGGTTTGCGGTGGTGGCGGTTTATGACGCGCACGCGCCGTCGGCCGAGGCGCTGGCTGCGGAGTTGAAAACGACGCATGCGAAGACGCTCGCGGAAGTCACGGCGGAGGCGGATGTGATTTTCACCGTGGTGACGGACGATGCGGCGCAGATCGGCGTGTTTGCCGCTTCGGGCGATTCGCTGCTGATCGGCGCGAAGGGGAAGATTTTCATCAACTGCGCGACGGTTTCACCCGCGACGCATGTTGAAGTGGAGCGGCGCGCGAAGGCGGTCGGTGCGGTTTCCCTCGAAGGCTGCATGGCGTCGTCGATCCCGCAGGCGCGCAACGGTACGCTGTATCTGATGTGCGGCGGGGATCGAGCGACGTTCGATCAGGTGAAGCCGATCCTGGAAAAATTGAGCACGGCGCTGCGCTACATCGGGACGACCGGGCAGGCGGCGCAGGTGAAGGCGCTCGTGAACATGGTCATGAATATCAATACGGCGGGGCTCGCGGAAGGACTCGGACTCGGGAACGCGCTGGGGCTCGATCTCGACATGCTGCGCGAAGTTTTCGCGCAGACGGGGGCGAACTCGCAGGTGCTCAAGACGGACGGCGAGGACATGCAGAACCGGGCGCATGACTGCTTTTTCTCCGGCGCGCACGCGGCGAAAGACAGCGGCATCGCGTATCAGCTTGGGTTGGACGTGGGCTTGCGGCTGCCGCTGGCGCAGGCGACGAAGGCGCAGTTCGACGAGATGGTGCGCCTCGGGCTCGGCGGACTCGATAAGAGCGGAGTGGCGGAGCTGACGTTCAAGGGGCGGCACGGCTGAGCGGGCGGTGTTGCCGGGGTGAGCAGGTGCGGCGTGGGAGGGACGGCACTTGCTAAGTGCCGGTCCGGCGCAGGCGTTGGCGGGAGTTGGCGCGCGAGTGCGGTGTGGAAACGCGGGCGAAGCAAAACCGGCGGGGCTAAGGCTAGCCCGCCCTACCTTTCGGAAAAATTAAACCGCCGCCGGTGCCGTCGGCGTTTAGCTGGCGGGTGCGTTCGGCGGCTTGGGAGGGAGTGACGAAGGCGAGGATGACGCCGATGAGGAAGGTGATTCCGAGGAGCTTGTGGAGGAGCGAGTGATTCATGGGAACGAGCGTGGTTGTTCCCGGCGAGACGCGTGGTTTCGCGGAGCGGTTTCAGGACCGGCGAAAAAGCTGGCCGGTATATTTTCGGAGCGCGTGTAACCTTGGACCGGCTCCGGCGTAGCTGCGGGGATGATCAGGCGAGGGTGAGAAGGGCGATCTCGGGCGGGCAGGCGAAACGGATGCCGTGGAGGCAGCCGATGCCCTGGCCGACGTGGAGCCAGCGGTTTTCCCAGCGGTGGAGTCCATGCAGGAAGCGTTTGTCGGCGACCGGGGCGAAGCGGCGGGCGAGGAATGGGAGGCCGATCTGGCCGCCGTGGGTGTGGCCGCTGAGGAGGAGATCCCAGTCGTGGGCGAGGAGGCGGGATTTGCTGTCGGGATTGTGGCTGAGGACGATGCGGGTGGCTTCCGCGGCAGCAGTGGAGGCGGGGAAGGCGCGGGCGGGCAGGCATTCGCCGTTCCAGAGGTCCCCGAGGCCGGTGAGCTGGAGCTGGCGGCCGTGGATGGAGATCGCGGTTGTTGAGTTATGAATACAGGGGATGCGACTTTCGCGCAGGAGCAGCCGGACGGCGTGGCTGTTGGAGTCGCCGCCATAATGACCGGACCAGATGCCGCCGTCGTGGTTGCCGAGCGTGGCGAAGGTGGGTACTCGCGAGGAAAGACGGCGGAGAATGTCGACGTAGCCGGTTACGATGTGTTCGCGACGGGTGACAAAATCTCCCGTGAGACAGACGAGATCGGGTTTGAGCAGCAGACCAAACTCCAAGGCACGGGCGAGATGTTCCAGCGATGCGGTATCGATGACGTGGAGATCGGTGAGGTGGAGAAGTTTTATCGGTGGATGGTCGGAGGGAGTGCGCGGGGGAACGGTGTGGCGGGAGATTTTCAGGCGGCGGGGTTCGATCCAGCGGGCGTAGGTGCCGGTGGCGGCGGTTGCTGCCGCGAGTCCGCCGAGGGAGAGCAGGAAGGTGCGGCGGTTGAGGCGGAACGGGCCGGGCATGGCGGGAAGCTCATGCCCGGTCGTTGTGTGGCGGCAAGTGGGAAGGACGCGCGGATGGAGCGCGGGCTCCGAGGGAAGAGTGCGGAGGGCCACGCCCTAAGGGGCGCGGCTACGGGACGTTGGACGAGCGCTCACGCGGCGTGGCGGATGATGTAGTACTCGTTTTGGAAATCGTGGGCGAGTTGCTCGACGCGGATGGATTTGAAGCCGGCGTCGTTGAGCATCTTCTCCGCGAGCTGGCGGCCCCACATCGTGCCGAGGCCCATGCCACCTTGGGCGAGCGAGACGGTCATGCAGTGGAAGGTGGATATGGCGTAGAGGAGAACGCCGGCGGGGTGGTCGGCGTTTTCGTGCGGACGGGAGGAGGCGCGGATGTCCTGCATGAGGTAGGTGCCGCCGGGGCGGAGTGCGCGGGAAATCGCGGAGAGCACGAGGTCGGGGCGGGCCTGATCGTGGATGGCGTCGAAGGTGACGATGAGGTCGAAGGCGGCGCGGCGGTCGAGCTGGGCGGCATCGCCGACTTCGTAGCGGAGGTTGGATAGATTTTCTTTTGCGGCCTGCTCGCGGGCCCAGGCGATGGCATCGGTCGAGAAGTCGATGCCGGTGAAACGGGATTTCGAATACCGGGCGGCGAGCAGGCGGAGGGCGATGCCGCGGCCGCAGCCGAGGTCGAGGACGTTGATGCCGGATTCGAGTTGTTCGTGGAGGCCGGGGACGAGCGGGAGGATGTGCTCGAAGAGCGCGGCGACGACGGTCTGGCCGCTGTCCTCGGCCATGACCTCGTGGAAGCGCGTGAACTGCGAGTAGGGCACGCCGCCGCCTTCGCGGAAGCAGCGGAGGATTTTGTCCTCCACGGAGCCGAGGACGGAGATGTACTGGGTGAAGGCGGCGAAGTTGTTGGGGGCGGCGGCGCGGGTGAGAAGCGCGGCGTGCTCGGCGGGGAGGTGCCAGGTGTTTTTCTCGGGATCGTGGCCGACGATTTTCGCGGCGAGGAGGCAGCCGAGCCATTCGCGGACGTAGCGTTCGTTGAGTTTGGCGGCATCGGCGATCTGGTGAGAGGTCGCGGGCGGGAGCGCGGCCATCGTATCGAAGATTCCGGCACGGTGGCCGATGGAGATCATGAGGGCGAGGGCGCCGTCGTTGATGACCTGGAGGAGGCGGGAGCCGAGGGCGTCGATCTTGGACGTGTCGAGAGAGCGGCAGGCGGTGCACATGGGAGTGGTGGGTTGAACGTGGTTGGGTGGCGGTTCTGATTTTTGAGTGGAGGAACCACGGTAGCGGAAATGGGCCGGAGGTTTTAGTGTGGAGACTACGGTATCGTGGGGAGGGCGGTACGGTAGGCACGCGAGCGCGGGGCGCTCGCGCGAATGACCAATGACCAATGACCAATGACCAATGACCAATGACCAATGACCAATGACCGGAGGCCTTTGGGGCGCTTTTAGCGGGAAAGCGGGCGGTGCGGGATGCCACGCTGCGGACAGCGCGGCTACGGGGTCGTTTACGCGAGGGAGCTGGCGATGTGGGCGGCGGCTTGGGAGCGGGAGCGGCAATCCAGGCGGGCGAGGACGGCGGCGACGTGCATCTCGACAGTGCGGACGGAAAGGCCGAGGGCGGTGGCGATCTCTTTGTTGGTCGCGCCGCGGGCGAGGTGGCGGGCGGTGTCGCGCTGGCGGGCGGAAAGGAGATCCCAGGCGCTAGAGGCAGACGCGTCGGGGGTGTCGGACGCGTTTTGGAGAGAGTCGAGGAGGGCGGTGGCTTTGGCGGCGAGGGGGCGGGCGCCGAGGCGGCGGGCGCGGCGAATGGCGTCGGCGAGCAAGGTGCGCGCTTCGTCGGGGGAGGATGTTTTTGCGAGGGCGGCGGCGAGGCGGAGGCGGACGCGGATGCGTTCGAGGGAGAGGTCGCGTTTCTCGAAGTCGTCGAGGGCGGAGCGGAAAGCGGCGATCGCGGCGGTGTGTTTTCCGTCGAGGAGGAGCAACTCGGCATTGGCGAGGCGGGCGGCGCCGGAGGCTTCGGGGTTGGCGGTGGCGGCGGCGATTTCCTCGAGGGCGGCGGCGTATTCGGCGGCTGGATCGCGTTCGCCGCGTTCGGCGTGGAACTGGACGGCGCAGGAGAGGCCGGGGATGGCGTCGTGGCGGTCCTCGGAGGCGCGCCAGGCGTCGAAGAGCGCGCGGTAGTGCGTGGCGGTCTGAGCGGCGTCGTTTGAGAGATCGGCGGTGACGGCGAGGCCGAGGAGGCTGAAGAGGTTCATGCCGCCGAGGCCCATGCGGGTGCCGCCGGCGAGGCAGGCGGAAAGAAGTTTGGCGGCGGGGCGGGCTTCGCCGCGGTGGGCGTGGAGGAGGCCGAGGACGCCGTTGGCGACGAGATGGGAGACGGGGTGGGAGTTTTTGTCGGAGAGGACGCGGCGGACGATTTGTTCGCAGCGTTTCCAGTTGCCGGATCTGAAAAACGAATACGCGAGGCAGCCGAGGCAGAGACCGGCGACGACGTGCTGGTCGTGGCGGCGGCAGTAGGAGAGGGCGCGGGCGAAGGCGGCCTGTTCGTCGCGGTAGCAGGAGTCGTATTCGGCGACGTTGCCGAGGAGGCGGTAGGCGTCGGCGGCGAGGCCGGTGAGCTGGTGGCGGAGAGCGATATCGAGGGCTTTTTCGACGTCGGCGCGTCCGTCGGAGGTGCGGCCCTGCATGCCGAGGATGAAGCCGCGGAGCTGGATGGCGGAGGCGAGCGAGGCGTGGGCCGCGCATTTTTCTGCGAGGGGGATGGCCTCGGCGAGGGCTTGGAGCGCGAGCGTGAACTGGAGGGCGTAGGCGAGGGTCGCGGCGGCGGCGATGAAGGCTTCGGCGGATTCGGCGGCGCGGCCGAGGATGGCGAGATCGCGGGCGGCGGCGATGCGCACGCGGGCGCTTTCGACGTGGCGGGCCTCGTGGGCGAGGAGCGCGGCGAGCGCGAGGCAGGAGGCGGCGCGGATGGCTGGGCGGGCGGACCAGGGAGGAGATTCGCTCCAGTCGCGGAGAGTGTCGATAATACCGGCGACGGCGTGGCCGAGGGCGGCGCAGCGTTTGAGGTTTTGGAGGACAGGGACGAGGTCGGCGTCGGGTGTATCGGCGGGGAGGAGACGCAGGGCGGAGGAGAAGGCGTTGCAGGCGGCGGTGTGGCGGTGGCGGCGGTGGTGGTTTTCACCGGCGCGGAGCCAGGCGCGGGCGGACTCGGCGGGTTTTCCGGCGCGTTCGAAGTGTTGGGCGGCGGTTTCGAAACGGGCGGGAGGGAGGAGCGAGGCTTCGGCGAGGGCGAGATGCGCGCGGCGGCGGGCGGACCATGGGGCGGTGCGGATGGCGGAGTCGCGGTCGAGCGACGGGCCGAGGGCGAAGCCGTCGTCGGTCTCGACGAGTTGGGCGCGGGCGAGGATCGTGTCGATGTCGGCGTCGGTTGCGCCGAGCGGTTCGAGCCAGGCGGTGGGCAGCGGGCGGTCGTGGAGGGCGGCGGCGAGGAGGAGGAATTGCGCGGAGTCGCTGGTGGATTTCTTGGGACGCGCGGTGGCCGGTCGGGCGGCGGAGCGGGAGGGAGGAGTCCGTTTCATGCGCGAGTGGAACTGGGCTGGGACAGATGCTTCAGGTGAAGCGGGGCAAGGTGGAATCGGGTCTCCGAAGGGACGAAAGGGAGCGAAGGTGTGGAAAGCGGGAAACGGTCAGGCGAGATCGGCTTCGAGTTTTTGGAGGGAGCGGGTGAGGTTGGCGCGGGCGGGGTGTTCGAGGCGGTCGAAGAAGTGGGCGGTGGTGTAGAGGCGCGGGCGGGCGAGGAACTGGCGGAGGATTTCGCTGCGGCGTTTCGCGAAGTTGGCGGGGGTGGCCCAGGCGTATTCCTGGCGGATTTGCGTTTCGTAGAGGTCGAAGACTTCGGGGGGCTGGCCAAAGATGGCGAGGTCGATGTCGACCATGAGGGCGGCGTCGGTGCCGGCGGTGGCGGTGTGGGTTTTGGTGGCGAGGATGAAGTCGTACGCGGCCTGCGCGATGGTGGTGTGGGCGCCGAGCTGGAGGAGAAATTGGCGGGCGAGGACGGCGCTGGTTTCTTCGTTGGCGGGGCTGCGGGGGTTGTAGACGAGGTCGTGGAACCAGAGGGCGAATTCGAGGGCGCGGGGGGATTGGGACTGGACGCGGGTTTCGTCGAAGAGGCGGAGGCAGTCGGCGATGTGGGCGAAGGTGTGGTAGTGGCGGTGAGGTTCGGAGTAGTTGGCGAGGATTTGCGGGAGCCAGTCGGCAGCGAGGACGGTGGCGTCGGCCGAGGAGGAGACGGAGCGGCAGAGTTGAGTCCAGCGGGCGTTGATGGCGGTGGGGATCATCGGCGATGGGCGATGGGCGAAAGGCGAAGGGAGAGTGCGGAGAGTGAAGGGTGAATGGTGAAGAGTGAAAGGGGGAAGACGGGCGAGTTGGGCAGAGTTTTGGGGTTCACCGTGCGGGGCGTGGAAAGGGGGCGTCGAGCCGGGGATGGGCGAGGGCGGGCCGGGGACGGGAGTTTTGAAAATGAAAAACCGCCGGTCGCGGGTGAGCGCGGGCCGGCGGGTGCGGTGTTTGGCGGAAAAGGGAGGAGGCGTGCGGGTGCGCGAGTGGAGAGAGTGGGTGGTGAGACGCGGGGGCGCTCAGGCGAGGGAGAGGAGGCGGAGTTTGCGGTGAGGGCGGCGGCGGGGAGGCAGGGTGTAGCCGTGTTTTTCGAGGGTCTGGCGAGAGACGGTGGAGCCGCGGGGGTGTTCGCCGACGGGGGCGAGGAGATTGTAGAGCTCGATGGCGGGGATGTGCCGGAAGCCGGGCTGGAGGCCGAGGTATTGGGCGGGGGCGATCATGGCGGTGCGGGTTCAAAACGGGAGATACGGAGGCGGTGCGAGGTCGTTACGCACTATCGCGAAATGGGGCGTTTTTGGGAATTAGCCGAATGGCTAAGGCGCGCGAGCTGCGCTCGCGCGAATGACCAATGACCAATGACCAATGACCAATGACCAATGACCAAT
>CBINDC010000025.1:0-38741 GCA_966249325.1 uncultured Nibricoccus sp. | reverse complement strand
GCACGGTGTCCACGTCGGTGACGGCGGCCGTTTACTCCATCTCGCTGACGGCGACCAACGCCGGCGGCACCGGCACCCAGACTTTCTCGCTCACCGTGAGCGCGCCGGTTCCCTCGGCCCCGGCGATCACGAGCGTATCCAGCGGCTCTGTGGTACGCGGCAGCGCCTTCAGCCACCAGATCATCGCGAGCAACACGCCGACCTCGTACGGCGCGACTGGCCTGCCGACGGGTCTGAGCATCAACACCTCCACCGGTCTGATCTCCGGCACGGTGTCCACGTCGGTGACGGCGGCCGTTTACTCCATCTCGCTGACGGCGACTAATGCTGGCGGCACCGGCACTCAGACTTTTTCGCTCACCGTAAGTGCGCCGGTTCCCTCGGCTCCGGCGATCACGAGCGTCTCCAGCGGCTCTGTGGTGCGCGGCAACGCCTTTAGCCACCAGATCATCGCGAGCAACACGCCCACCTCCTACGGCGCGACCGGCCTGCCCACCGGTCTGAGCATCAACACCTCCACCGGTCTGATCTCCGGCACGGTGTCCACATCGGTGACGGCGGCCGTTTACTCCATCTCGCTGACGGCGACCAACGCCGGTGGCACCGGCACCCAAACCTTCTCGCTCACCGTGAGCGCGCCTCTTCCCTCCGCTCCGGCGATCACGAGCGTCTCCAGCGGCTCGGTTGTTCGCGGCAACGCCTTCAGTCACCAGATCGTGGCAAGCAACACGCCGACCTCGTACGGCGCGACCGGCCTGCCCACCGGTCTGAGCATCAACACTTCCACCGGCCTGATCTCCGGCAATGTTTCCACATCGGTCGCCATTGCGGTCCACTCCATCTCGTTGACGGCGACGAATGCTGGCGGCACTGGCACCCAGACCTTCTTGCTCACCGTGAGCGCCCCGGCTCCTTCGGCCCCATCCCTCACGAGCGCGACCACCGCTACCGGCGTGATCGGTTCTGCCTTCAGCTATCAGGTGACCGCTACCAACTCGCCCACCTCCTACGCGGCGGCCGGGCTGCCTTCCGGCCTGAGCATGAACAGCTCCACCGGCCTGATCTCCGGCACCATTTCCTCCTCCGTCACGGCGGGCATGTATCCGCTCTATATCACCGCCACCAACGCCGGCGGCACCGGCTCGCTCTCCATGGCCCTCACGCTCACCGCGCCGCTTCCCTCGGCACCGGTCGTCTCCAGCGCGGGCACCGCCAGCGTCGTGCGCGGTTCTTCCTTCAGCTATCAAATCACCGCGAGCAACTCCCCGACTTCGTATAACGCCACCGGCCTTCCCGCCGGCCTGAGCGTCAACACCTCCACCGGCCTGATCTCCGGCACCGTTTCCTCCTCCGCCTCCACCGGCATCCACTCGATCACCCTGACCGCGACCAACGCCGGCGGCTCCGGCACCAAGACTCTCTCGCTCACCGTGACCGCCCCGGCCGTCTCCGTTCCCGTGATCACCAGCGCAGCCTCGGCCCGCGTCGTACTCGGCGTCGCCTTCAGTCACCAGATTGTCGCTACCAACGCTCCGACTTCGTTCAACGCCACCGGCCTGCCCGCCGGCCTGAGCATCAACACTTCCACGGGTCTTATCTCTGGAACGTCGCCTTCCTCCACGGCAGCAGCCGTCTATAACGTCACCGTCACCGCGACGAACGCCGGCGGCACCGCCACCCAGATCCTCGCCCTCGAGGTCAAGTCCGCCTACGCCGCCTGGGCCCAGGACAAACAAATCGGCGACATCAACACCGTCAGCGCCGCCGACTCCGACGGCGACGGCATGAGCAACCTCCTCGAATACGCCTTCGACCTTTCGCCTTCCTCGCCCGACACCGTCGCAGTCACTCAGGTCACCGTCGCCAACGTCAGCGGCACCAAGCGCATGGAAGTCTCCTTCATCCGCCCCGCCAACCGCCCCGACCTCGTTTACACCGTCGAAGTCTCCGCCAACATGCAGACCTGGACCGCCGGCCACGCCTACGGCACGAGCGTCACCAACGGTTCCGGCCTGCCGACGCAGGAAATGGAGCGCACGTCCCTCGGCGCCGCAGGCGAACGCATCCGCGTCCGCGACATCGGTGGCGTCGGCCAGCGCTTCATCCGCGTGAAAGTTTCCTCCCTCTAAACCGGGAAACACTTCCTCCAAACTCCCGCCTCCCCTGAAGGCGCACGGTCCTCACCGTGCGCCTTTTTCACTTTCTCGACTCCAGTCCGCGACGCAGCCGCGGTTTTCCCGCCGCGCCTTGCGGGTTGCGCGACGCCCCGCGCCCCGTTTACTGCGCCTCAACGTGACCACGATCCTCTCCGCCACGCAGCCGCAACACGACACCCACACCGAGCTCGCGCTCGCCGGTGTCTGCCGCGTCGTGGTCCTCAACGACCCGGTCAACCTCATGTCCTACGTCGTCCTCGTATTCAAAAAAGTCTTCGGCTTCGACGAGCACACTGCCCGCAAACACATGCTCGAGGTCCACGAACAGGGCCGTTCCATCGTCTGGAGCGGACACCGGGAAAAAGCCGAGGCCTACGCTTTCACGCTTCACGAATGGCATCTCACCGCGATCATCGAGCCGGATGAAAAGAATTGAGGTCAAACTCAGCCTCCCCGTCGTCGCGCCCCTGCTCGACGTCATGAAAACCGTCGCCGACTCGCTTCAGGACCACCTCGCCGTGCCTCTCGATCACGTCGAAGTCGATCCCGACATGCACGAGGTCTGGAACGCCGACCTCCTCACCGCCCAAAAAGACGGCGTCGCCCGCCTGCTCGCCATGTTCGACAGCGAGTTTTTCGAAACCGGCACGATCGCCTTCGACGAGCAAAACGCCGAGCCCATCCTCCGCGCCTGCGCCGCCCTCCGCCTCCGGATGCGCGAACAATATCTGAAAACCTTCGGCGACGAATCCCTCGAAACCGGCGACGTCGAGATCGACGAACTCCCCGAGCCCATGCGTCACATCTTCATGTGCTACGTGTTCCTGGCCACGATTCAGGAACTGATCATCCAGCATCTCGATTCCGAGATCCTCGAAGGATGACGCCCGTCGCCTGCCGTTATTGCGGCCTGCCGTTCAAAGTCAGCCGCGTGGAGCCCGGCCGCGATTATTTCTGCTGCACCGGCTGCGCCATGCTCGCCCGCGTCCCGGTCGATCCACAGGGACAGTTTCCGGTCAACAGTCACCTCATCTCGGCCCTCGTTACCGGCTTCCTCTATTTCAACCAACTCCTCTTCTGGCTGCTAAGCATCCTGCTCGCCCGCGACGAAGCTCAAGCCGCCCTCGCGCAACGCTTCGGCTGGCTCGCCGCCGCCGCCGCTTTCGTTGTCTGGGCCGCCGTACTCATCGTGCAACTGCGCGAAAAATCCGCGCGGGCAGGGGACTTCGTTGTCGCCGCGCTCGCACTCGCCGCCCACGGCATCGCCTTCCGCACACTTCCGCCCTCCGCCGTGTGCATGGCTGCGGCCAACGCCGTGCTGCTCCTCTGGAGCGTGCGCGGCCTGCTTCGCCGGAAACGCGCCACGCGCTGAGGTTTCGCCTGTGATTTAGCGTGTTTTGTCCGGCTTCCTCTCAAGTGCCGGACAAAGGATCTCATTAACACCGCGGCTCCCTTCGCCTAGGATAACGGCCCGTCTCACGCGGCCCCACCCCTGTCCCCGCCGCGCCGTTTCCACTCACGCCGTTTTCACTCTTTCCATGCAAAGCCTCTCGCTTGCCACCGCCGCGTGGCGCTTCCGCGATTGCTCCACCAAAAGCTGGCTCCCTGCCACCGTCCCCGGCTGCGTCCACACCGACCTCCTCAACGCGGGAAAAATCCCCGATCCCTTCTGGGGTGTTAACGAAACCGGTCTCCAATGGATCGAGGAACGCGACTGGGAATATAAAACCACCTTTACCGCCTCCGCCGCGCTGCTCGCCGAGGAAGTCGTCGAGCTCATCGCCGACGGCCTCGACACCGTCGCCACCGTCACGCTCAACGGCCAGGAAATCGCCCGCACGGAAAACATGTTCATCAGCTTCCGCTGGGACGTGAAATCGCTCCTGCGCGCCGGCAAAAACGAGCTCACCATCCGCTTCGGTAGCGCGATGGCCTACATCCGCTCTCACCGCACCGAACACGCCCCGCGCGAGATCAACGACCCCGTCGGCGGCTGCACCCGCATCCGCAAACAACAGTGCCAGTTCGGCTGGGATTGGGGCCCGCGCTTCGTCACCGCCGGCATCTGGCGCGATATCCGCCTCGAAGCCTGGAGCGCCAACCGCCTCGAAAGCGTCCGCGTCTCACAAACCCACGCGACCGACGGCTCCGTCACACTCGCGCTCACGCCCGAACTCGTCCGCACCGACGCGAAGGCGACGACCCGCTGGAAACTCGCTCTCGGCGAAGTCACCGTGGCGAGCGGCACCGGCACCGTCGTCGTCGTGAAAAACCCGCAGCTCTGGTGGCCGAGCGGGCAGGGTGACCAACCTCTTTACCGCCTCGAA
The DNA here is from genome assembly GCA_966249325.1 of uncultured Nibricoccus sp. GTDB lineage: Bacteria > Verrucomicrobiota > Verrucomicrobiia > Opitutales > Opitutaceae > Nibricoccus. The sequence continues at coordinate 34,258 of CBINDC010000025.1, read as the reverse complement.
GTCACCGTCGCCTCCGCCGACGGCTCGCCCATCGGGCACTGGCAGAAACGCATCGGCCTGCGCACCATCGCGCTCGACCGCCACAAAGATCAGTGGGGCGAATCCTTCCAATTCCTCGTCAACGGCCGCGCTATCTTCGCCAAAGGCGCCAACTGGATTCCCGCGCATACCTTCGTCACCACGCTCGACCGCGAGCGTTACGCGCGCGATCTCCGCGCCGCTGTCGCGGCCAACATGAACATGGTCCGCGTCTGGGGCGGCGGCATCTACGAGAGCGAGGACTTCTACGATCTCTGCGACGAACTCGGCCTGCTCGTCTGGCAGGATTTCATGTTCGGCTGCACGATGTACCCAGGCGACGACACCTTCGTCGCCAGCGTCGAAGCCGAGGCCGTTTCCAACATCAAACGCCTCCGCCACCGCGCCTCGCTCGCGCTCTGGTGCGGCAATAACGAAGTCTGGGCCATCAACTGCCACGACCTCGTGAAACCCGAGTTCGCCGCCTACCGCCGAGCCTACGACCGCGTTTTCCACGAGGCGCTCCCGCCGCTCGTCGCCGACCTCGACGGCACCACGCCTTACTGGCCCGCGTCTCCGTGGCGCGGAGACACCGCCGCCGACCACCCGGCGGGCGAGATCCGTGGCGACACGCATTACTGGGACGTCTGGCACGCGCGCCACGCCGTGAAGGATTACGAGAAGTGGAGTTTCCGCTTCGTCTCCGAGTTCGGCATGCAGAGCTACAGCTCGCCCGCGACCAACGCCACCTTCTGCCCGCCCGAGGACGACAACGTCTTCGGCCCGGTCATGGAAAACCACCAGAAGAACCGCGCCGGCAACCAGATCATCCTCGACTACGTTTCCCGCCGCTACCGCTTCCCGAAAGGTCAGGACGCGCTGATCTACCTCTCGCAGCTGAACCAGGCGTACTGCATGCAGACCGGCGTCGAGCACTACCGCCGCCTCATGCCGCGCTGCATGGGCGCGCTGTACTGGCAGCTCAACGACTGCTGGCCCGTCGCCTCGTGGAGTTCCATCGAGTTCACCGGTCGCTGGAAGGCGCTCCAATATCTCTCCCGCCGCTTCTTCGCCCCCGCGCTCGTCAGCGCGCACATCCCCGGCGACGAAGGCGCGATCATCGGCAACTACCGCACGAGCACCGTCCGCGAAGTCCACCTGCACACCTCGTACGACGCTCCGACTGCCGCAAACGGCGTTCTTCGCTGGAACGTGTTTCACCTCGACGGGCGCAGCCTGCTCCAGGGCAAAAAAACCGTCGCGCTCAAGCCCGGCGAAAGCGCGAAACAGCAAACGCTCGACCTCGAATCGCTCCTCAAGAAACACAGCCGCGACTCGCTCTACGTCCGCTTCGCCCTCGAAGTCGGCGGCGCGACCGTCAGCGAAGACACCGCCTTCCTCACGCCTCCGCGTTTCCTCGCGCTTCCCAAAGCGAAAAAAATCGCCGCCGCGATCAAGCTCACCTCGCCGAAGAGCGCCGAGCTCACGTTCAAGTCGCCGGTCTTCCAGCACCGCTTCGCCTTCGACTTCGCGGGCATCGATTTTCACGCGGCCGACAACTTTTTCGAACTCTATCCTAACGAGTCGAAACGTGTGACCGTGACCTTCGACAAACCTGTCACGCTCGCCCGCCTGAAAAAAACACTCGCCCACCACTCGCTGGCCGACACGTACTGACCGCCCCGCCCGGTCGTTCCCCTCGGCCTTTTATCCCTCCAGCCCGCTCCGCCCCATGTTCAAGTTCCTCGGCTCCTCGAATCGCAAACTCAATCAAGACTACGTCATCGCCGCCGCTGACAAAGTCCCGCTCTCGCAGAAGCTGGGTTACGGCCTGGGCACGTTCATCGACATGTGGGGCCACTGGCTGTATCCGAATATCGCGTTCGTGGTGTTCGGCGTGTTCCTGGCAGTCCCGCCGTGGCAGATCGGCGTGGCGGTGATTCTGAACCGCTTGTTCGACGCCATCGCCGATCCCTTCTTCGGCTGGCTATCCGATAACTCACGCACGCGCTGGGGACGCCGACGTCCGTTCATTTTGGTGGGCGGTGTGCTTGCTGGGATTTTTCTGCCGATGCTCGTCTGGGTTTCGCCGGGCTGGGGAAACACCACCATCTTCGGTCACGAGATATCTAATTACTTCTGGTTCATGATTGGTTCATCGGCGCTCTACCTGCCGATCGTCAGCTGCTGTAACATGCCGTTCGTCAGTCTGGGCAATGAGCTCACGCCCGACTACCACGAGCGCACGACGGTTTTCTCCATCAAGAAGGCCGTTCAACTCGTCCCTGAAGTCGGCCTGTTTTTCGCGGGTAAGTTCTTCTCGTTCTCCGTCTGGGTCGGCGCCACGAGCGAAGACGTGTGGGTGCGCATCAAGCGTCTGTTGACCGATGGCAGCGCATGGGCCCCCGCAGCGGATGGCGAAAAGCCGAACATGCTCCTCGGAGCCCAAGTCTACTGCACGATCCTCGGCGCGATCATGGTCGTCGCGGCCATCGGGCTCTTTCTCACGGTAAAAGAGCGCTACTACGGAAAACTCGTCGCCGGGAAACAGGAGAAAATCTCCATCGCCGAAACGCTCTGGCAGACACTTTCGTGCAAGCCCTTCCGTATTCAGCTCTGCATGAACCTAGCCTACAATCTCGGCCTCAGCATGGTCGGCACGCTCGGTTACGCGGTGACGATTTATTACGTCTCCCGCGGCAATGTTTCCGAGGGCAACAGCTGGAATTTCATCATGGGGCTCTCGGGCATGGTCATGGGTTTCATGGGACTGCCTGTTTATGCGGCCATCGCACGCAATTTTGGTAAACGACACGGCATGATGGCCGTCCTCGGTAGCGCGTTCCTCGTTTTTCTCGCCACTTGGTTCCTCTACACGCCGAAGATCGTGTGGCTGCAAATTTTCGCCTCGGGACTCATCGCTTTCACGAGCGCCGGGTTTTGGACGCTCACCGGCTCCATCGGCGCGGACGTCATCGATTACGACGAGTTGGAAAATGGCCGGCGCCGCGAGGGCGCGTTCTCGGCCTGCGGCTCCTGGATCAATAAATTCGGCATGGCGATCGGCGCGGGCATTTCCTTCTTCATTCTCGGCTGGGTCGGCTTCGACTCGAAGCTCGATCACCAATCGGAGCATACGCTGTTCATGATACGTCTGCTCCTGATGTTGATCCCTCTAATCGGTCTGACCATCGCGTTCATCGCCGTCTCGCGTTTCCCCCTAAGTCAGGAACGCGTCATGGAAATCCGCGCGCAGCTCGAGGCGCGTCGAGGCAAAGTCTGATCTTGGAAGATTGCCTGCGCGTAGGCGGGTGCGCAGCTTTCCGTCGTACCCGGCATGAAACCCCAAGTCCTGCTCGTTTTCCTCACGCGCTTCGAAGAGAGCACGGCGATGCTCAAAGGCATCGCGCAGTACGAACGCTCCCATCGCCCTTGGGCCGCTTTCCTCGATGACGAAGCCCGCGCGGAGAATGACCCGCAGTGGCTGCGCAGCAAAAAGTGGCACGGCGTCATCAGCCGCCACACCACGCCCGCCCTCGTGCAGAGCTGCGCCGAGCTGAAGATCCCGCTCGTCGATCTCAACGACACGCCGCTCAACCCGGGCGTCCCGAAAATCCGCCCCGACAACACCGGCATCGGCCACCAAGGCGCCGAGCATTTCATGGAGCGCGGCTTCCGGAATTTCGGCTTCTGCGGTTTCTCCACCGATGCCTGGGCCTGCGAACGCCGTGACGGTTTCGTCGAGGCCCTCCGCCTCGGTGGACACGCCTGCGAGGTATTCGATGTCGAATACCCGGGCGATCTCACGCCGTTCTGGGACGCCAAGCAGACGACTGCGCTCGCCGCCTGGCTCCGCCGTCTTCCGAAGCCCGCGGGCATCATGGCCTGTGTGGACATGCGCGCGCTCCAAGTGATCGCCGCCGCGCAAACCGCCGGGCTGCTCGTTCCCGAGGAAGTCTCCGTCATCGGCGCCAACAACGACACCATCCGCTGCGAACTCGCATACCCGCCGCTCTCCAGCGTGGCACCCAATGCGTTCCAGTCAGGTTATCACGCCGCCGAAACGCTCGCGTTGCTCATGAACGGCGCGAAGAAGGACGTGCCGATGGATCGCCGCATCGAACCGCTCGGTGTCGTCACGCGGCAATCGAGCGACATCCTGGCCATCGACGATAAAAACGTGGCCTCCGCGCTCAGCTATATCCGCGAGCACGCGTGTCACGGCATCAGCGTCGAGGAAGTGCTCAAGCACGCGTACGCGTCGCGCAGCCAGCTGGAGAAAAAATTCCGCCGTCATCTTGGACGCTCGCCACAGGCCGAAATACGCCGCGTGCAGGTGGCGAAGATCCGCCAGCTCCTGTTTGAGACGGATTTCCCTCTGAAGAAGATCGCGGAGCTCACCGGCTTCGAGCACGTGGAGTACATGTGCGTCGTCTTCAAACGCATCACCGGCGAAGCGCCCGGAAGCTACCGCAAGAAAGTTCAGGCGAAGTCAGGCGGCTAAATTCGCGATCACTTTGCTTTTTTCGCACCTCGTGCGATTTTCCCCCTCGTAAACAAGCTGCGCGAGCCGGTTTTCACTCTAAGATTTTAGTGCGGCAACCAATCTTAATTGCGCAGCAAGTGAACTCATTCACATTCCGATGCCCCAAGAGTAGTCTCTGCATACTGCCAGTGCCGTTTTCAAAACGGAGTGGCAGTGATCCATCCCCGGATCACGAACACACCCCCTAACCCAAACACACCTATGAAACGCCCCGTTACGCGGGTCGGCGTCTATTTCGCCGCTTCTGCGTTAGCACTCAGCATCTGCCAGCAGGGCTTCGGGCAGCAAGCCGCCCAGCCAGCTCCCGCCGCATCGACCGCCGAAACCGATGTCGCTCCCGATGACGAAACGATCGTTCTCTCACCGTTCACCGTCGAAGCGTCCGAAGACAAAGGTTCCTATCGTGCCACCAGTACGCTCGCCGGTACGCGCGTGCGTACGGACCTGAACGACATTCCCTCTTCGATCAGTGTAGTCACTGCACAATTCCTGCAGGATACCGGTTCGAAGAAACAGGAAGATCTGCTTGTATACACGACCAACACTGAAGTCGGCGGTATGCGCGGCAACTTCTCTGGAGCGGGTGGTGCTTCGACGTATAACGAGTCGTCCAATCTCCTGCGTCCTAATGAAAATACTCGCGTGCGCGGTCTCGCCTCAGCGGACAACACGCGCGACTACTTCCTCTCCGAGATTCCTTGGGATGGCTATAATGTGGATCGCGTCGATCTCCAGCGCGGACCCAATTCCATCCTCTTCGGCGTTGGCAGCCCCGCTGGTATCATCAACACCAGCCTCAATGGCGCTACCTTCAAGAACGCGAACAAGTTCGAGAACCGCATCGACCGCTGGGGTTCGTTCCGCAACTCGCTCGATCTGAATTATGTCATCCTGAAGAACGAGCTCTCGATCCGTTTCGCCGCGCTCGACGATGACACCAAGTACCAGCAGGACCCGGCTTTCAACGACGACCGTCGCTACTACGGCGCGCTCCGATATGAGCCCAAGCTCTTTAAGATGGAAGGCGCCCGCACCACGATTCGCGCAAATTACGAAAAGGGTGAAGTGCGCGCCAACCGCCCGCGCTCCCTCCCGCCGATCGATGCGATCACGCCGTGGTTTACCAGCATGGGTAAGCTTACGCTCGACCCGAACACCACATGGAACCAGTGGGGAAATAACCCCCTTTATGGCGGTCAGTATCCGTGGTTCCGCGAGGCGTTCATGGGCCGCCTGATGAGCGCGAACATCGCCTATTACCACAACGGCAATAGCTCGGGCCCGCTTTACGTGCAGACGCCAAACGTCGGAGCTGCCGGCGGCCGTGACTCCAACGGCAACATCGATGGTACCATCGGTGGTTTTGAGTTCTCTCGTCCATGGGGCATCGCCACCTACAACAATTACGCGCGTGCGGCTCTACCTGGTGGAAAATACTACTCGAACGTTTCGCTGAAAGATCCCGCGATCTACGATTTCTACAACAACCTGATCGACGGCGATAACAAGCGCGAGTGGCAGGATTGGAAGGCTTCCAATATCGGTGTCGCGCAGACGTTCTTCAATGACCGTCTTGGCTTCGAGTTCGTTTACGACTGGCAGCGCTACGAAGATGGACAGCTCTCGTTCCTCGACGGCGACCAGTATCAGATTTCCGTCGATATCAACACGCACCTGATGGACGGCACGCTCAATCCCAACGTGGGCCGCGCCTACGTCGGCAACAGTGGCCAGTATGGAAACCGGCAGAATTTCATCGACCGCGATAGCAAACGTTTCACCACGTTTGTCGATTTGCGCGCCGACGACTACATGGACAAGGGCTGGCTATCCAAGCTGATCGGTCGCCATGTGATCACCGGCCTCCTCTCCGAAGATGAAAAGCGCAACGACTCCCGCGGCTTCGCCCGGTGGGCCTCCAGTCCTGAATTCACGGACGCGACAGGCTTTACTGGTGACATCATTAACGGTCCCCGTCAGGTCGACTGGATTGCCTACCTCAGTGGCGACATGCGAGGTCGCCCAAGTGCTGCAGGCAATGGAATCGGTCGTGTCACGGCTATCATCAATCCCACCGGTTATGCCAATGTGCGCTACTTCGACTCACGCTGGAACGCGCCCGGGGTTGCCTTTAACGATCCTTACACGGCGATCTCCCACGATGCCAACGGTAACATCGTTACGGATACGAACAGCACGCAGTCTGAGAATCCGGCCAACTACGTCGGCTGGCGGAACACTAACTTCCGAATCTTGAACGCGGAAAAGGGGGATATCGAATCTCTCTACAGCTCGGGCCAGAAAGCCCACAACCGCATCAAATCCAAAGGCATCACCTGGCAAGGTTACCTCTGGGATGGTACAGTGGTTCCCGTGTTCGGCTGGCGTCGCGATGAGGTCATCGACGCTCGCACGCAGGCGCCAAAAACCGCGAATAATGTTTCACTCATGGACTATGCCGTCGATCACTCGCAGGCCCAGACCGCGGCAGGCGAGAGCAAGAGCTGGGGATTCACCATCCACACTCCACGGCAGTTCCGCGACAAGCTCCCGGGCAACACCCACATGAGCGTATTCTTCAACCGCTCTGAAAACTTCAAGGCTGACGCTCCCCGTGGCGACATCTTCGGCAATAAGATCCCCAACCCCAAGGGTAACACCAAGGATTACGGTGTCGTCATCTCCACGCTCGATGATAAGCTCCAGCTGAAGGCCACTTGGTACGAGACCTCCGTCAAGGATGCCACGCTCCAGGCTGACAGCGCAGGCTTTTCCGGCAATCTCTACTACGTCTGGGCATTGCCTTACTGGGGTGCGACTCATGCACTCGCCGCTCTCGACGGTATTGCATCCCCGCAGCTGCGTCAGGGCAGCTGGGGCTGGCCGTGGAACGGTATCGCCGTCGATGGTGGCGGTAATCCCGACCCCGTTCGCATCCGGGCTATTGTTGAAGACTTCTTCCGGAGCTTCCCGCTCGATCAAAACTTCATCAACGAGTACGGGCTCGGCATGAATGCCGCCGCCATGCGTGCCGCCACGACGGACGCCCAGCGTTACGCATCGATTCCGACTTACGGTCTTAACGGCTCTGGCATTTACGATCCGATCTCGGGTAACGGTGCGAGCGGGCTTGGTCTTCAGCCGCTCTACGCTGGTAATCTGCGTAGCTTTGGATCGGGCCCACAGGCCTCGGTCGACACTCTGTCCAAGGGTATGGAGTTCGAACTCTACGCCCAACCGACCAAGAATTGGAACATCACGGCCAACGTTTCCAAGACCAAGGCTTCCCGTACGGCCATCAGCCCGGCCATCGAGGAGTGGATCACGACTTACTCCCAATTCCTCGCGGGCGATGCCGGTCTGATCAAGCTTTGGGGTGGCGATCCCCTGCGCACCGTTTGGGCCAATAATGTGGTGGCTCCCTATACAGTACTCAAAGGCCAGATCGGCACTTCTGCTCCAGAGGTTCCTGAATGGCGCTACAATGTTGTCACCAATTACAACTTCGACCGAGGCTTGATCAAGGGCTCTAATGTCGGTGTCGCTTATCGTTGGGAAGATCGCCGAATTCTCGGCTATCGGTACAACGCGAGCACCGACACCCTCGACATCAACAAGCCTTGGTACGGACCTACTGAAGACCATATCGACCTATGGGTTGGCTACGGTCGTCAGCTCACTCGTAAGGTCGGCTGGCGCATCCAGGTAAACGTTCGCAATGTCGGCGAAAAGGCCCATCTCGTTCCTGTGAACATGCAGCCGGACGGTTCCATCGCTCTTTCCCGCATCGCGGAAGGCCAGACCTGGCAGCTGACCAATACGCTGACCTTCTGATCGGCGCTCAAAGACCTACCAACGCGGCGCGCTTCCCTCCTCGTTTGAGCGCGCCGCGGGGGTGTTATCGGTAGATCGCAGGCAGTCCGCGGGTACGGACGCTTGCATGAGGCAAGGCGACTGAGGGGTCGTCTTGTCTCTTTTTTTTGCCCGTACGCCCCGCGCGCTCTCGTCGTGCGACGGAGATTATCCGAACTTTCAAACGATTCCTTGAACCATGTCTTTTCTCCCGCGCCATACATTTGTCGTCCTGATGATTTTTGCCGCTGCGGCCGGACTGGTTTCCCGTTCACTGGCGGCGGTGACGCAGCCGGTGATGTTTCTCTTCTCAGTGCCGGAGGATGCGCGGAATCCGTTCAGCCGCGAGCTTTGGGCGGAGGTTGTCACGCCGGCTGGTCGCACGCTGACGCTGCCGGTTTATTTCGCCGGGGAGGGAAAATTCGCGGTGCGCACGCGCGCCGATGAGCAAGGTGTTTATTCGATCGGAAAAGTCACCGAGCGGGCGGATGGGAAATCCGTGGAGGTCGCGGCGGTGGTTTCCGGGAGCGGCCGGCGTGTGGTGAAGCAGCTTCAGACGCTTCCTGCGGTGCGTCTCGATCCGGGTGACCGTCGCAGGTTCGTTTTGTCGGACGGGCGCGAATACGTGCCGGTCGGGGCCAATCTCGCGTGGGCGCCGGGCGGGAGGCTTGGATTTTACCGGAAGGCATTCGCCGATTTTCAAAAGCAGGGACTCAACTGGACGCGGGTATGGATGTGCCACTGGGGCGGCTTGAATCTGGACTGGCTCGACGATTCGCGCGGCGCATCGCCGACTCCGGGCATGCTCGATCTGCGTGTGGCGGCAGAGTGGGACCGGTTGCTCACGCAAGCAGAGGAACGAGGTGTGTACGTGCAGCTGGTACTCCAGCATCACGGCCAGTATACAACTGGCGCGAATCCCAACTGGGCGCAGAATCCGTGGAACGTGGCGAATGGCGGTTTCCTGAAAACGCCCGGGGAGTTTTTCACGTCGCCGGTCGCGCGGGAGATCACGCGACGGAAGTATCGCTACATTGTCGCCCGGTGGGGTTATTCACCGGCGATCCTGGCGTGGGAGCTTTTCAACGAAGTCCACTGGGTCGATGCGCTGACGAAGGATAAGGACGTGGCGGCAGTGGCGGCGTGGCACTCCGAGATGGCGGCTCATATCCGCTCGGTGGATGTGCATGGACACTTGATCACGACGAGCACGGAGGAGCTGCACAGCCCGATCTATGCGGCGATGGATTATTATCAGCCGCATCTTTATTCACCTGACATGATCGCGTCGCCGCAGCGTTTCGATGTGAAGCCTGCGCAGCTCGACCGGCCGGTGTTTTATGGTGAGGTGGGCGACGATCATATGCGCGTATCGGACCGGCTGAAGAAATCCGGGCAGCTTATCGTGCCGCCGGTTTGGGCTGGGTTGATGGGCGACGCGCGCTACGCGGCGCAGCCGTGGTTGGGTGCCGATCTGATCGCGACCAAACGGCTCGGCGAGTTGGGCGCGGTGGCAAAATTCTCGTCCGTGATGTACTCGAACGGGCGAGACAGAGACATGCTGACGGGTTTTTCGCCCCGGATCGAAACTGCCTCGCATCGGCGCCTTGTGCTAACGCCCGGGCAGCATTGGCAGCGACGTGCGATAGCGATGATCCAGGTGCCGACGGACGGACGTTATTCCGCCGATGTGGCCGAGTTGCCGCATTTTCTGGTGGGGGCACCGGAAAGCGTGGCGGATGGATTTTCACCCAAGGTTTCGTTCCGTGTGGAGCTCGCAAACGCTGTTTCAGCGCGGCTCGTGATCGCCGATGGCGGCGTGAAAGGAGCGGTGGTTCAAGTGCGCGTGGATGGCCGGGTCGTTGCAGAGGAGCGTTGGGAGCCGATTGAGCCTGTCGCGAGGGGCAAGGCGGCGAAACGCCCGCGTGAAATCGCTCTGCAGTTGATGGCGGGCACTCGTGAGATCGTCATCGAAAACACGGGAGGCCTGGACTGGATCGAGTTTGGATCACTCGATCTTGGCGTTACCGCGCCGGTGGTGGCGGCTGTGGGGAAGCGGACGGAGGATTTTCTCGCGCTTTGGGTCTGGCGACAGGATGGCGTATTCGCGGAGCAAATGCCGCCGACGGTAAGGGACGGCGTATTGATCGTTGACGATGTCGCCGCCGGCGAATGGCGCGTGACTTGGTGGGATTCGATCAAGGGCGTGCCTTCCACTGCCGAATCGGTGGTACACGCAGGCGGGGCGCTACGGATTTCGATTCCGCCCATTGCGCGTCACGCCGCGCTCGTTCTTGAACGTTGAAGGTGCGGAAAATTGTCCGGGACGCCGGTCCGCACTGTCCTGGCTCAAACAAGCGATTCGCTCTTTACCCACTGAATCGCGTGGCGGACCAAGTCGGCGCCTTTAGCGAGCCGTAGCTTGATCTTCAGATGTTCACGGTACGAATCGATCGTCTTCACGCTCAGGTTGAGCTTGGTCGCGATCTGGCGGGTGCTGTAGCCGTTGCCGATGTGGACGAGAACTTCCATCTCGCGGTCGCTGAGGCTGTCGATGGAGAAGGTGAGTTCCTCGCTCTTGTTGCTGACGAAGCGGTGAAGCATGCGCTCCTTCATTTTTTCACTCAGATAAAGTTCCCCTTCGAGCACGCGGCGGACGGCGGTGATGAGCGTATCGTGCGCCTGGTCTTTCATCACATAACCACGTGCGCCGGCGCGCAGCGCGCGCTCGGCATAGAGATTCTCGTCGTGCATCGATAGGACGAGCACCTTCAGATTGGGCGCGACGGCATGCAGGTTTTTGATGAGCTCGATGCCGCTCGTGGTTTTTAGCGAGATGTCGATGATCGCGAGTTCCGGGTTAAATTTGGGAATCAGATCCATCGCGCGGGGGGCTGAATCGGATTCTCCGCACACACAAAGCGAGGTTTGCTGGGCGATCAGCGCGGAGATTCCACTGCGCGTCACGGGATGATCGTCTACGATGAAAATGCGTCGTGCGTTGTTGGAAGTGAGGCGTGAGTTCGCTGGCGTGGATATAAACGGCGAGGCGGTTTCCAGTGATTTCATGGGTGTTGGAGTGACGTGTTGAAGTGCGCTGAAGCGGCCAGCTTTCCGCATTTCCAATGCCGTGTACTTGTGGGGATTTTAATCGTCTACAAATCAGCGGCTTAGGTTTTGTGGACAAAAACGGCAAAAATTTTTCACCGCAGAATGCCCCAATCTGGCTGCGAGAAACAGCAATATGCACTATGGGAGAGCAGGCATTTTACCGGGTTTGGTCTCACGGATTTGGCCTGATGCCGGTGTAGTCAAAAACGCGGTACGGTGGCGCGTGAAAGCTCCAGCATTTTTACGACAACCGGCGCGCGCGCTGCAAAAGGCAGATGAAAAGTTAATCGACTTGATGCACCGGTTCGGAGTGCCGGCGCTGCGAATCGCGCTTGCTCTTATCTTCTTCTGGTTTGGCGCGTTGAAGACGTTTGGCGGCGGGCCGGCGGAGGATCTCGTGCGGCGCACCGTGTACTGGTTTAAGCCCGAGGTATTCATACCAGTGCTCGGCATATGGGAGATGCTGATCGGTGTGTGTCTGGTCTTTCCCTCGCTGGTGAGGGTGGGGCTGTTGCTGCTGTTCGTACAATTGCCCGGTACGTTTCTCCCGCTGGTATTGCTGCCAGAGGTCTGCTTCGTGCGGTTTCCCTTCGGCCTGACGATGGAAGGCCAGTACATCGTGAAAAATCTACTGATCATCGCGTCGGCGCTGGTGGTGGGGGGATCGGTTCGAGCCATGAGGATATCGGCAGCACGTTCGCAATCCCCTGATAGAAATCCCCGGGTGGCTCCCTGATGTCGCGCTCGCCGATTGGCCGGGTAGCGGCCGGTAGCGATTGGCGTTATTGTGAGACCGTCGGTTTCACCTATGCAAATTACCAAGATATGGAAGGGGCATTCTTATCCGTTGGGCGCGTCGTGGCGCGGCGATGGAGTTAATTTCGCGTTGTTCTCGGAGAACGCGACCGGTGTGGAGCTTTGCCTCTACGATTCGAATGACCCGTCGCAGGAGGTCGCGCGGGTGCGATTGACGGAACGAACGGACTCGGTGTGGCACGTGTTTCTTCCCGAGGTGCGGCCGGGACAGCTTTATGGGTATCGCGTCGAGGGGCCGTACGAACCGAAGAACGGGCATCGTTTCAATCCGGCGAAGCTTCTGCTCGATCCGTACGCGAAGGCTGTTTCAGGAAAGGTCGACTGGAGGGACGAGATTTTTGGATACGCAGTCGGTCACGCCGATCAGGATCTGTCGAAAGACGATCGCGACACGGGGCCCCTGATGCCGAAGGCAGTGGTTATCGACACAGCGTTCACTTGGGATGACGACGGGCGGCCGCGCCGTCCCCTGCACGAGACGGTGATCTATGAAGCACACGTGAAAGGTTTTTCCAAGTTGTGGGAAGAGGTGCCCGAGCAACTGCGCGGCACCTACGCCGGACTCGGCTGCCCGCAGGCGATCGGCTATTTCAAAAAGCTGGGCGTGACCGCGATCGAAGTGCTCCCGGTGCACCATCACATCACCAGCAAGCATCTCATCGACAAAGGCCTCGTCGATTACTGGGGCTATAATACGATCGGGTTCTTCGCGCCTGAGGCGAAGTATTGCAGTTCTGGAGACCGCGGTGAGCAGGTGGATGAGTTCAAGACGATGGTGCGAAGCCTTCACAAGGCCGGGTTCGAGGTGATTCTGGACGTGGTCTACAATCACACGGTCGAGGGAAATCATCTCGGGCCCACTCTCTCGTTTCGCGGCATAGATAACGCGGCGTACTACCGGCTCGTTCATGACGACAAGCGCTATTACATGGATTACACCGGCACTGGAAACACGCTGAACGTGCCGCATCCGCGCGTGCTTCAGCTGTTGATGGACAGTCTGCGCTACTGGGTGACGGAGATGCATGTGGACGGTTTCCGCTTCGATCTCGCGGCCACGCTCGCGCGCGAGCTGCACGAAGTGAGCAAGCTCTCGTCGTTCTTCGACGTCATTCATCAGGATCCGGTGATTTCCCAGGTGAAGCTGATCGCGGAGCCGTGGGATGTGGGCGAGGGCGGTTACCAAGTGGGCAATTTCCCTGTGCTGTGGGCCGAGTGGAACGGACGTTATCGCGATACCGTCCGCGGTTATTGGAAAGGAGACAGCGGGCTCACGAGCGATCTCGCTTACCGGCTGTGCGGCAGCGCCGATCTTTACCAGAGCAGCAGCAAAACGCCCTCCGCCAGCATCAACTTCGTGACTTCGCACGACGGATACACGTTGCGCGATCTCGTTTCGTTCAGCGAAAAACACAACCACGCGAACGGCGAGGACAACAAGGACGGCGACAACAACAATCACTCCTGGAACTGGGGGCACGAAGGTCTCGACGCGCCGGAGGAGGTTTTGGCGCTTCGCCGGCGGCTGCAGCGCAATTTTCTCGCGACGCTGTTCCTATCCCAAGGCGTGCCGATGCTCCGGGGAGGCGACGAGTACGGCGCCACGCAGCAGGGAAACAACAACGCCTACTGTCAGGACAACGAGATCAGCTGGCTGGAGTGGAAGCGGGATGAACGTGCGCAGCAGTTATTCAATTTCACGAGCAAGCTGATCCATTTTCGCCATGAGCACGCTATTTTCCGGCAGCCGCGTTTTTTTCAAGGTCGCGATCTGCGCGGCGAAGGCGTGAAAGACATCACATGGGTGAATGCGGCCGGCGTGGAAATGGACGATGCGGCCTGGGGCGCCGGTTTTGCGAAAGTCATCGGTGTTTTGCTCAATGGCGACTCGCTGGTCGTGCGCGACTACTTCGGGAATCGGATCAAGGACGATACTTTCCTGCTGTTTTTCAACGCGCACCATGAAGACTTCGCGATCTGCCCTCCGGGCAAACCGGGTGTCGAGTGGCGTCTTCTTCTAAACACCGCTGACGAGGCAGGGTTTTTGAAGGAGCCTGTCCTCTGCAAAGCCGGGCAGGAGTTCACTATGACTGCGCGATCACTCTGTCTGTTTGAGCAATCGGTCGGATCGGACGATGAGGCGCGCCAGGTGCCTTCGCGCACGGAAAACGAAAAGCGAACCGGACCGAGAAACCGGCGGTGAGCGTGATGGATTCGCAGCGTGCCCAGTGGTGCGCTGCGAGTTTTCGCCCGGGTAAGGACCGGTCGCAGGAATCAAGTTGAGGCGGGGAAGTGCGTTTCGTTTTTCCAAGCCGCCTGCGTGGCCTCAAGTGCGGCTTCGGCGCAACTGTGGCTGATGGAGCCGAAGTGACGGAGGGCTTCATCGGATGTCACGAGCGGGATCGCCTGGCTGCACATCATGATCTTCGGTGTGATCGCTTTGAGGTGGTTCAGCGATAGCTCGGCGGTCGAGTCGTGCTCGAATGCAACTGCGACGGTGTGCAGGCGGGTGTAGAGCGCAGCGAGGAGGTTCAGTTGTGCGTAAGTGGAGATCAGAATCTCTTCGAAGTCGTCTGTGTACGCGTTGAGAGCTCCGGAATCCGCCCGTGTTGATTCGGTGGAGACGGGGCTTTCGCTTGTAGTGTCTTCACTGAACCCAGCCGCATGGAGATCCAGGGCGCGGGCATGGCTGGCGTGAAGAAATTCCAATTCATCCAGAAGCCGTGTGGCAGCGGGGTGAGCGGCGGTGTCGCGATGTTGAAGGTTCCGCGTCCGTGCTTCAGTCGCCTGTTTTTCGAGACTGGCGAGGCGGCGAGTGAGACGATCCAAGGCGCGGAAAGCGGCGGCGGGGTAGCGGGATAATGGGCGTATCGGTTCGCTCATGCTCAGCCCATCAGAAGGGATTCGCCACCGTCGATGAACACCTCGGTGCCGGTGATGTGGCTCGATGCATCGGATGCGAGGAACCAGATCAACTGCGCGACCTGGCCGGCGGTGCCGGGCTGGCCTTCGGTGAGAGGGACGGTGCCTTTCGGGTACTCGGCCTCGATTTTGATCTGATCGAGATCCTTGTGCGTCACGCTGTCGTCAATACGCGTCGAGATGGAGCCGGGGCAGATGACGTTTACGCGGATGCGATGCTGGGCGAGTTCGATGGCGGCTTTTTTTGCAAAGGCGGCCTGGCCCGCTTTCGAGACGGCGTAGGCGGCGGTGCCGGGATTGCTGAAGATACGGGTGCCGTTGACCGAGGAGACGATGACGACTGAGCCGCCGCTGACTTTGAGCAGGGGCAACGCGGGCTTCAGCGTTACGAAGGTGCCGGTGAGATTCACGGTCATCGTTTTGGTCCACTCCTCGACGGAGATTTCGTCGATCGGCGCCCAGAGGCCGTTGATGCCGGCGTTGGCGACGACGATGTCGAGCTTCTGCCATTGCGAGTGGATCGCGGCGATGGCGGCATCGATCTCGGCGGGTTTGGAAACATCGCCGAAGACGGGAAGCACTTCGCCGCCGCCATGACGGATTTCTTCACAGATGCTTTCCGAGTCTTCGCGGGTACGCGTGAGCGGGGCGACGCGCGCGCCGGCGAATGCGAGGAGTTTGGCGGTGGCCCGGCCGATGCCTGAGCCTGCGCCTGTGACGAAAGCCACTTTTCCGCCGAGGGTGTCTTTATAGATCTGCATGAGTGTGGTGCTGCTGAATGTGGGATCGGAGAAAGAGGCGTAACCGCGCTTCAGGGCTTGAGCGGAGTGGTGTCCTCCATGTTTTGCGGAGGATTTTTCGCCACTTTGAGAACGAGGGTGGCGCCGAGCGCGAAGAAGATGAGAACAGCGATGACAATCGTTAGATTCACGCGGGTCGTTTTCTTTTTCACGTTAATGCCGGCATGAATGTCCGTACTTTTTTCCGGTGTGAGCGGGTGTGAGTGTGCCATGGTGATCGGATTGCTTGGGGCGGGCCAAACGACGCGATTAGAGCGCGGGCCGGGGAGAAGAGGGAGGAGGGCGACGACCTCGGCAAAAATGCGCGGGCAAAGTGCAGCCTGTTTCCCTAAGTCGCTGGGCAAAATGCGACGTGTTTTTTGCCGGAAAAAGCGTGGGGAAGCGCTGGCTGCGAGGCGGAGCGCGAGAAGGCGCGTGCTGGCATTCCAGATGCGAGGTGGCGGCTCATGATACGCCTGAATCCCCACAAACGGATCGCTGGATTGCTCGTGCCGGTTTTCGCGTTGCGTCACTCGAAGGACTTTGGAGTTGGCGATACTGTCGCCCTGAAGCAGGCCATCGATTTTTGCGTGCAGCAGGGATTCTCGCTACTGCAGTTTTTGCCGGTCCATGAAACGGTGGGCGATCACAGTCCGTACAACGCGATCAGTTCGCGCGCGCTGTCGCCGGCGTTCGTGGCGTTGACGGAGGAAGATGTGCCCGGGTTGACGGCAGAGATGATCCGCACGGCGGCGCCGGATTCGTGGCTGGAGAAACTGCGGGAGGGAACGGTGCGGCATAATTCGGTGTTTCCGCTTAAAATTCATATTCTGCTCGCGGCCCATCACGCCTTTCGCGCGGGCGAAGCGACTGCGGAGGAGCTGGCGGAGTTTCAGCGGTTCCAAAAGGACAACGAGTCATGGCTCCCGGCGTATTCGCTTTTTCGTGTTCTCATCCGTGAGTACGAGGGAAACCCCAATTGGACGGAATGGCGGCCGGAGCACCAGTCCGTGCATGGCGCTCATGCGTGGCTGGGGCGGCATCCGGATCGCGCGCGAATCGATGATGCGCGGGAGGGGTTTGAATTTATCCAGTGGGTGGCGTGGCGTCAGTGGCGGTCGGTGAAAATGTATGCCGAGGAGAAAGGCGTGGCGCTGATGGGCGAGATGTCTTTCGGCGTGGGGCGTTGCAGCGTGGATGTCTGGGCGCATCCCGAGTTGTTCGATCTGGAGTGGAATGTGGGCTCGGCGCCGCTGGGCACGCAGGATGCGAACAAGGACTCGGAGCGTTGGGGGCAGAATTGGGGACTGCCGGCGTACCGCTGGGAAAATCATCGTTCGACGAATTTCGAGTGGCTGCGCGGGCGCATCGCGAGCGAGCGGCAGTTTTTCCATGCGTGCCGGGTCGATCATCTTCGCGGGTATTTCCGGGCCTTTATGTTTCCCTGGCCGGGTGGCGCACGGCATGCGGAATTTGCCAAATACACCGAAGAAGAAGTGAAGCAGCGCACCGGCGGACGGATGCCGCGTTATGTGCCCGGGCCCGACAGCGACGCAGCGGCGGCAAAGATGAATGAACTGCAAGGACGCGAGATCATCTCCGTCATCCAGCGCGAAGCCGGGGACATGCATCTGGTGGCGGAAATTCTGGGCGAACCGGCCGATTACATGAAACGGACGCTCGATGCGCTCTCGCTGGCGAATCTCACGTTTCCGCATTTCGACCGGCGACCCGATCGTTCGCTGCCGTCGATCGAATCGCTGCGCAAGTTGAGTCTGGTCGCGTTTGCGAATCACGATCAGGCACCGCTGGCGGCGCAGTATCTCGCGATGACTGCGCGTGCGAAAAAAGATCCTGCGGGCAATGCCGCGATCGATCTAAAAAATCTGCTCGCGCTCGTGGGATGGACGGACGCGCCTCCGGAGACTTTGAACGACGCTTTGCTGGAGGCTCTGATGCGCACGTTGCTTCGGACGCCGTGTCATCTGGCGGTGGTGATGAGCAGCGATCTCTTGGGCATCGCCCAGCGGTTCAATCTGCCCGGCAGTTATGGTGCCGACACGTGGTGCGAACGACTGGAACTGCCTTTGAGCGAATATGCGCGCCATCCCGTTTACGGGAAGCGCGTGCAGGCCGTGTCGCGTTTGATCGGTGAATGCGGACGCGCACCGGATACTTCCGAGACGAATAGCGAAGTGATACTCTTGCCGGAGACTGCGGTTGCCGGGGGTTAGAGCGTTTCAAGTTGAACCGTAGCCGACCGCCTCAGCTGTCTTCGAGTTTCACATTACGCGACTGAAGAAAGGGGACGAGTTCCTCGATGCCGAAGTCGGCGAGGATTTTTCCGTTCCAGTCGAGAGTCGGCGCTTTGGTCTGGCCGGATTTTTTCTGCATTTCGTCAAAGGCGGTTTTATCTTCAGTGACGTTTACCTGGCGGAATCCAACGCCGTGTTCGCCGAGAAATTTCACCGCGTCGGTGCAATAGGGGCAGCCGGTTTTCACGTAGAGAATAGGAAGTTCGTTGGTTTTCATAGAATGCGGTGCGTTGAGTTTGAAGCACTAGTCTGCCGAGGTTGCGATTAACGCAACTGGACGGGCTGGACCTGCTGGTAGCGAATCGGTCCCGCGCAAAATACGCGGTTCGCGATGACCGGGGATTTTTCCGGTGAGAGGTACCGCGCAATCTCCCAGCTAATAACGCTGCGGCCCGGTTGAGAAAGGGGCGGAGCGGTTTTTCTTCTGACTTAATAGAGCGCGTCATCCCCGGCGCCTTCGTGACCAACCCTCAACCTGGGACTCATCATGTTAAGAAATGCAAAAACACTGGAGCGTCATGAACTGCTGGCGCGCGATGGTACGATCGGACACGTCAAAGACCTCTACTTCGACGACCAGCAATGGAACATCCGTTATTTCGTGGTGGAAACGGGAAGCTGGTTGTTGAGCCGGAAGGTTTTGATTTCGCCCCTGGCGGTGGATGTCCCGGACTGGGAGCATAAAGTGCTGCCGGTTTCCCTGACGAAAGAACAGGTGAAGAACAGCCCCGGCATCGATACAGACAAACCGGTGTCGCGGCAGCACGAGGCGACGTTAAGCGATCACTACGGGTGGCCCTATTATTGGTCGGACCCGGTGTTCACCGCGCTGGCCTTTGCGGGACCGATGGGCGCGATGCCCAGTGCCGCCGCGGTTGCGGCCGATGCGGAGCGGACGATGGCTCTCGATGCCGAGGCGGCGGCGGGACCTGAACATCACGATCCGCATCTTCGCAATGTGAACGCGATCATCGGGCATCACATCGAGGCGAGGGATGGCGAGATCGGCCACGTGGAAGATTTTCTCATCGAAGATCGTACGTGGGAAATCCGCTATCTGGTGATCGACACTGGCAACTGGCTGCCCGGGAAAAAAGTGGTCATCGCTCCGTTGTGGATTTCCGACGTGAGCTGGAAGGGGTCGAACGTGTTTGTGGACCTCAGCCGGGACGCGATCAAAGGAAGCCCGGCCTACGATCCGAAGCGGGTAGTGGACGAGGAATATTCGGGCCGGCTGCACGATCACTACGGACGTGCGCGTTACGACCGCTGGTGAGACGGCGGGCGTTTTCGCTTCAGGCCGTACGGTCGCCGCCCTCTTCGGATGGCGGCGATTTTTTTGCGGTGTATTTGGGCACCGGGATATGGGCGGCCTGGCGGAGGATTTCGCCGGGATTGGTGCCGAGGCGGGCGGCGATTTCTTTGAGGCGGGCGTTTTCGGTCTGGCTGAGCGGGGTGACGCGGGTGGTGCCGTCGCGGTCGATCCACTGCACGCGGACGATTTTCTGGCGTGAGAGTTTCACGAGGTCGCGGAGGAAGGTCAGTTCGTCTTCGGGAAGATCCATGATCGGTTCGAAGTGCCGGGAGGCGGGCGAGGGGTCAAGAAGTGCGCAGAGTTTGCCAAGAGAACGATCTGGTCGTGCGCGGGGCGAGCGGCTACTTGGTGAAGCCATGCCCCAAGACCCCAATGCCCAGTTCGACGCAGCGGTTCTCGATAAAATTGAACTCAGCCCTGTCGGGGCGGTGCCGCACACGCCGGCTTATCAGGACGCGCTGAAGCGATTGCAGGCGTCGCATCAGGTTTATGGCGACGCGGATCACAAGGACGGCTACGTGTCGGCGCGTTCGCTGGGCGGGCGGGCGGTTTTTCACGCGGGCAATCTGGGGGATTTTGCGGCGGGGCGGATCGCGGACACGGAGCTGGAGGCGAACGCGGCGATTTTCGAACGGTATGTGCAGTCGCTGAATCCGGCGCAGCGGGCGAAGGCGGAAGCGTATCGCGTGAGTGTGCCCGGCAAGCCGATACATCATCGCAAACACCACGGACCGGGTCCGGCGCCGGTGATTCACGATCCGGTACACACGCTTTTTCTCGTGCCGGGAGGCGGACCGCATCCGGGGCTGCCGGGAAATTATCTCTACGGTTTTTTGCACGAAGTCGCGGGCAAGGACGGGGCGACAGCGTGGTCGGTGATCGTTCACGACGGGCAGGATGCCGTGGAGCTTTACGATGCTCCGACGCTGGCGGAGGCGTTTGGGAAGCTGGAGGAGGTGCTGGCGAGCGCGCCGTTTCACCTCGGTGAACTCAACGAGTTGGGATTCCGGAGCGGCTGATGGGCGCGTGGTTGAATCCGCCGGCGGTGTGCGAGCGACTGGAGGCGATCGTGTCGCGTTTTGGCGGAGCGATGGCGGCGGGGGCGGGCGCGGGTGGACGCGTCGAGTACGCGCTGCCTGTGCATGCGACGGAGGAGATGCGGGCTTATTTGCGGACGCAGGCGAGCGTGATTGTGGAGAAAGGGTTTTGGGCGCGGCTGCCGGGCGGGCGGGTGTTTGGATCGGGGATTGTGCTGTCGCCGGATGGACGGAGCATCGCGCGGGATGTGTCGGAGGATTTTGGGAAACGGTTCGAAGAACACTGGCTGCTGACGTACCCGCGCATCCGGAAACCGGAGACGGTGTCCGGTCGGACGGCGGTAGTCGCGACGACGCAAGGCGTGGGGTACGGTCACTGGCTGCTGGAGGAACTGCCGCGGCTGCTGGCGGCTGATCTCCGCGGTTGCGATGCGATCATCGCGAATGTGCGGGAGCGATTTGCGGTGGAGGCGCTGGGGAGGAGCGGATTTGGCGGGAAGGTGATCGCGGTCAGGCGCGATCATCATCTGCAGTGCGAGGAGTTGATCGTGCCGAGTCTGTGCGGGCCGGCGGGGTGGCCGGTGCCGGAGGCGGTGAGGCTGGTGGAGGAATTTGGCGCGACGGTAGGCGCGGCGGGTGCGAGTGCGGCGGGGGAGCGGATTTATGTTTCGCGGGCGCGGGCGAAACGGCGGCGGGTGACGAACGAGGAGGCGTTGTGGGCGATGCTGGAGGGGCGCGGGTTTAAGCAGGTGTTTCTCGAGGAGATGACGTGGGCGGAGCAGATCGGGGCGTTTCGCGGGGCGCGGGAGATTGTGGCGGCGCATGGGGCCGGGCTGGCGAATCTGGTTTTTTGCGAGGCGGGGACGCGGGTGGTGGAGTTGTTTCACCGGGCGTATGTGAATCCCTGTTACTGGCGGCTGGCGGCGCTTAAGGGGCTGGATTACCGGCCGGTGGTGGAGGAAGGAAAAAGGCCGCTGGCTCAGGAGCTGGAAGCGAACAAGCGCGACATCGCGGTGGATGTGGCGGCGGTGGGGTGGGCGCTGGGGTGAGGGGGCGGGGGATCTCGAACCGGCGGGGTTAAGGCTACCCCGCCCTACCTCGGAGAGGCGGTGACTTCGCGGAGGCGGTCCAGGAGCGTTTCGAGGGTGAAGGGTTTTTGAAGGATGGAGACGGGGCCGAGGCCGGAGAGGCGGTCGAGGACGTCTTTTTCGCTGAAGCCGCTCATGACGAGGACGCTGGCGCGGGGGTTGAGTGCGCGGATTTCGCGGAGGACTTCGGCACCATCGAGCCCGGGCATGGTGAGATCGAGGAGGATGGCGGCGAAGCCTTGCGGCGTGGAGCGGAAGTGTCGGACAGCTTCGTGGCCATCGGCGGCGAGAACGGTTTCGTAGCCATTTCGACGGAGCTGGGCGTCGAACGTTTTGAGGACGGCGGGTTCGTCGTCCGCGATGAGGATGGTGCCGAGGGAAGCGGCGGGTTTTTCGGCGATCGGGTGTGCGGAGTGGACGGGGGCGGACGGATGGGCGGCGGCGAGCGCGGGAAGATGGATGCGGAAGGTGGTGCCGTGGCCAGGCTGGCTTTGAACGGTGAGGGTGCCGCGGCAGGCGCGGATGATGCCGAGAACGGCGGCGAGGCCGAGGCCGCGGCCGGTGAACTTGGTGGTGAAGAAGGGATCGAAGATGCGGGTGAGGGTGGCGGCGTCCATGCCTTTGCCGGTATCGGAAATTTCCAGACAGGCGCATTCGCCGGGCGTGGTGTCGAAGGCGTGGACGACGGTGCCGGGAAGCGGCTCGGGGAGTCCGCGCCAGGTGCGGAGGCGGATCTCGCCGGGGTTTTCGCCGAGTGCGTCGGAGGCGTTGATGACGAGATTCATCACGACCTGCTGGAGCTGGGAGCTGTCGCCCTCGACGGCGGGAAGATCGGCGGCCAGGTGGAGGATGAGGCGGGCCTTTTTGCTGATGGAAATCTGCAGGAGCTGGGCGGTGCTTTGGATGAGCTGGTTGAGGTCGATGCGTTCGACGAGGAAGCTGCCTTTGCCGGCATAGGCGAGCATCTGGCGGCAGAGATCGGCGGCGCGGCGGGCGGCGTTTTCGATGTGTTCGAGCGGTTCGCGGGAGGCGGCGCCGGTTTCCTCGATGCGGATGAAGCTGGCGTTGGCGAGGATGACGGTGAGGAGGTTGTTGAAGTCGTGGGCGATGCCGCCGGCGAGGACGCCGAGGCTTTCGAGTTTTTGCGTATCGAGGATTTTGAGGTGGAGAGTGCGGCGTTCCTCCTCGGCGCGTTTGAGGCTGGAGATGTCGACGAGGGTGGTGACGGTCTGGGCCTCGTGGGTGACGGGGTCGTGGTAACGGTGGACGGTGATGAGGGCCCAGACGACCTGGCCGCTGGGGTGAACGTAGCGTTTCTCCATCGAGAAGTTGTCGATCTCGCCGCGGTCGAGGCGGGCTTGGAGAAAGTGCTGGCGGGGGCGGTCGTCGGGGTGGGTGGCTTCGAGGTAGTTGGCGGTAACGCGGGAGCGGGCGGCGGAGACGCCGGTGATGCGTTCGTGGGCGGGGTTGACGAGGCGTGTATCCGCTTCCTGGGGACTGAGCCAGGAGATGCCGACGGGGACGTGTTGATAGATGAAACGAAAGCGGGCCTCCTGGCGGATGAGTTCGTCGCGGGCGTTTTTTAAGTCGGTGATGTCGGCGCGGGTGCCGGCGATGCGGAGCGGCGTGCCGTCGGGGGCGCAGGCGACGACTTTGCCGCGTTCGAGCATCCAGCGCCAGTCGCCGGACTTTGTCTTCATGCGGTACTCGATGTCGTGGCGGCCGGTGGTGGCGGAAAGAAGGCGGGAGCGGTAGAGATCGAAGACGCTGCGGTCTTCGGGATGGAGGAGGGCGAGACCGCCCTCCTGGGTGGGATCGATTTCGCCGAGGGTGTAGCCGATCATGGCGGCCCAGCGTTCGCTGCGTTCGACGCGGCCGGTGCGGAGGTCCCAGTCCCAGAAGGCGTCTTCGCTGCCCTCGAGGACGAGGGTGAGGCGTTGTTCGCTCTGGAGGACGGCCTCGGTCTGACGTGCGAGTTTATTGAGGGTGCGGCGCTGCCAGAGGAGAGCGGTGGTAATGAGGGCGATGAGTGCGAGGGCGGGGATCAGGTAAGGCAGGATATCGGCGGGGCGGAGAGGTTCTCGTTCGATGGGGCCGATCCATTTTTCATAGATGCGGTCGTAGGTGCCGTTGGCGCGTATCCGGGCGAGACCTTCGTTGAGGAGCGCGAGGCGGTCGGAGTCGCCGGCGCGCACGCCCATGTGGAGCCGGTAGGAGAAGCCGGGGAGGACGAGGGGGCTTTGCTCGATGTTTTGGAAACCGCGCTGGCGGATGAAGTGGCTGGCGATGAGGCCGGTGGCGGCGAAGGCATCGCATTTGCCCTGGTCGAGCATTTGCAGGGCATCGGCGAGCGAAGGGGCGAAGACGAGGTTGGCGGAGAGTCCGTGCGCGACGAGGTATTCGTGGGTGAAGCCGCGCGGGGGCGTGGCGATGCGCAGGGTGCGGAGGTCTTCGAGTGTCCGCGGGGCGGGGCCGTTTTTTCGGACGAAGAGGCTGCCGTGGAGCGTGAGGTGGGTGACGGAGAAATCGATGAACTGATCGCGCTCCTGGCTGTAAACGAGGCTGGCGAGGGCGTCGATTTCGCCGGCTTTGAAGCGGGTGAAGATGTCGTCCCACGGGCCAGCGACGGGCGTGACGGTGAGGCCGGATTGGGAGGCAGCGGCCTCGACGAGATCGACGGCGAAACCGGCGGGGCGGCCGTCGGCGGCGATGAAGGAGAGGGGCTCGTTATTGATTTCGATGCCGACGGTGAGAGCTGCGGCAAAGCCGTGGCTGCAGGCGAGAGCCGGCAGGATGCACGCGAACAACACGCGCGAGGGTGCGAGTGAGGCGAGGGACATGCTCACTTATGGAACGTCACAAAACCGTGTGCGGTTCAGTGAAGGACGAGGGATTCCGTAAGCGGCTGGTTGATGCGCGGGAGGCGCGGATGTGGCGCATTGACGAGGCGGGACGGAGTTGCGCTAGAGGCATGGGGGTGGGGTGGAAGCTCACGGAGTGGCGTGCAGGCGGGAGCCAGAGCGGGGAAGACACGGAGAAACTATGGCGGCAGCGGTCAGGGGCGAGCGAGGAGTTGATTAACAATTGGCTGGATTTCGCGCTGTGAAGCAGGACGGACGATGGATGCTCGAAATAACCGGATCGTTCGACAAAGCGCAGTCTGTGCGTACCGATGAAAAAGCGGCATAAAGAAACGGTAAAGTGAGAGCGAGAAGTGGCCGCTATTACCCCTTATGAAACCACGTATTCTATTGGTGGAGGACGACGAGTTTATCGGGCCGCTGGTGCGGACGGTGCTCTCAAATGCCGGTTACGAGGTGGCCGTGGCGGGCCGCCTGGACGACGTGAAGACGCTCGATCCGTTTGGGTTTTCGGCGGTGATCTCGGACTTCCAGCTTCCCGGGGCGGATGGGTGCGACGTGATCGACTATATGCGGGAGAAAACGCCGGGGCTGCCGGCGTTGTTGATTTCAGGCTATGGCGGATGGGCGGCGGAGAATTGCACGAATCGGGGGATGGAAGACGTGCATCATCTGGAGAAACCGTTTCGCGCGGAGCAGCTGTTGCATGAAGTGGAGACGCTGGTGCCGGGCGACGGGGTGCGTTGAGAAAGCGGTCCGGGTTGGGCGTGGAGGGTCAGGCGGATTTGCCTGACCCGGTGAGGAGCCAGACGACGCCGAGGCCGGAATAGAGGGCGACGAGGCCGGCGATCTCGTGGAGCACGTCGTAGTGAGCAGGGAAGCGTGGGGCGAGGAGCACGATGACGGCGATGCGCAGGAAATTGAAAACGAAGGCGACGAGGACGCAGAGCGGGAGCAGCGTGACGAACCAGCCCCAGGCGGCGCGGCAATAGAGCAGGCGGATGAGGCCGAGGAGGAGGCTGGAGGTGATCAGGCCGAAGCCGTTGCACTCGGTGGCGACGATGAAAGTTTGCGAAGGCGTGAGGAGAAGCAGGCGGATGTCGGGGTCTTGCTGGATGGCGAGTTGGGAGGCGAGGCCGATGGATTTTAAGAAGCGGGCGGATTCGACGCCGGCCATCTGGCGGAGGGGCCAGTCGAGCACGGGGAAGAGCAGGACGCAGAGAATCAGAACCGCGAATACGGTGAGCAGCGGGAGGGTGCGGCGGAAGGCTTGCGCACCGAAGAGGTAGTTGACGACGCCACCGGCAGCGGCGACGAGGCCGGCGAGGATGAGGAAGGGCGTTTTGAGGAGGAGGGCGCCGCCGGCGAGGGCGTAGGCGGCGAGGAGCCAGGCGATGGCGGTGTTGGAGAATTCGAGACGGAGGCGGAGGGTGCGGCGTTTTTCGAAGGCGATCCAGAGGCCGGCGAGGACGACGAGGATGAAGGACTGCTTGAGCTGTTCGCGGGCGAAGGTTTGCGAGGCGAGCCAGCGGACGGGGGGCCAGAAGATGACGGCGGTGAAGGCGAGGACAGCGAGCGCGAGGAACATGTCCGGGGTGCGGGCGCGCATGTCTGCGCCGGGAGTTTCTGGCGAGACGTGCTCGGTCATGAGTGAGGCGTGGCGAGGGAGCCGAAGAGGGCGAGAAGGCCGGCGCGGAAGGCGTCGGGCAGGACGTTGAAGTGGTCGCGCCGGAGGAAGCGCTGCGTGACGACATCGAGGCGGGTGAAGGGCTTTTGTCGGAGCTGCCGTTCGAGGAGGGTGAGGTCGCCGGTCATCGAGGCGGTGTCTTCCTCGCCGACGCTGAGGAAGACTCGCGCGGGGAGGTCGGAATTACGCGCGTGGCGGTCGGAGGCGATGGCGAGGATGCTGCGGTTGTCCCACCAGATCGACGGGGCGCTGATTAGAAAGTGGGTGAAAAACGCGGGCTCTTCGAAGAGCGCGTGGAGCGCGAGGAGCGAGCCGAGGGAATGGCCTGCGATGGCGCGAGTGTCGCCGGAGAGCGGATACCGCTGGGCGAGATCTGGGAGGAGTGTGCGGGTGAGGAACCGGGTGAACGCGGGAGCGCCGCCGCTGGCGGGTTCGTCGGGGTGAGGCGTGGGCGTGTAGTCGCGGCCGCGTTTGTTGGCGGGTTTGGAGTAGCTCGCGCCGTAGCCGACGCCGGCGAGGAGGAGCGGCGGGATTTCGCCGGTTTTGCGGAGCGAGCGATACGCGGCGACAGCGGGATTGAATTGATCGTCGCCGTCCATGAAGAGCACGACGGGCCAGGGGCCGGGTTCTTTTGGGGAAGGTTCTTCGATGAAGATCGAGTACTCCGTCTGCGTTTCGGGCGAGTGAAGAACGAAGGCCGGTTTCATCGATGGAAGGCAGCGGTAGTCGAATGCGATTAACGGCGAGCGGGAGCAGCGGTCGGGAGTTTGTCGGCGAGGTAGATCATGTAGGCGCTGCGGCGGGCGGTGGCGTGGACGCGGGAAGCGAGGGGCTTCACGGTGAGGCCGGCTTTTTTCAGGCGTTCGGCGAGCGGGGCGTCGGGGGAGGCGGACCAGATGGCGGCGCGGCCGGAGGGTTTTAGCGCGGCGGCGATGTGCTGGATGCCGCGCGGGCTGTAGAGGTCGTAGTTGTCGTCGCTGACCATCGCGGTGGTGCCGTTGTCGATGTCGAGGAGGATGGCGTCGTACGGCGTTTTCTCGGAGCGGCGGAGGATGGCGCGGACGTCCTCGGTGAGGACAGTGACGCGCGGATCGTCGAGGAGCTTGCCGTTGAGCGCGTGAAGGTGTGTGCGGTTCCACGCGACGA
Organism: uncultured Nibricoccus sp.; assembly: GCA_966249325.1. Taxonomy (GTDB): domain Bacteria; phylum Verrucomicrobiota; class Verrucomicrobiia; order Opitutales; family Opitutaceae; genus Nibricoccus. The sequence goes on along the minus strand of CBINDC010000025.1, from coordinate 6,765 downwards.
TCTCAGGGAAGAGTTCGGCGACGTGGACGACGGCGGACGGGCCGGTGGAGGCGAGGACGGCCTTGAGGGTGAAGCCGAGGCCGAGTCCGCCGATCAGTATCCGCGGGGCGGATTTTTTGGAGCCGAGGTTTTCGCAGCCGACTTCGCCGAGCTCGACCTCGGAGGTGGTGACGGCGGAGTGCATGAGTTGCTGGCCGTTGACGCGGATGCAGAAGTGGCCGTCGTGCTCGACCAGGGTCATGCGGGCGCCGTTGGGCGTCCTGGTCTCGGCGAGCGTGATGTTGGGCTTCATGAAGAAAGAGGTGGAGAAGAATGCCGGCCAGCGGCCGGCGCTCCCGGCGCAGGAGGCGGATGCCGACGGGGACGTCGGCGCTCCCAAGATTATTTCTTGTACCATTCGCCGGAGTCGCGCTGGAGCCAGACGCCGGCGGCGGAGTTGGCGGCGATCTGGCGGGCGCGGGTCTTGCCGACGAGCTCGGCGGAGGAGCCGGTTTGTTTCGCGAGGGCGGCGTAAACGGTGGAGCGGTCGGCGTTTTCAGCGGCGGCGATGGTGTCGGCGTTTTCGGCGGCGGCGCGGACTTCGAGGAGGCCGCGGTTGTTTTCGCCGAGGGCGCCCTGGCTCTTGAGGGCGTCGACTTGAGGAAGGCGTTTTTCCATGCGGGCGCGGATGGCGCCGAGATCCTGGGCGTGCGCGACGGTGGCGGCGGTGCCGAGGAACAGCGCGACGGTGAGGGCGAGGAGGCGGAGGAAGGGCGTGTTCATTTGGCGTCGGGGGTGTTGATGGTGGAGGATTTTTTATCGAGCTCGCCGAAGAAGTCGTCGAGGGAGGTTTTGACGTTTACGTCGACGGTGGCGCGGACTTCGACGGGCGCCATTTTGACGTAGATGCAGCCGGGGAGGAGGATGGCGCTGGAGCCGAGGAGTAGGATGCGGCGGAGCATGGGAGGAGTGTTTTTAGTGAGAAATGCGGAGGCAACGAAAGTTTCCCCGCAATGAGGAGACGTGTCAGCGAACGGTGATGTTGAAGGGGTGGTTGAAACCGAGACGGAAAAGCGAGGTGAGGGGGCCGGTGACATTGATGTCGAAGGTGACGCGTTTGATGACGCTGCCGGGCTGCAGGGGGCGGGCGTCGATTTCGGCGTGGGCGGTGCGGTGGCGGGCGTCGCCGTCGGGGCTCAGCTGGATGCGGAGGGCGCTCACCTCGAGCTCGGTGCGGCCGAGTTCGATTTTTTGGAGATCGGGGTAACTGGGGTTTCTGACGGAGAAAATTTTCCCGAGAAAGCCGGGGAGGAGTTCGAGGCGGGCGGGCATGTTGCCGGTGAGGAAGCCGGGCGAGGAGGCGAGGCGGATGACGGTGGGTTCGATTTCGTCGAGGGCGAGGGTGCCGATGCCGAGCTGGATGCCCTCGATTTCGTTCCACGTGAGGCGGAGTTCGCCGTTGAGTTTGCCGCGGGCGTCGGCGAGGCCGGAAGGAAGAAGGGCGATGAAGTCCTGGAGGCCGACGCGGCGGATCTGGATGAGGGCGGCGATCGATGGCGGCGAGAGGGGAACGGTGAAAGGTTCGAGTGTCTCGACCTCGCCGCCGGCGATCTCGACTTTGGCGTGAGAGATGGAGGCGCGGGAGGTGTTGAGGAGGTGGCCGGAGGCGGAGAAGTTGCGCGCGCCGAAACGGGATGTGGCGATGGTCTGGATACGGAGTGTGGCGGGCGTGGCGCTGGCGATGGCGAGGTTTTCGCCGAGCGAAAATTCGCCGGAGAAGTCGATGCCGGTGAGGGTCCAGCCTGCGATAGCGTCGGAGGCGGAGGCGTTGACGCAGGAGATGGCGAGGCGGCCGTGTGGGCGATTGTTGATGATGGTGCCTGAGCCGGAGAGGCGGAGTTCGCCGGAGAAGGTGATGGTGGAAAGCGAAGGCGCAGCGTGAGGTGCGAGGGGCGCGAGGTGGAGGCGGGCGTCGTCGATGTGCCAGGTGAGGGCTCCGGAGGATTGGTCGAGTGCGAGGCGGGCGCGGAGATCGAGGCCGGCGGCCTTGAGAGCGAGGAGGGCGGTTTTGCGATTTTCGGCGGCGGGGGCGGCGGAGAAAATCCAGGTGAGCGGGGGCAGGCCGGTGAGGTTGGTTTCTCCGCGAAGCGTGCCGGTGAAGAGCATCAGCGAGCTGAGCGACGCGCGCGCGGGCGCGGCGAGCAGAGCAAGGATGAGCAGGGCGCGGAGGATTCGCACGGCAGTGAGATGCGCGAAAGAGGCGGAGGTTGCCAGTGCGGAGAAGGAATTGCGGAGGGGGGAGTCGAACCGGCGCGTTAGGGACAACGCGCCCTACCTCGGAGTGAGGTGCTGGCGGCGCTCGGCAGGAGCGAGGAAGGTCCAGGCGAGGAGGCGGCTTTGTTTTTGGCCGGCGAACATGGGGATGATGCGGACGTCGGTGGCGCGGGCGCGGAGGAGATCGCGTTCGAGAAGCGGGAGGCTGGCGCGTTTGGAGACGAGGGTGGTGAACCAGACGCAGAGTGCGGGGCGGGTGGCGCTTTCGGCGATCATGCGGCGGATGAAGGCGGCTTCGCCGCCGGGGCACCAGAGCTCGTTGGCGCGTCCGCCGAAGTTGAGCGCGAATTTGGCGGAGCTGCGCGCGGCGGGGGAGCCGAGGTTGCGGATTTTACGGAGGGTGCCGGCGGCGGCCTCGGCTGCCGAGGCGTGGAAGGGCGGGTTGCAGAGGGAGACGGCGAAGGAGTCGGACGCGGTGGCGATGTTGGCGAAGAGTGCGGAAGGGTCGGGCTGGAGGCGGAAGTCGAGGAGCGGGGTGAGCGGGGGATTGGAGGCGGCGAGCTGGCGTGCCCAGTTTATGGATGCGGGGTCGATGTCGGTGCCGGTGACGCGCCAGCCGAAGACACTGGCGGCGAGGAGGGCGTAGATGGCGTTGGCGCCGGTGCCGAGGTCGAGCGCGCGGACGGCGGGGCCGCGTGGGATGGCGTTGTTCGCGGTGTCGGCGGCGAGGAGGTCGGAGAGGTGGTGGAGGTAGTCGACGCGGCTGGGGACGGGCGGGCAGAGGAAGCCGGGCGGGAGATCCCAGTGGGCGATGCTGTAATGGAGTTTGAGGAGGGCGCGGTTGAGCGCGAGGACGGCGGCGGGGTCGGCGAAGTCGATGGTGTCTCCGGCGAGTGGATGCGGCTGGACGAAGCGGGCGAGGTCGGGGAGCGCGGTGGTGAGGCGCGGGAAGTCGTAGGGCGCGCGGTGGAGGTTGCGCGGGTGAAGTTCCCCGGTGGTGTGGTTTTTGATTTTGGGCTTTGACGGCGGAGTTTTCAGAGGAGCGAGGTAAGCGGGGAGTGACGTGAAGGCCAAGGAGGTTGCGCGCTCCGGGGTTTGATGAGGAGGAATCGGAGTCGGATTTAAGCGCGAAGACGCTAAGACGCGAAGAGACGAGGCTATGCGGTGAGTTGCGCGAGGTTGGGGAGGAAAGCGGGATGAGCGTTTGCGCGACGGGGGCGTCGCGCCTCCATCGGAGACGGAGAGGCTAGAAACTTCTTTTGCGGGCGTGGGTGTGGCGGCGGGGGCGGTCGTCTTTTTCCCAGGCGGCGATGGTGCGGTTGAGGTGGTTGAGTTGTTGTTGGAGGATTTCGACGTCGTGGCGGAAGTTGGCGTAGGTGCGGGCGTGGAGGAGGTGGCGGGATTTTTCGGAGAGGGTGAAGCGCCAGTGCGGGGAGCGGCGGTAGTCGCGGAGTTTGCGTTCGAGGTCGCGGCGGGCGGCGATGAGTTCGGTAATGGCGCGGCGGAGACGGCTGACGGGGGAATCGGGGCCGAGGACTTCGTTGGCGGTTTCCCATTCGACTTCGAGGCGGGCGAGCCAGTCGGCATCGCCGGCGGCCCAGGCTTGCTGGACTTCGTGCCAGAGCCGTTGACGGGCGGGCGTCCAGTCACCGCCGCGGTCGGGGTGGAGATGTTGGACGAGGCGGCGGTAGATGTCTTTGGCGGATGGGGTCGGAGGGGGAGCGGACGACCTGTGCGAAGAAGAGCGGGACGATTTGTCGGAGCGGCGGGAGTCGTCGTTGAAGAAATCGTTGTCGAAGTCGTCGTTGTCGGTGTTGCGTGAGGCGTTGTCTGGGTCGCCAGTGTTGGCGGAGTTTTCGGACTTGGCGGAGTCGTCGGGTTCGTCGGCTTCGGGGTTGGCTTCGTATTCTTTTTGTTCGCGCCAGAGTTTTTTGAGGGAGCGGCCGGTCATCTCGGCCATCCAGATGACGGTCTGGACCTGATGGTTTTTGCGGGACACCTCGGCGTAGAGGTCGCGGAGGGTGGTGACCCAGACGGGGAAGGTGCGGTGGAGCCAGGTGTCGTAGGCGGGGCGGTCGATCTCTTCGTGGCGGTGGAGATCGCGGGCGGCTTTTTCGTGGCGTTTGCGGGCGGTGTGGAATTCGGCCCAGGCGGCGCGTTGAAGGGGGTGGTTGTCGATGAGGACGAGGGCGCGGGGTTGCGCGGAGCGGAGCCGGGTGGGCGCGGGTTTTGCGGCGGGTGATGGCGCGGCTGGACGGCGGGCGCGCGGTGAGGTGGACGTTTTCTTTTTTGGCCCGGGCATCGGAGAGGCTGGCAAGAAAGCGGGAGAGGGCGGAAGTGCGAGCGGGGAAATGAAATCTGTGGGGCGGGGCGTGTTTGAGCGTGCGTGGGGAGGCGGGTGCGATTCAAACGAGGGAGAAGAAAACGGAGTCATGACGAACGGCGAAACGCAGGCGCATCGAGAGCTGAAGCGGCTGGCGTTTCAGTGGGCGCTGGAGCATGGGCTGCCGGTCGCGGGCTATGAGGTACGGGTTCCGAAGAGCGGGTATCGGGCGGATGTGGCGGCGCTGTCGCGCGATCCGTTGGGCGAGGCCGGGGTGGTGGCGCTTTTTGAGTGCAAGCAGTGCCGGGCGGATCTGATTCGCGATCATGCGGACGAGGCGGCGGTGCGTATCCGGAGTGTGGAGCTGGCGGCGCGCGTGGGCGAACTGCGCGCGATGATTGCGGTGCATAGGCCGGATTTGCGGCGGGGCGTGTCGTTGTTCGCGGAGTTTGACGAATACGACCTGGCGGGGCTGCGACATGAGACATTGCACGCGCTGGAGCGGGAGCTGGCGGTGTTGCAGAGCAAGCTCACGCACTGCGTGAAGTTTGCGCGGCTCAGCCGGTATCACGCGGCGGATCATCTGTACCTCGTGACGGAGCGGGAGATCGTCGAGGTGCACGAGGTGCCGGTGGGCTGGGGCTGGTTGGTGCGCGAGGGCGAGGGGCTGGTGTTGCGGCAACCGCCGGTGAGATATAAGACGACGACGGAGTTGCGCGGACGATGGCTGGAGGCGGTGGCGCTGGCGGGGACGAGGGGCGCAGGGCGTGTGCTGTCGGTTGTGCCCAAAATCAGGATACCTACGGACGGACCGGGGCAGGATTGTGCGCGTTCACCCGGTGCCGAGCGGTAGGGCGACGAAGGCGGCTACGATGGCAAGCCCGGCGAGCAGGCCGGTCCAGAGGCGCCAGTTTCTGCGGGAGGAGGCGATGACGACGAGCCATTGCCAGTTCATGAGGAGGTGAAGCGCAAGAAATGCGGCGGCGGTCCAGGCGGCGATGTTGTGCCATTCGGCCCAGTCGTGGCGGCTAAGGCCGATGAAACTGAGTCGCGCGCCGCCCTGTCTGCCATGGGGGAGACGTTCGGCAAGGAGCCAACCGGTGCCGGCGAGGAAGCAGCTTAGGAGGAAGAGGCTTCCGTTGATCATGCGCATAGCCGCGTTTTTGAAGGGAATATTCATACGCGAATCGGTGACGCTGTAAGATACGGGGAAGTGACCTCGCGAGGGCGGGCTGACGCAGAGTGCAGGCAGTCTTATGCGCGCGCTGCAACAGGGGGAGCGGAGGGCAAATAATGCGGCTGAGTTGGCGGGGTCCGCCGTTGTTTGGGAAGTTCGACGAGTACGATCTGGCGGGGCTGCGGCACGAGACGTTGCACGTGCTGGAGTGACAGCTGGCGGTGTAGCGGAGCAAGCTCGTGAACTGCGTGAAGTTTGTGCGGCTCAGCCGCTACCGTCGGCCGATCATCTCTGTCTGGTGATGGCGGCGGGTGTGCTGCAAGCGCACGAGGTGCTGGTGGATGGGCGGGATGAAGGATGGCCGGTGCGCGAGGGCGATATCCTGGAGTTGAAGCAACCGCCGGTGCGGTTTCGGACGACGGTGGAGATGCGTGATTTGCTTGCTGGATGCGACGTGATGCCGCGTTCGGATCAGAAAGCTGACCTATGTCCGGCGGATGGCCGCGACTGACCGCGTTACAGCGGATTTTTCCGCTCACCTGACTTATCGTCTAGTAACATAGCGCAGGACGTAAGTAGCAGAACGAGTGCGGTTATTTGATAGTACCAAGGTGCGCCGCCATACGGTAGAGCCAAAATGATTACGGTAAGCGGTAGTAACGCGAAAATAGTGAACTGCTGCCACGTGAACCACCAGCGTGGAATGTTGCTCATCTCGTCTGCAGTTAATGGGCGGCGAAGAAAGTAGGACGGGACGCTTACGACTCCTGCCACGAACAGAATCGATTCATGTACGAGGAATGGGGAGAAAAGTCCGACGACAGAACCCATGATGTGGATTCCGCGGTGGATGACCTTGGAATTTAAGCGAGTGTGCATGCGCACTGCTTGCGTGAAACGAGTTGAAACAGAGGCGCTAAAAAGAAACCCGTTTCGCTGTCGGGCGAAACGGGTTTTGAAAGTGGTGCCAAGACTCGGAATCGAACCGAGGACACGAGGATTTTCAGTCCTC
>CBINDC010000024.1:0-45614 GCA_966249325.1 uncultured Nibricoccus sp. | reverse complement strand
CCCGCGACCTTCTGCGTGACAGGCAGACGCTCTAACCAGCTGAGCTACCACCCCGTGAGGGGAAAGAGGGCGGACGGTAGAAACGGAGGATTTCAAGTCAAGCGGTGTTTTTGAAAGTTTCCCCGAAGCTGGTTTTCCCCCTTGAGCCATCCTCCGGCGGCCTTACTAACCCATGCAACGCGGTGGTAGCTCAGCTGGATAGAGCAGCGGTTTTCTAAACCGCTGGTCGGGTGTTCGAGTCACCTCCACCGCGCCATTTTTCTTTCTGCGCCCGGGCATCGGGCGCGCTTCGTTTCTATCATGGTCAAAATCACCGGCGAATATCAGGGCGATCTCCACTCCGTGGCCATCCACGGACCTTCGGGCAATGTGCTCAACACGGATGCGCCCAAGGACAATCAGGGGCGCGGCGAGGCGTTTTCGCCGACCGATCTGACGGCGACTTCACTGGGCACGTGCATCGTGACGACGATGGCGATCGCGGCGCGGAAGCAGGGCGTGGAGCTGACGGGGACGCGTTTCGAAGTGACCAAGGAAATGTCGGCGGATGCGCCACGGCGGATCGTGCGGCTGGCGGTAACGCTCTGGATGCCGTTGCCGAAGAGCGCGTTTGCCGAAGGATTTTTAGAAGGCGTGGCCGAGCGGTGCCCGGTGTCGGTCAGTCTGCATCCATCGGTGCAGAAGCCGGTGACGTTTCACTGGGCCGCGTGAGCAGTCGGTGATGGAGGCGCTGGCGTCGCGACTTCGTCGGAGAAGCGATAGCTGCTGTTGAAGATCAGCTCGATCTTCTTGGTGACGAAGATGCGGACCTTGAGTTTGCCTTCGAGGGAGCCGGGGGAGTTCGGTGTGGCGTGGCCTTCGATGCGACGGTCTTCGCCGTCGGTGTTTTTGGCGGTGCCTTTGAATTCGACGCGCTCGCCTTTTTCGAGGCGGGCGAGTTGTTCGTCGGTGATGTCGATCGTGAGCCGGCCGTTCTCGTTGTAGAAGAAGTAAGGGAAAACTTTGCAGTGGTAGCTCGTGGTGTAGGTGGCGTTTTCGCGTTTCAGGACGCCGGGCGTGAGCGTGACGTTGCCGATGTAGATCGAGGTTTTGGCGGGCGGGACGATGACTTGATCGTAAGGGCCTGCGAGGGTGCGCGAGGTGAGGAAAAGTGAGAGGAGGGCGCCGAGGGCTAGCGCGCGGAAACACATGGCGCGACTGTGGGCGTGGCAGAGAGGGCGGCAACTGCTGTTTCGCGGGTGACGTTTGTGCGACGGAGGATGTGCGGTTTTCGCGTTGCGCGGCGGGGCGGGAGGGCGTGTGTTCGCAGGTCGTATGGCCAAACCCTCTCATGTCACCTGGGGCGGACGCTTCAGCGCCGGTCCCGCCGAACTCATGCTCACGTTCAGCGAGTCTGTGTCGTTCGACCGCCGACTGGCGCTCTTCGACATCCAGGGCAGCAAGGCGCACTCGGCGATGCTGGCGCATGTGGGGATCATCACGGCGAAGGAGCGCGACGCGATTCACCGCGGGCTCGACGCGATCCAGAAGGAAATCGAGGCGGGCAAGTTCACGTGGGACACGAAGCTCGAAGACGTGCACATGAACATCGAGCAGGCGCTGACGAAGCGCGTGCCGGAGGCGGCGAAGCTGCACACGGCGCGCAGCCGGAATGACCAGGTGGCGACGGACATGCGGTTGTTTTTCAAATACGCGTGCGCGGCGCTCGGCGAAAAGATCGTGCTGGCGCAACGGGCCATTCTGAAACTCGCCGAGGAGAACGGCGACGTGCTCATCCCGGGCTATACGCATCTGCAACGCGCGCAGCCGGTGTGGCTGGCGCATCATTTGTTCGCGTATCTCGAAATGCTGCAGCGCGACCGCGAGCGTTTCATGGTGGTGGCGGATCATGCCAATTGGTGTCCGCTCGGCTCGGGCGCGATCGCGGGAACGACGCTGCCGATCGACCGTGAGTTCACGGCGGTGCAGCTCGGGTTCGTCGATGCGAAGGGCAGGCCGCGCGTGACGCAGAACTCCATGGATACCGTGGCGGACCGCGACACGTTCATCGAGTTTGCCCATGCGTGCGCGCTGTTTGGCGTGCATGCGTCGCGCATCGCGGAGGATTTGATTTTGTGGAGCAGCGCGGAGTTTAAGTTCATCGAATTGCCCGACACGTTCTGCACGGGGTCGTCGTTGATGCCGCAGAAGAAGAATCCGGATTCGTGCGAGCTTCTGCGCGGCAAGTCGGCGCGGTTGCAGGGAAATCTGCATACGCTGCTCACGCTTACGAAGGGGCTGCCGCTCACGTACAATCGCGATCTTCAGGAGGACAAGCCGCCGGTGTTCGATTCGTTTGAGCAAACGGGACTGTGCGCGGAAGTGCTCGCGGGGACGTTCACGGGCGCGGAGATGATTCGGAATCGTTGTGCGGAGGCCGTGGCCGATCCGGCGCTGCTGGCGACGGATCTGGCGGACTATCTTGTGGAGAAGGGCGTGGCGTTCCGTGAGGCACATCATGCGGTCGGCGCGGTGGTGAGGATCGCGGAGAAGCTGGGCACGAAGTTGAATGAGCTTCCGCACGAGGAAGTGCAGGCGGTGCATAAGGCGTTCGAGGCGGACTGGGTGCAGGTCTTCGATTTGAAGCGCGCGATGAAGAAGCGCGCGGGGACGGGCATGCCGGGGCCGTTGCAGATTAAGAAGCAGTTTGGGCGCTGGGCGAAGCTGCTGACGTGAGCGCGACGGTTTTGTTTTTATCGCGGAAGCGCTGAAGGGCGGAGACGCGGAAAGTTATGAACTCGATGCCGCTGGTGGAGGAGGCGCTGGTTAAGTGTTTGAAGCGTTCCCGGAATGCCGGCCAGCGGCCGGCGCTCCCAGGGCGATCCATCGCGGCGTGAAGCCGCTCCTACAGTTTCGATCTGCCGATCTCCCGCCGTGCTCCATCTGATTTTCCCGACGAAGAAAAGCGATCCCGAGCTGGCACCGGTGCGGTCGGGGTTGGTGTTTGGTTTTTTCAATGCGCTGACGTGGCAGGTCGGGCTGGGGACGCCGCTGGTGTTGTTTGCGCAGCAGCTGGGGGCGACGCCATTGCAGGTGGGGCTGGCGACGTCGTTCGTGCTGTTGCTCACGCCGATCCAGATTTTGTCCACGGCACTGCTGCCGCGTTATGGGTTCAAGACGGTGATGCTGGGCGGGTGGGGAACGCGGAGTTTGTTTCTCGTTGTGCCGATCGTGCTGGCGGCGCTGGTGCCGTACTGGGGCGTGCTGGGGTGGATGGCGCATGCGCTGGTGTGGAGCGTGTTTTTCTTTTGTCTGTGCCGGTCGGTGGGGGCGGCGGCGTTTAATCCGTGGATCTATGCGATCGTGCCGGAGCGGGCGCGCGGGCGGTATTTTGCGAACGACCAGTTCGTGTCGAGTATCGCCAGCGTGGCTACGCTGCTGGTGTGCGCGGGACTTTTTGCGCTGCTGCCGGTGTTCAACGCGCTGCTGGTGCAGTATGCGATCGCGCTGACGGGATCGACGTTGAGTTTCTTCGCGTTGAAGAAACTGCCGGACGGGCCGAGGCCGGTGGCGATCAGTGTGGCGTCGGTCGTGAAGAGCACGCCGAGGCATATTTTTGCGCCGGGGCTGTTTCGCACCTATCTGTGGATCGTCGTGGGGTACTGTGTGATCTCGACGCCGATCCCGGCGTTCGTGGCGTATTATCTGAAGGCGGTGCCGAAGTTTTCGCTGTGGGAGATCATCGGTTTCGAAGTGGTGCGGTACTTCGGGGTGTTTTTGTCGGCGGGCGTGATTCGCGGGCGGATTGATCGCGTGGGGGCGAAGCCGTTTCTGCTGATCTCGCTGGCGCTGTATGTGGCGGTGGGGATTTTTTGGTGGCTGTTTTTGCGGAGCGGTTTTGGCGGAACTCCGGGCGTGGTCGTGGCGTATTTTTTATTGGGGATGGGCGTGGCTGGCTGGACGATCGCGAATCTGGGGTATCTGCCCAAGATCGTGCCGGACGGGGAGAGGCCGCTGATGGTTTCGATTCACGGGGCGGTGACGTCGTGTCTGGGCGGATGCGCGCCGATCGTGTGGGGATGGTTTTTGAAGACGCCGGCGGATGAGAACGGTGGAGGCGGCGAGATCGATGTGGCGGTGTTTGGGTGGTTCTTTGTGAGCGTGGTCGTCAGTGCGCTGGTGCTGAGCTGGCTCGTGAAGCGGCTGCCGGAAAATACGGAGGAGAAAGTGGAGCCGTTGTCGATCGGCAGCGCGGTGCTGAGGCCGTTTCGGGCGATGTCGTATCTGGTGAGTTTGATCGAGGTGCCGAAGAAGAACGGTACGAAGACAGATGCGGGAGAGGATGAGGGGACGGAAGATCGCGGAAGCGCGGAAGAGCGGAAGCGCTGAACGGCGGGAAAGGAGAGGAGGATTGGAGAGTTATTCGGCGATCCAGCCGTGGAGGCGGAGCCAGGCTTCGAGACGTTCGGGCCAATCGGAGGTGGGGCCGTTGCCGGCGCGCATGCCGACGCCGTGGCCGCCTTTTTCGAAAACGTGGAGTTCGGCAGGGACTTTGTTGCGCTTAAGCGCGGCATAGAAAGCGAGGGCGTTTTCGACGGGAACGGCGCCGTCTTCGGTGGTGTGGAAGAGGAAGGTGGGCGGTGTGGCGGCGGTGACCTGGTTCTCGGTGGACCAGCGGGCGATGAGTTCGGGCGTGGGGTTTTCGCCGAGGAGGGCTTTGCGCGAACCGGCGTGGGTGTTGGGTTCGGTCATCGTGATAACCGGGTAGCAGAGGATGGCGAAGTCGGGGCGGGCGCTGACGGCGTCAAGGGCGGCGCCGGTTTTGCCCTCGGGGGCGTCGAAGAGCGTGGCGGCGGAGGAGGAAAGATGGCCACCGGCGGAGGAGCCCATGATGCCGATGCGGTCGGGCTTCACGCCGAACTCGGTGGCGCGTGAGCGGATGAGGCGGATGGAGCGGAGAGCGTCTTGGAGCGGAGCGGGCTGGCCGTATTCGACCATCCGGTACTTGAGGACGAAGGCGGTGATGCCACGGGCGTTGAGCCACTGGGCGTACTCGACGCCTTCTTTGTCCATCGCGAGGCGGACGTAGCCGCCGCCTGGGCAGACGATCACAGCGGTGCCGTTGGCTTTGTCGGCGGGCGCGGGATAAACGGTGAGAGACGGGTGATGGATGTTGGAGGTGCGGTTGTCGGTGGTTTTCTCGTCGGTGGCGTCGGCGCGGAGGTTGGGGACGCCTTCGGGCCAGAGAGGGATGATGGTGGGATCGGTGGCGTGGGCGGCGGCGGACATGAGGAATGAGCAGGTAACGAGGAGGATTGAACAGAAGGTCGCAAAGGGAGCGAAGCGGGCAAAGCGGGCGGACGGGACGGGGGATTTCATGGGGAAAAGTGGGTGGCCAGAATTTGGACAGGATTAACGGGATTAAGAGGATTTGAGAAGCCGGTCGGCGGCTGGCGCTCCCGGCGTTAGGAACCGACGGGGACGTCGGCGCTCGCCGGTACGGAGCCGATTTCGTGGACGGAGTCGAAGGTGAGGACGGGGCGGTTTTCGAGGCGGGAGGCGGGGAGGTCGATGGTGAACGACGCTTCCCAGTCGTTGAGCGACTCGGGGTCGGCGAGGACTTGGGCGACGGGCCAGACGGAGCGGGCGTTGAGCGGGGTGTCGTCGTGGGATTCGAAGTGGGTGTGTTTCGCGGAGCGGCCTTCGGGGTCGAGGCGGAAGCGGGTGCGGGCGTCGAAGTAGGGTTTGAAGGCGTCTTCGAGTTTGCGGGCGGCGGTTTTGCGCGCCGGGTCTTCGGGATCGTCGCTGAGTCCCGTGGACGTGAGGCGATCGAGGGCGGCGTCCCAAGAGCGGGCGGCTACGTCTTGGAGGAAGCCGAGGATCGTGGTGCGGACGAGGCGTTGGAAACTGGATACGTCGCGGGTGATGTCGAAGTTGGAGGGGCGGGCGGGTTTATCGGGGGCGAGTTCTTCGGCGACGAAGTCGGGGTTGCGCATGCGTTCCCATTCTTCGAGCAGGCTGGAATCGATGCCGCGGATGAGTTCGCGGAAGTAGAGTTCCATTTCGACGACGGGCTCGGTCTTGGCGTCGTCGGGGACAGTTTGGGCGAGGACTTTCCAGACTTGGGAGAGGTGGCGGAGGAGGAGGCCTTCGGAGCGTTGCAGGCCGTAGTCGCGGATGTAGTCGGCGAAGGACATGTAGCGCTCGTACATCTCGCGGGCGATGGACTTGGGGCGGACGTTTTCCTGGCCGACCCAGGGATGCGCGGCGGCGAAGGCGTTGAAGGTGTCGTAGAGAAATTCGCGGAGCGGTTTTGGGTGCTCGATGAGTTCGAGTTTTTCCATGCGCTCGTCGTAGGGAATGTCGGCGGCTTTCATGCGGGCGACTTCCTCGGTTTTGATGACGTCGACCTGGCGGCGGAGGATGGTCTCGGGGTTTTCGACGATGGCTTCGCAGAGAGTGAGGACGTCGAAGGCGTAGTCGGGTGACTCGCGGTCGAGTTTCGGGAGCGTGTCGATTAGGTAGAGGGAGAGGGCTTGGTGGAGGGAAAAGTCGTCTTGCAGCTCGACGTTAACCTTGAGTTTGCGGCCGGAGGGCGCGGGAGGGATCCAGTCGATGATCTTGCGATCGAGGAGCGCGCGGAAGAGCTGCCAGGCGCGGCGGCGGAGGGCTTTTTTTCGATGAGGCGTTTCGTGGCTTTCGGCGATGAGCTGGCGCATGACGCGGCAGCCGTCTTCGTCGCGCGAGAGGACTTGGAGCAACATGCCGTGGGAAACCTCGAAGCGGGATTGGAGGCCCTCGGGCTGGGCGGTCATGAGCTTCTCGAAGGTCTTGGCGTCCCAGCCGACGGCGCCCTCGGGGGCTTTTTGTTTCACGAGCTTCTTGGCCTTCTTGGGGTCACCGGCGGCTTTTTCTTCGGCGCGTTTGTTTTCGATGACGTGCTCGGGGGCTTGAATGATGACATAGCCGACGTCGTCGTAGCCCTTGCGGCCGGCGCGGCCGGCGATCTGGCGGAAATCGCGGACGGAGAGGATGCCGGCTTTTTGTCCGTCGTATTTGAAGAGCTGGGTGAAGACGACGGTGCGGATGGGGACGTTGATGCCGACGCCGAGGGTGTCGGTGCCGCAGATGAGTTTGAGAAAACCTTTTTGCGCGAGCTGCTCGACGAGGATGCGGTAACGCGGGAGAAGGCCGGCGTGGTGCACGCCGATGCCGTGGCGGAGCCAGCGCTTCACTTCTTTGCCGTAGGGACTGTTGAAGCGAACGCCTTCGAGGGCTTTGGCGATCTCGGCTTTTTCTTCGCGCATGCAGATCGTGAGGCTCATCAACGACTGGGCGGCTTCGGAGGCGTCGCGTTGCGTGAAGTAGACGAGATAGACGGGCGCTTTTTTGGCGGTGAGCAGATCGGCGACACGTTCGGCGAGGGGCGTTTCGCTATATTCGAAATTCAACGGCACAGGGCGGCGGTCGCTGCGGACGGTGACGGCGGGGGCTTTGGTGACGCGGGTGAGTTCGCGCTCGATGAAATCGGTCGGACCGAGTGTGGCCGACATGAGCAGGAAGCGCGTGCGCGGCATCAGCAGGAGCGGGACCTGCCAGGCGGTGCCGCGGGACTGGTCCGAGTAATAGTGAAACTCGTCCATGATGACGGCGCCGATGGAGTCGGCGCGTTCGCCGCCGGCGAGGGCGATGTTGGCGAGGATCTCGGCGGTGCAGCAGAGGACGGGCGCGTCGGGATTAACGGAGGCGTCGCCGGTCATCATGCCGACGTTGTCGGGGCCGAAGTCGCGGCAGAGGGCGAGGAATTTTTCGTTTACGAGGGCCTTGATGGGGCAGGTGTAGACGGAGCGGCGGCCGGCGCAGAGGGCTTTGTAGTGAAACGCGGCGGCGACGAGGGATTTGCCGGAGCCGGTGGGGGTGTTGAGGATGACGTTGGCGCCGCCGAAGAGTTCGAGAATCGCTTCTTCCTGCTCGGGGTAGAGCTCGATCTTGCGCTCGGCCATGACGGCGATGAAGCGGGCCATCGCGGCGTCGGCATCGGGGAAGCCGGGAGGAGGAGAAAGAGGCGCGGATTGCGGAGCGGCGTCGGGCATCGGGAGGATTGGAGGAGGATGCGTTTGGCGCGGTGGGGCAAGCGTGGGGACGGCGGGAGGCGAAGGAAGGGAGGAGGCGATCGGAGTTTTGGGACAGGATTTAAGAGGATGAACAGGATTTCGGAGGATGTCTCGCGAAGGGAGAGAAGGTAGCGAAGGAGGGGAGGATCGCGGAAACGCGGAAGAGCGGAGGCGCGAAATTTTGGGAAAGAAAAAGGCCCGCCGGTTTGGGGCGGGCCTGGCGGAATCCGGAGGCGTGGAACAGAGGTCCAGACCTGCGGGTTATTCGGTGATGGCGGCGCGGAAGAAGTCTTTGGGGCCGGCGGTGAGTTGGACGGGGACTTCGATGAGTTGGTCGGTGCCGGTGGCGGCGAGGGTTTTCCACGTGGTCCAGTTTGCGAGGTCGGTGGAGTGTTGGAGGCGGTAGACTTTGCCGTTGGTGCCGCGGAAGAGACCGGCGGTAGTGTCTGTGAGTTTGAAGGTTGGCTCGTTAAGCGGGGCGGTCACGCGGATGCCTACGGTGCGCGTCATGGTGCTGCCGGCGGCGTCGGTGACGGTGAACGTGAACTCGGCAAGGCCTTCGAAGCTGGCGAGGGACGTGAAGCGAGCGGTTTTGCCGTCCCCGAGAAGGGCGACGCTGCCGCCGGTGACGGCGCCGAAGGTGAAGACGGGTGCATCGGCGTATCCGCGAGTAAGTACGGCGAGATCGATGTCGGCGCTGGTGCCTTGCATGACCTCGGACTTCTCGATTGTAAGCCAGTGGAGGTACTCTTCGAGGTGAGTGTAGCCGTTCGCATCAGGATCGGCGTTGGCGTCGGAGAAGTCGTTCGCGGGCGAGAGCGGGTTGGTATTTTTGATCGATTCCCACCAGTTGGGGAGGCCGTCGTTGTCGGAATCGAAGTCGATGTCGCGGTAGATCTCGGGGTAGTTTTCCCAGCCGCCGACGTCGTCTTGGGAATTGGGAAGGCCGGGGTAGCCGCCGTAGGGACCGGTGCCGGTGTAGGTGTAGGTGCCGGTGAGGGTTTCGTTGATGACGCGGATGTCGTGGTCGTCGATCGGGGCGTTGTGGCCGACGTCGGAGAGGACGCGTTTGTAGGCGTCGCGCGCGGATTGGGTTTCGACGTACGAGGGGAAGAAGGGGGCGGGGACGAAGGTCTCGTAGTTGATGGTGACGCCGTTGGAGAGGACGGAGCGGCGGCCGGCTTCCTGGTTGGTTTCGTCGAAGCGGCCGGGCATGATGTTGCCGGCGAAGTAGGCGCGCTGCATGCCGCCGGCGAGGTTCTCATGGTTCATCGTGAGGGCGAAGAAGTGCCGGGTGGCGGCGCCGGGCTTGTAGTAGTTGTTGACGAAATTGACCTCCATGGCACCGCCGTCGGTCGTGCGACCGCGCCAGTTGTAGACGACGTTGTTGGTGATATCGAGGCGGCCGGCGAAGTTGCCGGAGCCGTCGAGACCGCCGCCGAGGGACCAGTTGCGGCCCTCGTTATGCGCGAGGAGATTGTGGTGGAAGGAGCCGATGTCGCCGCCGATGGTCGCGGCGTAACCGTGCGCGGTGCCGGGGCCGTAGTTTTGATGGCCGGCGATGTTGAGCGCTTCGGAGATGAAGGTGTTTTGAAGGGTGATGTTTTTCGCGCCGCGGGAGCTGAAGACTTCGTCGATGGCCCAACTGAGCGAGCAATGGTCCATGATGCTGAAGTCGCAGCCGGCGAGGCCGCCGCCGTCGAGGGTGACGCCGGCGATGTTGCCGGGGCGGTTGCGGATGTAGCGGACGATGGCGTCGCGCGCGCCGCTGAGGCCGAGGGCCCAGCCGCGGAAGGTGACGCCTTTGCCGGGGGCGGTCTGGCCGGCGATGGTGACGTTGGGGTGGGTGAGCGTGAGGCGGGAGTGAAGTGTGATGAGGCCGGAGACGTCGAAAACGATGGTGCGAGGGCCGGTTTCGCGTTCGATGGTGTAGCGGATCGTGCCGGGGATGGGCGTCTCGTTGGAGCGGTAGTCAGCGAGCGAGGTGACTTTGACGACGCGTCCGCCGCGGCCGCCGATGGCAAAGCGGCCGTAGCCCTCGGCGCCGGGGAAGGCGAGGTGGCGCGGGCGGAACTGCCAGACGGCGCCTTTGGCGATATTGCCGTTGGTATCGATTTGGTCGATGCGCCAGTAGTAGAGCTGGTGGTTGCTCAGGCCTGAGACGGGATGAGCGCGGGTGGTCTGGTTGCCTTTGTACTCAGGCGAGGTGCGCGTGGCGTTTTTGACGGCGAGTTTGTCGGTGCCGAAGTAGACATCGTGAGAAGCGATGTTGCCGCTGAGAGCGGAGCCCCAGGTGAGGGTGAGGCCGTTGTCGGCGTCGGCGTGTTCGTCGAAGTCGGCGGGGTAGGGGGTGTTGGCGATGCGGGCGAAGTTGGGGGTGTCGATTTCGAAGCCGTTGATAAACGGGGCGCGGCGAAGGTTGACGCCGACGGGGAGAGAGACGGTGGGGTTGACCTGGGCGCTGAAGAGGATGGTGACGACGTCGGCCGGGCCGGTGACGGAGAACTCGATGTACGCGGTGGCGGCGGCGAGGTTGTTGGGGGCGCGGATGGTTTGCTGTAGGCTGGCGACGGTGAGGACGCCGTTCACGTAGATGTCGATGGGGCCGAAGAAATTGGTGGCGGGGTTATCGACGGCGTTGTGGTAGGTGAGGAGGGTGTGATCGCCGGCGGAGAGGCCGGAGATTTTCATCTCGAGTTCGCCGCCGGCGACAGCGTTGACGGGACCGGCGCCGATGCCGTCGCCCGCGAGTTTGCTGGTGCCGTTTTGGACGCCGACCTGGAACCAGTTGGCGATGATGCCGGTGCCGCCGCGCTGGATGGAGGTGGGTGTGGCGCCGAAGCTGACGGTGACGTTTTCGCCGGTGACGGTTGTGAAGTTTTGGGTGACGGGCGCGGTGCCGGTGATGGTGGTGCCGGGATTGCCACTCGGGATGATGGAACTCCACATCGTGTAACCGGGCTCGGTATTCACGACCTGGTTGCGGGCGGCGTTGTTGATGTCGACTTTAAGTTCGCCGGCGTGGGCGAAGGGGGCGGCTGCGATGAGGGCGCCGAGCAACAGGGCACGGGGGAGATGGCGGTGGGGGCGGTGATGCATGATTGGATATGGAGAGAATTATGGGAGACGCTGGTGGAGTCAGGGGGTAGCGAGAGCGCGGAAGAAGCGGCGGACACCGCCGGTCAGATTTGCGGGGACCGTGAATGATTGGAGGTCGCCGGTGGCGGTGACGGTTTCAAGATCAGTCCAGATGACGAGATCGTCGGAGTATTGGATTTTATAGGACTGACCGGGGGTGCCGACGAATTCGTTGACGAGGGTGGTGACGTTGCGGGTGAGCGTGAGGGCGACCGTGGGTTCGGGGATCGCGTAGGTGCGGACACCGATATCGCGGGTCATGGTGCTGCCGGCGGAGTCGGTGACGGTGAAGGAGAAGCGGGCGATGCCTTCGAAGCTGGCGGCGGGCGTGTAGCGGGCGGTTTTGCCGTCGCCGAGGAGTTGGGCGGTGCCAGCGGTGGGAGTGCCGAGGGTGAAGACGGGGGCGGCGGTGTAGCCGCGGCTGAGCGGGGAGAGGTCGATATCGACGGAGCCGTTGATGGCGCAGCTGGCGCGGGGGAGGGCCATCCAGGCGAGGAAGTCTTCGAGGCGGGTGTAGCCGTCGTTGTCGGGGTCGGCGTTGGACTCGGTGAAATCGTTTACGGGAGAGTTTGTATTCAGGCCGTGGAGCGTTTCCCACCAGTCGGGGAGGCCGTCGTTGTCGGTGTCGTAGCCGGCGGGGCGCGCGATCTCGGGGTAGTTTTCCCAGCCGCCGACGTCAGCTTGCGAGTCGGGGAAGCCGGGTTTGTTGGTGACGCTGCCGCGGTAGGTGAAGGTGCCGGTGAGGGTTTCGGTGATGATGCGGGTGTCGTGGTCGTCGATGGGGAGGTTGTGGCCGACGTCGGAGAGGACGCGTTTGTAGGCGTCGGTCGCGGACTGGGTGGTGAGGTCGGAGGGGAAGAAGGGGGCGTTGACGAAGGTTTCGTAGGTCGGGGTGGGGACGCCGCTGGAGACGATGGTGCGGCGGCCGGCGGACTGGTTGGATTCGTCAAAACGGCCGGGCATGACGTTGCCGGAGAAATACGCGCGTTGGGAGCCACCGAAGTTGTCCTCGTGGTTCATGGTGAGGGCGTAGAAGTGGGTGCTGCCGGCGCCGGGTTTGTAGTAGTTGTTGACGAAATTGACCTCCATCGCGCCGCCGTCGGTCGTGCGGGAGCCCCAGTTGTAGACGACGTTGTTCACGATCTCGAGGCGGCCGGCGAATTCGTTGTAGAGGTCGAGACCGCCGGCGAGGGACCAGTTGCGGCCGTAGTTATGGGCGAGGAGATTGTGGTGGAAGGAGCCCTTGTCGCCGCTGATGGAGGCGGCGTAGCCGTGCTCGGTGCCGGGCGGGTAGTTGTTGTGGCCGGCGGCGTTGAGGGCTTCGGAGACGAGGGTTTTCTGGAGGGTGATATTTTTGGCGGAGCGGGAGCTGAAGGCTTCGTCGAGGGACCAGCTGATGGAGCAGTGATCGAAGATGGCGTGGTTGGCGCCGGCCATGCCCATGCCGTCGATGGTGGTGCCGGAGATGTTGCCGGGGCGGGAGCGGAGGAAGCGGACGATGACGTCGTTCGAGCCGCTGAGGCCCATGGTCCACTTGCGGGTGGTGATGCCTTTGCCGGGGGCGGTCTGGCCGGCGATGGTGATGTAGGATTTCGGGGTGTTGATCGTGAGGCGGGACTCGAGGGTGATGATACCGGAGACGTCGAAGATGACGGTGCGGGGGCCGGTGACCTGCTCGACGGCGTAGCGAAGGGTGCCGGGGATGGGGGTCTGTGAAGAGGTGTAGTCGGCGAGAGAGGTGACTTTGACGACCTTGCCGCCGCGACCGCCGCGGGAGAAGCGGCCGTAGCCCTCGGCTCCGGGGAAGGCGAGCTGGCGGGGGATGAAGCTCCAGATGTCGCCCTTGATGGTGTTTCCGTTGGTATCGATTTCGTCGATGCGCCAGAAGTAGCGGGCCTGGCGGCTGGCGATGGAGGCGGCGTAGGTGAGGGCGGTCTGGTTGCCTTTGAATTCGGGGGAGGCGCGGGTGGCGGAGCGGACGGTGGCGGCATCGGTGCCGACGTAGATGTCGCGAGAGGCGGAAGTGGCGGAGATGGGCGGGCTCCAGGAGAGGGTGATGGAGCCGGAGTCGGCGTCAGCGTGTTCGTCGCCGTCGAAGGGAGCTGGGCTGCGGGCGCGGAGTTTGGGGTCGGACAGGTTGAGTTCGAAGCCGTTGATGACGACGTTGCGGACGGTGACGGGAGCGGGAGCTGCGGCGTCGGCGGTGAAGAGGATCGTGGTGACGTCGGAGGGGCCGGTGACGGTGAAGGTGTGATAAGCGGTGGGGACGGCGGCCGTGCTGGCGGCTCGGATACTGGGCTGGAGGCTGGCGAGGGTGGCGACGCCGTTGATCGAGACGCTCATCGGGGAGAGGGTGCCGGCGGCGTGGTTGGTCCAGGCGTTGTGATACGTGGCGAGCGTGTGCGTGCCGGCGGGGAGGCCGGTGAGGGTCATCTGGAGCTGGCCGCCAGTGGCGAGGGTGACGGGGTTGATGGTGAGGCCGTCGCCGACGAGGAGGCGGTCGGTCTCGGCGTGGGGGCGATAGCGCTCGGTTTTGAGGCCGGTGCCGCCGTTGGTCTGGGAGAGCGCGGTTTGTGCGAAGGAGATGGTGACGGTGCCGCCGGAGGAGGTGGCGAACGTCTTGGTCATGGCCGTAAGGCCGGTGGGGTCGGTGTCGTTGGTGGCGCCTTCGTTCCAGCGGAGGTAGCCGGGCTCGGTGTTGAAGGTGCGGTTCTCGCTGTTCTGGTTGATGTCGACCTTGAGCGTGCCTGCGGGCTGGGCGGCGAGAGGGGCGACGAGGGCGAAGAATGACGCGAGGGTGAAGAAGCGGGACAGGCGGAGGGGCATGGGAATTGGGAAAACGAGCGTCCGGTGAGGGGCGTTGAAGGGGAGGTTTCCAACGACGGGCGTGCCGAGGCGGGCGGACGAGCGATTTGTTGCGCGCCCTGTTGATCCATGGGTTTTGAAATCGTGGGAGCGGACGGGCAAGAAAGCGGATGCGGACGGAGCGTCCGTGCCTGTCCCGTGTTTACGGGGCAGGACTTCTATGGACTGTTTCGCCGCTGTGCTTCGGGCTGCTCGTGTATCCGCGAGTCAGTGACGAGAGGTCGATCTGGGCGGTGGCGCCGGAGGCGACTTCGAGACGAGGAACGGCGAGCCAGTTGAGGAAGTCTTCGAGGCGGGTGTAGCCGTCGTTGTCGGGATCGGCGTTGGACTCGGAGAAGTCGCCGGTGGTGGAGTGCGGGTTCAGGCCGTGGAGTTTTTCCCACCAGTCGGGGAGGTTTTTGTGGTGGCGTCGGTGCCGGAGGGGGCGGTGTCGTTGACGAAGGAGTTATTCCAGCGAAGGTAGCCGGGCTCGGTGGCGACGAGGACGTTGCTGGTGTTGCGATTGATATCGACCTTCAGGGTGCCGACAGCGGGGAGTGCGTCGGTGGCGGAGTTTGCGGGGGACGGGGAGTGGCGGCAGGAGGCGAGCAGAAGGCTGGCGGTGATGATGGAGAGGCAAAGCGTGCGATGGCGGGCTGAAGACATGATGGTGGAGACGTGAATGCGAGAAAGAGGATGCGCAGTTGAGCGGATGAGATTTAGGCAGGCGGTGCGGCGGAGGCTGCGCTTGCGCAACGATGCGCGAATGTTTGCGCTCGTTTTGTTTTGGAATCGGGCGGTCGGGCGGGCAAGAAAACCGACTTTGGTTCGTCCCATAACCTTATCCCGAATTTTCGTTACGTTTATCAAACTCACATGAGCCTTTTCATCGGTATCGATTCCGGAACGCAGAGCACCAAGGCGGTCGTCCTCGATCTTGAGACGCGCCGGGTCGTGGCTGAGGCGCGGGCCTCGCATAAGCTGATCGAAGGACTGCCGGTCGGGCACATGGAGCAGCATCCGCAGGATTGGACTGCGGCGATGGACAGCGTGATTCTGGAAGTCGCGGCGAAGATCGATCGCGCGCGGGTGAAGGGGATCGGCGTGTCGGGGCAGCAGCACGGGTTCGTACCGCTCGATGCGAAGGGCGAAGTGATCCGGCCGGCGAAGCTCTGGTGTGACACGAGCACGACGAAGGAATGCGCGTTGCTGACGAAGAAGCTCGGCGGGGACAAAGCGGCGTTGAAGAAGGCGGGGTTGTTGTTCCTGCCGGGATTCACGGCGCCGAAGATTTTGTGGCTGAAGCGGAATGAGCCGCATCATTACAAGCGGCTGAGGCATGTGCTGCTGCCGCACGATTACCTGAATTTCCATCTGACGGGGAATTACTTCATGGAGCACGGCGATGCATCGGGCACGGCGCTGATGGACGTGCGGAAGCGCACGTGGTCGAAGGATGCGGTGAACGCGATCGACAAGAATCTGGCGGACTGGCTGCCGGAGATTTCGGAGTCGAGCGAAGCGGCGGGGACGCTGCGGCCGGAGATCGCGGCGAAGTATGGATTTTCCGGTGACGTTGCCGTGAGCGCGGGCGGCGGCGACAACATGATGGGCGCGATCGGGACGGGCAACGTTTCGCCGGGCGTGGTGACGGCGAGCTTTGGAACGAGCGGGACGATCTACGCCTATGCTAACAAGCCGGTGGTCGATCCGACGGGGGAGATCGCGGCGTTTTGCTCGTCGTCGGGCGGGTGGCTGCCGCTGCTGTGCACGATGAATGTGACGACGGTGACAGAGCAGGTGCGGGCGCTCTTTGGCTACGATCATGCGGCGCTGACGGCGGCGGTGGCGGCGGCTCCGGTGGGCGCGGGCGGCCTGGTGCTGCTGCCGTATCTCGCGGGCGAGCGGACGCCGAATGTGCCGGACGGCTCGGGCGTGTTGCTTGGGTTGAACGGGAAGACGTTTTCGCCGGGGCACATCGCGCGCGCTTCGATGGAAGGCGTTACGATGGGGATGAATTATGGGTTGCAGCGGCTGGCGGCGCTCGGGGTGAAGGCGAAGGAGATCCGCGTGACGGGCGGTGGGGCGAAGTCGGGCGTGTGGCGGCAGATCATGGCGGATGTTTTTGGCGTGCCGGTGGTCGGCATGGTCGAGGATGAAGGCGCGGCGGTGGGCGGGGCGCTGCAGGCGGCGTGGTGCGTGGCGCTGCGCGAAGGAAAGAAGAAGGCGAAGTTGTCGGACTTTACCGAAGGCGTCGTGGCTGTGGATGAAGAGACGCGGTGTCTGCCGTCGAAGGCGAACGTGGCGCGGTATCGCGAGCTTCAGAAGGTGCAGGACGGATTGAGTCTGGCGTTGCGAGGGGTGTTTCCGGCGCAGCGGAAGCTGGCGTGAAGCGTGCGCTGGTGGCTATGAGACAGTTTTCGGAATAGGTCTTATAGGTCCTGTGGGACTTATAGGACCTATATTGGAAGGGTGAATACGACAGCGCGGGTTTAAGGATTTTGTAGGAATTTGAGCAGTGCGTCGTGAAAGCGATCCGGAGCCTCCAGGTGCGGGATGTGGCCGACGTTATCGAGTTCGACGAGTTTGGCGCCGGAAATGTCTTTTGCGGCGGCTTTGCCGAGCGCGGGATAGTTGCCGAGTGTGTCGCGGACGTTGGGAGCTGCGTATATTTTGCCGACGGCGGTGCGGTCGGTCTGGCCGATCACGAGCAGGGTGGGGCGTGAGATTTGAGGAAACTCTGAGCGCACGGGTTGATCGTAGATCATCCGATAGGTGAGGGCGGCAACGTGAGCCCAGCGCGGGAAGTCGCCGCTGCGCGTGAGACGGTCGCGGACATCGACGAAGGGCTCGACGATTTCGGAGCGGGGTGATGCGTGGTAGTTCGAGACAAACTTCCGATACGCGTCGGAGGTTTGGGCGATTTCGGTTTCGACGAGTTCCTCGATCGTTTTGGCGGGGATGGTTTTGGCGTAGTCTTCGAGTCCAATGGGATTTTCGAGGACAAGGTGGGTGACGCGTTCGGGGTGATCGAGGGCGAGGCGGACGGCGAGCATGCCGCCCATTGAGTGACCGATGACAGCGGTTTGATTGACGCCGAGCTGGTCGAGGAGGCGGATGGTCTGGGTGGCGAGCGTTTTGAAGGAGTAGTCGATCAGCGGCTTGGAGGATTTGCCGAAGCCGATCTGATCGGGAATCACTACGCGGTAGCCGGCGTCGGCGAGTGCGCGTGCGGTTGTTTCCCAGTAGCTGCCGTAGAAATTTTTTCCGTGGAGAAGAAGGGCGGTGTGGCCGTTGGGCCGGGAGGGGCGAACCTCCATGTAGGCGAGCCGCAGCGACTGGCCTTCGAGGGTGACGGGGAGGAATTTGACGGGGAACGGATACGCGATGCCTTCCATACAAATGCCGATGGCGTCGTCGTGAAGCGGGGGCGAAGAGGCTGCGGCGGGACGTATTTGCGCGGTGGCAAACGAGGCGGTGAGAGCGATGCCGAGGAGGAGTGAGGTCGCGCGCGTCATGCGCGGTTGGTTGCTTCGGAAGCGAGTCGGTTCCGAAGGCGAAATGCAGCGCGAATGCCGGTGCTTGCGGAGTACGGGAGTGCGGTGCTGAGTGAAGCGATATGAGTTCAGACCTTCAGGCACGAATCGACGCGGGCAAAGCGGCGGTGATGGCGCAGACGGAATTGATGCACGCGGAATTTGGCCGCGCGCAGAGTAACTGGAAGTACGACGGCACGCGCGTGACGCCGGTGGATGTGGCGATTTCGGAAAACATCGTGCGGGTGCTTGGGGAGAAGTTTCCCGGGGATCAGGTTTTCAGCGAGGAGCTGGCGGAGACCGATCAACCGATTCCGGTGACGGCGCGGTTTCATTGGGTGCTCGATCCTATCGATGGGACGAACAACTACGCGACGGGGATCGCGCACTGCGCGATTTCGCTGGGGCTTTTCGAGAATGGACGGCCGGTGTATGGATTTGTCTATGACATGAGCAGGCGGGTGTTGATTCAGGGAGGACCCGGCATGGGATTGTGGGATGGGGAGAAGCCCGCGAAAGTGAAGGACGGTTTACCGAATGCGCAGAGCATGCTTGGGTTTCACAGTCCGTTTGACCGGCAGTATGCGAAACATGCGGCGGCGATGGTTGAAAATTTCAAGATTCGCGGACTGGGGAGCAGCACGTTGCATCTGGCTTATGTGGCGGTTGGCATCCTCGACGCGACGGTCGATCATAACGTGAAGATCTGGGACATCGCGGCGGCGATTCCGCTGTGTCTGGCGGGCGGCGGGGAGGTTCAGTTTTTGAACGGCGATCAATTTCCGATGACGCAGTTCAATCTGAAGATGGGGCGCATCCGCTACGTGGCGGGGAATGCCGCGATGTGCGCGAAGCTGCGGGAGTTGATGGCTCCCTGAGACCAGAGGCGTTGAAGTCGCCCGGCGACTACCGGCTTTGCGACGTTTCGGACTCCGCTCCGAAGGGAGCGGGATCGAAAGGCGGGCGAGTCTCGGTGTTTCTTTCGCGCGTCCACAGGACGTTTTTGCGAACCGTGCGAGCGGGGGAGCCGATTGCGACGCAGCCCGGTTCGATGCTGCCGGTGACGACGCTTTTCGCGCCGACGATAGCTCCGGTGCCGATGAGACTGCCTTTGAGGATGAGGGAGCGGATACCGAGCCAGACGTGATCGGCGATCGTGATGTCGGCGGCTTTGTTTATCCGGAGCCCGCTGGTGGAGTCGATGATCGCGTGACCGTCGCTGTTACGGATGCATGTGCCCATGGCGATCATGCAGTCTTCGCCGATGGTGATGCGACCGCCTTCGCTGCAGACGATGGTCGGGTTGGTCATGGTGGTGGCGTTGCCGATGAGGACCTGGCTTTCAGAGTCCTCGACCACGAGTGTCGCTCCTCCTCGGATACGGACCATCTCGCCGATTTTAAGGCGGTTACCGTTACCGATGATGTTGATTCTGGCCTGGTGGAGGATGGTGCCGGCGCCGATTTCGAGCACATTGCCGCTTCCGTCGAACGTGATCTGGCAGCGGTAGAGGCGGGCGTCGTTGAGGACGAGGTGGTTCCCGCCTGCGCCTTTGATGCGGGTGCGGGACATTATTCGCACCAGCCAGCCTCGGAGCCGTTTGAGCTTTTTCTTCAACTGTTGAAATCCTCCTTCCATTAAAAATTCCTCCTGATTGCGGATTTAGTGCAAGTTGCGAGCGACTGGTTTCCTGTCGCTGAGTATTACTTCGATCCAACAATTCTCAATGCATCCTGACTGGTTACGCCAAGAAAAAGGCCCACTGTTGGGAGCGAGTGCGAGGATCAAATTCGGTTATCCGAATATCAAACTTGGTATTCCTGGAGCGGAACGGGATCGATGACGTTGGTCTGCGGGAGTTTGATCGCGAGTTGTTGTTTGAACCAGTCGCGGGCGACTTGCTCGCCGTGGGTGAGGACGATGCTGCGCGGCGTGGCCTGGACGGCGAATTCGAGGAGCTCTTCTCGGTCGGCGTGGCCGGAGAGTTCGAATTTTTCGACGCGGGCTTTGATCTTGGTTTTGACGTTGGCGGTCTTGAAGAGGAACTGGTCGCCGGGTTTGGCGGCGAGGAGTTCGCCGCCGGGAGTTTCGGGATCGCAGTAGCCGACGAAACCGATGGTGTTGCGGGCGTGGCCGACGAGGCCGGAGGCGAGTGTGTAGGACGGCGTGCGCTCAACCAACATGCCGGAGCTGATGATGTAGATCGCGTTTTGTTGCGGATCTTCGCCGGGGTTGAGCTTGCGGGGGGCGGGTTTGATTTTGAGGTCTTTGACGACGTTCTTGGAGAAGTTCACGTGCTTCGTCTTACGTGCGATCTCGTCGAGGTAGTCGGCGAGGTCCATGCCGAGACCGGCGGCGAAGATGGGGCAGTCGACGAGTTTACCGAATTTGCGGGCGTCGCTGAGAATCGAGAGGATCTCCTGCTGGCGGCCGAGGGCGAAAACGGGCATCAGGAAAGAGCCGCCGCGCTGGATGGTGTCGTTGATGCTGGTGATGAGGCGGGCGACTTCTTCGACGCGAGATTTGCCGGCGGGGCGCTCGGTGTTTCCGCGCGTGGTCTCGATGATCATCGTATCGAAATGACCGGCGGGGAATTTCGCGCCGGGGAGCGTGCGCTGGTTTTCGAAAAGGACGTCGCCGGTGATGAAAATCTGTCGCTTTTTGTGGTGGATCTCGACGGCGGCGGCGCCGGCGACGTGTCCGGCGGGATGGAAGATAAAAGTAATCTCGTCTTTGCGGCCGCGGAAGCGTTTGGCCTGGCCGTAATTGAGGCCGGTGAGGCGTTTGGAGAGGCGGTCGATTTCGTCGTGCGTGAAGAGGACGGGGTCTTTGGACGCGTTGTCTTCCTTCTGGCGGATCATGACGCTGGCGGAGTTATGCATCATGCGCTCGATGAGCATGCGGCTGGAGGTGGTCATGACGACCGGGGCGTCCTTATGCTCGCGCATCAAAACCGGAAGGCTGCCGATGTGATCCAAATGGCAGTGGGTGATGATGATGAGATCGATGTGCTTGCCGCGCAGGGGCGAAAAATCGGGCGTGGCGGTGCGGCCGGTTTGTTTCGGGTTCAGGCCGCTATCGATGACGATGTTCAGGTCCCCGATCTGGAGGAACTGGCTGTTGGCGCCGATCCCGCCGTCACGATTCAAATCAATTAACTTCATGTATAAAGGGTCAGTGAATACGTCGCGGTGGGGGTGCCGCAAGCGTGGATTCCGTCGAAGTTCCCGCCAGGGAAGCAAGCGAGCCGGGCGTCAGGCGGCGGGGACACGCATGTCGAAGGGGGAAAGCATGACGTGGATTTTATTACCGTGTTCGTCGATGCCGTGGAAGCAACCGGCGGCGCGGGCGTCGACGCCGGTGACGTGGTAGCTGTTATAGGAAAAGTGTTCGCCGGGCGGAAGGCGCGGGGTTTCGCCGACGATTTTGTCGCCTTCGACGACGAGGTGGGTGCCGTCGGCGTGGTGGATGACCCATTTCCGGCCGAGCAGCGTGATGGTGCGGTCGGAGGCGTTTTCGATGGTGATGAAGTAGACGAAGGCGTGAGGCTTGTCCTCAGGCAGGCTCATGCCGCCGTGGTGATAAACGAGTTTATCGAGACGGGCGGTGAGGCCGGGAAGTGCGACGGAAGCGGACACGGGCGGATTGCTTTGCACGCGGGAACAAACGCACGCAAGGGCGGTTTGCAAACGGCGGTGCGTACGGAGCGCGGGAGGGCGGAGGAAGGCGGAGAGAGAATAGAAGATAGAGGATAGAGGGTGGAGCGAAAGGTGGTGCGCGGAGGTTGGACGCTGACGGATGCATTAGCGGCAGCGGGGTTGGCGGGAGATGAAGATGATAGGAGGTGGGCGCGGAGGCTTTCGGTTTGCCGAGGGAGGGCGGTTGCGAAAGGTGACGCGGAATGTTTTTCAGCGATTACCTCGGCGTGCTCGTGCTCGGGCTGCTTGGCAGCGGGCATTGTGTGGGGATGTGCGGGGTGTTCGCGATGACGGCGTCGGCGGGAGCGAAGGGCGCGGGTGGCGTGGTGCTGCGGCAGGTGAGTTATCAGATCGGGAAGGCGACGTCGTATGTGTTTCTTGGAGTCTTGTTGTTGCTGGCGGGGCAGTGGGTGGAGGCGCGGACCTCCATCGAAAATTTTCAGACGGTGCTCGGCGGGATCGCGGGGGCGGTGATGATTCTGGCAGGGCTGGCGTATGCGCTAGAGTGGCGGCTGCCGCCGGTGGTGGCGAGGTGGTGGCAGGGGAGCGCGGTGTGTGGGGCGTTGGGTGGGTTGTGGCGGTCGCCGTCGTTATTTAAGAGTTTGTTGATCGGTTGGGTGAACGGTTTCTTGCCGTGCGGGTTGTCGCTGATGGCGCTGCTTTATCTGGTGAGTTTTAATTCGGCGAAGGGCGTGGTGCTGGGGGCGTATGTATTTGGATTGGCAACACTGCCGGGGTTGCTGGCGGTGGCGTTACTTGGACAGAAGATCAGTGTGGCGAGTCGGCGCTGGCTGGTGCGGGCGAGCGGGGTGGCGCTGGTGATTTTTGGCGTGCTCACGCTCGTGCGCGGGCAACCGGCGGTGCATCACTGGATGCATGAGCATCTGATGTGGGGCGATGGCGGAGCGGCGGGGGGAGCACATGAACACCACGGGCATGGCGGGCATGAGGGGCATGGGCATTGAGGCGCGGGGTTCCCCGGAATGCGCGCACCAGAGGTGCGGCCCTACAGCGATTAAGACGGGCATGAAAAAACCCTCTCGTTGCGGAGAGGGTTTTGAAAGGGAGCGGTAAGCAGGGGGCTTACTTGGCGGATTTGCCGCCGCCGCGCTTGAACTTGGTGGTGAACTTCTCGACGCGACCGGCGGTGTCGACGATGCGCTTTTCGCCGGTGTAGGCGGGGTGCGAATCCATCGTCACGTCGCGAACGACAACGAAGTAATCCTCGCCATCGATCTTCTCTTTACGAGCGGACTTCATGGTGGACTTGGTGAGGAAGCGTTTGCCGGTGCCTACGTCGAGGAAGC
The DNA here is from genome assembly GCA_966249325.1 of uncultured Nibricoccus sp. Lineage (GTDB taxonomy): Bacteria > Verrucomicrobiota > Verrucomicrobiia > Opitutales > Opitutaceae > Nibricoccus. Next base: position 22,998 of record CBINDC010000024.1, on the reverse strand, counting down.
AAACGTTGTTGAGAGTGGGATGGCCTTCGGCTTTCACGGTGGGAAAAATAGAGGTTAGAAAATCAACCCTGACGCGCCTTGTAGCGGGGTTCGACTTTGTTGATCACGTAAATCTTGCCGCGACGGCGGACGACTTGGCACGCCGGGTGACGCTTCTTCGCAGATTTGATGGAGGAGACGACTTTCATAAAAGGGGTGAAAACACCGTTCGCGAGGGGGAGTGTCAAACGGAATTTTGGCCAGTTTGTGAGGGTATGCCGCACCGATGTACGCGAAGGTGTTCTGGAAACTGAAATTTAAGTGCTGCTACGAGGTGATCGGGCAGGGCGGCCGTAGTAGATTCGGTCCAAAACCAATCCGACTAGATACCAACCGGTCGCGGCCAATACGATGGCGCTCGTGAGCTGAAATGCAGGCGAGCAGTCGATGAGGAATGCCAAACGGCCGAGAGGCATCGTCGGCAGATAGAGAAAAACTACGTCTGCCCGCGGGGCGGTCATGACGAAACCAGCGATCACGAGTTGTACGGCCAAGTACGCGAGCGCGCAGGTCAGGCCGATGGAGGATGCGAAGTGTTTCAGAAAGCGCATGACGGCGATGACGGGTGGCGAAGTCAGTTGCGGCTCGGGTCGTCGGGTTCGCCGGCGAGGAGTTTCCACTCGTGGTTGATGTTGCTGAGGATGGCGCGCCAGAGGGTGTCGTCTTGATCGAGGTCGAGGACGTCGGCCATAAGCGGGCTGATGACCCAGGTGTTTTGTTTGAGTTCGTTTTCGAGCTGGCCGGCGCTCCAGCCGGAGTAGCCGAGGAAGGCGCGGAGGTGCATGTTTCCCTCGGTCTGGACTTCGATGGCTTTTTGCGGGTCGATGCCGAACATGAGCTGGAAGCCGGTGCCTTCGGGGTTGAAGCGCCAGGCGCAGAGGAGGAGGCGGTCGGTATCGACGGGGCCGCCTTGGAAAATGGGGACGTTGGAGAGGGGGCTAAGGGCGAACTCGGCGTTGAGCTGGCCGAGGCGTTTGCCGAGGGGGCGGTTGAGGACGACGCCCATGGCGCCTTTTTCGTCGTGAGCGGAGAGGAGGATGACGGAGCGACGGAAGTTGCCATCCTTGAGCGAGGGATGCGCGAGGAGGAGGGCGCCGGCGAGGAAAGAGGGATCGGAGTCGGGCGATTCGCGCATCGGTCGGTCGGCGGAGGGGAATTTAGTTGGTGGCGAGTCGGGTGACCTTGACGCCGGACTCGTTGAGCAGGGGCTCGACGAGGGGATCGTTTTTATAGTCGTTGCGATAGCGGATTTCCGCAATGCCGGCGGCGGCGAGGATTTTTGCGCAGTTGATGCAGGGGAAATGGGTGACGTAGGCGACGCAGCCCTCGACGGGGGAGCCGCGGCGGGCGGCGTCGGCGATGGCGTTTTGCTCGGCGTGAACGGTGGCTTGTTCGTGGCCGTCGCGGACGCGGGAGACGTGCGGGGTGCCGGGGAGGAAGCCGTTGTAGCCGGCGGCGACGATGCGGTTTTTGCGTTCGCCTCCGCTGACGATGACGCAGCCGACGTGGAGGCGTTCGCAGGGCGAGCGCGTGGAAAGGAGCAGCGCGGTGGCCATGAAATAGTCGTCCCAAGAAGGGCGGATGTCGTGATTACCAGCCGCTTGGGCGACCCAATCGACGAGGGACTCGGTAATGGGACTATTCATGGGCGGGCAGCGTGGGAGGCGGGGTTCAAAAGGCGATAGCGAAGAGGGCGCTAGTGGGCGCCTCGTGCGAATGACCAATGCGGCTGGCGGTTGGGGGGGGGAGGAAAGCGGGCGGTGGCGAACAGCGCGCACGGAGTGCGCGCTCCACCTCGGAAGCGTTTTGGGCGTCAGGGCGGATGTGGCGGGTGAAAAAAGTTTTGAGCAATTTTTGCTTCGCCGGGTCTCTTGAGCAGCCTCCTCTGCATCTCGATCTATGACCAACGCCTCATCTGGTTCGCGCGCTTCCCGTTTGTATTGGGTGGTTGGTATCGTGGTGGTGCTTTTAGTTGCGGGTGTTGTTTTCTGGCGGGTTGGGCGGATCGAGGCGGGTGGCTGGCAGGGAGCGTTTGCGATGCCGATAGGAGAGGGAAGTCGCGTGGGCGGCGGATGGTTTTCGCGGGAGCTGACGGGGCCGCGGGCGTTTGCGGCGGGGCAGACATTGGCGGTGCAGGAGGGCTCGCAGGTGCGGGTTGTTTATGCGGATGGGCGATGGGAGGATTTGCGCGGGCCGGTGAAGCTGGAGTTGAGCGAGGAGCGGCCCAGGGGGGAGGCGGTGGAGAATTTTCTGGCGGTGCCGCTGGGGGAGCTGGCGGGTTTGTCGGCGGAGCAGACGATGTCCGCGGTGGGCGAGGTGAGTGTCGTGTCGCCGGTGGGGGTGACGCGTTTCACGAATCCGGTGGTCGTGTGGGAGGCGCGTCCAGAAATCCACTACGATGTGGCGATCGTCGATCCGGCCGATCCGATGGCGCCGCCACGGGTTGCGAAGAATGTGCGGCCGCCGGTGGCGTTTGGAGATTTGAAGAGTCCGCAGAAGCGCGGGTTGCAGCCGGATCGGATATACGAAGTGTATGTGCGGGAGTCGGACAAGGTGGATGTGGTGGGGGCGGCGCGCGTGCTTGTGGCGAAGGAGGGGGCGGAAGGTGCGGTGGGGGCTGAGCCGGCGGATTTGTTGCGGGAGGCGGTGGAGGCGATGGCGAAGCGACCGACGCGGACGGGGGATGCGTGGCTGGCGTTGTCGCGGCTTCCAGAGGCGTGGCGCGAGAGCGAGCTGGGCGTGAGGTTGCGGCTGCGGGTGGCGATGGAGCTGGGGAATGCGGAGGAGTTTGCGCGGGCGCAGGCGGCGGCGCGGCGGTTGTTGAAGGAGTGAGTGTGTGAGCCGGGGAGAGAATCAGAGCGGGAAGAAATGGTTGCGCGAGTGCGCGGGCGGGGCGTGAGTGGCGGGCATGGCAACGCTTCAAGAGTTGGTGAACTATTGCGATGAGCGGACGCGGCGCAGTGCGTTCAAGGATGCGCCGGGGGCGTTTAACGGGTTGCAGGTCGCGAATGATGGACGCGTGACGAAGATCGGCGCGGCGGTGGACTCCGGGCTCGTGCCGTTTCAGAAAGCGGTGAAGGCAGGCGTGGATTTTTTGATCGTTCATCACGGGATGTACTGGGACATGCCGCGGCCGCTGACGGGGCCGGTGTACGAGCGGGTCGCGACGCTGGTGAAAGGGAACTGTGCGCTGTACTCGAATCATCTGCCGCTCGATGGTCATCTGGAGCTGGGGAATAATGCGCTGCTGGCGCGGCAGCTCGGGCTGGAGCCGAAGCGGCCGTTTCTGGTGCGCGATGGCGAGGCGGTGGGCTGGATCGCGGCGCATGGCGAGACGCGGGCGCAGCTGCGGGCGCGGCTGGAGAAGCTTTATGGGCGGGTGATCGCGATCGAGTGCGGCGGGGAGAAACCGGCGGCGGTGGCCTTTTGCAGCGGGAGCGGGAACAGCGCGGTGCCGGAGCTGGCGAAGGAAAATGTGGATACGCTGGTGACCGGGGAGCTGCGTGAGGAGTGGTTCAACACGGCGCAGGAGCAGCGGCTGAATCTATATCTGTGCGGGCACTATGCGACCGAGGTGCACGGGGTGAAGGCGCTCGCGGCGGAGCTGGCGGCGAAGTTCGGGGTGCCGTGGGAGTTTATCGGGACGGAGAATCCGTTGTGAGCGTGAGCCCAGCGGGGGATTTTTATCGGAGCGCGGGCGGTGCCGGAGCGGCGCGTTAGGGACAACGCGCCCTACCTCGGAGGCATCGCGCTAGCGCGAGCCCTACGGCGGACTCGGAGCCGACGGGGACGTCGGCGCTTCCAACGGAAAAATCTGCTGCCATTCGGCGGGGTTTCGTGTTTTTCCTGACGGACTTCCTCGAATGAAAAAGATCGCGATTCTCAACGGCCCCAATCTCGACCGGCTCGGCAAACGTGAACCGGAGATTTATGGCTCAACGACTCTGGCGCAGCTCGAGGAGTTGGTGCGCGCGGAGTTTTCGGGGAAGGCGCAGCTGGAGTTTTTTCAGTCGAATCACGAGGGAGCGCTCATCGACAAGATCGCGGCGCTGGCGGATGCGAAGTTCGATGGCGTGGTGATCAATGGCGGGGCGTTCACGCACACGAGCGTGGCGTTGCGCGATGCGCTTCTTGGGGCGCATCTGCCGACGATCGAGGTTCACATTTCGAACATTTATAAGCGCGAAGATTTCCGTCACACGTCGCTGACGGCTCCGGCGTGTATCGCGGTGATCACGGGGTTGGGGCTCGAGGGGTATTTCGCGGCTGTGCGGTTTTTGCTGAAGAAGTGACGTGGGTTAATCTTTAACCACCGATTGCACGGAGGGCACGGATGCCGGACGGGTTTGCAGGAGCCTTGGGTCGCTGCGGGGTGAAGCCGGGTGTCTTGGCGTGATCAACGCTGGCCGAGGAGGCGGGCTGGCAGCATCAGCAGCGCAGTGACGAGCGAGATGATCGCTTCGAGCAAAGCGCCAACGATGCGGAAGGGGATCGATAGGAGCCAGAGGATCGGCCATGCGAGCAATACGAGGAAGGCGAGCGGCCAGCAGAGGGCGAGGAGCAGGGACCAGAGGAGGAGCGCCAGGAGGACTTTCATGAGCCGGATAACACGCGGGCGGTCCGGGAAGTTGCGCGGACCACTCGCTGGCGCTCGTGGCTACGTTATCGCTCGTGACTACGGTTACGCGAAATGGGCGATCGCGAGGGCGATGGCGTGGAGCGTGGCGCAGGTGGCGAGGGCGGCGGCGGCGTCGTCGGCGACTACGCCCCAGCCTCCGGGGAAGTTTTGCAGTTTTGAAATGCCGAGGGGCTTCAGGATGTCGAAGAAACGGAAGAGGGCGAAGCCGGCGAGGAGCGGAATCCACGGGCCGATCCAGGCGGCATCGGGGAGGGTGCGGAGCATCCAGGGCCAGCCGAGGAAGCAGAGGGGCATGACGACGAATTCATCGAGCACGACTTCGCCGGGGTCGCGGCGGCCGAGGCGGAATTCGGCTTCGCCGCAGAGGGCGACGGCGAACCAGAGGCCGGGGAGTGCGCAGAGGAAACCGACGATGGGGCCGAGGTAGTGGAAGAAGACGAGCTGGTACATCAGGCCCGCGAGAGAGCCCCAGGTGCCGGGGGCTTTGAGGCGGCCGATGGGGCCGAGGCGGGCAATGGCGAGGACCGTCGGCGTGGGGAGGAAGCGCGTCCAGATCGGGTGCGCGAAGCTCATTTGGCCGAGTCGTCGAAGACCTGCTGGTATTTGCGCAGGTAGCTGATGCCAGAAGTCACCGTGAGGATCGTGGCGACGGTGAAGAGTCCGTAGCCAGTGCGGTGGAGAATCGTGCCGTAGTCGGCGACGGGGAAGGACAGGAGCGGAGCGAAGTCGATTTCCAGCATGGGGACAAAGAGGAGAAATCCGACGGCGATGAGTTGGAAGAGAGTCTTGGCTTTGCCGCCGCGCTCGGCGGCGACGACGACGCCTTTTGTCGCAGCGACCATGCGCATGCCGCTGACGAGGAATTCGCGGCAGATCGTCAGCAACACCATCACGAGGAAGGGCGGCCAGTTGTATTGGGGGAGCGACACGAAGGCGACCATGAGGCCGAGGATCAGGATTTTGTCCGTGAGCGCGTCCATGAATTTGCCGAAGTTGGACACGAGGTTTTGTTTCCGCGCGAGGTAGCCGTCGAGCCAGTCGCCGATGGCGGTGGCGATGAAGATCCAGAAGGCGAGGGTGGCGGACCAGCGCCATTCGCAGTACATGAGCCACACGAGCAGGAACATCGTGGGGATGCGCGAGAGCGTGATGAGGTTGGGGAGGTTGAGCTTCATGGGCGCGCGCCGCGGAGGCGGACTGAAATCAGCCTCGTCATCGCGGAGTTAATCGTGTTCGTGCTCATGGCGTTCGTCACCGATGGAAAAAGACGTCCGATGACGAGCGCGATTACCAACGCGAGCAAGAATCCTTTCACGAAAATGCGCCACTGCATCTATCCCGGCACCTTCGATCCGATCACGTATGGGCACCTCGATGTGCTCGGGCGCGCGGCAAAACTTTTCGATAAAGTCACGATGGCGATCGCGCACAATCCGGGGAAGGGGCCGTTATTCAGCGCGGAGGAGCGCGTGGAGATGATCCGGCCGAATCTTGCGAAACTGCCCAATGTCGAGATCACGACCTTCGGCGGGTTACTGGTGGATTTCGTGGTGGAGCAGAAGGCGGTGGCGATCATCCGCGGGCTGCGGGCGCTGTCGGACTTCGAGTTTGAATTTAACATGGCGCTGATGAACCGGCATCTGAAGCCGGAGATCGAAACGCTGTTTGTGATGCCGAACGAGGCGTACAGTTACACCAGCTCGAACTTGGTGAAGCAGGTTGCGCGTTATGGCGGCGATGTGGGGCATTTCGTGCCCGCGAATGTGGCGGAGGCGTTGAAGACGGCGTTTGCGAAGAAGCAGGGGTGAGTGGCGAGCCGAGCCAAGAGACGCGCGCGAAGCGATGAGCGGAGTTTAAGATGGGAGTGATGAATCGGAGATAAGATGGCGCACGCGTTTTTCATGACGGCTTTGGGCGAGTGCGGGATCGCGTGGACGGAGCGCGGGGTGAGCGGGTTTGCGCTGCCGCCGGCGCGGGAGGATTGTTTTTGGGAGCGCGGTGATGAGGGAGGGGCGGCACTTGATAAGTGCCGGTCCGGTGGGACGCGGCCTGGGTGGGTTGAGGAATTGATCGGGCGCGTGGTGAGACACCTGGATGGGAAGGCGGAGGATTTTGCGGATGTTAGGTATGATTTCGGAGCGGTTACGGATTTTCAGCGCGAAGTGTACGAGGCGGCGTTGCGGGTGAAGGCGGGGGAGACGCGGACGTATGGCTGGCTGGCGGAGCAGACGGGGCGCGGGATGGTGGCGAGTCGTGCGGTGGGCGGGGCGCTCGGGCAGAATCCGTTGCCGCTGCTCGTGCCTTGTCACCGGTTCATCGGGGCCAATGGGAAGATGACGGGGTTTTCGGCGCCGGGTGGTCTCGTGACGAAGCGGAGGCTGCTGGCGATCGAAGGTGCGGAGTTGATCGCGGAGGGCTGAGCGGTTTGCGTGGGCGGCATGAAGATGACGCCAGTCTTGAAACGCCGGTTGGAAAAAGCCGCGCGTGATGCGGCGAAGCAGTCGTACTCGCCCTACAGCCAGTTCCCGGTGGGGGCGGCGATTTTGACGGAGTCGGGGAAGGTTTTCACGGGAACGAACGTGGAGAACGCGTCGTACGGGTTGTGCAATTGCGCGGAGCGGACGGCGATTTTTTCGGCGGTGGCGGCGGGCGAGCGCGTGTTGAGTTGCGTGGTGGTTTATACGCCGACGCGTCAGCCGACGTCACCGTGCGGGGCGTGCCGGCAGGTGATCAACGAGTTTGGGCCGAAGATCCCGGTGATCTCGATTTGCGATGGCGAGGAGCGGCTTGAGACGACGCTGGACGCGCTGCTGCCGAAGGCGTTTGGGCCGCATAATCTGGAGCAGGGGCTGTTTTAGCGGTGAACCGGAACCACTCGCTGGCGCTCGTGGCTACGCGCGTGATGCCTGAACCCGGCGTTGACATCGCGGCGGGCGGGCTGCTGAGTTCGGCCCTTTCAAATGTCTATCCTCATTAACATTTTCATGGTCGTGCTGGTCCTCGTATCGGCGTTTTTGGTGCTGATCGTCCTGGCCCAGAAGGCGAAGTCGGACGGCGGTGTGGGTGCGGCCATGGGCGGCGGCGTGGCTGAGGCGACGTTTGGCGCGGAGACGGGCAATGTGCTCACCAACGCGACGATCAAGGCTTCGATCGCGTTCTTCGTGCTCTGCTTCGGTCTCTATCTCGGGAAAATTTATCTGCATAAAAACAAGGCCAAAGAAGACGGCGCACTGCCGACGATCACGGCCCCGGCAGTTGTTCCCGCTCCTGTCACCACGGCTCCTGAAGCGGCTCCGGCTGCGACCGCGACGACGCCAGCTCCGGCTCCAGCGACTGCGACGCCCTGAGCGGTCGTCAGATAACTCGACGATCATGCGGGCGATCGGCTCGACCCTTTCAAGGCAGGTGGCTTCGGCTGCCTGCCTTCTGTTTTTTCTAGGCGCGGCGACGATGGTGTCGGCGCAGCCGAAGCGGTTTCGTCCGCAGCCGCAGTATCTGCAGATCGGCGAGCCGGATCAGGCGGAGGGGAAACGCATTCTGGAGGATTTCCGGATGCGGGGGATCGAGGGGGATTATTACTGGGAGTTTTCGCTGCGGGTGAAACCGCGGCGCGGGGAGGAGTCGTTTATCCCCGGGCGGATGTGGGGCAGCCGGAATGAGAAAGGGCCGATCACGCGGATCGTGCTCTGGCCGGGCGTGGCGGCGAACGAGCGGCGGCTGCTTCTTCAAAACGGGCCGGTGGGGGCGACGTGGAGCTGGCAGGCGGACAAGGCGGGGGCGGGTGTTGCGGTGTTGGGACCGGCGGCTTGGTTCGAGCCTCTCGCCGGGACGGAGCTGTCGGCGTTCGATCTGCAGATGCCGTTTATCTACTGGAATGATTTCGTTTTCGAGGGCGTGAAGAACCGGAACAACCGGCCGGCGTATTCGTTTATCCTGTACCCACCGGCGGACGTGGTGGCGCAGCGGCCGGGGCTGGCGGGGGTGCGCATCCAGATCGATTCGGCGGAGCGGGCGATTTTGCAGTTCGAGCAGATCGGCGAGGCGGGGCGTGTGCTGAAGACGCTGAAGCTGGTCGCGCTCAAGAAGGTCGATGACCGGATGATCGTGAAGTCGGTGGATCTCCGCAACGAGGAGACGGGCGACAAGACGGAGTTCATCGTGACGGGGGCGGCGATGGGGATCGATCTGCCGGCGAGTGTGTTTGAGCCGGCGTCGCTCGCGGAAGCGCTGCGGCCGCCGACGACGGACAAGATCAAGACGGTTGCGCGGTGAGTGGGGCGCGCGTTTATTTTTCAAACCATGGCATCCATCTACGAAACGCTTCGCGCCGATATTGTGACTGCAATGAAAGCCCGTGACGCCGTCACGACGACCGCGCTGCGGACGGCGGATGCGGCGATCAAGCGGGCGGAGATGGATACGAACAAACCGATCGACGACGCGCTCGTGCTGACGACGCTGCGCAAGGCGGTGAAGAATCTCGCGGATGCGAATGTCGAATTCGCGAAAGGCGGGCGCGCGGATCTGATCGCGGCGAACGAGAACGAGATCCGGATTTTGGAAAAGTATCTGCCGAAGGGGCTCGATGCGGCGACGGTCGAGGCGCTGGTGGATGCGGCGATCAAAGAGACGGGCGCGGCTTCGAAGAAGGAAATGGGGAAGGTGATCGGCGCGCTGAAGAAGCATCCGGATGCGGCGCTGATCGACTTCGGAGCGGTGAGCAAGATCGTGCAGGCGAAGCTGCCGTGAGGCGTGAGTGTGTGGGTGTTCGCGCGTTGTGAAGGACGGCTCGCTGGCGCTCGCCGCTACGGGCGGAGTTTTATGCCTTCTAGTTCGAGGAGGCGGTGTTTGATTTCTTCGCCGAAGGCGAAGCCGGTGAGGGAGCCGTCGGCGCCGATCACGCGGTGGCAGGGGACGATGAGGCAGATGGGGTTGGTGGCGTTGGCGCGGCCGATGGCGCGGGCGGCGGTGCGGAGTTTTTTGGCGAGGTCGCCGTAGCTGCGAGTTTCGCCGCGCGGTATGTCGCTGAGCGCGGACCAGACGCGTTGCTGGAAGGCGGAGCCGGAGGGTGCGAGTGGCAGGTCGAAATCGATGCGAGTGCCGGCCAGGTAGGCGGTGATTTGATCGCGAGCGGCGGCGGTGCGTTTGGGGTCTTCGACGAGATGGTCGGAGGTGAAGCGGTTGCGGAGTGATTCGAGTTTGCCGAAGGCGGTGGCGAGGACGGCGCCGGTTTCGGTGACGGCGAGGGAGAAGGGGCCGAGGGCGGTGGGAAAAGTAGAGGAGTAGGCGGTCATGGGATGGGCTGGTTGAGCTGCCAGAGATGGGCGGTGGCGAGGCTGCGGTGCGGCGAGAAAGGCGTCATGAGGCGGCGGGTGGCGTCGACGTCGGGGCGTGTATCCAGTTTCAGGAGCGACTGGAGTCCGCTGGTGACGCCAGTGTCGCCGTAAGGGACGCAGTCGGCGAAGCCGAGGGAACGCATCATGACGTAGTTCACGGACCACGGGCCGAGTCCGCGGATGGCGAGGAGAGTACGTTCGGCTCGGGTGGCGGACATGGTGCGGAGCGCGTTGAGGTCGAGCTGGCCGTCGGCGATGAGGCGGGAGATCGCGATGACGTAACCGGCTTTCTGACGGGAGAACTGGAGCGGGAGAAGGACGTCGGGCGTGAGTTTAGCGACAGCGGCAGGCGAGGGCGGGGCGATGAGGTTTTCGGCGAGGGGAGTGCCGGCGATGGCGATGAGGCGGCTGCGGAGGAGGCAGGCGAAGGGGAGGTTGATTTGCTGGCCGATGATGGACCAGAGGAGTCCGTCGTAGATGGACGGTGTCTGGACGATGCGGAGTTCTTCGCGGTTTTTGACGAGGCGAGTGAGGCCGAGTTTTTTCGCGAGGCGGGCGAAGGCGGCGGCGTCTTGGTCGAGGCCGAGGATGCCGGTGACGATGCGGTGGATTTCGAGCGTGTGCGAGGGGGAGAGCGTGTGTGCGGGCGCAGGCGCGCACGTGATGCCGATGGAGTCGGGGGAGAGGTTTAGTTTTAGGAGCGCAGGGGTGGAGTCGGTGAGGCGTAGCGCGGTGGTGTAGGTGTCGCCGTCGAGGCGTTCGCTCACGCTGTGCAGATCGCGGGAGAGCGCGCGGCGGAGATAATTGAGCGGGTAGTTTTCCGGTAGCGTGAGCGTGAATCCGTTTTGGTGCGGGAGCTGGCGGAAGGCGGCGGGGGTGAGGCCGGTGACGCGGCGGAAGTGATCGTGGAAGACGGAGAGCGATTCGAAGCCGACATCGGCGGCGATGGTGGAAAGTGGATACGCGGTCTGGGTGAGGAGTTCGCGGGCGCGTTCGATGCGAGCAGCGCCCAGGACCGCGACGGGCGTGGTGTGGAAGTGCTGGCGGAAGAGTTCGAAGAGGCGGGTGGAGCCGAAGCCGGAGCGGCGGATGATGGTGGCGAGATCGGGGAAGGCGGCGGGAGTGGCGCGGATTTCGGCGACGAGCGATTCGATGGATTCCAAGACGGGGTCGGCGCCGCGGGCGAAGTCATCGGGGTGGCATTTGAGGCAGGGGCGCAGGCCGAAGGCGCGGGCGGCTTCGCAGGTGGGGAAGAAGCGGACGTTTTCGGGCTTAGGTTTGCGGGCCTTGCAGGACGGGAGGCAGTAGATGCCGGTGGTGAGGACGCCGGTGAAGAAGCGCCCATTGTAGTCGGCGTCTCCGGCGAGGACGCGGGCGTACATGGTTTTATCGGTGAGGCGCATGAGCCGACGTTAGCATGAGTTGCGCGGGGTGTCGTCCGGGAGATTTCGGGGCAATTTATTTAATGCGGAGAAGGCGGTCGGAGGTAGTTGGCAGTTTGTAGTTGGTAATTGGGCGCAAGCGGCGGGCCGGGCCGAGAGGATAATTATTTGACGGGCTCGGAGCGCTTGAGGGTGAGGACGTGGGTATCGCGGGTGTGGACCTCGTCGAACATGGCTTTGAGTTGGGGGTAGTTTTTGGCGGGTACGTTGACGATGGGGCGGACGAAACCGCGGCGCATGGTGAGTGTGCGGTTTTTGGGATTCAGCACGATGGCGCCGAGGTATTTGCCCATGTCGTCGAAGCCGATGCCGCCGGGGCTGCTGCCGGCTTCGATCTGGTAATCAGCGGGCAGGAGGATGGTGAGGAAGTCGTCTTCGCCGCATGGATACGAGAAGTGAACGCTGTGGCGGCGGCTGGTTTCCGGGAAGACAGGGGATGAGTTTTTCAGGAAGACGAGTGGCTGGAAGAAAAGGCGGGAGCCGGTGAGTTCGGCGTAGTGCGGGACGCGGATGTCGCAGGAGAGGGTGAGCGGAAGATCGGGGCGGTCGGCGTTGCCGATGCTTATGCCGCTGAGTTCGGCGTGTTCGAGGTGGGGGGCGACTTCGTTTTTGACGAAGCGGTCGCGGGCTTCCTGGCCGGCGTCGTCGAGTTCGGCCTTTGCGTCGGTCTGCCAGAGGCCGGTGTATTCGATTTTAACGGTGCCGTGGAGGGTGCCTTCCTTGTCGAGGTTGAGGACGGCGACGCGTTTGCGGATGGAGGCGGTGGGGGGCGGGGCGTAGAAGAAGAGGAATTCGGGGCGGTCTTTTTTGGCGATGAAAAGGGTGGTCTCGGAATTTTTCCAATCCAGCTCTTCGAACGGGAGGTAGGCGGAGCCGGGATCGAAGAAGCGGTATTTTTTAGCCTTATCGAGGATGGCGATGACGCGATGGGTAAAGATGTAGGGGGCTCTTGGGATGCGATTCTGAGTGCGGTCGAAGCCGAGGAAGTAAAAGTTGCGGTCGTTGCAGAGAACGGGAGTGGCTTCAAAACCTGCGGCCACGGCGAGGGCGGCGAAGAGATTATTGATGTCGTCGGGAGTGCCGTGGCCGGCCTTGAGAGTGTCGGCGGGGGTTTTGTTTTCGTGAGCCCACTGGGCGTCGGTGAGGCGGGTGGTTTCGAGGTTTTTGTTGAGAATTTTGGTGCGGCTGTAGTCGTAGATTTTACGGAGCTTTTGTTCCGGGGTGTCGCTGGAAGCTGTGATGGAAGCAAGGGTGCCGGTGATGAGCCGGTTGGTTTTTACCAGTTTCGCGAATTCAACGCAGAGTTCATTGTTGGTTTCGTGAGCCCAGCGGGAGTGGTTGTAGCGCGAGAGGAATATAAGGACCGGGGCGCGGTTGAGAAGCGGGGGCTGGAAAGGTTCGTCTTTGGCGGCGGAGATTTTTTCGAGGGTGTAGGTGAGGTATTTGGGTTCGTAGCCCTCCTTGAGGCCGGAGCAGTTTAGTTTTTGCGGAGACATGCCGTAGTCCTGTTTGTCGGCGCTGTTGAATTTGAAGACGGCGCGGCGAACGGGCTGGTCGTTGTAGAACTCGAAGATGAACGGGTAGGCGTACTCGGCTTGTTTCAGCTCGTAGCGGTATTCGACGATGGCGCCGGGGCGGAGGCCGGGCGGGGCGAAGGATTTGAGATTTTCGCGGAGGCTGCCGGCCTTGATGACTTCGCGATCGTAGAAGTCTTTGGGCGCGAGCGGGAGGATCGTGCCGTCGGGGAGCAGGGTGCGGGCAGTGATTTCCTTAATGCGATTTTTCCGGCTGAAGGGGATTTCGATGAGGGCGTTGGCGGAGACGCCGCGGTCGTCGTAGATCTTGATGCGGACGAAAATTTCGAGGTGAGCGGCGGAGCCGGTGTAGCTGGCGAGGGCGGTTTCGTGGAGAAGGACCTCGGCTCCGGCGTCAGGATCGACCTGGGGCGTGGTATCGGCGAGGTCCGCGGGATCGGGTGCAGGCCATTTGAAAGCGGCGCTTGCCGTCGCGATGGTGAGCAGGGAAATGCAGATGAATCGGCTGAGCCGAAGGAGAAGCGGCGACATACGGGAGGGGGATGGAGAACCGGCGAAGCGCATCGAGGCGCTGACGAGCCTCAGAGGCGGCGGAGGACGACGGGGGATTGCTCGGCCTGGAGGATTTTTTCGAAGAAGGTGCGGGCGATCTCGTAGTCTTCGGGCGGGAGGGTGGTGGCGCGAAGTTCGCGGGTGCGTTCGAAGTGGAGTTTGCCGTCACGGACCTCGGCGCGGGCGCGGTAATGGCCGAATGGAGACTCGATGTCGGCGGCGGGGAACGCTTCGTCGATCGTGTAGCCGGCGGGCAGCTCGATCTCGGCTTTTTCGCTGAAGGAGTTGGGCTGGATGACGACGGGCTGGGTGCGTTTGCCGCGTTTGAGGGCCATGCTTTCGCGGCGGGAGACGATGACGGGTTTGAAAACGAGGAGGGTGTCGCGCATCATTTTTCCGTAGGAGCGCGCCTCGAAGCCGATGGTGAGGTCGAGGCGGGCGGCGGAGAAGTCGTCGGTTGCATCGAGCTGCGTGACGCGGGCGGAGGGGAGAGTGCGGCCGAGCCAGGGCTCGATAATTTTGGTGCGGTAGTCGGATGTGGAGAGCGGCTGGCGTTCGTCGCGGACGACGTTGGAGGCGTAGCCGCTGAAGCGTTCGACGATGGTGCCGGCGATGGCGCCGTAGGAATCGAGGCGGGCGGTGATGGTGCGTTCGACGCGGTCGTCCTGAGGGCGGGAGGATGGGAGCTGGACGAGGCGGCCCTGGGAGCCGGCGAGGACGAGGGCATGGCCGGACAGATTTTCAAAGGCGAGCCAGCCGGGCGGGGTGTGCTCGTTGGTGGGGTCGAAAAAGAGAAGACGGCCCAGCTCGGGGTGGGTGATGACGCCGGGGAGGCTGACGGTGTCGTCGACGGGGATGGCGAGGATGCAGTGGTTGAATTGAAAGGGGGAAGCCCAGTCGGGGCGGACGTGGGTGGAGTCGCCGGAGTAGACAATGACTGCGTGGGAAACGATGCCTTGGGAGCGAAGGAGTGAGCGCAGGAGGGAGGACTTATCTTTGCAGTCGCCGTAATTGCACTGGAGGACGCGCGAGGCGGGACGGGGGATCATGCCGCCGGCGGTGGCGGCGTTGAGGTTGATGGAGATGTAGTTCACCTGCTGGGCGAAGCGGCAGAGGCGGGCGATTTTTTCCCACGGAGTAGCGGCTCCGGCGACGAGTGCATCGGCGCGCGCCTTGATGGAGGCGTCGGGTGTAGATGCTTTTTCGTAGTGGGGAGTAAAATACTCGGAGATGGCCTGCCATGAGGCGAATGAGACGCGGCCGGCGGCGGCCCCGGCGGGAGGCAGGTAGTCGATGGCGAGCCAGGGAACCAGGGAGCGGCGGGGCGGGCCGAGCGGTTCGTCGGTGAGAGCAGGGAGGTTGCGGAGGGCCCAGGTCTGGCTTTTGCCGGTGGAGACGGGGGCGATGGGATCGCGGTTGAAGGTGAGGGTGCGGGCGGTCCAGCCGTCGGGAAGGGTGAAGGAGACGGCGGAGTATTCGACGGGGACGGATTGTTGGAAGAACCAGACGTCCTGGGTGAAGATGTCTTTTTCGGTGGTGATGGATTCGTAGGCGAAGACGG
This sequence comes from uncultured Nibricoccus sp., assembly GCA_966249325.1. Taxonomy (GTDB): domain Bacteria; phylum Verrucomicrobiota; class Verrucomicrobiia; order Opitutales; family Opitutaceae; genus Nibricoccus. The sequence continues at coordinate 7,894 of CBINDC010000024.1, read as the reverse complement.
CGCCGGGGAGGGCGGCGTCGGTGGCGGAGATGACGAGCACGCGGGCTTCGCCGTAGAGTTCGCGGGCGTTGGCGAAGCTGGCGATATCGAGGGTCTGTTTTTTGCCGTAGTCGATCGGGGTGCCGGCGGTGGGGATGAGCCAGGCCTGGAAGGATTTCACCTTGTCGGAGCTGGTGTCGTACGCGAGGCGGGCGATGGCGGAGTCGCGACCGTCCTTGGTGAGAACGCGGATGACGTAGCGGGTGCGTTTGGTGACGAGGCCGTTTTTATCTAGTGTAAAGTCGGCTTCGTCGAGGAGGACGACGTGGGCGGCGTCGCCGTAAGGCATGGTGGCGGGCTTGGCGGCGAGGGCGGTGAGCCAGGCGGGCGGTCTGGCTTCGAGGGAGGCGGTGGCGACGGAAAGCGCGATGAGAGCGAGCGCGAAGAAGCGGGGAAGGCGCGACATGGACTGGGCGGAGCTGGAGGTGTTGCGAGGGTTGCTGGCGGGGGTGCCGCAGGGATAATGTTCAAGAGCCGGCGGCGGCAGGGGCGGGAGATGCGGCGGCGGGTTCGCTTGGTGCCGGTGGAGTGGATACGCCGGCGGGGGTTTCTCCGGAGGCGGGCTTGCGACGGAGGGTGAGGGTGTGGGCGTCGCGTTTGTGGGCGATGTCGAAGGCGGACTGCACGGCCTCGTACATGGATGCGGGGATTTGGATGGCGTTCAGGGTGAAGTTGCGTCGGTACACGACAGTTTCGCTGCTTTTAATTTTGCCGATGGTGACGTCGTAGGTGCCGAGCTCACCCATCGCCAGCGGTCCGGGCGCGGAGGCTTCCTCCAGCGCGTAGCCATCGGGCGGGACGATGCGGATGTCATCCTGGTCGACGTAGCGAAACTGGAACATGATATCGTTGCGCCGTGTGGCTTCGGTGAAGCGGGGCGGCTCGTTTTTCTGAAATACGGCGGGTTGGAAGAATAGACGCGAACCGGTGCGATCGGCGTACTCGGGAACTTTGAGATGAAAGGTGATTTTAAGCGGTGCGACCGGGTCTTCGGCGTTTTCCACTTTGATGCCGGAGAGTTCTGCGAGCTTCAGGTTGGACTGTATGTCTTCGCGGATGTGGGTTTCGCGCTCGGCGGTGGTTTTGGAGTCGAGTTCGAATTTCTGCATGACCGCGTGGTGGCCGGTGTATTCGACTGAGACGTCGCCCTCGAGCGTGCCGTCGACATCGAGGCGGAAGGAGGCTTTGCGCTTGATGATGGATTCGACGGCGGGGCTAGGGTGGATGTTGACGAGTTCGGCGTTTTTAGGCTCGGCGATGAGGGCTCCGGTGTAGGTATTTCTCCAATGCGGCGTGGCGTATGGGAGGTAGCTGACGCCGGGATCGAAGAACCTCCACTGGCCGTCGAGTCGCACGCCGGCGATGAGATCGCCCGCCATGAACGATTCGGTGACGCTGGGATCGAACTGGAGAAACGCGCGGTTGCCGGCATTGACGTAGCGGGCGTCGAAACCGGCGGCACGGGAGAGCGCGACGAAGAGAGCGTTGATGTCCTCGCTGGTGCCGTGGCCGGCCTTGAGAGTATCGGCCGCGGTTTCGTTGGGTTTGAATTTTTTTCGTTGTTCGCGAGTGAACTGAGCGGTGGCGCTGTAGCGGTTGATGATTTTGACGCGGCAGAAATCGTAGATTTTGCGAAGTCGGGCGTCGTCGGTGTCGCCCGCTGTGAGGAGTCCGTCGAGGGTGGTGCGGATGAGTTTATCTGCCTTGGTTTCTTTGAGCATGCGCTTGTGGAGATCGGCGCCGGCTTTTTCCCAGTAGGCTTTGGGGGCCACCGGTTTTTCAAAGGTGTAGTAAACGAGGATCGATGACTGGCAGTTCAGGCGCGGAGGCTGATAGGGCTCGTCGCGAGCGGCGGGAACGTTGCGCAACTCGAAGGGGAAGTAGCCGTTGTTGTCGGCCTTCAGGCTCTGGCCTGGGCTGTTGAAATTGAGCGCGCGCAGATTCACGTTCCGGGTGTCCGCGTAGTAGAGCTGGCTGAAGTCGATCGGGCGAAGAAGGTAGAGGACGCGCCGGGCGGGAAGGTTGGTTTGAAAAAAGATGCTGACGAAAAACTCCCAATTGTCGGACACCTCGGTGAACGAATATTCGACGATCGCGCCGGGCTCGATGCCGGCCGGGGAGAACGATTTTACCTTCACGCGTTCTTTGCCGATTTTGATGATTTCCCGGTCGTAGATGTCTTTCTTCGTGAGCTCGATGATCTGGCCGTCGGGTTTGATGGTGCGTACGGCGATATCCCGGATCTCGATTTCCTTGTCGTAGGGCAGTTCGATTTTGACGAAATCATCGACGCCGCGGGCGGAGTAGATTTTGGCACGGACAAAGTGCTGGCGGGTGAATCCGTCGAGGGAACTGTGGTCGATGATAACCTTGCGCAGAAGAATCTCGGCGCCGGCTTCGGGATCGACCTGGGGTTTGTCGGAGGCGAGTTCCTCGGGCGGGATGGGGTCCCATTTCGCGGCGTGGAGCGGCGGGCAAGCTGCGAGGATGAGGGTTGCGAGCACCAAGGTGCGCGAAACGAGTTTACGGATGCAGGTACGGGAGTGCCCGGGGGTGGAGGGAGCTGGAGCCGCCATGAGGCGAGGCAATGCGGAGCAGGAAAGTTGGCAACGGGGAAATCGGAACGGAGGACACTGCGGGCTAGCGTTGGCGGACGGGTTTTGCAGTGTCCGTAGGATGAAACCTCTCTTGGCGGTTTGGGTTGGGGCGTGGGTTATGGTGTCGGCTGCGTGCGCGCAGGCTACGGAGACAGCGGCGGTCGCGGCGTGGCTGGACGATGCGCAGCGGTACTGCGCGCAGCAGGCCATGTCGGTGGATTATGGGTACGGCAGCGAGGGATCGCCAACGGATGCCGGGAAGATCTCGTTTCGGGAACTTCTTGGCCGGCTGCCGGAGCCGCGGATCTGGCCTGAGCTGGCGCGAGCCGCGCAGGAGAGGCAGAAGGCGTTGCCGGCGGAGAAAGTGGTGGAGCGGCAGCGGCTGGAGGCGGCGCGATGGTTACTGGTTTATCTGGGGCAGGGGAAGGGCGCGGCGCTGGCGGCGTTGCCGGAGACTTTGGAGAAAGGCGACGGGCAGGAATATGGGGCGGGGGCTATGGAGTTGGTGGGGTTGCGGGAGAGTCTGGAGGCCGGGGAGGAGGGCGGAAGCGGGCGGTCGTTTGCGGAGCAGGTGAAGGCGTTTGAGGACGCGCTGGGTGTGTTGGGCGAGGTGTCGGAGGAGCGGTTGAGCGAGCTGGTGGGCGGGCCGGAGAAGTTCGCGGCGTTCAAGCGGATGATCGCGACGCAGAAAGAAATCCAGGCGCGGACGAAGGCGATCAGCGGGATGGTGGCGAGTGGCGGCGACGCGAAGGCGGCGAGGGCGGAGCTGGAGAAAGTGGAGTTGGAGTTCAGCGCGAAGCATGGGGCGGAGATGGCGGGGATGCGGACGCTGATGAGCAATCAGGCGGTGCGGCTTTATTATATTGAGCAGTTTCAGGAGGCGGGGGCGGCGAAGCGGGAGCGGGCGCCGATGGATGTGCAGGTGCCGGATAATCTGGTGAGGCGGGCGGGGGCGGAGCGGGCGGAGGCGTTGCTCCGGCGGGCGCTGGCGCTGCCGGCGCGCCTGGAGGTGGATGAGGCGGATGTGGAGACGTTACAGCTGGGGCGGCGGCTCGCGCTCGAGCTGGTGGAGACGTTGCGCGTGGCGCAGTGGGATCTGACGGCGGGGGAGAGCGGGGGCGCGCTGTTCGAGGCGTTGAAGCGGCGGTTTCCGAAGCAGGCTTCACTGACGGAGCACGCGTATACGCAGGCGCTGGTGTGGCGGATCGTGGGGCTGGTGAAGGAAGGCAGGATCGGGGAGGCGCTGACGATGAGCGACGAGGTGAAGAACGCGGACGTGGCGGGACGGTTTTCGCTGCCGTACCAAGCGCTGGAGAAACTGGACACGGAGGAGGAGGGACGCTTCGTGGATTTTTTCCTGGGGCGGGTGCGGAAGAATCCGTCGGAGGAGGAGTGGAACCGGCTGGTGTTGCTGGCGGCGAAGACGGGGCGGACGGAGGAGTTGACGGAGATTGTGGATACGTTGGTGGCGGATGGCGGGGTGAGGGGCTTGAGCCGGCTGGTGGTGCAGCGGATGAAGGCTGAGTCGGAGCTGGCGCAGGAGAGGATCGACGCGGCGGTGGCGCGCATGATGGCGCTGATCGCGGAGCCGCTGGACGGACAGGCGGAGCGCGCTCAGCAGGCTACGATCGCGATGCGGTTGCTGGGGCTGGCGGAGTTGCGCGGCGGGGCGGAGATGGAGGCGGTGATCGCGGCGGGCGATGCGCTCTTGAAAAAGGCTTGGGAAGGAAAGTCGGAGGAGGCGCTGACGGCGGCGATCGACTGGATGCGGGCGCTGAACCGGGCGGGGCGTCATGCGGAGGCGGCGCGGGTGGGTGAGCGGGTGATCGGGGAAGTCGTGGCGGAGGAGTCGAAGACGGCGGGCAAGCGGAAGGCGTGGGAGCGCGGGCTGTCGCAGTCTTACCGGATGGAGGACTTTTTGGCGGAGCAGTTGTGCGCGTTGGTGGAGGCGGGGCGCGTGGAGGAGGCGGGGGCGTTGCTCCAGGAAAACGCGTGGTGGCAGGCGGGCGATGTGGCGGGGCTTTTGTACAAGCCGGCGGAATCGACGAAGCGGCCGGTGGGATTTTATGCGGGGAAGGTCGCGCTGGCGCAGGGCGATCGGGAGAAGGCGCGGAGGATTTTTGAGGCGCAGGTGATAGCGAGTCCGGCGTGCGACGCGGCGTACGCGGCGTGGCTCGAACTCGCGGGGATGGAGGCGCTGCCGCTGCTGGAGAAACTGGCGGCGGCGGATCGCTACGAAGAGCGGCCGCTGATTTGGAAGGCGCATCTGCTGATCGAGGCGCGGAGGTGGGCGGAGGCGGAGGTGGTATTGCGCGCGGCGATCGCGATCGATCCCTCGGATGGCGAGCAAGGACGGGGCGACCGGATGCGGGTGTACGCATTCATGGCGCGGGTGATGACGGGGAAAGGCGACGGGAGGCAGGCGGCGTTTTTCGAGGATGTGGTGAAGGCGATCCGGTTGTCGGAGCGCGCGGACCGATGGTTCGAGGTGGGCGCGTATGCGCGGGCGATCGCGCTGTACCGGGAGTCGTTGGGATTTTTCGCCGACGCGTACTGCATCCAGTCGCGGCTGGCGGTGCGGTTATCGAAGGAAGGGAAGGTGGACGAGGCGGCGGCGCATTATCAGAAGGCGTTCGAGTTGATGCCGGATAGTTTCGGGCGGGTGGAGAGCCACTGCTTCGGGTGCGAGAAGGTGTTCGAAGGGGAGAAGACGCAGCGGGTGGCGGAGGAGGTTTTTATGCGGATGCTGGAGGCGCGGCCGGAGATGCCGCAGCTGCATTATCTGCTGGGGTATTTGAACGAGGAGCGCGGGCGGATCGCGGAGGCCGCGGGGTTTTATCGGGCGGCGGTGAAGCGCGATCCGCTTTATCTGAACGCGTGGAAGCGGCTGTCGGAGCTGGATGAGCGGGCGGGGCTGACGGCGGCCGAGCGCGACGAGTTGGCGATCACGGTGTTCGCGCTCGATCCGGCGCGGAGGCATGGTTCGCCGGCTCTGGAGAAAGTGGGCGATCTGCCGCGGTTGTGGCGCGCCCTGGCGGCGGCGGAGAAGCAGCTGGAGGCGTTGAAGCCGGCGGGGGCGTTGTGGGAGTTGCGGGCGAGCGCGGTGGCGTTGCGGGCGGCGAAGACGCCGGGGAATCCGTGGAGTAGCGGGCGCGTGGAGACGCTGGATTTCGCGGGGGTGGTGGCGCGGTCGCGTTTCGGGCAGGCGTGGCAGGCGTATGCGATCGCGTTGGCGAAGGCGGGGCGGTGAGGGGGGAGATCTTTGGCGGTCCAGTTTACTTCGCGGCGGTGTCGCTGGTGGCGCGGAGGGCGAGAAGCTGGCGAAGGAAGAGGTGGCAGGTCGCGGCGCCGACCCAGGATGGGGTCATGAGGCCGAGGACGGGGATGGCGGGGGCACCGGCGAGGAGCGTGCCCAAAAATATCATACGCAGACGGGTGCGATGGATGAGCAGGCGTTGTTCATCGCGCGTGGCGAGGCCGTCGAGCGCTTCGTTCACGAGGGTGCGGACGTTGAGGTAGCCAAAAAGAACGAAGAGCAGGACGACGTTGGCGACGGGAACGAGCAGGAAGGGAAGACCGAGGCAGACCGCGACGGTGCCGGTCTTGGCGACGTTGGTGACGGAGGACAGCAGGCTGTAGGGCGGGCGCGGGGGGAAGGGCGGGTAATGTTTTTCAACTACGCGGCGGATGATGGGCATGAGCCAGAACTCCACCGCGATGCGGACGGTGGCGTACACTGCCACGACGATCAGAAGGACCAGCATGATCCATGTGGCGGTTGCGAATACGGGGCCGAGGAGCGATTGCGCGCCGTCGACGAGGGAAACGCCGGCGATTTTTTCCCGCGCGGCGGCCGGAAGCCAGTTGGGGAAGAGCCGGAAAATGCCGAGGAGCGACCAGGCGGTAAGAAAAGCGGCGGAGGATTTTATGGGTGTCCAGGCGATGACGAGAAGGACTGCCCAGAGCGAGCAGGCGCCGAGCCATAGGCCGAGAGAGAAGGCGGCGAGGCGGAAGGAGACGCCGTCGCGCAGTCCTAGGAGTGCGGCGGCGAAGGCTTCGCGAAGGGCAGAGATCGGTGCCGGAGGCGGGCGCATGGGTTTGCCGGGAGGTCGTGAAGGATCGGATGGGGAGGTCAAGAATCGGGAGCGCGGTGTGGCGGTGTTGTTATTTGGTGTGGCGGTGCGACGTTTGCCGCATTTGCGTACCACCTGGTCAGGGCGTTTGAGTTTCTGGCCGATCGTTTACCTTTCCTTTTTCCCATGGCCAAGATTCTGATCGCCGACGACTCGACCGTGTGCCGCACGGTGCTCTCCATTTTGCTGACAAACCAGGGGCATGAAGTGAAGCAGGCGCACGATGGGCACGAAGCGATCGGTTTTCTGGAGCGAGAGGGGTTCGACATCATTTTACTCGACCACGAAATGCCGCATGCGAGCGGGATGGAGGTATTGAAACTGGTGCGCGAGCATTCGGAGATCCCTGCGATCATCGTGTCTGGCACGGTGACGCCGGCGCTTTCAAAAGAGTACGCGGCGTTGAAGGTGGGTGGAGTTTATGGGAAGCCGGTAGACCCGAAAATCCTGCGCGATAGAATCGCGGCGTTGCTGTCTCCGGGGGCGGCGGAGGCGGTCGTGGAGAAGTCGGACAAGGAGCGGGCGTTCGACAAAGAGATCTCCCGGGTGAAGGATTTTCCGGCGACGCTGACTTTGTTGGGGAGCAGGAAAACGCCGTTCGGGGCGATCATCAAACGGATAGTCGGTGATGCGCCTTTGGTGGAGCTCGTGCTGCCGGAGTCGGGTGGGGCGGAGTTGCTGGACGATGTGCCGCACGACCAGGTGATCGTGATTCCCTCGGCGGCGGATCTGTCGGATGCCGCGCAGATGGCTTTGAAGGATTATGTTTCGAAGCCGCGCGCGCGAGTGATCCTATGCGTGATGTCGTCCATCGAGCTGCTGGAGGATCTGGGGTTCAGCCAGACGTTGCTGATGCGGTTTGGGACGCGATGCCTGGAGATTCCGGATGATGTGAAGGGCTGAAGAGCTCAGACGCGCGATTGGTCTGGGAGGCGAGTGTGGTCGCGCATCTATGCAGTTGGGTCACGTGCGAAGATTGCCCCTTTTCCCTTTCTACCAGTGGGGCGCGTGCGTCTTCGTCGAATACTCTACGCAAATTTTTCTCGGTGAAACGACTTACTGCTTTGCCGAACGATCACTGGTCAGCCACGCCGAGCTGGCGACTGGAAATTCGAAACGGACCTG
>CBINDC010000023.1:0-46996 GCA_966249325.1 uncultured Nibricoccus sp. | reverse complement strand
GAGCGTCTGCCTGTCACGCAGAAGGTCGCGGGTTCGAGTCCCGTCCATCCCGCCAGTTTTTGAAAAGGTCGTCTTCACAAGAAGTCGGCCTTTTTCATGGGTAGCCAATACCGTGACGCGACCTTCGCGGGCCGCTCCCCCAAGAATCTGTTCTCCGACCGACCCCGGGATTTTTCCGGATAAATAAACGGTCATCCGCGTTCCCCAGTCCACTATTAGAACCCGGTGGCATTTGTGAGCCGTCTCTCGGCCGTAAAGTTCAAAATTCAAGCGCCAGCCTCCCGCGCTGATAGCCCCCATTCGGCCCCTCACCCAGTCATGATCATAACCATCCCCCGCGTCTCATTTCTCCGTCCCTCGCTTTTGCTCGCCTCGTTTGCCGCCTTCACTTTGTCCACATTCGCGGCACCCGACATTCTACCGCCCCTACGCAACGCCTACGCCGACCATTTCCTCATCGGCGTAGCCCTCAACACCCGGCAGGTGGATGGTCGCGACGCCAGTTCCGCCCGCCTCGCCGCCCGCCATTTCTCCAGCCTCACCGCAGAGAACGAGATGAAATGGGAATCCCTCAACCCCGAGCCCGGCCAATATAACTTCTCGGGAGCCGACGCCTACCTCGATTTCGCCCAAAAACATCGCATGGAGGTCATCGGGCACACCTTGGTCTGGCACAGCCAGACACCGCCGTGGGTCTTCCAAGACACCAACGGCCAGCCCGCCTCGCGCGAGCAGCTCCTCAACCGCATGCGCGATCACATCCACACCGTAGCCGGCCGCTACAAAGGCCGCATCAAAGGCTGGGACGTCGTCAACGAAGCCATCGCCGACGGCGGCCAGGACGCACCCGTACTGCGCGACTCGCCTTGGAAACGCATCCTCGGCGATCAATTCCTCGACCACGCCTTCCGCTTCGCCCGCGCGGCCGATCCCCACGCCGAGCTCTACTACAACGACTACGGCCTGTTTCACCGCGAGAAACGCGCCCGCACCATTCAGATGCTCAGCGGCCTGCTCGCACGCGGCGTCCCCATCGACGGCGTCGGTATGCAAGGCCACTACCACCTCGACAACCCTCCGCTCGCGGAGATCGAACTCGCCATCCAGGAATTCGCTGCTCTCGGCCTCAAGGTCATGATCACCGAGCTCGACATCGACGTGCTCCCCTCACGCGGCCCCGTCGGCAACGCGGAGATCTCCCGTCGCGAAAATTACGACGCCTCTCTCAACCCATACATCAACGGCTTCCCCGACGAGATGCAGCAGCGCCTGGCGAAACGTTACGGCGACATCCTGGCCCTCTACGTGAAATACCGCGAACACATCACCCGCGTGACTTTCTGGGGCCTGCACGACGGCCAGACCTGGCTCAACGGCTTCCCCGTGCGCGGCCGCACCAACCACCCCTTGCTCTTCGATCGCCAGCTCCAGCCCAAACCCGCCTTTCACGCCGTGCACGAGGCCGCGAAGTAAACAAAACGCCGATCGTCCACCCCGCCGCTCCGGAATTCGTCCGCCGCTTTCTCGGTCCGCCCGCCCCAATCGCCGCCGGCCCGCACACCGTATCCGCCAGGATAACACACCTTCTCCCGTGATCCCACGCTCCCTGCGCCCACTCCTCCTCGCCGCTCTTCTCTTCCTAGCGCCGCGACTCGTTGCCGTCTCCGATTCGCTCAACATCAACGTTCTCCCGACCATCGTCGCCGACTCCGCACCTCCCCCCGGAGCCTTCAACTTGTTCGACGCCACCTCCTCTGCCCCGGTGATCACCGATCCCGCCGACTTCCCTGGCGTGATCCGCGCCGCCGGCGATCTGCGCACCGACCTCACCCGCGTCGGTGCACCCTCAACCGGCTCCACCCCGCGCCGCCCCATCCTCGTCGGCACTCTCGGGCGCAGCCCACTGATCGACTCGCTCGTCGCCGCCGGCAAAATCGATGTCACCGACCTCACCGGCAAATGGGAGAGCTTCGTCATCGTCACCCTAGAAAAACCCACACCTGAAATCGATCAGGCCCTGGTCATCGTCGGCAGCGACAAACGCGGCTCCATCTACGGCATCTACGAACTCTCGCGCCAGATCGGAGTTTCTCCGTGGCACTTCTGGGCCGATGTATCCGCCGCTCGTCGCACGCAGCTCCACGTGAAACCCGGCCGCTACGCCTCCGGCGAACCCAAGGTCAAATACCGCGGCATCTTCATCAACGACGAAGCCCCTGCCCTCCGCAACTGGGCCCAGCAGCGCTTCGGTGGTTTCAACCAGGCGTTCTACGCGCACGTCTTCGAACTCCTTCTCCGTTGCAAAGCCAACTACCTCTGGCCCGCCATGTGGCTGCCCGTCGCCTTCAACGACGACGACCCCGGCAACCCGCGCCTCGCCGACGAATACGGCATCGTCATGTCCACCAGCCACCACGAGCCGATGATGCGCGCCCACCACGAATGGGAACGCTTCGGCGGCCGCGCCTGGAACTACGAGACCAACGGCGCGCAACTGCGCGAATTCTGGCGCGGCGGCGTCAAACGCATGGAGAACTTCGAAAGCGTCGTCACCATCGGCATGCGCGGCGACGGCGACGAGGCCATGTCCGAGCATACCGCCGTGCCCCTGCTCCAGAAAATCGTCCGCGACCAGCGCGCCATTCTCTCCGAGGTCACCGGAAAACCCGCTTCCGAAATCCCGCAGGTCTGGGCGCTCTACAAAGAGGTCCAGGACTACTACGACAAGGGCATGCGGGTGGACGACGACATCCTCGTCCTCTTCGCCGACGACAACTGGGGCAACATCCGCTACCTCCCCAGGCCCGGCGATCCGAAGCATCCCGGCGGCTACGGCATGTATTACCATGTTGACTACGTCGGAGCCCCTGTCTCCTACCGCTGGCTCAACGTCAGCCAGATCGAGCGCATCTGGGAGCAGATGATGCTCACTTATGACGCCGGCGTGGACCGTCTGTGGATCGTCAATGTCGGCGACATCAAACCCATGGAGCTCCCCATGAGTTTCTTCCTCGATCTCGCGTGGAACCCCAAAGCCATCACCGCCGCCGATCTGCCCGCATACTACGTGCGCTGGGCCGCGCAGCAATTCGGCGAGGCGCACGCCCCCGCTATCGCCGGAATGCTGGCGCTCTACACCAAATACAACGCCCGCCGCACCCCGGAGATGCTCGCGCCCGGCACCTACAGCGTCGCCAACTACCGCGAAGCCGACCGCGTGCTCGAGGACTACCAGCGCCTGGCCGCGTCCGCCCGCGACCTCTACGAACGCCTGCCCACTGCGCAACAACCCGCCTTTTTCCAACTCGTCCTCTTCCCCATCGAGGCCAGCGCCAACCTCAACGAGATGTACGTCGCCGCCGGCAAAAACGCCTGGTACGCCGAGCGCGGCGCGCCCTCAGCCAATCGTTACGCCGACAAAGTCCGCGAACTCTTCGAGCGTGACGCCGAGCTCACCCGCCGTTTCCACGAGGACCTGCTGGACGGCAAATGGAACCACATGATGTCGCAGACCCACATCGGCTACACCTCCTGGGCCCACCCACCGCTCAACCGCATGCCCGCCGTCTCCTATGTCCAGCCGGTGGAAAACGCCGAGCTCGGTTTCTTCGTCGAGCACGACAGACCGCCGCGCTGGGGCTGGCTGGACGTCGAGGCCGACTGGAGTTTCTTCCACGATCTTCCCACCGCCGACCGTATAAACGACCAGCGTCACTACGTGGAGATCGTCAACCGCGGCCGCGCCCCGCTCACCTACACCATCGCCCCCCGCGAGGACTGGATCAGCCTCTCCCGACCGGGCGGCACGATCGCCTTCGACGAAAAAGTCGTCGTCCGCATCGACTGGGAAAAAGCTCCGCGCGGACGCGCCACCGGCACGCTCGAAATCTCCGGCGCGGGCAAAAGCTACACCGTCAACGTCCCCATCCGGAACGAATCGCCCACCGTCGCCGGCTTCGTGGAGAACAACGGCGTCATCGCCATTGAGGCCGACACTTTCGACCGTACGACCGATGCCTCCGACGCGCGCTGGATCGCCGTCCCCAATCTCGGGCGCACCGGCTCCGGCGTCACCATCGCCCCATCCACCGCTCCCTCGCGTTCACCGGGCGATGAGTCGCCGCATCTCGAATACACCTTCACCCTCCTCGACGACGCCCCCGTCGTCATCGACAGCCACGTCTCGCCCACGCAAAACTTCCGCCCTGGGGACGGCATCAAGTTCGCCATCTCCATCGACGACGCCCCTCCGCAGATCATCAACATCAACGAGGGAGAAAACGTCCCCGATTGGAAGTACGCCCCGTGGTGGACCCAATCCGTAGGCGATCACATCAAACTGAAACGCTCCACTCACGGTCACCTCGCGGCGGGCACGCATACGTTGAAGATCTGGATGATCGATCCCGGCGTCGTGCTCCAGCGCTTCGTCATCAACACCGGCCGCCTCCGCCCTTCCTACCTCGGCCCTCCCGCTAGCCTGCGCATCCCTGTCTCCAAGACCGATTGAGCCTCCCGCTGCGCTACACACCCCCATGAAATCATTCCGCCTGCTCGTCCTCCTCACGCTCTCCCTCGGCTCCGCCGCGCTCCTCCAGGCCGCAAATCCGATCATCCAGACTCTTTACACCGCCGACCCCGCACCAGTCGTTCACGACGGCGTGCTCTATGTGTTCACCAGCCATGACGAGGACGAGTCGGTGAACAACTTCTTCACCATGCGCGACTGGCGCTGCTACTCGACAAAAGACATGGTCAACTGGACCGACCACGGTGTCGTCGCCTCGTTGCGAAACTTCTCGTGGGCCGGCTCCGGCAGTTGGGGCGGCGGTTTTGAGAACGGTGCCTGGGCGCCTCAAGCCATCGAGCGCGACGGCAAATGGTTCCTCTACGTTCCTCTCCACGGCCGCGGCATCGGCGTGCTCGTGGCCGACAGTCCCTTCGGCCCCTACACCGACCCGCTCGGCCGCCCGCTGATCAGCGGCGATCACATCGATCCCAGCATATTCATCGCTAAAGACGGCCAGGCTTATCTCTACTGGGGCAATCCCAAGTGTTGGTACGCCAGACTCAACCGCGACATGATCTCGCTCGACGAAAGCATCGGCGAGCGCGGCCTCGTCGCCTTCGACATGACGCCCGCCGCTTTCGGACCGCGCGCGAAGCCTGACGAAAAACGCCCCACAGGTTACGAAGAGGGCCCATGGCTCTACCAACGCGGTGCGCTCTTCTATCTCTTTCACGCGGGCGGTCCGCTGCCCGAACACCTCGCCTACTCCATGGGCGATAGCCCGACAGGCCCGTGGCGTTACGGCGGCGTGGTCATGCCAGCTCAGGGCGGGAGTTTTACCAATCATCCCGGCGTGGTGGACTACAAGGGCCGCACCTATCTGTTCTACCACAACGCCGCCCTCCCCGGCGGCGGCGGTTTCAAACGCTCGGTCTGTGTCGACGAGCTCTCATTCAACGCTGACGGCTCCGTAGTCACGGTGGACATGAGCACCACCGGCCCCGCCCCGGTTGGGACAATCAATCCATACGACCGCGTCGAGGCCGAGACCATCGCGTGGGCCCATGGCGTTGAAACCCGTCCTGTCGGTGACCGTCCGGGAAACATGGCCCTCCGCGATCTTTCCGACGGCGCCCATGTGCGCGTGCGTCAGGTAGATTTCGGTGAGCGCCCCGCCAGCGAGTTCTCGATCTCACTCTCCTCGCGCCAAGCTGGCTCCATCATCGAGCTCCGACTCGATCGCACCGACGGCCCGCTTGTCGCGACGATATCGATACCTGACACCCAGGGCCAGTGGCAAACGGTGACCACCGCCACCGAAGCTGTGACCGGCGTCCGCGATCTGTTCATCGCCTTCAAGCATCCCACCACCGGCCTGGCGGTGGATTGGTGGACATTCACGCGGTGAGCAAAATCCTACCCCGCATTCCACCCCTCCACTCAGCTGAGCGATGGGGGCTTCGTGAGCACTCTCAGCCGGGAACTTTATCCACCACCGGTCAAACCGAACGCCGGCTTCGCTGCGCCTCGACGATCTGCCGGATCGTGTCTTCGAGCGACTGTGTGATATCCCATGACGGATAGTGGGCGCGCATTTTCCGCAGATCGGAGTAGTAACAAATATGATCTCCGATCCGGTTTTGCTCCATATAGGTGAACACCTGCGCCTTGCCGGTGAACCGCTCCGCGATCTTGAACGCCTCGATGATCGACGTGCTGTTGGCCCGGCCGCCACCTAGATTGTAGACCTCCCCGCGACGCGGATTTTCGACAAACGCCGCGATGAAACGTGCGACGTCCAGGGAGTGGATGTTATCGCGGACCTGTTTGCCTTTGTATCCGAAAACCTTGTACTCACGTCCCTCGATATTGCATTTCACGAGATAGCTCAGGAATCCGTGAAGCTCCACCCCGGAGTGATTTGGTCCCGTCAGGCATCCGCCCCGCAGGCAGCAGGTCGGCATTCCGAAATAACGTCCATACTCCTGCACCATCACATCCGCGGCGACCTTCGAGGCCCCGAAAAGCGAGTGCTTGGATTGGTCGATGGTGAAGGTCTCCGCGATCCCGTGCGCATACGCGGGATCGGCAAAATCCCACCTCGTCTCCAGCTCCCGCAACGCCAGGGAGTTCGGCGCGTCGCCATAAACCTTGTTCGTGCTCATATGCACAAACGGCGCCTCCGGACAGGCTTGGCGGGCCGCCTCCAGAAGATTGAGCGTGCCCACCGCGTTCGTATCGAAATCGTCGAAAGGAATTGCCGCCGCGCGATCGTGCGATGGTTGCGCCGCCGTATGCACGATGACGTCCGGCTTGATCGCGGCCAGCAACGCCCCGGTGCCGGCGCGATCTCGAATATCCAGCTCGTGATGCACAAATCCCGGCAGGCTGTTTTGCAGACGCTGCTGATTCCAGCGGGTATCACCCTGCGGCCCGAAGAAGACCGCGCGCTGATTGTTATCCATACCGTGGATCGTGTATCCGTTCTTGTGGAAATAAGCGCAGACCTCCGAGCCAATCAGGCCAGACGAACCGGTGACTAGAAGCGTTTTTTTCATAAGCCGCGGCACCCGAGCAAGCCGCCTGCCCGCCATATCGCAAGAATTCCTCACGCACGCGGGCCGTGAGAAAACGTCACAAAACCCAGGCAATCGCGCCACAGCTTCGCGCTTCTTCAGGCCGCAGACAAAACCCGGTGAATCAGCATCAACAGCGCCTCGGAGCGGTATGGCTTGACCACAAATGCCGACACAATCCCTTCCGCTCCGTCCTTTTTAAGTCCGGCCGCCTCGGAATCTCCGCTGGCTAGGATAAGTTTCGCCGCCGGCAGCAATCGTTTCAAAATCCTCAACAAAGTCATGCCGTCGATCTCCGGCATGCCAAAATCCGTGATCACGCAGGCGATGTCTTTCGCGCGCGACGCCTGCTCGATCGCCTCCGTGCCATCGGCCGCGACCAATACACGGTAGCCATGATCGGCCAGCGTGGCCGCGAGCAGGTCGCGAATCGTCGCATCGTCATCCACCACGAGCACGACTTCGTTCTGACCGCGGGGCGCTTCGAAGGGATTTCGCGATGCCGTCTCCGCGATCACCGCATCGTCGGCGGGAAGATAAATGCGAAACGTCGTCCCCTTCTCCACCTCGGAGAGCACTTCGATGAATCCGCCGTGATTCTGAACAATACCCCGGACGGTCGAAAGCCCCAGCCCTGTCCCCTTGCTCTCACCCTTGGTCGTGAAAAACGGCTCCCACATCCGCTCAAGGACGTGCGGCGGGATGCCCGTGCCGGTATCGGTGACCGCAAGCACGACATGCGGCCCAGTCCTTCCACCACGAATCGTCGTGGCCTGGGCCACATCGATGATTTTGTTCTGAGCGATCAGCGTCAGCGTGCCGCCTTGTGGCATCGCGTCGCGCGCGTTCACGCACAAATTCAACAAAAGCTGGTGCATCTGCGTCGGGTTCGCGCGCACCGGCCAGGGTTCCGAAAAGTCCTCGTGCAGTTTGATCGATTTCGGGAATGTGCTGTGAACGAGTTTCGTGATGTCCCGCAGCACATGCTTGAGCTGGATCAATTGCGGCTCGCCGTTCGCGCCGCGGGCGAATGCGAGGATTTGCTGCACCATGTCCGCACCGCGTTCGGCGCTGCGCTCCAGACTCTCGATCAGCTTCAGATGACCGGCGTCGCTCTCCTGCTTCCGCAGCAACGGCGCGGCCATCAGGATCGGCGCGAGAATGTTATTCAGATCGTGGGAAATACCCGACGCCAGCAGACCCAGGCTCTCCAGCCGTTGCGCGCGGAAGAGCTGGTCTTCGAGCGCCTTCTTTTCCGTGACATCGGTGAGCATCACCAGCCGTGCCTGCGGCTGGCCGTTTTCGTCGGCCACCACGCTCGCATGCGCTTCGACATACACCGTGCGTCCATCGCGATGCGCGAGGCCCAGCGAACCGCTCCAATTCCCATCGTGCAGGAGGCGCTCGATGATCTGCCCTTTTTGATCGCGCGTGTCGGATTCCAAAATCCCCTCGGGCACGCGATCCAGCACCTCCGACGCTTTCCAGCCGAGCACCCGTTCAGCACCGTGATTCCAGAATTTCACCCGATCGTTCAGATCCAGGATGATGATACTGTCATGCGCGCGTGTGAGGATTTCGTTTTGCTCCCGCAACCTCCGCTCGGCCGTCTTGATCGCGGTGATGTCGCGGACGATCGTGGAAAAATAGTCGCTGCCTCCCTCATCCGTCCGATGCGCCACAAACACCTGCGACACGCTCACCCGCTTTTCGCCTTCCACGGTCAGTTGCGACTCTCCCTGCCACAATCCCTGCGTCAACGCCGTGCGAATCTGATCCTCGCGCAACTTGTCGCGCACATCGGCCGGATAAAAGTCGAAGAGGTTGAAACTGAACGAGGGACTTTCGTCGCCAATCTCCAGAAGCTTGCGCCCTGCGGGATTCAAATAAACCAGGCAGCCGCTCCCGTCTGTGATCGCGACGAGGTCACTGGTCGATTGCAGCAGCGCGATCAGGCGCTGGATCGTCTCCTGCGACTTCTTGTACGCCTGTTCCGCTTCAGCCCGCTTCTTCCGATCCACGTTCTCCCGCACTGCCCGCTCGATCGCAGGACCGAGTCGCTCCAACCGGTCTTTCAACACATAATCCGTCGCGCCCGCCCGCATCGCCTCGATGGCCCGGTCCTCGCCGATGGTGCCTGAACAAAAAATAAACGGCAGGTCCGCCCTCGCACTTCGCACCATCTGAAGCGCATCCAGTTCATTGAATCCAGGCACATGGTAGTCCGACAGAACCAGATCGTACTCACCCTCTCGCAGAGCGCCCTCAAGCTCTTCGCGACTCACGACATTGGTTATCTCGCAATCGGGAAAAGCCCGCGTGATCCGCGCCTGCACCAACTCCCGGTCTTCCGGTGAATCTTCAAGGTGAAGTATCTTCATAAGGCTGAATGGCCGCCGTCCGGAAGAGTCCCCAAGTTCCTCTCAAGATGCTATTCCGCCGCGCTAAACAAGTTACTGATCATTCGTTCGCAACCGCGAAATACCAAAGCCCGTCTCTCAATTTCGCTGCGGACAAATTTTTCACGCAAAAAATCCCTGTTGAAATCGAGTCCGCATTTTATTGGTTACATACATGGCTGAGGGAAAAACTTCCGCTCTCACGGTTTTTATCGCGGAAGAT
Source organism: uncultured Nibricoccus sp. (assembly GCA_966249325.1). Taxonomy (GTDB): domain Bacteria; phylum Verrucomicrobiota; class Verrucomicrobiia; order Opitutales; family Opitutaceae; genus Nibricoccus. Next base: position 37,288 of record CBINDC010000023.1, on the reverse strand, counting down.
CACGTTGCGATCAGGGAGGTGCTCTCGGCGTTTCTCAGCACCAAACCGAACATCAAAATCGTCGGCGAAGCGTCCGACGGACACCAGGTCCTGACTGAGGTCACCCGGCTGAAACCGAACTTGCTCCTGCTCGATATAGACATGCCCGGAATCAACGGCATCTCGATCGCACGCAACCTCACCCTGTCCCAACCGGAGACGCAGATCCTGATCTTCAGCTCTCACACCGACGCCGCCACCGTCCGCCTCGTGCTCGAAGCAGGCGTGCGCGGCGTCATCGAAAAAACCAGCCGCGTGGACACGTTGCTGCAGGCCATCGAAACCGTGGGGGCCGGCAAAGCGTACTTCGGCGAGCGCATCACTCAATCGCTTCAGCAGGCATTCATCACGCCCGCCGCCGCAAAACCCAATGCCGGGCTCACTCCTCGCGAACACGAGGTGCTCCAGCTCATCGCCGAAGGATGCTCCAACAAAGAAGTCTCCACCAAGCTCGGCATCAGCATCAAAACCGCCGAGAACCACCGCCACCACATCATGGAGAAACTCGGCGCCCACAATGCCGCCGATCTCACTCGCGAGGCTTTCAATCTCGGATTGATGCGGACCAATACCCGCCCCGGATTTCAGACGGATCTGCCCGCAGGCAGATGATCGAAGCGATCAGCACGCCGCCCAAAAGCAACCGGGCGTGAACGTCGGAGCCTAATCGGAGCAATCCTGTCTTCCCCAAAAACCACTCCTCACGTCCCGCAAAACGTCCGATACGGTTCCGCTCCCGCGACCACCGCCGCCGGTTCGCGAAACTCCACCGGATGCCGCCCGCTTCCATCGCTGGCCCCGTGCTCAAACGGCTTCGCCAGCACACCGAGCAATCGGTTCATCGGCGAAAGATTTCCCGACTCCGCCGCCGCGATCGCAGCCTCTACGAGATGATTCCGCGGAATCACCGCCGGACAATTCGCCTGCCGCAACCCCGCCGATTCCGCGAGCGACTCCGGCTGACGCTTCAACCGCTCCAACCACCGCGCCCGCCATTCGGTGAACGCTGCATCCACGATGATCGGCTTCTCCGCCGTCGCAGGCAGTCCGTCGATGCTTTCACCCGCGCGAGCATTTCCCGCCGCTTCGCGATCAGTCGCCAGCGCCGCGAACGTGTTCGTGAAATCAGCCTTCGTCGCCTGCATCCACTCGAGTAGTTGTTCGATGAGGACAACGTCTTCGACTTCCGCGTTGAACAGACCGAGCTTCCGCCGCCAGCCTGCGAGCAAGTGCTGGTGAAACTGCGGCCCGAATTCCTGCAACGCTCCCTTCGCCAGCTCCACCGCGTCCGCCTCCGTCTTGTGCAACACCGGCAGCAGCGCCTCCGCCAGCCGTGTGAGATTCCACTGCGCGATCTCCGGCTGGTTGCCGTACGCGTAGCGCCCATGCCGGTCGATCGAAGAAAAAACCGTCGCCAGATCATACGCGTCCATGAACGCGCACGGCCCATAGTCGATCGTCTCGCCCGAGAGCGCCATGTTGTCGGTGTTCATGACGCCATGCACGAAGCCCACGAGCATCCACTGCGCGATGAGTGACGCCTGCCGCTCGATCACGCCCGTGAGCAACGCCAGCGCCGCATTCTCCGCGCCCGCCCGCTCCGGGAAATGCCGCCGCAACGTGTACTCCGTCAACGCGCGCAACGCCGCCTCATCGCGCTTCGCCGCCGCCCATTGAAACGTTCCCACGCGGATATGACTCGCCGCCACGCGCGTGAGCACCGCGCCCGGCAACGCCGACTGCCGCCACACCGTCTCGCCCGTCGCCGCCACCGCGAGACTCCGCGTCGTCGGAATCCCCAGCGCCGCCATCGCCTCGCTGATGATGTACTCGCGCAACATCGGCCCCAACCCCGCCCGCCCATCGCCCCGCCGCGAAAACGGCGTCGGCCCCGGCCCCTTCAGTTGAATATCAAAACGCCCGCCCCGCGGAGTGATCTGCTCGCCCAACAAAATCGCCCGCCCGTCGCCCAACACCGTGAAGTGCCCGTACTGATGCCCCGCATACGCCTGCGCAATAGGCCTCGCCCCCGGCGGTAACCTGTTCCCCGCAAAAATCTCCGCCCCCTCCTGCGTCGCCAACGCTTCCGCCTCCAACCCCAACTCCACCGCCAGCGCCTTATTGAGCACCACCAACCGCGGCTCTTTCACCGCCGTCGGCCCGATTGCCTCAAACATCACCGCCGGCAACTCCGCATAAGTATGCTCCAGCCGCCAGCCATCCGGCGCCGCCTTGTCCGCAGAGGAAAGAGAAGAAGATTCAACAGCCATGGATGCAGACACCTTCCTGCAAACGCTCACCGCGTCCAGAGCGCGCGTGGATTTTCTTAAAAATCACCGCACGACGATCCGCCACGTCCGAAAGGAGCTTTTCAACACGGCAAACTGCCTCCATTTGATCCGACCTTGGCGCCCCTCCCATGACTCCGCTCCGCATCTTCATCAGCAGCGTGCAAAAAGAACTGGAGCTGGAACGCGCCGCCGTCGCGGGACTCATCTCGACCGACCCATTTTTGCTCCAGCACTGCGTGCCCGTACTTTTCGAAAAAGAGCCGCCCGCCGCCCGGCCGATGCCACGGGCGTATCTGGAAAGTCTGCACAGCTGCGCGCTCTACGTCCTCATCATCGCCCCAACGAATATGGCCAGCCCGACGAAGAGCTTTCCGCCACCCATCGCGAATACCGTGAAGCGCAAAAGATGAAGCTGCCGACCGTCGTCTTTCTGAAAGGCGCGAAAGACGACACCCGCTCCTCCGAGGTGAAGGCGTTGATCGAGGAAACGAAAAAAGACGGCTACAAATACGTGCGTTTCCATGACCGTGAAGACCTCAAGCCGCTCATGCTTGAAGCGCTTCGCCGTGCCCTCGCCGACGAATTTAAGCTCAAAGCCACCGCCGGGGAAAAACGCGAGGGCGACCGCCAGGTGGACGCTGCGTCCGCGTTCGAGTCCGCCATCGTCACGCCTCCACCCAAAAACGCCGAGTTCGATCAGAAGCTGATCACCGACTTCGCGCGGTTGAGTGCTCCCGTGAAACCGGTTGCCTCTTCGTCGCCGTCCCCGTGGCTAACGCTTCAGGCGCGCGGCCTCGTCGTGCGCGATCCCCAGCGCGGCATATTCCTTCCCACGGCCGCTGCCTGCATGCTCTTCGGAAAATCCCCCGCCGATCGTTTCGCGCAGTGCGAAATCCTCCTCGACGCCTACGACGAAACCAAAATTAGCGGCCATCCCAAGGGACAGGAAACCATCAACGCCGCGCTCCCCCACGCCCTTGAGCGCGTGATCCAGTTTATCGACAAGCATACCTTTCACCCGCGCCGCGTGGTCGGCCTGAACAATCTGCGCCTCGACGAATATCCGGCCGCCGCCTTGCGCGAAGCCCTCGTCAACGCCGTCGCCCATCGCAGCTACGACGACCGCTCGCGAAAAACTTCCGTCCGGATTTTCTCCGACCGCATCGAGATCGCCAGCCCTGGTTATCCGCTGCAACCGCTCACCCTCTCCAAGCTGCGCAAAGGCGACTATCGCCCCTGCTCGCGCAACCCCCTCATCGCCCAGACGCTCGCCACGCTTGGTCTCATGGAACAACGCGGCAGCGGCTTCGCTCGCATGCAGGAAGCGATGCTCAACCACGGCCTCGACGCACACAAACTCAGCGAAGAAGACGGCTACTTCGTCGTCACCCTCTCCGGCCCTGCGGGAAATTACGACCGGCTGAAGGTCCCCGCCGACGCCGCGGGCCTGGTGACCCCGGTCGTTGAAGAACAGCTGAATGAACGGCAGAAGAAGATCCTGATCGAGGTACAAAAAAGCGGGTACATCACCAGCGGCTGGTGCCAGAAGAGATTTGAAGTCGTGCGTGACACTGCGAATCGGGACCTGACAGCGCTGGTTCAGATAGGACTTCTGAACGCAGTTGGGAAAGGACGAGGCGCCCGTTACGTGCTTAAACAGCCCGCTGCCTAATCGTCCGATAATCGTCCGACATTTTCTGGAAATCGTCCGATTTCGCCTCTGAAGAATGAGATCCTGTTTCCGAATTCTGACTCCGGCAAATCGACCGGAAATTCTTCCTGAAGCTCAAGATCCACATGAACGAGATCGCCACCTGCCCTGGCAGTCTCGCAGTCTGGACATCGCCTAAACCGCTAAACACCGTTCGGACCGCATGTCTTTCTTTGCCCAGATTGCGGATGCCACGGCTGGCTCAGCGACGTTGTCCATCGGTCCGTTTGCGCTGCTGGCGCTCGCCATTCCGGTGCTGCTGCTGGGCGAATTTATTTTCCACCGCGTTGGCTGGCTGCATCGGGCCAATGTGCCCGCGCCGATCATCGGCGGATTGCTCGTCGCCGTCGTGCTTGTGGTGCTCGCGCGGTTCGCGCCGGGACTCGTCACGCTTCAAGGTAGCACGGCAAACGCAGTCTGGCTCTGGCCGGTGTTGCCGCACTGGGGTCTCGGCGCGCCGTCGATGACCGATGTCGAGCGGCCGTTGCTGATCCTGTTTTTCACCTGTGTCGGTTTTAATGCGAGTTGGAGTGTGGCGCGCAAAGGCGGTCTTCCGCTGGTAATTCTGCTCGCGCTCTCGATCGGACTTGCAGGCGTGCAGGCGGGCACGGGCGCACTCACGGCGCTGGCGCTCGGCGAAAATCCACTGCTCGGCATCATGGCGGGCAATGTCTCGCTCATGGGCGGCTTCGGCACCGCGGCGGGATTTGCCCCCGAGTTCGAGAAAGCCGGACTCATCGGCGCAGCGTCGATCGGACTCGCCGCCGCCGCAGCAGGCGTGATCGCGGGCGGACTCGTCGCGGGCTGGACCGGTGGACGATTGGTGCAGCACAAACTGCATCGCGCGGGCAAAAGCTCCGAGAGCGCCAGACTCACTCAAGCAGACGAAGCCGCGGTCGAACCACACGGCTTCATCGCCGAGGTGAAGGAATTGGCGGGCTCCTTCGGAAGCGTGTTGATGCATCTGGCGGTGCTCGTCGTGTGCATGAAGCTCGGCGCGTTTCTCAGCGTGTTCATCCAAAGCTCGGGCCTCACGTTTCCCGTGTACATGGGCTCGATGATCGTCGCCGCGATCCTGCGCAACGCGCACGACCTGCTCCGCGGCACCACACTGAAGTCCGAACGCGTGGACGCCATCGGTTCGGTCGCGCTCATGTGGCTCCTCGCCATCGTGATGATCGACCTGCAACTCACGCAGCTCCTCAGCTCGGCCCTGCCCTTGCTCGTGATCCTCGCCGTGCAGGTCGCTCTGATCGCCTGTATCGCGTACTTCGTGACCTTCCGCCTGATGGGCCGCGACTACGAAGCCGCCGTCAGCAGCGCAGGCATGATCGGCTACGGACTCGGCGCCACCTCGAACGCCATGGCGACGATGCGCGTGATGATCCGCCGCTTCGGCCCCGCGCCGCGCTCCATGCTGATCGTGCCGATCGTCGGCTCGTTCCTCGTCGATTTCTTCAACGCCGTACTCACGACCGCGGCGTTGAACATTCTGAAATAGCGCATCCACCGAACTCGGCGCCACCGCTTAGTTCCTCCGTTCCGTACGTGATAAGCGAAGCACAAGACACGATTATCCACCGCCCGCTTTTTGCCGCAACTGTTCAAGCGTCATGGAATCGATTGTCTTCAGTTCGCGTATCATGACTTTGATCTGCTCCGCATCGATCGCATCCTTAACGAGAAACTGGGCGTGAAGCTCTTTGAGCCCGTCCGTTTGAGTCGCCCCGGATTCATCGGAACTCCGTTTGGTTACCGAGACAGTGCGCTCGGAAAACATGAGCGAAAGCGCATGGACTTTTTCAATCGGCCCAACACCGCCCTTTTTGACCGTTTTGATATCCGACGAAGCCCACAGCGGGCCTGCATTCACTTCGATCAGCGAGGCGAATGACCCGACGATGAACGTTTGCGTTTCGAATCTTTTCACGCCCGGGCTTTTCCAATGCTCGAAGCCGCTCGTACTTTTCACGACATATCCATCGCCCTGCAGCGCCATCGAAACGAAGTAGTCGTAGAATATTTTCTCGTAGCCTCCAAAAAATTTTGCGGTCGCCGCCAGGCCGATACGTTTCACCGGCGCCGCCTGCAGCAGCCGGTCTAACTCGGCCACCACAGGCGCGCGCAGCTGGGCTCGCAACGGCTTCGCCGCTTCTTCACGCGCGGTCTGCTCACGGGCCAGTTGCTCATCGCGCAGCCGCTTGTCGCGCGCAGCCTGTTCGTCGCGCACCCGCTTCTCACGCGCAGCTTCGTCCAGGCGCGCTTTCTCTGCGGCCAGACGGCGTTCTTCGGCAAACTTCGCCTGCCGGACTTTCAGACGCTGGTTCATATCGTCCGCCGCGGGTTGGCCAAAAGCGTCGCCGATGAACGTCTTGAAATCGGCCGGGTCTTTCTCCCACAAATCCAAAAACGCAGACCGCGTTTTCACGTCTTCGTAACCCGTCCCGAGTCTGACGGCGTCACCGAGCCATGTCGCGACCGAGGCGCTGTCTCCCTTGGACGCCTGAACCACGGCCATCTCGAAACGCGGCTGCGAGTCATTGGGAAAGGCCTTGCTCAACTTTTCCAGCAATGCCGCGTCACGTTTTTCCACAGCGCGGGCCAATTCTTCCTGATAAAGCTTCTGCAAAGGCTGGTGCAACGCGCCGAGTTCGGAACCGGCCGTGCTCGCAGCCGCGGCATCTCCCGAGGCGATCACTCCTTGATAGAGCACCGCCGCATCCAACAACCGTCCCAGACGGTTTCCGTAGAGCGTGGCGGCTTTCAAACCGAGATCTCCGCGCTCGGGCGCGATTTCAAAGGCGCGCGCGTAGAGGTCCGCGGCTTTCGCGTTCAGCCCTTTCCCCCACGCTTCATCCGCCTGCCGCGTCAGTTCGGGAAACTCCGTCGTTTTGCGGATGCCGGCGATCAACTCTTGCGCGCGCTTTTTGTCGTCCCCTTGCGCGACCTTGAGAGCCGACCGGGCATTTTCGAGCGCACTCGCGTGCTCGCCCGTCCTGAATTCCACCACGGCCAGATAGAAGAACCCTTCGTACTGTGTGGGGTCCTGCAAAACCGCCTGCTCGAGTTCAGCCCGGGCGATGTCGAGCTTCCCGGCATCGAGGTTGTTTTTAGCGGAGGTGATGAGAGGCTGATAATCGGGATCGGCGCTGTTCGCCGCGCGAACCGAGCCGGTGATCGCGGAACAAACGATCAATACACCGGCTAGCTGGCGCAGCGATTTCATGAAACGAATCTGAACGTAGGCTGAATGCATGGAGCGGGAAGGAGTCATTTACCTTTCAAGAGATCCGAAACGGATTTTTCAGGGCTGGAGGGAGTCGAAGGTGTCAGGCGGTTGTCGCCTTTCAAAAGTTGCGCTGTGTTCGAGCTCTGCGGTCGCCGCACGGAGCCCGCCACGTAGGTGATATTCTGCGACGTGATCGTTTTTCCGATAAACCACCCATCGAGCAGCGGCTGGCCCGGTGGAATGCCATCCGCCTTCTTCGTTAGATAATCCATATCTTTTCGCACCGCCTGATTGAACGCCGTCGCTGTCTGGCGCGCGCGCGCCTCTGCCGCGGAGGTCGAGCCCAGCGACGAGCGCATTTGCGCCTCTGCCGTGCGGATCTGGGCGTCGCGACTGCTCGAGGCCGGGAGCTTTGCCAGCGTCTCAAGCTGCGCCTGCTGCTCTTCCAGGGTCTTCTGCCACTGGCCCGCCTCCTGTCCCCACGCGGCGATCTGAAGATCTTTCTCCGCGGTGATGTCCCGATGGTAGTTGCCGATCATGACAGTAAGCTCGTGCAACGCGTCGTTGAGCGCTTTGAGCGCGGGCTTCTTCTCCTGCTCGTGCTCGCCGAGCCGCTTGCGAATGGACGCGATTTTTTCCGCGGCACTTTGCCGGGCTTTTTCGAACTGCTCCGGGCTGGCGGGTATCGCGGTGCCTTTCACTTTGCGGACATGATAAAGAAACGGCTCCCCTTCGCGCTCCAGCTGCGACGCGCTTCGTAAACACTCGCTGCAAAACCGGCCTTCCGCCATTTCGCGCAGCTGCTCCGCCAGCTCATTCTCCACCCTGCGGATTTCGTCCCGCCTGTCCTGAATATCCTTATCCAGCCGGTTACAACTCGCAGCCTGGCTGCGTAGTTTTTCCAGCAATTCGGAAATCCGGTTCGAGTCGCGCTGCCACGCCGAACGCGCTGTCCGGATTTTGGCCGAATAGGTGTCCGCAGCCGCGCTAAGAGAGGCGTGGGCGGCAAGTGTTAAGAAAAGAAGGATCAGTGCGAACGATCGCTGGAGGATCGACAGTCTGGGGAGAGACATGCGGGAGGGCCGGATCAGGAAAAATCGCCCTCATCTTGGCAATGCAAAGTCAGGTAAGGTAAATGCCTCAGCCGCTTGGTTACCCATCACGCACTCCTCAAAAAAGACTCTCTGACGGGAGGTGCTCCTACGGTAAATTATACGTGCCTCCGCTCGGGAGAACGCTCCGGGGCGGCATCTGTCCGTGATGAGATCATGAAACACGAACTCGAATCCCACCAGGAAAGTGTCTCCGGCTCTGCCGCTGCGGAAAAAATCCGCGCACTAGCCAAGTCCGCTCGCTACTGTTTGTTCGGCACCGACCTCACCCATCCGCCAGTGACGGTCCGGCCGATGACCGTGCAAAGCGTGGATGACGCCGGTAACCTCTGGTTCCTCAGCGGGCGCACCACCCACATCAATCAACAGATCGAAGCCGACCCGCTCGTTCAGCTGTTTTTCGCGAACCCCGGCAGCTCCGAATTTCTCACGCTCGACGGCCGCGCCACCATCAGTGACGACTACGCGCTGCGAAAAGAGCATTGGACGCCCATCGCCAAGACTTGGTTCAACGGCGGCGTGGACGATCCCGACCTCACCGTGATCCAAGTCGCGCCGAGCGGCGGTTATTACTGGGACACAAAACACGGAAAAGCTGTCGCCGCGCTTAAGATCATGATCGGCGCCATGACGGGAAAAACGATCGATGACAGCGTCGAGGGCACAGTCCGGCTTTAACCGGGAAATTTTTCGCAGATCTCAATGTCTGCAAAGCGCAGCTTCGTTCGTTGAAGATGTGACCGGCGATCAAATCCCCGCCGCGCGAAAACTCTTTCCCGCACTCACCATGATCAAATCCCCTTTCACTGGCGGCTGCTACTGCGGAGCCGTGCGCTACGAATGCACCGCGAAGCCGGAGCAGATCGAAATGTTCAACTGCCACTGCCGCGACTGCCAGAGCATGACCGGCGGCGGCCACACGCCGGTCGTTTTTGTGCCCGCATCGACGTTCAATTTCACGCGCGGCACTCCGCGCTATTTCAGCACCGATAGCGATCAAGCAGGCCCGCGCTCGCACAAACGCAGCTTCTGTCCCGAATGCGGCTCCCGGCTCACCGGCGGCGAATTCGCAGGTTCTCCCAACATCGGCCTGTGCGTCGGCAGTCTCGACGATCCCAGCGTGTTCGAACCAGCGGCCGATTTTTGGATTTCAGACGCGCAGCCGTGGGATCTCCTGCACTCGTCCACGGCGAAGTTCGACAAAGTCCCCAGCTAACCAACTGAACCACGCGCGGCTCGTGACATGCCGCAAGGCCTGGATGCCAAACCAGTCGCATCCTTCACGGCTCTACCAACACCGGCAGCCCCGTCCACGCCATCGCGAGCAACGAGCGCGCATCCCAATTGGCCAAACGGAAACAGCCATGCGACTCCGTGCGCCCCACGCGTTCGGGATGCGGCGTTCCGTGAATACCATAGCCGGGACGATCCAGACCGATCCACGCCACGCCCACCGGATTATTCGGACCGGGCGGCAGAATCAGTTTCCGGTCCAGACTGCGCGCTTCCTCCGACTCTTTGAACAACTCCGGATCGAACGTGTAATCCGGGTCCGCCACCACAACGGCGACGCGCAGCTCTCCCTCAGGGCGTTTCTCCGCATCGCGCGCGATGCTCACCGGAAAATGCGCCACAAGCGCGCCGCCTTCGTCGCGCACCTGAAGTATCCGCCCGGAAAGACTGATGTGAATCTGCGCCGCCTTCTTCTCAACGGGCGGAAGCGAGATGGACGGCACGCGCAAAACCGCGCCAGGGATCAACTGATCCCAGTTCACCTCCGGGTTAATCTTCTGAAGCAGTTTCGTGCTCGCATGTGTTCGCTCGGCGAGGAGTTCGAGTACGTTTTCATAGGCGAGCGACGTCTGCTGCGATTTTCCCAGCCATGTTTCGCTCACCGGCTGAAGGCCCGCGAGATCCTCCGTCGCCAGCTGAATCTCCACGATCCTGTCTTCGTCGCTCAGCAACGCCGCCGCCGTCTCGCGATCGAGTTCGCCCGTGCGCGGAAGCCCACGGCTTTCTTGAAACGCATACAGCGCCGCCGCCGTCTGCGGGCCCTTCACACCGTCGATCGGTCCGCATGAAAATCGATTTCTCCCCAGCGCGATCTGCACGCGCACCCACAAGTCGCCATCGTCTGCCGTCTTCAGCTCCTCTCCGACTGCGGGGAGAACCGAGGCAACCTCTCCGGGGCGAGTCGGCTTGCTCAAAGCCGTCCGCCCCTCATCTGCGAACGCAGCCGCCACTGAAACAAAAACCCCAACGAACAGGAGCCGGAACAACCACTGGAATGGACGCATCGGGCTTTGACCGGAGAAAATTCAGTTGGTCCCCGTTGCCGGAATTTTTCCCGGCACATGCGCGCTTGCCCGGCACGCCACCGCCAACAGCGTCGCGCCATGACCAACGCCCAGCCGCTTCCCGACTATGCGCGCATCAAATACGTCGGCAGCTTCGAAAAACTTCTCAGCGCGCCGATGACCGATGGCATCAACGCGATCTGCTGGCCGCGCGAACTCCCCGGGAATTTCTCCGAAGTCATCGCCGCTCTCCGCGCGAGTGATGAAGGCATCGGCGACGGCGTCACTCCACTCGACGAAGTCCGCCTCCGCGCGCTGCCGGTAAGCGCCGCCGGTCGCACCGCCATCGACTTCATGCTCGCGGATCTTCACCTGCTTCGCAACCACGGCCTCGCACCAGAGCTGAACACCATTCTCTCCTACCCGCGCGAAGAAGAGCCCGCGGTCGTGCCCATCGATGTGTATTCGTACCACGCCGACAGCGCGCCCGTTCAAGCCGACACCTGGCTGTGCACTTATCACGGCGCGTGCAGCGAAGGCCTGCGCAACGAAGACGCCCGCCGCCGCGTGGACGTCCCGGAAACACGCGCCGAACTCCTCAAACTCTTCGGCGGCCAGGACGGCGAAGGCTTCCGCGAGTTTCTAAACGAGAACTGCTACGACCTTCACTACGCCCCGGCCCCGGGCGCGAAACCGTTTTCATTCGGCCACGGCAATCTCTGGCGCATCGCGACCGACTGGCCCGGCAGCCCCGTCCCGCCGTGCGTCCACCGCGCTCCGGAAAACCTCCCCGGCGATCCGCCACGCCTGCTGCTGATAAGCTGACGTGGCGACACGGACGCATTAACTCACTCAAGCTTGTTCGATTTCCATGGATGCCTCCTTGCGCTCGGCTTTGTGCGCGGCGCGTTTCTCGCGGCGCGCACGCTGCCAGTGTGGCTCTGGCGCTTCGCCCGACATGATGCAGCCTTGCGGCTGGATTTCGCCAACGACGGTCGCGAGTTGGAACTGCGCGATCTGAGCCTTCACCTTCGTCGCGTCCTTGTAGCCAAGCGGCGACTCGGAGAGGTCGGGCGCGCCACTGAACCAGCGGATGTCGAGTCCGGCGGTCGTTTCGGCGAGCGCTTGCTGAACGCGTGCAGGATCGAGTTCGCCCTCAGCATTTTTGTACGGACGCAGCATAGCGGTGCGGGAGAGATTGCGTCCGGCGCCGTGCGGGCAGAATGACAGGTAGTCGTCATTGTTGCTTCCGAGCACCATCAGGATCTCACGCGCCATGTTGAGCGGGATCAGCCCGAGCAGCGGACGACCTCGATCGTCTTTCCACGCGGGCGTGGCGCCTTTGCCGTGGAAAAACGAATCGCCGCGTTTCCACACGAAGTTGTGCTCGTTGCCGATCTGCACGAGTCCGCGCTGGCCGATGCGACGCAGGAACGCTGCGTGAATCAGCGCGTGGTTTTCGCGCGTCCAGCGGGAGACATATTGCAGCGCATCCCAGTACGCACGGCCTTCGGGAGAATCGTACGGGAGCCAGCAGGCCGAGTCGGGAATTTCCTTTGCGTTCTCGTCGCACCAGGCACGAGCGGCTTTCTGGCCGCGTTTATAAACGTCAGCTCCGAGACCGCGTGAACCGTGGTGAGTCACGAGGACATTGAAGAGCCCATCGCGGCGGACGATCCACTCGGCGAGTTCGGTGTAGCCGGCAGACTCGAGCGCAGCGCGCTGGGCATCCGTGAACTGGATGCGACCGACATAGGCAAAGTGGTTTCCGTCGCCCTGCGTTCCAAGAAAATCCTGCGCGCGGCTACGGAGACCGGAGAGAAATGGATTTTCCCAAACTGGCTCGTCCATGACGGCAGAAGTCCATTGCTGGCCGCGTGCGCGTCCGCCTCCGCCGAAGTGCGTAGTTTTTTGCAGATGATCCATCATCTCGCCAACCGGATGGTTGGCGGGAAAGAAGGTCGCGTACATCGAGCAGCAAATATCGGCGGAGTGCGCGCCGGGGATGATGGCGTTTTCCACTTCGATGGCTCCGCCGACCGGAATCGTCGCGTAACCACCACCCGACGGACAGGCGTCAGGCATGATGGCGCCGCGTTTCACGACCGGCATATGGAGAAGCTCCGTCATGCGGGCGCGTGAAGCTGCGACGTTGGCGGCCTCCTCGGCAGTCTCCGGCTCGATCGCTTCCGCGAGTGGCGCGGGTTCATAGCGAGGCAGGATCACGGGAAGCTGTTTCGGAAACTCTTTTTCGAGTTCGACGAGGACGAGTTCGCGGGAAAGTCCGGAAGATTCCAGATCGCGAGCGCAGCGCAGGGCCGGGCCGAGACGGCGTCCCTCGTGCCAGCCGGCGGCGATCAGATCACGGGCTTTGATTTCCATATTCATAAAATTCGATGCGTTGAGATTAACGGATGATTGCGGCGGCAAGTAGCAACTATGCCGCACGCTCGATGACTATTTAGTCAGATGTGCGCTTCAGTCGTCGTTGCGGGTGAGCAACGACTGCCAGATCGCGAGCACCGTGAAATCGGCGCGGAGCTTCTTTTCACCGGCTTCACGGATTTGGCGGACGCGTTCCTTCGATATCCCCATCTCGGCGGCGATGACGTCGAGCGTGGCATCTTCGAAGTAATAACGATACAGAACGGCTGCCTGATTGCCCGCGAGACGCTGAAGAGCGCCGCGCAGGTTGATGCGCAGATCGTCGGCCTCGACGGCTTCCGCCGGCGTGGCTGATTCATGATCCGGCAGCACGCTCAGGTCGAAATCGACAAACTCCGACTCCTGGCTGAGCATGCGCAGAATCCTGGCGACTTCGGAGACAGGAAGTTGTGTTGCCACGGCGATTTCCGCCGTGGTCGCGGCCCGCGCGAAGCGGCCACTCAACTCCGACTGGGCGCGCAGCACCCGATTCGCGCGATCGCGTTGATTGCGCGAAAGCGGATCGAGACGACGCAGTTCGTCGAGCATGGCGCCGCGCACACGCACGAAGCAGTAGGCGCGCACCTCGTCGAGGGAGCCTTTGCTTTGCGCGAGTGCGGAAATGAGCGCGAGTTTACCCACCGAGACGAGATCGTCGGCAGAAACATGCACCGGGAGACGACGCGAAACGGTGGCCGCCGCCGTGTCCACGATATCGAGACAGTCGGAAAGCGAGATGGGATTAGGAGCAAGAGGTGACATGGGAAATGACAGCGTGAACGAGTGGAAGGAACGACTGGCGCACCTCCCCCGCTCCGCTGTTTCAAGAAGGGAGGAAGTGACGCCAGTCGGGGTGTTTGGCTTCGCGAATGGAGGCCGCGGCGGGCAGCGGAGCGGGCGCTTTGGGACGTCGCAGAAGTTGGAGCCCCGCTTCGTGCGGAAGACGGTTGGCTTTGAGCGAATTGATTTCGCGTTTCGCCCAGACGAGATTCTCGAACGTGTCACGGCCGCCACGATCGCGCGGAAGAACGTGATCGAGATTGCCGCCGCTTTTGCCGACGTACTCGCCGCTATATTGGCAGACGCCGCCGTCGCGCTCGAAAATCGACTGACGCGTAGCCCGTGGCATGCGGACCGGCATCTTATCGTACTGCGTCGAGACCATGACCGTCGGCACGCGCACGGATTGGCGCGGCGTGTTGATCGAGAAATCGAAGTCGCGCACCGGAAGGTTGAGCCACTCGTCCCACTTGAGCGGGTTGAGAAAAACCGGGCGGTCGAAATTCCAGGAGCCGTCCTCATTCTGGGAATACGCGATGTCGATTCCGAGCGCAGGCGGCAGACCTTCGCCACCGCCGTTGAGCGCGACGAGCGCCTGTTTGACGGTGCGATGTCCGATCACCTGCCAAGCGCGGTTGAGCGACAGGACGATCAGTTTATTGAGTATTTCGACGGACATGGGCGTGTGAATTGGAAATTGAATGACGGGAAAAAAACGAAATGCCCCCGCACTGAGAGCACAGCTCAGCCAACGTCGGTGTGTGTCCTCTTTTGCGATTGGCGCGCCGGTATGAGCGGCGCGCCTAAACTCTCCTGCCAAAAACCATACAACTGAAACTGGGAGCGGGAGTGGGAATCGCACCCACGGCAACGAGGCTTATGAGACCAGTCGGATCACTTGATCTTCCCGCTAAAGAAATGGGTGGAGGCTCGCGGTTTTGCTCCGCGCTCCCGTGGGTTTCAGCCACCCGCCATCACTAGATCGGCTTAACCTCCGTAAATGCTGGCAGGCTCTGAAGGACTTGCACCCTCCCGGTCGGATTTGGAGTCCAACCCGTCCACTCGGACATCTAGAGTCTGTCGCGATGAATAGTTTCTTCGTCGCCGGAAACTGGACGCGATGGCGGGACTCGCACCCGCGGCACTCGGCTTTGCAGGCCGGTCCCTTCGCTACTTGGGTACATCGCGTTAAGCTGCGGCTCAGGTCGCTCGGCATCGGAAGACTTCTCCGACGTCCGCCCTCATTGACCGCAGGTAATTGATCGTGCGCAATTGGCGCACATGAAATTAGCCCCTGCCGGACTTCGGCCGCCGGCTGGCTCAGTGAAATCCGAAAGGGCATGCGCACCTCCGGTCTCGGATCAACAACCGGCGCTTTGTTCGAACAAAAATTGACCGCGCGGAGAGTGGAGTCTCATCAAACATAACAAATCACTGACGACTCATAACCCATGCACGCGGATAAAATGAATGCGTGGCCGGCATCGCCGTTTGACGCCCGAGGGCGCACCACGCGTTACGCAGAACCGCCTGGCGGCTCTGCGTCGCAAAAAAGAACACACACCGTCGTCCCTCTCGCGCCGACAAATGCCGGACGGATTGGACGGCCGCGGGATTTGGTGCGGACGTTGGCTGATTGATCTGGGCTCAGCGGTGAAGCCACTTACGGAATCTGAAAGTCGAACGGGCACGAAGCCCGGTGATCCCGGAAGCGGCCCAGTATTCCTGAGCACAAAAAACCCACTTCCGGTCAGGAAGTGGGTGCGTATGGCTGCGAAATTATTCGCGGTTACGTGGCACCACTTCCCTCTGATTTGGCATAGCCGGGTCGGTTGAGACCGAATCGTTTGCCATGCTTGATCGTGCGAACCATCTCAGTCGCACACGACCAGCCGGCGGTCCCGCTAAGGACGGCCTTCGTAGTATGTAGTCGTGTGGATTTCATGAGGTGGAGGAGGAAAAAGATTAAAGTGTTCGGAGTGTTCAACGGAGCAGCCGGTCTGAATTTCAAGAGCTTCTCGAAAGATTTTCTAGAAATTCTTCCGACCGGTTTTTCGCTGACGGCCGCCACTCTAGCAGAACGCTTCTCCGCCTTGCCATGTCTGATGCCGCAGCATAGCTGACCATTTAGTCATGTTTGAAAAACTCTTCTCCGAACGCGGCCTGTCTCTCGACCGCCTGCGCGTCCTCGTCGAAATCCACGACGCAGGCTCCATCTCACAGGCCGCCCCCGGCGATCTTGTTCGTCAAAGCCAGTACAGCCGCCAGCTTCGAGAGCTCTCGGAATTCTTCGGCTGCGAAGTCGCTCAACGCCGCGGGAAACTGCTCAAGCTCACTGCTCGAGGCGCGCGCCTGGCCGAACTCGCGCGCACGCATCTCCGCTCGCTTCAGGACTTCAAAGCCGAGTGCGTCTCCGAGCACATCGACTACACCATCGCCGCCGGCGACAGCGTGATCCACTGGCTCGTGATTCCGCGCATCGGCGGATTGATGGCGAAAACACCCGGCATCCGCTTCGCCACGACCAACGTCCGCACCAATGAGGTCGTTCAACAGCTCAGCGATGGCCGTGCAGATTTCGGCATCGTCCGCAAAGACGCCATTCACGACGGATTGAAAACAGCGCCGCTCGGTTTGCTCGAGTACATCGCCGCTGTCCCCACCGCGCTCTGCTCGACGAAAAAACCTCCCGCGCTCAAAGACGTTCTCTCCAACCTGCCCATCGCCGCGCAAACGACCGACGGCCAGTTTACACAGAGGCTCCGCGACATCGCGGCGAGCTTCTCCATCGAGCTCAGCCCCGCCCTTGCCTGCCAGTCCTTCCCGCAAACGCTCGTCGCCGTTCGCTCCGGTGCCTTCGCCGCGATACTCCCCGAGATCGCGCTCCAGAGTTTCGACGAAGGAAAAATCCTGCGCGTAAAGAGCGACGAACTCGCCTCGCTCAGCCGACCTCTCGCGCTCGCTTGGAATCCACGCGCCGTCCGAGTCCGACCGAATTTCTCTAAACTCCTCGATCACTTGAAGAGCAGCTTTGTGCTTTAATTTCAGTCCCGCCGCGCCGCGCTCTTCATCACCGCGTCCCACAGATCCGATTCCCCCGCATGCCCGTGCGCGAGCAGTTTTTCTCGGATCAATTCACGCGACGGCTCCTCGATCACATGCTTCGGATCGCCGGGCAAATGCGGCAGCACTTCACGCGCAATCGCCCAGCACGCCCACGCCCGCCAGCGCCGTTGCTCACGACGCGGTTCGTTCATACGCCCCGCATAATGCTGAAAATGCACCCGCGGATTCCCCATGAACACACCCTCCGGCGTGTGCCTCAAAAACCACGCCATCGCCGCGTACGGCATCGGCCATTTTTTCAGTTCGATTTCGTCCCCGCGCAAATCCGCGCCCATCGCCCGATCGAGACAGAGCATCGCCCGCGCTGATTGACCGCGCCGCCACAGGTAATGCCCGTACTCCAGCACTGTCGCATAAAACTCCGCGCCACGCTTCTCGCCATGGCTGTCCAGATCACGCCAGTCCATGTGCTCACGCGGCAAAGGCAGATGCGGACAATCGGGAAAACGAACGCTGTTCATCGCGCCGGTTGGTGAAGCCAAACCGCGCACGAGCCAAGTTTTTTGCGTCCCACCCAATCTCACGTCATCCTCCGTCATCGCACGCCGCACAGTCTGCCTCGCTCCAGACTTGGCGAAACTCCACCGATCCGCCAACTAACCCGTCCCGCAAATTCCCGCCACGTGACCTCCGCTCCGCACAACACCGCCACATACTCCTCCTCCGCTCCGGCTTCCGTTGCGGACGTGAAAGGCATCCATGGCTGGCGGCGCGCGCTGCTCTTTCCTCTCGTCCTTCTTCTCCGCGCGTGGGGCGCCAGCCTGCGCTTCGAAGTCTCGCCCGAGTCGCTTCGGCATCTCACTAAAACCGACGAACCCGTCGCCTTCGTCCTCTGGCACAACCGCCTCATTCTCACCTCCGAAATTTTCCGCCGTTACCGCCGCGGCCGCACCGTTTACGGCCTCGTCAGCGCGAGCAAGGACGGCGCCTGGCTCTCTGCTTTTTTCTCGCTCGTCGGCATCCGCACCGTGCGCGGCTCCAGCAGCAAACTCGGCCGCGAAGCCGTCAACGCGCTCGTCGAGGTCATGCGCGCCGGAAACGACATTGGCATCACGCCCGACGGCCCGCGCGGGCCACTCTACGACTTCAAGGCCGGCGGCCTCATCGTCGCGCGCCGCGTCCAAGCGCCGCTACTGCTCGTCGGCGCCACATTCGAATCCAGCTGGCAACTACGCAGCTGGGACCGCTTTTACCTGCCAAAACCATTCTCGCGCGTGCGTCTTCGTTGCGAATGGATTCCCTCCGCTGCCCTCACCGACCGCGATCAGGCCGCACAGACGTTGCGCGCCCGCCTGCTCGTCATGAATCCCGACACAGCCGACACCACCGACGCCTCAAACGCCTTCCGCGAAGACGGCCGCATCGTGTAGCCTCATCGCGCCGTCTTCAGCCCTTCACCGCCGCGACCATCGCCGCCAGCGATTCACGCACGAACCGCTTTTGCAACCGCCTCGCCAGCGGCTTCATCAACTTCACCGGCCAGTAACGCGGCCGCGAAAACGCCCGCAGGTCGTACCACACGGTCCCGTCTTCGAGCATCTCCACCATGAACCGCTCTTCTCCCTGCTCCACGTGCGACGCCAGCGTGCCGTACGCGAAACCAAACCGCTTCACCGGTCCGTCTTCATCGACCATGTACACAATCCGGCATCCATTCATCCACCACATGCCGTAACCGCGCGCGCTCATCGTCAGCGTCAGCCCCTCGCGCACCCGCTCATCCACGGGATGGATCGCCGTCCACCCCGCCGGAAACATCCGCCACGCCTTCAACGCCGCACATGCCCGCGCCCAAGTCTCCACGCCCCAACCCAGACGCACCGTGTTGTGATCCACGTGGTACCCGGCCGGATACCCGCACGCCGACTGTCCAATTTCCGCATAACTCAAAACCACCTGTTCGTTTTTCGCGCGAAACGCCGCCATCTCCTCAGCTCCCGGTTTTCGCAGACGAAACTCAGGCCGCCCCGCTTTTATCGGCACATCGGTAGTTTCTCCGTTCATGGCACGCTTACTCATAACGCGCACATACTGCCTGTCCGACCGTGCCGCGCAATCGCGCTTCCGTCCCCCGAAAGACCGGCTCGCTCACATCCGGCTGCACGCGTAAAGCGCGTCCATTCCGTCCGATGTCCCGTGCCGCCTCGATCACGCGCTTTCCGCCGCACCCGGCAACAAGCGGGCGATCGCCTCATCGAGCGTCTTCACGTTGATCGGCTTGGTCAGATGCGCATTGAACCCGGCCGCCTGCGAGCGTGCGAGGTCGTCTTCCATACCGTAGCCGCTCAGCGCGATGCCCGGCATCCCGGTTTTTTTCGCTCTTAGCTCGGCCATCAGCGTACAGCCGCTCCCATCCGGCAAACCGATATCCGATACGATCAAATCGAAGTCGCGCCTGTTGATGGCTTCACGCGCCTCCGCCAGCGTCGATGCGGTCGTGACCTCGAAATGACGGCGCGTCAGCAGCCGGACAAGCGCGACTCGCGTCGCCGCATGGTCCTCAACCACCAGCACCGAAACAGGCGGTCCGTTGCGAACGGGAATGGCAGATCCATCAGCTCCTGCATCAGCATAATCGGCGCGTTCCTCGCCAGATGCTTTCGACGCAGCCGCCAGCCCCTCTTGCGCTTCGATCAACGGAAGCTCCATCACAAACGCCGACCCTTTGTTTCGTCCCTCGCTGTGCGCCCGGATCGAGCCTCCGTGCAGCTCGATCAAGGTTCGCGTAATCGCCAGCCCCAGCCCGAGACCTCCGAAGCGATGGCCTCCGCCATTTTCGCCGTGCTCTCCTTGGGAAAATGCCTCGAACGCGCGCTCGATCTCCGTCGCCGTCATTCCGATACCGCTGTCCGTCACGGTGATCGTCACCGCCTTCCCCCCTTCCGGCAGCCGCGTATCGATGCCGATGCGGCCACCTTCAGGGGTGAACTTCACCGCATTCTTGAGCACATTCCAGAAGACCTGCTGCAACCGCACCGCGTCGCCCCGCACCACCGGCGCGCCATCCGCCAATCGGATCGTAATCTCCAGCTCCCGCGCCTCTGCCTCGGGCCGCACTGTCGAGATCGCATCGCGCAGGATGGTGTGCGCGTCGCACGCCCGCAGATCCAGCGAAAGCTTGCCGCGGGTGATCCGGGTGAGATCGAGCAGATCGTCGATCAGCCGCGCCTCTAACGTCACATGTTTCGCGATCCTCGAAAAATCCTCGCGCACCGCCTGCGGCAGGTCCGGGTTTCCCGCCGCGTCGCTCGCCAGCATCAGCACGGGATTCAACGGAGTTCTTAACTCGTGCGACAGCGCCGCGAGAAACTCGTCTTTCGCGCGCGAGGCCGCCAGAGCCTGGTCGCGCGCCTGCGCCACTTTCTCGACCGAGGCCTGCGTCCGCTCGAGCATGATATTGAACGCTGTCGTCAACTGCCCGAGCTCGTCCCGTCCGTAGTGGCGCGCGCGCAACGAAAAATCCGATCCGTTTGCCACCGCGCTGGCCGTTTGCGCCAGCTCGAGAATAGGCCGTGAGACCGTCCGCTGAAGCGCCGACGCCGCCAGCCACGCCACGATGAACGACCCCGCCATCACCCCCAGAACCACATACGTGTAGATCCGCATGCGCCCGTACATCTGCTCGAAACTCGCCCGCATATACAGGGTGCCCACACGCAGCTCGCCTTCGATCACCGGAAGGATGACGTCGATATGCGCCGCCTCGAAAATCGTCCGCTCCGGCGTCTCGATCGATAGCGTCGAAGGCAGGACATGTTTGCTTTCCGAATACGTCGCGAACGCTCCGCCTTTGTTATCGTACAACGCCGCCGCCACGATTTGCGGCTCGGCTCTCAGCGCATCCAGCATCTTCTGCGCGTCGGCCTTGTCGCCAAAAGCGATGGCCGCCGTGCTGTTGATCGCTGTCAGACGCGCGACCGTGCTCACCGTTTGCTGCAAATTTTGCCGGTAGGTGACGTACTCGACGGTGAGGAAAACTCCACAGGCTACGAGCAACGCCAGCGAGCTGGTGATCAGCATCACCAGGTGCAGCTTCCGCGCGAACGGCACATCGTCTAGCCAGCTCATGGCGCGCTTTCCCCCATCACCCGGGCGACCTTCAATAACTTCGAACTCACCGTGAGCCCGGCCCCCTTCGCCGCCTCCACATTCACCTCGATTTTCAACCGGTTCTCCTCGGTGCGAAACCCGATCACGCCCCCCGCTTCGGCAAAACCCTCGACATCGGCCACGGTCAGCACCGGTAAATTCCGACAGCGCTCGATCACAGCTTTCATCTTCGACTTCTCCGAGGAACTTACGAACAGGATGTGACATCCGCCGGCCTCGTCCACGTGCGAAAGTCGCTTCAACACCAGCGGACGGTTTTTCACCCGCTCGCCCGCCACCACTTCGTCCAGCGCGCGCCCAAACGGATCTTGCCCGTAAACCCCGACCACAAACGGCGCCTCCGGTCCCGCGAACGCCGACTCCGGCCAGCCCACGAACGACGTGAAGTTGTAGAGAAACACCGCCTTGATGTCGTACTCGCGCGTCAGTTGGCCGCGCGCATCCCCCGCCGCGAGAATCCACCCCGCAAATACAGCCAGCGCAACGGAAAGATGGCGGTTCAGAAAACCCATTTTACGGAGGCATGAGCGCTGCGTTGAATCTCGCGACGCGAGACATCCATGCCGATTTCCGGATGGGAGCGGTCGAGCAGGTTCCGCCCGGTCAGCGCCAGCTCCAGGTTCGCACTCACCGTCCAGGCTATTCGTAGATCGAGCTCCGTATAGGCGGGCACTTCGTCCGAACGCCCGTTTTCGAACATAGACACCGCCCCCACGCTGCGCAGATTGGTCCACAGGCTCACCGTCCGGCTGAGCTGGAAAATATTCCTCAGCTGCAACTGCCGCCGGGGATAACTGCTTTCCCCCAGCGCCCGGTCCGCGTCGGTGCTGCCCGCGCGCATGCTCGTCTCTTGCTCGGTGTGAAAATACCCCACGCGCAGCCGCCAGCCGCTGCGCACATCCCAGTCGGCGAATACTTCTGCTCCGTAGCTCCGGCCCTTTACACCGTTCGCTGTCACGACCGGAAACGTCAGCTCCACGCTGCGCAGATCGTCGTAGTCGTGATAAAAAACCGTCGCGCTCACCGATGCGTCTTTGCGAACCCGGCCGCGCCAGCCGACTTCATATGCCTTCAATACCTCTGAAACGAACGTCGGCCCGCCCGCGATAGAGTACGGCGCTTCCTTCGGCGCGAAAAAACCCGTGTCCAGCCGCGAGGGCGTGCGCGTCGCCCGCGACGCCGACAACCACAACATGTGCCCGCGCGCGGCATCCCACGCCACGCGCAGACTCGGCTGGTGCTCCCATCCGCTGAAATGATTGTGCTCCGCCCGGTACCCGAGCGTGGCGCGGATCGAGTCGTCCAAAAAATTCGTCTGGTGCTGCACGAACAACCCGCCGAGATCGAAATTCAGATCCGCGGGCAAAATCGCAAAACCCACCGTGTCTCTGACATGGTCGCGCATCATCCGATAGCTCCCGCCCCACAACAGCTCCTGATTGTTGCCGTAGCTCAGCCGGTGCTGAATCTCGAAATCGGTCGCGCGTGAAGTCTCCCGGATCGCCCCCGGTGAGTGACGCATCGTATAGTCGTGATAAACACGCGCCGTCAGATGCGAGTCCGCGGTTAGAATCCGCCCCCAGCGCAACTGCACGTTGGCCCCGTCGCTTTCCGCTTTCGGCCCGGTGCCATTATCGAAGCGCCCGCGAAACGCGTCTCCCTGCAGTGTCCACGTGGACTGCTGCGACACGCCCCAGTCGGCCCGGAAACCCGTCTGCGAAAACGTCCAGTTATCCAGGCCGTCCTCCACGCCATCCGCGTTGAGCGTGGCATCGTAGTCGGCATGTTTCGCATACACGCGAAACGCCCCCGTCTCCCCGAAACGCACCCCATGACGCACACCGAAATGCGCGTTCGTCTCCGTCCCCGCTTCCGCGTAGAAAACGCCGCCGAGAGTCTCGTGGGCCGTCTTGCTGATGATGTTGATCACGCCATTCATCCCGTTCGATCCCCACGCCGATCCGTTAGGTCCGCTGATCACTTCCACCCGGTCCAGATCGGGCACGAACACATCCTGCGAATCCCAAAAAACATTCGAGAACAGCGGCGAATAAACCGACCGGCCGTCCATCAACACCAGCAACTTGTTCGAGTATCCATTTCCCCGTACAAACCCGCGCGCGCTCACCGCCCAGTGCGAGGACGACGATTGCGCCACGAAAAGATTGGGCGCCAGCCGCAGCAGCTGAGGCAGCGTCGTGGCCCCTGCGTTCTGCGCGCCTTCGCCGCGGATCATGAACAAACTGCTCGGCGCTTGCTGCCAGCGCTCCGGTTTGCGCGAGGTCGAAAGCACCTCCTGCTCAAGCAGCTGCTCCACGCTCATCTGCTTCAGTGCCGCCGTTGAGAGCACCTCGCGGGCGGTCGCGCCGTTCGCCATCAGCATCGCGGCCACCAATCCCGACGCTCCTGCCATGCACTTTGCCGCCGTGAAACGTTGTAGGGGTGCGAGCATCACAAACGTGAGGCAGGCTAAAGAAGTTTTTAAGCGCGACAGAAAAACCCTCAAAATTGCGCTGCAATTTGCCCGCACAAATACCACGATTCGCCACGCTCCAACCGCGCGCAACAGCCGCTCACTTCAAGGTTCACAGTTCCAACGCTCGTGCCAGCCTGCTCGCACATGATCAAACGCCCTTCCTCGACCGATCGAGATTTCCCACCGATGAAAACCCGCCGCGACATCGTAGAAAACTGGCTCCCCCGTTACACAGGCGTGCCCTTGGATAAATTCGGCGATCACATCCTCCTCACCAATTTCCAGCACTACGTGAAACTCTTCGCACAGTGGCACCGCGTTCCCATTCGCGGAAAGGACAAGCCCATGTCCAGCGCCACCAAGGGCCGCATCACCATCATCAACTTCGGCATGGGTTCCGCCACCGCCGCCACCGTGATGGACCTTCTCAGCGCCATTCACCCGAAGGCCGTGCTCTTCCTCGG
This sequence comes from uncultured Nibricoccus sp., assembly GCA_966249325.1. Classification (GTDB taxonomy): domain Bacteria; phylum Verrucomicrobiota; class Verrucomicrobiia; order Opitutales; family Opitutaceae; genus Nibricoccus. The sequence continues at coordinate 13,229 of CBINDC010000023.1, read as the reverse complement.
CAAATGCGGCGGCATCAAACACCGCGCCGAGCTGGGCGACCTCATCCTCCCCATCGCCGCCATCCGCGGCGAGGGCACGAGCAACGACTATTTTCCTCCCGAAGTCCCCGCGCTCCCGTCCTTCGCCCTCCAGAAAGCCATCTCCACTTCCATCCGCGATTACTCCCGCGATTACTGGACCGGCACCGTCTACACCACCAACCGCCGCGTCTGGGAACACGACGACGCCTTCAAAGCCTACCTCCAGAAAATTCACGCCATGTGCGTCGACATGGAAACAGCCACCATCTTCATGACCGGCTTCTTCAACGAAATCACCACCGGCGCACTCCTCCTCGTCAGCGATCAACCCATGACTCCCGACGGCGTGAAAACCGCTAAAAGCGACCGCGCCATCGACGCCGCGTACGTCGACGATCACCTCAAAATCGGCATCGCCTCGCTCAAACAACTCATCAATCAGGGCCTCACCCTGAAGCACCTGAAATTCTAAGCTGGCGCGCAGCCCGCACGCCCGCATCCGTAACCAACAACTAACTACCACGATGCGCCAACTCCATATTTGCTCCGACATCGGTCATTGATCACTGATCACTGGTCATTGGTCATTGGTCACTTCCCCGCCCCCTTGCCCTCCTCTCCCCCAGCGCCCGTCCACCCGCCCGCTCACATCTCCGCGGCCCCGTTCCGCCGCCCGCTCTCCTTCCGCCTCTGGCTTGCCTGGGTCCCCATCGCCAAACTTTCCGGGCTCGCCCTCTTCCTCCGCGGCCACCCCCTCCTCGCCACCGCCGTGTTCTTCACCCCGGGCCCCTGGCTGATCTGGCAATTCCTCGTTCCCACTTCGCGCGGCTTCGGCCCCCTCATCCGTCGCTTCCGCACAAACCGCCGGGAAACGTGGCTAACCATTGACGACGGCCCTGACCCCGCCACGACACCGCGCGTCCTCGATCTCCTCGATAACCACCGCGCCTCCGCCACCTTCTTCCTCATCGGCGAAAAAGCCGCCGCCCACCCCGCGCTCGTCGCCGAAATTCTCCGCCGCGGCCACACCCTCGGCAACCACACGCACACCCACCCGCACAGCAGTTTCTGGAATGCGGACGCCAACCGCACCGGCGCCGAGATCGACGCCTGCGACAACGCCCTGCGCGCCGCCGGTGCCCCCTCGCCCCGCTGGTTCCGCCCGCCCGTCGGCCTCAAAAGCCTCGCCCTCCACCGCCAGCTCGCCGCCCGCAACCTCGAACTCGTCCTCTGGTCCGCCCGCGGTTTCGACACCCAGGTCCGCAACCCCGACAACGCCGTCCGCCGTATCCGCCGTTCCCTCACACCCGGAGCCATCATCCTTGCCCATGAATCAGGCCCCCCGGACTCCCCCCGCATCGAAGTCCTCGCCCGTCTCCTCGCGCAACTCGATGCCGACGGCTACCGCTGCGTCATTCCTCCTCCGGATCAGCTCATCCGCGAATAAATAAACCCACGCCAGGCGGCCCAGTCCCTGCGAACTGGGCCGCTGCACCACACGGCGCCCTTCCTCAGACTTTGCCTGCGCCCTCACCGGACGTCCTGTCGTCATCATCCGGGTTTCGGTCCACCGATTTCTTCGCCGTCTCTTCCGTCACACCCGCATCGTCCACGTCTTTGCCACTCGCTCTGACCGAGCCAACCAGCGCCGTCAGCTCCTGAATCGCCGTCTTCAGATGCCCCGCCTGCGCATTCAAGTGAGCCGACGCGCCCGCCGACTCCTGCGCACTCGCCGCATTGGCCTGCGTCACCTTGTCCAGTTCCGTGATCGCCGTATTCACCTGCGCGATCCCCTGGCTCTGCTCGCGCGAACCCGATGCGATCTCGCCGACCAGCTGGTCCATCTTGCGCACTTTCTCGAGGATACCATCGAGCCCGCCCGCGACTTTCTCGCTTATCTGCACGCCGTGATTACTCTTCTCGATCGCATCGCTGATGATCACTCCTGTTTCGCGCGCCGATTGCGCCGCCCGCTGCGACAACGTCCGCACCTCGCCCGCCACGACTGCGAAGCCCGCTCCCGCGTCGCCCGCACGCGCCGCCTCCACGGCTGCATTGAGCGCCAGCAGATTCGTCTGAAACGCGATCTCGTCGATCGTCTTGATGATCTTCGCGATATTGTCGCTCGCCGCCTTGATGTCCGTCATCGCGCGAACCATCTCGCGCATCTGCTCCGCTGCGGCATCCGCCGACTGCCGCGTCTCTCCCGCCAGCGATTGCGCCACCCCCGCATGTTCCGCGTTCCGCTTCGTCATGCTCGCGATCTCTTCCAGCGTTGCACTCGTCTCTTCCAGCGACGCCGCCTGCTCGCTCGCCCCCTGCGCCAGCGCCTGGCTCGACTCCGCGATCTCCGCCGCCGCCGCACTCGATTGCACACTCGTGCTGTCGATGCTCGCGATGGCCCCGGCCAGCGGCCGCACGATCAATCGCCTGTTAAGAAAAATAAATCCCGCCACCACGAGCACCGTCATCGGGAGTATCCACTGGAGCGTCGTGAACACGCCCTCCTTCACCACCCGGTCCACACGGGCCAGATCCGCCTTCAGCAAAAATGCCCCGTGCACCTCGCCCGCCTTCCAGTTCTCCATAGGAAAACCCACCATATCCTTCCCATCCTTCGTCGGACTTGTCGCCGGATCGCCATGACACACCAGGCAGTCCTGCGTCAGCTTGATCGGCCGCGCATAAATCAGTTTCTGCTGCGCGCGGTCCACTTGGAAAAATTCCTCCACATCGCCCTTCTCCAATAACTCCAGGATTCGCTCCTCCTCAGGCGTCGGGTCGTTCTTCTTGTTTCGCGCCTGCTTCTTCGGGATGCGAAACTCGTAGCCTTCCTGCGCCGCCACCTTCTCCAGCGCCGTCCACGCCGCCACCACCGGAATCGTCTGATAAAGCGCCGACCCGCGCAGGTCGCCGGATTGATGATACTCCGCCAGCAACGCCGGACGGTCGAACGCGCCCCGCTGCCCAAGCGCCGAGATGCTCTGCCGCACGCTTTCCGCCTCGAGCACCGCCGAGCGCATCGTACGCCGCGTCAGCTCCACGCCCTGCTGCTCGATCACTTTTCGCTGCACAAGCAACCCGACAACGACACTCAAACAAACCGCTCCGAGCGCCGCGACCATGACCTTGTTACCCAATTTCATAAGAACTCCGGTTAAGATTTCTCTGAAGGCGCCTCCGTCCGGGACTTCGCGCCTCTTCGTGTTGAAGTGGTGACACCGACTGGACGCCTCCCTGAAACGCCAAAAACGCCCCGGCGGCAATCTCGCACTCGCACGCCCACGCCCAAATGTGTCCGTCCCCCCATTCTCCACTCGACGCACCTCCGCACGCTCGCACAGTGAGCCTCCGCATGACCGGCCCCGCCCGCCCCTCTCTTTCCCGTCAGCCCCGCATCGTCAAAGCACTCCTGCTGACCGTTTCGATTCTGCTGCTATCGCTCGTCGCGGGCTACGCCGCCGGCCAGCCCGGCACACGCTCCACGTCCCCGGCCAAGCAACGCGTCAAACCCGCCCGCTCCACGGATAAAACACTCGCACCCCCCACGACTCCCGTCGTCCAGCAACCTGTCGCCCCCACCGCCCCCCAATCCTCCGCCGCCACTTCACCCGTTTACTTTCCCGGTTCGCGCACCGGCTCCGGCGTCATGCTCGGCATCGACGTCCTCGCCGCGCAAAATTTCGCCCCCATCGCCGGCAAACGCGTCGGTCTCCTCACGCATCCTCCCGGCGTCAACCGCCACGGCGTCAGCACCATCGACGTCCTCCGCGCCGCCCCCGGCGTCAAACTCGTCGCCCTCTTCGGCCCCGAACACGGCATCTACGGAAAAACCGCCGCCTCGGTGAACATCGCCGACACCACCGACCGGCGCACCGGCCTTCCCGCGTATTCACTTTACGGCAACAACCGCAAGCCCACCAAAAAACAGCTTCAGGGAATCGATGCCCTCCTCATCGACATGCAGGATATCGGCGTGCGCTCCTACACCTTCTCCGTCTGCATGAAGTACGCGATGGAGGCCTGCTTCGAACACGGCGTCGAAGTCATCGTCCTCGACCGCCCCAATCCTCTCGGTGGTTTCAAAGTCGATGGTCCTCTGCTCGACCGCCAGTTCTTCAGCGGCGTCGGCCAGTTCGCCATGCCGTACGTCCACGGCCTCACCATGGGCGAACTCGCCCGCCTCGCCGCCGGCACTCCCGGCGGTCTCGACATCACCGAAGCCGCCCGCCAGCGCGGCCGTCTCACCGTCATCCCCATGCAAGGCTGGCGCCGCTCCATGCGCTGGCCCGAGACGGGCCTCAAATTCGTCCCCACCTCGCCTTACATCCAGGATTTCGCGGCCTGCGTCGGCTACGCCATGACGGGCCTCGGCTGCCAGATCGGCGGCTTCTCCCACGGCATCGGCACTCAGTATCCATTCCGCGGAGTCTCCACCAAGCTCCGCTCCATGGATCAGGTCCAGAAAGAGCTCACCGCCCTCCGTCTGCCCGGCCTGGCCTTCAAAAAGGTCGCACTGACTTCCCCCGCAGGCGCCTCGCTCGGCATCGGCATCTACGTCGAAGTCCGCGATTGGGACGACTGGAACCCCACCGAGCTCAGCTTCCACCTCATGCGCCTCGCCGCGCTCTATAACGCCAAAAACCCCTTCGCCGCTGCCAGCTCCGCCGAAGCCCTCCTCTTCAACAAACACACCGGCTCCCTCGAATGGTGGAACGCCCTCAAACGCGACGGCGCCCGCGTCGACCTCGCCGCCTTCCTCCGCAAATGGAAGCAGGACGCCCTCGCCTTCCAGCAAGCCAGCCGCCGCTTCTGGCTCTACGAATAGCCCGGCAATTCCCGCGCGAATAAACGCGTTTGCAGGAAATAGCCTCGACTTCCGGACAGTTCTGAAAGTCTCGTGTCCGCGCCAGAAGTTCTCACCCGCACGATCCCCGCCTCATGGGTGATCAAGCGCGCTTCCGGTCCCACCCCATTACCCCTTGCCCTCGCTGCCTCGGAAAGTTTCCCAGGCCCAGATCGCTCGTGATCTGGGCGTGTCCCAAGCCCTCGTCTCGCTCGTCCTCAACGGCCGCCGCGACGGCATCAAACCCGCCACCTACGAACGCATCTGGCAGCACACCGCTCTCTGCGGCTACCGCGCCAAGGGCATGAGCCCGTCCGCCGCCGCCGCCACACGTCCGCCGCAGATCGGCATCATCCTCGACACCTCTCTTTCCTTTCCGCGGCTCGGTAACTATTTCAGCCACGTCCAGCACGGTCTTCACAACGCTGTCGCCAAATCCGGCGGCTCCACCGTCTTCCTCGGCGCCGAGTCCGACCTCACCGACAACCGGCTTTCCAGTTATTTCTCAACCGGCCACTGCCTCCATGGTCTCGCCCTGTTTGGTGAAGCCTCGCCTCCGTTTCTGGAAAACCTCGCCAAACTCCAGCCGCGCATCGTCAGCATCGGAGCACGCACTCCCGCTTTCGGACACACCGTCAACGCCGACGAAACCCAATCCCTCACCCTCCTCGTCCGCCACCTCCACGAGCTCGGCCACCGGCGCATCGGCTGGCTCGGAGGAAAAGCCGGCCTGGCCCGTCACCAAACCCGGCATACCGCCTTCCACGCCGCGCTCGCCTCCGTCGGACTCGCCCCGGACTCCCGCTACGAAATCACCCGCGCTCAAGCCGACCGCGCGGAAGGAGCCGAAGCGATTCACACTTTGCTCCCGCTCGCCAGGCGCTCCGATTTCCCCACCGCCTTCATCTGCTACAACAGCCTCATGGCGATCGGCGCCACTCTCGCCCTCAATCACGCGGGCTGGGAAACACCCGCCCGTGTCAGCATCGTCGGTGCCGACATCCCACGCCCGGTGACTCACGGAGAACTTGCCGTGACCGGCGCCGGCACTTGTCCGGAACTCCTCGGCCAGTCGGCTGCCCGCGTGCTGCTGGATTCCACCTTCGCCACATCGCTTCGCCACCAGCACTTCAGTCTGCCCGCCCATCTTTCGATCGGAGAAACATCCGGTCCTGCGCCCGACTCCACCCGCACTCGCCGCACTGCCGCTGTCGCCAGCACCTGACGCCGGCCGCTCACTCCGCGCGCACCCGCGCCTCGCCATCGCCAAACACCACGTCGAGCCGCTGCCCCGCCTTCACCTCCGCGCGCCTCATCACCGGCTTTCCCTGCTCGTCGCGCACCATCGCGAAACCGCGATTGAGAACCGACGCCGGACTCGCCGCCTGCAACCGCTTCCAAAGCGCCAGCAACCGCTGCGATTCCTGCTGCACGCGAAACTCCGGCGAACTCCGCTCCAGCCGCGCCGCCGGCACCGCCAGTTGCTGCCGCTTGCTCTGCACCGCCTGACGCAACGCCAGCGACAGCCGCCCCGAAAGATCGTCGATCCGCAAAAACCCGCGCTCCACCTGCGACTCCGGCGACAGCAACCGCAACCGGCTCCGCGCATGATCCAGCCGCTCGCCCGCCGCCTCCACCGCACGCACCAGGGCTTCCTTCATCGCCTCGCCCGCACGTCCCGTCCGCTCCGCCGCGTCGACGAAACGACTCGAGATCAGCTCCGCCGCCCCGCTCGGCGTCTCCGCCCGCACATCCGCCGCGAAATCGCACAGCGTCACATCGATCTCATGCCCCACCGCCGAGATGATCGGTATCGAGCATCCGGCGACAGCCCGCACCAGCGGCTCTTCGTTGAATGCCCACAAATCCTCCAGACTCCCGCCTCCGCGCCCGACCACCAGCAGATCGAAAATCCCCAGCTCTTCCGCCGTCTTCAACATCGCCGCCATCTCCAGCGCCGCGCCTTCGCCCTGCACTTTCGCCGGCAGCACGACCAGCCGCCCCCGCCAGCCGCGCCGCGTCAGGATGCGGATAAAATCCTGCACCGCCGCCCCCGTCGGAGAGGTGACAAACCCGATCGTCGCCGGCATCGCGGGCAGCGGCTTCTTTTTCTCCGCATCGAAAAGCCCTTCCTCCGCCAGCCGCCGCTTGAGCGCCTCAAATTCCTGCTGCAACCGCCCCACGCCATCCTCCAGCACCGCGCGCACCACGAGCTGATACTGCCCGCGCGCCTCATAAACACTCACGCCGCCATAAACCACCACCTGCAATCCATCGCGCAACCGCACCGTCTGCCGCGCCGCGTCGCCACGAAACATCACAGCCGAAACCTGCGCCCCCGCGTCCTTGAGAGAAAAATAGACATGCCCGCTCGCTTGCGGTCGCAAATTGGAAATCTCCCCGCGCACCCAGCCCGCACGCAGATTCGTTTCCAGCAACGCTTTCACGCTCCGCGTAAATTCCGTCACGCTCTGCACGCGCTCCGCACCCTGATCGCGATCGTCGTCGAATAAGCCCATGGTCATTCCTCAATCGTGGCCGCCCCTGCTGTCTCGCCGGACGAGGCCGAGTTCTTAGCCATGCGCTTCCGCAGAAAGCGAAATCCCACGCCCAGCGCGATCAGCCCGCCTATCGCAGCCAGCGCAAACTTGCCCTTCCCCTGCGCCAGTGAGTCGCCGAAAAAAAGAAACAGGATGCCAAACGCCATCGAGAGCGGCCACGACACCACCATGTAGATCCGGAACGGTATCTCCGCCAGACCGAGCAGATAACTCTGCACAAAATACGGCGGTCCAGGCGTCACCCGCAGCAACAGTGTCACGCTCATCTGGTCGTCCGCCTGCACTCGCGGCAGTTCGTAGCCGAGACGTTGCACAAGCCACACCAGCGCCGGACGAAACGCGTAACGCGCCAGCCAGTAACTGAGCACCAGATTCACCGCGAGACTCACCCCGCACAGCACGATGATAAATCCCAGCCCCAAGCTCTGCCCAAACACAGGCGCCGCCGTCAGCCAGAACGGCGACAAGGGAAAACCCACCGCAGGCAGCAGCGCCATCGCCATGAAGAAGCCTTCAGGTCCGACACTGCGAACCCACGCGAGCGCATCGTTCAACAACTGACGGACATCCAATCCGCGCAACACCAGCACCGCGCCCGCCAGACCGAGCAACGCCACGACGGCTAGCTTCACAAGAAGCGCCTTCTTCTGCGCGGGAGTGGGTTTTTGCGACATGCCCGACCAACATGCCGGCACGCGCCCACGCTAGACAATCCCTTAAGCGGGAACTTCCGAAACCCTGCCGGGAGCACGGACCGCTGGCCGGCCTCTCCGAATTATCGCGGCTTATTTCTGCTCCACGCGCGTCCGCAAAAACGCGAGCACGTCCTGGAATTTACCCAGGTTCGCTTCGTCCGTCGTTACGAGATTTTCGTGCGCCTGAAGCACCAGCCGGGCGCTATCGAGTTCGCTGCGCGCTTCGCACTGGAGCGCCGTGGACGGCTGTCCCGGTCCTATGGACGACTCGCCAGTATCCACCGTCACGATGCGATGCAGCCCGAGATTGCGGACAAGCTCCAGATTGCGCGGCCCTACCCGCGCCAGCACCAGGCTGCCTGCAGGCTTGAGCTTGCGCAGCTGAAGCCCGGCTCCCGCAATTACGCCGAGAAACGTGCTGTCCATGCTCGCGCAGTTCTGAAAATCGATCACGAAGCGCGTCTTCCCCTCCTTGATGCGCTCGTTGAAAAAATCGTGGATGCAGGAGCTGTTCTGAAACGAGGCACGACCATCGATGCGGATCACGATCGGATCGGAAAAGGCGTCGACGAGGAAAACGGGTTTGGCGGAGTCAGCCATGGGGGAGAGAGAATGACCGGCCCGGAGAGGCGGTAAAGCCAGACTCCGGGCCGGTTGGGTTGAAAGAAACAACAACTACTCAGTTCTTCGACACGATCTGGCGTAAAACATACGGCAAAATCCCGCCGTGCTGGTAGTAATCGATCTCGATGGGCGTATCGATGCGGCAACGGACCGCGATCTCTTCGGTCAGACCGTCTTTGCGCGTGATGCGCAGCGTCAGATCCTGCTGGGGCTTGATCGCCGGATTGAGCCCGATCACGTCATACGACTCGGTGCCATCGAGCTTCAGCGTCTGCGCCGTGGTGCCTTCCTTGAACTGGAGCGGCAACACTCCCATGCCGACGAGATTGGAACGGTGGATACGCTCGAAGCTCTGCGCCACGACGATCTTCACGCCGAGCTGATTGGTGCCCTTGGCCGCCCAGTCGCGCGAGGAACCGGTGCCGTATTCCTGGCCCGCGATGACGATCAGCGGCGTGCCGCTGGCGATGTGCTTCGCAGCCGCATCGTAAATCGCCATCTTTTCGCCGGTCGGCTGGTAGATGGTGTTACCGCCTTCCTCGCCGCCCAGCATCAGGTTCTTGATGCGAACGTTCGCGAAGGTGCCGCGGGTCATGATGCGATCGTTGCCACGACGGCTGCCATACGAGTTGAAGTCCTCGAAGGAGACGCCGTTATCGAGCAGGAACTTGCCCGCCGGCGACGACTTCTTGATGGCACCGGCAGGCGAGATGTGGTCGGTCGTGACTGAGTCGCCGAAAATGCCGAGCGCGCGTGCCCCCTTGATCTCGGAGATTGTGCCGGGCTGCAGGCCGAAGTTCGCGAAGAACGGCGGCTCTTGAATGTAGGTCGACTTGGAATCGAACGCGTAAACATTGCCGACGCTCGACGGGATCTCGTTCCACTTCGGGTTCTGCGACGCGAAGTCGGTGTAGAGCGACCGGAAGACCTCGGGCTTGAGCGCCGCCTGCATCTGGTCGCGGACTTCCTGAATCGTCGGCCAGATGTCCTTCAGGTAAACAGGGCCGTTCTTGCCGGTGCCGATCGGCTCGGTCGTGAGATCGACGTCCACGCGGCCTGCGAGCGCGAACGCGACGACGAGCGGCGGCGACATGAGGAAGTTGGCCTTGATGTTCTGGTGAACGCGCGCTTCGAAATTACGGTTACCCGAGAGCACGGAGGCCGCGACGAGGTCGTTCTTCACAACCGCATCTTCGATCGGACCGGACAGCGGGCCGGAGTTACCGATGCAGGTCGTGCAACCATAGCCGACCGTCTGGAAACCGAGCTGATCGAGATACGGCGTGAGACCGGTCTTGTTCAAGTAATCGGTCACCACGCGCGAGCCTGGAGCCAGCGAAGCCTTCACGACAGAGTTGGGCTTCAGGCCTTTTTCGACCGCCTTCTTCGCGAGAAGACCCGCGGCGAGCATCACTGAGGGATTGGAGGTGTTCGTGCAGCTCGTGATCGCCGCAATGAGCACGGAGCCATGACCGAGCGTGGCGGGCGGCGTATTCAGATTCACCTGCAACACCGTGTCGGGAGTCGGGCGGTTGTTCGCCATTTCCAGCTCGGTGTGCGGATTGGTGTCCTGCGCCCTGGCCTTTGCGACCGACGGAGGCTCCTGGCTGCCGCCGCCGGAAGCGATGCCCACTTCCTCGGTGCCGATGCGCACGCGGCGGATGAAATCGTCGGCCTTTTTGCCAAAGCCATTTTCCGTAACCGGCTTCGAGAACGACGTCGTGAACTCGCTCTTGAGATTGCTCAGGACGATGCGGTCCTGCGGGCGCTTCGGGCCGGCGACGCTCGGAACGACCGAGCCGAGGTCGAGCTCGACGACCTGCGAGTAATCGATCTGGCCCTGCTGCGGGATGCCCCAAAGGCCCTGCGCTTTGTAGTACGCTTCATAAGTCTCGACGAGTTTCTCGTCGCGGCCGGTGGCGCGGAGGTAGTTCGCGCACTCGGCGTCGATCGGGAAGAAGCCCATCGTCGCGCCGTATTCGGGCGCCATGTTGGCGATCGTCGCGCGGTCAACGAGCGGAAGAGCCGCGGCGCCGGGGCCGAAAAATTCGACGAATTTCCCGACGACCTTCGTCTTGCGCATGAGCTGCGTGACGGTGAGCGCGAGGTCGGTCGCGGTGACGCCTTCCTTGAGCGAGCCCGTGAGGTGAACACCGACGACGTCAGGCGTGAGGAAATAAACCGGCTGTCCGAGCATGCCCGCCTCGGCCTCGATGCCGCCCACGCCCCAGCCGACGATGCCGATGCCGTTGATCATCGTCGTGTGCGAGTCGGTGCCGACGAGTGTATCGGGATAATAAACACCGTTGCTGTCGCTGAGCACGCCCTTCGCGAGGTACTCGAGATTGACCTGGTGGACGATGCCGATGCCGGGAGGAACGACCTTGAACGTGTCGAACGCCTGCATGCCCCACTTCAGGAATTGGTAACGCTCGCGGTTGCGCGAGAACTCCAGCTCCAGGTTCTTCTGGAACGCATCCGAGGTGCCCGCGAAATCCACCTGCACCGAGTGATCGACCACGAGGTCAACCGGCACGAGCGGTTCGATGATCTTCGGGTTTTTGCCGAGCTTCGTGACCGCGGAGCGCATCGCCGCGAGGTCGACGAGAAGCGGCACACCCGTGAAGTCCTGCAACACGATGCGCGCGACGACGAAGGGGATCTCCTCCGTGCGCGGCGCCTTCGCGCCCCAGTTGGCCAGCTCTTTCACCGCCTGCTCGGAGACGCGTTTACCGTCGCAGTTGCGCAGCAGCGATTCGAGCACGAGACGGATCGAGACCGGGAGGCGCGAGATGTTACCGATGCCGGCTTTTTCGAGCGCGGGCAGCGAGTAGAGTTGGTGCGTGGCTCCGGCGGCCGAGAAGGTCTGGAGCGTGTTGAAGGGATTCGGAAGGCTCATCGAGGGTGATTGGAAAAACTAAAAAGTGGCGGACGCATTTCACCGCGCCGCCACGCGGCCCGGCGCTGACAACGGGTTAAGCGAGCGCAGCCTGGACGGCGGCGAAGTTCGGGAGATCTTTCGGCGTGGCGGTCTGCTCCGCATATTTGACGACGCCATCCTTGCCGATGACGAACGCAGCGCGGGCCGCGGTGTCACCTATGCCGGCGAGACCGGGGAAAAGCACGCCGTAGGCCTTGGTGGTCTCTTTGTTCAGATCGCTGACGACGGTCAGCTTGATCTTGTTGGCGGTGGCCCAGGCTTCCTGAGCAAAGGGGCTGTCCACGCTGATCGCGATCACCTCGGCGCCGAGTTTCTCGTAAGCACCGAGACCGGCGGTCGTGTCGCACATCTCCTGCGTGCAGACGCCCGTGAAAGCCAGGGGGAAGAAGAGCAGTACCGTCTGCTTCTTGCCGAAATTATCGCTCAGCTTGATGTCTTTGAGACCGTCAGCGGTCTTCGTCTTCAGAGTGAAATCAGGGGCTTTGGAACCGACTGCGATGGGCATGGTGTGTGTGGTCTTTATTGGTTGAGCCCGACAGACGCACAGGACGCCCCGGGCAAGACGGCGAGAGATAGAGGCCCGCACGGAGGTTAGACAAACCGATTTTCCCGCTAGAAGGCCGGGTGTTATTTCTCCAGCGCTCCCTATTAAATCCGCTCACATCCCGGGGATGACGCGGCGGCCTTGACCCTCCCCCGCCCCGCCCGCTTTTCTCACCCTCCCATGAATCTTATCGAAGACCTGCAATGGCGTGGCCTGCTGGCCGACTGTACCGATCTCGCCGGCCTCGGCGAACGTCTCGCAACAGGAAAGCCCATCGCGGTCTATTGCGGCTTCGATCCGACCGGCGATTCGCTGCACGTCGGCCATCTCATGGGCCAGCTCACCCTTGCCCGCTTTCAACGCGCCGGTCACCACGTCATCGCCCTCGCCGGCGGCGCGACCGGCATGGTCGGCGACCCATCCGGCCGCTCCTCCGAACGCAATCTCCTGACGCGCGAACAACTCGCCCACAACATCGCCTGCATCAAGGCCCAGCTCTCGCGTCTCCTCGACTTCGCCGCCTCGGCCAATCCGGCGCGCCTCGTCGACAACGCCGACTGGATCGCCCCTTTCACCTTCCTCGATTTCCTCCGCGACGTCGGAAAATATTTCTCCCTCAACGTCATGCTCGCGAAGGACTCCGTGAAGTCCCGCATGGAGGGCGACGGCGGTATCAGCTACACCGAATTCAGTTACCAACTACTCCAGGCCTACGACTTCCTGCACCTGCGCAAAACCTTCGACTGCGAACTCCAGATCGGCGGCTCCGACCAGTGGGGCAACCTCACCGCCGGCACCGATCTCATCCGCAAAAAACTCGGCCACGACACCACTGCCTGGGGCTGGACCTTCCCGCTCATCACGAAGAGCGACGGCACCAAATTCGGCAAAACCGCCGGCGGCGCCGTCTGGCTCGATGCGACCAAAACTAGCCCGTACAAGCTCTACCAGTTCTTCGTGAACACCGAGGACGCCAAGGTCTGCGAATACCTCCGCA
>CBINDC010000022.1:0-51718 GCA_966249325.1 uncultured Nibricoccus sp. | reverse complement strand
CTCAATCTCCGGTTTGCGACGCCAGCCAATATGCGTCCCTCAATCTCCGGTTTGCGACGCCAGCCAATATGCGTCCCTCAATCTCCGGTTTGCTTCAAAAATTATTTTTTCTAAATACTTAATGTCAATAAGATAGGAATAAAATTATACTATAAAATCACAATATTCCGACACGCTAAGAGTCGAAAACGGCGGCGGCCACAGGGCTCTTAAAGCCCTTCCTTGGTACTCCGCTACCATAGCTCATGAACTCTTTATCGAAGCAACTGACTCGGCGAACTCTCAATGAGCACATGAATGACGTCCGTCCGGGCGCGCACTCCCAACGCCATGCTGGCCTTATGGCAAATAAAGCGGAGGAGGCAAGTGGTCACATCCAACCGACTCCATGCGGGACCTCAACGGACCACACATTCGGTACTACGAAGCCATTTTCCCCTCGCCGCTACAGTAGTGAAAAAAATTAACCGCAACCGGTAAGCCCTTTCAATCATGATCCCTTTCAGTGCAATTTTCATCAAAAATGGAAACATTCGGCGCATAACCTTTGAGGCACCGAATCTCTCAGAGGCGCAGAGTTTGGCAGCCGCAATGGGTTGCGGCCTAGAAGGTGCAATCTCTGCACCATCCATCAACAAGCCACACGAGGTACAACAGAAAGCATACGACGAAAAAACTGCGCGACAGATGTTAGGCGGCATTTCGCGGACAACTTTGTATCGTCTGCTGCTCCGCGGTAAACTTGAGCGAGTCAAAGACACACGAAAAGTCCTGGTCACTCACCGCTCAATCGAACGATTTTGCGCCTAAGCCTACCCGCTCTCAAAAGATTACTTTCGCCGCAGCTGCGATGCTGTGCTCTTGCCGAAGATGGCCATACGTTTTCATCGCCAAAGCTCCGCCATCGGCATGGCCAAGCCAGCGAGAAACAGTTGGAATATCCACCCCGCTTTCAATGCAGCGGGTTGCGAAGAGATGCCGGAGATCGTGATGCGTGAGAACTTTTAATCCCAGTACCTGACACGCATGACGAAGAGCTGTGAGGCACTCCCCTACCTTCAAAACATTCGCCTCAGGGGACTCATCCTCTCGCCCGCTCCGCATGGTTTTCAAGAGAGACCCCAGCTTCGGAAATAGTGGCACAACTCGGTAACTGCTTTCAGTTTTCGATCCCGGAAGAGTTATCACCCCTTTACCCTCATCAATATGCTTCCACTTCACAGCGGTGGCTTCTCGTAAACGAGCGCCACTGTAGGCCAAAAAACATAGCAGATCAGCCGCATCTTTGGACCATCGGGATCCGGCCGTCCTCACCTGGTGAACCAATTTCTCAAATTCCTGGATCGAAGGCAGCTCCAGCCGCTTCTTTTTCAGGGGCACTTTCTGCAGCGACGCGGCCGGATTTTCGTAAATGACACCGGAGTCCCGGGCCAATTCGAACACCGCCCTTAGGGCATCAACCGTCTTGTTGAAGGCAGACGCAGACATCCCGATCCGCTTGGTTTTCGCCTTTGGCGCCACAAAGCCAGTTCCGGTCCGCAACGCCGACGCTCCCCACTGACGGCAGTCGTCAGCACTTATCCGACGGATATCCCGGCCTTCCAATCCGGTCCACGTTTTCGTGATGGCCTTCAGAGCCGAATCGCGCCTCTCACGGGAGCTTTTTTTAAGAGATGCATCCAGAAGAGTCCGCTGCCGGTACTGCTCGATGAAATAGCCGGTAGTCATGTCGCCGCCTAAATCCCGCGAGGCTGATCCTCGACCACGTGCCTCCTTCTCGACGTCGCCCAAACGAAGCTTTGCCACCGTAAACACTTTGGTCCGAAGGGTGCGCCATTTTTCCTTGCCGTTCACTTTCACGCGGGCGTAGTACGTCCCGCTCTGACCGTTGCGGACTAGGTTCGTGACGTTTGTTCTTTCCCACGTCTTTCTCGACTTTTCCTGCTCCATAACGAGAGTGTAGAAGACCGGCGTAGAAAAGACGCAAATCGATAATGAATCTCGTGACGTAAGTCACAAACAGAGAGTAATTTGCCCGGGTGGTGGAATTGGTAGACACGCAGGTCTCAGAAGCCTGTGCCTAACAGCATAGCGGTTCGAGTCCGCTCCCGGGCACCAATCCCAATCACCGATCAATCGGCGAAACAGCGCGTGCGGACGACTTTGCTGGAGAATCCAAGGTGGAAATCCGAAAACGATCACGGACCGCGCCAACCCACTGCGCACAATCCCATGCCAGAGGATCATCGTTCTCCGCCGCTTGCCAAACGCCGCCAGACGTACTCCGTGTGCAGCCAACGAAAGTCGTGTTCTCAACGCTTTGATTTTCGCCAGAGAGTCCGTCGGCGTGTGATGACCCGGCGGACTTTCGTTTTTTACTCAGCCAAATCGCGGCTGACATTTGGCGTTGCCAGTTTGTGCCGATAACGAGGCATGAAAGAATCACGCGGCGAGAAAACGGTGAACGACAAATGCAGGCAGTGCTACTTCTGGATCGAAGGACATGGCTGCTGTCACGCGGTTGAGCGCGAAGCCCTGGCAAGGGAAATCATGCAGCGGTGCGAGAGCTTCACGCACATGAAGTCAAAAAATCCCGCGCCCTCCCTCGCCGGCGATCGATGACCTGCCGCCCCCGCCTATCTCAACGCCCACGCCGCTCTCGATCTCGCGAAGTAGCGAAATAGCCAGCCAGCCCGATTTGAAGCAGGCCATCCCACCCCTTCGCCTGATCACTCCATATTATCGTTAAACAACAGCAGATTCTCCGCATCATCGATCAGCTCCGATATCAACGCCCAACGATAATACTGCGTCTCCCCGTCCACCACGCGCGACGCATGCGCGACCACGAAAAACGACCCGTCCACCCGGTGCTTCAACGTGAACTTCCCATCCGCTTTTGTCGTCGTCGAAAATTCCGCCGGCGCCACGAGCATCCACCCCAGCGCCGCCATTTCCATCGCCGCGTTAAACTGCTTCATCGCCCCCGGCCCGTCGCCAGCCTTCGCCAGCATCTCCGCATTCAACCCATGCGCGCGCGACGCCTCCCACGGATTCGCCTGATACCACGCCGTCTGCGCGCGATACGCTTCCTTCGAGTAAACCGATACCACCACACCGGCGAGCTTCACGTCGCCCGCATCGCTCGTGGAAACGAAAACCTGCCCCGATAAAACACGCTCCTCGCCCGCCTGCGACTCCACCTCCGGTGGCGCCGGAAAATCGTAGCTCACCTTCGTCAAAACCTTTCCGCCCGCGTCGATAGTTGCCCCCTCAACCTTCCGTTGCTCCGCCAGCGTCCCGCGCAATTCCTCCGGAAACTCTTCGTACTTCACCGCAGCCGCTCCCCCGGCATGACGCAGTAAAACCGCGCCCGACGAATAACTCCGCGCCATCGCCAGCTTAAACGTCTTCCCCGAGCCCAGCTTCAACTCCGCCACCGGCTCTTCGATCAACGGCGCAGCCACACCCGCCCCACATATCGCCAGACACGAAAAAATCAGCGCCGTCGTTTTCATCATCCCATCATGTCGGCGCATCGCCGCCCCGCGGAAGCCCATTGATTTTTCACGCACACTTTTAGCCTGCCCTTTACGCCAGCCCCGGGAGCTTCACCACCCGCTTTAGGGCAATAACCCCAGCGCCACCCGATCGAACGCCACCGCGACCTCCCGCGTCACCGCACCGCGCGCCACCTCGAACGCCCGCCCATCCCACCCACGCACCGGCATCACGCCCATGAGCGAGTTCGTCACAAAAATCTCTTCCGTCTCCGCCAGCCGCTCGCGCGTCAACACCGCCGCCCTCATTGGCCGCGAAACTCCCGTCAATCCCAACACCACCTCGCGCGCCACCCCCGGCAGCAACCCCGCGCCCACCGCCGGCGTCACGATCTCGTCACCGAAAACCGCATACACATTCGTCGTCGCCCCTTCCAGCACCCGCCCGACCTCATCGATCCACAACGCATCGTCAAAACCCGCCGCCACCGCCGCCCGCTTCGCCTCCGCGTGCATGCCATAATCAAGCGTCTTGTGCCGCGATAACTCGCGCCCTTCCCGCACCGCGCATCGCATCGTCATCAACCGAAACCCCCGCGCCACCGCCTCCGCCCCATAAGCGTGATCCCGCCGCGCAATCACCTCGCCCGTCCGCCCTCCGCCTTCGCCAAACCACACCACCTTCAGCCCGCCATCGACGATCCCGTTCGCCGTCACACACGCCGCGCACCGCTCGCGCAACACCGCTATCTCCGACGCCGCCGCGAGCCCCACCGCCCGCGCATCCCGCGCCAGCCGCGCCGCATGTCTCTCCAAAAATTCCACCCGCCCCCCGCGCACCCGCATCGTCGTAAACACACCCGCGCTCGACCCTAAAACCTTCCCCGCCGCCTCATCCGCCGCCAGTTGCCCGTTCAACAAAATCATGGCCTCTCTCCTCCCGCGCTCGCATCCGCATCCGTCTGCGCCAGCGCCGCCCGCAACGCCTTCGCCTTCGTCAACGTCTCCTCGTATTCACTTTCCGGGTCCGAGTCCCACACCACGCCGCCGCCCGCGTGGAAATACGCCCGCCCGTCCACGCACGTGATCGTCCGGATCGCGATGTTCAGCTCCGCCCGCCCGTCGAATCCCAGATACCCCATCGCCCCCGTGTACAGATGCCGCCGGTGCGGCTCCAGCTCATCGATGATCTGCATCGCCCGGATCTTCGGCGCCCCCGTGATCGAACCGCCGGGAAACGCCGCACGGATGCAGTCGAACACATCCCGCCCCGCCGCCAGTTTTCCCGACACCTCCGCCACCTGATGCCACACCGTCGGATGCGCCTCCAACGCATATAAATTCTCCACCCGCACCGACCCCGGCACACACACGCGCCCCAGATCGTTGCGCTCCAAATCCACAATCATGAGCAGCTCCGCCCGGTCCTTCTCGCTCGCCGCCAGCTCCGCCTTCAACACCGCATCCTCACCCGCATCGCGCCCCCGCGGCCGCGTCCCCTTGATCGGCCGCGTCGACACCGCATCGCCGTCCACGCGCAAAAACCGCTCCGGCGAAACCCCCGCCACCTGCACGCCTCCAAAATTCAAAAAACACCCATACGGCGCAGGACTTTGCACGCGCAACCGCCGGTAAAGCTCCGCCGCCCCGCACGGCATCGCCACCTCGAACCGCTGACTCAAATTGATCTGATAAACATCCCCCGCTCGGATGAACGCCTTCACCCGCCCCACCGCGCGCACATAACCTTCCCGCGAAAAATTCGCCGCGATCTCCGTCTTTCCTTCAGCCCCTCGCGCGCCCATTCCGCTCCGCACCGCCGTACCGCTCTCCGCTCGCTCAGTCGCAACCGCACCTTCCCTCAACGCCTCCCGCACCTCCCGCTCGATCCGCCCCAACACCTTCTCCGCCTCGCCCGCATCGCGCCGATTCGTCGCCGCAAAAATCCGACCACTCGCCTCCTCGCACGCCACCACCCCGTCATAAAACGCCCACTCCGCCTCCGCCACCGCAAGATCGTCCGCACTCGTCCGCTTCACGCCTTCAAACCTCAGCCCAAACTCATACGAAAAAAATCCCACCGCCCCTCCCGCAAACGGCAGCCCCTCCGTGCCCGAATCCTGTCCATCCTGTAAATCCTGTCTAAACTCCGCCCCCGCACTCCGCCCCTCTCGCGCTCCCGCAAACTCCGCCGCCATCCGCCCGTGCAACGCCCGCAACTCCTCCAGCGCCTCACCCTCTTTCCTCTCCACGCGCCCATCCGCCCAGCGCACTTCCGCGCGCCCATCCGCCCCCACGCGAAACACCGCCAGCGGCGCGAACCCAATAAACGAATACCGCCCCAATCCGCCCGCCGGCAGCGCGCTCTCCAGAAAAAATGCGTGCGCCTTCTCCGCCGTCGCCGCGAAAACCGCCGCCATACCGCCCTCGATCCGAAGCTCGCGCGTATGCATCACGCTCACTCCGCCTTCTTCTTCGCCTCGCGCCAGAACAACGCCCCTTTCTTCCGCACGCCCGCGCTCTCCTCGCTCAACGCGCCCACCAGCTCCGACACCGCCACGCCATCGAGCTTCAACTTCGGCGCCAGCTCCGCCAGCGGCACCAGCACGAACGCCCGCTCATGCATCCGCGGATGCGGGATCGTCAGCTTCTCATCCGCCTGTGCCACGCCTTCCGCCCAGAGCACATCCAGATCCACCGTCCTCGGCCCCCAACGCTCCCGCCGCTCCCGCCCGAGCTCCGTCTCGATCCGCAGACAGGTATTCAAGAGCGCATACGGCGGCAGCTCCGTCTTCAACTTCGCCACCAGATTCAAAAAATCCGGCTGCTGCGTCAGCCCCACCGGCTTCGTCTCGTAGAGCGACGACACCGCCGCCACTTCGATCCCCGGCGTCGCATCCAGCTTCCTCAACGCCTCCGCCAGCAGCGCCTCGCGGTCGCCGAGATTTCCACCGAGCCCTATGAAAACATCACTCACGGGATTTGCTGGTTTCGAGCGACACATGATCCAGCACCCCCGGCAACGGCACCGACGGCTTGCGAATCGTGATCTCCACTTTCTGCACACTCGGAAAATCCGCCAGCACGCGGTCCATGATTTTCCCCGCGAGAGTCTCCAACAACTTCACGTGCGCGCCTTCCACCACTTCACGGCACATCGCGTAGATGTTCACATAGTCCACCGTGTCCGCCAGATCGTCCGTCTTCGTCGCCCGAGCGATGTCCGTCGTCAGCGTCAGATCGATCTGGAAACGCTGCCCCAGCGCGTTCTCCGCCGTCAGATGGCCGTGATAGCCATAAAAAGCCATGTTCCGAAGATGGATGCGTGCGTTCATCAGGAATGAAATGGATGCAACGACTGCTCCCGGATCGCCCGCGCCATCCGCGCCGCCCGCACATTCGCCGCCACATCGTGCACACGCACGATCTCCACGCCCTGCCACACGGCGAGGGTCGTCGTCGCCAGCGTGCCTTCGAGTCGATCCTCGACCGGCTGCCCGCCCAGCACATGCCCGATGACCGACTTCCGCGACGCCCCCAGCAACAGCGGACACCCCAGCCCGCGCAGTCCCGCGAGCCGTCCCATGATTTCGAGATTCTGTGTCTGCGTCTTGAAAAAACCGATACCCGGATCGAGCACCACCTGCTCCGCCGCCACGCCCGCCTTCACCGCGATCTCCAGCGAACGCCCCAGCCACGTCTTCATGCGCTCGATCAGATCCACCTCCGCGATCCCATGCGCCGTGTCCCCCGGCCGCCGCACATAATCGCGAAACCGCTCGTCGTGATGCATCGCCACCACCGCCGCCCCAAACTCCGCCGCCAGCCGCGCCAGCTCCGGCGCGCCTTGTAGCCCATGCACATCGTTGAGCACATGCGCCCCCGCCTCGAGCGCCGCGCGCGCCACCGCCGGCTTATACGTGTCGATCGACACTGCTACCTTCCCGCCCCGCACGATCTGCTCGATCACCGGCACCACCCGCGCGATTTCCTCCTCGGCTGGCACTTCCACAAACCCCGGCCGCGTCGACTGCCCGCCGACATCGATGATCCCCGCGCCCTCTGCCACCATGCGCTCCGCCTGCGCCACCGCCGCCTCCACCACGCCATGCTTCCCTCCATCAAAAAACGAATCCGGCGTCACATTTAAGATGCCCATGATCACCGGCTCCCCCCCGAGCTCGATCACACGCTCGCGGCAACGCCAGGGGCGCGGACCATGGGTGGAAACAGGAATGCTCGTAACGGGGTTCATCAGCGGGAGCGCACGGTTTGCACCAACTTCCCCCCGACGCCAAGCGCGCCTTTCAGACGCGTCCGACCGTCCGAACCTTAAAATAAAACCGGGGTGACGATTTTCATCATCACCCCGGTGTGGATTACTGAGTTACTTAAGCGAGCGGTTGTGCGAAACCGATTTCGACAACTCTGCTGCGCGCCACGATTCCGATCACTTGGCGAAGCGTCTTATGGAGAGACGACCCCGATTCGTTCACGAAGCTGCGGTCCGCTTCTTCACCCCGGACGTCCTGAGTGTCGCGCTTGCCGCCCTTGCTCGCAGACCCTTCTGCGCGCTCGGAACCGACAAACGAGTAGGCAACCGGCATGCCGGTAAGCCCGCTAGGAAGCCCGATGTGGATGTACCTGATCTTGTCGTTCATGTTTAGACGGAAGGCTCATCGCGGTTAACCCGCTCAAACCTTCCTGGCTAATCACGGACGACTTTCAAAAGAACACGCCCTTTATCGGCCACCTGTCCGTCTCAGTCAAATTTTCCGACCTGGGGTTTGCACCTCATACACCTTTTTGACGTCGCTCTTGGCGTCTCTCGGCGCGCGATCACTTCCCTAACTTCTTGAACGCCTTGTTGATCTTATCCACATCGCACACTTCCGGATTATAAACCGGCCCCAGCCACTCCAGCCACTCCCGCCCCAAATCCGTATTCGGCTCTTTGATGCACGCCAGCATGTCGTGAAACGCATCCAGCCCGCCGCAATCCTCCGGCGGCCCCGCCCGCTCCCCGCCCGTGCACAGCGGATAGCTCGCGCCCTTTTCCAACGACAGCGTTTTCTCCACACGAATCTCCACCTCCCAGCCCTCGCCGAAATGATAGTGATAGGTCATCTTGTCGCGCGATCCCAGATCCAGATCTGCCAGCGACACATCGCGATCGTCCTCGATCACCACGTCGTCCTTGCGAAACGGATTCCCAAAACGCTGATCGTCCAAGGTGAAGAGATGCGTCTGATAATCGAACCACTCGAACGCCACCTGAATCGAATCGTGCAGCCGGCTCAGCCACATCGTCTCGCGCACCAACAGCCGCCTCCACACCCGCGGCGTGCAACCGACCACGGTCAACCGCAGCGCAAAAACTTTCTCCGCCGGTTTCTTGGCGCCGGATCCTTTGCCTTCGAGAAGCGAAATCATTGAGGCACAAACAAAAAACCCGCCCGCTCCCCTCACGCAAGCCCCGTAGCGGCGAGCGCGGTGCGAGCCGGACCGGTCATCATCCTCTCACCATACTCTCGCCACGCGCCTCGCCTCCAACGCCGCCTCCGCCTCATCCGGCAACACACTCAAAAAATCCAGCCCCGTCCGCGCCTCGACCTCATCTATGCTCGTCACGAATTTCTCCAACGCATCGCCCTCTTCCGCCTCCTGCGGAAACACAAACGCCTGCGCCCTCACCTGCCCCTCGCTCTCATCCACCACGATCATGAAAAACGCCTCCGGCACCGCCACCTTACGCGCCAGCCGCTTCGGATTCTCCCCAAACACCGGCCCCGCCATCACCCACACTTCCCCAAACCGCGCCGCATAACTCGTCGCGATCTTCTCCTCCAATCGCCGCCACGGCCCCGCGTTGAGCGCATGCTTCTGCGGCACGATATTCGACATCAAAAACGTCTCCTCCTGCGCCGCCCGCCCGTACCGCGTCGCGATCGCATAGTTCGGCGCCAGATGCCCCCGGTCGTATCCGCTCCGCGAATAATCCCCCGGCTCCACCCGCGCCACCGTCCGCCCATCCGCTCGAAACGCCTCCGGCCGCTTCGGCGCCTCCAGCGTCTTCACATCGAAACTCCGGTAAGCCGCCCACAACGGATTCCCCATGGCCTCGCTGTACCCGACCACATAGCCCGCGTTTCCCAGCACCCGCACCGCCTTCCGCTGACTCTCCGGCAGCACTCCGCCATAAAGGAGCGCCTGCATCTCCGAGTGATTTCCCGTCAACGCCCCGCGCCCGCCCGCCACGAAATCCTCGCTCCCGTAAAACTGCCACAAATCCCACGCCACCTCGAACGCCGTCACGTTCTTCCGCCCTTCGATCCAGTTCCCCACCAGCCGCGATACCTCTTCCTTCCGCTCCGGCGTCTGAAACAAATACCACCCGCCGATCGCTCCCCACACGATCAGGTTCGCGATTAAAAATACTATCGCCACGCCTCGCTTCGCACCGCGCGCGGACCGTCCTGAGTTGCTGCGTTTTTGTGCCATCAGTCTTCCGCGCTAATCAACGATGCCGCCCGACGCCACCTTTTCATCCCGAAACTATTCCCCGCTCATCGCGTCTTCCGTTCAGTCCCTCGTCCAACACCCAGTCCACCCACTCTCCATGAAACCTCCCCGCCCGCTTTCCCACCTTCTCGCCGCCGCGCTCCTCGCCGTCTCCACTTCCACACTCGCCGTCGCGGCCACCGCCTTCGATCCCGCCACGCTTCCTGCCGTCTCCGCTCCGGCCATACCGGCGCACACCGTCCGCATCACCGATTTCGGCGCCATCTCCGACGGACACTCGCTCAACACCGACGCCATCAACCGCGCCATCGCCGCCGTCGCCGCCAAAGGTGGCGGCCGCGTCATCATCCCCGCTGGCCTCTGGCGCACCGGCCCCATCGTCCTTCAAAGCCGCATCGAGCTCCACGCCGAAGACGGCGCCCTCGTCCAGTTCAGCGACAACCGCGCCGACTACCCCCTCATTGAAACCAGCTTCGAAGGCCGCGCCCAGCTCCGCTGTCAGTCCCCCATCTCCGGCCGCGACCTCGAACACATCGCCATCACCGGCAAAGGCGTATTCGACGGCGCCGGCCAGGTCTGGCGCCCCGTGAAGAAAATGAAAATGACCGCCGGCCAGTGGTCCAAACTCCTCGCCTCCGGCGGCGCCGTAAATGCCGCCAACGACATCTGGTATCCCTCCGCCGACATCCGCGACGGCAACGAACACCGCGGCCCGCGCACGCCCGAATTCATCCAGCGCACCCGCGATTCCCTCCGCCCCGTCCTCGTCAGCCTCGTCAACTGCCGCCACGTCCTCCTCGACGGTCCCACCTTTCAAAATTCCCCCGGCTGGTGCGTCCACCCGCTCATGTGCGACCAGCTCATCGTCCGCAACGTCACCATCCGCAACCCGTGGTTCGCGCAAAACGGCGACGGCCTCGACCTCGAATCCTGCTCCAACGTCATCGTCGAAAACAGTTCCTTCGACGTCGGCGACGATGCCATCTGCCTCAAGTCCGGCCGCGACGCCGAGGGCCGCGCCCGCGGTCGCCCCACCGAAAACGTCATCGTCCGCAACTGCATCGTCTACCACGGCCACGGCGGCTTCGTCGTCGGCAGCGAGATGTCCGGCGGCGTCCGCCGTATCCACGTTTCCGATGTCACCTTCATCGGCACCGACGTCGGCCTCCGCTTCAAAAGCACCCGCGGCCGCGGCGGCATCGTCGAAGACATCCTCATCGAACGCGTCCGCATGACCAACATCCCCGGCGAAGCCCTCCTCTTCGATCTCTTCTACGGCACCAAAGCCCCCGACGAGTCCGACTCCGCCTCCGTCAACAGCCCGCTCCTCGCCGCCAAGCCCGTCACCGAAGAAACCCCCGCCTTCCGCAACATCCTCATCCGCGACCTCGTCTCCCTCGACGCCGAACGCGCCGCCCTCATCCGTGGCCTCCCCGAAATGCCCGTGGAAAACATCCGCCTCGAAAACGTCCGCATGTCCGCCCGCTCCGGCATCTACATCGCCGACGCCACCAACGTCTCCTTCAACGACGTCCACGTCCTCGTCGAAAAAGGCCCCGCCCTCGCCATCCGCGACTCCGCGAAAATCGAAACCCGCTCCGTCTCCCTCAAAAACAAAGACGCCGCCCTCATCGCCGTGCGAGGCCCCCGCTCCTCCGCCATCGACCTGCGCGGCACAGACACCACCGGAAACGCCATCGCGATCTCCCCCGAAGTCCCCACCAACGCCGTCAGCAAACGCTGAGAGCACGTCTGACTTCTGCAGGCCGCACGCATCCCGCGTGCGGCCTCGAGGCTCCTTCTCCCCTCCTCCGCTCTCCGCGCCCTCCGCGTTCTCCGCGGTTAAAAATCCGAAATCAGGACGCCTTCCGCGCCGAACGAATCGAAACGAGTTACTCGCGATTCACCACCAGTGAAACGGCGCGCTTTCCCTGACGCGCCGTTCAACGTCATCCGCTCAACGCCGCCGCCGCCCCTCCACGCCAGGTCGCCGAGTCCTCAGAAGTTATAGCGCACCGTCGCGCCAAACTGCCGCGGATCCGCACGCGATTCGTAACGCTTCACGTCGTAGTTCGGGTCTTCGTTGCCAAAGAAAAACACGCGCTTGTCATACTCCTTGTCGAACGCATTGCGCACCCAGACCGTCAGCGTCCACTCGCGCCACGCATAGCCGAGCGTCGCATTGAACACGTTGAACGGCCGCCGCTCTTCGTTCTGGTTATTCGAGTCGTAGAAACGCGCGCGCCCCACCATCTCCATGCTGCCGAATACGCCCTGCTCCGGCCGGTAGCTCGTCGCCAAGCTGTATCCATATTCCGGAGTGTTCGCCAGTTCGCGCCCGCCCGCGATGTCTCCGCTCGACAGCCGGAACGTGTCCAGCTCCGAGTCCATCAACGCCAGCGACCCATTCACCGACCACGCCGACGTGATCGCATAACGGCTCGCCGCTTCCACCCCGCGCACATACGCGGTCTCCGCATTGTCCGTGAAGAAACGGTAGCTCCCGCCAAAGCCCGCCGAGTCACGCACCTGCGTATCGTCACGCTCGATGTCGAAGATCGTCACCTCGCCCGTCAGCCGCTGCGCGAACCAGCTGCCGCGCACGCCCACTTCATACGTCCAGAGAAACTCCGTCTCGTACGTCAGCGGATCGACCGCCGGGTTAATGCGCGCATCCACATTCACGCCACCGGCCTTGTAGCCGCGCGTAACCGATGCAAACGCCACGTGATTCGCCGTGAGATCGTGCTCCAGCGTCAGTTTTCCGCCGACCATCGTGTCATCAAACGACGGCGACAGCCGCACCGGCACATCGTACGTGTTCGGCGTCTTCCGATAACGCGTCTTCAAGCCATCGCCCGAAACATCCACCTGCTCCGCGCGCAGCCCGACAATCACCCGAGTCCGCTCCGTGATGTCGTGCGAAACCTGTCCAAACACGGCCACGTTCTTCGACTCATAAGTCGTCGTCAGCCCGCGGATATTGCCCGGATCTTCATTCGTGTAACGGCTGTCCTCCTGCGTGCCCGAAAAATAAATACCCAGCGTCCAGCGATCCACCCAGCCCAGCGCATCCTGGATCGCCGACGAATCGAACCGCAGCTCCTGGCTGAACCCATCGCGCTCGCGCCGCAGATCGCTGAAGCCTTCGTACGAGCCAATCGTCCAGTCGTCGTCGTAGCTATAAATCGACTTCACGTGCGAACCCGCCGTCACTGTCGTCAGCCGCACATCGGCCAGTCCCGTGTACGTGCCGCGCACGCTGCCCGCGACCGACTCCTGCTCATCGCGCCCCGGCTGATCGCTGTAGGTATAGTATCCGTTGTTATCGAGGGCGAAGTCGTCGAAGCCGTTGTTCACATCCGAGTACAGCGCCGCGCCTTCCCAGCGCCACGTCGCCGTCGGATTAAACGTCAGCCGCAACCGCGCCGTGAACTCGTCCCGCTCGTTCGTATCGGCGTTCAGGGTACGATTATGGCGAAACCCGTCGCTCTCGGTCTGCTGCACCGCCAGCCGCATCATCAGCTTCTCCGGCGTTCCTTTGATCAACGGCCCGCCCACGGCAAACCCGCCCGTGCGCAGCGCATCGTCGCCCACGGTGCCTTCGACCTGCCCCGTCCAAAACGGCGTCGGCGCATTCGTCACCAACCGCACCACGCCACCCGCCGCATTCGCGCCAAACGCCCCCGCCTGCGGCCCGCGCAACACTTCGACCTGCTTCACATCGAACGTGCTGCCCAGCGATCCCAGCCCCGTGAAATCCAGATCGTCCACGAGGAACCGCACCGTCGAGTCCGGCGTCTCGCCTTCGTACTGTGAATTTTCGCCGATACCGCGGATCTGAAAATACCGCGGACGCGACGTCCCGCCCGTCCACGTCAGATTCGGAATCTGGTCCGCCAGATCGCCAAAATGCGCGACCGCTCCCGCCCGCAACACCGCATCATCATAGACGCTCACGCTCGCCGAAATCCGGTCGAGCGGCGACTCCCAGAGATCCGCCGTGACGCGCACCGGTGCCAGTACCACATCGGGCGCGGCGCTCGCCTGAGACGTTTGACCCGCAGCCGGAGCTTGCGCGTGCACGACCGCGACGCCGCTCGAAAGCGTGATCGCAGCCAAAGTAAGAAGGGAGACGTTCATTGGTTTCATAGGCGTTGAGTGCCACCCGAAACGGTTCTCCAGAAAAAGACGCGGCACCCCAAGGTACCGCCTGCTGTTTTCCTTCGCCGGAATGATCCGTTCAGGTTCGAAGGGTCCGATCGCCGATCGTGCGATCATCTCAGCCCTCCGACGGAGGACACCCCTACAGGCAAAGTCCGTGAAAACGCCCGCTCCTCCTCCACGCAAGGGAAAGTTTTCGCCACCTCTCATCCGCCCGTAGGCCAGCGTGCTCTCACGCGCTCGATCTCCGGCCGCTAAAAACATGAAGGCCGCCCCTTACCAGGGCGGCCAGCATGACCTAACACCAAGCAAACCGTAAGAACTACAAACAAGTATCGATCCCCTAGGAACGATACTGACTACGCGGAGATAGACGCGGTCTTTTCAAATTCGCTCAAAAATTCTCGCGCTAATTTTCTGCTAAATCCCGTCACCCATTCGTCACCGAACACCAATCGTGGCTTCGCCTCTGAAAACAGTTTCCACCTAAGGGAAACCCTCAGCGCGAGCTCCGGATAGACTCCGGTCACTCGCGTCAAATATCGCACGCACCCGACACATCGTCGTGCACCAGCACGCCCGCTTTCTTCACCGGCGTGCTCTTCAGCGGATAGCGGAACTGCCGCCCCTCGTAATTGTGAAACACGATCTCCTCATCCGTGATTTTCTCCACGTACTCCGGATTGATCGGCACCTTCCCGCCACCACCCGGCGCATCGATCACGTACTGCGGCACCGCGTAACCCGTCGTGTGCCCGCGCAACGCCTGGATGATCTCGATGCCCTTCCGCACATCCACTTTGAAGTGCGACCCGCCCGTGATCAGATCCATCTGATAAAGGTAATACGGCCTCACCCGCATCCGCAGCAACCGGTGCACCAGCGCCTTCATCACCTCCGCGTCATCGTTCACCCCGCGCAACAACACCGACTGATTCCCCAGCGGCACACCTGCGAACGCCAGCCGCTCGCACGCATCCTTCAGCTCCGCCGTCGCCTCCTTCGGATGATTCACATGAATGCTCATCCAGATCGGCCCGTACTTCTTAAAAATCTCGCACAACGCCGGCGTGATTCGCTGCGGCAGAAACACCGGAATCCGTGACCCGATGCGGATAAACTCCACATGCTTGATCGCCCTGAGCCGGCTGATCAGGTGCTCCAGCTTCTTGTCCGACAACAACAGCGGATCGCCGCCCGACAACAGCACATCCCGAATCTCCGGATGCGACTCAATATACCGCAACCCCTGCTCGTACTCGGGATGAAAATTATAGTCCTGCGCATTGCTCACCAACCGGCTGCGCGTGCAGTAGCGGCAGTACGACGCACACCGATCCGTCACCAAAAACAAAACTCGGTCCGGATAACGATGCACCAACCCTGGCACCGGCGAATGCTCATCCTCGCCCAGCGAATCCAACTGCTCCTCCGCGCTAGTGATCGATTCACCCTCACGCGGGATCAGCTGCAACCGGATCGGGCAGTTCGGATCGTTCCGGTCGATCAGGTTGAAAAAATAAGGCGTGATCGCCAGCGCCAGCTTGCTCCCCGCAAACGCGATCCCGCGCCGCTCCTCGGTCGTCAGGACCATGTACTTCTCCAGCTGGTCGATCGTCGTGATCCGGTTCTTCAGCTGCCACACCCAGTCCTTCCAGTCGGATTCGGGAACGTGCTGCCAAAGCCCCTGCCCTTCAAACCAAGTGGAGCGATCTTCGATGTATGCCATGAATTTGTCCGAGAAAATTAGGCCCCTAACCACCCCTGTCAAACGACGCATAAAATTCCCTCATCGCCTCTCCTTGGAGGGACAACCTCCGTGTCGTCCACCGATGGCTCCGCGGCTCACCCCGCCATCATCCGCTCATCTTCCATTGGTCGCTGGTCATTGATCACTGGTCATTCCCGCGCGGCTCCGCCGCGCGGGCTTCGCCCATCGCCTAATACCGCCGCGTGAAACACCTGCTACGATCCCCGGAAATACTCCGCACGCTCCCATGCACACATCCACCACCCTCGCCGCCCCCGAAGCCGCCGCCACCGCTTCGCCCTTCTGCCCCTCGCCCGACGCCTCCGCCACCCTCACCGCCTTCGTCGCCCCCATCCCGCCGCCCACCCCCGCCCACATCATGCAGGTCGGCTCCGGCTTCTGGTCCTCAAAAACCCTCCTCACCGCCGTCGAACTCCAGGTCTTCACCCAGCTCGCCGGCCGCCCCGCCGACTCCGAAACCCTCCGCCAGCGCCTCGACCTCCACTCCCGCTCCGCCCGCGATTTCTTCGACGCCCTCGTCTCCTTCGGCTTCCTCGAACGCGAAGACGGCGTGTACGCGAACTCCCCCGACGCCGACCTCTTCCTCGATAAAAACAAACCCAGCTACATCGGCGGCATCCTCGAGATGCTCAACGCCCGCCTCTACAAATTCTGGGACAACCTCACCGACGGCCTCCGCACCGGCCTCCCGCAGAACGAAGTGAAAAACGGCGGCACCCATTTCTTCCACGAACTCTACGCCGACCCCGCACGCCTCAAACAATTCCTCACCGCCATGACCGGCGTCAGCCGCGGCGCCAACCTCGCCATCGCCGAAAACTTCCCCTGGTCCCGCTACCGCACCTTCGCCGACATCGGC
Source organism: uncultured Nibricoccus sp. (assembly GCA_966249325.1). GTDB lineage: Bacteria > Verrucomicrobiota > Verrucomicrobiia > Opitutales > Opitutaceae > Nibricoccus. The sequence continues at coordinate 34,902 of CBINDC010000022.1, read as the reverse complement.
ACCGCCCAAGGCGACCTCGCCGCCCAGATCGCCCTCGCCAACCCCCACCTCACCGGCACCGCCTTCGACCTCCCCCAGGTCGCCCCCATCGTCACCGACTACATCAACCAAAACGGCCTCGCCGACCGCCTCCGCTTCCTCCCAGGCGACTTCTTCCAACAACCCCTCCCCAAGGCCGACGTCATCCTCATGGGCCACATCCTCCACGACTGGGATCTCGCCCAAAAGAAACACCTCATCCGCGCCGCCTACGAAGCACTCCCCGAAGGCGGCGCCTTCATCGCCTACGACGCCATCATCGACGACGACCGCCGCCACAACTCCTTCGGCCTCCTCATGAGCCTCAACATGCTCATCGAAACCCCCGGCGGCTTCGACTACACCGGCGCCGACTGCACGTCATGGATGGAAGAAGCCGGCTTCCGCTTCACCTACGTCCAGCACCTCACCGGCCCCGACTCCATGGTCGTCGGCATCAAGTAACCGCCGCGCGCCTCCGCCGCACCACGCGCCACCATAGCCACGATCGCCAGAGCATGGCCTCCGATTCCGCACACCGGATACACCGCCTCTCCTTCCCAATTCCCCATCCGTGCCCATCCGAGCAATCCGTGGTTAAAAAATCCGCACACCACCCCGCGCCCGCTCCCTGTTCATCCTCTTAATCCTGTCCAAAATTCCGCCCTCCGCCTCGCCCATTCCGACTCCGCGTTTCAGCCCTTCCGCGCTTCCGCGATAAAAAATCCGCCACTCCAACTCCCCCTGTCCGACTCCTCCATGTCCGCTCCCGCTTCCCCAGCTCCCAACAAACGCATCCGCACGATCCTCCTCATCCTGCTGCTGCTCCTGCTCGTCCTTCTCCTACTGCTCCTCCCGCGCTGCAAAAAAACTCCGCCTGCTCCCGAGCCACTTCCTCCCACAACTTCGCCGGCTCCCACGCTCACCACCGCAGCCCCCGCGACTCCGACCGTCGCCGACGCCGAACCCGCCGAAGTCTTCACCCCCGCCACCATCCAGCTCCGCGCCCACACCATGGCCGGCGCCAAATTCTCCGTCACCTGGACCGGCCCCGACAACAAAGGCGACTACCTCGCCATCGCAAAACCCGACGCCCCCGCCTCCGCCTACGAGACCTACGCCGAAACCAAACACGGCCGCACCCTCGAACTCACCGCCCCCATCGAGCCCGGCGCCTACGAAGTCCGCTACCTCGCCAACCGCTCCAAAACCATCCTCGGCCGCACTCCCCTCCACGTCACGCCCATCGCCGCCACCCTCAACGCCCCCGCCTCCGCCCATCTCAACACGCCCATCACCGTCAACTGGACCGGCCCCAATAACGAAAACGATTTCCTCACCATCGTCGCCCCCGACGCCCCCAACTCCGCCTACGGCAAATACACCGAAACCGCCAAAGGCTCCCCCGCCACGCTCGTCACTCCCAACCAGACCGGCCGCTTCGAAATCCGCTACGTCACCGGCCAGGGCCGCCAAGTCCTTTACCGCCGCGCCATCGACATCACCGCCCCTAAAACCACGCTCGACGCCCCCGCCGAAGTCATCGCCGGCAGCCCCGTCAGCATCGCCTGGACCGGCGTCGCCTCGAAAGGCGACTACGTGACCATCGTCCCGTCCGACGCCAAACCCGGCGTGTATCAAAACTACAGCGACGCCTCCAAAGGCTCCACCCTCACCATCAACGCCCCCATCGAACCCGGCACCTACGAAATCCGCTACGCCGCCGGTAACGGCAAAACCATCCTCGCCCGCCGCCCGATCAACGTCGTTGCCGCCGTCATCGAACTCGACGCCCCCGCCACCGCCAAAGCCGGCGAACCCGTCTCCATCCGCTGGGCCGGCCCCAACAACAAAGGCGACTACCTCACCATCGTCGTCCAAGGCACCCGCGACGGCGAGTATGCCCACTATTCGGATACGCATCGCGGCACCCCCGCCACCATCAAAGCCCCCGCCAAACCCGGCCCCGCCGAAATCCGCTACATGAGCAACCAAGGCGCCAAAGTCCTCGCCCGCCGCCCGATCGAAATCGTCCCGTAGGGCTCGCGCTTGCGCGACGCCGTTTCCCAGCAAGCTCGCTCGCGATCCCGCCGGACCGGCACTTAGCAAGTGCCACTCTACTTCGCAGTTCCCTCAGCCGGCGAGTCACCCAGCACGCCAGCAACCCGCGGCTCGCCCAATAGGGAAACGAGATGCGTACGCATTGCCGCGTTATATCGCGAGGCATAGCTCCTAACAGCATCCGTGACTTCGCAGTCGGCAAACCAGTCGAGTTCAACCCCAAGCTTTTCGCTCGCAGTTTTCTTCCGCGTCTCGAAATCAGATACCCTTCCCCAGACTTTCCACTTCAGCACACCGCGTTCGATATCTTGCTCAGCTTCTTTCCACCCATCACGCCGGTCATAACTCTCAAGCTCCGCTGCAGCGGCTGAAACCTCCGACACAAAAATCCACTTTGTTAGAAACCCCGTCAGAGAGACCAGCACCACGCCGCAAATAACCGCCGGCCAAAGCTTCGCCCGCTTGCGCATGAGCCTCACCCCAGCTTCTCCAACGCCATCGCACTCGCCGCCGTCCGATTCTCCACGCCGAGCTTCACGTAAATATTCTCCAGGTGCTTCTTCACCGTGAAGAGCTTCATCTCCAAGATCGTGCAGACCTCCGGATTGCTCTTCCCCTGGCTCACCCAAAACAACACTTCCGCCTCGCGCGGCGTCAGCCCGAGCGACTGCAACATCTCCGGCTTCGGCTCCGCCTTCGGCATGTTCGATCCATTGTGATCCGCGATCCGGCTCAGCCGCGCGCCGATCGCCGCCAGCAAATCCGCCACGCCCACCGGCTTGATCAGATAATCGTCCGCCCCGAGCGTCATCCCGCCGCGCACGTCACTGTGCTCGCCGCGCGCCGTCAGAAAAATAAACGGGATCCGCGCCGTGTGCGGAATTTCCCGCAACGCTTTCAACACCGCATGCCCGTCCATCACCGGCATCGAGATGTCGCACAAAATCAGGTCCGGCAGCTGCGTCCGCGCCAGCTCCACCGCCTCGCGACCGTCGCCCGCTTCATGCACGTCAAAATTCTCCAGCCGCAAAATCTTCCCAAGATTGCGGCGCATGATCGCTTCGTCATCGACGACTAAAACCTTCTTCACAACTCATCTCCTTTCTTGGAGCCGAGTGACGACGCGAGTTCGGTGAGGGCGGGGAACATGGGGAGATTGATGGTCACTGTCGTGCCTTTCCCCACCGCGCTTTCAAGCTCGATGGTGCCTTCGTGCAAATCCACGCAGTGCTTCACGATGTAAAGCCCGAGACCCGTTCCATTGACCAACCCCACATTCCGCGCGCGCCGGAACGCCTGGAACAACGCCGGCCGGTCCTCCTCGGGGATGCCGATGCCATCGTCATGAATCGTGAACACCGCGTGTCTTCCCACCCGATTCACGGTCAGGCTCGGCGCGCGATCCGGCGGCGAATACTTCAACGCGTTCGTCAGCAGATTGCTCAGGATCAACCGCAACAACTGCTCGTCCGTCGTAGCGAATGTATCGATACCGCTGTGCTCGAAACGTATCTTCCGCCCGTCGTCCCCCGCCGATAGCACTTCGTCGATGATCACCTGCGACAGCTCCACCAGATCCACCAGCTTCGCCGCCATCGCCAGCTTCCCCGCGTCCGCCTTCCCCATCAGCAACAGATTATCGATCATTCCCGCCATCCGCCGCGTCGCCACTTCGATGTCCAGGATCGACTCCATCCGCTCCGCCGGCGTCAGCCGGTCGTGATAACGCTTCAACAGCTCCGTCGACGACAGGATGATTCCCAGCGGATTCCGGTACTCGTGCGACACCATGCTGATGAAGTTCGACTTCAAGTGACTGAGCTCGCGCTCCCGCTCCAGCGAGTTGCGCAACTCCTGCTCCGCCCGCTTCCGCTCGCTGATGTCGTGCAGGATCACCTGTGCCAGACTCCGCCCGCCAATCTCCACCGTCGAACTGAACGCCTCGATCGTCAGCTCGGCACCCGCGACCGTGCGACACGTCCACTCGAAGCGCGAATTCCCCTCCGTCTGCCGCTTCTTCGCCAGCTGCGCTGCCGCCACCGTCGAAGGCGTCCCATCCGGCTGAAACTCCGGCGAAAATTCCAGCAGCGTCCGCCCCACCGCCTCCTTCAAATCCGAAAACCCGATCATCTTCAGCCCCGCCGGATTCACCGCCACCATCGTCACACCATCGAGCAACACCACGCCCGCCGGCGAATCCACGAATAACCGGTGAAACCTCGCCTCCGATTCCTGGAAACGCTGCTCCGCTTCGACCAGTTCCGTCACATCGCGCCCCGCCGCCTGGATCTCCACCAGCTTCCCGCTCTCGTCGAAAATACCGCGATTCACCCAGTGCTCCTGGATCGTCTTCCCATCGTCCGACACCTTGCGGTGCAAAAACTCGAACCCCGGATTCTCCGGCGTCAGCCGCGCGATCTCCTTCCTCACCGTCGCCGCCAGCTCGGGCGCCGCCTGCTCGATCCAGTTCTTTCCCACGTACTCCAGCGCGCGCACGCCGTACACGCGCTCGTATGCGGGATTTATATACGTCGTCACGCCGTCCGGCCTGTACCGCCCGACGAGCTCCGTCTGCGTCTCCACGATCGCGCGCAGCCGCTGCTCGCTCTCGCTCAACGCCCGCGTGCGCTCCGCGATCTTTCCCTCGAGCTCCTGGTTCAGCTCCTTGAGCGCCAGCTCCGCTTTAACCAGATCCGTCACATCCTCATGCATCGCGATGATCTCGCGGATCTCTCCGAGGCTGTCGCGAATCGGGAAAAAATGCCCGCGGATATACCGCATCCCCGCCCGCCCGCCCGGCACCGCCACATTCGGATCAAACGGCGTCGGCGGCGTCAGCACCGGCTCCCCGGCAAACGCCCGCTTGAAAATCGGCAGCAGCCCCGTCTCCGCGATCTGCCGGTCCTCCAGCAGATTGAACTTCGCCGCCGACAGTTGCTCGTCCGTCAGATGAAACAACTTCTCGTACGCCCGGTTCACCCGGATCGACACCCCGTCCGGCCGGAAACGCTGCATGCTCACCGGCGTCTGCTCGAACAGCCCGCGAAACCGCAGCTCCGATTCCCGCAACTCCCGATCCGCCCGCCGGCGCTCCTCACGCTCCATCGCCGACATCGGCGGCGTGCTCTGCGACGATTCTTCTGAAGACGGACGGCCTTTTTCCATGACGCCTCGCAGCCTGCATCCGCTCCCCGCGCCAATGCAACTCTCCCGGAGCGCCGACGTCCCGTCGGCATCTTCGCTTCGCTGGGAGCGCCGGCCGCTGGCCGGCTTTCAGTTTTCCACATCCGTTTCATCCGTGCCCATCCGTGGTTAAAAACGCCTCCCCGCGCGCCGCCTTAGCCATCCGGCTAATACCTTCGCCCGAAACACCTGCTAAGATCGCCGTATATTCACTTGTAGAAACACCACGCCACGTCCGCCCCTCACTCCACTCACCGCCCAACGCCTCCACCCATGAACGCCCCCGTTTCCGCATCGCCCCACAGCCTCCACGGCATCACCCCTCGCGACCTCGCCGGCCTCACCACCACGCCCACGCTTCGCATCCTCGAAATCGCCTGCGGCCTCAAACGCACCCAGGCCGGCTCCCTCCTCGATTCTTCCGCCGCCCCCCAGCGCCACGCCTTTCCCGAACGCCCGTCCGACCTCAACGCCTATCAAGCCTTCGGCGTCGTCCTCTGCGGCCTCCTCCTCTCCTCCATCGTCGCCGCCCTGATCGTCAGCCTCGCCTGAGATCACCGCCGCCCCGGACCGGCACTTATCAAGTGCCGCCCTCCAGCTCCGCCAACCCGACCCGCTTCATCCGTCGGGAGAGCGCTCCGTCTACTCGCTACCCGCTACTCACTACTCGCTACTTTTCCTCCAGCTCATGTTCCGCCGCAAACTCGTCAAAATCCCGCTCATCGTCCTCGCCTGCCTCATCGGCTCCCTCGCCCTCGCCGCCGGCGCCGTGTACGCAACAACCAACTACCGCCTGAGCCGCCTCCACAAAATCGAGACACGCCCCGTCGCCATCCCGGCCGACGCCGCCATGATCGCCCGCGGCAAACACATCGTCACCACCCGCTCCTGTGCCGACTGCCACGGCGCCGACTTCGGCGGCGCCAAAGTCGTCGACGATCCAGCCGCCGGCAAACTCTACGGCCCCAACATCACCCGCGGCCGCGGCGGTCTCCCGGCCAGCTACTCCGATCAAGACTACGTCCGCGCCATCCGCCACGGCCTCGCCCAGGACGGTCGCGCCCTCATCCTCATGCCGTCGATCGAGTACTCCGAACTCAGCGACGAAGACCTCGGCGCCGCCATCGCCTACCTGAAGACCCTTCCCGCCGTCGACCGCGAGCGCGGCCCGCTCGCCCCCGGCCCCGTCATCCGCGCCCTCATGGTCGCCGGCCAGGTCCAGCTCGCCGCCGAGGAAATCGACCACGCCGCGCACCGCCCGGTCAGCGTCGTCGAGTCGCCAACCGCCGGATACGGCAAATACCTCGCCGTCGGCTGCACCGGCTGCCACGGCCCCAATCTTTCCGGCGGCCGCATCCCCGGCACCCCGCCCGACTGGCCCGCCACCTCCAATCTCACCCCCCACGCCTCCAGCCGCCTCAACGGTTGGACAGAGGACCAGTTCATCGCCACCCTCCGCACGCTCAAGCGACCCGACGGCACCGCCCTCCACCCCATCATGCCCGCCGCCATCGGCCAGATGACCGACACCGAGCTCAAAGCCCTCTGGGCCTACCTCCGCTCCCTCCCCGCCTACGAAACCGGCGTCCGCTGATTCCGAAATCTTTCTCGTTCTCTTTCCCCTCCGACCACCGCCTGCGTCCGCCACCAACTACCAAATACAAACTACCAACTACCGCCCCCCTTTCCGTCCATGAACACCACCTCCACTCCCGCTCAAAACTCCGCCACCAGCGCGGCCACCACCGAAGACAAAACCACCGCCATCGTGAGCTACCTCACGATCATCGGCTTTGTCATCGCGATCGTCATGCACAGCAGCGCGAAGACCCGCCTCGGCGCCTTCCACCTCCGCCAGTCCCTCGGTCTCATCGTCTGCTCGCTCGCCATGTGGCCGCTCGGCTTCGTACTCGCGTTCATTCCCGTCCTCGGCTGGCTCGCCGGACTCGTACTCTGGATCGGCTTCATCGTCCTCTGGGTCATGGGCCTGATCGCCGCCATCAATGGCGAACAAAAGCCCCTCCCCGTCCTCGGCGAAAAGTTCCAGGCCTGGTTCTCCAAAGCCTTCGTCTGATCCCCGGCTCTCCTCCGTCGCAACAAGCGTGTAACAACGCTCCGCGAAATCCCATCTTCCGATAACTCACGGGCTTCTTCCCGGGCCCATCCGCGGTCACACGATCGCAAAAACTAAAGGCGTGCCGGTTTCACCACCGAGCACGCCTTAATTTTTTTCCGTAGGGCTCGCGCTCGCGCGACGCCGCCACCCCTCCGCCCCACTCCTCAACCGTGTGAGCCATCCCGCCCTTGCCCACGCCTGCGCTCCGCCCAACTACCAACTACAAACTACTAACTACCTCCGCCTCCGCACCGCTCCCTCCGCCACCGGTCATTGTTCATTGGTCACTGGTCATTCCCCTGTCCCGCCGTCGCCCTCCCCCTTCCCCCCTTTCACCCTTCCCTCTTCACCCTTCACTCTTCCCCGCCGTGCCCTCCGAGCCCTCCTTCCGCCCGCCCGTTTCCTTCGAAGACGCCACCACCCGCGCCGATGCCTTGCTCGCGAAGCTCACTCTCGAAGAAAAAATCCAGATCATCTCCGGCCACCGCGGCTTTTTCATCAAAGGCTTTCCCCACCACGGCATCCCCGAGCTCCTCATGTCCGACGCCTCCGGCGGCGTGAACCTCCGCCGCAACCTCGGCCTCCCGCTCGACCGCTCCGTCGCCTTCCCAGCGCCCATCGCCCTCGCCGCCACCTGGAATCCCGCGCTCGCCCACCGCTACGCCCGCGCCATCGGGGAAGAATGCCGCGCCGCCAGTGTCGCCATCCTCCTCGGCCCCGGCGTGAACATCTACCGCCACAGCCAGTGCGGCCGAAACTTCGAATACTTCGGCGAAGATCCGTTCCTCGCCGCGCAAATCACCGAGCGCTACGTCCTCGGCGTCCTCGAAACCGGCACGATCCCCACGCTCAAACATTTTCTCGCCAACAACACCGACCACCACCGCCGCACGTCCGACTCCGTCCTCGACGAGCGCACCATGCACGAGATCTACCTGCCCGCCTTCAAAGCCGGCATCGAGGCCGGCGCCATGGCCGTCATGACCGCCTACAACCAGGTCAACGGCGAGTGGGCCGGCCAGAGCCGCGCCGTCATTGAAAACCTGCTACGCGAAACCCTCGGCTTCAAATGGCTCGTCATGACCGACTGGTGGTCCGTCTGGGACGCCGAAAAAATCATCGCCTCCGGCCAGGACCTCGAAATGCCCGGCGAAAAATTCCTCCAGGCCGACACGCCCCGCCTCCTCAAAACCGGCCGCGTCACCGAGCCGCAGATTGACCGCATGGTCCGCAACATCCTGCGCACGCAAATCGCCATGGGCCTCCACGACCGCCCCGTCCACGAACCCTACTTCGCCGAAAAATTCCCCGAGCACGAACAAATCGCCCTCCAGACCGCCCGCGAAAGCATCGTCCTCCTCGCCAACCGCGACGCCATCCTCCCGCTCCGCCGAGGCTCCGCGAAAAAAATCCTGCTCACCGGCCTCTTCACCGACACCCTCGCCCGCGGCGGCGGCTCCGCCGAAGTCGAAGGCTACAACCACGTCCAGCTCCGCGACGCCCTCACCGCCATCTACGGCGACGCGCTCACCGTCCTCGAAAACCCCACCGACGCCGACCTCCGCTCCGCCGACGCCGTCTTCCTCAGCACCGGCACGCACGACAGCGAAGGCTGGGACCGCCCTTTCGCCCTCCCCGACGCCGAAGAACAACGCGTCCTCCGCGCCGTCTCGCTCAACCCGCGCACCATCGTCCTCGTCAACACCGGCTCCGGCATCCGCATGACCGCCTGGGCCGACCGCGCCGCCGCCATCGTTTACGCGTGGTACCCCGGCCAAAACGGCAACCGCGCCCTCGCCGAAATCCTCTGCGGCGACACCGCACCCTCCGGCAAACTCCCCTTCACCATCGAACGCGAATTCACCGACTCTCCCGGCGCCAACTACCTGCCACTCGGCGAACAACTCTATACCGGCTGGGACCACGACAACGACATGTCCCGCCCGATCAACCGCATCCGCTACGACGAAGGCATCTTCGTCGGCTACCGGTGGTACGAATCCAAAAAAATCCCCCCGCTATTCCCCTTCGGTCACGGCCTCACGTACACGACCTTCGAATACAGCAAACTCACCATCACGCCGGACCACCTCCGCCTCCCCGACGGCCGCATCAGCGTCGAATTCACCGTCACCAACACCGGCCCCGTCGCCGCCACCGAAACCGCCCAACTCTACATCAGCGCCCGTTCTCCCTCCGTCCCACGCCCGCTCAAAGAACTCCGAGGCTTCACCCGCCTCACGTTGCAACCCGGCGAATCCCGCATCGCCCGCATCCGCCTCGTCCCAAAAGATTTCACCTTCTGGGACGTGACCACCCACGCCTGGCAAGCCGAGCCCGGCGACTACGCGATCCTCATCGGCGGCTCCTCCGCCACCCTCGCCCTCGAGTCCCCGGTCTCCCTGTAGGGCTCGCGCTCGCGCGACGCCTCCGACGTGAAACGCGTCCCACCTCAGCGCGTTGTCCGACTTTTCCCCACCCCGCCGGGAGCGCCGGCCGCTGGCCGGCTTCCGTCCCTCCGCCGCCGCATATCCGTGCCCATCCGCGCCATCCGTGGTTAAAAAATTTCCACCCCGACCCCACCGTACTTGCCCCGGCCTCCCGCTACCCTCTCCCTCTACCTTATTCCCCGCCTCCTGTCCTTCCCCCAGACGCTCCGCACAAAAATCCCTTGGCCAGCCGTCAACTCGCCCGATGATTTCCGGCAATGCCTCCCCTCTTACCCCGCACCAGCCGCGTCACGACATTTCTCTTCGCTCCCGCCTTCCTCCTCGCTCTCGCGCTTCTTCCATCCTCCGCCCGCGCCGCCTACCGCTTCGCTCCCGACCAGCCCCACGCGTATTCGGATGTCCCCGACGAAAACGGCCGCCTCTGGGGCCGCGACTTCGCGACCGCCACCCTCTTCAGCCTCGGCGAAAAACCCAACGCCATCCCCCTCGAACGCGGCGACCGCCTCTGGTACTCCGCCCAGACCGGCCGCGACGGCTACCTCCGCACCCTCACGCTGACCGACACCCTCACCACCCGCACCCACACCGTTAAACTCGCCGGTCCCGAAACCTGGCTCCGCGCCATCCGCTCCGGCCGCTATTTCTACAAGAGCGTCACCGAGAAAAACGCCTCCGCCCTCGTCGAACTCGATCTCGACGACCCTGCCCAAAAATCCACCCGCCTCCTCAAAGCCTTCGACCCCGCCAAAGCCTGGTTCTCCCCCGACTGCTCTATCCTCATCCACCTTTGGAACGGCGAACTCCTCCACCTCGACCTCGCCACCCGCAAATCCACCCGTCTCCAAAAACTCGCGACGGCCGACGCCGCCCGCCTCGTCCGCATCGAATTCATCGACCCCACCGGCCGCGGCTGGCTCGCCCGCTTCTCCCAGCACAGCCCGCTCCCTCACCAAAAAATCTTCCGTAACATCCTCGGCGAGGAGCGCGACCTCACCGCCCTCTACCCGCCCCCCAGCACGCAGATGGGCGCGCTCGACCACTTCGAAGTCCGCTACGACGGCTTCCGCAACCGCCTCATCGCCTTCGATAGAAAACCCGGCGACCAGGTCCACGTCACCGTCCTCGATCCCGCCGGGAAAAAATCGTCCGAGGAACACGTCTTCACCGCAAAACTCCCCCAGCGCTACGACGTCCACCTCATGCCCGGCGGCGGCCTCATCCTCGTCAGCGACAAAGAACCGCCCGCCGATTACCGCCTCGCCCGCTTCCACGTGCTCGACCTCGTCGCGAAGGAAGTCCGCAGCGAATGCTTCCTCCCCACCGCCGCCGAACACACCATCGGCGACGCCGCCTACCTCGGCGAAACCCTCGACGGCCAACGCCACGGCTACGGCCTCTGCACCTGGCCCGACGGCTCCTCCTACCGGGGCGACTGGTCCGCCGACCAGATGCACGGCGAAGGCACCTGGAAAAAAGGCGACGACGTCGTCACCGGCACCTGGGCCAAAGGACAGGCCATCCTCGTCGCCAAAACCTACTCTCCCGCCTCGAATTTGCGCTTCGAATACACCGGCCCGCTCGACGCCCAGCTCCGCCCCCACGGACGCGGCACCGCGCGCGTCCTCCTCGTCGATCCCAAAACCAAAATAGTCATCAACAACGGCTTCTTCGGCACCGTCGAAGGCTGGTTCGAAGCCGGCAAACTCCGCTTCGGTCTCGCCCTCCAGCACAAGACCCTCGCCGACGCCAAAACCCAGCTGCTCCCCGTCTACCTCGGTTTCTTCCAAGGCAACCGCGCCACCGGCATCGGCCGCGTCCCCGCCTCCGCCAAAGAATTCAGCCCCTGGATACAACCCTACGGCCAGTTCCAGCCCGGCGACGTCACCAAACCTTTCTCCCGCCGCGCCAACTCCGCGCCACCCGCCAACATCGAGGCCACCCTGGCCGCCACGAGTTACCTCGACGTGATCGCCGACCTCGAAGCCCGCCTCGCCCCGCTCCTCGAAAAAACTGCGCGGGAAACCGCCCTCAGCAACGCCGTCTTCGAACGCCAGCGCCGCGAACGCGAAGCCGAGCAGGCGCGCCTCGCCGAAGAAGCCCGCCTCGCCAGCGAACGCGCAGCTCAGGAAGCCCTGAAGCGCGCCCAGGAAGCTGCCGCCTTCCAGGAAAAAATCGTCGCCTACGACCGCAACAGCTCCGGTCGCGCCACCAACGGCGCGCACGTTAATCTCAACAGCCGCCAGCAACTCCAGTATTACCGCCGTGGAGACTTCATCGCCTACAACGGCAAAATCGTCCGCATCGTCTCCGACCCCACCTACGACGCTGTCGCCCTCTCCGACGGCGAAGTCCTCCACGGTTCGCTCCAAGTCTGCAGCGCCACCGTCAAACCCGAACACTTCCGCTTCAACTGCCCCGACTGCTTCGGCCGCGGCTTCCAAGGCACGCCCACCACACAGGTCGTCAAATCCTCCAGCCCCTACACCCGCACCTACACGTCCACGCTCGGGACGACCTGGCGCGAAACCGGCACCGAGACCACGACAACCACGCTCCGCTCCTACGCTCACGTCCGCTGCACCCAATGCAACGGCTCCGGCAAAACCACCGAATTCCGCACCCTCCACTACTGACCGCCCCGCACCGCCCCGTAGCCACGAGCGCCAGCGCGTGGCCTCACCCGCGAATCGCCTCTCACCGCGCACAACTCCACCATTGCCCTCCTCTCCGCCTCACCCACCGTCCGCTCATGGCCCCGGAGGACCTCCCTAAACGCCGCGTAGCGACGAGCGCCAGCGAGTCGTTTCATCCCAACGCCAGCATCCCCGTAACGGCGAGCCCGCAGCGAGCCGATTCCCCATCGCCAATCCCTCGCGCCCAAACCCCCTCCGCTCCTCCCGCTCGCTCCGCGCTCGCGGCTACGCGCGGCTACCTCCCCCGGCTTTCTCCGCCGCATTACCAGTCGCACGCCGCCGTCTTCTGGACCTACCCCATCGACCACCGCGTCACCAGCTGGCTGACCGATGCCTTCCATCAACACTGGCGCCTCACCCTCCTCCACGCCTGCGCGCGTTACCGCCTCGCCTGCCCCGCGTACGTGCTCATGCCCGACCACGCCCACCTGCTCTGGCTCGGCTGCGCTCCAGACTCCGACCAACGCCTCGCCACGGCCTTTCTCCGAAGCCACACATCCCCCGCGCTCGCCCCCGCCCGCTGGCAGCACCAAGCCCACGACCACGTGCTCCGCCCCGAAGAACGCGAACGCAACACCTTCGCCGCCACCGCGCACTACATCCTGGAAAACCCGGTCCGCGCCCAACTCGTCGCCGACCGCACTGCGTATCCTTATATGGGATGCATCATCCCCGGCTATCCCGAACTCGCCCTCCACGCTCCCGACTACTGGGACCGCTTCTGGCGCGTTTACGCCTACCTCCTGGACAAATCCGACCCCGCCCACCCGCTCCCGTAGCGGCGAGCGCGCAGCGAGCCGGTTCCGAGGGAATCTATCTCGATCCCCGCGCCCTCCGCGCTCGCGGCCACGCAACCCAGCTCACTCCCGTAGCCACGAGCGCCAGCGAGTGGTTCCCGCACTCCCTACGCTTTCGCGATCTTCCGCCTGATTTCCTCCAACCCGCCCCTCGTCGGCATCACAAACAAACAGCGCCCTCCGCTCCGCGAAAACAAGATAGCCATGACAGAAGTTTTCTTACTCCCGAGCCACCACAGTATCGTAGAGACCATAGTGCGTGAGTCCCTCGTGGCTCTCGATGCCGGTGTAGCGCAGCGACGCATCCTCATAGCGCCGGAAGGCAAACACGGCCTGGTTCATTTGTTCGGTGTTAAATACCCGCAGCCGCACGAGCAGGTGAAAATCCTTCACCGTCAGGCCGGTGACCGTCTCGAACAGCTCCGGCTCAATCTTCGTGATCACGTCCTGCAGCGTGTTCTCCCGGAAGTCGGTCAGATACATGAAGGCCGGAATGCGCGTCGCAAACTTGATCAACTTTTCCTGCACCAGCTTTCGCTTGGATTTGAACTCCCGCTCCTCGTCGGTGAGCTGCTTCTGCTCCTTCTTCGACAGGTCGTTGTCCTTCGCCTTGTTTTTGAGCGCCTTCACTTTCTCGCTCTTGTTGATGATGGTTTCGATGATGTGATCGCCGAGCGCGCGCCAGCCCTCGATGCGCCCCACCGCCGCCATCGCCTCGGGATTTTCGAGAATCCGGCGCAACGTGTCGTTGTCCACGTTCACGAGCAGCGCGCTCTCCCACTTGCGCGCCAGCAACGTCGCCGACGTGCCGGCGATCGCAATATCCAGAATGCCGCCCGCATCGATCTGCGTCATGTTCGCGCCGTCGTAGGCCAGCACCGGCAGAAACGACACGAGGTCCTTCACCGCCGTCTCCGGGTTCGGCTCGTTAGGCGAAAGCCCGATGCCGTATTCCGAGAGCTGCCTCAGCGCCCGCGTGGGCGCGAAATCGAACACGAAGCACACCGGCTTCAAAACTTCCTCCGCGTTCGGGTCGTCGCCGTGCGGATTCTTGATCGACCACGGCGATTGCACGCGAAACGCCGCCTGAAAATACGTCTCCGGCGACCTGAGGTTGCGCAGCATCAGAATCGACGACCACTGCGGCACCGTGACCCCGGTGGTGAGTTTGCCGCAGGAGAGCGTGATCGTCTTGGTCTCGAACGCTCCGCCGATGGCCGAGCGCACCGGGGGCAACGCCTCCAACCCGATGCCCGCCCCCGCCCCCGCCGCCACGATCACCGTGTAGTCGCGCCAGAACACGTTTTGCTTCTCCGCGAGCAGGTTCGCCATCGCGTGACACGCCGCGACGTTCGGCAAAAACCAGAACGCATGCTGGAGATGCGGCAGCAGGCGCACGTCTGAATACGGAAACGGCGGCCGCGACCCCACCTTGAGCAATTCCGCCGACTTCGGCGCGTACCCGCCGCGAATGATATCGAGCCACTTCTGGACGTCGCTCTTGTGCTTGAACTGCGCTTTCGCCCCGGAGCCCGATGCCTCGAAAAACGCGTTGAGATCGAACTCATCGAACTCTCCGCCGTTCGCGATCGCCACCAATTCATCCGGCATCTGGTACGTGAGCAGCCGCATCTGCGGCAACGCGCCGTAGGGATTCCATTTTCCCGGGTGCTGGGTCGCAAACGCCTCCTTGGCCCGCTGCTCGTCGGTGTAGGTCCAATTGAAAATCTGCTCCTCGATAAACTCACCCGTCGCGAGCGCCTTGAACGGCGTGCCCGAAAGGTAGAGGTAAGCCCGCGTAGTGATCGGCAGAAAATCTGTCTCCCGCGTCGAGAGTTCGCCGATGTCCTCGTTCACGCTCTCCAAACCGGCGGCGTATTCGAGCTTGGTCTCCTTCTTCGCCACGACCTCCTCCTCGCCCTCAAACAACTCCTTGGCCGTCTCCCGCCACGCGCCGAAATGATACTCGTCGAAGACCACCAAGTCCCAATTCACCTGATGCAGCCATTCGTTCTTGGCCTTGATGTTCCCCGCCTCGTCGCGTCCCAGCAAATCCTGGAACGAGCCAAAATAAACGGCCGGCTTTTTCCGGTCGATCTGCGTGGGATCGCCCCCCGAGGACTTCGACAGGTATTGCCAGCCGTCGAAGTCCGCGTGCGATTCGAGGTCCGTCTGCCACGCATCCTCCACCGCCGGCTTGAAGGTCACCACGAGCACGCGTTTCGCCCCGAGTTTCTTCGCGAGCTGGTAGCTGGTGAACGTTTTCCCGAAACGCATCTTCGCATTCCACAAAAACCGCGGCACCGCCTTTTTGTTCTCCGCCCAAATCGACGTGAAGTAACCCGCCGTCTTTTCCACCGCCTCCGCCTGCTCCCGCCGCCACGCAAACGTCTCGTGATGCGTGCCGGTCAACCTCTGCCCCGTCCGCAACTCCGTCAGCACGGTCTTCACGTCTTTGACCGTGCAACGCACCCACTCCAACTCCGGGTTTTCAAATCCCTTCTTCGCCAGAGCCGCGCGCACCGCGTGATCGCTGAACACCGAGCCGTCATCCCGCACCGCAGGTTCGTCGAGCACGATGGTGTAGTTTTTGATCGCCGCCGTCTTGAGCTGCTCGGCAACCCGCTGCTTCACGTCGCGCGTAGTTTGGCCGATTTTGAGAAGCCCCGCATGCGCCGCGTCCGCGATGGCGTAAGCATAAATGCGCGGCCGAACCTCCGGCTTCGGCGCGAGGATTTCGTCGATGGTGGGCTTACTCATCGGCGCCCTCGGCGAGGTTCATGACTCTGACCTGCGACTCGATGAAGGCCTGCTCTTCTCGCGTGATTCCATATTTCGCGAAAAGCACCTCGTCCGTCCACGTGCGGTCCCAAGTCTGCATCGGCACCCATACGTATGTGGAGTGTGTCGCGTGCTGCGTTATCTTTCGCACGGAGACGAGGAATCGAAAAAAGCGCGTCGTGTAATAGGACTGAAGACTTTCGGCGGCCTTGCGGGAGCCAACGCTGAAGAAAAGGAACGACTGCGTGCAGACCGACGGCGACGGAGCAATAAGCGGCTTACCCAATATCTGATGAGGTATCGCATCTCCGCCGTTGAACGCTTGAGGAACCAGAACCTTCCATGTGTCTATCAGGTCAGCGCTCTTAGTTACTGCGTTTCGTTCGATGTATCCCACATCGCGCTTCATCTTGCGAATATAGTAGAGCGGCACGTCACCTGATCGCTCCTTCTCGTGGAACCCGTCGAAGTTGGATGTCCAGCCAAACTCCTTGTCACGGGCGAGGATGGTGTTGATGGACGCTTCACCGCGACCCAACACCTTGTGCAAGATCGAAACAGCACGAGCGTCTCTGACGAAAACGTCGTATTCCCCAAGGTTCCTCTGGATCGGTCCAACGACTTCTCCTCCTCGAATTGTGGTAACACTGCAGTCACCTTCGTGAGATGCGTCCCAGAGAAAGTAGCAAACCCCTGCCTTGACCTCGACACCGGGGAACACGTCGTTAGCCGCCGGATAGTCCACCAGTTCGCGCATACGCCGGTCACCGAGTATAGTCTGACGAAATTCGCTTAGCCCGAGGCCCGAAGCCATCCAACGCGACGGAATGACCATGGCGAGGAAACGCGGTTGTAGCATCTTAGCCTGCTCAACGAAGTGCTGATAGATCGGCACGTCGCGCGTGCCGCCGTCGCTCGCCAACTGATAAGGCGGATTGCCGATGATAACGTCGAATTGCATATCGTCTCCAAAGAGTTGGGCCAGCCGGGCCTTGATGTTGTCAGTGTGAATGAACGCGTAGGCGTGGGTCTCCATGCCGCCCGCCCGCTCGAAAACGGATTTTCCGGCCCCGCAGTAGCGGCACTTGTCCCCGTCCCAGGTGTGTTTGATCCGCTTAAACCAGATATTCCCGTCGCCGCTGGTAAACGATTTGGCGATCGAGTGCTTTCCAGTCGCGGCCTTCGAACAATACACGCTCCGGCGCGCGAGCAGGCTGGTGATCTGCGTGATGCCGATGCCGAACACCTGCTTCGTCACAATGTGATTCACCCGCTGGGTCAGGTCGGGAATCTTTTTCTCCAACCCCTGGGTCAGGCGCCGGGTGATCTCTCGCAAAAACACGCCTGATTTTGTGCAGGGATCGAGAAACGTCACCGTCGGGTCGGCCCACAGATTCGCCCCCTTGTGGTTCACTGCCCAGACTTCCGTCAGCGTGTCGAGCATCCGGTTGGCAAACTCCGGCGGCGTGAACACCTCGTCGTTGGAGAGGTTCGCAATGCACGTCAGCACGTCCGGATTACGCCGGCGCAGAGTGAAGCTGGCTTGCTCGCTCATGACGTCGCCTCCCGACCGGCGGCGGCCAACTCACCCACCGTCATCGGCGGGTAGGTTTTGGCCGGCGTGAAGATCTCGTGCATGCCGAGATTTGCGAAAAGCGAGTCCGCCGCGCTGAAGGCCGATGACTGGGTGAGGTTATCGAATCGAAAATCCCGTCGCTGAAACCGCCCTTTGCCCAGGTAGCCCCACTCGGCAAAGGTGATCGGCTGGCCGTCATGGGTGCGCATCGTCAGCGCGTCTCCGTGGACAAGGTTTTCCGCCAGCACGCCAAACGCCGCGCGATAGAGGTCGTCCACCGGACCCAGCGCCAAATACTCGGCAAAAATCTCCAGCAAGTTGGCGCGACACTCGACGATGTTGTCCGGCAGCAGTTCGATCCCGTAAACGCACATCAACCCGAGCAACGCGTAGTGCCGCCGCTCGAAGTCGGATTTACCGTATTTGAGTTCCACCGCAGCGAGCTTCCGCCGCAGAATTTGCACGAGGAAATTCCCGCTCCCGCACGCCGGTTCGAGAAACCGCGAATCGATACGCTCGGTCTCGCCCTTCACCAGATCGAGCATGGCTTCGACCATCCACGCGGGCGTGAAAACCTCCCCGTGATCGGCAACACGCTGTTTGGATTTCACCAAGCTCATGCGCGAACCCGGCGGGCCCGAAACAGCACGAGAACGTCATGAGTCGTTAGCATGGGCATGCGGAGGAAGGCGCAGGCTTTGCACTACCGAAAAAGGGGTGTCGAGCACACACTACCGGCAGAGGGGTTCAAGCAAACGCCCGCCATGACTAGTCTCGGTCGTGAGCAACGACCTGGCACAACGGCTGATGGAGCGTGTGAAACGCCTCCGGGAAAATCTTGGGCTCACCCAGGAAGCCTTCGCCGAACGTGCCGGGCTCAAGTACAAACACTACCAGTCCGTCGAAGCCGGTCGTAAGCCCAACATGAAGCTCGAGACCGTATTCAAGATGGCCGAAGCCTGCGGCGTGCAGCCGTGGGAACTCTTCAAGTTCGACCTCGATCCGAACGCCCTCGTGCCAGAGATCGCCGAGCCCAAGTCCAGGTACCACGCCGGCAAAGCGCCCAAAACACCCGCGCGCGCCAAAGCCAAACGCCGCTCCAGCTGATCTGCCGCCACCGCTGTCAGGTACTGCATCCGCACTCAGCCGGTTCCCAGCGTCACATACGGGAGCGCCGACGTCCCCGTCGGCATTTCCCTTCGCTGCTCAGCTCTCCGTTTGCGTCTCTTCGCATCTCAGCCCTTCCGCGTCTCCGCGCCCCCCCGGCTCCCCCACCACTTGTCATCCATTAGATGACAAACGCTCCAACCCTCATTCCCGTTGATCCCGTCAGTCCTGTCCAAAACCTCCGGCCCCTCCGCCCTGCCTTCGCTTCTTTGCGAGAACGCCCTTCCCTCCGCCCACTGGTCACTGGTCATTCAGCGGCGCGCCACGCGCCGCTGCGACTTTCCCCGCAGAATTATAATTTCCGCGCCACCCCCGCTCTGCTAAAAACTGCCCCGCGTCGCGCTTCCCTCAACCGGGAACCCCGTCCATGCCACACCTCACACTTCGCGCCGTCACCAAATTCCGGCTACACCGCCCCCGCGGCCTTTTCCGCCTCCGCATCGGCTCCGCCGCGATCGCCACTCTCCTCGCGCTCCTGCCCTCTGCCGCCCGCGCGCAAACCTCACCACAGCCCCCGGCTCCCGCTCCCGTCGCGACTCCCACGCCCTCTCCCGCCCGCACGCCCGACGTCGCCCTCGCCGTCGTCTACGACACCTCCGGCAGCATGGGCGGCACCATCCCCTCCCTCGGCGGCAAACCCGAAGCCAAACACCTCATCGCGAAACGCGCTCTCGGTGCCGTAGCCACCCGCCTCGAAAAATTCACCGCACCTTCCGCGCCTAAATCTTCCGACTCCACTCCATCCGCGCCCGCCTCGGCCCGCGCCCTCGATCTCGGCCTCTACGTCTTCAAACTCGACGAAGCCGCCACCGCCCTCCCGCTCGCCCCGTTCGACGCCACTCAACTCCGCACCTGGCTCGACTCCCATGGCCGCCCGCGCGACAGCACCCCGCTCGGCCTCACCATGCAGCTCGCCGGTCAGGCCTTGCTCGCGTCGCCCGCACCCCACAAACATCTCCTCGTCCTCACCGATGGCGCCAACTCCAGCGGCATCGAACCCGAGAACGTCCTCGACCTCCTCCGAGCCGACTCCGAGAAAAACCAAACCCCGCTCTTCGTCCACGTCATCGCCCTCGGAATAAAACCCTCCATCTTCAAAGCCCTCAAAGAACGGGGCGCCACCCTGATCGGCGCCTCCGACGAGAAACAACTTCAGACCCAGCTCGATTTCATCCTGGAGAACCAAATCCTCCTCGAAGCCCCTTAACGTCAGCCCACCAACACACCTCAACACACGCACTCCCATGGGAATCTTCCGCGCCTTCAAACGCGTCTTCATCTGGCTCGGCCTCGCCGCCGAAAAAGCCACCGAGACCGATGCCATCAACCAGGCCGTCGTCGAACGCGGCATCCGCGACTCCAAGGCCAAGGCCGACAAAGCCCACTACGCCAACGGACAACTCGCCGGCCAGATCGCCCTCCTCAAAGACCAGATCAAACGCCAGGAGCGCCAGAAGCAGGAAATCCAAGGCATGCTCCAGACCGCCGCCGCCGCCAATGACGAGGTCAACGGCGCCCACTTCGCCGAAGAACTCGCCACCATCGAGCAGGACATCGCCGACAACCAGTCCCAGCTCTCCAGCCTCGAAGATCTCTACAAACAAAACACCGAGATCATCGCGAACAGCCTCCGCGAAATCCAAAAATTCGAACGCGAATTCCAGGCCGTCAAAGCCAAGGTCGCCGTCGGCCGCTCCCTCGAACAACTCTCCGGCCTCATGAAGGGTTCCATCAACGAACTCCAGGGTATGATGGGCGGCGAGATGGGCCAGTCCATGCAGCAACTCCGTGAATCCGCCGCCGGCGGCGAAGGCCAGATGCGCGCCACCCTCGATCTCGCGAAAGAGATGGGCTCAAACATCCAGCGCCAGCAAGAGATGCGACGCGCCCGCGGCAACCAGCTCTTCAAAGAATACCAAAAGAAAATGGGCATGGTCCAACCCGCCGCCACCACGCCAACCGCGACTCCCCCCGAGCGCCAAAAAATCGCCGAGTCCTAACGCCGGGAGCGCCGACGTCCCCTTCGGCTCCGAGGTAGGGCGCGTTATCCCTAACGCGCCGAGCCGCCACCGCCCGCTCTCGCTCACTACTCGCACCCGATTCTGCCTTCCATGACTGACTGGCCATTCCACATCCTCGTCGGTGTAATTCTCGCAATACCTGCCGCCATTTACGTGGTGGGATTGGTCTCTGTCATTAAATCGAGGCTATGGGTCGCAGTGACAATCATGGCTCTCTTACCGACACTCCTCGCAATCTCCGGCTGGATTTGGCTTCAATCTGGCGACTCGGAATGGGGATACCGAAAAGCACTCCCGAAAGACACGATCGAGATCTGCGAATACCGCCACGCCGACGGGTTTTTGCCGGACCACAATTACTTCTTGAAAGCCGCAATCGCAGAGAGCGACTTCGAGCCCTACGTCAAAAAATTCGGCATGACGCCACACACAACTGATCGGAAATACATAGGCGGATTCAGCGGTGGCCCCAACTGGAACAACGGCCCCGATTGGTGGAAGCCGTCCAATAACAACTCACGGACTTATTCAGATCAACCAGCCGAAGACGCATGGCTCTTCGCCAAATACGAAAACGGTTACCTCTACCTCCACTCTTACGTGCACTAACCCACTCCGTTCCCTCCCCTCCGATTTCACTCTTCACCATTCACCCCTCACTCTTCACATCATGACTGGCCGCGGAAAATTCGTCCTCACCCTCCTCATCCTGGCAATCGCCGGACTCGGCGCCTACAAGTGGCTCAATAAAGCCCAGCAAAACGCTGCGCCCACCTCCGCCACCGCCAGCTCCAGCGCATCGTCCAACAACTCCGGCTCGTCCTCGTCCGCCGCCAACGGCACCGCAGGCAAAGCCACCGCCCTCGACCCCGCCGACTTCATCGAGCCGCTCACGACCTGCCCGCTCCTCCCTCCCGCCGGCACCTACATCGCCAAGGACAACACTCTCGACCTTGAGCTGTCCGAATACGCCGGATACGCCGGCATCATCGTCGCCAACGGCGGACTCGATCCCTCCGAAAACTCCTACTTCTTCCGCAAGCACGGCTTCAAGGTCCGCATCAAACTCTCCGAGGAAGAAAGCTGGCCCGCCCTCAACACCGGCCGCCTCGCCGCCTCCGCCACCACGGTCGACGTCCTCGCCGCCCACTGCCGCAACTTCCAGGTCACCGCCCCCGTCCAGATCGGCTTCTCCCGCGGCACCGACGGCCTTGTCGTCAGAAAAGAAATACGCCGCATCAACGATCTCAAAGGCCGCACCCTCGTCACCGCCCAGTTCACCGAGGCCGACTTCTTCCTGCGCTACCTCACCCAGGAAGCAGGCATCCCCGTCAACGTCCTCTCCGGCCCCAACGACCGCCCCGCACCCGA
Organism: uncultured Nibricoccus sp.; assembly: GCA_966249325.1. GTDB lineage: Bacteria > Verrucomicrobiota > Verrucomicrobiia > Opitutales > Opitutaceae > Nibricoccus. The sequence goes on along the minus strand of CBINDC010000022.1, from coordinate 12,668 downwards.
TCAGGTCAACCTCCTCTTCGCGGCCGACGCTTTCGCCGCCGGCGACATCTTCCTCAAAGACCTCCAGTCCGGCGGCAACCGCCTCGCCGGCTGCGTCACGTGGGCTCCGAAAACGACCGAGGTCGTCGAAGCCTCCAACGGCGCCGCGCTCATCCTCGCGACCAATAAAAACCTCCTCATCGTCGCCGACATTCTCGTCGTCAACAAAGGCTTCGCCGCCGCCAACCCCGCGCAAGTCGCCGGCCTCGTCGACGGTATCCTCGAAGGCAATCGCCTCGTCCGCGACACGCCCGCCGCCCACCTCGACGTGATCGGCAAATCCTTCAAGTGGGACAAAGCCCAGACCCAGGCCGAGCTCGCCAAAGTCCATTTCTCCAACCTCCCCGAAAATCTCGCGTTCTACTCCGGCGCGATCGACGCCGCCGGCAGCTTCAGCGGCATCTACTCGTCCGCGATTCTCGCCTACGGCTCCCTCATCGACCAGCCGGTCGACGCCGAGCGCTACATGGCGCCGCAACACCTCGAAGCGCTCAAAGCCGCCGGCGCATTCGCCGGACAACAAATCACCCTCGCTCCCATCCGCAGCTCCGCCGGCGGCGCCCTCGAACGCGATCCGCTTCTCAGCAAAGACATCCGCTTCCTCTTCGAGCCCAACTCCGCGAAACTCGACCTCACGAGCCAGGAAAACAAAATCAACCTCGAGTCCATTCGCCGCCTCCTGCAAGTCAGCCCCGGCTCGACCATTCTCCTCCGCGGCCACGTCGACAACGCCCTCGTCGAAAAATTCCGCGAACAAGGCGGCGACGCCTTCGTCCGCCAGATGGCCCTCAAGGCGATGGAGCTCTCCAAAAACCGCGCCGGCGAAATCCGCCGCGTCCTTATCGAAGGCCTGAAGGTCGAGCCCGCCCGCCTCGAAACCGTAGGCCGCGGCTGGGAAGAACCCGCCGGCCCCGACGCCGAAAAAAACCGCCGCGTCGAAGTCCAGTGGTTCACCGTCGAATGATCGCCTGCCTGTAGGCGGGGTGCCCCCACCCCGCTTCCCCCGAACCGCCTCGTCCGCTCGTTCCCTCACCGCGCTCATCACCCGCTGCCGACTCCCTCTTGATTCCGCTCATTCCCCAATCCTGTTCATCCTGTAAATCCTGTCCAAATTTCCGGCTGCCTTGGCCAGGGCTATACCGCACGCGACAACGATGAAAAAACTCCTCCTGCTTCTTCTCTTCACGCCCACACTGGCGCTCTGCGACGTATACCGTTTCTACGTCATCCAGCACGCCTCCGAGCAAAACGAAGCGTTCTCCAAACTCTCCTGCACCGAACTCCTCGCCCTCGCAAACGGCGACCGTGCGACCATCCACTCGTTCGCCGAAGTGGACACCAAAGACGGAAACACCGGCAGTTTCAGCAGCCTCCACGATCTCGACTACATCGAATCGCTGAACGCCGACGGCAGCATCAAAACCCGCGCGAAAAAATCCACCGGCACCGAGTTCACGATCAAAGAAAGCAAAGGCGGTGTCGCCGCCTACACCTTCAAAGACACCCGCCTAGTCCGCTGGCAGCCGCTTTCTCAAAAAGCGGACATCCTTCACCCGATCACGAAAACGATCAGCGCCACCAACCAGGTCAGCATCAAGTTCAACTCCCTCATCGCCACCGGCACCCACACAACCGACGGCCTCACCACCCTCTACCTGCTCGAACGAACAGCCTCCCGCTAATTTCGCTGCAAAAATTTGCCCGCTTCCAATCCTGTTCATCCCGTTAATCCTGTCCAATCTCCGACCGCTTGTCCGACCAGCCGACCAACTATCGCCGCCTCTTCTGGAAAAGCCGCCACCACCTCTGGCTCGCTCTCCTCACGCTCGGCCTCGGCTTCGCCAGCGGTGAACCCCTCGGCCTCCTCGCCGGCGCCACGCTCTACGCGCTCGGCCTGGTCTACCTACCCGACGCCGCCTTCTTCCGCCGTGCCATCGATTCGGATACACAAGCCCGCCGCGACCTCGAAGCCGCCGCCCGCCTCGCCGAGTTTCATCAACAACAAGACCGCGTCCTCGCCGACCTTTCCCCCGCCCGCCGCCAGCGCCACGCCCAGCTCGCCGCCGTCTGCACCGACATCGAAAAAGCCTCCGCCGAAGCCCAGTCCACCACCGGCCTCGATCTCGACTCCCGCCTCCGCAAACTCGACGAACTTATGTGGACCTACCTCCGCATGTTGGCCATCGAGCAATCGCTCGACGTCTACCTCGAGACCGAACGCAAAGAACGCGTCCCCGAACTCGTCGCCTCCCTCGAAGCCGAAACCCAGTCGCTAGCCGCCGAAATCGAGACCGCCAAAAAATCCAATAAGACCTCTCCGCTTCTCGACACCAAAGAACGCCTCGCCGCCTCCCGCCTCGAACGCCTCGAAACTCTCCGCCAGCGCCTCCACCGCATCGACCAAGCCACCGCAAATCTGGCCCTCGTCCGCTCCGAGCAGGAACGCCTCGTCGAACAGGTGAAACTCATCCGTGCCGACGCCGTCGCCGCCAAAAACGCCGATGCCCTCAGCGCCCGCATCGACCTCAGCATCGAGCACCTCGCCGCGACCAACAAATGGCTCTCCGAACTCACCGAGTTCAAAGACCTCACCAACAATCTCCCCGACCTCCCCACCCGCGTCGGCTACTCGCCAACCGCCGCACCGCGCCCGCCGCAAAAAACCCCCGTCCGCGAATAGCGGGGTGGAGCGCGCACTCCGTGCGCGCTGAACGACATCGCATTTCAGAAAACTCAAATCTCCCCCGGCACCTCCGCCATAAGTCCTATCAGTCCCATAAGACCTATAGGTCCCATCCCAATGTCGTCGCCCGCCTCCTCCCCATCGCCCGCTATCGTCTCCGCCCCCACGCCTGCGAGCCCCGCCACACGCACATCACTACCCCCCTGGGCCGCCGAACTCGCCCGTCTCTGGAACAGCGGCGCGCACAGCCTCTTCCTCCTCCACGGAAACATCTTCGACCTCTTCCCCGTCTCCGTCCCCGCCGAAACCGTCGCCTCCACCCGCTCCACCGCCGAATACGCCGCGCTCCCTGCCTTCCTCACCCGCCGCCTCTTCGCCGACCGCGCGTATCTGCTTTTCTACGACATCGGCGAAGGCCTCTCCTTCGGCTCGCCCGCCATGCAGCAGCGCTTCTTCGAATGGCTCGCCATCTTCGACGAAGTCGAGGGCACCCGCTTCCACATCGACGGCCCGCCCCGCGCCTTCGGCGAACTCGTTCCGCTGCTCCGCCGCTTCTTCCTCCGCTCGGCCGACGAAAAAGGCCGCGACCGCGGCGTCACCCTCGTCATCAACTTCCCCGAGAAAATCATCCCCGCCTCCGAGGAATCCGGCGCCTCCGCCGACGAACGCGCCGCCCTCGTCACGCTCCTGAAATGGGCCGCCTCGCCCGAACTCCACCTCGGCGACATCGGCGTCCTCCTCGTCACCGAGACCGCCGCCGAGCTTCAGTCCGACCTCGTCCAAAACCCGCACGTCGCCTCCATTCGGATACCGCTCCCCGACCTCGCCGCCCGCCGCGACTTCCTCGCCTCCGGCTGGCTCGACCGCGCCTCCGGCAAAAAAATCTCCGACGCCACCGAACTCTCGACCGACGACCTCGCCAAGCGCACGTCCGGCCTCGCCCTCCTGCGCATCGAGCAACTCCTCCTCACCGTGCTCCGCGCCGGCGAACGCCTCACCCCTGAAGCCATCAGCGCCGGAAAACGCCGCCTCATCGAAGACTACTGCCAAGGCCTCGTCCGCTTCAAAGACCCCAAGCCCGGCGTCTCCCTCGATCACGTCGCCACCCACACCGCCGCCAAAGCCCGCCTCCGCGAACTCGCCTGGCTCATCAAAAACCAAAAAGACGACGTCCTCGAACGCGGCGTTCTCGTCCCGGGCCGCGTCGGCGTCGGCAAATCCTTCCTCATCGATTGCTTCGCCAGCGACTGCGGCCTCCCCGTCCTCGAGATCGGCGAGTTCCGCTCCAAATGGGTCGGCGAAACTGAGCGCCAGCAGGCGCGCATCCTCCTCACGATCCGCGCGCTCGGCCCGGTCATCGTCGTCGTCGACGAAGCCGACGCCGTCTTCGGCAACCGCTCCGCCGACGGCGACAGCGGCATCTCCAGCCGCGTCTTCGCCTCCTTCGCCGCGCACCTCGGCGACAGTTCTCTCCGCGGCCGCGAACTCTGGATCGCGATGACCTCGCGCCCCGACTTGCTCGCCATCGACCTAAAACGCCAGGGCCGCTTCGGCCTCTGCGTCCCGCTCTTTGCCGCCCAATCCCCCGACGAAATCGTCGAACTTTTCACCGTCATCGGCCGCGTCAAAAAAATCGCCCTCTCGGAAGAAATCCTCGCCTACGCCCGCAACGAACTCGGCACCCGCTCGCTCACCGGCAGCGATGTCGAGGCCATCCTGATACGCGCCAAAGAACGCGCCGTCCTCGCCAAACGCGACCACGACGTCCAGCTCGCCGACCTCCGCGAGGCCGTCGATGCCTTCATCGATCCGCTCGATGGCAACTTGCTCGCCCTCCAGGAACTCGCCGCCGTCCTCGCCTGCTCCGACCGCCGCTTCCTCCCCGAAAAATACAAGTCCGCCAACCGCGCCGACCTCTCCACCACCTTCGCGAAACTAAAACACGCCCTCGCCCGCTGATCCAGGTGGAGCGCGCACTCCGTGCGCGCTGCTAGACTCCATCCGCTTTCCAACGAAAAACGCCCGCAAGCCCGTCGCCCCCGCGACGGACCGGCACTTAGTAAGTGCCGCCACCATTGCCTGCCTTTCACCACCACGCTCTTCCTGCGCCTAGCCAACGACCAAACACCTCCGTCCATTGGTCACTGGTCATTGCGTCATTGGTCACTGGTCACTTCAGATCGCGCGCTCCGCGCGCGATCTGACCGTCTTCCCCTCCACCCACGATCCGCTGATCAACGTCGCCCGCGGAAAATCCGGCAGCCCGATCTCGTTATTGTGCACCATGCCGACGAGCATATCGACCGCCCCTTCGCCCGTCTGGTCGTTGTGCTGATCCATCCCCGCCCAGTCTTTGCACTCCTCGCGGTGCTCCAGCTGGATCAGCCCCACATCGCCCGGCACTTTCAGACCCAGCCCCTCGATCCACGTCTTCACCACATGGTACAGCGTGAAAATCACATCCGGCTTCTCGCGCTTCAACCACTCCGCGAACAGCGCCGGATTCTTCCGCGCCTCCTCCACGAAATAAAATCCCGGCACGCGGTTTTTCTCCGGCAGCGCCTGCTGCGCCACCCACATCCCCGAGCTGAAACGCCCATCCACCAGCCGGTCGATGTGATCGTCCACCACGAGTGCCGGTCGCTCGTAGCCCAACGCCCGCGCCCGCTCCATCGCCTGCAACACCAGCGCATGATGATCCACGCAGCAAAACGGCAGCGTCGGGTTCCGCGTGCGCACCCCCGTCACCACGCACGCATGATTCAACCAAGTCGACGCGAACCGCTCCGGCAGCCGGTTCTCCTTCATCAACCCCACGATCAACGCCCCCCGAATCCCGCGCGCCCTCAGAATCCGGTCCAGCCGGTCGCCGTTCAGTTCCGGATCGTGCAGCCAGAACTCATCCAGCTTGTACCCGTGAAACTCCGCGCGTCTCCGGCAACCGGCTACATACGCCGGCACCGTCGGATGCGCCTTGAACGCCCGCTGATCCAGATTCGCATTGAGCAGCGCCAGCGTGCGCCGGTACCCCGCCGGATGCGCCTTCCGTAGCTCCGTCATCAACTGCGCCACCACCGGATTTTTCGTGTATCCGAGCGACTTCGCGATCTTCGCGATCCGCTTCCTCGTGTGCGGCGGGATCTGCGGATCGTGACGCAACGCCAGCGACACCGTGTTCTTCGAAACACCGGCCTTCTCTGCGATGATCGCCATGGTGACGCGTGGCATGACGAACAGGACTGTAAAGCCCGCGACCGCTTTGCCAGCGGAAAACATGAACAAAATATCCCCCGTCTGCGTCCTTTACGCCGCCCGAACCGCACTCTTTGCTCCGACCTCTTCAATCCGCATCACCACCGCCCCCTCATGAAATCCCTGCGTTTCCTCCTGCCCGTCCTCGCCCTCGGCCTGATCGCCGGTTGCTCCAAAAAGTCCGACTCCGCCGCCTCCGGCAGCGCCGCTTCGCCCGACAAGGTGAAGATCGCCTTCCTCGTGAAACAGCCCGAGGAGCCGTGGTTCCAGTACGAGTGGAAAGGCGCCGATAAAGCCGCCGCCGAACTCGGTTTCGAAGTCATGAAACTCGGCGTTCCCGATGGCGAAAAAACCCTCTCCGTCATCGACACCATCGCCACCGCCGGCGCCCAGGGCTTCGTGATCTGCACACCCGACGTCCGCCTCGGGCCCGCCATCATGAACAAGGCTAAACAAAAAGGCCTCAAGGTCGTCACCGTCGACGACCAGTTCGTCAAAGACGGCAAATTCATGACCGAGGTCCCCTACGTCGGCATGTCCGCCTCCCGCATCGGCCGTAAACAGGGCGAAACCCTCGCCGCCGAATTCAAGAAACGCGGCTGGGACATCAACGAAACCGGCGTCTGCGCCATCACCTACGAAGAACTCGATACTGCCCGCGAACGCACCGACAACTCCATCGCCGCCCTCAAGGACGCCGGCATCCCCGCCGACCGCATCTTCAAGGCTCCCCAAAAAACCACCGACATCCCCGGCAGCTTCGACGCCGCCAACATCCTCCTCACCCAGCAACCCCAGATCAAACGCTGGCTCATCCTCGGCATGAACGACAACGCCGTCCTCGGCGCCGTCCGCGCCATGGAAAACCGCGGCTTCACCCACGAGACCGCCGTCGGCGTCGGCATCAACGGCACCGACTGCATCGACGAACTCCGCAAGTCCAGCCCCACCCCCTTCTTCGGCTCCATGCTGGCCTCCGCTCCACAGGAAGGCTACGAGTCCGCCAAAATGCTGTATCACTGGATCAAGGACGGCACCCAGCCGCCCCTCGATACCCGCACCGAAGGCATCCTGATCACCCGCGAAAACTTCGAGGAAATCCTCAAACGCGAAGGCATCATCGACTGATCGCACCGAGGTAGGGCGCGTTGTCCCCAACGCGCCGGTTGGACCCATCCGAGAAACGACCCCACCCACCTCTCCGCCCCGTCCGCTCTCCCCACCGCCACCATGATCCTGAACCTCCTCATGTTCTTCGGCTCGTTCATGGTGGCGAAAAACACCCGCGGCCGCCTCCTAGCCGCCGCCGGCATCGGCATCGTCAAAGGTGCCGTCTACTTCCAAGCCACGAACAGCGTCTGGCTCGGCGCGCTCATGGGCCTGGTCTTCTTTTCCCTGATCCTCGGCATCATCGCCTGCCTCACCTACCTCAACCGCCCGATTCCTGTCGTCCCCGTCTATCCCCAGCCGTGGGAAAAAGACACCCGCCCGTTCCAGTGGATCTACGTCCCGCTCTCCTTCCTGGTCTTCACCGTCCTCTTCGGCGAAACCACCGTCTTTTTCTTCCTCCCTTCCTGATCCGCTCCGCATGTCCGCCGCCACGCCGCATCTCGTCTTCGACGCCATCACCAAAACCTATCCGGGCGTGAAAGCCCTCCGCGGCGTCAGCTTCGGCGTCCACCCCGGCACCGTCCACGCCCTCATGGGCGAAAACGGCGCCGGCAAATCCACCCTCCTCAAAGCCCTCGCCGGCGCCCACCAGCCCACCACCGGCTGCCTGCGCATCGCCGGCCAGGAACACGTCTTCGCCAACACCTCCGCCGCCATGGCCGCCGGCGTCGCCGTCATCTATCAGGAGCTCCACCTCGTCCCAGAGATGACTGTCGCTGAGAACATCTACCTCGGCCACCTCCCCGCCCGCGGCGGACTCGTCGACCGCGCCCGTCTCCGCGAACTGGCTACGCAACAACTCCGGCGCCTCGGCGAGGCCATCGATCCCGACACCAAACTCGCCAAGCTCCCCATCGGACAGCGCCAGATGGTCGAAATCGCCAAAGCCCTCACGCGCGGCGCGAAGATCATCGCCTTCGACGAGCCCACCAGCTCCCTCTCCGCCCGCGAAATCGAAAAGCTCTTCGCCGTCATCAACGACCTCCGCCGCGAGGGCTGCGCCATCCTCTATGTCACGCACCGCATGGAGGAAGTCTTCCGCATCTGCGACGCCTGCACCGTCCTCCGCGACGGCGCGCACGTGAAGACCTACGAGTCGCTCAAATCCATCACGCCCGACCAGCTCGTCAAAGACATGGTCGGGCGCGACATCACCGACGTCTACGGCTACCGCCCGCGCCCGCACGGCACGCCCGCCCTCGAAGTCGTTAAACTCTTCGGCCCCGGCGTAAACGCCCCCGTCTCGCTCAACGTCGCCCGCGGCGAAATCCTCGGCCTCTTCGGCCTCGTCGGCGCCGGCCGCACCGAACTCCTCAAACTCCTCTTCGGCGCCACCCCCGCCACCACCGGAACCATCCGTATCCAGGAAAAACCCACCGCCATCAAACGCCCGGCCGACGCCATCCGCGCCGGTCTCGTCTACTGCACCGAGGACCGCAAAAAAGAGGGCATTGTCCCGATCGCCTCCGTCCAGGAAAACTGCAACATCTCCGCCCGCCGTCACCACCTGCGCCTCGGCGGCATCATCAACGAGCGCTGGGAAAAACAAAATGCCGAGCACCAGACCAAGTCGCTCGCCGTCAAAACCCCCTCGATCCAGCAGCTGATCAAAAACCTCTCCGGCGGTAACCAGCAGAAAGTCATCCTCGGCCGCTGGCTCTCCGAAGACGTCAAAGTCCTCATGCTCGACGAGCCCACCCGCGGCATCGACGTCGGCGCCAAGAGCGAAATCTACAACCTTATCTTCAAACTCGCTGCCGACGGCATCGGCGTCCTCGTCGTCTCCAGCGACCTCCCCGAAGTCCTCGGCCTCGCCGACCGCCTCCTCGTGATGCGCCAGGGCAAAATCTCCGCCGAGTTCCTCCGCCCCGACTTCAACCCCGAGCGCATCCTCGCCACCGCCCTCCCCGTAGAGTCGTCGACCGCCGCATAACCAATCTTTCTCTTTCCTCTTTCTCGTACTCTTCCTCCGGATCGGAAAACTGACGAAAGATTAGAGAAAGAGGAAAGAGAAAGAACCAAACCACTCAACACGCACCCGGTACTAACGAAGCCCAGACTCCGCCCACCAGCCCACCCTTCGCTCCGACCTTAGCGTCTTTGCGTCTTCGCGCTTAACCAAACTTCCATCTCCCTAAGTTCCGATCTCCGCGCCCTCTTCCGAGCCTCTGCGGTTCAAACCTCCGCTTCGCCTTTCATAATTCTTCATTCCTAACTCTTAATTTTCCTCCGTCCGATGTCCGCCACCGCCGCTCCGTCTGCTCCCGCAGCCAAACCCAGCACCGCCTCCGCCTTCCTCGATCGCGCCGGCATGCTCCTCATCCTCGCCGCGCTGATCCTGATCTGCTCCTTCGCGGTCCCGAACTTCGCCACGCCCAACAACGCCGAGAGCGTCCTCCTCGCCGTCTCCACCGTCGGCATCGTCGCCACCACGATGCTGTTCTGTCTCGCGTCGGGTAACTTCGACCTCTCCGTCGGCACCATCATCCCCGCCGGCGGCGTTCTCTGCGCGATGATCCTCCGCGACACCGGCAGCCTCCCCCTCGCCATCGCTGGCGCCCTCGGCTTCGGCGCAATCGTCGGCGGCATCAACGGCGTCGTCGTCGCCAAATTCAAAATCAATCCCCTCATCACCACCCTCTCGACGATGATGATGGTCAAAGGCCTGGGCTTTGCCTTCGCCGACAGCCGCTCCATCGGCATCTCGAACGACGGCCTCCTCAACCTCGCCAACGCCGCCTTCCCCGTGATCCACAACGACCGCGGCGGCATCCTCTTTCAAATCACCGCCCCCGTCTGGATCTGCTTCGCCCTCTTCGCCGTATTCGGATTTCTTCTCCAACGCACCACCTTCGGCCGCAACACCCTCGCCGTCGGCGGCAACGAAGAAGCCGCCCGCCTCGCCGGCATCCCCGTCGACCGCGTGAAAATCACCATCTTCGTCCTCCAAGGCGCCATCGCCGCGCTCGCCGGCACCTTGCTCGCCGCCCGCATGGGCATCGGCGACCCCAAAGTCGCTCCGGGCATCGAGCTCTCCATCATCTCCGCCTGCGTCCTCGGCGGCGTCTCCCTCAGCGGCGGCATCGGCCGCATGAGCTACGTCATCGCCGGCGTCTTCATCATGGGCATCGTCGAAAACGCGATGAACCTCCTGAACATCAAACACGACTACCAGTACATCGTCCGCGGCGCCATCCTCCTCAGCGCCGTCCTCTTCGACCGCTTCCGCCAAAACCGCTGATCCCGCCTTCGTCATTCGGCCTTCGACCTTCGGATTTCCCCTCCGCCCACTGGTCATTGGTCACTGTCCCACTGGTCATTCCGACCGCGCCCCGCGCGGTCGGCGGTACTGTCAAGCCCCCCAGCCGTTTACCCAGCGCCCGCGTTTTTCAACCTCGGGCGCTTTCTTTTTCCGGGATCACTTCTCCGCTCCACTCCGCTCTTTCCTCTATGTTTACCCTCGGCATCGACTACGGCACCAACTCCGTCCGCGCTCTCATCGTCCGCACCTCTGACGGCACCGAATTCGGCTCCGCCGTCGTCAACTATCCCTCCGGCTCGCAAGGCATTCTCCTCGACCCGAAGGACCACAATCTTGCCCGCCAGCACCCCGGCGACTATCTCTTCGGCCTCGAGAAGAGCGTGAAGGCCGCCCTCGCCGCCGCGAAAAAGAAACCCGGTTTCAAGGCCGACAAAATCATCGGCATCGGCGTCGACACCACCGGCTCCAGCCCCATCCCGGTCGACAAATCCAACCGCGCCCTCGCGCAGGACAAGAAGTGGGCGAAAAACCTCCACGCCCAATGCTGGCTCTGGAAAGACCACACCGGCTGGCGCGAAGCCGCCAAGATCACCGAGCTCGCCGCCCAGCACCGCCCGCAATACATCGCCAAGTGCGGCAACACCTACTCCTCCGAATGGTTCTGGTCCAAGCTCTGGCACTGCCTCTTCGTCGCTCCCAAAGTGTTCGACGCCGCCTACTCCTGGGTCGAACTCGCCGACTGGATTCCCTCCGTGCTCGCTGGCGTTAACGACCCCACCAAAGTCGTCCGCGGCGTCTGCTGCGCCGGCCACAAAGCCCTCTACGCCGAAGACTGGGGCGGTCTTCCCGACAAGGAATTCCTGAAGCTTCTCCATCCGAAACTCGCCGACTTGCGCGACCGTTTGTATGAGAAAGCCCACGACGCCAGCACCGCCGCCGGCCAGCTTGGCGACGAATGGGCCAAGAAGCTCGGCCTCCCCGCCGGCATCCCGATCGCCATCGGCGAGATGGATGTCCACTACGGCGCCATCGGCTGTGGCGTGAAGGAAGGTACCCTCGTCAAAGTCATCGGCACCTCGACATGCGACTGCGGCGTCGTATCCGCCGACAAAAACGTCCCCGACATCCCCGGCATCTGCGGCATCGTCAAAGGCGCCATCCTCCCCGGCTTCTACGGCATCGAGGCCGGCCAGTCCGCCGTCGGCGACATCTTCAAGTGGTATGTCGAAGGCGTGCTCAAAGACGCGAAACTCCACGCCACGCTCACCACCGAGGCCGCGAAACAAAAGCCCGGCCAGCACGGCCTGCTCGCCCTCGACTGGAACAACGGCAACCGCACCATCCTCGTCGACCAGCGCCTCACCGGCCTCATGCTCGGCCAGACGCTCCACACCACGCCCGCCGAAATCTACCGCGCCCTCATCGAAGCCACTGCCTTCGGCGCCCGCGCCATCATCGAGCGCATTAAAGAATACGGCGTCCCGATCGAGCGTGTCGTCTGCGCCGGCGGCATCGCGGAAAAGAATCCGCTGCTCATGCAGATCTACGCCGACGTCACCGGCTGCACCATGCTCGTCGCCGGCTCGAGCCAAGCCTGCGCCCTCGGCTCCGCCGTCTCCGCCGCTGTCCTCGCCGGCGCGCACAAGGATTTCCCCACCGCGCAAAAGAAGATGACCTCGCTCAAGAAGGTCACCTACAAGCCCATCGCCGCGAACCGCAAAATCTACGACCAACTCTACGCGCTCTATCGCCAGCTCCACGACAGCCTCGGCGGCCGCAACAAATCTGCCGACCTGAGCAACGTGATGAAAGACCTCCTCACGCTCAAAGAATCGTCACATTCCTAAGGTAGGGCGCGTTGTCCCTAACGCGCCGGTTGGACTCCAAACCGCACGACACCCTCAGAATTTCATAGGAGGAAACAAAGATAACAGAGACCCGACTTCACCTCCGCTCTCTCTCTCTCTCTGTTTCCTCCGTTACCTCTGTTAAAAATTCCGTCCTCCGATCTCTGCGCTCTCCGCGTCCTCTGCGGTTAAAAATCCGATTCCTCCCTCCGACCTTAGCGTCTTCGCGTCTTCGCGCTTAACCCAACCACCGCCCACCACGTCCGCCCCTTACTCCTCTTACCACTTACACCTCTTACTCCTCTTACCACTATGTCCCTAGTTAACCTGACCACTCCCGAAATCTGGTTCGTCTGCGGCTCGCAGCACCTCTACGGCGAAGGCCCGCTCAAGCAGGTCGCCGCCAACGCCCAGG
>CBINDC010000021.1:0-64731 GCA_966249325.1 uncultured Nibricoccus sp. | reverse complement strand
GGACCGGGATGCGGATGGTGCGGGCCTGATCGGCGATGGAGCGGGTGATGGCCTGGCGGATCCACCACGTGGCGTAGGTGGAGAACTTGTAGCCGCGGCGGTACTCGAACTTTTCCACAGCCTTCATGAGGCCCATGTTACCCTCTTGGATGAGGTCGAGGAAGGAGAGGCCTCGGTTCGTGTACTTCTTCGCGATGGAGATCACGAGACGGAGGTTGGCCTCGACCATCTCGGTCTTGGCTTTGTGGGCCTCGCGGACGTGGACGTTGGTCTGCTTGACGATCTCGATGAGCTGCTGGGCGGAGACGCGCTGCTCGGCCTCGATCTGCTTGAGGCGGGCGTTGAGCGGCTTGGTGTCGATCGCGGCGTCTTTCTTGGTCTTCGGGTGCTTGGCGCGGTCGATCTGCGAGAAGACGTGCTCGATCTCGGTGAGGAGGGGGTTGATCTGCTCGAGGTACTCTTCGTAGACCTTGAGCTTGAAGAAGAATTTGCCGAAGTGGGCCTTGTAGGCGCTTTCGCGTTTCTTGAATTTGGCGAAGACTTTCTTTTTGCCCGCCTCGTCCTTGGTTTTCAGATACTCTTCCCAGGCATCGGCGACATTAGCTTCGCCGTCCTGTGTGCCCTCGACGAGCTTGGGCAGGTTTTTGAAATAGGCTTCGCGGCTCTCGATCTTTTTGTCGATGACGACGCGGTCGAAACGCTCTTCGCGATTGAGGAGCTTGGCGCCGAGGGTGCCGATGTAGCGGCCGACGATGGCGGCTTCGAAGAGGGCTTCCTGGGCCTTGAGCTCGGCGTTTTCGATGCGTTTGGAGATTTCGACTTCCTGCTCGCGGGTTAGCAGCGGGACCTGGCCCATCTGCTTGAGGTACATGCGGACTGGGTCGTCCAAGATGTCGTTTTGAGAGGTGCGGGATTCTTCCTCTTCGGCCTCTTCCTGGCGCTGCTTGTAGTCTTCGACCTGATCGGGCTCCAGGATTTCGATTTCGAGATTCTGAAGGATGGAGAGGACGTTATCGATTTCCTCCTGGTTTTCGACGGATTCGGGGAGGGCTTCGTTGATGTCGTCGAAGGTGAGGTAGCCCTGCTCCTTCGAGAGGCGGATCAGGTTGCGGATCTTGTCGTTAATGCCGCCGGGAGCGAGGTCTGCGCCGGGGGTGCCGCCCTCAGCGGAGGCGTTCTGGGTGCGTTCGATGGCGTTTTCAACGGCTTCTGAGTGCGTGTCGGATTCGGCTGACTTGGCTTTGCGCGGCATGGTGTAGATCTGGGAAAAGCAATCAGACAGCGGCGGGCAGCCCAAAGGGCGCTCGCAGCTGTCGCTGGAGTTCGGTGCGTTGTTTTATGAGAGAAAGTGCGTCAAAGTTACTGTCCGGACCGTGGGTGGCTAGAGCAAGTTCTATTTGACGGAGTTGCGGTTCGAGGAAACGGGCGCGGATTTGAGTGAGTGCCTGATTAACGGCACGGACGGGTTCTTCTGTACGCGGGGCATCGAAAAGAAGCGAGGCGACCAGCGTTTTTTCTTCGGGATTTTCCAGGAGGCTGTCGAGGTGGTCGCGGCCGGGCCAGGCGTCGTGCTCGAACTCGGCGAGGAAGCGGTTAAGGAGGTTACCGGGGAGGTGGGAGGCGTCGATCCAGTCGTGAGGGAGGACGGTGCTGAGGGGTTTACCGAGATGCTCGAAGTGGAGGCACATGAGCAACAGATGGTGCTCGGGGGTGTTGGTGGTGTCGGTGATTTTGGTGGCGACGGGGAAGGGCTGGGAGTCCGGAAGTGGCGTGGGAGCTGCGGGGGCGAGTTTGTTGTGCTGGCGGCGTTTGAAGGCGTCGAAATCGCGGTGAATGGCGGAGCTGGGGAGGCGGAGATTGGCGGCGATCTCGTCGAGGAACTGGGCGCGCGTGGTCTCGGATTCGGTGGCGGAGATGATTTCGAAGAGGCTCTGGCTGGCGCGGGTTTTGTGCTCGGCCGAAGCGGTTTCGGGGGCGGGCAGAATGCTGCGCGTGGCGAACGTCATGGCGCTGAGGGCGCCGCGTTTGACTTCGTCGTAGGCGGCGAGACCGCGTTCGAGAAAGAGGACGTCAGGATCCACTTTGCCGTCGCCGGGAGCGGCGAGGAAACGGATCTCGAGGCCGGCTTTGAGCGCCATCGGGAGGAAGCGAAGAGCGGCTTTTTGACCGGCGGAATCGCTGTCGAAGAAGCACTCGACCTGCGGGTGATAGCGGCGGAGGAGGATGAGCTGGCCGTCGGTGATCGAGGTGCCTTGGGGGGCGATGGCGGTTTTGAGGCCGACTTGCCAGCAGCGGAGGGCATCGAGTTGGCCTTCAACCATGACGAATGGATGGCCCTCGCCGACGGCGGTGCGAGCGCGGTCGAGGTTGAAGAGGAGATTACCCTTGGTGAAGATCGGGGTCTCGGGGGAGTTGACGTATTTAGCCTCGCGGGCGGGGTCGTCCTGCGGTGTGAGGTCGGTCTGGCGGGCGGTGAAGGCGACGACGCGGCCTTGGTGGTCGCGGATGGGAATCATCAGGCGGCCGCGGAAACGGGGTTTGAGCGCGCCGAGCGTGATGAGGCTGCCTTCGCGGACGAAAAAGAGACCGCACTGGCGGAGGGCGTCTTCGGAGAATTTCTTTTTGAGAAGAGCGGCGGCGAGGGAGTTGTCGTTGGGATCGGCGGCGCCGATCTTGAATTCGTCGGCGATCTCCATCGGGAAGCGGCGTTTCTTCTGCCAGTATTCCCGCATGTAGTCCCCGGAGGGGGCGGTGGTTTTGAAGACTTGGTGGAAATGCTCGGCGGCGACTTCGTGGAGATCGAAAATTTCCTGACGGAGCGAGCGTTCCTCGCGCGTTGGGCCGGAGCCTTCCTCGTACTCGATGGGAACGCCGAAGCGCTGGCCGAGAGCTTCGATGGCTTCCGTGAAGTTCAGCTGCTCGGTCTCGCGGACGAATGAAATGATGTCTCCCGCTTTTCCGCAGCCGAAGCACTTGTAGAAGCCCTTGTCGGGATCGACGTGGAAGGACGGCGACTTTTCCTGATGAAAGGGGCAGAGGCCCTTGAATCGGCTGCCTGCCTTTCGGAGCGTGGCGACCCGGGAGACCACATCTACGATGTTCACGCGAAACTTCAGGTCGCGGATACAGGTCGGTTTGATGGCGGGCATGGAAGGCGTTTCGAGAGCGGCGGGCGCAGTGAAGTTTGCACTTTTAACCGGGTGGGGGTTCTGTCAAGTACCGCGCTTTTCGGAAACTTTTTGCCGCGCTTGGCTACACACTTCCTCATGCATTTTTCGAAACCGGGGTTCGCTTTCTCCCTTTTTCTGGCCGCTTTTGCGGTGCTCGTTCCGTCCGCTTGGGCGCAGTCCGCAGCCCCGGCCCCGCTCCCGGTTTGGGAGGCTACGCTTCCGGCGTTCGATGACGGTGCGTATGCAGCGAAAGTGGAGATGTTGATCGCCAAGTACGAGGCGGGCAGCGGGCGCAAACTGGTACCTGGCGAAAAGAAAAAAGTGGGGTTGAAAATCTACACGGACTCCGGTCCGGGCATGGCGACGCCGGTGGCGTTGGTGAAAGCGGTGATCGGTGCGCTGGAGCGGCGGGGTTTTGAAAAGGAAGGCATTTTTTTGGTGGGGTTGAATCAACTGCGCCTGCGCATGACCGGTTATCTGCCGTCGCTCGTGACGGGGCAGTCGCCGTTCAAGGGGCATCCGTTCTACGTGTTGGAGTCGGGACGTTATTATGACCCGGTGTGGTTCTACGACAGCCCGCTCCCGTCACGTTTCGATCCGATCTTTGCGGAGAAGAGCGTCGAGGGTGTCGATGCGAATACGACGAAGGAGCAGGACCGTAAGAGCTTCCTGGCTACGCCGCTGTTTCTGGACGCGGACTTCTGGATCAACCTGCCGGTCTACACGGATCACCAGTATCTCGGCGTGAACGGCGCACTGGTGAATGCCACGCTTTGGAACGCCAGCAATACGGCGCGTTTCTTCCGCAGCCCGGCGAACGCGCCCGCAGCGGTTGCCGAGATGAGCGCGATCCCGGAGCTGCGTCAGACGTGGGTGTTCACGATCGCGAGCTTGGAGCACTATCAGTTTATCGGTGGGCCGTATTTTAACTCCTTGTACACGGTTTCGGAGCCGCTCGTGTGGTTGAGCGCGGATCCAGTGGCGCTCGATTCGTTCATGCTGGCCCGCATCAATCGCTGGCGCGAGCGGGCGGGCTTCAAGCCGGTTTCGGAGGAGATCCGCACGCTGGATTTTGCCGAGACGCTGGGTGTGGGTTCGTCGAAGGCGACTTCCGGGCGGGTGATCCGAGTGGGCGAGTAAGGGGAGAACGATGGATTTTCCCCGGAAAATCCCCTTGTCACGCTGGAAGGAGTGCGGCCACTTTTAGCGCGACATGTCTCACGCCGACTATCTGCCGATCCTGATTCAAATCTGCCTCGCCGCAGGCATCGCCATCGCGGTGATTGGTGCGAGCCATCTGATCGGCCAGCGTGCGGCGAAGAACAAGATCAAGGACTCCGCCTACGAGTGCGGAGTGAAAGGCGACGGCATCGTGCACACGCGCTTCTCGGTGAAGTTCTATGTCACGGCGATGCTCTTCATCCTTTTCGATATCGAAGTCGTTTTTCTGATTCCTTGGGCTTTCATCTATCGCGATTTTCTGGCGAGCCACATCTCGATCCTCGGACCGATTATGTTTTTCATCGGCGTGCTGGTGCTCGGGCTGATCTACGAAGTGAAGAAGGGCGCGCTCGATTGGGAGAAGTGACGTGCTGAGGCGCTGAACGCAGACATTTATCATGCGGCTGGAGAAAATCATCGCGCGCAGCCGCATCATCGATCTGCGGAGTACAGACCTGAAGGGCGCGCTCGAGGAGTTGCTCGATGTTTCGATCAATCGCTCGCCGGAGCTAAAACGAGACGTGCTGCTGCGCGGATTGCTCCAACGCGAGAGCACGATGACGACGTATCTGGGAGCGGGCGTGGCGTTGCCGCACGTGCGTGTGAAGATGAAGCGCCGGTACATTCTGGCGATCGGCCGGAGCCGGAGTGGCGTGAAGCACGAGCGCACGAAGTCGGATGAGCCGGTGAAGTTGATTTTGATGCTGCTCGCCGACGAGAAGGCGCGCGACTACCTGCAAGTGCTGGCGTCGATCGCGCGGCTGGTGCAGGACCACGATGTCGTCCGGACGCTGATCGAGGCTCCATCGCTGGACGATCTGAGCGATCGTCTGGAAGCGGCGATGAGCGGTATCACCGCGCGGCCGGTACAGGCCCAGCAGAGCCGCATCAATCGCATGATGATCCGGCAGGCCGACCGGGTGGCCAAGGGAACGGATTGCTCGGCGATCATGGTTTTTGGCGATACGTTCACCGGTGGTATCGAGCATGGCAGCTGGACATCGGATGCGAAGGCGCTGCTGGTGACGCGCAACCTAATCGATGGGGACAACGATGAGAGCGGGTTCGCAGAGACCATTCAGGTGCGTTCGTTTTCAACCCAACGTCTGGCGCAGTTGCGCAGCGCAATGCTTGTGGCGCTTACGCGCGGGGTGATTTCGTTCAACGACCGGATCTGTTGCATCGGTGGGATCGGTGGGAGCAACCAGTTTGACACGCTGGTCGTGGTCGATGTGGAGCGGGAGTTTCAGACCCTGCTCACGGGGCACACGGATTTGTTGCCCGAGGATGTGAAGGCCGAGGTGCTGGAACGCGTGGTCGCGGTCGCCACGGAGCTGGCGGTTGAAGGGCGCGAAGGAAAGCCTGTGGGATGTCTGTTTGTCATCGGAGATACGGCCAGCGTGGAGAAGCTGACCAAGCCGCTCGTGCTGAATCCATTTTACGGTTACAAAGAGGAGGATCGGAATATTCTGAATCCTTTTATGGATGAGACGGTGAAGGAGTTTTCGTCCATCGACGGGGCGTTTGTGATTCGTGGCGATGGCGTGGTGATTTCTGCGGGAAGCCTTATTCAGGCGACGGATAGCGATCATACGCTGCCGAGCGGGCTGGGCAGCCGTCATGCGGCGGGGGCTGCGGTTTCGGTGGCAACGCAGGCGATCGCGATCGTGGTTTCGTCGAGCACGGGGCAGGTGACACTGTTTCGCCGTGGCGTGATGCTGCCGCTCATGGAAAAGGGCATGGGGGTCAAGTGAGCGCAGCGGCGGCCGGTCTGACATGACGCGCGCGACTTCACTTTTTCTGGATGTCCTGCGACTGACGGCGGCGCTGGTGGTTTTTTTCGCGCACACGACGAACTATTGGAATCCGGCGATGATGGGCCCGATGCAGGTGTGGGCGCACGATGCGGTGATCGTTTTCTTTGTGCTGTCGGGTTATGTGATCGCACATACTACGCGCGATGGATCGCGGGATGCGCGGCAGTATGCGGTGGCGCGATTATCCAGGCTCTACTCGGTGGTGATTCCTGCGCTTTTGCTGACGGGATTTCTGTGGCTAGCGGGGCGCGGATTGGAGCCTGAATTTTATGCGGGATACGAGCGGGCCTATCCGTGGGCGCGGTTTGCGGCATCGGCGGTGTTTATGAACGAAGTCTGGTTCATGGAGCTGTCGCCGCCGACCAACACGCCGTTCTGGTCGCTTGGATACGAGGCTTGGTACTATTTGTTATTCGGCCTGGCGCTCTACGTGAAATCGCCGCGTGTGAAATGGACGTGCCTGATCTTGGGCGCGCTCGTGGCCGGACCGAATGTGCTGATGCTTTTGCCGACGTGGATAGTGGGCGCAGTTGCTTATGGCGTGCGCGACCGCTGGCCGGTGTCGCGTGTGCTGGCGTGGTGCGGATTGATTTTATCGGCGGCAACCGTGGTGGCTGTGCTGAGATTTCTGCCCGACTGGCCAGCGACGCACGGGGCTCATCCCTGGTATTTTGCCGGTGCCGCTGGCAGCGATTTGGTCGCTGCAATCGGGTGGGCGGCGGTCATTTGGTTTTTTAACCGGGCAGTTGGCGAGGCGCGGATACCGGGTGTGCTTTATCGCCCGACTCGCTGGTTCGCGGGGCATACATTCTCGCTCTATCTCTATCATGCGCCGCTGGTGGTTTTGGCTTCAGCCGTGTTCCCCCCTTACATGGTGAAGGGGCGGGAGTGGACGCCTATCGTGGCCATTCTTGTTGTCGTGCTTGCCATGGGCGCTGTGACGGAGTCGCAGCGCAAGCGTTGGGAGCCTCTGTTTGGCTGGATGTGGGATCTGGTGTTTCGCCGGAAAGCAGAGGCCGCAGGAACGGTGGAACAAGCTGTGCAGCGTTAAAGTTTAGGGTTGCGCGCCATGGTGGCGGGAGGTTTCTTCGACCTTTCAACCTTTTATAACCATGCAAGAAGTCGTCACCCTGGAATGCACCGAAGCCAAGAAAGAGGGTAAGCCTGTTTCGCGCTACCTCACCAAGCGCAACAAGAAGACCGTCACCGAGCGCATCGAGAAGAAGAAGTACAATCCCTTCCTCAAGCGCCACACGCTGCACAAAGAGATCAAGTAATCCGCTGATCTCGCGCTATTTTCAAAGCCCGGCTTTATCGCCGGGCTTTTTTATTTTCCGGCCGACTGCTCTTTGGAGGCGGATGAGGATGCGGAGGCTGTCTGAGGTGGAATGGGGGAGTGCGTCTGAGAGCGGCGGGCGGAGCGCCAAGCTTCGCGGTGTTTGCGGATCCAGTCTAGGAGGGCGCGTTCGAAACCGATGTCGTGGCCGAGGCGTTCTGACTCGATCCACTTGTGGCGAAGGATCTCCTCCCGTTCGGCGAGAAACTCCTGGTAAAGGCTCGATTGCTTTACGAAATCCCGGGACGGTTCGGAGGATTTGGGAGAAGTATCGGTCATAGCTACCACGGCGAGGACTTGGATTAAGACTAAGCGAGAGCTGGGTTATGGCGACTCACGGCACTGATTTTCGCCAATTTCTAAAAAGGAGTTGGACCTGCAGGCAGGTATAGAAAAGGACGATCGGCTACGGTGAAGTCTGCTTGCGGACAGGAATCCGCCGGAACCGTTGCCTGGGTGAGCGTCATGTTTCTGACACGAAACGTAGGTTCGTGATAATGCCTGTCAACTCCGCGGCTGGCGGGAGAAAATTTACCGAAAAACTGCTGGCATATTACTCGGGAAATGGGAAGCCGGACCCCGGGTGAAACATCCAGAGCCTGATGCACTCAGCCGCTGGTAACTGGGGCTGGTTTGTTAAGGCGGCCAAGCATGGCTTCGGCAATATCCCGGAAGGTGCGAGCGGCGGTGCTATCCGGCTGACTGACGACAATAGGCGTGCCGCTGTCTCCTCCGGCGCGGATCTCGGATATAAGCGGGATCTGGCCGAGCAGGCTGGTGCCGAGCGTGTCGGCGGTTTTGGCGCCGCCGCCTTCGCCGAAGAGCGCGTGGCGATTGCCCGCGGGATCGAGGAAGTAGCTCATGTTTTCGGCGACGCCGAGGATGGGCACATTGACCTTTTGGAACATGAGTCCGCCTTTGCGCGCGATCTGAGTGGCGGCGAGTTGGGGTGTGGTGACGAGCACGGCACCGTCGAGCGGCATGGTTTGGACGAGCGAGAGTTGCGCGTCGCCCGTGCCGGGTGGCAGATCGACGAGAAGGACATCGAGTTCGCCCCATTTCACGTTTTGGACGAATTGCTGGATAGTCTTCATGATCATCGGGCCGCGCCAGACGACGGGGGTGTTGTCGTCCACGAGGAAGCCCATGCTCATGACTTTTACGCCATGGTTTTCCAGCGGGATGATGGAGTCGCCTTCGACCGTGGGGCGGCCGTTGATGCCCATCATGAGGGGCACCGATGGGCCGTAGATATCGCAATCCATCAAGCCGACGCGGCCGGGGCGGCCTTGGGCGGTGAGGAGTTGGGCGAGGGCGGCGGCGAGGTTGACGGAGAAGGTGGATTTGCCGACGCCGCCTTTGCCTGAAGCGATGGCGACAGAATGTGCGATGCCCGCGGGTTTGCCTCCGGCAAGATTGCCGCCGCCTGCCGGAGTCGTGGTCTTGGGGGCAGTGACCGCGACATCGATCAGCGTGGCGGTGATGCCGGGCTGTGCGCGCAGGCACTTATCGACCTCGTTTTTGAGGTGCAGCGGAATTTTCGGATCGGCGGTGTTGAGCGCCAGGGAGACTTTGGCGACTCCATCGGCGAAAGCGGCGGAGCGGACGAGCCCGAACGACACGATGTCGCGGCTGAAGCCGGGATACTTCACTTGCTTGAGAATTTCTTTGATCGCGTCGGGTGTCACGGTGTCGGGAGGTCGCTGGTGTTTTTGAAGGCGGTGAGGTTTTGACGTTGTTATGGCCCGCGCGGCTGTAAATAGAAATGCCGGAACCTCACTCACTGTTTAGCATCCCTTTCTTTTCATGCAAAAATTCCTCACTGTTTTCGTCGCATGCCTCGGGTTGGTGGCGGCGGCTTCCACTTCGCGGGCGCAGGGTGGCTCGGACATCGGGCCGATCGTTGTGTCAGGCGCAAATACCATCGCCGTTTCCATTTCCGGTGAAGGCGAACTCGCGTCGCTGGCGCGCAAGGCCTTCGACGTTCATGGCCGCTACCGGCTCGTCGCGAGCGGCGGTGCATATGAAATCAGTTTTGCCAGTGTATCCCCTACGCAGGTACGTGTGGATGTCCGCCGTGGCGGCACGGCAGTGATGACCCAGGTGGCAAGCGGCTCGAACACACGCAACGCACTTTATCGGGCGGCCGATCTGGCGGTGAAAGCGACGAGCGGACTCAACGGTTTTTTCGCCTCGCGGCTGGCGTTTGTGAGCAATCGCAGCGGCAGCGATGAGATTTATGTGAGCGATCTTTTCCTCGGCGACGCAACAGCTGTCACCAGCCAGAAATCCAATGTTCTTTCTCCTCGCTGGTCGCCGGACGGCACGCGGCTGCTCTACACCAGTTTCTTCAAATCTGGGTTTCCGGATATTTTTGTGATCGATCTGGCGGCGCGGCGCTGGAACACGTTTGTGAGTTTCAAGGGCACCAACAGCGGTGCGCGTTTCAGTCCGGATGGTTCGCAGGTCGTCATGGTGCTTAGCGGTGGTGGCAATCCCGACATTTATGTGAGCAACGCGCAGGGGCGCGGTGTCGCGAAGCGCACAAGTACTGCTGGCGTGAAGTCGTCGCCCTGTTTTTCTCCTGATGGTTCGCGTATTGTTTTTGCCGGCGAACCGGGACCACAACTCTACATTATGCCCGCAGGTGGTGGCTCGGCTCAGCGTGTTACCAGTGGCATCAGCCGGTATTGCGCGGAGCCCGATTGGAGTCGGGCGGACCCGAACAAGATCGTATTTACGATGGCCGAAGGGAAACGTTATCAGCTCGCGGTTCTCGATTTGAGAACAGGCCAGAGCAAAAAGGTTTCGAATGCTCCGTTCGATGCCATCGAGCCATCGTGGCTGGCCGATGGCCGTCACGTGGTTTACACGGCGCGCTCGGCTAACAACCGTCGTCTTTGCATTCTCGATACGGAGACGGGCAAATCCACGGTTATTGCCGCGGTCTCTTCGGAGAAGGGGAATCCTTGGATGCAGTAAGCTTCCGCAAAATCTTATCTTCAATGGAGCGCGGTGCTGCGACCGCGCTTTTTTGTGCACCAAAAAGCCGCACCTGTGAGAGTGCGGCTTTGAAATCGATGCGTGAGACGTCGCTTAAGCGGAAGCGGCGGCGAAGTTCTTCTCGGCGGCGTCCCAGTCGACGACATTCCAGAAGGCGGCGATGTAGTCGGGGCGGCGGTTTTGGAAGTTGAGGTAGTAGGCGTGTTCCCAGACATCGAGGCCGATGACGGGTTTGCCTTCGATGCCAGCGACGGCCTTGCCCATGAGCGGGCTGTCTTGATTGGCGGTGGAACCTACGGCGAGTTTCTTATCCGCGCCGACGTAGAGCCAGGCCCAGCCGGAGCCGAAGCGGGTGGTGGCGGCTTTGGTGAACTCTTCTTTGAATTTATCGAAGCTGCCGAAGGTGGCGTTGATCGCGTCGGCGAGTGTGCCCTTGGGAGCGCCGCCTTTGCCGGGGCCGAGGATGGTCCAGAAGAAGGCGTGGTTGCTGTGGCCGCCGGCGTTGTTGCGGATTCCGGGGCGGATTGCGTCAGGGACCTTGCTCAGGTCAGTGATGAGCGCGTTGACGTCGAGCGCGGCGAGGGCGGGGTGATCCTTGAGGAGATTGTTGGCGTTGGTGATGTAAGCCTGGTGATGCTTGCCGTGGTGGATTTCCATCGTCTTCGCATCGATGTGCGGGACGAGAGCGTCGTTGGCGTAAGGCAGTTTCGGGAGTTCGTAGGCCATGATGAGGAGTGGTGGTTTTGTTGAGATGCTGCTGAACGAGTAAGAGTGGATACGGCTGCGTCAACCGGCGCGGGAAGAAAGCTTCACGCGAAGCGATGAAGCCGTGTACGAGTATTCGGGTCAGTTGTTGAAGCGGAAAAGAGCGACGTCGCCGTCTTGGAAAACGTATTCTTTTCCCTCGAGACGGTACTTGCCCGCGTCGCGCGCGGCAGCGGTACTGCCCAAGCGGGTGAGGTCGGCGTAGGAAACAACTTCGGCTTTGATGAAGCCCTTTTCGAAATCCGTGTGGATGACGCCCGCGGCCTGCGGAGCTTTGAATCCTTTTTTGATCGTCCATGCGCGGACTTCTTTTTCACCGGCGGTGAAGTAAGTCTGCAGGCCGAGCAGCGCGTAGGTTGCGCGGATGAGCGTGGAAACACCGGAGTCGTCTACGCCGAGATCCTTGAGGAATCCTTTGGCCTCTTCAGGCGAGAGATCGATGAGCTCGGCTTCGATGCGCGCGCTGATCGGCACGTAGGCGGCGTCGTGGTGTTGCTTCACGAACTCTGCGACTTTCTGCACGAACGGATTCTGCTCGGCGGTGGCGAGATCGCTCTCGGCGACGTTGCACGCGTAGATCACGGGCTTGCCGCTGAGGAGTTGGAAAAGCTGCATGAGTTTTTTCTCTTCGTCGGTCGCCGGGAGAATGTTGGCCGGCTTATTCTCGTTGAGGTGCGGCTTGAGGCGTTCGAGCAGCGCGACTTCGGCCTGCGCTTCTTTGTCGCCGGACTTTGCTTTCTTCTGCGTTTTGTCGATGCGTTTGGTGACGGCATCGAGGTCGGCGAGGATCAGTTCTGTAGTGATCACTTCGATATCACGCACGGGATCGACGTTGCCCATCGTATGGAGAATGTCGCTGTCTTCGAAGCAGCGCACGACGTGCACGATGGCGTCGGTTTCGCGGATGTTGGCGAGGAACTGATTGCCGAGGCCTTCGCCCTGGCTCGCGCCTTTCACGAGACCGGCGATGTCGACGAACTCCATCGCGGCGGGGATCACGACGTTGGTCTTCGCGATCTTCTGGAGAACGTAGGCGCGGTCGTCGGGCACGGTGACGACGCCGACATTGGGATCGATGGTGCAGAACGGATAGTTCGCGGCCTCGGCCTTGCGGGAGCGAGTGAGGGCGTTGAAGAGAGTGGACTTGCCTACGTTAGGGAGGCCGACGATGCCTGCTTTGAGCATAAGGCGCGGACGTTCGCGGCGCCCACGAACACGGTCAAGCCCGCAACAAAAGCCCATGTCGGGCCTTGACAAGGTTATGGCGCGCCGGTGAATTCCTCGGCTTTTCCAAATACGTAACCGCTCGAAAACCATTTCACATGGCTCTCAAAATCCGTCTCTCGCGCATCGGCGCCGTTCATAAACCCATCTACCACGTTGTCGTGGCTGAGGCCCGCTCCCGTCGTGACGGCCGTCCGGTCGAATTGCTGGGCACGTACACCCCCCAGGCCAAGAGCCAGCCGCTCGTTCTCGATCTCGCTCGCGCGGAATACTGGTTGAGCAAGGGCGCCGTCGCCACCGACACCGCTCGCGGCCTGATCAACAAAGCCAAGAAGGCTGCTCCCGCCGCCTAAGGCCCGCCGAGTTTTTTACTTTAATCGCCCCGGCTTCAGGCCCGGGCGATTTTTTTTGCCCGACTCCGGCCCGATTCACGCCCATGCCGCTTCACATCGATCTGCTGACGCTTTTCCCGCGAATGCTCGATGGCGTGCTGACCGAGAGCATTTTAGGCAAGGGCATCGCGGCTAACCTTCTCTCGGTCAAAATCCACGACTTGCGCGCGTGGTGCACCGATAAGCACAAGACCGCCGATGATCGGCCGTTCGGCGGTGGAGCAGGGATGGTCATGAAACCCGATCCGGTTTTCGCGGCGATGGAGCAGATCCAGACGCCGGGTTGCCGACGCATCTATCTGACGCCCGATGGTGTGCCGCTTACTCCGGCCATCGCGCAGGATCTCGCCGTGCAGCAGCACGTGATTTTCCTGAGCGGTCATTACGAAGGCATCGACCAGCGCATCCGCGACAAAGTGATCGATCAGGAGATCAGTATCGGCGATTACGTGCTCACAAATGGGACGCTCGCGGCCGCTGTTGTGATCGATGCACTCAGTCGCTTCATTCCCGGTGTTTTGGGAGAAGAAAAGTCATTGACGCACGAATCTCACACCGGCACGTTGCTCGACTTTCCTCAATACACGCGTCCCGCCGAATTCCGAGGCATGTCAGTGCCCGAAGTGCTTCTCTCAGGAGATCACCGCAAAATCGAAAAGTGGCGACACGCGCAGCAGTTGGAGAAAACACGCCAGGTTCGCCCAGATTTATTCGAAAAACACCGTCATGAATCCCGTCATTAAAGAAATCACCGCCCACCAAGTGAAAAGCGACCTCCCTCCCTTCAAGGTTGGCGATGGCGTCCGCGTTCACACCAAGGTCCGCGAGGGCGACAAAGAGCGCGTCCAGATTTTCGCTGGCATCGTCATCGCCCGCAAAGGCACTGGCATCCACGAGGCATTCACCGTCCGTCGTATCAGCTACGGCGAAGGCGTTGAGCGCGTTTTCCCGGTCAACTCCCCGAACATCGAGAAGATCGAGATCGAGAAGGAGTCCGAGAACATGAAGGCCCGCCTTTATTATCTCCGCGACCGTCTCGGCAAAGCCGCTGTGGCCGTCAAAGCCAAGCGCCAGACCGAAGCTGCCGTCGCCGCCAACTAAT
Organism: uncultured Nibricoccus sp.; assembly: GCA_966249325.1. GTDB lineage: Bacteria > Verrucomicrobiota > Verrucomicrobiia > Opitutales > Opitutaceae > Nibricoccus. The sequence continues at coordinate 50,701 of CBINDC010000021.1, read as the reverse complement.
CACGCATCGTTCGCGATGCGGTTTAACTCTTTCAAGCGAGCCCTCACCGGCTCGCTTTTTTGTTGTCCGGATTTCCCGACTTTCGGCTTCCACCGAACCGTTGAGGCGACTTAATGCCTCACTTTCTACGTTTCGCGCTCCTGTCCGCGCGAAATCTCACTCGAACTCCACTTTCCACATGAAACTCGAAACTGAAATTCTCGCGAAAGCGTGCGCTCAAGCCCGTGGCCTGGCCATCGATGCCGTCCACAAATGTTCTTCCGGCCACCTCGGCCTGCCGCTCGGTGCGACCGAGATCGGCGCCGTCCTTTTCGGCAACGCCCTCGTCCACAATCCTGACGACCCCAAGTGGCTCAATCGCGACCGCTTCATCCTCTCCGCCGGTCACGGTTCGATGTTCATCTACACTTGGCTGCACCTCAGTGGCTACGATCTCTCGCTCGATGAGTTGAAGAACTTCCGCGCTCTCCACAGCAAGACTCCCGGCCACCCCGAGTTTCATGAGACCCCCGGCGTCGAGGCCACCACCGGCCCGCTCGGCCAGGGTATCGCCAACGCCGTCGGTTACGCCGTCTCCGGCAAGATGGCCGAAGCGCGTTTCAACACTGCCGAGCACAAGATCTTCGACAACCACATCATCACCCTCGCCGGTGACGGTTGCATGCAGGAAGGCGTCGCCCTCGAAGCCGTCGCCTTTGCCGGCCACCAGGGCCTCGACAACCTGATCCTCATTTATGACGCGAACGACGTGACCCTCGACGCGATGGCCGACAAGTCGCAGAGCGAAGACGTCATCAAGCGCTTCAAGTCCATCGGCTGGGACGTTCAACTCCTCGCCGACGGCCATGACCAAGCCGCGATCTTGAAGGCCGTTAACAAGGCCAAGAAAGCCACCTCCGGTAAGCCCCAGCTCATCGTCGCCAAGACGATCATCGGCAAAGGTATCCCCGAAGTCCAAGGCACGCAGAAGGGCCACGGCGAAGGCGGCGCCAAGTTCTCCGACGCCGCTCGCGCCGGTCTCGGCCTTCCCGCTGAACATTTCTATGTCAGCGACGACGTCCGCGAGTACTTCGCGAAGCACAAGAAGCGCCTTATCCGCGCGTACAAAGCCTGGGGCAAAACCTTCGAAGCTTGGGCCGCTGCCAACCCGGAGAAAGCTGCGCTTCTTGAGTCGCGCAACGCCGCCATCAGCGCCACCGATCTTCTCGCGAAGATCCCGCAGTTCCCGGCCGATGCGAAGCTCGCCACGCGCGCCGCTGGCCGTGACGTGCTCCAGCCTCTCGCTGCTGCCGTCCCGCTCTTCGTTTCTGGCAGCGCCGACCTCTACGGTTCGACGCTCAACTACATCGCTGCGGACAAGGATTTCGACAAATCCAACCGCGCCGGTCGCAACATCCGCTACGGCATCCGCGAACACGCGATGGCCGCGATCAACAACGGTATCGCCTACGACGGCATCTTCCGCACCTCGTGCGCGACGTTCCTCGTCTTCGCCGATTACTCGCGTCCTTCGATGCGTCTGGCTGCTCTCGCGAAGTTGCCCGTCACCTACATCTACACGCACGACTCGATCGGCGTCGGTGAAGACGGCCCGACCCACCAGCCGGTGGAAACGGTTTCCGGCCTCCGCGTGATCCCGAATCTCGACGTCATTCGTCCGGCTGATCCTGAGGAAGCCGCTGGTGCCTTCGCTGCCGCCCTCGAGCGCAACGACGGCCCGACGCTTCTCGCGCTCACGCGCCAGAATCTGCCGAACTTGAACGACATTCCCGTTCAGTCCCGCCGTGAAGGCGTGCTCAAGGGCGCGTACATCGCTGTGAAGGAAACGTCCGAGCTCACGCACATCCTCCTCGCTTCCGGCTCCGAGCTGCAGCTCGCAGTCGCTGCGGCGAAGCAGATCGGTGGCGGCGCCCGCGTGGTGTCCGTTCCGTCGTTCGAACGCTTCAACCGTCAGTCAGCCGAGTATCGCGAAGAGGTTCTTCCGAAGGCTGTCCGCAAGCGCGTCGCGGTTGAAGCCGGTGTCACCGGTCTTTGGTACCAGTATGTTGGCATCGACGGCAAAGTCGTCGGTATCGACCGCTTCGGTATCAGCGCTCCCGGCCCGATCGTCTTCAAGGAACTCGGCATCACGACCGAGGCTGTGGTCGCCGCCGCGCAGGCGCTGTAATCCCGCGATAAATTTTAATCGCTAAAAGAAAGGCGGCTCCGAACTGGAGCCGCCTTTTTCGCGCTGGAAAAGATCTGCTGTTTTAAGCCGACGCGAGTTCGCGGTCTTTCTCCGTCTTGAGACGGAGCTGGCCGCAGGCGGCGTCGATGTCGTGGCCTTTTTCGCGGCGGAGAGTGACCGGGATGCGCGCGGCGCGGAGGACGTCGGCGAAGTCTTCCTGGCGTTGGACGCTCGGGCGTTTCCAGGGGAGGCCTTCGACGGTGTTGTAGGGAATCAGATTCACGTGCGCGTGCAGGTCGCGCGCGATGTCGCGGAGTTCACCGGCTTGATCGATGGAGTCGTTGACGTCCTCGATGAGGATGAACTCGAGCGTGACCATGCGTCCGTGTTTTTCGGAGAAGGCGCTGATCGCGGGGATGAGCTTGGAAAGCGGATACGCCTTGTTGACGGGCATGATCTTCTCGCGGACTTCGTCGGTCGCGCCGTGGAGCGAGATCGCGAGGCGGAAGCCCATCGGCTCGTCGGCCAGTTTTAGGATTTTCGGGACGAGGCCGCTGGTGGAAATCGTGATGCGGCGGGCGCCGAAGCCGAGGCCCCACTCGGCGTTGAGGATCGTGAGCGCGCGGATGAGCGCATCGTAGTTGGCGAGCGGTTCGCCCATGCCCATGACGACGATGTTGTCGAATGAAGCGAGTTCTTCGCGTGCACGGACCGTGCGGCTGTCTTCGCGGTAGCAGACTTGAAGGAGCTGCGCGACGATCTCGCCGGCGCTGAGGTCGCGTTTCCATCCGGCGAGTCCGCTGGCGCAGAAGGCGCAGGCCATGGCGCAGCCGACTTGGGTGGAAATGCAGATGGTTTTGCGGGAGTGCTCGATACCGACACCGTCCTGTGGAGCGCGGATGATGACGGTTTCGATGAGCGATTTGTCGCCGAGTTCGAGGAGGAGTTTGTCGGTGACGTCGGTTGATTGTTTGCCGAGGACGAGCGAGGCGGGCATGAGCTCGAACGTCTCTGCGAGCCAGGCGCGGAGGGGCTTCGAGAGGTTGGTCATGTCGTCCCACGAGCGGGCGCGTTTCTTGTAGACCCAGTCGAGGATTTGTTTCGCGCGGAAAGCCGGCTCGCCGCGCTCGCGGAGTTTTTCCGTGAGGGAATCGAGGGTTTCGCCGGTGAGCGGCGGCTTGGCGGGCGTGAATTTCATGGGACGCGCGACCATACGGCGGACGGCCGTAGGAGCAAGAGGCGAGCGGCAGCGATTCCGGGAGACGTCGCGCTCAGGCGGACTTCGCGGGGGCGAAGCTGCGCCATTTTTCCAACGGGATGAGCGCGAGAGCGATGATGGCGACTTGGACGATGACGAAGATACCAAGGGTTTTGGCGCCGTTGTCGGTGAAGCCGTAGCTGTGGAGGCCGACTTCGAGGAGGTTGGTTCCGAACCAGCTCCAGCCGGTGACGACGTTGCCGAAGACGGCGAGGGCCATGATGCCGCGTTGTTTCACGAGGCCGCCCCAGCGGGCGTGGAGGATGATGGCGTTCCAGATAACGATGATGAGCGCACCGTTTTCCTTCGGGTCCCAGCCCCAGAAGCGTCCCCAGGATTGATCGGCCCAAATGCCGCCGAGGATGGTGCCGACGAAGCTGAAGAACATGGCGAAGCAGACGATGCCGTAGACCATGCGGGTGAGCGTGTCGGCCGTGGCTTTGTCGAGCGAGCGAGTGAAGAGGCCGCGGAAGATGTAGATGATGGCGAGGAACCCGGCGAGGAAGGTGGCACCGTAACCGGCGGTGACGGTGATGACGTGGGTCGCGAGCCAGAAGTTCGAGTCGAGCACGGCGCGCATCATTTCGAGGGTGTCGCCCGAAAGGGAAAGGTGGTGGGCGATGAGGAGCGTGCCGAAGCCGATCATGCCGGCGGCGACGCTGCCGATGGCGTTTTTGTAGATGGCTTCGAGGACGAGGCAGAGGCCGCCGGAGACCCAGCCGACGAAGAGGGCGGAGGAGTAGAGATTGGTGACGGGCGCGTAGCCGCCGATCCACATGCGGGCGAGGAAGCCGATCGTCGTGGAGATGAAGGCGAGCGTGATAAGCCAGAAGGCGATGCGCCCAAGTGTATCCGGCCAGCGGAGCCAGGAGAAGATCGCGACGAAGAAGGCGATCACGTAGAGGTTCATGCTCTTGTAGAACGGCTCGGCGTGGTTGAAGCGGGCCTCGGTGTCGGTTTTCTTCAGGAAAAACGCGGAGGTTTTTTCGAGCGTGGCGCGGTAGAGGCGGACGCCTTCGTTGAAACGCGCTGGCTGGTTTTCACGCCAGGATTTCCCGAGGGCGGCGTAGGTCAGGACTTCGTAAGGAACGTCGCCGCGGCGGTAGCTTTCGAGGAGGGCGCGGCCGATGGAGAACCACTCGGAAGGTTTAGCGGGATCGTGCGAGGGGATCGGGCGGACGTAGGTGAAGTCGGAGAGCGATTCGTAGCGGCTGATGGACTCCATGGCTTTTTTGAGGGAGTCGGCGTCGAACGGTTTCCCTGCTTCGCGGTTGGCGGCGGCTTCGATGCTTTTGGCGATGTTTTCCTGAAAGGCGCTGACCTCGGCGAAAAAGTCGGGGGTGTCGGCGGCGACGAAGCTGTACTTGAGTTGCTGGTACATCCCGAGGTTGGAGCGGAGCGTGAGGACGGCGCGCTGGAAGGGCGTGCGCTGGGGGGACTCGGTGCTGGCGGCGAGCTGGGACTGGCGCTCGATCTCGTCGAAGTGCGGGGAAAGGTCGTTGTAGGAAAAGCGGCTGTGGCTGCCCGGGAGGAAGCCGAGGAGGGCCATGAACTTTTTGCCGCCGGTGTCGTAGTTGATTTTCAGGGTGTCGGCGGATTTGCCGATGAGGCTGAGGAGTTCGCGGTTATCGATTTTGAAGGTGGGGTAGGTGTCGGCCTTTTCGGGACGGTAGATGACGTCGAGGAGCCAGGCGATGGGAGAGCTGACGTAAGGTTCGGAGCGGTCGGGGCTGCTGACGCGCTGGCGACCCTGGATGGCGAGGAGGGTGGTGCGGGCGACGGTATCGACGGGCTTGATGCGGCCGTTGAGGAGGACGGGGAGTTTGCCGAAGCCGGTGACGTCGAAGTCGGTCGGGTTTTTCGGCGAGCGGAAGCCGGAGGCGAGGTAGAGTGCGCCGATGACGAGGACGAGGAGAGGGATGAGGCGTTTCATCTTTGTTGAACCGCAGAGGTGAGGGAGGACGCAGAGAGGGACTCAGGAAGGTTGTTCGCAATCCGGCGAATGCCGTCTTTGAGCACGCGTACGTTGAAGTTGATGAGAAGGCCGAGAGACAATTTGGAAAGTTTAAGATAGGTGAGGATCTGTGCCTCGTGGATGGGGAGGATGCGTTCCACAGCTTTGAGTTCTACGATCACGCGATTGTCGACGATGACATCGAGACGGAACCCGCAGTCGATCAGCTCGCCTTTGTAGATGACGGGAATGGTTTGCTGACGGACAAAGGGGATTCCGCGGAGTGCGAGTTCGCGGCAGAATGCTGCTTCGTAACTCGACTCGAGCAGACCTGGGCCGAGCTCACGATGAACCTCCATGGCGGCGCCATTCAGCTCGTAGGTGAGATCGTTGATGCTCTTCATGTTTCTCTGCGAACTCTGCGTTCTCTGCGGTTAACCGGCTTGAGCGGCGCGGGAGCGTTTTTGGCGGAAGGCGATCAGGCTGAGCGTGAATTGGAGCGCGAGGCCGACGGACATGATCAGGCAGGCGATGTAGGGGACGAGCCAGCTGGGGTTGCGGACGACCTGGAGGACGGTGCTCTTGTTCGCGGAGTCCATCTGGTACTGGTAGAAGGTGAAGCCGCCGAAACGCAGCGGGTTGTTCATGTAGATTTTGAATTCCTGGTCCTGCTTGCCGTCGGCGGTCTGGAGGCGGACCTGGCTGGCGAAGTTTTTCGGGATGTCGGAGCCGGGGTAGATGTCGTGCGTGACCTTGTTGAGGTGGAGCGAGAAGGGTTTGTACTCGCGCTGCACGCGGAGGGAGAGCTGCCAGGTTTTTCCGGCGTAGCTGAAGCTTTCGGGCTGGGGCGACATGGCGGAGACGAGGAAGGTGCCGAGCGAGCCTTGCGGGCCGATGAGTTCGACGTAGGCGGCGGGGAGCGTGATCTGATCGGACTTCGGTCGTGGGAAAGGGGTGACGGAGAAGCGGCGGCCGAAGCCGGTGGTGGCGAGTTGAGGCGCGGGGTTTTGCGCCTGCTCGGTCATCTGCATCGCGGCGTGCGGGTAGTAGGCTTTGACCTCGATGCGGAAGGGGAGCGTGGAGTGGTGGAGGGTTTTTTGCGTGGCGAGCAACTCCTCGGGGATGGCGGTGACCTTGTCGGTGGTGGCGTCGGTCGCGTCGATGATGGCGAGCTCGTTGAGGCGGAAGCTTTCGGAGTAGTTTTTCGTCTGACCTTCATCGATGCGCATCTGGAAATCCTCCTGGAGGATGCCGGTGAAAAATTCGCCGAGGAGGAGCAGGATCAGGCCGAAGTGCGTGAGGAAGATGCCGGACTTTTTCCACGTCATCTTGAAGCGGGTGGCGTGGGCGGCGATGAGGTTGAAGAGCAGGAGAAAGCCGAGCGTGTAGCCGCCGGGGTAGAGGAAGCCGACCTTGCCGACGAAGTGGACGACGACCCAGGAGCGGAACCATTTTTCCTGCACGGCGAAGATGCCGAGGTCGACCTGGTCGAGCGTCGCGACGAAGATGAGCACCATCGACAGCGCGAGGAGCGTCACGGTGAGGCCGAGCGAGGAAAGGAAGCGGAGGACTTTTTGCCAGAGTTTGCGGAGCATGACGACGGTGGCGGCTTGGCGTGGAAGAGAAGGGACGGGCGCTAGGGCTCAGCGGTTTTTGACCGTGGCGAGGAAGGCGAGGAAGTCGTTCTTCGCGGCGGCGACGGTGGCGTCGGGGCCTTTGAGTTTGAAGAAGTACGTGTCGCTTCCGACGGGGAGGATCGCGCCGAGTGTGCGGGTGGGCGTGCCGGGATTTCCGGCCATGTCCACGACGAGGAATTTCAGCGCGGGATCGGCCGAGGGGACGGTGACGGTCGCGGTGGGGAGATCGGCGTTGGTCAGCGGCTCGAGTTGGAGTTCGCCGCGCCAGCGGTTGAGATTGGCGAGGAGTCCGCCGACATCGCCGGGGAAGGCGGTGATCGAGAGATCGGCGTCGCCGATGGCGAAGCTGCCTTTGCGGATGGGGCCGAGCGGTTTTTCGGTCCAGGAAGACGGGGCGGACCACACGAGGGCGTTGCCGCTGGAGACGGCGGAGGCGGGGAGCGTGGAATTGGCCATCGTCATTGGGCCGGAGGCGGAAGGGAGCGCCGAAGAAACTGCGGGAGCGGCGGGCGTGGGCTGTGCCGGGGATGTGGATACGTCAGCGCCGGGGAGCGGCGGGTGTCCGTCAGGGAGAGCGTGTGTATGCGTGTGCGTGTGTCCGGCGGAGGCGGGCGACGAGGCGAATTCGACGGAGGCGAGGAACGCGGAGAAGGCGTTGCGCTGGGAGGCGACGAGTTCGTCGTCGCCGGTGAGTTTGAAGAACCAGGTGGCGCCTGCTTGCGGGAGCCAGGCGACGAGCGTGCGTGTTTTGAAGGTGGAGTTGCCGAGCGGGGCGTCGCTCACGATGTCCACGGCGTCCATGTGACCGGCGGGGTAGTCGCGGTGGATGATCGCGGCGGAGAGCGCGGTGTCGTCGATGGGTGGAAGGGCGAGTTGGTTGCGCCAGCGGTTGACGTTGGCGAGTTCGCCGCCGACGTCGCCTTCGAAGCGGGTGACGGTCATTTCGGCGCGCTGGTTGTCGGTGCCGGTGACCAGGATGTTGCCGAGGCGGATGTTGTTGGCGCCTTGATCGGTCCAACCTGGGGGAAGAGTCCAGCGGATCGCGGGAGCCTGGCTGGTGGACGGCGGGAGATTGGCCGCGGACATGGCGGGGCCGGCGATCGCGGGTGACGGATCTTTGGGCGCGGAGTAGGTCGTGATCTCGGGTTTGCGGCAGCCGCCGAGCGCGAGCAGAGCGGTGAGTGCGGCGGTGGCGGAGAGGAGATGTTGGCGACGCATGAAAGGCGTTCAGGGTTGAGCATTGAACGCGGACTTCAACCCAAACCCTGCAAGTATCAGGCGGGCGGCGGATCGGAATAAGGACGGCCGGCGCGAGCGATCAGGAAAGCGTCGCGACGGTTTCGCTGGCGACGGCGAGGAAGGCGGCGAGCGCGGGTTCGGGCGCGGGTGGCTGGCGCCAGCCGAGGACAAGGCTGCTCTCGGGCGCGGGGCCGGCGAGCGGGCGGAAGACAACGTCGCCGGGGAGATTTTTCGCTTCAGACGGGGTGATGAACGTCGCGCCAAGACCGGCGCGGACGAGGCCGATGCCGTTGGCGCGGGGCCAGACTTCCTCGGCGATGCGCGGGGTGAGTCCGGCGTTGGCACAGGCGCTGAGGACGCGGTCGTAGAAGCTTGGATTGTGCGAACGCGGGAAGAGCACGAACGGCGTGTCGGCGAGCTGGCTGAGCTTGAGCGAGTTTTTCTCCTGCTTCGCGAGCGCGTGGCCGGAGGGGAGGAGAATGCCGTTGCGCTCGCGGAGAAGCAGGCGCGTGCGAAGGCCGGGCGTGGGCGTGGCGCCGGGGTGGAAGAAACCGCAGCCGAGTTCACCGGCTTGGAGGGCGACGAGCTGAGCGGTGGAGGGCGATTCGTTGAGTTCAAGGCGGATGCCGGGGAAGCGGCGGCTGAATTCGCGGAGGATTCCGGGCAGAACGGTGGCCATTGCGAGGCCGGTGAAGGCGACGCGGATGTGGCCTTCTTCGCCGCGAGTGAGCGCCTGGACTTCGCGACCGGCGGCGGCGAGCGAGAGGAGGACGGGCTCGATGCGTTTGGCGAAGGCGCGACCGGCAGGGGTGAGTTCGACACGGCGGCGCGAGCGGACGAAAAGCTCGGCGCCGACGGCGGCTTCGAGTTGCGCGATCTGGCGGCTGAGCGCCGGTTGCGCGACGGCGAGGGCTTCGGCGGCTTTGCGGAAATGGAGCTGGCGAGCGACTTCGAGGAAGTAAACGAGGTGGCGGAGCTCGTATGGAAATTGATACTCGCGAGGCATCACAGGCGACGAAACAGGTATTTTCCGGCAACGCAACGGTGCGGTATTATCTGGCCGAATCCTTGACGCCCGGAGTCGTTTTCGGGCACGTTCACGACCCTCTTTTTCCGTTTTATCCAACCTACTTTTCCCATGGCCAAATCACTGTTTCAAAAAGTCTGGGACGCTCACACCGTCCGCAAGCTGGCCAACGGCCAGACTCAATTGCTGATTGGCACGCACCTGATCCACGAGGTGACGAGCCCGCAGGCGTTCGGCATGTTGCGCGATCTCGGCCTGAAGGTCGCGTTCCCGCACCGCACGTTCGCGACAGTGGACCATATCGTGCCGACGAACGAACTGGTCGAGCCGTACAAGGACACGCTCGCACAGGCCATGATGGATGAGCTGCGCAAAAACTGCCGCGACTTTGGCATCACCTTCTTCGATCGCGCGAGCGGCAAGCAGGGCGTCGTTCACATCGTGGGACCTGAGCAAGGTATCACCCAACCGGGTACGACGATCGCTTGCGGCGACTCGCACACGTCCACGCACGGGGCGTTTGGCGCGATCGCGTTTGGCATCGGTACTTCGCAAGTGCGCGATGTGCTCGCCACGCAGACGATGGCGCTCGGCGCGCTCAAGGTCCGCCGCATCGAGGTCAACGGAAAGCTCCGCCCCGGCGTGTACGCGAAGGACGTTATTCTTCATATCATCCGCCTCACCGGCGTGAACGGCGGCACCGGTTTCGCGTACGAATACTGCGGCACGACGTTCGACGGTTTCTCCATGGAGGAGCGCATGACCGTGTGTAACATGTCCATCGAAGGCGGCGCGCGCGTCGGCTACGTTAATCCTGACCAGACGACCTTCGATTACCTGAAGGGCCGTCCTTACTCGCCGAAGGGCGCGGCTTGGGACGAAGCGGTTATCCGCTGGAAGTCTTTCGCGTCCGATCCGGGCTGCCACTATGACGATGTCATGAAAATCGACGCGGCTGACATCGCGCCGACCGTCACTTGGGGTATCAATCCCGGCCAAGGCATCTCCATCAACGAAACGATTCCAGATCCCGCCAAAGCCACGTCGGTGGACGAAAAGGCCGGCATCATCGAAGCGCTCGAGTACATGAAGCTGCCCGCGGGTGCGCCGATCAAAGGCACCAAGATCAACGTCGCTTTCCTCGGCTCTTGCACGAACGGACGTCTCTCGGATTTCCGCGAGGTCGCGAAGTTCATCAAGGGCAAGAAAGTCGCTTCCGGTGTGCGCGCGATCGCCGTGCCCGGTTCTCAGATCGTGGCGCTCCAATGCGAAAAGGAAGGCATCGACAAGGTTTTGGCCGAGGCTGGTTTCGAGTGGCGCGCAGCGGGCTGCTCGATGTGTCTCGCGATGAATCCCGACAAACTCGTCGGCGACGAACTCTGCGCTTCTTCATCGAACCGCAACTTCAAGGGCCGTCAGGGTTCCATCACCGGTCGCACGGTGTTGATGAGCCCAGTCATGGTCGCCGCGGCGGCCGTCACTGGCGCGGTCTCGGATGCCCGCGAAGTTTTCTCGGTCAACTGAGCCCAGCGTTTAACCACTCAACTCCTTTCTAAAATGGCTCTCGAAAAAATCACCCAAGTCTCCGGTCGTGGCGTTCATGTCCCCGGTAATGACATCGACACCGACCGCATCATCCCGGCGCGCTTCATGAAGTGCGTCACGTTCGACGGTCTCGGCGAATTCGCGTTCTTCGACGTCCGCCACGATCCGCAGGGCAACAAGATCGATCACCCGATCGACCGCCCTCAGCACAAAGGCGCGACGATCCTTCTCTCCGGCGCGAACTTCGGCTGCGGCTCCTCCCGTGAGCACGCCCCGCAGGCGATCTCCAAGGCTGGCTTCAAGGCGATCATCGCCGAGAACTTCGCCGAGATCTTCTTCGGCAACAGCACCACGCTCGGCATGCCTTGCGTGAGCGCGACCCGCGAAGACATCGCGAAGATCGCCGCCTACGTGAACGCGAATCCCGACAAGCCGATCACCATCGATCTCGTGAAGATGGAAGTCCGTTTCGACGGCGACGCCGTGAAAATCACGCAGCGCGAAACTGCTCGCGACGCGCTGATCAACGGCCGTTGGGACGCCATCGGCGAATTGATCGATGGTCTGCCCGCGGTGAAAGAGACCGCCGCCAAGCTGCCGTACATGGCGGCGTGAGCGAGATAGAGTAGCCACCGGCCATTACCCTAAAACAAAGGCTGCTTCGTAAGAGGCGGCTTTTGTGTGTATTGAATATTTTCCGGAGGGAAACTGCCGACGATGAGGTCGATGCGGCAGCGTGGCCGACAGGTCCGCCGTTGAAATTAGAGGTGGAGAGAAAAGGTGGGTGGGGTGACTGTTGGATGCAGTGATGGACGATTAGGGGTGGATGCAAATCGCAGCAGCTGACGCTGTTTCTTCTCTATTCAACTGTGGTTATAAATTTTTAAGTTATTGTTTTTCATGTATAAGCGATAGCGTCGGTGTGTTTGTGGCACAAGCGCGGCTACTGAGGGAGTTGAAACCAAGCACTGTGCTTTTCCGGTCAATTTAAAATCAACCGGGCAGCGCGCGGTTCACAATAAATCCCACAACCATGAAAACACCCGCCAAGACTATTCGCTTTAGCTCACTTGCTCTCGCCGCCGCGCTTCTGGCGCCCGCGGGACTTTTTGCCAATGACGTCGATGATCGCATCGAAAAAAGCTTCAAAGATTCATACACCTATCGCACGCAATTGAAAGATGCCGATGTATCGGCCGACGCCGAAAACGGAGTCGTCACCCTTAAGGGTAAGGTTGATACTTCCGATCACAAAGCACTCGCGGAGGACACGGTTCGCGGACTGCCAGGTGTGGTCAGCGTCAACAATGAGCTGAAAGTTAAATCTGAACCCAAGGAGTCTTCAGATGAGTGGATCGCGCTCAAGGTGCGCAGCTCGCTGCTTTATCATCGCAACGTGAGTTTAATGGACTCGGATGTAAATGTCGTTAACGGAAACGTGACGCTCACAGGTACAGCCGCAAGCTCGGCAGAAAAGTCGTTGGCCGGTGAATACGCCGCCGACATCAAAGGTGTGAAGAACGTCGATAATCGCATCGTCGTAGTTTCGGACGCCGAAAAGAAGATGGCGAAGTCTGAACGCAAAGCCGACAAAGAACGCGACCACGCTCATGATCGCGCGGGCGTTCATCATCGTGAGATGAGCGACAAAATCGATGACGCTTCCATCACTGCTCAAGTAAAGGGTTCCCTTGCGGTCAGTCGTTCTGCCAGCGCCATCCGCACCGAAGTCACCACCCGTGAAGGTGTCGTGACCCTCCGCGGTGAAGCAAAGAACACGGCCGAGAAAGAACTCGCTGGTCGCATCGCTAAAGATATCCGCGGTGTCCGTGACGTGAATAACGAGATTGTCGTGGTGAACCGCGTTGCTGGCGAATAACCATCACTGTCTTTTCTGATCTTTTCGCATCGAATCAGAAGAAGGCGCACTGAGTTTTCTTCACAAAAATGTCCTGCGCGTGAGTCGATCCCGGGCGCAACGACTACCAACAACACTCGGATCGAACCTCTAAATAAGGAACGCCATGTTAAGCTGGTCCATTACCTTCCTCGTCGTCGCGCTCATTGCGGCTGTACTCGGATTCGGAGGCATTGCTGGAACTGCGGCAGGCATCGCCAAGGTGCTCTTCCTCGTGTTTCTCGTGCTTTTCCTGCTCTCATTTATCGTAGGCCGCCGTCCACCGGCAGCTTGAGTTTAAGATGTAGTAAGCAGTTTGTCCTTAGAGCGGCTCCCTTAAGCGAAGCTGCATAATAACAGAGCCCGGCAAATTTATGCCGGGCTCTGTTATTTCGTTTCTTCGAGTCTTTATTGGGTGCGCGGAGTTTTCCTCAGATTTAAGAAGATTCAGCACTGGGAGCATTCTAAAGATACAATCCGTCTGCAGAGTGTGGAAAACCGAAGTAACCAGGCACTTCCCTGATGATAATCCCAGCTCGCATGATGAAAACTGGTGGAGCAGACCGGGATCAAACCGGCGACCTCGTCGTTGCGAACGACGCGCTCTATCAACTGAGCTACTGCCCCAACTGGAGTCGCAGGTTGTGGGCGATGCCTCCGTGCGAGTAAATACCAATTTTCTCCTCGGCAAAAGCGGCCGCGGCGGTGTGTCGGTTGTGCAAAATAAGCCGGTGCGGGCGGTTGGTCTCCAATTTGCTGTTGCGAGGTTTATCTCCGGTCGGAAGATGCGCTCGAGGGCTCGCCACGAGCATTCAATACGGAGGATTTCCAACATGAAAAAAGCCACTGCCACCAAGACCAAGACTACCCCAGCGACACCGGCGCCCGTTCCGGCAAAAAAGGTAAGCAGCAGTCCCGTCAAGGCGAAGGCTCCCGCTAAACCGAAGGCGACCAAAGCTGCGAAGCCTGCCGCCCCGGCTGCGGCTCCGACCGTGAAGACGACTCCGCCTATACCGGTGAAAACCACGATCACGGCGCAGATCGACATCGGCTTCGGCAACACGCTGTGGCTGCGCGGCGACGGTCCCGGCCTGAGCTGGGAATCGGGCGTGGTCATGGACTGCGTGGCGGACGACAAGTGGTCGATCACGCTCATGGATGCGGGCGCGCCGGTGGTCTTCAAATTCCTCGTCAACGATCTGTCTTGGTCGGCGGGCGACGACTATGTCGTGCCAGCGGGCGGTTCGATCTCGCTCAAGCCGACGTTCTGAGCGGGCCAGAGTCGGACGGCGCGTTAGGGACAACGCACCCTACCTCGGAGGCCGAGCGGTGCGCGTCGGCGGGAATTGGGGAAAACGCATGACAATTCCCTGACAACTTCCTGACGGCGCGCTGACAACTCGCGCGGCGGTTTGTGGTGAAATGACTCCGTCCTCAACGGACGTTCACCATGAAAACTTCGCTCTTCTCCTTCTTCGCGGCCGCGCTTGTCGGTGTCGCTTCGTTTGTCGCCCTTTCCGCAAAACCCGCCGCCGTCAGCGATGAGGCGGTGCGGCTGAGGCTTGATCTGGATCGCACGGTATTGCCTGCGGGCTCGACCGAAAAGGCGGTCATCAAAATCTCGCTCGATGGCGTGCGGCTGCCGCGCCCGGAGTCGCGCGCGCCGGTGAATCTCTCGCTGGTGATCGATCGCTCGGGCTCGATGAGCGGAGACAAAATCGAGAAGGCGCGCGAGGCGGCGCTCGAAGTGCTCAGCCGTCTGGCTCCTGACGATATTCTGTCGGTCGTCGCGTACGATTCCGATGTGGAGACGCTGGTCCCGGCGCAGCGCGTGGGCGATGGGCGGCGGATCGGGGCGGCGATCCGCTCGATCCGGGCGAATGGAAACACGGCGCTGTTTGGCGGCGTTTCCCAAGGTGCGTCCGAAGTGCGCAAGCATCTCGAAGACCGCCGCTACATCCATCGCGTGATCTTGCTCTCGGATGGGCAGGCGAATGTCGGCCCGAGCACGCCGGACGATCTGGCGCGGCTGGGCACGGCGCTGATGAAAGAAGGCGTTTCGGTGACGACAGTGGGGCTCGGACTGGGGTTCAACGAGGACCTCATGACGCGTCTCGCGCAGCGCAGCGATGGCAACACGTACTTCGTGGAGTCGAGCGATGACCTGCCGCGGATTTTCGCCGGTGAACTCGGCGATGTGCTCAATGTCGTGGCGCGCCGCGTGGTCGTGGAAGTGGAGTTTCCCGAAGGCGTGCGTCCGCTCGGTTTTATCGGCCGCGAAGGCGTGATCAACGGCCGCAAGGCGGAGGTGGTTCTCAATCAGATCTACGGCGGACAGGAGAAGTTTGCGCTGATCGAAGTCGAAGTGCCCGCGAAGGACGAAGGCGTGAACCTGGAGCTCGCGACGGCGCGCGTGACTTATGACGACGCTTTGAAGAACAAATCCGCGACGAGCCATGCGCGCAGCGCGGTGACGTTCAGCAAGCGCCAGGAAGCGGTGGTCAGCTCGGCGAATCTGAAAGTGCAGAACGATTATGCGGCCAACGTCCTCGCGATGACCAAGGACCGCGCGGTGGAGCTGGTCGATGCGCGTAAACCGGCGGCGGCTGCGGCGGCGCTGCGGGCGAAAGCTGTTGAAATGAATTCGATGGCGTTGACCTATAAAAATGGAGAACTCGCCGAGCTGGCGAAGAAGCAGGAAGCGGAGGCGGATCGTCTCGAACGCGAGGGCTTGAGCAACCAGGAGAGAAAGCGGTACCGCGCCGAGAACACGCAGACGACGAGTCAGCAGTCGTCGGTGGGTAGCTCGAAGTAAGTGAACGAATAGTGGTGGCGCGGGTTTGTCGCTTTAGCGGCAAACCCGCGAATGCCGCTTAGCAAACCCGATTTCCCAAGCACTTTTCAGCTCCATGAAAATCATGAGCTTTCTCATCCTTTTGCTCATCGCCCCGTCTGTGCATGCAGGTGCACCGAATGCGGAGATGGGTGAAGCGTTGATTGTTTCGACGGAAAAAACAGCGGTGGGCTGGGTGGCGTACGTGACCGGGCCGATCGACGTTTCTGTGGCCGATGGGCATCCCGAGAAAGGAGCGCGAATCAGGCTCTATGCGGAGAAGGCTAAACTCCGCGTGCCGGTCGGGAATCCATTGCATGCGCTCAGCCTGAAAGGCTCCTCCTTGTATGAGCGCCGCATGAAAGACAGCGTCGGCAAAACGATGCATATTCAGATGTGGGGTGCGAACCTAGTGATCGAAGGAGGCCGGGTGGTCGATGTGGTGGCGGGGCAGATTTCATTTCTTCATCCGACCAAAGAAGAGGCAGCTTTCGATCACGGGCGTCTGTTCGAAATCCAGATCCGATGAAGTCGAAGCGCCCATGTGTCGGTCATTGACCCGCACTCGCGCTCACATCCATTGATTATCCAGCACTGTGACCACGACCTCGCGCCGCATTTTTCTCTATTGGTTGCTGCTCCTGGCGGCGGCGCTGGGAGTTGGGGCGGGGGCGTGGCTGCTGTTGCAGCGCGAGGAATCGCGGTTGATGCAGCGCACGGCATCGGCCGAGGCGGCGAGGCGGGCGGCGGTGGAAGCGCGGGCGGCGTTGGTGGCGGAAAATGTCGAGTTGCTCGTTGGCGATGTGGAGGCGGGATTATTGGATACGCTGGCGGAGGCGCCTGCGCAAAATCTGGACGCGGTGCTCAGCGACTGGGAGCGGACCAATCCGCTCGTGCGCACGGCGTTTCGGGCTAGTGCGAGCACGGGGCGGTTGTTGCGTCCTGTGCAGAATGGCAGTGAAGAGGCGCGGGGATTTTACCGGCGGTTTGCGGCGAAGCTGAGCCAACAGCCGCCGTGGCGGGTGGGCGGATACGAGGCGACGGAAGTGTCGCAGAAGGCGCAGGCGCTTGCGCAGGCTGATTCGGAGGCGCGCAAGAAACTGGAATCGAATGTCAGCAGTCGGAATCAGGCGCGTCAGGAAGTGCAGGCGCTGGCGAAGGACCGGTCGTCGTATGCGTTGAACTCGGCACCGGCACCGTCGGCGAGTGCCGGAAGCAGCGGGACGTCTGGACGGCCGAGGTTAGCGCGGGAGAGCGCGGTGGCTGAGTCTTCGCTGGCGGATAATGTGCGGGACGGGCGAATGATGCCTGCGGCGAAGGCGGTGACGCTGCTGCCGGAGAAACGCGGGTGGTTGCCGGTGGTGGCGGACGGGCGGCTGCATTTGCTCGGCTGGGTGTGGCCGCAGGGCGCGAGCGAGGTGCGCGGCGTGGAGGTGGAGCTGGCGGCGCTGGTTTCGCGGCTGGGTGGATCGATGCCGGCTGAGGTGGTGGCGGGCGAAGGGTATGCGCTGCGCGATGACAAAGGGCGCGTGCAGCATCAGGCGGGCGTGGTTTCGAGTGATGCGCCGACGGTGCGTGTGCCGCTGGCGTCGGCGTTGCTGCCGGGGTGGGACGTGGTGGCGTTTCTGGCGGTTGCTCAGGAGGAGAGCGATGCGGGGTCGTTTTTCACGGTGGGCGTGTTGCTCGCGGGCGTGCTGGTGCTGGCAATCTTGACGAGTGGATCGTTGCTGCTTTGGCAGGCGCGACGGAGCGAGGCGGAGGCGGCGCAGAAGACGTCGTTTGTGGCGAATGTGTCGCACGAGTTTAAGACGCCGCTGACGACGATCCGGCTGTACTCGGAACTACTGGAGCAAGGGCGCGTGGCCGATGCGGAGAAGCAGGGCGAGTATCTGCGAACGATCGGGCGCGAGACGCAGCGGTTGGCGCGGCTCGTGAATAACGCGCTCGATTTTTCGCGGCTGGAGCAGGGGCGGAAGAAGTTTCAGCGCGAACGTTGCGATTTGAAGGTGGAGCTGGCGCGTTTGCTGGATGCGCATGAGCCGCGGTTGAAAGAAGCGGGCATGGCGCTGGCGCGGGAGTTTCCAGGCGGGCCGTTTTTTGTGACGACGGATCGCGATGCGGTGGAGCAGATCGTCCTGAATCTCGTGGATAACGCGTGCAAGTACGCGAGCGAAGGCGGGGAGATTTCGGTGGAGTTGCGCGCGAAGGAAAACGGCGGGAATGAAGTGCGCGTCGCCGACCGCGGAGCCGGAGTGTCGGCGTCGGAGCGGGAACGGATTTTTGAGAAGTTTCACCGCGTGGATGAAACGCTGACCGCGGAGAAAAGCGGGACAGGGCTGGGGCTGAGTATCGCGCGGCAGCTCGCGCGCGGGCTGGGCGGGGAGTTGCGTTGCGAGGCGCGTGAAGGCGGCGGCGCGGTGTTTGTGCTCACTTTGCCATGAAAGCGAAAATCCTGATCGCCGAAGACGACGCGAACATCCGGCTGGGGCTTGTCGCCACGCTGGAAAGCGACGGGTATTCCGTGACGGCGGCGGGCGATGGCGCGCAGGCGTTGAAGCTTTTTGCGCAGGGGAAATTCGATCTCGTGATCCTCGATGTGATGATGCCGAAGGCCAGCGGCTATGACGTGTGCCGAGAGTTGCGCGCGAATGGCGAGCGGGTGCCGGTGTTGTTTCTCACGGCGAAGGGCGAGGAGATCGACAAGGTGGTCGGGCTGAAACTCGGTGCGGACGATTATGTGACGAAGCCGTTTGGCGTGCATGAATTGCTGGCCCGCGTGGAGGCGCTGTTGCGGCGATCGCGGGCGAGTGGAGACGGAAGTGCGACGAAGGGTGGTGGGGCGGAGCTGCCGGCGGTGTTTCGTTTTGGCGCGGCGGAGATCGACCGGAGGAAATTCACGGCGACGATCGGCGGGCGCGAAGCGGTGGCGCTGACGGCGCGGGAGCTGAAGCTGCTGGAAGTGTTTGCGGCGGGGGCGGGCGAGGTGATGACGCGCGATGCGCTACTCAATGCGGTGTGGGGCGTGGATTATTTCGGGACGACGCGGACGCTGGACCAGCACGTGGCGCAGTTGAGGAAAAAGGTGGAGGCGGATGCGGAGACGCCGGCGGCGATTATTACGGTTCATGGGATCGGGTACCGGTACGAACCGTCCCGGTGAAATGGGGTTGGTGGTTGCGAGAGAGGCCTTTTGGGTTACCGGACTTCGCATGAACTTCCAAAACGCTGAATTCACCCTGTCGCGACGCGACGCACTCAAAACGTTTGGCGCGGGCGCGGCTCTGCTGAGTCTCGGACTGATGGGCACGCAGCGACTCGCGGCGCAGGCGGCAGGTGAAAAGTCGGCGGCGGTGATGGACGGACCGTTTCTACTGCCTCCGCTGACGTACGCGTACGATGCGCTGGAGCCGCACATCGATGCGAAGACGATGGAGATTCACCACACGAAGCATCATCAGGCATATGTTACGGCGGCGAACAAGGCGCTCGCTGGGCAGTCGGCATTGCTGGGGATGGATGTACCGGAGCTGCTGGCCAATCTTGAGAAGGCGCCGGAGTCGATCCGAACGACGCTGCGGAATAATGTCGGGGGCCATGCGAACCACACGTTTTTCTGGACGATTCTGAGCCCGAAGGGCGGTGGCGAACCGAAGGGAGGGCTGGAGTCGGCGATCAAGAAACAGTTTGGCGATTTTGGCGCGTTCAAGACGCAGTTTGCCGATGCGGCGGCGAAGAGGTTTGGCAGCGGATGGGCGTGGTTGCTCGTGAAGGACGGCAAGCTCGCGATCGAGTCGTCGGCTAATCAGGATTCTCCGCTGATGACGGGCGCGCGTCCGGTGCTCGGGCTCGATGTGTGGGAGCACGCGTATTATCTCAAATACCAGAACCGGCGGGCGGACTATGTCGCGGCGTTTTGGAACGTCGTGGATTGGGACAAGGCGAACGAATACTACCGGATGGCGACGTGAGCGGCGATCTAGCCGATCACGGATTGCATTGAGAGCATGGATGCGGAAGCGGAGTGCGGGTGCATAAAAACAAAACGCCGAGGTGATGAACCTCGGCGTTTTGTTTTTGAAAAGGAGAGGCGCGGTTTAGCTCTTCACGACGGGCGACTGGCTGCGCTGCTGGACTGCGGCGGGAACGGCCGAGGCGGCGACGTTGCCGGAATCGCGGGAGAGGGTCTTCGGCTTCTGGGCGAAGAACTCGACGAGATGGGAGACGTCGGTGTATCCGCGGGCCTTGAGCTTTTCCTCGATGTTTTTCACGACGGCGCGGAGCTCGGCGCTGCTCTCGGCATCGAGTTCGGCGACGTCGTTAGAGTCTTTCGAAACGATGTGGTAGGGAGCGGCGTCGCCATCGAGGGCGATCTGGTAGAGGCTGGTGCCGTTGTGGAAATAGCAGAGGCGGACGAGGCCGACTTCCTGGAAGGCGGCGAGGCAGCGGTAAACGGTGACGAGGTCGCAGGCGGAGTTGGCGAGATCGTTATGGATCTGCTCGATGCTGGCCGGGGCGGTGCGTTTCAGAAGTGCTTCGAGAATCGCGACTCGCGGTTGAGTGATACGAAGCCCGGCGGATTTGAGTCGGGCGCAGGCCACGTCGATGGACGCTGGCGACTTGGCGGGTGATACGGCCGCCAAGGGGTGATTGGTCTGGGTGGAAGCGATCATGTGATTGGTAACTTAGTTACGCTATCGCCGTCGGAATGCAATTCTGTAAATATGGTGAATTGCAAAATGGAGTTTTACCGGATTTTGGCGCGTTCGTGCCCGAACAAAGAAGGTGCTGGCAGCGGCAATGTGGAAGAGCTGTTGCCACGCGGAACTCTGGTTGCACTGTCTTTCCCCCCGAACATGCAGGACGTGGAATTTAACGAAGTCATCGAGCTGATTTGCAAAGAAGACGGTCGCTATGACCGGAAAGCGTACACCTTTATCCGGCAGGGGCTGGACCAGACGGTGAAGGAGATCCGCAAGAAAGACGCGGAGAAGGCTCAGCGTTCGCGTCATGTGAGCGGGCCGGAGTTGCTGGAAGGGTTGAGGGCCTACGCGCTGGATCAGTACGGGCCGCTCACGAAGACGGTGCTGAACTCATGGGGCGTGAAGCGTTGCGAGGATTTCGGCGATCTCGTTTTCAATCTGATCGAGTACAACGTCTTCAGCAAAACGGAGAACGACAAGCGCGAGGACTTCGCCTCCATCTACACGTTCGACGAAGCGTTCGTGAAACCGTTTTTGCCGAAAAAGAAACCGAGCCAGCCGCGCACGGCCGCCGAAACGGCGGACCCGGCCTGAGCGACTTTGGCCTCGCGGTGGCGTCTGCATCACGATGCCGCGGCTACGTAAAAGGCGGATACGCCAACGCCTGTGTTCGCTCTCTCGATACCCTCTCCGAACGTCTGATTTTTTATCCATGTCTGCCAAACCTGCCGCCGTATCCGCCAATTTCAGCCTGCTCGATCCTTTCTGGAAAGAACGTGTCGATCGCACGGTGCTCGAGAATGGGCTGACGGTGTTGATCAAGCCGGACATGTCGGCGCCGGTGGCGTCGGTGCAGGTCTGGGTGAAGACCGGGAGCATTCATGAAAACGCGCTGCTGGGCGCGGGGCTGTCGCACTATCTCGAGCATATGCTCTTCAAGGGAACGGAGCGGCGCGCTGGGCGGGAAATCTCGGCGACGGTGCAGGCGCATGGCGGTTACATCAACGCGTACACGACCTTTGACCGGACGGTGTATTACATCGATCTGCCATCGGAGCATGTCGGCGTGGCGGTGGATATTCTGGCGGACGCGGTGCTGCATTCGACGCTGCCGGCCGATGAAGTGGCGAAGGAGAAGGATGTGATCTTGCGCGAGATCGACATGGGGAAGGACGAACCGGACCAGCGGCTGGGAGAGGCGCTCTTCGACACGGCGTTTCGCGAGCATCCGTTTCGGTATCCGATTATCGGGCACCGGGAAGTGTTCTCCGGCGTCAGCCACGAGGATCTGGTGGCCTATTACAAGGCGCGGTATGTGCCGAACAATCTGGTGGTCGTGATCGCGGGGGCGGTCGATCCGAAGGCGGCGCTGGCGGAAGTGGAGAAACATTTTGGGAGCGCGCCGCGTCAGCGGCTGGCACCGGTGATTATCCCGGAGGAGCCGGCGCAACTGGCGCCGCGGGCGTTGCATAAGTTCGAGGACGTGGAGCTGACACGAGCGGGGCTGGCGTGGCAGATACCGGGGATCACGCATCCGGATGCGCCGTTGCTGGATTTGCTGGCGACGATTCTTGGAGGCGGCGACAGCTCGGTGTTGTGGCAGGATGTGCGCGAGAAGGCGCGACTGGTTCACACGGTGGATGCGCACAGCTGGACGCCGGGGAGCGTGGGGTTGTTCTACGTGTCGTTCACGTGCGATGCGGACAAGCGCGAGGCGGCGACGAAGGCGATCGAGCGGTCGCTGGCACGTTGTGTGGCGAAAGGTTTCACTCCGGCGCAGATCAAGAAGGCGCAGCGGCAAACGATCGTGGGCGAAATCAATTCGCGCAAAACCATGAGCGGGCAGGCGTCGCGGTTGGGCGCGGCGGAAGTCGTCGTGGGCGATCTCGATTATGCGAAGACTTATTTCGAGCGGTTGCGGCTGGTGACGGCGGCGGAGCTGAAACGCGTGTTGAAGGCTTATCTGGTGCCGGAGCGACTGACGTCGGTTTCGCTCAATCCGAAGGCGGCGGCAGAAGCTGTCGCGGGCTTAAGCGTGACGGCGGAAGGCAGCGGGGAGTTTGAAGAAATCGCGTTACCGAATGGGGCGAGGCTGTTGCTTCAGCAGGACGAGCATCTGCCGAATTTGCATGTGCGGCTGCTGTGTCTTGGCGGGCCTTTGCAGGAGGAGGCGGGCAAGCGCGGGGCGACCTCGTTGCTGGCGACGATGCTGACGAAGGATACGCGCAAACGGAGCGCGGCGGAGGTGGCGCAGTTTATCGAGGAAGTGGGCGGATCGTTTCATCCGTTCTCCGGCAACAACAGCTTCGGGCTTTCGCTCGAAGTGCTGCCGACGGATGTTGACCGCGCGCTGATGCTGCTGACCGAGGCGGCGTTTTCGCCCGTCTTTGAGCAGGAGACCTTCGAGATCGAGCGCGAAGCCCACGTGGCCGAGCTGATGCAGGATGCGGACGATGTGGTGACGTTTGGGCGGAAGCTGCTGCGGAAGAAATTCTTTGGCGCGTATCCGCTGTCCGTCGACGCGAGCGGCGATGAGACTGGGTTGAAGGCGTTGAAGCCGGGCGATCTGGCGGCGCTGTGGAAGCGATGCTTTGTCGCGGGCAATGTGGTGCTGGCGGTGGCGGGCGATTTCGACCGCAGGAAGCTGGTGCCGCAGTTGAAGGCGTTTCTGGCGAAAGTGCCGAAGGGAACGCTGGCGAAGCCGACGGCGACGTTTGAGAAACCGGCGGAGATCGGTGATTTCATTGAGAAGCAACCGCGCGAGCAGGCGGTGGTGTTTCAGGCGTTTCCCGGGCCGGGGTTGAAGGCGGACGATTATTATGTGAGCGAAGTCGCGGATGAGCTCTTCAGCGGGATGTCGTCGCGGTTGTTCGAGCGGGTTCGCGAGGACAAGGGGCTGGCGTATTTTGTTCGTTCGAGTCGCGTGGTCGGGCTGGAGGCGGGAATGTTTTCGTTTTTCGCCGGGACGAGTCCGAAGCATTACGAAGAAGTGCTGGCGGAGTTCGACGCGGAGATCGCGCGCGTGCAGGCGGGCGAGGTGACCGAGGAAGAACTGAAGCGATGTCAGACGCGGTTAAAGGCGGCGAAACGCATGGGCATGCAGACGAATTCGTCGCGCGCGATGCAGGCGGGGCTCAACGCACTTTATGAGCTGCCGGTGAATGACTGGAAAAACTATGATGGCTATATCGACGCGGTGACGGTGGTGGCGCTGCGCGATTTTGCCCGGAAGTATTTTAAAAAGGCGTTGCGGACGCAGCTGGTGGTGAAGGCGTGAGGGGCGGCGGGAGGGCTGGACGGGTGGAACCGGACTTGAACAGAAGGACGCGAAGAGATGCAGATGTGCGGAGGTGCATGAATCGCTGACGCCAATTCGGGCTGCGATGCCGAACAGGCGGGGTTATGGCTAACCCGCCCTACCTCGGAGGGGTTGTCAGGTCATCATGCCGGCGATGCAGGCGGTGAGGAAGCAGGCGAGGCTGCCGCCGAGGAGGGCGCGCCAGCCGAGGCGGGCGAGTTCGGGGCGTTTCTCGGGGGCGATGGCGCCGATGCCGCCGATCTGGATGCCGATGGAGACGATGTTGGAGAATCCACAAAGCGAATACGTGAGGATGATCCGGGTGCGGTCGTCGGTGAGCGCGCCGGAGGCCTGGAGTTTGTTCATGGAGAAGTAGGCGATGAATTCGTTGAGGACGGTTTTTTCGCCGAGGAGCTGTCCGGCGGTCATGAGGTGGGCGGAATCGATGCCCATGAGCCAGGCGAGCGGGGCGCCGAGGAGGCCGAAGAGGAGTTGAAGCGAGAGGCCGTCGTAGCGGCCACCGGAGGCGGAGGCGATGAAGGCGTTGAGGCCGGTCCATTCGCCGAGGAGGCCGCCGAGGAGCCAGTTCACCATGGCGACGAGGGCGGTGAAGACGATCAACATGCCGGCGACGTTGACGGCGAGTTTGAGGCCGTCGGTCGTGCCGAGGCATATGGCGTCGAGCATGTTTTCGCCGGGTCGCTCGGCGCTCATGCGGAGTTCGCGGTCTACGACTTCCTCCTGAGGCATCAGGATTTTGGCGACGACGAGGGCGGCGGGGGCGGAGAGGACAGAGGCGGTGAGAAGATGGGTGGCCCAGCGGACGCGTTCGACGGGATCGTTGCCGCCGAGGAGGGTGATGTACACGGCCATGACGCCGCCGGCGATGGTGGCCATGCCGCCGACCATGACGGCGAGGAGCTCGGAGCGTGTCATGGTTTTCAAATACGGCTTGATGAGGAGAGGCGCCTCGGTCTGACCGACGAAGATATTGCCCGAGGCGTTCAGCGTTTCCGCGCCAGAGAGTTTCATGGTGCGCGACATGATCCAGGCGAAGGCCATGACGATGCGCTGGAGGATGCCGAGGCGGTAGAGGAGTGAGGTGAGGGCGGAGAAGAAGATGATCGTGGGAAGGACGGAGACGACGAAGACGGGGCCGCCGGCGGTGAAGGGGAGGTCGGGGAGGTTGCCGCCGGCGATGCCGTTGAACCAGCCGAAGAGGAGCTGGGTGCCTTCGTTGGTGAAGCCGATGATTTTGGTGAAGCCCCAGCCGACGGCTTCGAAGAGTTTGCGGACCGGAGGGACGTGGAGGACGAGGAGGCCGAAGACGAGCTGGAGGGCCATGCCGACGCCGACGAGTTTCCAGTCGATGCGGCGGCGGTTGGTGCTGAAGAGGGCGGCGATGGCGAGG
Source organism: uncultured Nibricoccus sp. (assembly GCA_966249325.1). Taxonomy (GTDB): domain Bacteria; phylum Verrucomicrobiota; class Verrucomicrobiia; order Opitutales; family Opitutaceae; genus Nibricoccus. The sequence goes on along the minus strand of CBINDC010000021.1, from coordinate 25,735 downwards.
AAGGCGGTGATGCCGAGAAGGCCGCGAAATAGGTGCGAGAAGGTGTCCATGAATCTGGGGTGGGGAAAGCGGGTTGCGTGCCGGGAGGCTTGCGGGTGCGCGGGCGCGGAGCGAGAAGCAAGGGATGACTCCGACTTCCCTGACGGTTGAACAGAGGCTAGAGCGGCATCTTTCGAAAACGCCGGACACGGCGCGGGCGAATTGGGTGGCGGCGAACGCGACGGTGGTGGGCGACGTGACGCTGGGGGCGCGGGCGAGTGTGTTTTATGGCGCGGTGCTGCGCGGGGACATTGCGCGGATTGTGGTCGGGGAGGGCTCGAATATTCAGGACAACTGCGTGGTGCATCTGGCGGACGATCTGGACGCGGTGATCGGCGCGTGGTGTACGATCGGTCATGGGGCGATCGTCCATGCGTGCACGATCGAGGATGAGTGTCTGATCGGGATGGGCGCGACGGTGCTCGACGGGGCACGGATCGGGGCGCGGAGTATTGTGGGAGCTGGAGCGGTAGTGCCACCGCGGATGCAGGTGCCGCCGGGATCGATGGTGCTCGGGACGCCGGGGAAAGTGGTGCGTGTGCTGAAGGAAGAGGAGCAGCGGGCGCTGAAGGGGTGGGCGGAGAAGTATCTGGTGGTTTCCGCGGCGCATGCGGCGCGGGAGAAGGCGTTGCGCGAGCAGTCGAGGTGAGCGTGACTGGTTAGTTTTTCCAGCGTCCGGCGAGTTCGATGGCGGCGGAGGGCCAGTCGGGGTGGCGGAACTTGAAGCCGTTTTCGAGGAGGCGGGTGGGGATGACGCGGCGGCTTTTGAGGAGGAGCTCGGTGTCAGTGCGCAGGAAAAAGGCGCCGATTTTCAGGAGCCAGGCGGGGGAGCTGAGTCCGATGGGAGCGAGGAGGGCGTGGCGGAGGATTGTTTGGAAGGAGGCGTTGGGCAGCGGCTCCGGGGCGGCGAGGTTGACGGGGCCGGAGAGGTCTTCGCGAGTGAGCAGAAAACGGATGGCGGCGGCGAAGTCGTGTTCGTGAATCCACGAGACGTACTGGCGGCCGTTGCCGTGAGGGCCGCCGAGGCCGCGGCGGGCGAGTTTCGCGAGTGTATCGAAAACTCCGGCACGGTCGGGACTCATGACCATGGCGGAGCGGACGGCGACGCGGCGGGTGTGGGGTGTGGGAGCGGAGAACAGCGTTTCCTCCCAGGCGCGGGCGATCTCGATGGATTTATCCCAGTAGCGCGGGACGTCGGGCTCGGAGCCGCCGAGGAGGCCCCTTTTTTCGTCGTTGGGGGCGTCGAAGCGGTGGGCGTAGATGGTGGCGGTGCTCATCTGGAGCCAGACGCGCGGCGGGCGGGTGGCGTGGGCGATCGCTTCGCCGATGACGCGGGTCGAATCGACGCGCGAGGACATCATCTCGGCGAGATTGCGCTGGGTGTAGCGGCAGTTGACGGAGCGGCCGGCGAGGTTGATGACGGCGTCGGCTCCATCGAGTTCGGCGGACCAAGGGCCGAGGGTGCGGGCGTCCCACGGGAGGATGCGGAGAGTAGAGCCGAAGTTAGGGAGAGGAGCGAAGTCGGCGGATGGGAATGTGGATGGATAGCGGGTGAGGACGACGAGGTTGTGGGTGGCGGTGGTGTCGCGAAGGAAGTCGCGGAGGAGGATGCGGCCGATCTGGCCGGTGGCGCCGGCGAGGATGAGTTTCATGGGGCGGGCTTATTCACACCCGCGGACGCTGCGGGCGGGTGGATGAAGCGAGGGAGACATGAGTTTGACGAGCAGGCCGAGAAAAAAGCCGACGGGCGCGCCCAGCCCTGGATAGATGAGGTACCAGCCGTCGATCTTCGACCTGGCGCCAGTGAAGAAAAAGATACCGGCGATCAGCACACCAGCGAAGAGTCCGCTCAAAGCGGAAACACTGACGGCGCTCCACGACCGTGCGGAAAATTGCCGATACACGAGCTCCATCGTCAGTGCATGGATCAGGCTCGGTCCGATCGCCACGACGTAGGCGACCGCCAGGATCATGCCAGCAAGGGCTAAGGAGTGAGAAGGGTCATGCCCACTGAAGAGTGCGGCGAAGCCGACGGGTACGATGAGCACCAAGGCTGTGAGGCCCGGCGGAGCCAGGGTGTTGAAAGCGATGCGAGCGGGACGTTTCATACGGAATCGGGCTTTTCCAGTTTCGGATAAACGAGCCAAGCTGTCAGGAGACCAGCGATCACTCCGGCCAGGAGCCAGGTGATCAGAATAGACGGTTCGTTTGGCTCAGCGGAACGACTAAAGACAGTGACGCTCGCGGGAGAGCAGATGAGGCCGAACAAAGCACCGAAGACGGAAATTACAGCGCGGTTGGGTGCGAGTCTTGTTCGGATGGGGCGTCGTTCAAGAAGCGCCCATTTTAGGGTCGAGGGAATGAGGCAGTAGAGAAAACCAAAGGGGACCGTGATGATGAGTATCGGAACGAGAGAGAATAGCAGTTCCGCCCGCCATGGACGCGTCATGATGACAGACGACAGATAGAGAACAGCGGCGAAAACGAGCGGCGGTGTGAATGCGAGCGTGGCCCAGCGGCTGAGGTTTGGGCTGCGCGCGGAGGGCAATGCATAGTTGTATTTGCCGGGGTGTGACATGGTGTTGTGTCAGGGTCTGGCTTTCCGGTGGAACAGGGAAAGTGCGAGCACGTTGAAGCCGTGGAGAAATCCGAGAACGAAGATGGAGACGCCGAGGCGCAGGAACAGCTCGGTGAAGCGTGGCTTCGGAAAGATCGCGTGGTCGTTGCTCTCAATCCCGAGGTTCCACATCAGCAGTCCGAGTGCGACGAGGTAGAATCCGGTACGGAGCAATACGGCGAGTGCAGAGCTTACGGTAGGTGCGTCGCCAAACGCGTGTACCAGCAATTTTTTGCCGTGATGGTGCACGAGTTCACCGACGGCGATGGCGAATGGCGCAAAGATAAGAGCGAAGATGTATGGAGTCATAAGCGTGGTGGGTTAGGAGGTGCGAGGAATGAGGCGTCAGGTTGTGGGGCTTTAGGGAATGGCGGTGCTTGGTGCTGGCGGCAGAGGTGTGTTTGTGGTGTCAGGGCGAAGGCCTTTGCGGCGCATTTTGTCGAAGTTGAACATGTTGAAAAAATGCATCGCGCCGAGGACGAGGAGGACGAGGCCGAGCTTGGTGCTGAGGAACTCGATCATGGCCTGGAGGGTGTCGGGTTTTTCGCCGTAGCGGAGGGCGAACGAGATGAAGCCGAGGTTGATGAGGTAGAAGCCGACGACGAGGAGGTGATTGACCGAGGCGGCCATGGTTTCGCTGCCGCGGAAGGCCTGCACGAGGAAGACGTGGCCGTTGCGGTGGAGTGTGCGGGCGACCCAGACGGTCATGGCGACGCTGACGAGGAGATAGATGACGTAGGCGAGGACAGTGTAGTTCATGGGAGAATGAGTGTTTGGAAAGGAGCGTTTGGTCGGCTGAGAAGGATCGTGGATCCGATGTGAAGAAGCTTGATGACTTGAATAGCGGAAATTTCAGTAATTTATGAAATTTAGGTGCGGAGTTTTAGGCAGGATTTCAGGATTAACAGAATTGGGATGGAAAACTGGCGGTGGAGGCATGGCCGACGGGGACGTCGGCGCTCTCGGGATCAGGCGAGGAGTTTGAAGACTTTGTCGCCGAGGCTCGCGAGGCGTTTGAGGCCGGCGGGGGAGAGGGATTGGGAGCGTTCGCACCAGCGGGAGGTGAGCTCCATGAATTCGGCGAGGTCGGCGAAGCGTTTGAGCGTGGAGGCGGGAATGGTTTTGGAGGAGGCGGCTTCGGCGGCGCATTCGCGGAGGACGGCGACGGTGGGATCGAGTTCGCGGCGGCGGCGTTCGCGCATGATGAGCAGGAAAATCTCCCAGACATCGTCGAGCGTCGTGAAGTGGTCGCGGCGGTCGCCCATGTGGTGGACGATGCGGATGAGGCCCCAGCCCTGGAGTTCCTTGATGCCGGCGCTGACGGCAGAGCGGGCGATGTCGAGGGTCTCGGCGATTTCGTCGGCCGGGATGGGCTCGGGCGAAATCATGAGGAGCGCGTGGATCTGGGCGACGGAGCGGCTGATGCCCCAGCGGGCGCCCATCTCGCCCCAGTGGAGGATGAATTTTTCGGTGGTGGAGGTGAGTTTCATGAGGGTGGCAATATTCGGGCTGCGATGAATGTTTTGTGTGATTTCAGAAAGTACTGAAATGTTTGGCTTTGGCGAGCGGGAAATTGCGGATGTAGGCGGGAGGCGCGGGGGCTTATGGATGTTGGAAGGTGAATCAGGCCTGAAGGGCGACAGCAGATGAGATGGGATCGGGGGATGGAACCGCAGAGGTGAGGGAGGGCGCGGAGGCGGATTTTCTAGGTGGCGGATGGTTAGTCGATTGGCGTCGTGGTGGTTCATCGGAGGCCTGAGCAAGCTCAGGGGCCCACAGGGAGGGATGAGCGGGCTGGACGTGTGAGGGCGGGGAGGCAGGGTGGCGGGATGTTTGAACATATCGCGAAGGCTGCGGCGGAGCGTTACCGGTCGTGCGGGATGACCGCGTGGCAGTTTGCGCGCGGGAAGTTGCGGGGGGACCCGGTGTATCGGGCGGTTTGTGACGGGCCGTGGCTCAAGCGGGGCGGGACGGTGATCGACCTGGGGTGCGGGCAGGGGTTGATGCTGGCGTTGATTGCTGAAGGGCGGGCGGCAGAGAATCGGAAGGACGGAAATTTGGACAGGATTTCGGGATTAACAGGATTGGCAGAAAGCGGGAGCCGACCAGCGGCTGGCGCTCACGGAGAGGGGTGGTTGGTGGGCGTGGAGCTAAGGCCAAAGGTCGCTGAGATCGCGCGGCGGGCGCTGGGCGATGCGGCGGAGATTATCGCGGCGGATGCGCGGACGGAGGCGTTGCCGAAAGCCGGGACGATTCTGGTTTTCGATGTGTTGCACATGATGCCGGCGGCGGATCAGGAGGCGTTGGTGCGCGGGTTGGTCGCGGCGTTGGAGCCAGGCGGGACGTTGTTGTTGCGCGAGGCAGATGCGGGGGCGGGGTGGCGGTTTCAGGCGGTGAATTTCGCGAACCGGGCGAAGGCGTTTTTCTTTGGATACTCGTCGAAGGGGTTTTGTTTTCGGACGAAGGAAGAATGGCGGGCGTTGCTGGAGCGTTTTGGGCTGAGCGTGGAGACGTGGGCGATGGGGACGGGGACGCCGTATGGGAATGTGCTGCTCGCGGGGCGCGCGCCGGAGCGCGCGGCCGCGAGAACGTCGAACGCTCAACGTTGAACATCCAACATCCAATGAGCGGAGCTCTGGGGCGGAATGAACGCTCAACACTCAACGCTGAACGCTTAACGCTCAATGAGCGGAGGTGTGGCGTTTGGAGGTGAAAAATAGAAAGGCGCCACCGGGTGGGTGGCGCCGAGAAGTGTGAGATGACTTCCGAAACGCGACGAGGGCGTCGCGCCTCCATGGGAGTGGCTCAGGCTAAGAGGTGCTGCCACTGGTTTTCGCGGGCGGCGCGGGCGGCTTTGAGGGCGCCCATGGCGACGTAGCGTTTGTAGTCCTGACCGGCGAGGCGTACTTTCGGCGACTCGAAGCCGTCGGCGGCGAGGCGTTGCTGGAGGACGGTGTCGATGCCTTTGATCTGCGAGCCGCCGCCGGTGATGATGATGTTCTGGAGGAGGGCGACGACGCTGTCGGAGCTGGCGCGGGAGATGAGCGCGGTGAGCGACGGGTAGATTTTATCGATGAGGGCGTTGCAGGCATTGCCGATGGTTTCGCCGAGTTCGAGGGAGTGGCTTTTGCCTCCGATGATGACTTTGACGTCGAGCGGTTTGCGGATGGCGCCAACGTAGGAGTGGGATTCCTTGAGCTCGCGGACCTTCAGGCGGGAGAGTCCGTTGTTTGGATACGTGCGGTTGAGGTCCTGTTGGATGAGTTCGTCGATGGCGTCGCCGGCGAAGGCGATGCAGGCCTGATCGTCGCGGGTCGGGAAGTAACCCTGGACGAGGCAGAGGTCGGAGGTGCCGCCGCCGATGTCGATGAAGAGGGAATTGGTGACGGGATCGACGTAACCGGGCTGGCCGACGCGGTTGTCTTCGCGGAAACCGAGGGCAGCGAGGAAGGGCTCGGGGATGAGGAGGAGGCGGTCGAAGACGCCGAGCGCGCACTGGCGGATGTCTTCGCGCGAGGTTTGATCGGCGTTGGCGGGGACGCCGATGACGGCGCGGATCTCGGCGGTGTTCGACGGATCGACGAGGCTGCGGATGTGTGTGAAGAGATCGCGGGCGGCTTCGGCATGGGCGACGACGCCTTCGGCGAGCGGGGCGACGAGGTTGACGTGAAGGGCATTTTTGAGCGCTTCCTCGCCGAAGAGGATGGAGGCGTTGCCGGTGATGATGCCATCGACGATGCCCTCTTTCACGTAGCCGACGACGCTCGGGACGACTTTGCTGAGGGCGATGTCGTTGGAGCCGGGCGGGCCGGCGAGGACGCAGGATTTATTGGTGCCGAGGTCGAAGCCGACGAGGAGGGTTTTAGTTTTCGCGGCTTTGGCGGCGGGAGGATTTGGGAACGAGGCGCTGGAAGAGGGCGCGCCGGAGGTGGAAGGTTTTTCGAGGGTGGCTGAGGTGCTCATGACGTTATCGGTCGTATGGGTTTCGGTTTATCTGCGTGGGCCGGTGCGACGGGTGCGCTCATTTTCGCGGTCCTGTTCGAGCATGCCGTCGAGAAGATCGGCGATGCCGAGCGGGCCGGTCGGAGCGGCGGGCAGAGGTGACGAAGCGGAGAGTGGCGGGCGCGTCGGTGCGGCTGCGGATGCGGGAGGGGCAGCGGCGGGACGCGCGGAAAGATTGGGAAAAGGGGAGGTGGAGCCGGTGGTGCGCAGGAAGGCGGCGAGTTTGGGCGCGAGGAGTTCGGCGAGGAGCGTGGCGTCGGTGACGCGGAGTCGTTCGGCGCGGAAGAGATCGAGCAGGTCGTTTTCGTGGATGCTGTCGGGGCCGTGCGTAGCGCGGACGGCGGCGAGGGCTTCGGAGAGTTCGGTATCGAGCGAACTACCGGAGTGCCCTGGCGCGGAGGTTTCGCGGTTTAGGCAGATCTGGCGGCAGAGGCGCGCGAGCTCGACGCGCGGGGCGTCGATGGAAGCGAAAGGTATGGCAGATACGGCGGTCAAAACTCGCCGCGCTAGACCGCGTGAGGGCCGGGTGGTTCGCGGGTAATTTTTTGGGGGCTCGACGGCGGCGACGATGCGGAGGGACGGCCTCCAGGGGAGCGGGGTGGGGGCACCCCGCCTACATTGGGACGCAAAAAAACCGCAGCCGGCGAGGGCTGCGGTTTGAAAGGGAAAACGAGGTATCGTTTAGACGATGGCGACCTTGCGGTGGGCCTTGTCGTACTGGACGACGCCGTCTTTGAGGGCGAAGAGGGTCCAGTCGCGGCCGGTGCCTACATTCTTGCCGGCGTGGAGCTTGGAGCCGCGCTGACGGACGAGGATGTTGCCGGCGAGGACGGACTGGCCGCCGAATTTTTTGACGCCAAGTCGCTGAGCGTGGGAGTCGCGACCATTGCTTGTAGAACCTGCACCTTTTTTATGGGCCATGACGAGTGTCTCCTGATTAAATTAAGCGTTGATGGATTGGATCTTGATCACGGAGAGGTCCTGACGGTGACCCTGTTTACGCTCCATGCCCTTACGTTTCTTCTTTTTGAAGACGACGATCTTCTTGCTGCGTTTGTTTTCGAGAATCGTGGCGGTGACGCTGGCTCCGTTGAGGAGGGGGGCGCCGACGCGGAAGGATTCGCCTTCGCCGACGGAGAGAACCTCGTTGATTTGAACGGAGGAGCCGGCTTCGGAATTGGGGTAGCGGTTAACGATCAGGATGTCGCCTTCGGAAACGGCGAACTGCTGGCCCTGTGTTTTGATGGTCGCTTTCATAAAATAAAGGGGCGAACTAAGAGAATCTTAGTCCGCCCAAGCAAGGATTTATTTGGGAAAAACGGAGAGGGGGAAGCGCTCAGGGTTTTTTATCGGTAGCTTTCTCGCTGGCGGGCCTTTTGACGGCGGCTTCGGCATCGGCATTCTTCATATCGACGTCGAGGTAGTAGTGGGTGCGGCGCTTGTAATCGCTTGGATAGATGGAGCGGGAGAGGAGTTCGGCTTTTTGCACGGCTTCTTCGGCTTTCTGGCGTTCGAGTTCCTGCTGGCGCTTGAGGGCGGCGAGGCGGGCGGCTTCGCGTTCGGCGGCCTCTTTTTTGAGGCGTTCGTCCTCTTTAAGTTTTTCGAGGGCGGCCTGGCGGGCTTTTTCGGCTTCGATGGCCTGGCGTTCGCGCTCCTCGGCGATGCGGCGGGCTTCGCCTTCGGCGGCGGCTTTTTCGGCGGCAAGACGTTCGCGCTCGGCGGCGGCTTTGCGGGCTTCTTCCTCGGCGGCGATGCGGCGGGCTTCGGCGGCGGCTTCCTCGGCTTTCAGGCGGGCGAGTTCTTCCTGGGCTTTTTGGGCTTCGCGCTCGGCTTGAAGGGCCTGGAGACGCTGGGCCTCGGCTTCGGCGGCGGCGCGTTTGCGAGCGTCGTCGGCTTTGCGGGCGGCTTCGGCGTCGGCCTCGGCTTGCTGGCGGGCGAGGAGTTCGCGGTCGGCCTTGGCCTTATAGCTACGGTAGCCGAAGAAGCCACCGGCGAGGACGAGGAGGAGGGTTAGGATGACGACGACTTTACGGTTCATGGTGTGAAAAGTGACCGCGACCGAGGAGTTTGGTTCATATCGAACTCAGCGACGCCGGGGTGAGCGGCGTTTGCGGAGGCGAAGGGAAGGGCGAAGGTGACGGCCTCGGCGAGCATGAATTTCTTGATTAGCAAGGCGTGGAGGATGCAGGCGAAGAGGACGTCGCCGGAGCCGGTGGGGGAAATTTCCTGGATGGAGGGCGGGGTCTGAGAAAGCGGCGAGGCGGAATGCGCGGGCTGTTCGATGAAAGAGACGGCGTGGGGGCCGTCGGTGACGATCCAGCGTTTGGCGGGCCAGCGAGCGATGGCTTCGATCAGGAGGTTGTGGACAGGCAGGCTGCGGTCTCCTTCTGAAAAAAGTCCGACGAATTCGTCGCGATTGATTTTGATGAGGGCGGCGGGGCGTTCGACGAGCCAGGCGAGGGGTGGGCCGTAGGTGTCGGCGCAGACGGTGGCGCGGGCGATGAGGCGGTCGAGGGCGTCGCGGAGCGGGGCGGCGTCGGAGGTGTCCCAGCCGGGGAAGCTGCCGCAGAGGGCGAGGACGGAATCGTCGGGGAGTTTGTCGAGGAACTCGGCGCAGGCCTGGAAGGCGAGGGCGTCGGGCGGGGAGTCGGGGCCGAGGAAAGTGGTTTCTGGCTGGCCGGGGGAGCGGACGACGAGGCCGGTGCGGGTGGCTTTGGCGGTGGGGAATGGATGAACGGTGAATTTATGGTAGCGAAGCCAGGCGAGGCATTCGGCGCCGGATGCGCCGCCGGGGAAGCAGAGAGCGGTATTCGACGTTTCGAGACGCGCGAGCATTTTGGAGACGTTGATGCCCTTGCCGCCGACTTGGAAGGACTGGGCGGTGGCTCGCTGGGTTTTGCCGGGGGACCAGGCGGCGAAGTCCTGCGTGCGCTCGGCGAGGAGATTGCCGGTGAGGGTGAAGATGGGCGGCGTGGAAGCGGGGGCGGTCATGCGCGGTCGCGAGGGTTTTTCACGAAGACGAAGTTGATTACGTAGGTGAGGCCGAAGATGGAGCCGAGGGTGCGGACGTTGCGCATGGCGCCGAAGACGGTGGTCAGTTCGCCGGACTGCGGTTCGCGCACGCGTGAGAGGAGGAGCAGGCAGGCTAGGATCGCGAGGGTGGGCTGGAGCAGGAAGAGGTAGTGATAGACGTCGATGGCTTTGTAGTCGGTGGCGAGGAGCGACTCGAGGAGGCGTCCACCGAGCATGGGGGCGACGGCGGTGACGAGGGAGGCGATGGCGACGTTGAGGCTGATGGCGGCGGTCTTGGCGGTGGGCGGGATGAGTTTGAGGAGGATGTTGAACATGCCGAGGAGAACGGCGGCGCTCATGACGCCGCCGAAAAGCCACATGCCCCAGACGAGCCAGGCGTTGGCGGGCGTGAGGAAGCACCAGAGATAGTTTTGGAGCTGCCAGGTGGTCATGCCGAAGAAGATGACGGGTTTGTTGCCGAAGCGGTGGGCGAGCGCGCCCCAGGCCGGGTAAGAGAGGACGCCGCCGATGCTGGATAGGACGGTGAGCCAGCTCACGTTTTCGACGGTGAGTCCAAGATGTTGATACATGAACACGGCGTAGAACGGGCCGATGCAGTTGGCGGCGAAACCCCAGGCGGCGCCGAAGGCGACGAACCATAGAAAGGACGGGAGACGGCGGAGTGCGTCGATTTGTTCGCGCCAGGGGCGGCGGGCTTCGTCTTCTTGCGAGGAGGGACGCGGCGTTTTCATGATCGCTTGGTACCACGTGGAGAGAGCGCGGAGTGCGATTGTGGCGAGGAGCAGGCATTGGAACGCGAAGACGGAGTTGTCGTTGCGGCGGAGGAGCGCGCCGATGCTCACGAGGAAGACGATGGTCGCGGCCTGGATGACCTGGTTGCGGATGCCGAAGTATTTCCCGCGGACGCGGCCGGGGACCCATTCTTGCACCCACGACGTCCAGCCGACGCCGGCGAAGGCGACGGTGAAGCCGAGGAGTGCGAAAATCGCCATCAGCCACGGTGTGCTGCGGGCGGGGTCGTTGACCGGCAGCCAGAACATGGCGGCGGCGAGGACGGCGAGGAGGATGGTTTGGGCTCCGGCGCTGAGGAAGGCGAGGCGTTGGGGGCGGATTTTGCCGAGGAGCGGCGTGAGCCAGAGCTGGATGAAATTACACCAGAAAGGCATCGAGACGATGATGCCGTAGCTGCCTGGAGGCAGGCCGTAGAGACCGGTGAGGAGCGCGGCGGCGACGAAGTTTCCCGGGGTGAGCAGGAAGACCGCAGGCATGGCGGCGAGGCCGTCGTAGGTGCAACGGCGGAGATTCTGGCGAAGACGGGAAATGCGGGCGGGCGTTGCGTTGGTGCTCACGCGAAGTAAATGGAAGCGCACTCAACCAGCATGTCCGAGGTCCTCCAAGCGAAAGTCTTTCAGGGAAAGAATACAGTTGGAATTGCCCGCGGGCTGATCGGGCGGGTGCTGGTGCGGCGGCGGGCGGATGGGGGCGTGACGCGGCATGTGATCACGGAGACGGAGGCCTACTGCGGCGAAGAAGATCTGGCGTGTCATGCGAGGGCGGGGCGGACGGCGCGGACGGACGTGATGTATCGCGCGGGCGGCATCTGGTACGTGTACCTGTGCTATGGGATTCACGAGATGTTGAATCTCGTGACGGGGCCGGAGGATTTTCCGGCGGCGGTTTTGATCCGAGGTGTGGCGGATGCGAGCGGGCCAGGGCGGCTGACGAAGCGGCTGGAGATCGGGCGGGGGCTGAACGGGTTGTCGGCGTCGGTCGAAAGCGGGCTGTGGATCGAGGAGGCGGCGGACGGTAGCGGAGGGGACGGTGTGCCCGGGATTCGGATACTAGCGACGCCGAGGATTGGCGTGGATTTCGCGGGGCCGGAGTGGGCGGCGATGCCTTGGCGGTTTGTGATGGCCAGAGCGGAAGGGAAGGGGCGGAAGGTGTCTCGCGAAGAAGCGAAGGAGGCGAAGGGGCGGACGGGGCGGGCGAGGCGGTAGTTGGTAGTTTGTATTTGGTAGTTAGGGCGGGCGGGGGGCTGCTTGGGGCGAGGTGCGTTTTGGTGGGGCGGAGGTTGGCGGCACTTGATAAGTGCCGGTCCGGTGAGGGCTACTCGCTGGCGCTCGTAGCTACGCGGAGGGCGACGGGCGTGGAGGGTGGGCGGTAGCCGGTGAGCCAGGCGGTGCCGGTGCCGTATTTGAGGGAGACTTCGAGTTTCACGGGGAGACGTTTTTCGTCCTGGGAAATCCAGACGCGGACGGTGCCGCCGCGTTTGAACATGCCTTTGGGGTCTTTCTCCATGAGGGGGACGATGACGAGGGCGTCGTATTCACCGGTGGGGGTTTCGACGCGTTCGAGTTTTTCGGCGACGAGGGTGAGGTCGTAGAATTCGTCGTCGAACATGACGGTGGTGGGGCGGCGGTCGCCGACTTTGAGATTCCAGGCACGCGATTCGATGAGGCTGGTGATGAGGTCCATCGGCTCGCCGTCAGGGAGCGGGATGTTGGTGCTGCGGTGGGGACGGAGATAGTCTTCGTAGCGGACGCTGGCGGCGGTGTAATCGAAGACGGCCATGGCGTGAGTCTTTTTCTTTTTGGCGGAGGTCTGCGCCACGGCGGCGAGCATGCGGCCGTCGTGTCCATCGAAGACGGATTCGGCGCGGCCGTCGAAGGAGTAGAGTTTGCGGATGAGGCCGCGGGTGGCGGTGGTGGTGGTGACGCGGATTTGGGGAAGGCCGGCGGACTGTTCGGACTTGGCGGAGATGTCGATTTCGGCGGCTTCGCTGAAGAGGCCCCAGCTGACGCGGAAGTGGAAGCGTTCGCCGTCGGCGAAGGAAACGGGGCCGGCGCGGAGGGCGGCTGCGGCCGTCAGTGCGAGGAGAAGTGTGAAGAGCGGGAGAATGGGTTTCATGAGTGGCCGCGTTCGAGGCCGGGCCGCTGGGGTTTGACTGCGAAAATCCGGGAAGGTGCAATCGCCCACAAAGTTTCTTTGGGCTCGATGTAGTTGAGCCAGTTGGTGCCGGCGGACCACGGGGAGAAGGCGGGGAGGATGAGGCGGTGCGAGGAAGCGACGAGGGCGGGGAGTTTGAGGCGGGTGCCGGCGCCGTCATGGAGCGAGACGGCGGGGTGGTGGTGGCCGATGACTTCGAGGGTGTTGGGGGGCGCTTTGAGTTTTGGGTTGTCGCCGTGGTGGAAGAAGAAGCCGGGGCGCTGGAGTTCGCGCAGGTTGGCGCGTGACCAGCGGTGATCGTGGTTGCCTGCGAGGATGAAAATCTCGGGATCGTTGGCGGAAGAGAGGTCGGAGAGGAATTTTTCGGCGGCGGTGCGGCCGCTGGGGGCGTTGAGGGAGTCGCCGAGCCAGATCATTTCGCGCGGGGAGTAGTCGGCGATGAGGGCGCGGAGTTGGGCGGCGATTTCGGCGTCGCCCCACTGGGGGAGAAGATTGCCGCGGGCGCGGTGGGATTCGACGTAGCCCCAGTGAAGATCGGCGACGACGAGGATGCGGAGGGGCTCGATGAAGAGGGCGCGGCGGGCGTCGAGCCAGAGGCCGGGCTGAATTTGGTGGCGGGCGGGAGTCACTTTTCGGAATGGGTCACAGAGGACACAGAGGGCACGGAGGCCGGAGGGTGGGGAGGGCGGAGGAGTCAGAGGAGGATTTTTGGACAGGATTGCAGGATTACAGGATTTTGGAGGAAGCGTTTGAGGTGGATTTGGGACGGTGATGCGGGCGATGTCGAACAGCGCGCTCGGAGTGCGCGCTCCACCTCGGAGGCACGGACCAGAGGTCCGGCCCTACATGTCGGACGTGGAATCGATGTCGGCACCGTACATGTCGTGATAGAGGCGCTCGATGGTCGTCTCGGGATCTTCGAGCGTCATGGTCTCTTTGATTTTGCTGACGAAGATGCCAAAGGAAAACGGGCTGACGCGATCGGTGGGAACGAGTTCCCAGCGGAGTTCGTGGACCTCGTCGAGGAATTGGAGGGCGCGGGGTGTATCCAGGAAACGGAGCGTGGCCTCGGCGTAGGCTTCTTCGAGGAGCGGGTGGTCGGGTTCGTGGCGGCGGAGGACGTCGAAGATGATTTCAGCGCTCCATTGGAGGGAACGTGCGCCGCGTTCCTGGCCGTGGACGCGGCGGGGGACCATGAGGCCGGTTTGGGCGACGCCGCGGAACTGCCATTTGACGAGGTCGGCTTCGGAGAGGGCGCTGCGGAGGGATTCTTCGGCGCCTGCGCGGACGAAGAGTTTTTTCCACGTGGGGAGATCGATGGATTGGAAGGGGGCGACGGTGAGGAGGAAGCCGTAGTCGTCGATCGTGACGCGGGCGTTGCCGCCGACGGCCTGATTGACGCGATGGACGACGATGCGGGAGAGGGCGTCGTTGGCGGAGCGGCCGATGAGCGAGTGGACGAAGTAGTGGAGAAGGTCGCGTTCTTCGTAGCGTTCGATGAGGAAGAAGTCGGTCGTGGGGATGCGCGAGACGGTGGATTGGAGAAGGAAGTGGCGGAGGATGGCTTCGGCGTTTGGTGCGGAGAGGGCGTAGGTGGAGGTGAGGTGGTTGAGGGCGGAGGAAAAGGCCGAAGGGGGCGGCGGAGACGGAGTGGGGGCAGAGAAGGTGAAGCGGTTGGGGCGGAAGGCGGCGGTGGGGTTTTCTTGAGTCGAACACGGCGCTCTCGGCGAGAGCGCCCTACCTTCGGAGGGCGGACCGTCGAGACGGTCCGTCGAAAGCGGCGCCGAGGCGCCGCAATCCATGACGGAGGCGAGTCCTAGGAGGGCTGCTAGGTCGGTGCGGAATTTGGCGACTTCGAGGGCGACGCCGCTGGTGAGGGGCATTTTGTTGGCGTTCCAGCGAGGGACGGTCGGGAGCGCGCTTTTGGCTTCTTTGACTTTGGCGGTGAGGAGGTGCGTCTCGACGAGGCGGACGGTGCGGCCGTTGAGGACGAAGACGTCGCCGGGGCGGAGGCCTTTCATAAACATTTCTTCGACCTGGCCGAGGTTGCGGCGGCCGAGGCGGACTTGGATCATTGGCGAAGCGGCGATGGTGCCGACGTTTTGGTAGAAGTCGCGGGCGGTGCGCGGCGTCGGAATGGTGAGTTGTCCGTCAACGAGGCGGACTTTGCCGAAGAGGTCACGGTAGTTGCGTTCCAACGACACGCCGCCGCCTTCGAGGTAGCGGAGGACGCGGTCGAATTTTTCGCGGGTGAGATCGCGGAAGGGCTGGGCGCGGCGGATGAGGGCGAACGCTTCGTCGGGCGTGACGGAGCCGAAGATGGCGAGGCTGACGAGGTGTTGGGCGAGGACGTCGAGCGGATCGGCGTGGAGGCGGACGGGTTCGAGTGCGCGGCGCTCCATCATCTGGGCGGTGACGGTGCACTCGACGAGGTCGTTGATGTTGGTCGCGAAGAGGACGCCGTGGCTGGTCTGTTTCATCGAGTGGCCGGAGCGGCCGATGCGTTGGAGGGCGCGCGAGACACCTTTGGGCGCGGAGACCATGACGACGGTGTCGATCGAGCCGATGTCGATGCCGAGCTCGAGACTCGTGGAGCAGACGACGGCGCGGAGTTCGCCGCGTTTGAGTCGGTCTTCGACTTCGAGGCGGACGGCGCGGTCGAGCGACGCGTGATGGACCTCGATCTGCGGAGCGAGGTCGGGCAGGAGTTGTTTCAGGCGCAGGCCGATGCTTTCGGCGCCGCTGCGGGTGTTGGTGAAGATGAGCGTGGTGCGTTTTTGAACGAGCAGCGAGCAAAGTTCTTTGTGGAGGCGGGCGCCGCCCCAGCCGGCGGGCGGATACGGGTTTTTGCGGAGCGGGGAGAAGAGCTCGATGTGGGCGCGTTTGAGCGGGGCGATCTCGATGAGGCGGCAGGGGCGGTTCACACCGACGAGGAATTCGGCGACGCGTTCGAGCGGAGCGACGGTGGCGGAGAGTCCAATGCGTTGAAGAGTGAAGGGTGAAGAGTGAGGCGTGAAAGCGGAGGATGAGTCGGGAGCCGAAGAGGTGGGCGTTGAGGTGCGGGAGGCGGTGGCGACGACTTCTTCGAGTCGTTCGGCGGAGACCATGAGGAGGGAGCCGCGTTTGTTTTCGGCGAGGGCGTGAAGTTCGTCGATGATGAGGAAGCGGACGGTTTTGAAGGCGGCGATCCAGGTGGGCTGGCTGAGGAGGAGCGTGAGGCTTTCGGGGGTGGTGACGAGGATGTGGGGTGGCTTGCGGCGTTGGGCGGCGCGTTCTTTAGGGGTGGTGTCGCCGCTGCGGGAGGCGACGCGGATGTGTTTCCAATCGAGTTCGTCGAGCGGGCCCTGGAGGTTTTTCTGGAGGTCGTAGGTGAGCGCTCGGAGGGGCGAGACGTAGATGGCGACGAGGCCGGCGGGGAGTTCGTCGCGGTCGTGGGCGCGTGCCAGATAATCGAATACGGAAAGGAAGGCGGCGAGGGTTTTGCCGGTGCCGGTGGGGGAGCAAAGGAGCGCGGAATGGCCGGCGAGGATTTCGGGGACGGTGGCGAGCTGGCCGGGGGAGAAGTGGGTGAACTTGGTGGCGAACCAAGTGGAGAGTTCGGGGTGGAGCGTCGTATAGAGTTTGGGCTCGGTGAGGGCGGGTTTTTCTATGCGGGTGAGCATTTCGGGCACGAAAGCGGGCGGTGGTTAGGTTAAGCGCAAAGACGCAAAGGCGCTAAGGTCGGAGTGAAGGAATCGGAGTTTTGTTTTAACCACGGAGGCACAGAGGACACGGAGGTCGGAGGAGACGGAATTTTGGACAGGATTGCAGGATTAACAGGATTGGATGGAGAGGGAGATCGGACGAAGTTGAGGGAAGGTTTTGGGTTCTTTGCGGCTTCGCGACTTTGCGATTCAAGATTGGGATTGGATTTTCTCGGGGGCGAACGCGTTGGGGCCGGCGAGGCGGCGACAGGTTTCCAGGGTGTCGATGTCGGCTAGGGTTTTGTCGGTGCGGATGCGGGCGATGCGGGGGAAGCGGAGGGCGTAGCCGCTTTGGTGGCGTTTGCTGAGTTGGATAGAGTCGAAGGCGACTTCGAGGATGACGTCCGGCACGACGGTGCGAAAGCGGCCGCGTTCTTCGAGGGTGCTGGCGAGGAAGTGTTCGGTGTACTGGGCGATTTCGGCGTCGGTGAGGCCCGAATACGCTTTGCCGACGGTGAGGAGAGCACCGGTGGCGTCGTCGCGGATGGAGAAGGTGTAGTCGCTGAGGACGCCGCGGCGTTTGCCGTGGCCGTACTCGACGCCGGTGACGACGACGTCGAGCGTGGCGTAGGCTTTTTTGAGTTTCAGCCAGGCGAGGCCGCGGCGGCCGGGCGTGTAGGGACTTTGTGGATCCTTGGCCATGAGGCCTTCGTTGCCGCGCTGGCGGGAAGCAAGGAAGGCGGCGTCGATTTCGCCCGCGGTGTTGGCGAGTTGTTTGGGGGCGAGGAGGAGGGCGAGGGGATTTTCGATTTTGGATTCTCGATTTTCGATTTCGGAAAAAACGGATTCTAAGGCGACGCGGCGAGCGACGAGTGGTGATTTGAGGAGGGATTGGCCGTTGAGCCAGAGGAGGTCGTAGGCGGAGAAGGAGATGGGGATTTCCTGGCCGAGGAAGAAGTCGTCGCCGCCTTTGCGGCCGAGGCGTTTTTGGAGTTCGGCGAAGGGGAGGGCGCGGCCGTCGCGCCAGGCGAGCAACTCGCCGTCTAGGATGACGTCGGCGGGGAGCGTCGTCGCGGCGCGGGCGAGGTCGGGGAACTGCGCGGTGATGTTGTGGAGGTCGCGGGAGAAGAGTTCGACGCGGCTTCCCTGTTTGTGGAGCTGACAGCGGATGCCGTCGTATTTTTCCTCGAGCCAGATGGGCGGAGCGAGGCGGGCGGCGATGGCTTCGGCGGTGGGCTCGGGGCTCGCGAGCATAAACTGGAGCGGGTTGAAAATGCGGAGCGAGATGCCGGCGAGGGCGTCGCGGCGGGCGGCGCGGACGACGGTGGCGAGGTCGCCGCTGAGCATGCTGGCTTCGCGGACGGATTCGAGCGGGCGGCCGGTGGCGGCGGCGATGGCTTCTTCGACGAGGCCTTCTTTGAGGCCGATGCGAAGATCGGTGGTGATGATCTTGATGAGGTATTTCGCGGCGGAGGGGGCGAGGCGGGCGAGGCGGGTTTGGAAGAGGTCGAGCTTGGCGGCGGGGCCGCGTGCGGCGGCGAGGGCGGCGAAGAAGGCGGCGGTTTCGGAGAGGGAGAAGGGCTCGGGCGTGGTGCGGCCGGTGAGCAGGGCTTCGGCGGTGTCGCCGCTGTCGCTGTAGCGCAGATACGTTTGCTTGAAGTCGGCGGGGGTGAGGCGGGTGACTTCGAGGACAGCGCGGCGGAGGAGGGACCAGCCGATGTTGAGGGTGCGCGGATCGGATTGGGGGAAGGGGCGGCCGGTGAAGAAGACGGCGGCGTGGGCGGCATCTTCGTCGGAGTAGAGCGAAGCGAGGTAGTCGCGGAGGAGGGCGATTTTTTCCAGTTTGGACGGGGAAGACTTTATGCGGTCGGCGACTGTGGCGAATTGGGTGAGGTCGTTGACGGGCGTTTCACCTGACGGCGATGGTGCGGAGGTAGTTTGTAGTTGGTGGTTGGTAATTGGGGCGGACGCGAAAAGCGGGAGGGGCATTTCGAGTTGGTTGTCTTGGTTGATGGCCCAGGCTTCGATGCCGCGGTCGCGGAGGGTGCGGGCGAAGTCGGAGGAGAATCCGTGGAGAGTGAGGACGCGCTTGGGGGCGACGAGTTCGACGAAGCGGAGGAGGTCGGGGTAGTCGGCGTGGTCGGAGAGCGGGAAGGCGGCGTCGCACTGATAACGGAAGATCGCGCCGGGATCGAGGGCCCAGCCGGTGATCATGGCGGTGCGGCGGGCGCGGATTTTTTTGAGGAAGGTGGAGTTGGCGGATTGGGGCGGGCAGATGACGACGTGGCCGGGGAGTTCGCCGGGGGAAAATTCGCGGCAGGGCGGGAAGGTGAGGCCGAGTTCTTCGTAGATTTTGGTGAGGCGGTGCGTTTGCGGGTGTAGCATCACCGGGAGTTGCGCGGCGGCGAGGCCGCTGAGGAGCTCCTGGGATTTGCCGAGGCTGTATCCAAAAAGTACGGGCGTCTCTTTGTCCTCGAGGGCGGCGCGACAGAAGGCGGCGATGTCGGCGAGGATTTTTTCCGTCGGCGGAAACACGTAGTGCGGGCGGCCGAAGGTGGTCTCCATGATGAGGACGTCGGCGTGAGGGGTGGCGCAGGGCTCGGCGGAGAGGCCGGGGCGGAGTTTGAAATCGCCGGTGTAGAGGAGCGTGCCGTGGTCGGCGTGGGTGAGGAGGCTTTGGGCGGAGCCGTAGATGTGGCCGGCGGGGTGGAGCGTGACGGTGGTGTCGGGCGTGAGTTGTTCGGTGTGGCCGAAGGGAACTATTCGTTCGCGGCGTTCGGCGGGCATGCGGGCGCGCATGAGGCGGGCGGTGCCTTCGGAGCAGAGGATTTCTTTGTGCGGCGCGAGGTGGTCGAAGTGGGCGTGAGAAACGAAGGAGCGTTCGACGGGATGGTGAGCGTCGAGCCACCAGTCGATTTGCGGGAGGTAGAGGCCGTTGCGGAATTGGATTTCCCAAGAGGACATTTTTTAACCACGGATCGCGCGGATGGGCACGGATGGGAAAGTGAGATTGGCGGAAGAGGAGTCGGAGATTTGGACAGGATTAACAGGAGGGACAGGATGGAGAATGGGGGCGGTCGCAAGTGGCAGAGTGGAGAAGGTGCGAAAGCGGGCGGACGTTATTTTTTGTCACAGAGGGCACGGAGTTCGGACACAGAGGGCACGGAGATCGGAGGGGAGGGAGAGTCGGAGTTATCGCGGAAACGCTGAAGGGCGGAGGCGCGGAGATGGGGAGGGTAGGGAAATGGAAGGCGGGCTTGCTTTGGACGGAGGCGTGGGCTCCTTCGGCGGGCGTGAATTCAACTCCGACGATTGTGTGGTTCCGGCAGGATTTGCGGCTGCAGGACAATGCGGCGCTGGGGGCTGCACTGGAGCGGAGCGGGGCGGTGGTGCCGGTTTATATTTTGGATGAAGGTGGCGAAGGGGCGTGGGGATTAGGCGGGGCGTCGCGGTGGTGGCTGCATCATTCGCTGAAGGCGCTGGATGGGGCATTGAGGGAAAGGGGATCGCGGCTTGTGCTGGCGCGGGGGAAGTCGCTGGAGGTTTTGCGGAAGATGGTGAAGGAGACCGGGGCGGGGGCGGTGTATTGGAATCGTCGGTATGAGCCGGCGATCATCGCGCGGGACAAAGTGGTGAAGGCGTCGCTCGCGGAGGACGGGTTGGATGCGAAGAGTTTTAACAGCGCGTTGTTGAATGAGCCGCACACGATTCAGAACAAGGCGGGCGGTCCGTTTCAGGTGTTCACGCCGTACTGGCGGCATTGCCTGAGTTTGAAGATGGCGGAGGAAGTCGCGGTGAAGGCGAAGACGTTTCCGGCGCCGGAGCGGTGGCCGGAGTCGGCGGGGATCGAGGAGCTGGATTTGTTGCCGCGCGTGACGTGGGACGCGGGGTTTTATGAGGCGTGGACTCCGGGAGAGGCGGGGGCGAAGAAGCGGTTGGGCTATTTTTTGAAGAAGCTGGCGCCTGAGTATGGGGAGACGCGGGATTTTCCGGGGGTGGACGGGGTGTCGCGTTTGTCGCCGCATCTGCATTTCGGGGAGATCGGGCCGCGGCAGATCTGGGCGGCGGCGCGGGCGCAGGCGAAGGAGTCGGGGGTGTTTCCGGCGAATGCGGGCGTGCAGAAATTTTTAGGGGAGGTGGGCTGGCGGGAGTTTGCGCATCACCTGTTGTATCATTTTCCGGAGACGCCGGTGAAACCGTTGCGGGAGGAGTTCGGAGAGTTTCCGTGGGCAAGTGATCCGGGCGGGAAGAAGTTGACGGCGTGGCAGCGCGGATTGACGGGGTATCCGATCGTGGACGCGGGGATGCGGCAGCTGTGGACAACGGGGTGGATGCACAATCGCGTGCGTATGGTGGTGGCGTCGTTTTTAGTGAAGCATCTGCGGCTGTCGTGGACGCATGGGGCGGCGTGGTTTTGGGACACGCTGGTGGACGCGGATCTGGCGAACAACACGCTGGGGTGGCAGTGGAGCGCGGGGTGCGGGGCGGATGCGGCGCCGTACTTTAGGATTTTCGCGCCGGTGCTCCAGGGCGTGAAGTTCGATGGTGGCGGCGAGTATGTGCGGCGCTGGGTGCCGGAGATCGCGGGGCTGCCGGATAAGTTTTTGCACGCGCCGTGGGAGGCGCCGGCGGAGGTGTTGCAGAAGGCGGGCGTGCGGCTCGGGGAGAATTATCCGGGGCCGCTGGTGGATCATAAGACGGCGCGGGAGGAGGCGCTGAAGGCGTTCAAGGCGTTGAGAAGCGGCTGAGCGCGGGATGAAGAGGGGGCGGAGGAGAAAGAGAAAGATTAAGAGAAAGATTAAGAGACGGGGTGAAGAGCGTGGTTGCGGAGGGCGGGGGCGGGACGTATGGCCGTGCGCTTTATTTAATGAGTGTGCAGACGTTTTCCCGATCCATCCGCATCAGCCGGCCTGCGAGCGAAGTGTTCGCGTGGCATCTGCGTGCGGGGGCGCTGGAGCGGCTGACGCCGCCGTGGGAGCGCGTGGAGATCGTGAAGCATGACGGTGTGCGCGAGGGGGCGAGGGTCGTGGTGAAGACGAAGACGGGCTTTGGCTGGAGCGAGTGGGAGGTGGAGCACCGTGACGTGATCGAGGACCGGCAGTTTCGCGATGTGCAGGTGCGCGGGCCGTTCAAGAGGTGGGAGCACACGCACCGGATCGAGGCGGATGGATCGGCGGAGTGCGTGCTGACGGACGAGATCGTTTTCGAGCTGCCGGGCGGAACGATCGGGGACGCGGTGGCGGGCGGATGGGTGCGGAGGAAGCTGGAGCGGGCGTTCGCGTTTCGTCATGCGGTGACGAAGGCGGATCTGGAGTTAAAGTTCCGATACGGGGCGGTGAGGCCGATGACGTTTTTGGTGGCGGGAGCGTCGGGGTTGGTGGGGCGGGCGCTGGTGCCGTTTTTGAGGACGCAGGGGCATGCGGTGCTGACGCTGGTGCGGCGCGAGGCGCGCGGGGCAGGAGAGATTTTTTGGAATCCGGCGGCGGGCGAACTCGATCCGGCGAAGCTGCGCGGAGTGGATGTCATCGTGAATCTCGCGGGCGAGAATGTGGCGGGCGGGCGCTGGACGGAGGAGCGGAAGAAGGCGATTTTGGAGAGCCGGGTGATGGCGACGCGGACGCTGGTGAAGACGGTGGAGAAGATGAGGCACCGGCCGTTCGTGCTGGTGAATGCGTCGGCGACGGGGATTTATGGGAATCGCGGCGAAGAGCGGTTGAACGAGGAGTCGATGCGCGGGCACGGGTTTCTGGCGGAGGTGTGCAAAGCGTGGGAGAACGAGACGGCGGCGGCGGAGGAACTCGGGCTGCGGGCGGTGGCGTTGCGGACGGGCGTGGTGCTGACGCCGGCGGGCGGGGCGCTGGCGAAGATGCTGCCGGCGTTTCGGGCGGGGCTGGGCGGGCCGATGGGGAGCGGGCGGCAGTGGATGGGCTGGATCGCCGTGGAGGATCTGGTGGGCGCGATTTACCACGCAGCACTGGATCAGCGTTGTGCCGGGCCGGTGAATACGGTGGCGCCGGGAGCGGTGACCAACGCGGAGTTTTCTCGCACGCTGGGTCGGGTGCTGGGGCGGCCGGTGTGGGCGCGGGTGCCGGCCTGGGTGTTAAAAGCGGCTTTTGGGCAGATGGCTGAGGAGGCGTTGCTGGGCGGAGCGCGGGTGGAGCCGATGCGGCTGGAGGAGGCGCGCTACGAGTTTCGTCAGGCGAATCTGGAAGAGGCGTTGCGTCACACGCTGGGGCGGTGATGGTGCGGGCGACATGAACAAGACCATCGCGATTATCGGAGCCGGGATGGCGGGACTGATGGCGGCGCGTGCGCTGCGCGAGCGCGGGGCGAGCGTGGTGGTGTTGGAGAAGAGCCGGGGCGTGGGCGGGCGGATGGCGACGAAGCGGGTGGGGGCGGCGGTTTTCGATCAGGGGGCGCAATTTTTCACGGTGCGGGATGCGGCCATGGAGAAGTGGCTGGCGGATTGGCAGGCGCAGGGCGTGGCGGCGAAGTGGCCGGGTGAGGCGAACGAGCGCTGGACGGGACGGCCGGGAATGACGGCGGTGGCGAAGCGGTTGAGCGACGGGGTGGAGATCAAGCGCGAGCACAAGGTGACGGCGGCGGTCCGCGTGGCGGATGGCTGGGAGCTGACGATCGAGGGGCAGGGCCTGATGCGGGTGGAACGGCTCGTATCGACGGCGCCGGTACCGCAGACACTGGGGTTGCTCCAGGCGGGCGGCGTGGTGCTCAAGGAACCGCTGGCGGCGGAGCTGGCGCGGGTGAGTTATCATGCGTGCCTGGCGTTGCTCGTGGTGCTGGACGGGGCGAGCGCTGTGCCGGTGGAAGGTGTGGCGCCGAAAAACGGTGTGCTGCGATGGGTGGCGGATAATGCGAAGAAAGGGATTTCGCCGGAGGCGCAAGGGGCGGTGACGTTGCTGGCGACGCCGGCGTTTTCGGCGGAGCATTATGGAAAGACCGAGGCTGAGGTGGCGGAGGTGCTGGTGCCGGCGGCGAGAGAGTGGCTGGGCGGGGCGGCGGTGGTATCGGCGACGTTGCACCGGTGGCGTTACAGCGAGCCGGTGACGACGTGGCCGGAGTCGTGCGTGTGGTTGCCGGAGATCTCGCTGGGGCTGGCGGGAGACGCGTTTGGCGGGCCGCGGGTCGAGGGTGCGGCCCTGTCGGGGCTGGCGATGGCGGCGCGGATCGCGGACACGCTGGAGCATGAGGAGTCGGCGGATTGATGCGGTCCTGGCGGCTTGGAAACCGGGGCGCGGGCGAGCAGGCTGGACTGCGCGGGCGTCTTGACTGAATGCGGGAGGAGCGCGTGAGTGAAGGCACTATGTCCGCTCACGCATTTCCGAATATCACGGCAACGATTGGGAACACACCGCTCATCAAGTTGAACAGGATCGCGTCGGCGGCGGGAGTGGTGGGTGACGTTTATCTGAAGGCGGAGTTTTTTAATCCGCTCTCGAGCGTGAAGGATCGCATCGGGCTGGCGATGATCGAGGCGGCGGAGAAGGAGGGGAAGTTGAAGGCGGACTCGGTGGTGATCGAGCCGACGTCGGGGAACACGGGGATCGCGCTGGCGTTTGTGTGTTCGGCGCGGGGATACAAATTGATTTTGACGATGCCGGAGACGATGTCGCTCGAACGGCGCGTGCTGTTGCGGATGCTCGGCGCGGAGATCGTGCTGACGCCGGGCGCGGAAGGGATGCCGGGCGCGATTCGCAAGGCGAGCGAGTTGCTGGCGCAGCATGGGAGCCGCGGGTTCATGCCGCAGCAGTTCGAGAATCCGGCGAATCCGGAGGTGCATCGCCGCACGACGGCTGAGGAAATCTGGGCGGCGACGGGCGGGAAGATCGATGCGTTTGTCGCGGGCGTCGGTACGGGCGGGACGATCACGGGCGTGTCGGAAGTGATCAAAGGGCGGCGGGCGATGAAGACCTTTGCGGTGGAACCGGCGGCGAGTCCGGTGCTCGCGGGCGGCAAGCCGGG
This sequence comes from uncultured Nibricoccus sp., assembly GCA_966249325.1. Taxonomy (GTDB): domain Bacteria; phylum Verrucomicrobiota; class Verrucomicrobiia; order Opitutales; family Opitutaceae; genus Nibricoccus. The sequence continues at coordinate 1,435 of CBINDC010000021.1, read as the reverse complement.
GCGTCACAAGATCCAGGGCATCGGCGCGGGTTTTATCCCGAAGAACTGCAATACGGCGATCATCGACGAGATCATCGCGGTGACGGATGACGATGCGTTCGAGACGGCGCGGCAGCTGGCGACGATGGATGGGATTTTGGGCGGCATCTCGACGGGAGCGAATGTGTGGGCGGCGTTGCAGGTGGCGAAGCGGCCGGAGTTCGCGGGGAAGACGATCGTGACGGTGGGGTGCAGTTTCGGTGAGCGTTACCTGAGCACGGCGCTGGCGGAAAAAGCGCGTCAAGAGGTCACGGTTTGAGCCGATAGAGGACTGCGGTCTGCCTGAGTTTATCCCGCGCGTGAATTGAACGATTCAGGCGTGTTGCGGACATTCCCTAGGCCCTAGGGAAAAACTCCCAGATGGTATCGGGAGTGTGGAGAAATGCGGATGGGAAATGTCTGCGAGGCGATTGAGGGACCCACTCAATAGAAATTTCAGAGGTGAGGAGTAGAGTGTGGGCATGGCGTCCACCCCCATTCTCCGCAGTCTGCTCGCCGCAGTGCTTTTTTGCGCGGTGGCTTCGGTGGCGGGTGCGGCGATTGCGGAGCGTCCGCTGACGGGTGAGTCGTTCGATACGACGCTCGCCGACGCGCATCGCATCGCGGCCAAGCGTGCCGATCTGAGCGTGCTGAAAGTGGAAGGCCGTTCGATGCTGCCGTATTTCGGCGAAGGTTCTGTGCTTCTCGTGAAGAAGATCGAAGCCGCTTCGCTTCGCGAAGGCATGGTGGTGGCTTATCGGAATCGTTTTGGCGAGATGGTCGCTCACCGTTTGATCGAAGCGAAGGCCAGTGGCTGGGTGGCGCAGGGATATAATAACGACGAGGCTGACTCGACGCTGGTGAACGCAGATAATCTCCTCGGCGTGGTTTATATCACGCTTCACTCGAATGGACTGACCGAGAACGCGGGCGCGATTGCTTCACTAGTGAGCAACACGACGACGGTTCTGGCGGCTCCGGCGAAGTGATCGTCTTTTGTGAGAGGTCGCTAGAGCACTTCAAATTGATCTGTGGCCATTCGATCCGTTTCCGTCGGGCCGCCGGACACCACACGCGGGCGGCATGTGCTCCCCGGAAGCCAGGTCCGACCGCAATCACTGCGACGCGAAGTGACGCAGGAAACGGCTATGACTTTTCTGAAACAGCTCTAGAAGTGTCTGCTGCGGGATGGGGAGTGAAACGTGGGTGGAGCGGGAGACCGCGTTCTGGCGAACGCGGCTACGGCGGAGGGCGGACGGGGCGCGGTGGAGGACGTTGGGCGATGGGGCGGCACTTGATAAGTGCCGGTCCGGTTGGCTGCGGTTGGTTCGCGATAGCCAGGTAAGGGGTGTGCTTGAGTCCAAGCGGCGGGGTTAAGGCTAACCCGCCCTTGTTGTGTGAAACATGGTAAGGTGGA
>CBINDC010000020.1:0-65093 GCA_966249325.1 uncultured Nibricoccus sp. | reverse complement strand
CCAATGACCAATGACCAATGACCAATGACCAATGACCAATGACCAATGACCAGTGACCAGTGACCAGTGGTAATGAGAGATGGGGCGGGGGGCTGCGCGATGGAGTTGTTGGAAAGCGGCCGGAGATGAGTTTTTTTGATGGGGACGACAGCCGGTGGTGTAACGGAAAGTTGCGGCATCGGGTGGGTTGATTTGGGGACGGGTTATGTTTTCGTGTGTGGCGTGTCGTCCCCCGAATCCAACCTCCAGGCGAGCGCAGTGCCGTTGTCCATCAACGATGTGGAGCTGGCGGCGTGGTTGCGCGAAGGGATCGATGCGCACGCGATCGTGGCGATCACGGACGCGAAGGGTGTGATCGTTTTTGCGAACGATCGGTTTTGCGAGGTGTCCGGCTACAAGCGGGAGGAGTTGATCGGGAAAACGCACCGCATCCTGAAGTCGGGGGAGCATCCGGATGAGTTTTACGCAGATCTGTGGACGACGATCGCGGCGGGGAAGGTGTGGCACGGGCTGATCTGCAACCGGGCGAAGGGCGGGAATCTTTACTGGGTGGAGAGCACGCTGGTGCCGCTGCCGGGAGCGGATGGAAAGCCGAAGTATTACCTGGCGCTGCGGACGGATGTGTCGCGGCTGAAGCGGGCGGAGGAGACGAATGCGCGGCTGGTGGACGAGGTTTCGAACTGGGCGGAGGAGCTGCGGCAGACGCAGGCGCAGCTGGCGTTGTTTTCGGAGCAGGCGCCGATCGGCCTGAGCTGGCGCGAGATCGATCGCGATGGGCGGCCGGGGGTGAACCATGTGAACGGGAAGTTTTGCGAGTTGATCGGGATGACGGCGGAGGAGGCGCGCGACATCGAGAATGTGAGGCGCGCGACGCATCCGGACGACTGGAATGTGCAGGAGAAGCTGACCGAGGATTTGTATCAGGGACGTCGCGACCGTTTCGCGATGGACAAGCGGTACATCCACCGCGATGGGCGGACGGTGTGGGCGACGCTGACGGTGGTGGTGCTGCGGAACGGGCACGGGCATGTGACGCATCATTTCGCGATGCTGGAGGACATCACGGCGCGGCGGGCGGCGGAGGAGGAGTTGCGGCGGAGCGAGTCGCGGTGGCGCACGTATCTGGGGACGGCGAGCGAGATTCTTTACGCGCTGACGCCGGAGCACCGGTTCAAGTTTGTATCCGAAGCGTGGACGACCAAGCTGGGGCACGCGACGCAGGCGGTGATCGGGCGCGAGTTCACGGAGTTCGTGCATCCGGAGGACCAGGCGATCTGCCGGCAGTTCATCCATGCGGTGATGGAAGGGGAGCCGCATGCGAATCTGATCGAGTACCGGGCGCAGCATGCGGACGGGCGCTGGGTGTGGCATGCGTCGACGGGGTCGGCGTATATCGACCGCGACGGGCGGCATGCGTATTTCGGCGTGGGGCGTGACATCAGCATCCGGCGGCAGGCGCAGGATGAGTTGAAGGCGGCGCTGGCGCGGCGCGAGGAGCTGGAGCGGATCGTGAACCGGTCGCCGTCGGTCGTGGTGCTCTGGCGCGCGGATGGGGGGCAGTGGCCGGTGGAGTTTGTGTCGGCGAGCGTGAAGCAGTTTGGCTACACGCCGGAGCAGTTCACGGGGCGGCAGCTGTTGTTTACGGACATCACGCATCCGGAGGATCGCGAGCGTGTGCTGGCGGAGGTGGCGGCGCATGCGGAGGCGAAAGATCCGGAGTACAACCAGAGTTATCGCATCGTCTGCGCGGATGGTTCGGTGCGCTGGGTGGACGATCATACGGTGGTGCGGCGCAATGCGGAGGGGCAGGTGACGCACCATGAAGGACTCATTTCGGATGTGACGGACCGGCACCAAGCGGAGGAGGCGGAGAAGGCGGCGCGCGAGCGCGATCTGCGCGTGGCGGCGGATATCCAGCAGCATCTGCGGCCGCGCGTGTTTCCCGATCTGAGCGAGGTGGAGATCGAGATGTTTTCGGCGAGCACGATGCACATCGGCGGGGATTATTTCGACGTGATGAAAGTGGACGAGCGCCACTGGGCGTTTGTGATCGCGGATGTGTCGGGCAAGGGAGCGGGCGCGGCGCTGATGATGGCGGAGTGCCGGGCGACGCTGAGACTATGCGCGTCGGGCGAGTTGAGTCCGGCGGCGGTGATCCGGCGGCTGAACCGCGCGATCCAGCCGGACATGCGGCCGGGGATGTTTATCACGCTTTTCTACGGCATTCTGAATCTGGATACGAATGCGCTGAAGTACGTGCGGGCGGGTCACGAGGACATGATCGTGATGCGGAAGGGGGCGACGGTGCCCGAGCTGTTGCATGGCGAAGGGCTGGCGGTGGGGCTGGATGACGGCTCGATTTTCGACGACATGATCGAGGAGAAGGAAGTGGCGTTGAATCCGGGCGACGTGGTGGCGCTGTACACGGATGGCATCACCGAGGCTCGGAATGCGGCGGGGGAGGAGTTCGGGCGCGACCGGCTGGCGGCGGCGTTGTTGCGCAACGAAGACAAGCCGCTGAGCGAAGTCGTGAAGCGCGTGGACCGGTTTGCGCGGCAGTTCTCGGCGCTGGTGCCGCGGCATGACGACAGCACGCTGTTGTTGTTCCGGCCGAGGTAGGTTTTGAGTCTTTTTTCTTCTTCTAAGCTTACTCTTTTTTGGTCCTGAGGATTCCGAGGCGGGAGAAGAGGAAGGAGAAGATCGGGGCCCGGGGGTTGCGGCATGGGATGTTGGCGGCATGGTGGGCGCGCATGAAGTATGACGTCGTGATCGCCGGTGGTGGATTTGCGGGGGCTTATTGCGCGCAGGTGCTGGGCAAGGCGCTTGGAAAAGCCGGCGTGAAGCGGGTGGCGTTGATCGCGGAGAGGAACGTGCTGGTGTTTCACCCGATGCTGGCGGAGGTGGCGGGGGCGGCGTTGTCGCCGCTCGATGTGGTGAATCCGCTGCGACAGTTTTGCCGGAACGTGGATGTGCTGCAGGGGGTGATTCACAAAGTGGACTGGGCGCAGAAGCGGCTGGTGCTGGATGGCGGACGTTTCACGCGGAATCATGCGGTGACATTCGAGCATCTGGTGATGACGCTGGGCAGCGTGACGGACATGAGCCGGGTGCCGGGCATGGGGGATCACGCGTGGCCGATGAAGAATGTGGCGGATGCGCTGCGGTTGCGGGCGGCGCTGATCAACCGGCTGGAGGAGGCGAATCTGGTCGAAGATGTGGAGCTGAGGCGGCGGTTGATGACGTTTGTCGTGGTGGGTGGCGGCTACACGGGCGTGGAGACGGCGGGGCAGATCATGGATTTGCTGCGGGAAGTGAGGCATTTGTATGCGAATCTCCGCGACACGGAGCCGAGGATCGTGCTGGCGCACAGCCGGGCGCATCTGCTGGAGGAGATCGGACCGAAGCTGGGAGATTACGCGCAGCGGGTGCTGGAGAAACGCGGAATGGAAGTGCGGCTCAATACGCGCGTGACGGAGGTGACGGCGTCGAAAGTGATTTTGCAGGATGGCGGGTTTATCGAAACGCACACGGTGGTTTGCACGGTGGGCAATGCGCCGAGCCCGGTGGTGCTGGATCTGTGCAAGCAGCTGGGTGTGGTGGCGGACAAAGGACGCGTGGACGTGGAGCCGACGATGCGCGTGAAAGGCGTGGACCGGCTTTGGGCGGCGGGGGATTGCGCGTCGGTGCCGTGGAACGATAAGGGCGAGGCGAAGATCGCGCCGCCGACGGCGCAGTTTGCGATGCGGCAGGGGAAGCAGCTCGGGGGAAATCTGGCGCGTGTGTTGAGGAGCGGAGGTGGCGAGGTAAAGTTACAGCCGTTTAGTTATCGTTACATGGGGCAGCTGGCGACGGTCGGCGAACGCGAAGCGGTGGCGGAGGTTTTTGGGATGCATTTTTCCGGGTTCATCGCGTGGTGGATGTGGCGGACGATCTATCTGGCGAAGCTGCCGGGGATGATCCGTCGGCTACGGGTGACGATCGACTGGACGTTCGATCTGTTTTTCGCGCGCGACATCTCGCTGGTGCTGCCGCCGGCGGAGGACATTTTGCGGGCGATCCATCTGGAGAAGGGTGAAGTCCTGTTCGAGGAAGGCGCGAAGGTGCGGGCGTTTTTCTATGTGAAACGCGGGACGGTGGCGGTGCAGGCGGCGGCCGGGGAGATCGTGGAGCTGCCGGCCGGGACGGTTATCGATCAGGCGTACGCGAACGGCGACGGACTGTGGCACGCGGGGGCGTCGGCGGCGGAGAGCACGGATGTAGTCGTTATCCGGGGACGGGCGCTGGAGATGTTGAAGACGGAGCTGAGGCTGGTGCGGCGCTAGCGCGAATGACCAATGACCAATGACCAATGACCAATGACCAATGACATGGAAGCGGCTTTTTTAGTGGAAAGCGGGTGCGGGGGGAATGCTGGGGGCGAAATTTTTGGACAGGATTAAGAGGATTAACAGGATTTCGGAGGGGAAGCGGACGGGGACGTCGGCGCGCCCGGCGGGGAATCGCGGCGGGAGGCCGTTACTACAGGCGGGGGATCTGGGAGGAGGCGGGGAGTTGGGCGCGTTTTTGTTTGGCCTGTAGCTCGGCTTGGAGCTGGCGGAAGGCGGCGTGTTGCTCGGGATTCAAAACGGTGCGGGCGGCGTCGACGACGGGATCGGCCAGGATGGCCCAGTCGGAGCCTGCGGGAACCTCGAGCTGTTTCAGCAGAGCGGTGAGCTGGTCGATCGTCTCGGTCGCGAGCGGGGAATTTGAATAGCTGAGTCGGCTGGCGAGCGGTTCGAGGCGACTGCGGATGGAGATGCGCTGGTCTGTGTCGTAGGCCGCGTGGAACTGCGCGTACTTTTCTTTGCCGAGGAGGGCCTCGATCTCGGCATCCATCTCTTCCAGCTGATTTTGGCGGAGCGCGGTGACTTGGGCTTGTTCGGAACCGGCGTCGCCGAGCATGGAGCGGTAGTCGAGACGGAGCAGGACCGACTCGGCGTAGAGCTGGGCGACTTTGTCGATGGTCGCGTCGTCGACGCCGATTTTTCTCAAGTGACGGCCGTAGGTGATCTTGTCCCAACGCTTCCGGACGGAGAGCGCGTGGGCGCTGTACTCGGGATCGGTCAGCAGCTCGGGGAAGACATTTTCCGTGTTTGTGCCGGGGACGCGCGGCGGACGAGGCAGCCGTGGAGGAGGCGGTGGGTGGAGGAGGCGTTCTTCTTTGAGGCGGGCGATGGCGACAAGTGCGGCGGCGCGGCGTTGGAGTTCGATGGAACGGGGCGCGGCGGCGATCTGGCGGCGGCGTTCGTCGATGAGTGCGCGGCGTTCGGAGAGTTGTTGTTGAAGATCGCCGGCCCGGATCGCGGCTTTCTCGTGGGTGGTGCGGGTGCGAAGGAGGGCTTGTATGAGCGAAGTGTGTTCGCGGTGCGCGCGTATCCAAAAAATCGTGATGGCAGCGCAGGCTAGGAGGTTGAGAACCAGCAGGAGGCGGATGACGCGGCGGCTCATTTGGCGGCGGGCTGGGAGGCTCCGGTGGCTTTCGGGTAATCGCGCAAGGAGTCTTCGCGGACTTTGATTTTTCCCTCGTTCGCGGCATCGCGGGAAATCTAGGCCATGCGGAGGCGGGCGAGGATGTCGCGGTTGGTGTCGCTGAAGTAGGCGCGGCTGGACTCCGGGAGCAACGGCTCGATGGCAGAGAGGGCTTCCTCGGGAAGCAATTGGGGCCAGCCGTTTTTGTAGCGGTCGAAATAGGTCGGCGCTTTTTCGCGCAGAGTACGGGCGACCTTTTCGAGTTGAGCATCGTATTCCGGCGTGAGCCGTTTTTCAAAATCAGTGAGAAATAGTTCGTCGCCGGAGATGAAGCCGGTGGCGCGGATGCGGTAAGGGCGGAGGGCGATGTAGTCGCGGACGATCTGGCCGTTTTGTTTACCGATGAGATCGTCGATGCGGGCATCGAGGTCGGCGTTGGCGGCATCGGCAACTTTGGATTCCTCGACGGGCTCGATGTCAGACAGGCCTTCGCGGACGGCGAGGTCGATGGCGTTATACCTGGTCTGATCCCGCTCAACGAGGAGGGTTTTGAGCGCGTCGAGCTGCGAAGTGGGGAGGCGGAGCTTGCGGAAGAGCGGGGCGTATTCGCTGTCGAGCTCGCCTTTGCGGATGAAGGTGTCGAGTTGCTGGCGCTCTTGTTGCGCGGGTGTGAGCGCGGGCGTGGCGGCGGAGGCGGCGAGGGTGGAGTCGATGAGGCGGAGAGTGTCGTCGAGGGTGGCGAGGTCGCGTTCGAGCGTGAGGGTGGGCGAGAACGTGGGCGCGATGGATGGGGTGAACTGATCGCGGAGGGTGGCGTTGGTGCGGGTCTGCCAGACGAGACCTAGTGCCAGGGCGAGCGTGACGGTGGTGGCGAGGCCGAGGTGGAGTTTGGTCATGAGGAGGAGGCTGAGCGCGCTGGTCGTACCGAGGGTGGAGGCGCTGGCGAGGGCGGCGGCCAGATGTGCCGGGGCGGCGGTGACGCTGTGTTGGGCGAGGGCGAGGCTGAGGGCGGCGCTGGTGGAGGTGAGGCCGCGGCGGACGAGTTGCTTGCGGAGTTTTTCGAGAGCGCGGTCGACGCGCATGCGTGCGGTGTTTTCGGATACGCCGAGCTGGCGGGCGATGGCGGGGAAAGGTTGTTGTTGAAAGAAGCGCTGGAGGACGGCGGCGCGGTCGGTGGCGTTGAGGGAATCGAGGGCCTCGTCGAGGAGCGGTTGGAGGGCGGTCCAGTCGGCGGAAGAAGCGGTGTCATGCGTGTTTCCCGAAGGGAAGCCGAGGGCGGGGTCGGAGGCGGCGAGGGATTCGTGGCGGGCGCGGCGTTGTTCGGTGCGGCGGAGAGAGGCGGCGGACCAGCGGGTGGCTTGGTGGAGCCAGGCGGGGAGAAGCGGGTGTCGGATGAGGCTGGCGGCTTTGCGCGCGAGATCGGTGAAGACCATCTGGGTCACTTCTTCGGCGCGGTGGGGATCGCCGCCGGCGCGGCGGAGGGCGGCGGAGTAAACGAGATCGAGGTGGCGGGCGACGAGGCGATGGAAGGCGTCGTGGGAATGGTCTTCGACGAAGGAGCGCAGGAGTTGGGCGTCATCCATGGTGGCGGTTCACATGGTTACAGCCGGTGGGGGCGGAAGCGCACAGGAATTTTTTGTGAGAACGAAACCGGGATAGGCGCGAGTGCGGGGGACGAGCGACCAGACTAGGACATATAGGTCCTATAGGACGAATGGGACTTATGGGAGGGGGGAAATGTGAGCGAGTGAGTGACGGGGCGTGTTGGAAATAAAAAGGACGGCCGCGGGTGGGCGGTCGTCCTTGGGCGAGCGGGTGTAAGAAGCCGGTCAGAGAAGCGGCGGGACCCAGCCGCCGAGGACGTTGTTTCTTGAATACGTTGCGGCTTGGGCGGCGGTGAGGCGGACGACCCAGGGGGCGCGGGGCGTGAGGTTGATCGGGGTGCCGGAGAGGGTCTTGCTGCCGTACTCGGCGGCGCGGCAGGTGGCTTCGCGGCCGTCCCAAGGGCTCCAGCCGGCGGCGGTGATGTGGGAATCCATCGAGCAGTTGATGTAGGCGGTCTGGCCGTATTCACGCCATGGACGCATGAGGGTGGAGCTGTTGTTGGCGACGCCGCTGGCGCGGTTGATGGTGCAGGCGCTGAAGACGAAGCCGTAGGTGACGTTTTGCGGGGTGCTGGGGGCGGCGATGGGGCCGCCGGTGGCGCGGATCTGGCGGATGTTGCAGGTTTCGAAGAAGGCGGTGCCACCGCTGTAGATGAAGTCCACACTGCCGCGGATTTCGCAGTATTTGAAATAGGCGAGGGCGCCGTTCCAGATGCCGAGGGTGTCCTGCCAGCCGTTGATGTAGCAGCGGAAGAACTCGACGCGCTGGCTGTTGATGCGGACGGCGAGGGCGGGGCCGGCGGTGGCACCGGCGGTGTTTTCGACGGTGAGGTAGCTGACGGTGGTGTCGGTGCCGTTGATGGTGAGGGCGGTCTGCGCGGCGGTGGCGACGCGGAGTTTCACGCCGGTCTGCGAGGCGCCGACGAGCTTGAGGTTGTTTTTGCCGCTGGGGATGGTGACGGCTTCGTTGTAGGTGCCGTTGGCGATGGCGATGGTGTCACCGGAGGCGGCGGCGTTTACGGCGGCTTGGATGGTGGAGTATTGCGAGGGAACGCTGCGGGTGGCGGCGGAGAGCGCGGTCGCGAAGAGGGCGACGGCGGCGAGGGCGGCGATGAGCCGGGGGAGTTTTAGTTTCATGGGGTATTGTTTTTCTGGGCTGAGTTTGCCGGAAAGGGGGTCATGGGGTGGCGCGCTCGGTGAAGGAGGCGAGGGCGACGGCGCGAGTCTCGGGGCGGAGGGCGGGTGAATTCGTGGCGTAACTACGCGCGGCGGCGGGGTCGCGCTCGGCCCAGAGGCGGATGACGTCGAGCAGGGTGTTGGCGCGGAGCTCGGGATCGACGATGCTCTCGGCCCAACTCGTCGCGACGTCGGGTTTTTTCTCCACGATCACGGGTGTGGTGGCGACGGCGGCGGCTCCGGCGTCGAGATCGGGGCTGGGATCGAGGCGGTCCATCCAGGCTGAGGCGGCGACGGGATCGAGGGAGACCCATTGCTGGAGTCCGTCGCGAAGGGCGGTGGCACGGGTTTCGCCGGCGGGAAATTTTTCCGCGTGGGCGACGAGTGTGGCGGGGTCGCTCATGGCCCAGCCGGTGATGACGCCTTGGAGGGCTTCGGTGCGGGCGGTGGAGTCGGTGAGTTCGCGGGCCGCGGCGATGGCGGCGTCGGGTTGGAATTGGGACCAGCGGGAGAAGGCGGTGGAGAGCCAGTGGGCACGGAATTCGCCGGGGGCGGTGATGGCGAACTGCGCGGCGAGGTCGAAGCGGCCGGAGTTGGCGAAAGCGGAGACGAGGGCGTTGCCGTGATCGCTTTGGAGGAGCGGGTCGGCGGTGCAGAGGAAACGCGCGGCTTCGATGGCAGCGTCGGGTCGCGCGATGGAGGCTTCGAGGAGCTCCTCGGTGGCGAGGCGGCGTTCGCCGAGGCGGACGTTGTCGAGGGTCCAGCGGGAGGCGGCAAGAGGATCGGTGGCGGCCCAGCCGCGGAGGACGGCGCGGGTGAATTCGTCGCGCTGACGGGGCGTGGGGGCGGATTGGGCGAGCTGGAGGGCGAGGGTGGGGTCGGTGGTGGCGAGGGTACGGAGAGCGGTGAGTGCGTGGGATTCGGCGGCGGGGGAGGTGGAGGCGGAGGTGAGGAGAGTTTTTAAGTCTGTGGGGGTAGAGAAGGAGAGTGTCGTGGGTGTTTGGATATGCGCAGAGGTTTGCGGAGGGATCGCGGAAGCGCGGAGGGGCGGAGGCGCGGAAGAAGACGTGGAATGGGCAGGTGCGGTGGTGCGGCCTAGAAAAAATCCGCCGGTAATGAGCGCGGTGCCGGTTGCGCAGAGGAGAAATGTTGAGAATGCGCGGTGCATGACGCGGGGAACGACGGACCGATTTACGGAGATTGGATCGCGGAAACGCGGAAGAGCTGAAGCGAGTGAGGGGGCCGCGTGGGGACGGAGTGGCGGCGGGATGGAGCGACGTTGCGGGTGGGCGGCGTCGCTCCGGCGCGTTAGGGACAACGCGCCCTACCTTCGGGGAGGGCGCGCGGGTTGGGTGCGTTTAGCGGTTGCCGGCGCCGTTGATGACGCGGGTGCGGGCGTTGGCGGCGGTGTCGAGCGTGTATCCGTAATTTGGAAGCGTAACGCTGTCGTTGCTGGTGGCCATGGTGCCGGTGCAGCTGGCGAAGACGTTGCCGGAGGTCTTGAGCTTGCCGCTGTTTTGTTTCGCGAGGGGATTTTTCACGCCCTGGTAGTAGTTATTCTCAGCGAGCATCTGGGTGACGTTGCGGGCGGTGGAGCAGTAGTCGTTACCGGCGCAGTCCCAGTAGTTGTTGTAGAGGTGGAAAGGGCCGAAGCGGTCGGCGGGCATGCGCTGTTTGCAGCCGGTGGACCACCAGTTGTGGTGGAAGGTGATGCGATAGCCGCCGGTGTCGGTGTCGGAGGAGCCGATGAGGTTGGAGAAGTTATGGCCGTTGTTGCGGGTGTAGTAGAATTTGCACCACGAGACAGTCACGTTGTCGGAGCCCTTCGCGATATCGATGTTGCCGTCGGTGCAGTCGTAGACGGTGCACTTGGTGATGAAGACGTTGGTGGAGCCGTTGACGGAGATGCCGTCGTTGGAGGCGGGCTCGCCGGTGTTGGCGGTGACGTTGAGGTTTTGGATGATGACGTTGTTAACGCTGCTGAGGTTGATGGTGCCCTTGATGGTCGCGGAGGAGTTGGCGCCCTTGAGCGTTTTGTTGGATTTGACGTTCACGCGGCCGCTGGCGCCGAGGTCGATCGTGCCGGAGACGGTGATGGTGTAGGTGGTGGAGGATTCGGCGTACTGGCGGAGTTGCGCGGCGGTGGTGGCGGTGACGTTGGCGCCGCCGGTGCCGCCGGTGGCGTTGCGGCCGTAGCCGTCGGCGGCGAACGAGAGCGCGGAGGTGGCGCTGGCGGCGAGGAAGGCGAGGGCAAGTTTCAGGCGGGGTATTTTCATTTGGGGTATGGTTGAATTTTGGGGTTGGGTTTTCGACCGACGGTTGCCGGTGAAAGTGAATGTGGCTCAGGGCCAGAGGGATTGTTCCTGGAGGTAGCGGCGGGTGCCTTCCTCATCGAGGACGGTGCGGAATTCGCGGAAGAGAGCGGCTTTGAGGGCGGAGGCGGCGGAGTCGCGTTCGGAGGCGGGGAGTGTATCCAGATTTCCGAGCGCGGCTTTGGTTTTCAGGAAGGAGCGGTAGAGGCGGCGGACGGTGGCGGCGTCGGTGCGGGCGTAACGGCCGTCGAAGCGGAGGGTCTGGCAGGCGGGGTCGAGGCTGAGGCGGTAGTCGTCGAAGCGTGCGTCGCCGAGGGCGGCGGCGATTTTTTCCTGCGTAGCTTTTTCGGCGTCGGCGCGGGCGGCATCGATCGCGGAGTCGAGGCCGGCGGGTTTATCCTCGAAGTCGAGTTCGAGGGGGTGGCGGGCGTGGAAGAGGGCGAGGAACTCGTCGCGGGTGGGCGCGAAGGCGTCGAGCTCGTTGCGCATCTGGGCGGCGGTATTCGAATTTCGGAGGTCGTAGTCGAGGAGTTCGGCCGGGGTGAGGAGGGCGGCGAGCTGGCGGCGGGTGTCGCGATTGGCGGACCAGAGTGTTTCCCATTCGGTGCGGGTGAGCATGCGGCCGCGGGATTCGAGGAAGTCGTCGCGGGTTTTGGCGGCGCGGTCGAGGAGGGCGGAGACGGCGGCGCGCTTTTCGGCGGAGAGATCGCCCCAGCGGCGTTGTTCCTCCCAGCGGTCGAGGAGGCCGGTCTCGGTTTCGACGTGGGGGAAGAGCTCTTCGTATTTGGCGGCGGCGAGTTGTTCGCGGGCGGCGCGGGCTTTGCGCTCGTCGGGGGTGTTGATGGTCGCGACGGGCATGGCGTCGGGGCCGGTGTGCCAGAAGTGGAACGGCTTCAGGTCTTCGGGGCGGAGGACGGGGTCGGGATTGAGGCGGCGCTGGACCTCGACGTTGAGGACGGCGCGGACGTGGGAGTCGGGCCAGCCGGCTTTTTCGAGGAGGGTTTTGAGTGAGTGGAGATCGGTGGCGGCGAGGCGGGGGAAGGCGAGGGAGTCGGTGGTGGTGGCCGTCGCGGAGGAAGGGGGCGATTGGGGCGGGGAACTCGGAGGGATCGCGGAGGCGTGGAGGGGCGGAAGCGCGGACGCGGCGAGAACAAGGAGGATGAGAGACCACGTGCTCGTGCCGGAGGGCGCGCGCGAAGGAAGCGAGGGATGTATTGAGAAATCGGGCACGGGAGCAGGGGGCGTGTGTGGCTAGGGTGGAAGGAGCGACGTAGCGGGAGTGCGACGTCGCTCCGGCGCGTTAGGGACAACGCGCCCTACCTCGGGCTCAGCGGTTGCCGGCGCCGTTTTTGACGCGGGTGGGGACGTTGGCGGTGGCGTCGAGGGAGTAGCCGTAGGGCAGGGTGAAGCCGGTGCCGGTGGCGACGTTGATTTTGCCGGTGCAGGAGGCGAAGGTGTTGCCGGAGGATTTGATTTTGCCGCCGCCTTCTTCGTAGAGGGGGTTTTTCACGCCCTGGTAGTAGTTGTTTTCGGCGATCCAGTTGGAGCCGGCGCGGGCGTTGGTGCAGTAGCTGTTACCCGAGCAGTCGAAGAGGTTGTTGTAGAGGTGGGCCATGCTGTAGCTGCCGGAGGGCATGCGTTGATCGGCGCGGGTGGAGAACCAGTTGTGGTGAACGGTGGTCTCGTAGTTTTGAGAGGTGTCGACGTTGCCGAGGATCATGACGAACCGGTGGTCGCTCTGGGTGGGGTAGGAGAACTTGCACCAGGAGACGGTGACCTTGCTGGCGCCCTGGGTGATGTCGAAGGAGCCGTCGGCGCAGTCGTAGAAATTGACCTTGGTGCAGAAGACGTTGGTGGCGTTCCAGCAGGAGACGCCGTCGCCGGAGGGGTTGGTGATATTCAGATTTTGGATAATGACGTTGTTCACGCCGCCGCCGCCGAGATCGAGGCAGCCTTTGATGGTGGCGGAGGTATTGGCCCCCTTGATGGTTTTGTTGGATTTGACGGAGACCTTTCCGCCGATGCCGGCGAGGTCGAGGGTGCCGGAGACGACGATGTTATAGGCGGTCGCGGATTCGGCGTAGGTTTTGAGCTGGGCGGGGGTGGTGACGGTGACGGTGGTCGCGGAGCCGCCGCCGGTGGTGTTGCGGCCGTAGCCGTCGGCGGCGCTGGTGGGAATGCAGGTGGCGCTAGCGGTGAGCAGAGCGAGGGCGAGTGCGAAGACGCGCGCGAGTGGGGTAGTGGGGTTGTGCATGTTTATGGATGCGCACGGACGGAATTGTCCGTGCGAAGCGGCGGGCATTGGATGCGGGCGCTTGGGGGTAGGCCGCGGTGAGGTGAGAAAGCAGACGAAAGAGCGCGCCGGGGTGGGCGGTCAGGGGTGCGCGGATTAACAGGGGTAGCGCGGCTGACGGGACGAGCCATGCCGGGAGGGCGGAGCGGGGCAACGGGTGCGATGCACGCATCGTTGACGAACGGGCGTGCATGAGGAGGCGGGCGCAAAATCAAAAACCCCGCAGCCGGTGGGCTGCGGGGTTTGAAGGGAGACGATTTTCGCTGCGCGGGCTTAGCGGCGGAAGAACCGGCGGAGCGCGGCGAGTAGGCCGAGGGCGCCCATGAACCAGATCGAGGGAGCGCCGCCGCCGCCGGAAGCGGCGGAGCTGCTGCTGGGGACAGCGGAGCTGCCGGAGGTGGCGGTGATGGTGATGGGCGTGCTCACGACGGTGTCGCCGTTGGCCAGCAGGATCGCCACGGTGTAGTTACCGGTGTTGGAGCCGGTGGCCTGGGTGATCGTGAGGCTCTGGCTGATCGAAGCACCGCCGATCGGGGTGCCGTTAAGGCGCCATTGATACGGGGCGACAGGAACATCGGGAGCAACCGTGAGGCCGTTGGGCACAGCGGTCAGCGTGAACGAGCCGCCGAGCGGAACGGTTGTCGCGGTCGAGGTGACCGAGGCGGTACCGCTCGGGACGGGCGTGGCGGTGGAGGCACCGGCGAGGTTACCAGCGGATTCGGCGACCGTGGCAGAGACTGCGGTCGTGGGGATCATCTGGTAGGAATAGGTCGGCGCGAAGCTGATGAAATCGCCGCCAGCGTATGCTGCGGTGCCGCTGGTTGAGGTGTAAACGTCACCGACTGTGCGAACGAGGCCGATGTTAGCGCCTTCCTTTGTGAGGGGGCTGGCAACGCCGGTGTACTGATTGCGTTCGGAGAACAGCTGGGCGTTGGCGCGGACGAGCGTACCGGTGGTGTTGCCCATGGCGGTGCCCGCCTCATTTCGGACCAAGTTGTTGTACATATGCACGCGACCGTAGGTGGTGTCGGGCATATGGGTTTCGACGTTATCGGACCACCAGTTGTGATCGAAGGTGACGTTGATGGGCTTGGTCTCGGTGGAGTTGCCGATGAGGACGGCCTTGTTGGCGTCGGCTGCGGCGGTGTAGTAGAACTCGCTCCAGGAGACGGTCACATTGTCCGCGCCGCCGGTGATGGCGAGGAGGGTGTCGCTGCAATCGTAGAAGGAGACGTGGTTGATGTAGACGTTGGAGGCACCCGTGATCGTGAGGCCGCTGCCGGCCGGGTTGGTGATGTTGAGGCCGCGGATGACGACGTTGGAAACGCCGCTGGCGAGTTCGAGATTACCGATGATGGTGGCTTCGCCGTCCTTGCCCTGGATGGTCTTGTTGGACTTCACGCTGACCTTGCCGCCGAGGTTGATGGTGCCGTTGACGGTGATGACAGCGGCGTTGGCGGACTCGGCCTGGGCTTTGAAGTCGGTGATGTTGGAGACTTCGACCGGAGTGGCGGTATCGCCGCCGGTGGCCGAGGCGGCGTAGCCGCTTGGGGTGATACCGGTGAAGTTATACGTGAGGGTCAGGGATGCGGCGGCGCTTTCGGCGGAGCCGGAGGAGTTCATCACAACGCCGCGATAGAAACCGACCGAGGAACCCTGCGTGCGGGCGATGGTGTAGGTACGGCTGGTGGCACCCGGGATGTCGGTGAAGGTGGTGCCATCGGTGCTCTTCTGCCACTTGTAGCTCAGGCCCGCGCCAGCACCCGTGACGGTGAAGGATGCGGAGCTGCCGCTGGAAACGGTCTGGCTGACCGGGTCGCCGCCGGAAGCGATGGTGGGTGGGGCGGGAGGGTTAACGACGAGGACGGCGCCGGCGCTGGTGACGCTGCCGAGCGAATTAGTGACAGACACGGTGTAAGTGCCGGCGTGGTCGTAATCCAAAACAGGAATTGTGTAGGAGGCGGCGGTTTCACCTGCGATGTCCATGCCGTTCTTTTTCCACTGGTAAGAGAGCTCGCCGCCGGCGTCGCCGCCGCCTGTGGCTACTACTGAATAGGTAAATGCATCGCCCCACGAAACTGGTGCGGGGGAGGAGGGTTGGACTAGAATTTCCGGAGGCACCACCGTTAGGCCCGTCGTTACGATCCTAACGGAGTTAATGGCCATAATCTGAGTAGAACCGTTCGTGGTGTTTCCGTTTAGGCGCATCCCAAGTGACAGCGCGTCGTAAACCAAACCAGCGTGCTGCGAATTGCTGCTCACAGCACTGGTTGTGTATGTCGAGAGAGGTGTGCCTTGCGCTGCCGATCCCGCATAAAGGTCGTGTTTAAGAACCAAGCGAGTGCTTGATGTGACGACGCCCGTGTTTACATTCGTGCTCGTCGTATTGTCGCGTGTTATCCGAAACACCGAGGTGTACTGTTGACCCATGACCAGCGGTGCGAGACTTGAAGTCGATGTAGGGTTCAGTGCGGTTCCGTTGCCTCGATTATTGACGCTCTCGCTCGAATCGGTGCCTGGTGGGCTCCACACATGAACGTATGCCTGATTGCGACCAGATGTTCGGTAATGGCGGGATGTGTATCCGCGCCAATACGCCGCAAACATATTCCCTAAGTTATTGCCCGAACTGACTGAGGTTTGACCACCGGCGACGGCGGGGTTCGGTTGGTGCACATAAGCGCTCAGAGGATAACTCGTAGGTGGGGTGGTGTCAGGAGTAATGACCAAATCCCGGTTTGCCGCAGTGGACCCGGTCGTTGTGGAGGTGTTGTGAAGGCCAGAAAAAACGAAAGTAGCGTTGGCGTTGTTTGCGTTTGTAGAATCCGTCAGAAGCGCTGTCTCGGCTGTAAAAGTTGCGATGACTTCGATGTAGTCGTCATCGGCAGCCAGCTTCACTGGATACTGGCTGAAGATAGCCTGAGCAGAGGTGAAAATGAAGCTGCCGCTATTACCTACCGTTGTATCAATGGCGAGGCGTAGCTTACCTGGCTCGATCAATGGCGGCGAACTGGTCGGGTGATCAGTTTGGCTCGTTATGATCTGATAAGCGGCAGAGCTCGGAGAGGGAACCGCCGGGAATGTCGGGGTCGAGTTGATCGTGCTGCCGCCGGAGAACGTATCATTAAAGACCGTGTATGGGGCTTGCGTTTGCGCGAGAGCGAGTGAGGTCGTGGTCAGCGCGAGGAGCGCGGACGCGGCGACGCGACCACTGAGACGACGGAGGAGGGACATACGGGACGTTGGTTTACTGGCTTGGTGACGCCCCTGCATGTGCAGGAAGAGGGGCAAACAAGACTCGCCGATAAAAAGAGGGGTGGTGACTCTTTCCGCGTAACGCGTCTACGAACACTAAGAGGGGAAGGAACGGGTTGATCGATCAGCGTGGGTGCGCCGACCAAAACGATAACGCACAAGAGGTGTTCTTATCTTTTTTAGCTGTCAAGTACCGGGGGGGGGGGGAGTGAGCCGAAGATCTGAATACGAAGAGGGTTTTCTGTTCATGGGGATCAGGGCTTTCGAAGCGTTAGCGGACACGCTAATCCCTTGTTCTGGAGTCGGAAGTACTTCGGCGACGGTGGCGGTCGGGACGGAGCGCGTATTTGTCTGCTGGAGCGCGATCGTAACTAAACAGGATTTTGAAATGAGGGGCGGGTTTGGAAGCGGAGGCCTGGAGGGTTGCCGGCACATGAGACTGGACGATGCGGGATAAAAACGGCGGCACCCGGGGTGGGGTGCCGCCGCTCCGGGGCAGGCCTGCGTCCTGATGTCTCCCAAGGTGACCTAACCAAACCACCTCGGAAATTGTTGCGGCCGGTCAGTCGCGGCGTCGAAGCAGCGCGCGTGCGGAGGCGAGCGTGGCGAGGGCGGCGAGGAACCAGAGGGAAGGCGAGCCGCCACCGCCACCGGAGGATGGGGGCGGGGCGGGCGGGGTGACGGGGGCGGGGTTGACGGTGATCGCGACGGGGGTGCTGACGAGGGAGTCGCCGGCGATGTTGCTGCTGACGACAGTGTAGGTGCCGGCATTCGCGGACTGCGCGCTGGCGACGGTGTAGGTCGCGCTCGTGGCACCGGCGATGTCGGCGTTGTTGAGGCGCCATTGGTAGGAGACCGTGGCGGAGATGGGCGTGACGCTGTTGAGCGTGAACGACGAGCCGGCGGTGACCGTGGTGGTGCTGGCGTTGATCGAGGAGCTGCCGGTGGCGAGCGTGGCCGAGGCGGCGCCGGCGGTGTTGCCCGCGCCGGCGGAAACCAGCGTGGCGACGTCGGCGACGTTGAGCATGCGGTACGAGTAGGCCGGGGTGAAGACGGCGTCGGTGCCGGCATCGGCCGCGGTGCCGGTGGTCGTGGTGTAGACGTTGCCGTTGGCGCGGATGAGGCCGCCGCCGGTTTTGGTCAGAGGCGAAACGATGCTGGTGTATTGGTTTCGCTCGGACAGGAACTGGGCGTTGGCGCGGGCGATGGAACCGGAGGTGTTGGCGGTGCCGTTAGGGTTGAAGTAGTTGTTGTAGGCGTGGACCTGGCCCCAGGTGGAGTCGGGTTGCTGCTGGTCGACGCGGTCGGCGAACCAGTTGTGCGCGAGGGTGACGCGGAGGGCTTTGGTTTCGCCGGTGGCAGCGCCGATGAGGAGGGCGCGGCGGGGGCCGGAGTGGCCGGTCGAGAAGTAGAACTCGGACCAAGCGACGGTGATGTTATCGGAGCCGCCGACGATGCGGAGGAGGGTGTCGGAGGAGTCGAAGAAGGTGACGTTGGCGATGAAGACGCTGGTGGCGCCGTTGAGGGTGAGGGCGTCGCCGGCGGCGTTGGTGAGGTTGAGGCCGCGAATCACGACATTGGATACGCCGCTGGCGAGTTCGAGGTTGCCGACGAGGGTGGCGCTGGCGTCGAGGCCTTGGATGGTCTTGTTGGATTTCACCGCGACCTTGGTGGAGCCGAGGTTGAGCGTGCCGGAGACGGTGATGACGGCGGCAGTGCTCGATTCGGCCTGGGTGCGGAAGTCGGCGGCGGTGGTGACGACGACCTGGGTGGTGCTGCCGCCGCCGGTCGCAGCCGAGCCGTAGCCGGTGGCGACGGGGGCGGTGAAGACGGGCGTGACGGTGAGCGTGGCGGCGTTGCTGGTGACGGAGCTGACTGAATTCGTGACGGTGACGGTGTAGCTGGCGGAGTCGGTCAGCGTGGTGGCGGAGATGGTGTAGGTCGCGGAGGTGGCGCCGGAGATGTCGGTGCCGTTTTTCTTCCATTGGTAAGAGAGCGGGGCGTCGCCGGTGGCGGTGACGGTGAAGGCGGCGGAAGCGCCGGCGTTGACCGTGAGCGAGGCGGGCTGGGTGGTGATCGACGGGGCCACGGGCGCGGCGGTGACGGCGAGGGTCAGCGGAGTGCTGACGATGTAGCCGCCGCCGGGGAGGCCGAGGACGACGGTGTAGGCGCCGGCGTCGGCGCTCTGGGCGTTGGAGCGCGTGAGCGTGGCGGAAGTGGCGCCGGCGATGGCGGCGTTCTTGAAGCGCCACTGGTACGAGGCGGGGGTGAAGCCGGTCGGGGTGGCGGTGAAGGTCACGCTGCCGCCGGTGGCGACAGTGGCGGAGCCGGCGATCACGGCGGTGCCGAGGGAGGCGGGGGCGTCTACGGCGACGTTGCCGGCGCCGGCCTGGACGAGGGCGGCGACGTTGGCGGCGTCGAGGAGCGGGTACGAGTACGGCGGGCTGAAGACGATGTCGGTCGTGGTGGCCTGGGTGCCGGTGCAGTTGTTGAAGAGGTTGCCGATGGTCATCAGCTTGCTCTGGTCGGTGGGCAGGGCGGTGCGTTTGGCGAGGGGGTTTTTGACGCCGTTGTAGGAGTTGTGCTCGCTGAGCATCTCGGCGGTGTTGCGGGACTCGGTGGCGTAGTCGTTGCCGGAGCAGTCCCAGTAATTGTTGTACATGTGGGCTCCGCCGAAACGGCAGGCCAACATGCGCTGCATGGCGCCGGTGGACCACCAGTTGTGGTGCCAGGTGACGCGGTACTGGCCGCCTGCGCCGAGGTCATCGTCGGAGGAGCCGATGAGGTTGGAGAAGTTATGGCCGTTGTTGCGGGTGTAGTAGAATTTGCACCACGAGACGGTGACGAAGTCGGAGCCGTTGATGACGTCGAGGTTGCCGTCGGTGCAGTCGAAGATGGTGCACTTCGTCACGAGGACGTAGGTGGAGGCGGCGATGGTGATGCCGTCGTTGCTCGCGGGGTCGCCGGTGTTGGCGGAGACGTTGAGGTTGGAGACGATGACGTTGGTGGCGTTGCTGATCGTGAGTGAACCGAGGATGGTGGAGGCGGTGTTTTCGCCCTTGATGGTCTTGTTGGATTTTACGTTCACGCGGCCCGATGCGCCGAGGTCGATCGTGCCGGAGACGACGATGACGTAGGGGCTGGTGGCGGCGGCTTCGGCGTACTGGCGGAGCGCGGCGGCGGTGGTGACGGTGACAGTGGGGCCGGCGGCGCCGCCGGTGACGGAAGCAGCGAAACCATCGGGCGTGGACAGGCCGGCGAGGCCGTTGACGGCGAGGGTGGCGGCGTTGCTGGTGGCGGAGCCGGCGGCATTGCTGACGACGACGGTGTAGCTGCCGGAGTCAGCAAGCGTGGTGGCGGAGAGGAGCAGCGAGGCGGAGGTGGCGCCGGCGATGTCGGCGCCGCCTTTTTTCCACTGGTAGGTGAAGGGGGCGGTGCCGGTGGCGGCGACGGTGAAGGTGACGTTGGTGCCGGCGGTCACGCTCTGGCTGGCGGGGTGTGTCGTGATGGTGGGAGCGACGACGCCACCGGCGACGGTGACGGCGGCGGGGTTGCTGGTGGTGGAGCCGGAGGCGTTGGTGGCGACGACGGTGTAGGTGCCGGTGTCACCCGCGGCGGCGGAGGCGATGGTGAGGGTCGCGCTGGTGGCGCCGGCGATGTCGGTGCCGTCTTTTTTCCACTGATACGTGGCGGAGGGGATCGCGGCGGTGGTGGCGGTCAGCGTGACGGGCTGGCCGGTGTTGACGGAGGCGGCGGCGGGGTGAGTGAGGAAGAGCGGGGCGAGGGCGGGGGTCCAAGTGCCGGCGGTGGCGGTGCCGGCGATGGTGGTGTTGAGGACCCAGTAGGCGTCGCGGTAGTTGGCCTGGGTGGTGGCGTCGGTCGGCATGATGGTGGATGCCGGGCGGTTGGCGAAGGTCAGCGGGGCGCCGTCTTTATCGAGGGAGTTGTTGTCCCAGTGGTGGACGGTGGCGACGTCGGCGGCGACGTTGTTGAGGAGCCACCAGCCGGTCTGGTAGCTGGAGCCAGAGACGCCGACGTTTGTATTCAGGAAGTTGTTATTGGTCGCGTCGCCGATGACGGAGTCGAGGAGGACCATTTCGCTGTTGGGGTACTGGCCGCTGTTGGGGTCGATGCGGTTGAAGAAGGTGCCGGTGATGCCGGCGGCGGCGGTGAAGCGGCAGCCTTGGAAGACGAAGCCGTGATTGCCGGCACCGTTGCGGACCTGGGCGAAGTAGCCGCCGGTGCGGACGATTCGGAATTCGCAGTTGCGGAAGAAGCTCGGGCCGTTGCCCCAGAGGAAATCGACGTCGCCCTCGATGAAGGAGTCGGACATGTAGAACTGTCCATCGACCTGAAGGGTGTCCTGGTAGCTGTAGAGTTTGAGGCGGGTGGCGAGGTTGCGGCCGGTGGTGGCGGAGCCCTTGACGATGAGGGCCTCGGCCTGGGAGCCGTTTTGCGGCGTGGAGTTGCGGATGGTGAGGTTGACGAGATTCAGGCCGTTGACGCTGCGGGCGAGGACGGTGCCGCGGCGGTAGTTTCCGTCGCCGGTGAAGTTGTTGAAGGTGTTGTTGGTCGGGTAGACGATGGTGGTGTTGTCGGCGCTTTCACCGAGGAGGGTGAGGTTGTTGCGCGACTGGAAGATGATCTGTTCGAAGTAGGTGCCGTTCTTGATGTAGATGGTGCGGGCGGTGGAGCCGGCGGGGACGAAGTCGAGGGCGCCTTGAACGGTGTTGAAGTCGCCGGAGCCGTCGGCGGCGACGGTGACGAGCGTGCCGAGGGCGGGGGCGGCGGTCTTGGTGGCGAAGGTCCAGGTGGTGTTGTCGGCGATGCCGGCGAAGTCGCCCTGGGAGTCCTTGAAGGCGCCGCGGTCGATGCGGACGTAGTAGGTTTTATTGTACGCGAGGGAGCCGTTGCGCGGGTAGATCCTGGCGGTGTTGCCGGAGAGGATGACGGGGTAGTAGTTGACGGAGGCGAGGCCGCCGACGGATTTGCTCTGGTAGGGGACGCCGGAGAGGTAGGAGATGTTTCCGGTGACGGCGGTGCTGGCCATGTCGATGGTGTCGACGACGGAGTCGTTGGAGGCGTCGTAGATCTTGATCGTGCCGGAGGTGCCAAAGGACGGGGCGGAGGCGAAGGTGAGGGTGAGCGGGGTGTCGGGGTTGACGAGGGTGCCGGTGCCGGAGGGCGAGGCGGAGGAGAAGGTGAGGAGGTTGCTGAGGACGCCGAGGATGGCGGCGTTGGAGGTGACGGCGCCGCCGTCGTTGCTGACGGTGACGGTGTAGCTAGCGGCGTCGGACGGCTGGAGGTTGGTGAGCGGGAGGGAGGCGGTGGTGGCGCCGGAGATGTCGGCGCCGTTTTTCTTCCACTGGTAGGTGAGGGCGTTGCCGGTGGCGGCGACGGTGAGGGTGACGTTGGCGCCGTTGAGGAGGTTTTGGGAGAGCGGGTGGGTGGCGATGACGGGGGGCGGATTTACGGAGCCGCTGGTGACGGTGAGGTTGGCGGCGGAGCTGGGGACGGTGCCGCCGCCGTTGGTGACGTCGACGGTGTAGGCGCCGGAGTCGGCGAGCTGGAGGTTGGTGAGGGCGAGCGTCGAGGCGGTGGCGCCGGAGACGGCGTTGCCGTCCTTTTTCCACTGATACGTGAGGGCCGAGCCGGTGGCGGTGACGGAGAGGGTGGTGGTGCCGCCGGTGCCGATGGAGAGCGTGGTCACGCCGCCGGTGAAGGTGGGCTGGGCGGTGATGACGGGGAGGGCGGGGGTGAAGACGGCTTTGACGTTGGTGAAGGCGATGCCGGTGGAGAAGCCGCTGCCGCCGATGCGGAAGGCCATCATGTCGAAGGTGGTGTACGGGGCGGAGGTATCGGTCGCGGTCCAGGTGTAATTGGAGAGGGCACCGCCGGTGACGGCTGCGTCGATGCGGGTGTTAGAGGCGTCGACGCGGGTGATGCTGTAGGTGAGGGTGTAGGCGGTGGAGTTGGCGAGGGCGGTGCGGGAAGAGGCGCCGGAGGCGGAGTCGGTGAGGGGAGTCCAGTCGGTGGCGGCGAGGGTGTTGAAGGGGTTGCCGGCGGAGGAGATGCCGGCGGTGCCGGGGGCGACGCGTTTATAGGCGACGAACGGGCTGCCGGAGCCGCTGGCGTAGAACTGGAGGGCGTAGGCGGTGTCGTCGGGGAAAACGGTGGTGCTGTTCATGCCGCCGGTGAGGTTGGCAGTGTTGCGGGTGCCTTTGCTGTCAAAGACGCCGAAGCGGACGTCCTGGCCAGTGCCGACGAGACCGGTGACGGAGAAGGTCATGCTGACGGTGAGCTGGTCGCCGACGGCGAGGGTGACGGGACTGCCGCTGTCGGTGAAGTGGGCCCAGAAGCCTTCGGAGCTGGAACTGGTGATGGCGAAGGAGGCGGAGCCGGCGGTGTCGGTGCGGGTATTTGCGGAGCGGCCGTTGAAGAGCCAGGCGGAGTTGCTGGCGAGGGCCTGGTTCTGGCTGTTGGCGTCGGCGAAGGAGTCGTCGAGGAGGGTGGTGGCGGCGGGGAGCGCAGTGACAAGTGCGACGAAGACGAGAACGGGTGCGAGGAGGCGGCGGAGGAGCATGGAGGGCGTTGGGTTAAAAGCGTGCGCAGGAAAAGCGCGCTGTGCGGGCGCGCGTGTTCGTGCGAGGAGGTGAGGAACTGGCGGGGCGGGAAGCGGGAGGACGTGGGGTTCGCGACCGTGCAGCTTGGCTGCGGTGTGTGTGGGACGGGCGATCGCGGGAGGGCGCGGACTATAGGCGGAAGGCGGCGGGGCGTCTTGTCGTCAGTTTTGACGACAGGAGCGATGGAACATGGGGCAGCGCACGCGGTGCGGAGGGGAGGGCGCGCGAAACGAGGCGGGGAATTTGTCCTGCGCGTGAGGAAGGGCGTTGCCAGCGGGCGCGGGGGAAACTGAATGCGGGCACTCCCCGTTACCCGCTGTGTTTTTTCGTTTTTTAAGGCCTGCCGTTGTGGCGTTGGTGGTTTGGTCGTCGCCGATGGCGGCGGAGGTCTTCGCGCGGACGGGGGCGGCGGTGGAGTATGTGTTGCGCGAGTGGCACGAGGCGGACGGCCTGCCGGAGGAGGAGGTCGGGAGCGTGATGCTGGACGAGGCGGGATATCTGTGGGTGGCGACGACGGGCGGGTTGTCGCGTTTCGACGGGGTGGCTTTTGAGACGGAGAAGGTGCGGGGAGAGGTGTTGTCGCGCGGGATGGTGTATGCGGGTGGGGAGGAAGGGCGGGGGATTTTTTTCGCGGTGCCGGCCGGTGGGGAACGGAGTGCGGGGAAGATGGCGGCGGGGTTTTTTCGGGGCGGGGCGGGGGACTTCGAGTTCGAGGGAATGCCGGGACTGGCGGGAAAGGCGGTGCGGGTGGTGTTTCGCGCGGCGGATGGCGCGTGGTGGTTCGGCGCGGACGATGGCGCGTTGCTGCGGCGGACGGAGAAGGGGCAGGCGGTGTTCGAGCAGTTTTCCACGGGGGACGCGCGGCGGCGGGTGCCGGTTTTCGCGAGCGACGGGAAAGGGCGGACGTGGGTGTCGGCCGGTGCGGCGGTGGCGCGTTTCGAGGGAGGGGCGTGGGTGTCAGAATCCGTGGATACGCGGGATAATGAAGTGCGAGTGGCGTCGAGCGAGGGAGGCGGGGTGTGGCTGTTTACGAAGACGGAACTGCTGCGGTGGAACGCGGACCGAGGTGTTTTTGTAGAGGTGGCGAAACTGCCGGAGTTGCTGGGGGCGCATTTCGTGCAGACGACGCTGGAGGACCGGGCGGGGACTTTGTGGGTGGGGACGCGTTCGCAGGGGCTGTACCGGCTGGAGGGAAATGCGTTTGCGCGGGTGGCGACGTCGAATGACGAGGTGACGTCGTTGTGCGAAGACGCCGATGGCAATTTGTGGGTGGGGACGAATGGGGGCGGGTTGAACCGGCTGAGGCAGAAGGCGCACCGGATTTACGACCAGGCGAGCGGGTTGAAGGATAATTTCAGTTTCACGGTGGCGGAGGGCGAGGGCGGCGAGGTGTGGCTGGGCAATCGCGACGGCGGCGTGGCGCGGATCGTGGGCGGCGCGGTCGATCCGATCTCGCGGCGGATGAACTGGCGGCCTTTCAGCGCGCGGTCGGTGCAGCCGGCGGCGGGGGGCGGCTGGTGGATCACGACGGGCGTGGGTATTTATAAAACGGATGCGGGAAGACCGGAGACGGTGCTGCGGGTGCCGGAGCTGGCGAACGCGCGCCTGGTGCGGGTGAGTCATGTGGCGCGGAATGGCGACTACTGGATCGCGCTCGATCCGGACCGGATCGGACGGTTTCGCGGCGGCGTGCTGACGACGTTCGGGAAGGAGGAGGGATTCGATGCGCGGGAGCTGCGCGCGATCGCGGAGGATGGGACGGGCGCGATCTGGGCGGCGGGGCTGGACGGGAGGTTGTGCCGGCAGCGCGGGGAGAAATTCGAGACGGTGGCGCTGCCGGAGCCGGAGCGGTTCGGGGCGTTGCAGGCGCTGCGTTTCGAGGAGGATGGAACGTTGCTGGTGGGGACGACGCGGTTTGGCGTGTTGATTGCGCCGCAGGGGGATTTTGCGCGGATGCGGGCGCTCCACTCCGATCATGGGCTGCCGGTGAGTAATATCTCGGGCGTGCTGGCGGACGATGGCGGACGGTACTGGTTCGCGTCGCGCGGCGGGGTGTTCTGGGTGCATCGCAGCCAGGTGCGCGACTATGTGGAGGGCAGGATCGGGCATGTGCATGCGGTGCTGCTGGGGCGGGACGACGGGTTGCCGGATCTGTCGTGTTCGGGGTTGTTCCAGCCGTCGGTGTGGAAAGGGAGCGGCGGGGAGTTGTGGTTTGCGACACAGCGCGGGGTGTTGAGGACGGAGCCCTCGCTGGTGCCTGAAGACGCGGATCTGCCCGCGGTGACGATCGCGGAAATCGCGAGCGATGGCGCGGCGCGGGCGGTGGCGGACGAGTTGGAGATCATGAGCACGACGCGGAAAACGGAGGTGCGTTTTTCGGTGCTGAACCTGACTGCGCCGGATCGCACGGCGGTGCGTTACCGGCTGGAGGGTTTTGACGATGACTGGGTGGTGGCGAAGGACCGGCGGGCGGTTTATCCGCGGTTGCCGGCGGGGAAGTATGTCTTGCATGCGTCGGCGAGCAACGGAGGCGGAGCTTGGGATGAGCAGCCGCCGATTCTGACGATCGTGGTGACGCCTGCGTGGTGGCAGAGCGTGTGGGCGCGGGTTTTGTTTTTGTTGGGCGGAGTGGCGGTTGTGGCGGCGGCGGTGCGCGCGTGGCTGCAGGTGCGCTGGCGCAGGCGGCTGGCGAAGATGGAGCAGGAGCGGGCGATCGAGCGGGAGCGGACGCGGATCGCGCAGGACATCCATGACGACATCGGGGCGAGCCTGACGCGGATCAGTCTGCTGAGTCAGAGTGCGGGCGGCGGGCGGACGACGCCGCCGGATGTGCTGGAGCAGATATACGATACGGCCAGCACGATCACGCGGTCGATGGATGAGATCGTGTGGGCGATCAACCCGAAGTTCGACGATCTGGAGAGCCTGGTTTATTACCTGACGACGTATGCGCAGAAATTCCTGGCGGCGGCGAAGGTGCGGTTTCGTCTTGAGGCGCCGGATACGCTGCCGGCGATGAGCGTGAACACGCAGGTGAGGCACCATGTGTTTCTCTGCTGCAAGGAGGCTCTCAACAATGTGGTGAAGCACTCGGGGGCGAGCGAAGTGACGCTGACGGTGGTGGTGGAAAGCGGAGTATTGCGGGTGGAGATCGCTGATGACGGAGGCGGGGCGCAGGCGGAGGTGGCGGGAGTGGGCGGGAGGCAGGAGGCGTTGTTGCGGGTTTCTGCGGGCAACGGGTTGAAGAACATGCGCGAGCGGATGGCCGACCTGGGCGGTTGTTGCACGGTGTCGGCACGGACTCCGCGAGGGATGATGGTGCGGTTTGAAATTCCACTCGCCTCCGGCGAGGAGGCGAAAAATGTCTCGGGGACGTTGCCCACCCCATGAAGACGCGTGTTTCCATTGTCGAAGACGACCAGCCGACGCGCGAGGCGCTGGCAGGAATCGTCGCGGGCGCGCCGGATCTGGAGCTGGTGAGCCAGTACGACCGGAGCGAGGCGGCGGTAAAGGCGCTGCCGGGAGACCGGCCGGATGTGGTGTTGACGGATATCAATCTGCCGGACCGGACGGGCGTGGAGACGGTGCGGCAGTTGAAGCCGCAGATGCCGGCGACGCAGTTCCTGATGCTGACGGTGTATGAGGATTCCGAACACATCTTCGCGGCGCTGGCGGCGGGGGCGACGGGTTATCTGCTGAAGGGGACGCGGCGCGAGGAGTTGCTGGAGGCGATCGCGCAGGTGGTGGCGGGCGGTTCGCCGATGAGCAGCGGGATCGCGCGGAAGGTGGTGCAGTCGTTCGCGCGGCCGGTGCCGCCGAGCGCTCCGGCGAAGAGCGAGGTGGAGGGATTATCGCCGCGCGAGCAGTCGGTGCTGGCGCTGCTGGCGAAGGGATTTTTGTACAAGGAAATCGCGGAGTCGCTGGGCGTGAGCGGGCCGACGGTGAGCACGTATGTGCGGCGCATTTACGAGAAGCTGCAGGTGCATTCGCGGACTCAGGCGATCAATAAGTATTTGGGGAAGGGGTAGGCTGGAGAAAGTGCCACGGGACAAGGGGCAAGTAACAAAGAAGGCTGCGGTGAAGGCGCTGGGGTGGACCGGACGGATGTGGTGCTGATGGATGTCACGCTGCCGGACGGAACAGGCGGAGACGGTGCGGAAGCCGGCGGGCGCCGACGCTCCCAGATGTGAGCATCAAGCGCGCAGGAGGAGGCGGCGGACGCCTTCGATGGGGGAGGCGGCGATCGGTGTGAGCGGGAGGATCGTGCGGGCGCGGAAGAGTGTTTGGACGAAGGGGTGGGTGAGGATGGGGCCGCTGAGGCCGGTGGGGAGGTGGGCGATTTGGGGGACGGGGAAGAGTTTCGCGGCGACGCGTTCGGCGAGGGTGAGCAGCGGGAGGCAGGCGTCGCGGATGATGTGTTGGGCGTGGTCGTCGCCGTGTTCGGCGAGGTCGAGGACAGCGGGGGCGAGCGAGGCGATCTGGCGGTTGGGCTCGGGGTGTTGATAGAACCAGCGGGTGATGGTGCGGGAATCGGAGTCGGGCGGGAGGCCGGTGTGTTTGCGGATGAGTTGGGCGAGGCTGGTGCCGGGGGCCCAGCCTTGGAGTTCGAGCAGGGCGCGGGCGATGGCGAGGCGGCCGATTTCGTGGCCGGAGCCTTCGTCGCCGAAGCGCCAGCCGAGTCCGCCGGCGTAGTGGATTTTTCCTGACGGATCGCGGGCGGCGACGAAGGAGCCGGTGCCGCCGTGGAGGACGAGGCCGGGGCGTCCGCCGGTGGCGAGTTCGAGGACGGGGGCGGAATCGTCGAGGGCGGTGACGGGGCCGAGGGAAATGATTGAAGGCGGAAGGTCGAAGGCCGAAGGGGCGGAGGACGTGAGCAAGGCGGCGGTATCCTGCCAGAACTCCGGGGCGCCGGCCATGCAGAGAAGGATGGAGTGAAGAGTGAAGGGTGAAGAGTGAAGGGTGAAAGACGGAGAAGGGGCGGAGGGCGCCGTGAGGAGGGCGCGGAGGGCGTCGAGGAGGGTTTCGCGGGCGCGGGTGGGGCCGGCGATGTTGGGGTTGCAGCCGGGCGCGAGGTGGCGGGCGACGATTTCGCCGCGGTCATCGACGAGGATGAGTTCGGTTTTGGTGCCGCCACCATCGACGCCGATTTTCATGGCTGCTGTTTTTATTTAACCGCGGAGGCGCGGAGAACGCGGAGTTTTGGACAGGATTAACGGGATGAACAGGATTTGGGAAGGACGAGGGCTTCGCTTATCCGATCAATTTACTCAGGCGGGTGCGGTATTTTTGGGAGAGCTCGATGTTGGCATCCATGCCGCCGGGGAGGTTTTGGCTGCGGACGAGGGGGAGCGGGTGGCCGTTGTCGCGGAGCCATTCGAGGACGGCGAGCATGAGGAGGTTCAGGAGTGTGCAGCCGATAAAGGTCGAAGTCGGGCCGGCGAACTGGCCGGGGGTGACCTCGGTAATGGCGTCGCCGGAGACGCCGAGGTTATCGAGGGTGTAGTCGGCGATGGCGTGGAGGTTTTTGCCGCCGGGGTGGACAGTTTTTGCGGTCGTGCTCATGGCGAGCGAGGTGAGGCCGACGACGGTGAGGCCTTTTTGTTTGGCGTAGAGAGCGACTTCGATGGGCGAGGCGTTTTTGCCGGAGTTGGAGATGACGATGATGGTTTCGCCGGGGCGGAGGCCGTAGTGGTGGTCGTGGCGTTGAGCGAGGCGGGTGCCGTAGCCGACGACGTTTTCGGAGAAGCCGTAGCCGGGGTCGAAGAGGCCGGTGACGGGCATGAGTCCGCCGGCGCGGCCGATGATTTCGCGGGCGATCATTTCGGAGTGGCCGGAGCCGAAGGTGTGGAGGACTCCGCCGGCGGCGATGGAGCGGCCGATTATGGGCGCGAGGGCGGCGAGGGCGGCGGCGTTTTTCTCGCGGGAGGCAGCGAGGAGTTCGAGGGACTTGGCGTAGTAGGTGTCGGCGAGGGCGGACATGGGCGATAGGTGAGGAAAGCGGGAGTCGGTTTGGTTAAGCGCGAAGACGCTAAGACGCGAAGGTTGTGTGAGGAATCGGTGGCGACTTGGAGTTTCTGGCTAGATCGAGAGTGAATTAGGGGGACAGGCCTTGCCCGAGTTGGGCTTTTTGCGACTTCGCGTCTTTGCGATTCAACACACGCGCGTGAATTTTTGGACAGGATTACGGGATTAACAGGATTCAGAAGAGGAGGCTGAGGCTGATGGAGCCGAAGACGTCGCGCTTGAGCTGGCCGTAGAATTCTTTTGTACGGTAATTTTGGATATACGCGAGCTGGAGGCCGCGGATGGAGCCGAGGCGGGCGGGGAAACGGAAGACGAGGCCGGCGTTGAGGTCGGCGACGATGGGGCGTTTGTCGACCGATGGGCTGTCGCGCCAGGTGTTGCCGTCGAGGAAGAGGTTGCGGGCGACGGCGCGGACTTCGGTGCTGCCGAAGAAGTAGATGCTGGTGGCGCGAGCGGGGGTTTCATCGCCGCCGCTGGGGCGGATGAGGTCGGCACCGAAGTCGCGGGGCAGGCGCCAGCCGATGCGGGCGCCGAAGCCGAGGGCGGCGTTGGTGCGGATGTTGCCGAGGGAGAGGCCGTAGCGGCCGATGAGGTCGGAGGAGAAGTTGCTGGAGTCGTCGAGGTCGAGGCGGAGGAGGCGGTGGCGGCGTTCCCAGGTGAGGACGAGGCCGGGCTCGTTTTTGAGCTGGTGGTCCCACCCGTTGGCGTGGGGGACGTGGATGATATCGTGGAAGCCGTTTTGGAATTCGCGGCCGAGGGCGGCGGGGCCGACGACGCCGAACTCGATGCCGACCATGCGGAGCATTTCGCCGCCGGGGGATTTGGCCTGGAAGTCGAAGGCGCCGTAGAGCCAGCCGGCGTAGGGGCGGTCGCGGGGATCGGGCGTGGCGGTTTCGGTATCGCCGGGGGTGTAGATGTTCTGGCCGAGGGAGACGCCGACTTTGTAGCTCTCGCGGGAGGCGTCGTGGCGGAGGGTGGGAAGGAGGCGGGTGACGCGGCGGACGAAGCCGGGGGATTCGTTGAGGCGGGTGGTGCCGAGGAAGGAGAGTTTGAGGCCGTTGGTGTAGTGGCGGTCGGTGCCGGCGAAGTATTTGTCGTTCTCGGTGACGAGGGTGAAGGCGCTGGAGCGGAAGAGGGCGGCGTAGCGGGGTTTTTCCTGGGTGACGGGGGCGGGCGTGCCACCGGCGGCGGGTGCAGCGACGGAGATGAAGCCGAGAAAGGTGCAGAGATACACAGGTGCTTTCATGCTTGGGCGTCGTGATAGGTTTGTTTCTGAAACTCACGCGCGTCGCTATTAGCCGACGATCTAGCGGAGTGCGCGAAGGTATGGTTGGTCATGAATTTGCGGCGGACTTCAAAGCACTAGCAGCGCAGTAGGCTTGGCGCTCGTGATTGGGTGTGGTGGGAAAAGCCAATGCCAAACGCTTCTCCTTCACCAAGCCCGTCAGGTAGTTATCTCTTAGGCTTTCTGGGTTTCGTGACACTAAGCCTGCCAGACACCGTAAGGTGACGTACTGCCGGGCGCACAACTTCAGTAGAACCTCTGTAAGCACGGCTCTTTCCACAGCCTTCTTTTGGCGAGGCAGACTGGCCTGATCTTCCAACGCAGATCGAAAGGAGGAGGTTAGTGCCTCCAAGTCATCCACGATGGGCAATGCGAGGGCATAGGAAATCAAACATCCATTGCTGTCTCGTGGGGTATTCGCTGTTACTTCAACTTTGCTGAAATCTGGGGAGCTGGAGGTTGAATCTGGAGACCTCGGATCGCGATAGCGCTGTTGCACTGGCCCGAATACTTCATCGGCTGTCGGTGGTACAAAGCCATGCAGGTGGTACACGGCACCTCGGCCGCCCGTAGACTCAAGAAAATGCTCCTGAACCAAATACTGTAAGGTTTTGGAGAGATCCACTGGATGTCCCTGACTGACAGCTCTGAGACGGGCGTGGGTGACAGTGCCTTCGGCGGCGGCTAAGGCTAAAGCAACGCGTTCTGTGTGCTCTAACGAATCGAAACGGGTACCATACATCTCATGTAATAGTTCCAGGACCCATTTGGGAAACAGGTCTATCATTCGCAGCTCCAGCAAGGTCTGGTTGTAAGGCTCGGCTAGCTCATAAAGTTTTGGCGCCTGAAATGTGCCATTCCGCTCTTTCACTCCCAGCACAACAACGCCGCCATCGGTATTGGCAAAAGCACTATAAGTCGGCCAAAAATCCTCTGGCACTGCCCCCTGGCCATCACGTCCCAGCCCTAGCTTACACTCCAAATCGTGAGATTCGCGAAGCAGCGAAAGATCTTTGATTGTGTTCAGATCGATCATTTGGATGCAGTTTTTTGGGAGGAAGATCGAGAGCTCACGCTTCCCAGCGGCCGTAGATGCCGCAGGGGAGGGTTTTGCTGTCGCGTTGTATCGGCAAACCGACTTCGCCGGCGGTGATGGTGCCGCCGGCGTCGTGCATCAGGGCGGAGAGGAGGTTGGCGACGACGGTGGGGGAGAGGCGGGCGGTGTAGGCGTTGATGAGGAAGAAGAGGGGGCGGTCGGTGAGGACTTGTTTGCACTCGCCCAGGAGTTCCCAGAGGTGGTCTTCGAGTTTCCACATTTCGCCGGTGGAGCCGCGGCCGTAGGTGGGCGGGTCCATGATGATGGCGTCGTACTTTTTGCCGCGTTTGATTTCGCGGCGGACGAATTTGAGGCAGTCGTCGGTGATGAAGCGGATGGGTTTGTCGGCGAGGCCGGAGAGGGCGGCGTTTTCTTTGCACCATTTGACCATGCCTTCGGCGGCGTCGATGTGGGTGACGCTGGCGCCGGCGGCGGCGGCGGCGCAGGTGGCGGCGCCGGTGTAGCCGAAGAGGTTGAGGACGCTGACGTCGCGGCCGGCGGCTTTGGCGGCGCGGATCTTGGCGGAGAACCAGTTCCAGTTCACGGCTTGTTCGGGGAAGAGGCCGGTGTGTTTGAAGGAGGTCGGGTGAATCTTAAAGGTGAGCGCGCCGTAGTTGATTTTCCAGTGGTCGGGGAGTTCGCGGCGGAATTCCCATTTGCCGCCGCCGGTGTCGGCGCGGTGGTAGAAGCCGTCCCATTTTTCCCACTTGGTCGCGCCGCCGGAACGGGGCCAGATGATCTGGGGGTCGGGGCGGACGAGGGTGTAGGGGCCCCAGCGTTCGTGTTTCATGCCGTGGCCGGCGTCGAGGAGCTGGTAGTCTTTCCACTGGTCGGCGACGATGAGGGAGGGGCGGGCGATGGAGTTGGAATCGGCGGGCATGAGACGGTTTGGCGTGAGACGGAGGGAAGGGTGGGGGGGCGGGGTTGTCGAGTGTGCGGGGGTTGTTGCAAGGATGGAGCGAGAGGAACCGTCGATTGACAGGTTGCGGTGTGTGCTTAGGTCGGAGTCGATGAAACTACACACCCTGACCAAGGCCCTCGCGGCCAGCATCGTGGCGGTATGCACGATCGCCCAACTTTCCGCTGACGTCGTCGAGACGAAGAGCGGCTCCCGCATCACGGGAAAAGTCGTGAAGATCGATGGCAGTTCCGTCGTTGTGAGCACGGATTTTGCCGGTGACATCAAAGTGAAGCAGTCCGAGGTGGTGAGCATCGCCACCGAGGAGCCGTTGAACATCCGCCTCGAAGGCGGCACGGTCATCCAAGGGACGCTCAGTTCGCCTGCGGGCGGCGGCGCGGTGGTGGTGAGCGGTCCGGCCGGGACGATCAATTCATCGATCGACAAGGTGTTGATCACGTGGGCGCCCGGTACGACCGATCCCGAGCTGCTCGCGCTCCAGCGTGGCTGGACCTACGAGGTCGCCGCCGACATCACGGGCAAGAGCGGCAACAAGGATCAGCTGGGCACGTCGTTCAGCGCGCGCGCGGTGCAGAAGACGGCGCAGGATACGCTCCAGTTTTATTCGGCTTACGATCGTCAGGAAACCGATGGCGAAAAATCGGCCGACCAGTTCAAGGCGGGCGTCGATTACGCCAATAATTTCGCGGGTCGTCTTTCGTGGTATGCGCGTAACGAAGGCGGTTTTGACCGCATCAAGGACATCGAGCTCTACAACATCGCGGCCGCCGGTCTCGGCTACGATTTCATCAAGAAACCCAAGCAGACGCTGACGGGCCGCGCCGGTGTGTCGTTCCGCTACGAAGGCTACAAGAGCCCGTTGATCGAGGACGTGAAGGCGGCCGGTTTGGATTTCGGCCTGGCGCATGAATACACGGGCGAGTTCTGGTCGCTGGTGAACCGCCTTTCGTGGGTGCCGCTGTTCGAGGACTTCGGGAATTACCGCGCGCAGCACGAGTCTTTCCTCGAGCTGCCGCTGGCCGATCCGAAGTGGAAGCTGCGCCTGGGCGTGGCGAACGATTTCAACAGCGAGCCGACTCCCGGCCTCGAGAAGCTGGATACGACGTACTTCGCGCGTCTGGTGCTGAGCTTCAAGTAAGCTTACTCTTCCGACATTCGAAAAAGGCGACGAGCGAGCTCGCGCCCTGCAAAAAAGCCCCGGTCGTTTTCGACCGGGGCTTTTTCTGTGAATTTGAGGAAAGGGGGCGATCAGCGGCCGCCGGTGCCGGTGATGTCGAAGACGACGGGGACGGAGAGGTAGCAGGCGATGGGCTGACCGTCTTTGATAGCGGGCTCGTACTTCCATTTGGAAACGGCTCTGGCGGCGGCGTCCCCAAAGGATGGATGCGTGGCCTGGATGACGGTGACGTCAATGACGCGGCCGTCGTGCGTGATGATGAAGCGGACGGAGGCGGTGCCGGAAATGTTTTCGCGGCGCATGTCGACCGGGTAGTCGGGCGTAGGTGGCGGCAGGCTGACGAGGCGGGGGGCGGTATCGACCTCGGTGTGGCTGAGGATGCCGGTGGGGGGCGGCGGCGGAGGTGGCGTGGACGCGGGGCCGGCGGGTTTATTCTGGCAGGCGCCGGTGAGCAGGGCGCAGGCGAGGAGGGCGAGTGTGCAGGACGTTCGGAGTGTGAAGGCTTTCATCTGGGAGGCGGCTGACAGCGGAAGCGGGGCGAGGGGTTATCGTTTGCTGGAAATTTTTCCGTCGAGCGGGACGTCGTGGGTTTTTCCGCAGGAGCGGCAGTCGACGAAGGCGCGGGTCATGGGGACGGGGATTTTGAAGAGGAGGCAGACGGCGCCGAAAACGCTGAGGGTGCGGACGGAGGCGTGCGAACTGCCGCAATGGGGGCACTGGATCAGGCCGGGTTCGGAGGCGGGGAGTGCGAGGATCTCGCGGGCGGCGGCTTCGTCGTCGTCGGGCACCTCCAGTTTCACGCCGCCGATGGCGTCGGAGTAGAGCCAGTTGAAGGTGACGGTGAATTCGTCGCGGACGACGGCTTTTATGCCCGCGCTTTCGAGGCGCGAAAGCGCGACATGCGCTTCGGCTGGAGTGGAGAATGTCGAGACGACTCTCATGCGGGGCGGTGGTGTTGAAAGCTGCGCGGCGGGCGGGTCGCAATGTTTCTCTGGTCCGGGGAAATGGCCGGGAAATGACAGTTAGATCATCTGCCCTGTCTACATTTGCCGCGGAGAGGTGCAGAGGAGTTCCCACCCCATTTTCCCATGCGCACACTTACCTCGCTTTTGACAACGTCGGTAGCCGCTTTCGGTTCTGTTTTGGGCACGTTGCCCGCGGCGGAGCCGGTGATCGCGGCGACGGGTACCGCGAAACCGTTGAACGTGCTCTTCATTATTTCGGACGATTTGCGGACGGATATCGCCTCGTACGGACATGTTCTCGCGCAGACGCCGAATATTGATCGGCTCGGCGAGCAAGGGGTGCGCTTCGACCGGGCTTATTGCCAGTATCCGCTCTGCAATCCGTCGCGCACGTCGATGTTGACGGGGCGTTATCCGACGACGAGCGGGCTCTACAGCAACCGCGACTGGTTCAATGGCGTGTATCCGGATTGGACGAGTCTGCCGAAGCACTTCAAGGCGCATGGCTATCAGACGTGGCGGTCGGGAAAGGTTTTTCACGGTGGGTATGACGATTTCGAGGCGTGGAACGAGGGCGGGGAGCCGCACACGCATGGCCGGCAGACGCTCCCGCCGGTAGGGCGCAAGGCGGTGACTGACGGCGAGCAGCAGGCGCATGTCGCGGAGATCGCGGCCGGGGATCTGGCGCGGGCAAGAAGCTCGGACCGCTGGGAAGCGGTCGAAGGCGAGTCGGTGGCGACGCAGGGGGACACGCTGGTGGCGGACCGCGCGATCGAGCATCTGCGCGACTGGAAGGCGGGAGACGCGCCGTTTTTCCTGGTATGCGGTTTTTCGAAGCCGCACAGCCCGCTGGTGGCGCCGAAGGAATTTTTCGACAAATACCCGATCGAGAAAATCACGCTGCCGTTGGATTTCGCGCCTCGGCCGACGGTGCCGGAAGGTTTTCCGAAGGGCTCGATCCGGCCGAACAACGCGGATCTTTTTGTGCGGCGCGACGCGAGTCCGGAGGAGGCGAAGGCGTACATTCGCGCGTATCTGGCGTGCGTGTCGTACGTGGACTGGAATGTGGGGCGCGTGCTTGAGGAGCTGGATAAGCGCGGGCTGCGCGACTCGACGATCGTGGTTTTCTGGAGCGATCACGGCTACCAACTCGGCGAGAAAGGGAAGTGGTCCAAGGCGGGTTCGCTGTGGGAGCAGGGCGCGCGGGTGCCGCTGGTCATTCACGATCCGCGGGCGAAGGGGAACGGGCGCGTTTCTAAACGTGTGGTGGAGTCGGTGGATATTTATCCGACGCTGACCGCGCTCACCGCGCTGCCGACGCCGAGTGGCATGGATGGCGTGAACCTGGCGCCGTTGCTCGAAAATCCGGATACGCGGTGGGACCGGCCGGCGTACACCGTGTGGAACGAACGCGGACGCGGGGTGACGGGTGCGGTGGTGCGCACGGAGAAATGGCGCTACGCGGAATTTTTCGGACGGGATCGCGGGGCTTTTCTGACCGATCTGGAGAGCGATCCGCACGAGGTGAAAAATCTGGTGGAAGATCCGAAATATGGCGCGGTGGTTGCGGAGCTTTCGGCGCTGGTGAAGGCGCACGTGAAAGACCAGGCGGAAGCTGCGCCCTGAGGAGCGGAGGACGCATGGATTCCGCCGCCGGCAGTGAGCATCGGGAGGGCAAGGGCTGCTGTACGCCTGCGCGTGGCGAGGTCGGGGGCGGAGAGGCGGCGGGGAATCGGGCGGAGACGATCGCTGGCAGCGGGATGGCGGAGGTGAGGCGTGTCCGGACTTCCGATACGCGGGGGATGAAGCTGGTTCCGGGCGGCGAGTTTTTAATGGGGAACGAACGTGACTACGGTTTCGCGCCGGATGGCGAAGGCCCGGTGCATGCGGTGGTCGTGGCGCCTTTCTATCTCGATGCGACGACGGTCACGAACGAGCAGTTCAACGATTTCGTGAACGCGACGGGCTACAAGACGGAGGCGGAGCGGTTTGGGTGGAGTTTCGTTTTCGAAGGCGATCTCAACGCGAAGCAACTCGCGAATGCCGTGCGTGGTGTGGTGCGCGGGAGCGAGTGGTGGTGTCGCGTGGATGGCGCGACGTGGCGGCATCCGGAAGGGCCGGGGTCGAATATCAAACAGCGCTGGAAGCATCCGGTGGTGCACGTTTCGTGGAACGATGCGGTGGCGTACGCGGGGTGGGCGGGGAAGCGGCTGCCGACGGAGGCGGAGTGGGAGTTTGCGGCGCGCGGAGGGCTGGCGCATGAGAACCGGTTTCCGTGGGGCGACGAGTTGGAGCCGGACGGGCGGCATCGCATGAATGTGTGGCAGGGCGTTTTTCCCTCGAAGAACACCGCGGCGGACGGGCATGCGGGCGTGGCACCGGCGCAGAGTTTCAAGCCGAACGCGTACGGGCTTTATCAGATGACGGGCAATGTCTGGGAGTGGTGCGCGGATTGGTTTGACGCGGCGTATTATCGGAGTTCGCCGAAGGAAAATCCGGCGGGGCCAGCGGGCGGGAGCGAGCGCGTGATGCGTGGCGGGAGTTATCTTTGCCACGCGAGTTACTGCAACCGGTACCGGGTGGATGCGCGCAATCGCAATGCGGCCGATACGGGCACGACGAACATTGGGTTTCGCTGTGCGAGCGATGTGTGAGGCCAGGCTGAAACGGACGGGAGCGAGACGGTGCGCGTGTTAGTTACCTGGGATCGATCTGGCGCGTCATGAAGACGCTGTTGGGATCTTCGCGGTAGGAGCCGAAGGGACCGCAATCGGTGAAGCCGAACGTGCGATAGAGAGTTCGTGCGGGCTCGAAGAAAGGCATGGAGCCGGTTTCCAGACTGAGGCGGAGGTAGCGGCGTTTTTGCGCTTCGGCGATGAGGTGTTGGACGAGGGCGGCGCCGATGCCTTGGCGGCGTTGCGCGGCGGATACGCGCATGGATTTTATCTCGGCGTGCGAGGGATCGAGTTGTTTGAGCGCGCAGCAGCCGACGAGGCGGGCGTCGTCCCATGCGGTCCAGAAGGCGATGTCGGGCTGGCGGAGAGCGGCGAGATCGAGGGCGTGTTTGCTTTCGGGCGGCGACGCGGCGCGCATGTCGCGGAGGTGTTCTTCGAGGAAGGCGGCGATCTCGGGGCCGGAGAGATCGTCGGGGCGGATGATCATGGCGAGATCGGAGCGTAGTCGGGGAGGTTGGCGCGGACTTCTTGGGCGGTGGGCCAGTGGTGGAGGGTCGAGACGATGCAGGCGAGGGCGTCGGGGTAGCGGTCGGGGAGGTCGGCTTCGCCGGGGAGGCGCGGGGTGTAGGGGAGTTTTTCGACGGGCGGGGTGAAGTCGGAGAAGACGCCGGGTTTGTTGCCGCGGGGATCGATGCGGTACCAGCCATGGCGTGCCAGGTGAATGGATACGAGGCCGTGGAGGAAGAAGGACGTGGCGGAGTCGTCGAAGGCGAGGCGTTGGTAGCAGAGGGCGGCGGGGATGCGGCGGGCGCGGAGCAGTGCGGCGAGCAGGTGGCTCTTGGCGTAGCAGAAGCCGACGCGGTGTTTGAGGACGTTGGAGGCGGTGCAGGTGACGGTGGGATTCTGGGTGTCGGAGCTGTGGCGGACGTGGTCGCGGACCCAGAGAAAGTAGCGGCGGGCGATTTCCTCGTCGTGCGTGGCGTCGCCTGCGATTTCGGCGGCGGCGGTGAGGATGGCCGGGTGGTCGCTGTCGAGGGTGGGGGTGGGGGCGAGGAAGGGGTTCACCGGATGGAGCAGGGGTCAAAACCGCTCGCGGGCCGAGGGGTATTTTGAATTGGGCCTCGGCGGAGAGCTATCGAGTGCAAGGTGCAAAGTTTGACCCCTTATCTTCGTTCTTTCATCGCCGGAAAAGTCGTGCCCAAAATCCTCTCTTCTTCGGAACCGGTGGCCGTAGCATGTCGATCAATGGCTGGAAGCTCGAAAGCATGGCGATGCCAAACTGGTAGACCAGAAAAAGCATCGGATTAGCCGGTCCTCCATCAAGAAACTTGATGCCTCGATCCTCAAAGCGCCAATCGACTAAGAGCTTCTCCTTATCGGTGAGCGAGACTGAGAAATGGACACCGCCATGCTTGTGGGCTGCCGCATCAATCACCTCATGAACCGTGAAAGTATGGCCTTCCAGCAACAGGCATTCGGAATTCAGAAATTTATCGATCGAGCCCTTCGGCGCCGCATCCGTGAAGCCTCGAATGATCGTGCCGCCACGACCGTCGGAAACTGGGATGTCGTGATGCGGGAACATCAACTTCACGCGAGATCTGCGATTCGCGAGCACATACAATGGAGTTCCGTCCAGGATAAGCTTTCGGACTAAAGACGACAGCAGGAGAAGGTCGTAGGATGTGCAGTTCGTGATGCGCGCTTTCACATCGTCGCACGTCTCCAAGAACATCACTTCTTCGCGTTCGAGCGTCATGTTTTTGCCCAATAGTGTTATTCGTACTTAAGCAAATTTATGCACCGTGCCCGTTTACGCGGGGTGCGAAACGGTTATAGATTTTAGGGGGCAAGTTTTTGGTCTGCCGTTCACGTGCCGTAGAGGCGGTCGCCGAAGTCGCCGAGGCCGGGGAGGATGTATTTGCGCGAATCTAATTCGCGGTCGAGGGCGGCGGCGTAGATGGGGACGGTCGGGTGTTTCGCTTCGACTGCGCGGACTCCCTCCGGTGAAGCGACGACGTTGAGGAGGTGCATGTCCTGGCCGCCGCGTTGGGCGATGACGTCGAGGGCGTTTACCGCTGAGCCGCCGGTGGCGAGCATGGGGTCGACGAGGAGGATGCGCGTGCCTTCGAGGGGCGGGAGTTTGCAGTAGTAGCTGCGGGCGATGGCGGTGGTGTGATCGCGTTCGAGTCCGATGTAGCCGATGCTCACGTCGGGGAAGAGGTCGACGATGGTTTCGACCATGCCGAGGCCGGCGCGGAGGATGGGGACGACGACGAGGGGTTTGATGAGGACGCGGCCGGCGGTGTGTTCGAGGGGGGTGTCGATCGGGATCTCGCGGGTGGGGAGGTCGTGCGTGGCTTTGAGCGCGAGGAGGAGGGAGAGCTGGTGGGTGAGGCGGCGGAAGGTGGCGGGCTCGGTGGTTTTATCGCGCAGGTGCGTGACGAGGTGCGCGGCGAGCGGGTGGGAGAGGAGGTGGAGGGGCATGATCGATCAGATGGCAGAGGCCGGAAGGTGAGATGCCAGGGACGGAGAGTTGAGAAACAGGGCGGGCGCGGTGGGTTTATTTTTTAACCACGGATTGCTCGGATGGGCACGGATGAGAGGGCCGGCGGCGAGTTTTTGAACAGGAGGAAACGGAGGGAGCGGAGCGGAATTGGGGACAGGATTTACGGGGTTAACAGGATTGGGAGAGGAGGGGCGGCGGGGGTTTTGACTTTCTTCTTTCTCTTTCGTCGGTTCTGCGCGTCTCACGAACCAGAGAAAGAGTAAGAGAAAGAAGAAAGAGAAAGAGCGGCTACTCGCTGGCGCTCGTGGCTACAGGAGGTCGTGGTCTACTTTGCGTTCGAGGATTTGTTCGAGGTCTTTGCGGAGTTCTTTTTCCTTCCCTTTGAAACCGGGCATGAGGGCGAGCCAGTGGTAGACTTCTTCGCGGAGGTGTTTCGGCATGATGGGCTCGATGGCGACGACGCGGTCGAGGGCGCGGACGCAGGCTTGGGCGATGTGCTCGCACATGAGTTGGGCGCCGGCGGAGCTGTGTTGGCCGGCGAGGCGGACGACTTCGTCGATCGGTGCGCGGCCGCGGTGGCGGTTGCCGAGGTGGGCTTTGTAGAGGCCGAGGGAATCGAGGATGACGTTGGCGGTGCGCGGATAGAAGCTCGTCATGAGGTTCCATGGGTCGCCGCGCTGGTCGCCGCCGTGGCGGAAATCGCTGCGGAGAATCACGGACGGGATGTCGGCGAATTTCGCGAACATGAATTCGACGACGGTGCCGGAATCGAGTTCGGGGCCGTCGTAGTTGAAGAGGCCGAGGTCGCACTCGAGGAGGGTGCGGATGTCCTGGTCGCGGATGGATTGGGCGGTGTTTCCGCGTTGCTCCAGGTTTTGGGGCAGGACGCAGAGGTAGCGGCCGTGCGATTTTTCGTAGATGGCCTCGGCCAGGTACGCGTTTCCGATGAGGTGCTTGAGGCTGAAGAGCTCGCTCGCGAAGTAGACGGTGTAGCTCTTCTTTTTGGTTTTCATGCGTGGGTGACGGAGTCGTCGTAACGCCGGAGACGTGCCAAGCTCAACGGGAATCTGGGGGGCGTGTGGTGGAGGGTCGTCTCGCGAAGGGGGCGAAGGGGATGAGTGGAGGAATCGCGAAGCGCTGAGGGGCGGAGGCGCGGAATGTTTTTTAACCACGGATTGCGCGGATGGGCACGGATGGGAGTGCGGAGGAGGACGCGTATGAGTGAGAGAACGATGGGGTTGGGAGGATAGGGCTTGAGTTTGTGGGGCGGGCGGGCGGTTAAAGCGGGCGGGTTTTTCCCGTCCGGATTTTTTTAATCATGAAGAAGGAATATAAGATCATCGCTATCCTGGGCGCGTTTATCGCGGCGCTTATCGTCACCATTTTTCGGATGCAGATCGGGATCGCTGCTAGGGAGAATCCGGCGCCGGAGATGCGGATCGAGCGGGGGCGGGCGCTGGTCGAAAATGTGGCGATGTGCGCGGATTGTCACACGCCGCGGCTGGCGGACGGGCAGCTGGACCGGGGGCGGTGGTTGCAGGGGGCGGCGGTGGGGTTCAAGCCGCTGATGGAGATGCCGTGGGCGGCGGCGGCGCCGGGGATCGCGGGGTTGCCGGGCTACACGGACGAACAGGCGGTGGCGTTTTTAATGACGGGGGTGCGGCCGAATGGGACGAAGTGTCTGCCGCCGATGCCGGAGTACCGGATGAGCCATGCAGAGGCGGGGGACGTGGCGGCGTATTTGCGGAGTCTGGCGAACTGAGTGGCGGGGCGGTGAGGGGCGGGGAATTTTTAACCACGGATTGCCCGGATGGGCACGGATGACTGAGGGAGGAGACGGGCGGAGTTTGGACAGGATTAAGAGGATTAACAGGATTGGAGGAGGTGGGCGGGGATGGCAGAGTCTTTCTCTTTCTTCTTTCTCTTAATCTTTCTCCCGGATCGAGGCGGCGTGGACCAGAGGTCCAGCCCTACGACGGAGGTGGAATGCGGAGGGCTGACGAAAGAGTAAGAGAAAGAGGAAAGAGAAAGAGTCGGAAGGGGAAGGCGCTGCGCGGGCGCAGGCCCTACGGGGTGAGTGTGAGGGTGTGGGCGGTCGCGCCGGGGAGAAAGGGGGTAGGCTCGCCTTTCACCCAGGCGTCGTGGCCGGCGCGGTAGTAGGGGGAAAGTGGATGCCCGCTCTGGCCGCCGGGCATGTGATAGAGGCCTTCGGATTCGCGGCCGGGGGAGACGACGAAGCGTTGGGAAGCGCCGAAGGCGGGGCGTTGGACGCGGGGGACGTCGTTGTCGCCGGGGAGCGGGTCGGCGGGCATGTTGAGTTTTTTCGCGAGGAATCCAGGAAGGGCGCGGGAGAGCGGGTGGTGGATGCGGGAGGCGTTTTCCCGGCCCCAGGTGGCTTCGGCGGGGTCGAGACCTTTTTCCTTCAGGTCGGTGAGGACGTCGTCGGCGGCGGCGAGGAGAAGGTCGGACCAGGCTTCGTACTCGGACGCGAGGAGGTGGAGGGGTTGTTCTTCGAGGAGGCGGTCGAGGGCGGGCTGGTAGCGGAAACGCGTGTAGGTGAAATCTGGATGCCGGTCGGCGATGTGGGCGAAGAGGGGATCGAGGGCGCGGGCGATGACGTGGCGGCGGAAGGAGCGGACGAGCGTGTAGCTGGCGGAATCGGTGGAGGCGCGGCCCTGCCAGTTCGAGACGGCGGCGAGAAGTGCGGCGCGTTTGTCGCGGCTGGCGGTGGTGTCGCCGGTGAGGGTTTTGACGAGGAGTTTTTGCCAGCGGTCGAGGTAGGGGGCACGGTCGTCGAGCTGGATGGCGAGGAGGTCGGCGGGGGTGGCTTTTTCGACGGAGGCGAGGCGTTCGTGGATGCGGGCGGCGCGGTAGGCGGGCGGGTAGCCGCCGTCGCCGATGAGGGTGAAGGCGTCGCCGCCGAGGAGGCGCTGGTTGGCGGTCGCTAGATTTTCGATTCTCGATTCTCGATTTGTAGATCCTGTCGCTTCGCTCGGTACGATTTGGGAATCAATGACCGGTATTTGGTTTTCGGGCACAAAGCCGTCCCAGCGGCGGTCGCCGAAGGACATGGTGACGGGGAAACGGCCGTCGTAGCCGATGCGGTTGGGGAGTTTCCCGGCGAGGGTCCAGGCGATGGCGCCGGTGGAGTCGGCCACGAGGAAGTTCATCGTGGGGATGCCGATGCGGTGGGCGATTTCGACGGCGGCGGGAGTAGTCGTGGCGGTTTCGAGGGAAAGGAGTTCGAGGTTGGTGGCGGCGGGGTCGTGGGCGAGCCACTTGAGGGCGTAGCGCTGGCCCTTGGCGTTGGTGCCGATGACGGGGCCCCAGGGAGAGAGGGTGATTTCGTGGGTGACGGGGTCGGTGCCGCGGACGGCGATGGATTCGGTGCGTTTTGGGAATTCGAGGGTGCGGCCTTCGTGGATGTAGTAGGCGTCGGGGTTGATGTCGGAGGCGGTGATGGCGACGAGGTCGACGGTGTCGGCGTGGGCGTTGGTGAAGCCCCAGGCGATGTGGCCGTTGCTGCCGGCGACGATGACGGGGAGGCCGGGGAGGGTGACGCCGGTCACGCGTACACGCGTGGCCGGCGTAAGTGAGGAAGTTGACGTGGACGTTTCGGCGGGGAAGTCGAGGGTGGCGCGGTACCAGAGGTTGGGGACGCGGAGGGCGAGGTGCATGTCGCTCGCGAGGAGGGCGGCGCCGGTGGCGGTGTGCGGGCCGGAGACGGCGAGACTGTTGGAGCCGGGGGTGAGATTTTCGATTTCGGATTTTCGATTCTCGATTTGGAAGGAGGCGGCGGAGGTTTGGCGGAGGTTGAGTTGGCGGGGGGTGGGGAGTGGGGCGAGGGGGGCGGTGGAGCCGTCGAGGGCGAGGTCGTCGGGGGCGATGGCGGGGGCGAAGGCGTTGGCGGCGGCGGGGCCGTAGCGGTCGCGGAGGGCGGCGAGGGAGCGTTCGTAGCTGCCGTTTTCGTCCTGGAGATCGAGCCACATGCTGTGGATCACCAGGATGGAGTCTTCGGGTTTCCAAGGGGCGGGTTCGCTGCGGAGGAGGATGTACTCGAAGGGGCGGGCGCGGAGCTGGGAAAGGCCGGCGTT
Organism: uncultured Nibricoccus sp.; assembly: GCA_966249325.1. Classification (GTDB taxonomy): domain Bacteria; phylum Verrucomicrobiota; class Verrucomicrobiia; order Opitutales; family Opitutaceae; genus Nibricoccus. The sequence goes on along the minus strand of CBINDC010000020.1, from coordinate 21,578 downwards.
GGCGCCGGCGGCGTAGGCTTCGAGAAGCGTGCGGTGGACGGCCGGGAGTTGCGCTAAGGTGTCGCGGGCGATGGTGGCGAAATTATGGATACGGGCGGAGCGGTCGGCGTCGAGGGCGCCTTCGCCGAGGAGGGCGGAGAGCTGGCCGGCGGCTTTGCGGCGGGCGAGGTCCATCTGGAAGAAGCGTTCCTGGGCGTGGAGGAAGCCGAGGGCGCGGGCGGCGTCGGGGCGGGTGGCGGCGCGGATAGTGGGGACGCCGAGGGTGTCGCGCTCGATGGTGACGGGGGCGGAGAGGCCGGCGGAGGCGAGGGAGATGTCGCCGTCGAGGAGCGGGAGGGAGCGTTTGAGCTGCCAGTAGAACCAGGCGCTGGAGAGGGCGATGGTGAGGGCGGCGACGGCGAGGATGCCGAGGGACCAGCGGAGGAAGCGGCGTTTTTTGTTAGCGGCGGCGGCGGGCATGAGTGAGGGAAGCGATAGGTCTTATAGGACGTATGGGACCGATAGGACTTATGATTTATTTTGAGCGAGGCCGAGGTGGCGGCGGATTTGGGCGATGAGGGCGGCGGGCGGGTGGGCGATGTCGAGGGTGAGGGCGTCGGTCGGTTCCTCGAGGGTGGCGAGCTGGCTGGCGAGCATGCCCGGTTTCATGAAGTGGCCGGGGCGGGTGGCGAGGCGGGTGTTGAGGAGTTCGGGGGTGCCGCGGAGGTAGACGAGGTGTATTGGCTCTGTGGGCACGGGTTGGAGGATGCGGCGGTAGGCGGACTTGAGCGCGGAGCAGCCGAGGATGGCGTTTTCGCCGGAGGCGAGGCTTTGCTCGATGCGGGCGCGGAGGGCGGCGAGCCAGGGGGCGCGGTCGTCGTCGTCGAGGGGCCGGCCGGCGGACATTTTGGCGATGTTGGCGGGCGGGTGGAAATCGTCGGCGTCGTAGAAGGACCAGCCGAGGTCGGCGGCGAGGAGGCGGCCGAGGGTGGTTTTGCCGGAGCCGGAGACGCCCATGAGGAGGATGATCATGCGGATAAAGGGAGGGGAAAAATCCGAAGGTCGAATGCCGAAGGCCGAAGGAGGGGGGCCGAGTTGTCCCGGCAGGGCGGCCGAGATCAGGCGGGAGGCGGGTTGTCCCAGAAGCGGCCGGCGACGGGGTCGCGGCCTTCGTCGAATTCGTTGAGGTCGAAGAAGGTTTCGATGGGTTTGCCGGTGAGGCCGAGGGCGGCGATGCGTTGCTGGAGGGCGGCAGAGCGGTCGTCGCGCCAGCCGATTTTCATCATGAAGCGGCACCAGGCGTTGCAGTCGTCGTCGGAGCGTGGGGTGCCGTTGGCGTGGGCCCAGGCGAGGATTTCTTCGTCGGTGCCGCCGGCGAGGGTGCGGGATTTGAGGGCGTCGTAGGTGACGCCGAGGAAGGTGCAGGTGCGGGCATCGAAACCGATGCCGAGGTTGGCGTGATAGTCGGCGTGGAGGCGGCCGGCGGCGTGGAGACGGATTTTGTCGAGCAGGCGGCCGAAGTACACGAGGCGGCCGGTTTTGCTGTACTGGCTGCGGAGGCCGGGGACGGGAGGCATGGTGGGAGAAAGTACCAAGTGCCAAGGGGCAAGTGGCAAGGCGGAGCGTGAGCGAAGCTCACGCGAATGACCAATGACCAATGACCAATGATGGTTGGCGCTTTTAGCAGGAAAGCGGGCGATGAGTAACAACGCGCACGGAGTGCGCGTTCCACCTTGTTAGCGGCGGCCGTAGTAGACGGCGGTGCAGAGGAGGCCGAACATCACGGTGGGGCCGACGATCCAGAGGGGATGGACGGGCACGTCGTAACGCGCGCAGGCCCACCAGATGAACGCGCTTTTGAAGGCGATCAGTATCCAACCGAGGAAGATGATGCGCTCGACGCGAGGGTCGCGGGCTGGTTTTTCGCGCACGACAATCTCTTTCACGAAGGCTTGTTCGTATTCGTTATCCGGATTCCGGCCGAAGAGTTGGAGGAAATTGGTGAGCATGGCTGTTGCGTTCCCGCACCGAATACTGGAGTGGCAATTTAGCGCGAAAACGAGAATACGAAAGGGGCGGGAGAAATTTTTATATTCTTCAAACGCCGGGGTGAACGCGCGGTGGGCACTGAAAAAATGCACACGACATTGCGATGAAACAAAGTTCCGCCAAGGTGTGTCGCAGTTCCTCAGTATTTCCCCATGAAAACCAAATTCGCAGTGGCCGCCGCTTTGCTGGCGGCGATGAGTGCGCCGGTGTTGCCGGCATCAGAGTCCGCGGTGTCCGCCGAGGCGGGCACGCGTGTCGAGGTGGTGTATGTGAATCCGGAGAAGTTTACCGACGTGAAGGATTCGAATTTTGGATCGGAGCGCGGGCGTGAGGACACGCTGGCGTTGTTGAAGGATTATATCGTCGAGCGCGGGGCGAAGCTGTTGCCGGAGGGGCAGCGATTGAGTGTGACGATCACCGATGTGGATCTGGCGGGAGATTATGAGCCGTGGCGCGGGCCGAAGTTCGATGATGTACGGATCGTGAAAGAGATTTATCCGCCGAGCATCCACCTGAGTTTCAAAGTGACGGATGGGGCGGGCACCGTGGTGAAGGAGGGGATGGAGAAGCTGCGCGATTTGAGTTTTCAGATGAGTGCGACGCCGGCGTTCAGCAGCGATTCGTTACGGTATGAGAAGGCGCTTTTGGATAACTGGCTGCGGAGTGAGTTTCCGAAGGCAAAGAAGAAGTAGGCGCGGGCCCGCGACGGGTTCGTCCGATTGGCAGAGATGCGAAGACCGGCTTTTGGCCGGTCTTTTTTATGGGGAGGCCTCGTCGGTGCGCGCTTTGAGGCGGGCAATGCGGCGGGTGATGGGGAGGGTGGTGAAGTAGACGATGGCGATGAAAGGAGGGGCGAAGAGGCACCAGGCGACGGCGGCGTGGAGGGCGGTGGCGCCGAATTCGTGGAAGAAGAGGGCGGGCTCGTTCCAGAGCAGCTGGCGCATGCGGGTGAAGTCGAAGGAGAGATGCGGGGCGGAGAAGAGGTGTTCGCCGGTGCGGATGCAGGCGAACATGACGGGGATGTGGATGGGCCAGCTGGCTTGGTTGAGGAGTTGGATGATGGGCTGGTTGAGTTTCAGGGCGACGGCGGCGACGGTGCAGAGGAGGGTGGTGAAGCCGAGGACGGGGAAGAGGGCGCAGGCCATGCCGACGGCGAGGGTGAGGGCGATTTTTTCGGGGGTGATGCCTTGGGTGAGCTGGGCGACGATGGGGTCGCGGAGGCGGCGTTGCCAGAAGCTGCGCTTGTCGGAGGGGGCGTCAGGCGGAGGCGGCGTTGATGGAGCGGGGGCGGTCACGAGGATGAGCGAGAAGCGGCGGAGGCGTTTTTAACCACGGATTGCGCAGAGGGCACGGATGGGAAGAGGGAGGGTGGTTGGCTGGGGGGACCAGGCGGCACTTGATAAGTGCCGGTCCGGGGTGGGCCGGGCGGCGGTGAAGGGGAGGAAGATTACGAGAAAGAGGAAAGAGAAAGATGGTGGGATTTTTGAAGGGATTTGGACGGGGATGGGGTTATGGAAGTGCCCTGTCCGTTTTTATTTTCAGCATGAATCCGACGCCGCCGCCCGATGATCCGCTCGACTCGCTGCTCGACCAGTGGGGGCGGAGCACGCCGGCGCCGGGGCCGTTGGGGCCGGAGGTGTGGCGGCGGATCGCGCGGGTGGAGGAGCCGGTGAGGCGGACGTTTTGGGAGACGATTCACGGAGCGTTCGCGAGGCCGTCGTTTGCGGCGGCGTTTGTGGCGGCGTGTGTGCTGCTCGGACTGTTTTTGGCGGAGGCGCGGAGGTCGCGGTTGCAGACGGAGTACAACCGGGAGTTGATGCAGAGTTATCTGCGGCTGATCGATCCGTTGCTGGAGTCGGCGGACAGCGGGGCGTCCGTGAAGGAAGCGGGGGCGAAGTCATGAAGCGGACGTTGATCATTTTATTGCTGGGGCTGGCGGGCGGAGTGGGCGCGCATTTCGCGTGGCTGTCGGTAGTGAAGGCGCCGAGACACACGGCGGATCTGGGGGCGCAGTTGCAGATGATGCAGGCGAGCCTAGGGCTGGATGCGGGGCAGGTGGCGCGGATAAGGGCGTTGCACGAGCAGTCGGCACCGCAGCTCAAGGCGCTGGCGGCGGAGGTGGCGGCGATGCGGGCGGAGCTGGCGGCGTTCGAGCGGGCGCGGGCAGCGGAGGGGCGTATCGATTTTTTGGAGTTCGCGAAATTTGTGGAGGAGCGGCGGCGGCTGGACCGGGAGTGTGTGTTGTCCACGGAGCGGCTGGTGGCGGAGGCGGCGAAGGTGATGACGCCGGGGCAGCGGGAACAGTATATGAGTTTGCTGGAGCCGGCGCTCCGGACGTTGAGAGTCGATCCGTCGGGCTGACGATGTCGTGATTGTTTTGGAAACCCCTACCCCTGTGAACCCCGAAACCGGCAGCGATCTGGCGGACTGGCGCGCTTTGCGCGGAGGCGATGATGCGGCGCTCAACCGGATCATCGCGCGGTGGGAGCGGCCGTTGTTTAGTTTTGCGTGGCGGTATGTGCGCAATGACGCGGATGCGCGGGATGTGTCGGCGGAAGTGTTTGTGAAGTTGTATCAGAACCGGGAGCGGATGGCGGAGGACTCGAATCTGTCGGCGTGGTTGTTTACGACGCTGGTGAATTTGTGCCGGAACCGGCATCGGTGGCGGGAGCGGCATCCGTCGGTGAGTTTTGAGGAGGCGGGCGGCGTGGAGCCGGCGGCGGAGGCGCCGACGCCGGGGGAAATGCTGGAGCGGCGTGAGGAGGTGGCGGCGTTGGGGGCGGCGATCGAGCGGTTGCCGCATGAGTTGAAGACGGCGTTGCTGCTGCATCACTACGAGCGGTTGAGCTACCGCGAGATCGGGGCGATCGCGGGGTGTTCGGAGCGCGGGGTGGAGACGCGGTTGTACCGGGCGAAGCAGCGTTTGCGGGAGGAGTTGGCGCCGCGCGGAGCGCGGCGCAGTGACGAGTGACGAGTGACGAGTGACGAGTGCGCTGGCGCGATTAGCAGAAAAGCGGGTTTCTCGCTAAGCGGCACTTGATAAGTGCCGGTCCGGGCGGAGCGGACGATGCGCGGTATCGTCCTTGCCCCTGATTGCGGCGTGAAGCCGCTCCTGCATGCGTGGACGCGAAAAAGGCGAGCCGATGCTCGCCTTTGAAAGTGGTACCGAGGCACCGCACGCCATGGGGCGCTCAGGGCCTGGGGGTCTCGGGTTCGAATTTGAAGAGTTGCTGGCAGTGGGCGAGGACGGGGCGGCCTTTGTGGAGGGGGGGGGAGAATTTCCATTCGCGGACGGCGTTTGCGGCGGCGGCGGCCAGGAGGGGGTTTTGCGCGGTGGAAACGGAGGGCATGCGGACGGCGCCGGTTTCATCGATGTAGAAATCGACGGTGACGGTGCCGCGGAGGCCTTGGTCGATCCATTCTTTGGGGTAGACGGGCTGGGTGACGTGGAGGGGCGTGGGGATGGCGTCGAGGCTGCGGAGGCCGTGGGGGCGGTAGGCGTAGTCGCGGCCGAAGGTGTCGGCCGGGGTGAATTGGGGGACGCCGATGCGTTCGACGAGGAGGATGCCGTCGACTTCGAAGCGGAAGGTGATGTCGGCGACGGTGCCGACGGGTTCGCCGTTGAGGCGGGCGGGTTCGAATTTCCAGATGTTGAGGGCTTCGAGGGCGGAGGTGGCGAAGGGTTTATGGGTGTATCCGAGAATCATGGACTCGATGAGGCGGCCGTCGGCGTCGATGTTGACGAGGATGCGGGCTTCGCCGTGGGAGATGCCGCTGCGCATCAAGGCGAGGGGGTAGTCGATGGGTTTGGTGCGGACGATTTTGCCGGGGGTGATGACCTCGACGGCGCCGGTTTCCGAGGCAGCAGGGGCGGGCTGGTCGGCGGCGTGGAGGAGCGGCGGGAGAGGGCTGGCGAGGAGGAGCGGGAGGAGGGGCAGGAGGCGGCGGGATTTCATGGGCGGACCTTTGTTGGCGGGCATAACCCCGGGCGGCGGGGAAACCCTTCAGCGGGCTGGCGATGCGATTCGTCCGCGGCGGTGGGTCAGTCGAGGTAGCCGCGTGCGGACCAGCGGCGGACGCGTTTGCGGTAGGCGGCGAGGCAGAGGAGGTGGCTGGCGACGGGGATGGTCACGAACTGGAAGAGGATGGCGACGGCGATCTTGGTCCAGGAGACGCCGGGGATGAGGAAGCCGCAGGCGGCGAGGAGGAAGATGATGCCGAGGGTCATGGCTTTGCCGAGGGCGTGGGCGCGGCAGTAGAGGTCGGGGAGGCGGAGGACGCCGACGGCGGCGACGACGATGAAGAAGCTGCCGGCGAGGAGGCAGGCCGAGCCGAGCAGGGAGGGGAGCGAGTTCATGAGGTTTCTCCTCGGTCGCGTTCGCCGATTTTGGCGGAGGACTGCGACTGGTAGTAGAAGTAGGCGACGGTGGTGAAGAAGCCGAGGGCGGTGATGACGATGACGAGTTCGAGGTGTTCGCCGGTGCGTTCGGCGATGGAGAAGAGGACGATCATGCCGACGACGGCGATGAGGGCGGTATCGAGGCCGATGATGCGGTCGAAGATGGTGGGGCCGCGGGCGATGCGCCAGAGGCCGGCGAAGGCGACGGCGGTGAGGAGGCACCAGCCGGCGGGGATGAGGAGTGCGAGGATGTTCATCGAGTCCAGGCCAGGAGCGGCCCCTCCAGTTGTTTGATCGAGGCGCGGGCTTGGGCGGCGTCGCGGGCGTCGAGGGCGTGAATGACAAGCGTGCGGCGGTCGTCGGAGACTTCGACGCTGGTGGTGCCGGGGGTGAGGGTGATGCAGTGGGAAAGCAGGAGGATCTCGACGTTGGAGAGGCCATCGAGCGGGTAGTCGATGAAGCCGGGGGCGAGATCGCGGTTGGGGCGGCTGAGGACGACGATGGCCATCTGAAGGTTGGAGACGACGAGGGCGTGCAGGAAGCGGACGCCGAAGACGACGAGCGCCAGGGCGCGGGCGGGCAGTCGCCGGAGGGAGAAGGATGGTGATGAGTGGGCGGTCATGGGTGTTTACCGGGATAGAGGGTGGCATTGGCCTCGTAGACGGCGCGGACGTAGGCGGGGCGGTCGAGGGTTTCGCGGGCGGCGCGGGTGGCGGTGCGGAGGAAGGTTTCGGCGCCGAGGCCGATGAACAAGGAGACGGCGGCCATGCCGACGCCGACGGCGGTCATGCGGCGGGTGGAGGCGTCGAGGCGCGGCGGGGTGGCGGGGGATTTTTTCCAAAAGGCGCCCAGCCAAATTTTGAGCATGCTCATCATGGTGAGGACGCTCGCGACGAGGGAGAGGACGACGAGGGTCCACTCGCTCTGGCGGAAACCCTCCTGGACGATCATGAGTTTTCCCCAGAAGCCGCTGAGGGGCGGGATGCCGGCGAGGGACATGGCTTGCAGGAGGAAGAAAAGGCCGAGCCACGGGGCGGCGCGCCAGAGGCCGCCGGTGCGGGCGAGGTCGTCGGTGCCGTGGGCGCGGATGACGATGCCGCCGGCGAGGAAGAGGGAGGCTTTTACGACGATGTGGTGGATGATGTAGAAGATGGCGGCGACGAAGGCGGCGACGGAGTGGAGCCCGATGGCGAGGACCATGAAGCCGATCTGGCTGACGATGTGGTAGGAGAGGATGGATTGGACGCGGGACTGGCCGACGGCGCCGAGGACGCCGACGATCATGGTGAGGCCGGCGGTCCAGGCGATGAGCTGGTGGAGCGCGTATTCGGTCGGTGGAAACACGGTGCCGAAGACGCGCATGAGGACGTAGACGCCGACCTTGGTGAGCATGCCGGCGTAGAAGGCGGCGAGCGGAGCGGGGAGGATCGGGTAGCTCGTGGGGAGCCAGTAGTAGAGCGGGAAGACGCCGGCTTTGAGGCCGAAGACGAGCAGCAGGAGGAGTCCGAGCAGCGTGAGACGCGCGTCGCCGGCGAGCTGGTCGGCGCGGACGATCATCTCGGCGAAGTTGAGAGTGCCGAAGAGACTGTAGGCGAGGCCGCAGGCGGCGAGGAAGAGGGCGCTGCCGACGAGGTTGATGGTGAGGTAGGGGAGAGCGCCACGGGATTCGCGGGCACCGGACTCGAGGGTGAGCAGGCCGTAGGAGGCGAGCAGCATGATCTCGAAGGCGACGAAGAGGTTGAAGAGGTCGCCGGTGACGAAGGAGAGGTTGATGCCGGCGAGGAGGAACAACCAGAGCGGGAGGCGGAGCGGGTGTTCCTGGGCGGCGGGATCCTCGGCGAAGCCGTAGAGCGCGCAGGCGAGCGCGGTGAGCGACGACAGCGCGAGCATGATGGCGGCGAGGGTGTCGACCACGAGGACGATGCCGTAAGGCACGGGCCAGGCGCCGACACGCAGCACGAGTGCGCCGCGATCGGCGACATGCGCGACGAGCCAGAGCGCGGACGCGAGCAGCGCGAGGAACGTGCCGGCGACGAACGCGCGGCGCAGGGGCGACGGCTTCGGGCGCAGCAAGGCGAGGAGGGCCGCGGCGATGGGCAGCAGGACGGGAAGGGCGGCGAGGTTGTTCACGACGACTTGTCCTCCGCGTGTTGGGCGGCGCCGCCGCGGGGCGGATCGATTTGCAGGCTGTCGAGGGTGGCGGCGGCGCGGTCGGTGTAGAGACGATAGAGCAGCACGGTGAGAAAGGCGGCGACGGCGAAGCCGATGACGATGGCGGTGAGGATGAGGGCCTGGGGAAGCGGATCGACGGACGGCGCGGCGGAGCCGTCGGGGCGGACGATGCCGGAGCGGCGGCCGGTGGGATCGCCGGAGACGGCGAGGAGGACGAGATTCGCGGCGTTGGAGAGGAGCAGGAAGCCGAAGAGGACGCGGAGAAATCTACGCGACAGGCAAAGGTGGATGCCGCAGCCGGCGAGGACGGCGACGAGGACGGCGGTATCGAGCTGGTTGTTCATGCGCGGTCTCCTTTCGGGCGGTCGGGGCGGCTGGCGGGTTCGAGGTCGATGGGTTCATCGCGGGCTGACATGAACGCGCCCTCCTCCTCGCGGACGAAGGCGGAGAGGCCGTGGACGGATTTCATCAGCGGGAGGATGAGTTTGAGCGAGACGCCGACGACGGTGAGGTAGACGCCGAGGTCGAAGAAGACGGGCGAGCCGAGGTAGAACGAGCCGAGGTAGAAGTGGAGGGAGTGGAACAGCGGGAGGCCCTGGGCGACGGGTGCGAGGGCGGCGCCGAGGGCGATGGCGATGCCGGCGAGGGAAAGCGTGACGGGGTTGAAGCGCAGACGGCGGCGAACGCCGTGTACCCCGATGGCGAATACGAGGAGGAGGAGCGACAGGGCGGTGACGAGGCCGGCGATGAAGCCGCCGCCGGGGAGATTGTGTCCGCGGAGGAAGAGGTGGATGGCGAAGGCGTTGAGCGGGAGGAAGGCGCCGATGGCGACGGCGCGGAGGATGGAGTCGGGCGGTACCGGGAAGAGGTCGCCGGCGGCGCCGGTTTCGGAGCGCCGGCCGCCGTGGCGGCGGCGGGCGAGGAGGCCGAGCACGCCGAGGGCGGCGATGAGGAGGACGACGATTTCGCCGAAGGTATCCCAGCCGCGGAAGTCGATGACGACGGTGTTGACGGCGTTGGTGCCCTTGGCGAGCGGGAGGCTGTTTTGGAGATAGAATTCGCCGGCGCGCGAACCCGGGTCCGGTTGCTGGAAGACGAGGACGCTGCCGCCGAGGAGGAGTCCGAAGCCGGCGCTGCAGGCGAGGCGAAGGGATTTTGCGGATACGGAGGCGGGGGCGAGCGGCTCCTGGTCGGCGCCGTGGCGTTTGAGGCGCAGGACGACGAGCAGGACGAGGAGGAGCGTGATCGTTTCGACGAGCATCTGGGTGAGGGCGAGATCGGGCGCGCGGTAGAGGACGAAGAGGGCGGTGATGCCGATGCCGACGATGGAGAGGGCGAGGAGCTGGCGGATGGGTTTTTGCCAGGAGGCGGCGGCGATGGCGGCGGCGCCGGCGAGGAGGACGAGCGACCAGCGCAGCCAGCCGGAGGAGTCGCACGGGAGCAGATCCCATTGCGCGGCGAGCGGGGACCAGGCGTGGCGCGTGAGGAAGAAACCGGTGACGGCGGTGGCGACGATGGCGCCGGTGGTGGCGAAGAGGAAGAGGGGTGGATTTTCGAAGCCGAGGGCGCGGTTGAGTCTGCGGACGGCGTAGGGAACGCCGTCGGCGAGTTTGTCGAAAAGTAGATCGAATTGAGCGGCGCGGGGCAGCGAAAGGCGGGCCCAGCGGGTGGGGCGGATGAGCAGGTAGAGCGCGAAGCCGGCGGCGACGATGGCGAGGCTGATCCAGAGCTCGGGCGTGAAACCGTGCCAGAGGTGGAGTTCGCCGGCGGAGGTGGCGTGGGTGCCGGGGACGGCGAAGCTGAGGGTCCAGCGGCCGAAGCCGGCGGCGAAGAGGCCGCCGCCGAGAGCGGCGAAGGCGAGGAGGAGCGGCGGGAGTTGCAGGCCGAAGGACGGCGCGTGGAAGTGGCCGGCGATTTTTTCCGGCATCCGTCCGAAGAATACGCGGTGGACGAAGCGGGCGGCGACGGCGACCTTGAGGACGGAGGCGAGGGCGACGGTGGCGAGCGGCCACCAGGCGGAGAAGCCGGAGGCGGATTCGCGGAAGGCGAGGACGGATTTGAGGAGGAGTTCCTTGCTGAGGAAGCCGGTGGTGGGGGGGAGGCCGGCGAGGGCGGCGGCGCCGATGAGGGCGGCGATACCGGTGAGCGGCATGGCGCGGAAGAGGCCGCCGAGCTGGCGTTGATCGCGGGTGCCGGTGGCGTGATCGACGATGCCGACGACCATGAAGAGGCAGGCTTTGTAGAAGACGTGGTTGGCGATGTGGAGGTAGTCCCAGGTCACGGGCAGACCGCGGGTGTGGAGACCGTAGCAGCCGATGAGGAGGCCGAGCTGGGCGACGGTGGTGTGGGCGAGGACGGCTTTGAGGTCGTGCGAGAGCAGGGCGGAAGTGGCGCCGAGCAGAAGCGTGCCGAAGCCGATGCCGGTGAGGAGGGGAGTCCAGGATTCGAGGTCGTTGAAGACGGGAAGGAGGCGGGCGGTGAGGAAGACGCCGAGTTTCACCATCGTGGCGGAGTGGAGGTAGGCGCTGACCGGGGTGGGCGCGGCCATGGCGTTGGGGAGCCAGTAGTGAAACGGGAACTGGGCGGATTTTCCGGCGATGCCGGCGAAGCAGCAGAGGAAGGCGGCGGCGAGGAGGGGTTCTTTGCCGGGGGGAACGGGCGCGCCGACGATGGCGCTGAGCTCGAAGGTGCCGAAGACGAGGTGGAGGAGGACGACGCCGACGAGGAGGGCGAGGCCGGTGGTCGCGGTGGTGAGGAGCGCCATGCGGGCGCCGCGCTGGGAGTCTTCTTTTTCGTGGAGGAAGCCGATGAGAAGGAAGGAGGTGAGGCCGGTTAGCTCCCACGCGACGAAGAGAACGAGGAGGTTGTCCGAGAAGACGGTGAGCAGCATCGCGCCCATGAAGAGCAGCAGGTAGCAGTAGAATTTCCCGTGGTCGCGGTAGTGGTCGTCGAGGTAGCAGGCGGCGTAGAACGTGACGAGGACGCCGACGCCGGTGACGACGAGGCCGAAGAAAAGGGCGAGACCGTCGGGGTTGAAGGCGAGGGAAAGGCCGAGGCTCGGGAGCCAGGGCCACTCGACGGGAAGGCGGGCTTCGGGCGGGGCGAGGTGGATCGCGAGCGTGGCGGCGAAAGCGGTGGCGGGGCCGAGGAGGGCGAGCCAGCCGGTTTTGGCGCCGAGGCGGCGGCCGGCCGCCGGAAGCAGCAGGGCGAGCAGGAACGGCGTCAGGAGGAGAATGGCGAGCGGTGTATCCATGGACTGGTTGCGGAGGGCGTGGCCGCGGGGGCGCAGGGCACCTGGCGGGCGAAGCGGGGGATTCGGTGGCGTCAGCGGAGGTTGCCCGGCGACGAGCGCAGGGTGACGGCGAGCCAGGCGGCGAGGCCGAGGAGGAGGAAGGCGTCGGGCAGGGCGAATCTGCCGTTGGAGGCGACGAGGAAGAGGGCGAGGGTGGCGACGGCGGCGAAGATGCCGCGTTTCACGTGGGAGAGCGTGACGTTTCGGCGGAGGCCGGCGGCGAGGGCGGCGGCCCAGAGCAGCGCAAGGGGAAGGGCGACCGCGAGGAGCGGGGTGGCGAGGTGGTCGGCGATGCGGCCGGCGGCGACGGTGCCGAGGAAGAACGAGACGGCGTAGAGGGCGAGGCCGAGGAGGCGGTCGCGCGCGAGGGCGGCGGGGGAGTTCTCGGGGCAGAGGCCGCGGACGTTGTGAAGAAAGGCACCGCCGAGGGCGGCGAGGATGAGCGCGAGGAGCGCCTTGAGGAAGTAGCTGGCAAGGATCATGGAGGGAGACCCGCGCCTCGGTGTGAGCGGCCTCCTCCGGGCCTTGCGGTCAGGGGGAAACGTGCGCACTGCGGCCGCGGCAGACGGGGCGTCTGTGCGGACGGAGGCTGGCTCGGGGGAGCCAGCGGGCATGGTTAGTCTGTAGCCAATGGTGACCCTACCATTGAGTTACTTCCCCATCACAGGTGACGGGGAACCCTTTGCGCGGACGTTGAGCGGGTGGTGAAGGTCGTCAACTCGGTCGTGTGAAAAATCCGGCGATTTTTTTGCGCGCGCCGACGACGTGAGGAAAAGGGCACGCAAAGCGCGGGGCGGCGGGAGCGGACGGACCGGGGCGCGGGGCTTGCGCGACGGAGGGCGGGGGCTTGTTTTTGGGGCATGGTCATCCGCTTCTGGTTGTTGGCGATGTGTCTGGCTGTGTGCGGCGCATCGGGTATCGCGCAAACGGGTTCTTCGGTCGCGAGCCGTCCGTCGCCGGCCCAGGTGGCGGCGATGGAGCGTGACGCGGGGGAGGTGGCGCGATTGCAGGCGCGGCGGTACGCGATCCAGGCGGCGCGGATCGACAGTGCGTTGACGGAAGGAGATCAGCGGGAGCTGGCCGAGCTGGGGAGGCAGGCGGAGGCGATCGAGGAGAAGTACCGGCGGGATCGTGTATGGGGGAATTTGTTACCTGAGTTGAACAACCGGCGGAGGGAGCTGGTGGTGGCGGAGGCGGGGCCGGCGTGGAACCGGCTGATGTTGGAGAAATTTCCGGGGGCGGAGCGGGTGGCGGCGGATTTTCCGGAGGGGCCGAGGCGGGCGGCGGCGTTTGCGGTGTTGTTCGAGGAGTTCGCGCTGGCGCGGACGTTGCGGCCGCCGAGGACGCCGGAGCTGACGGCGCGCGATCAGGCGTATCAGGCGGGCATGGACGCGGCGGTGGCGAAGGCGCGCGCGGGCGGGGAGCAGTCGCGGGAGTGGAAGGCGTTCGAGGCGGAGGTCCGGCGGCTGATGATGAATCCGGGCTTCAAGCGGGAGGTCTTGGGGAGGTATGTGCCGTTGTTCGCGAGTTTCGTGAAGGCGGAGGCGGGTGGCGGGGCGGCGGCGGGCGGGGGGACGGGGGCGCCGCTGTGGTTGTTCAAGCCGTTGTGGGTGTCGGAGGATGAGAGGAGTTATGTGCTGGTGGCGCACGCGGTGTGGGCGGGCGCGGGGTTGATGGCGTTGCTTGGAGGGCTGGCGATTCCGGTGTGGTGGCTGCGGCGGGCGGGGCGGCGGCACGATCCGGCGAAGATGGCGGGTATCCAGAAAGCGGGTGCGGAGGCTGGGGAGTTGCCGGAAGTGCTGCGGGTGGTGGAGTTGCCGCGGGGGATGCGGGTGGCGTTGACGGTGACGAGCGGTGTGGTGCTGGAAAAGGAAGGCTGGGTGGAGACGACGACGAGCACGCATACGACGCCGGCGACGAACGATCAGCCGGCGCGGACGACGACGCAGGTGCACACGACGAGGAAGGACCGGTTGTGGGTGCGGACGGTCGAGGGGAAAGAGGAGGCGTGGACGGTGACGAACGACGTGTTTCCGGCGCGGGCGGGGCAGGCGGTGTCGTGGGTGAGCGCGGTTTTGCGCGGGGGGAAAGCGACGTGCGTGGCGTACAATCACGCGACGGGCGGGGTGTTCGAGAAGGCGTGGGTGGCGGAGGCGAACCGGGTTTATTGGGGTGCGTTTTTCGCGGCGTGGCTTTGGGCGGCGGGGTGCATGGGCGTGTCGGCGTACATGGCGGTGGCGACGGGCTCGTTTCGCGTGAGGAGCGTTTTGGGTGGCGGGTTGGTTGTGAGTGCGGTGGTGCTGCTGATTTACGCGGGTGTGGTGCGCGCGGTGATTGTCGGTGGGCGGACGCGGGCGTGGAAGGCGCGGTACCGGCCGGGGTTGATGGCGTGGCTGGAGTCGCGCGGGGCGGAGATTTCGCGCGCGGGGGGGAAGGGGTGAAGGCGGAGGGCGCGGGTGGAGTTTTAGACAGGATTAAGAGGATGAACAGGATTGGGGAGGCGGAGGGGGCATGGGGATTTTGGAAAATAAAAAGGGCGGACGCTGGAGGAGCGTCCGCCCGGAGAGGCGTGGAAATCGCGCGGAGTCAGTTAGACGACAGGCGGATTTTGCGGGAGCTGCTGCGCGGTGTTTTGAGCGAGCTTGGCCTGGGTTTCGGCAGCCTGCTTTTGCTGAAGTTCGACGGCGAGCTCGGTGACGTCCTTGTGGTGGCCGGCCTGGGCTTTCTCCGGCATCTGGACGTTGGCGGCGTTGACCGTGGCGACGGCGATGGCGGCGGCGGCGGGGAGGACTTTCTTGAGCGATGAATACTCGGGATGGACGTGCGCGGCTTTTTGGGCGGCGGCGATGGAGGCGGCGTGTTCCTCGCGCATGCCTTCGTCGAGGATGGATTGCGGGACGTCCTTGAGGCCCCAGATGAAGCCGGTCCAGGAGAGGAATTTCAGGCCGTAGTAGGTCGGGTCGATTTCCCACCAGTAGAAGCCGTTGCGGGTGCAGCTCTGGTAGCGGTGGTGATTGTTGTGCCAGCCTTCGCCGAGGGTGATGATGGCGAGGATGAAGCTGTTGCGGGAGTCGTCCTCGGTCTTGTAGCGGCGTTTGCCCATGAGGTGGGCCATCGAGTTGATGCAGGCGGTGCCGTGGAAGAGGGCGGTGGTGCTCACGAAGAAGCCCCAAATGAGCATCTGCCAGCCATTGGTGCCGAGGCCGGGAGCGTAACGCTCAAGCAGGGCGCCGATGCCGAACATCGAGGCGGCGTAGAGAATCGGGACGACGAGGTCGAAGCGGTTGAGCCAGACGAGCTCGGGGAATTTCGCGAGGTCTTTGACCTTGGAGTAGTCGGTCGGGAAATTGCGGCGGCTGGTGATCCAGCCGATGTGGGACCAGAGGAAGCCGTGGACGTGGGGAGAGTGGGCATCTTCCTCGTCGTCGGAGTGCTGGTGGTGGTGGCGGTGGTGATAAGCCCACCAGAGGCCGCCGCGCTGGACGGTGGTGCCGCCCCAGAGCGCGAGGATGAACTGGCCGATGCGGCTGGTGCTGTAGGTTTTATGCGAGAAGTACCGGTGGTAGATGCCGGTGACCGCGAACATGCGGATGAAATAGAGGAAGACGGCGGCCCAGGCGGCGAAGGCGGAAACGCCGACCCAGAGGATGCCGAAGCAACCCACGTGGAGAATCACGAAGGGCATGACGCGCACCCAATCGACCTTGTCGGGTTCGTTGCGCATCTTTTCGGCGCCTTCCGGGCAGTAATCAGAATCGATCCATTGCGTGACCGCGGTGAGGGCGCGGCGGGCGAAGGAAGGAGGTGTGGAGGAGTTTGGAACGGACATTAAGACGAGAGACGAAATTGTAAAAGAGGGCGGAAGAAACGGCGTGAGGGCCGGTGGCGCAAGCCGCGTTTCGGTGGAATCGCGGCTGGAGATAGTAAGGTATCGGCGTTTTTCCGGCGGTGCTTTAATAGCAGCGCGGATGCCGGAAGGACCGGGGCGGGCGAATTGCACCGCAAAAGTCACGGTCCAGAGGACGCGACAGGTCAGTCAACGGGCGCAGACAAGGGAGCGGCGAAAGAGTTTCAGCAAGGTTTAGCGAGCGGACGGTACGGGACCCAGGGAATTTCTTATCGCGGAAGCGTTGAAGGGCGGCGCGGCGAGCGTGAGTTGCTACCTGGGAGAGCGTGGAAATGGATGGCATCGGGAAGGGGCTGCGGCTTGCTTCGCGCGCGCATGAGCGAACCTGTTGCCCCGTTGTCGTCGTCCGCGCGCGCGTTTCCGCCGGTGAAGAAGAGCGAGATTTTTGGGTGGTGCTGTTTCGATTTCGCGAACTCGGCGTTCACGACGATCATCATCACGGTGATCTATGCGCGGTATTTCG
This sequence comes from uncultured Nibricoccus sp., assembly GCA_966249325.1. Classification (GTDB taxonomy): domain Bacteria; phylum Verrucomicrobiota; class Verrucomicrobiia; order Opitutales; family Opitutaceae; genus Nibricoccus. The sequence goes on along the minus strand of CBINDC010000020.1, from coordinate 5,317 downwards.
TGGGCGTGGTGGCCGAGGGGAGTGCGGCGGCGCCGGCGTGGTGGGGGCGGGCGCTGGCGGTGTCGCAGGTGGTGGTGATTTTGTTGTCGCCGCTCATCGGGGCGGTGGCGGATGCGAAGGCGGCGAAGAAGCGGTTTCTCATGACGACGGCGGTGGTGTGTTCGTTGAGCACGATCGGGCTTTATTTCGTGGGGCCGGGGGAGGTCTGGCTGGCGCTGGGCCTCGTCGCGGTGGCGAACATCGCGTTTTCGATGAGCGAGAATCTGGCGTCGGCGTTTTTGCCGGAGATCAGCACGCCTGAGAATGCGGGGCGGATCTCGGCGTATGGGTGGAGTTTTGGATACGTGGGCGGGTTGATCAGTCTGGTGCTGGCGCTGGCGATGATCAAAAGCGGCGACGGGCGGGTGCCGTGGACGTTTGTGATGACGGGGGCGTTTTTCCTGCTGGCGAGCCTGCCGACGTTGCTGCTGTTGCGGGAAGGGGCGGTGGCGCGGCCGCTGGCGACGGGGGAAAGTTATCTGAAGGCGGGCTGGCGGGCGAATGTGGCGCTGCTGAAGGAGCTGCCGCAGCACAAGACGCTCTTCGTGTTTTTCATAGCGATGGTGTTCTTCATCGCGGGGCTGATGGCGGTGATTTCGTTTTCGTCGGTCTTCGCGGATCAGGTCTTGAAGATGACGCTGGATGACACGGTGAAATTATTCGTGGCGCTGCAGCTGGCGGGTGTGGTGGGGGCGTATGTGTTTGGCGTGGTGCAGGACCGGGTGGGCTCGAAGGCGGCGTTGATCGGGTCGCTCGTGTTGTGGGTGGGCGTGAGTGTGTGGGTGTCGCGGTGCGAGACGAAGGAGGAGTTTTTATGGATCGGCGTGGTGGCGGGGCTGGCGCTGGGGTCGTTGCAGTCGGCGGGGCGCGCGGTCGTATCCATGCTGACACCACCGGGGCGGAGCGGGGAGTTTTTCGGGTGCTGGGGCTTTTTCGGAAAGCTTGCGGCGCTGATCGGGCCGCTGGTGTTTGGCGAAATGGCGGCGTGGTGGGGGTATCGCGCGGCGATTCTGACGAACGGGGGATTTTTTCTGATCGGGCTCTTGATTGTGCTGACGCTGGATTTGCGGAAGCGGGCGCTGGCGGAAGAGAGAATCGGGAAGAGTGAAGGGTGAAAGGGACGGCGGGAAGATCACTCGCTGGCGCTCGTGGCTACGTGATCTGAAGGCAGGCTTGGAGGGCGAGCTGGAGGGCCTGGGGGGTGAAGGGTTTTTCGAGGATGTGGTCGATCTTGAGGCCGCGGAGTTCGCGGAGCTCGTGGTCGGCGAGGCGGCCGCTGGCGATGAGGATTTTGCCGGAGAAGCGGGTGCCGCGGAGGCGGCGGGCGATTTCGACGCCGTTGAGGCCGGGAAGGTCGATGTCGAGCATCACGAGGTCGTAGTCGGGATTGCCGGCGAGGTGACGCCAGGCTTCGGTGCCGTGGCCCAGGTGGGAGACGTTGTGGCCGAGGCGGCGGAGGGCGGTGGCGAGGGTTTGGGCGACGAGTTCGTCGTCCTCGACAAGGAGTATCCGGCGACTGGAGACTTGCTTCGGAGCGGAGGTGTCGGAAGTGGCCGCGGGGATGGTCGAGGGCGGGGCGAAGACGGGGAGGAGAACTTGAAAGGCGCTGCCATCGCCGGGGGTGGAGGTGACGTTGATTTTTCCGCCGATGCGAGTGACCAGATGCCAGACGGTGGCGAGGCCGAGGCCGGTGCCTTTGCCAACCTCTTTCGTTGTGTAGAACGGTTCGAAGATGCGTTCCTGGACTACGCGGGACATGCCAAGGCCGTTGTCCTGAACGGTGAGGCTAATCCATCCCAAGATGCGGCGGTCGGCGGGAGTTTCGGAGTCGGCGGGGGCGGTTTTTAGACCTGCGGCGCTCAGCGCAATGCGGGGTTGCCAGGAGCTGGAGGGCGGGCGTTCCAGCTTGTCCATGAGGGTGTCGCGGGCGTTGAGGAGAAGGTTGAGGACGATCTGGTGGAGGTCGGTGGCGTTTAGGTAGAGGGGTGTGATCGAGGCGGGGATGTCGGCTTTAATTTCGATGCGGCGATCGATGGTGGTGCGGATGAGGTCGAGGCTGGATTTGACGAGGGCGGGGAGGTGGACGATTTCGTCGCCGGAGTCGGAGCGGCGGCCGAAGGCGAGGAGGCGGCGGGTGAGGTCGGCGCCGCGTTGGGAGGCGTGGGCGATGGCGCGGAGTTCGGCGAGGAGGCGGGGCTGGCCGCGGAGTTCGTCGGCGAGGAGCTCGGTCTTGAGGAGGACGGGGGTGAGGAGGTTGTTGAATTCGTGGGCGATGCCGCCGACGAGTTCGCCGATGGCGCGGAGTTTGCGGCCTTGGGCGATCTCGGCGTCGATTTGTTTTCGTTCGGTGATGTCCTCGGCGAGGTAGCAGACCTGGGGGCGGGCGTCGGCGCCGGCGCCGCCGAGGGGGATGAGGGTGATGGCGTAGTGGCGGTGCAGTGACGCGAGGGTGCGTTCGAGACGGAGGTTGTCGGCGCGGTTGTTGGCGTCGTGGAAGAGGCCGGTCCAGAAGGCGGTGACGTCGGCGGGGAGGCCGAGGGAGTCGAGGGTGCGACCGGCGAGGTGGGCGGAGTTGAGGCCGAGGAGGCGTGCGGTGCCGGGGTTGGCGGAGACGAAGCGGAAGGAGCCGGCGGCGGGTTCGACGACGCCCATGGCGTTGGGGGCGTTTTCGTAGAGGGCGAGGAGGAGCTGGTCGCGGGCGCGGAGGCGTTCCTCGGCGGTGATGAGGCGGGTGATGTCCTGGAGGGTGCCGAAGATGCGGGAGACGCGGCCGTCGGGATCGCGTTCGGCGCGGATGGTGGCGTGGACGATTTTGCGTTGGGCGGGGCGGGCGGAGACGGTGAGGGTGATTTCGCAGGCGGAGCCGATGAGCATGGCTTCGCGGATGGAGCGGTGGGCGGAGGATCGTTCGGAGGCGGGGATGAGGGTGAGGAGACGGAGGTAGGTGAGGGGGCCGCGGGCGGGGTCGCGTTCGAGGATGCGGAGGGCTTCGTCGGAGCAGTCGATGCGGCGGGTGGCGAGGGTGAAGCTCCAGTGGCCGACGTGGGCGATTTGCTGGGCCTCGGCGAGGATGGCCTCTTGATCGACGAGGCGGGCGGTTTGGGCGACGAGGTGGCGTCGAAGCGTGCGCTGGCGGAGGAAGCCCCAGAGGCCGGCGAGGGAGGCGGCGGCGAGGATGGCGGCGATGTAGGTGATGACTTGTTCGCGGGTGAAGAGGGGGGCGTCGAAGTGGCCGTACCACTTGCGGTAGATGGCGTCGAATTCGCCGGTGCGGTGGAGAATCGCGAGGCCCTCGTTAAGGCGGGCGAGGAGGCGGGAGTCGCCCTTGTGGACGGCGAAGCAGTGCTGGACGTCGTATCCGTCGAACGGATCGCCGAGGATGCGGATGTTTTTGTGCTGGTCGCGCTCGATGAGGGAGAGGGCGGTGAGGCGCGAGGCGAAGACGGCGTCGTGCTGGCCGTGCTCGATGAGGCGGAGAGCTTCCTGCACGGAGCTGATGTAGGTGATTTTAGCCGGCGAGAGGTTGTGGTCGGTGAGGAATTTTTCGCCGATGCTGCCGCGGCCGACGATAATGAGGTCGGCATGGGCGAGGTCGGCGATGCGTTTGAAACGGGAATCGTTTTTTCGGACGAAGACGGCGCCCTGAAGGTGCATGAACTGCACGGAGAAGTCGGCGAAGAGTTCGCGGCCGGGGCCGGGGCTGTAGGTTTGGAGGAGGTCGAATTCGCCTGACTGGAAACGTGTGTGAAGCTCGCTGGCGGGGGCGACGACGCGGTCGATGCGGAGGTTCATGACGCGGGCGACGGCGTCGAGGAGGTCGACGGAGAAGCCTTCGCAGCGGCCGGTGTTGCCGATGTAGGATTTGGGGAAGCTGTCGCTGGCGGCGCCGGCGATCAGCGGGAGCGGCGCGGGTGAGGCCCCGGCGGGGGGCGAGGTGTCGGCTGCGGCCACGGCGAAGCCGAGAATGAAAACGATGAATCCCGCGAGTCCCCGGAGGAGCGCGAAGTAAGGACGTGGGAAATAAAAGAGGTTCGGAAGCACGCGGGGGTGGGGGGAGCGAAAGCTGCGGTCCGTGAGGGCGATGGCAACATGGCGGATTGATGGAGCGCTGCAATCTTCTGTCATCTCTGGCGCCGGGAAAAATATCTGTGGTCGTTATCGTTTGGAACGGTTCGGGAGCGCGGGGATTGAGCGCCGCGGGAGTTGCTGGCGGAGTCGGCCTATGAATCGTCGTCGTTTTCTGGCCGATACCGCTGCGATGGCAGCGTTGGGGTTGTGGATGAGGAATGGACTGGGCGCGCAAACGGCGCCTGCCGCGGGAACGCCAGCGGTGGCGATGCCGGGGACGCCGCCGCAAGCAGCGGCGCAAGGGGTGAAGCCGGTGTTCAGGCCGTTGCGGCGGAATGTGGGGATTTTCACGGCGCGTGGCGGGACGATCGGGTGGCTGGCGTCGAGCGAGGCGCTGGCGGTGGTGGACACACAGTTCCCGGAGACGGCGAAGCTGTGCCTGGATGGATTACCGCAGCGCGGCGGGCGGATGCTCGATGTGGTGATCAACACGCATTACCACGGCGATCATACGGGCGGGAATGGTGTGTTTCGTCCGGCGGCGAAGAAAATGGTGGCGCACGCGGCTGTGCCGGAGCTGATGAAGGCGCGGGCGATCAGGGACAAGAAACCGGTGGAGGAGCTGGTGATCGCTGAGACGACCTTCCCTGAGACGTGGCGGATGGAGCTGGGCGACGAGGTGGTGAGCGCGAAGTATTTCGGGCCGGCGCATACGAGCGGGGACATCGTGGTGTTCTTCGAGAAGGCCAATGTGGTCCACATGGGGGATTTGTTGTTCAACCGCGTTTATCCGGTGATCGACCGGCCGGGTGGGGCGAAGATCGCGGGCTGGATCGGTGTGTTGGAAAAGGTGGCGAAGGAATATCCGGCGGATGCGCTCTACGTCGCGGGGCACGCGGGTGAGGGGCGGGACGTGGTGCTGGAGCGCGGGCAGTTGCTGGTGTTGCGCGATTATCTGACGGGGCTGCTCGAATACACGCAGGGGCAGATTCAGTTGGGGAAGGGGAAGAGCGAGATCGTGGCGCTGGAAAATTTGCCGGCGTTTCCGGAGTTTCATCAGAAGCTGCCGAACCGGCTGGGGAGCAATCTGGGTGTGGCGTATGACGAACTGACGGAGGGGTAGGGGTGAGCGCACGAGCGCGAAGCGCTCGTGCGAGTGACCAGTGACCAGTGACCAGTGACCAGTGACCAGTGACCAGTGACCAGTGAC
>CBINDC010000019.1:0-74233 GCA_966249325.1 uncultured Nibricoccus sp. | reverse complement strand
CCACCTTACCATGTTTCACACAACAAGGGCGGGTTAGCCTTAACCCCGCCTTCCGGATACCGCCGCGCACGTGCCGGGTTCCTTCAACGCGTCGCACCCACGCCTGCGTCCCCCCGATCGGAAATCCAAAATCGAAAATTCGCTACAGATTCCCCCGGTTATCGCCCGTCTGTGTCGATAAGCAGGTTGCGGGAAAACCAATTTCTCCTTCGCTGATTACATCGTGAAAACGGACCGGCTTACTTCTGGGATGGAAAGCGCTTTCTTGGGCTTGCTCGACGACACGCAGCCCGCCGTCCGCCGCGCTCTGCTCGCTCACTTTCAGAAAAACGAGGCCGCATCCGCGCAATTTCTCAAAGAAGTTCTCGCCGGCAAAAACCGCGTCCTCGCCTGGCACGCCCGCTGGTTCCTCGAAGAACTCAAATTCTCCGACCCCTCCGCCGAGTTCAAAGGCTTCATCCGTTCGCTCAACTACGAGCTCGAAACGGGCGCGCTCCTCCTCGCGCGCACCGTCAACTCCGACCTCGATATCGGCGACTGCTGCGCGCAACTCGACGATATCGCCGCCCGCTGCCGCGATCTCATCGTCGAGCCCATGTCGCTCCGCGAAAAATGCCGCGTCATCAATCGCGTCCTCTTTCACGACTACGGCTTCCGCGGCAACCACGAGAACTACACCGACCCTCTTAACAGCTTCCTCGACGAGGTTCTCACGCGCAAAAAAGGCATCCCGATCACGCTCTCCATCGTCTATCTGCTCGTCGCCGGGCGCCTCGGCCTCAGCCTTGAGCCCGTCGGCCTGCCCGGCCATTTCGTGATCGGCTGCTACATCGAGGAAACGCCCTTCTTCATCGACGCGTTCGAACAAGGCGCCTTCCGCAGCCCGCACGATCTCTTCGCCATCCTCCGCGCGAACCACATCGAGCCCAAGGTCGCCGACCTCGCGCCCGTCCCCGTCCGCGAAGTCCTCTGCCGCTGCTGCCGCAATCTGGCCCATCACTACCGCTCCGGCGGAGACGAAGAACACGCGAAACAGTTCGCCGAATTCGTCGACGAGTTCGAATCCACCTACGAGCGCCACACGAGCTGACGCAGGCTAGGGGAGCGCGTCCTCCCAAGTGCGCAGCGCACGGTCAAGCGACTCGATATTCACCGGCTTGATCAGGTGCTCGGTAAAACCCGCCGCCCGCCCGCGAGCGATGTCCTGCTCCATGCCGTATCCGGAAAGCGCGATGCCCGTGAGGCCGTGTCGGTCGCAGAGTTGTTTCATCAACGAATAACCGTCGCCATCCGGCAGCCCGATGTCGGAGATGACGAGATCGAACCGCGCCTCGGCCGCTCGCGCGAGCGCTTCCGCGACTGTGCCGGCCTCGACAATCGTGTAGCCGCGTCGCGAGAGCAGCCGCGTCAGCGAAAGCCGTGTGACCACGTGATCTTCCACCACGAGGATGCGGCGGTTTTTCCCTGCGGAAAACGGTGGCGCGCTCGCGCGCGTCCTGTGGGCCCGATAGGCGGTGGACGACATCGGGAAATCCGCATCCACGGAGATGCGGGGAAACTCGATCGTAAAGGTCGAGCCATGATCTTTCCCTTTGCTCGCAGCGGAAATTTTTCCCGCGTGCAGCTCGATGAGCATCCGCGATATGGCCAGCCCGAGCCCCAGCCCGCCGAAGCGATGCGAGCCGCCTCCATGCGCGTGATTCCCCTGCGAAAACGCATCGAAGACCCGGCCCAGTTCATCGCTGGTCATGCCGATGCCGGAATCCGTGATCCTCACCACGCACCAGGAGGTGTTCTTGTCGCAGCGCGTCTCCACGGTGATGGCTCCGCCCTGCGGCGTGAACTTCACGGCATTCTTCAACACGTTCCAAAAAATCTGCTGCACACGGGCGGGATCGCCGAAGATGTGACAAGTCTCCTTCGCGAGTTTCACGTTCAGCGTCTGCTTTTTCTCCCGCAGTTCGGGAGAAACCGTTTCCAACGCGTCTGCCAGCACCGCGTGAAGATCGATGGCGCGTTGATCGAGCGACATCTTGCCGTGCGTGATGCGGGTCAGATCGAGCAGGTCGTCGATGAGACGGGCCTCCAGCGTCGCGTTGCGGGCGATGGTATCGAAATCCTCGCGCACTTTCGCGGGCAGCTCCGGATCGCTGGCCGCCTCGCTCGCGATCAAGAGGACGGGGTTCAACGGCGTGCGCAACTCGTGCGAAAGCGCGGCAAGAAAATCGTCTTTTGCGCGCGCCGCCTCCAGCGCCTTGTCGCGTGCGCGCACCACCTCCAACTCGCTTTGTTTGCGCGCCGTCACGTCGTTGATCACGCCCACGAAGCCCACGACACCGCCATCCTTCGCATATTCCGGGATGTACACGGTGTGCATCCAGCGGGGGGCGCTGCCGCCGAAGGCGATCTCGTGCTCGAACTCCACGCGCTCGCCAGCCAGGGCGAGATCCATGTAGGCGCGCACTTCCGCATAGGCCTTCGCCCCCATGATTTCTTCCACGCGCACACCCAGAAGAGCCTGCGGTTCCCGCGCGAAGCGCAGCGCATAGGTGCGGTTCACAAACTTGTAGCGATGATCCCGGTCGCACTGGAGCAAATACACCGAGGCGTGATCCGTCACCAGACGCAGCTGCGCTTCGCTCGCGCGCAGCGCCTGCTCGGCTCGTTTGCGCCCGATGGCAACCGCCGCCGTGTTGATCGCTGTCGTCATGAGCCGCCTGTCCTCGTCGGAAAGCACGTGGGTATTGGCGTGAAAGAGCGCAAACGTGCCGAGCATCTCCCCCTGGCCCGATAAGATCGGGGTGGCCCAGCCTGCGGTGAGCCCGTGTCTGCGGGCATCCGCACGAAGTTCGGCCCAAGTGGGATCGCTGAAGATGTTCGCCTTTCTACCCCCGGATGGGAGGGCGCCGTGCGCGCGTTCGCCTGGAGGGTCGTCCGGCGTGATTTTCATCCCTTCGACCGCGCGATCGCTGGGGGTGGATGGGGACCGCTGGCTTCCGATCGCGGGCCGGTGCCGTGCATCGGAAAGCTGGATGCCGACGCGAGTGTCGAAACGCGCCTCCAGCTCGACCATATGCGCGAGCGACTCGAAGATTTTTTCCAGCGGCGCATCCTCGGCGATCAGCTGCAGCACGAGCCGCCGCCGTTCGCCCAGGGCTTCCGCGCGTTTGCGTTCCGTGGTGACACGCGTCGAACCCGCGATGACTTCCACCGCTCCGTCGGAATCGAGCACAGGACTGAAGATGTACTCGTAGTACCCTTCCTTGCCCTCGTTGTCGGTGTAGGGCGTCTCGCCTCGCACGATTTCGCGAGTGGCGAAAACGTGCTCGATCTCCCGCTGGAGTTTTGCCGCGAGCGCGACGGGATACTTGAGATCGAAGAAGTTTTTCCCCTTCGCCTCCTGGAGTTGCAGACCCCAGAGATCGAGCAGCGGTTTGTTGGCGTAGAGAAACTGGCCCTCGCGGTTCAGGATGTAGGCGAAGTCCGTGATATTCGACAGCGTGGTGTCGAAGGTCTTCGCCTGCGCGGTCACCTGATGGGTCAGCGCGGTCAGCGATTCTTCCTGTTTTTTTCGCTCGGTGATGTCGCGGACGTAGATCGAGAGAGCTTCGGGCGCCGGATAGACGCGCACCTCAAGCCACGTGGCTATCGGCTCGTAGAGGATTTCGAAACTGACCGGCTTCTGGCTGGCCATCGCCTTCCGGTAATGCTCCTCGGTCGAGGTTCCCAGCAGATCCGGGAATTTCTCCCAAAGATTCTCGCCCAGCAACGATGCGGCCGAAGAGTACAGCGGCGCGATCAACTTCAGGTAGGCGGCGTTCAAATACGTAAACCGCCAGTCCTTGTCCACCGCGACGAATCCGTCCGCGATGCTCGCGAGCACCGACTGTACCTGGCGTTCGCTGGTCTGCACCTCTTTGAGAAGATCCCGCACTTGGTATTGTTTCTGGCGGGCGCGAAGCGCGGTCTCGATCGCGCTCAACAGCGTGACCGGCCGGAACGGCCGTTCGAGCATGGTCACGTTGCCCGCCGGTCCCAGCGTGGTGAGCCGGCGCAGCCGGGTCTGGCTGGTTTCCCCGCCGCTGGTGATCAGCACCAGCGGGATGTCGGACCAGGAGGGTTGTTGCGAAATTGTTTTCAGCAACGGCTCCACGGTATCCGCCGAAAGCGTCTCTTCCGCGAGCAGCAGCGTGCCGCATCCTTCCCGGATGCCGTCGCAAAGACTCGCGATGTTGCGCACCACTTTCGAGTGGATGCCCGCTTCGGTGAGGAAACGCTGGGTCAGCCGCGCATCGTTGCCGGTCGGGGCCAGGATCAATACGCGTTGTTCGACCGGTCCCGGAAGGGGCTGGGCGGCGGGCACACTGGGATCGCGCGGGCTCATTCCTCCGGAGGCGTTTTACCGGATGGTTCCAGTTTTTGAATCATCGGGATGCCCGTCAGGATGCCGTGCATATTGGTGAGCGGATCGCCCACTTCGACCCCGCCTGGTCCCACGGAGAATTCGCGAATGGTGCGCTCGTGATTTCCGCTGCGTTTTTTCATCACCGAAATCGCCTGATGGATCGCGCCGTGCGCTTCGAAATAACGCAGCAGCAGCACGGTGTCAGCCAGGTAGGTGAGGTCCACGCTCGTTTGCATCGCCCCGACTACGCCCTGCTGCGCCAGCACCATGATCGTGATCGCGCCCTGCTGATTGAGAAAAGCGAGGAGCTCGTGGAGTTGCAGCACCAGATGGCGCTCTTCCGGCATCGCGTTGAGAAACCCGTTGATGCTGTCGATGACCACGACATCGGCCCGGTTTTCGAGCGAGGCGAGCCGGATTCGGTCCGTAAGTTCGCCCGGGGAAACTTCGGCGGGATCGATCTGTTCGAGGCGGATGTTTCCGCTTTCCACGTGCTTGGTAAGATCCATCCCCAGTTTCGCGGAACGTGCGAGCAACGTGGAGCTGACCTCGTCGAAGGTGAAAAACAAAACCTTCTGTCCCCGTTCCGCCGCTACATACGACACCATTGTGGACAGCGTGGATTTTCCGCAGCCGGGCGGCCCCATCAACATCGTGCTGGTGCCATGATCGATTCCGCCACCCAGCAATTTGTCTAGGGACGCATTGCCCGTGAGCAGACGCCCCGGCTCGAAGGGAGTGCGGTGCGTGCTGGCGACCAGCCGTGGGAAAACGACCATGCCGCCGGTCTGGATGTTATAGTCGTGATTTCCTTCGATGAATTTCACGCCGCGGACCTTCTGAATATTCACCTGCCGCCGCGCCGCGCCGAAGTCGGGCGAGCGACGGATCAGATTGATCACCCCGTGTACGATACTCTGCACATCGTGGTCGTTGGAGCCGCAGTCATCCAAAAACAAAACCGTGCATTTCCGTCCCGCTAGAAACTGTTTCAAACGCAGGATCTGGCGCCGGTAGCGCAACGGGGATTCCGCCAGCATGCGCATCTCCGAGAGCGAATCGAAGACGAGACGCGCAGGATTTACCCGCTCGATTTCCGACAGGAGGATCTGCGTGGTGCGGTTGAGCTCCACCTCGGAAGGATGAAAGAACGTGCTCTCCGTTTCGCCCTTCAGTTTGTCCTCCATCGCGGAGAGCTCGAAGAGAGTGACCCCGCCATCGAGATCCCAGCCGTGCGAGCGGGCGACGCCGTAAAGCTCATCCGTCGTTTCTGAAAGCGTGATGTATAAACCGGCTTCGCCCTCGCGCGCGCCCTGCAGGAGGAACTGCAGCGCGAGTGTCGTCTTGCCCACACCGGGCGAGCCTTGGACCAGATAAATGCGATCGCGGGGAAACCCCCCGCCCAAAATGGTATTCAAGCCGTCCACGCCGGTGGAACAGCGGGGTTCTGAATAGTTAGCTGTAGAGGACATGCCGGCATTTTCGCAAAGACTGTACCACCCGGCCTCATTTTCCCTGCGAATACAGTGTCAATGAGCAGGTTATCGTATGCGTGGCTAAAAAACGAATGCCTGCTTGATTGCATAATGCTCGGGCAGGGGGAGGGGTAATTGCAAATAGCCATTAGTGGAGCCGTTCGCTTTGCGAAGACTCTCCCTACCTGCAAACGACGAGCTTGTTGCGCCCGCACACTTCCCAACCGCCTTCACGGGTAGGGATTTATCTTCAGCCCCGCGCAACCGGGCCGATGAAAAGAAGTCCTGAAAGCATCACTCACCAAGTTTCAGCCGCGCACCCGCACGACCGAACTCCTTGCCGCGTCCTGGCCGGACACGCGGCCCCCAGCCCTTCTCACATCGTCAGCATTCTCATCGTCCATGAAAGCCCTCTTGATCGCTTCCCTCGCCTCCCGCTTCGCCCGCAGCCAGATGACTGTTTTCCGCTCGCTCTTCCTCGCCTTCTTGCTCCCCGCCGCGATCCACGCAGCCGCCCCGGCCGATGAAAATTTCGACGACGATATCGGCTACGTGATCACAGCCAATACGTTCACTCTCGATGGCATCAGGTACACCCTCACGGGTTCTTACGGGCCAGGGTACACCACCGGCGTGGATAACGGCACGATATCCCCGCTGAACTCCGGCACCTCAGACGGCGTCATGATGTTCGACTACGTCCCAGACACCGGCCTCTCCAGCGTTAAAATCGAGGCCTCCGATGGCAGCGCATTCCGCCTGAGCAGTTTCAGTTTCTCCGCCTTGGCCGACGCCAATGTCACCATCACGCCCAATGGCGGCACCCCGCTCGTTTATGCGAGTAACAACGTCACCATCGACCACCAGAACATCGACCTCTCCGGCAACTCCAATTTCAACAACATCACCAGCTTCACCATCAGCGGCGCGAACATGATTCTGGACGTCGACGACCTTAACTTTGAGGAGCCCACCGCTGCCGCTTCCATCACCTCCGCCACCTACGATGCGTCCACCGGAGTGATCATCGTCACCGGCACCGGCATGCAGGCGCTCGGCGGCGCGACCAACGACATCGATGCGAGCAAACTTACCCTGACCGGCGAAGGCGGCTCCACCTATACGCTGACCGACACTGCTGACGTCGAGATCAGCTCGGCTACCGAGTTCACACTCACGCTTAGCGCGACCGACCGCGCTGCCGTGAACCTGATCATCAATAAAAACGGCACTTCTTCCACCAGCGGCACCACCTACAATCTCGCCGCTGCGGATGATTGGAACGCCGCAGTCACCAGCGGAAACTCGGCCGACACCACGGGCAACGGCGTCACTGCCTCCAATATCGCGGTCCCCGCGATCACCAGCGCGACTTACGATGCGTCCACCGGCTCTCTCGCCGTGACCGGCACCGACTTCCTCTCCGCATCCGGCGCGACCAACGACATCGTCGCCAACAAATTCACACTCACCGGTGAAGGCGGCAGCACGTACACCCTCACCGATACCAACAACGTCGAGCTCACCTCAGGCACGGCATTCACACTCACGCTCAGCCCCACCGACCGTTCAGCCGTGAATCAGATCGTGAATAAAAACGGCACGAGCTCCACCAGCGGCACGACCTACAACCTCGCCGCCGCCGAAGACTGGGCAGCCGGTGCCAACGCCGCCGTCACCACCGCCGATGTCACCGGCAACGGCGTCACCGCCTCCAACGTCGCCGTCCCCGCGATCACCTCCGCGGCCTACGACGCCTCCACCGGCGCGCTCGTCGTTACCGGCACCGGTTTCCTCTCCGCATCCGGCGCAAGCAACGACATCGTCGCCAATAAATTCACCCTCACCGGCGAAGGCGGCTCCACTTACACGCTCACCGATACCAACAACGTCGAGCTCACCTCCGCCACCGCCTTCACGCTCACCCTCAGCTTCACCGACCGCTCGGCTGTGAACCTGATCGTGAACAAAAACGGCACGAGCTCCACCGGCGGCACGACCTACAACCTCGCCGCCGCCGAAGACTGGGCAGCCGGTGCCAACGCCGCCGTCACCACCGCCGATGTCACCGGCAACGGCGTCACCGCCTCCAACGTCGCCGTCCCCGCGATCACCTCCGCGGCCTACGACGCTTCCACCGGCGCACTCACCGTCACCGGCACCGGTTTCCTCTCCGCATCCGGCGCGAGCAACGACATCGTCGCCAATAAATTCACTGTCACCGGCGAAGGCGGCAGCACGTACACGCTGACCGATACGAGCAATGTCGAGATGACTTCCGGCTCCTCCTTCACGCTTACGCTGAGCGCCACCGACCGCTCCGGTGTGAATCAGATCGTGAATAAAAACGGCACGAGCTCCACCGGCGGCACGACCTACAACCTCGCCGCCGCCGAAGATTGGGCCGCCGGTGCCGACGCCGCCGTCACCACCGCCGATCTCACCGGCAACGGCATCACTGCCTCCAACGTCGCCGTCCCCGCCATCACCAGCGCCACCTACAATCACCCGACCGGCACGCTCGTCGTCACCGGCACCGGCTTCCTCAAGCTAAGCGGCGCGACCAACGACATCGACGTATCCAAATTGACCCTCTCCGGCGAAGGCGGCGCCTCGCGCACCCTCACCACGGCCAGCGTCGAGATCACCTCGTCCACCAGTTTCACCGTCACTCTCCTCCTGGCCGACCGGCTGGTCGTGAACCAGTTCATCAACAAAAACGGCACGAGCTCCACCAGCGGCACCACCTACAATCTCGCCGCCGCCGAAGACTGGGCTGCCGGCGCTGACGCCGCTGTCACCGTCGCCGACCTCACCGGCAACGGCATCACCGCCACCGTTCCCGCCCCGACCATCACCAGCGCCACCACCTACGACGCATCGACCGGCGTGCTCACCGTCTCCGGCACCGGCCTCCCGTCGCTCACCGGCGCGGCCAACGACATCGTCGCCAACAAATTCACCCTCACCGGCGAAGGCGGCAGCACGTACACGCTGACCGACACCAACAACGTCGAGCTCACTTCCTCCGCCGCCTTCACGCTCGCGCTAAGCGCCACCGACCGCGCCGCCGTTAATCTGATCCTCAACAAAAACGGTACCAGCTCCACCAGCGCGACCACCTACAATCTCGCCGCCGCCGAAGACTGGGCCGCCGGCGCCGATCCCGCCGTCACCACCGCCGACCTCACCGGCAACGGCATCACCGTCTCCAACGTCGCAGTCCCCGCCATCACCTCCGCGACCTACGATGTTTCCGCCGGCGTCCTCGTCGTCACCGGCACCGGTTTCCTCTCCGCATCCGGCGCGACCAACGACATCGTCGCCAATAAATTCACCGTCACCGGCGAAGGCGGCAGCACGTACACGCTGACCGATACGAGCAATGTCGAGATCACTTCCGGCACGGCCTTCACCCTCACGCTCAGCGCCACCGACCGCGCCGCGACCAATCTCATCCTCAATAAAGACGGCACCAGCTCCACGGGCGGCACCACCTACAATCTCGCCGCGGCCGAAGACTGGGCTGCGGGAACCGACGCCGCCGTCGTCACCGCCGACCTCACCGGCAACGGCATCACCGTCAGCAATACCAACGCCGCCCCCGTCATCGCCAATCTCTCCGGCGACTCCGTCTCCTACACCGAAGGCGCCTCCGCCACGCTCATCGACCTCGGCTCCAACGCCACCGTCACCGACGGCGATTCGGTCGACTTCTCCACCGGCGTTCTCACGGCCTCGATCATCACCAACAAACAATCCTCCGAAGACATCCTCGGCATCAGCACCGCCGGCTCCGTCACGCTCTCCTCCGGCACCACCGTCGGCAGCACCGTCTCCGTCAGCGGCGTCTCCGTCGGCGTCATCGCCACCTCCGGCACCGGCTCGGGCACCGACAACCTCATCGTCACCTTGAGCGCCAACGCCACCCCTGCCCGCATGACCACGCTCGTCCGCGCGCTCACGTATCTAAATACCAACTCCACCCAGCCCGACACCGCCACCCGCACCGTCCGCGTCACCGTCAGCGACGGCGACGGCGGCACCAGCGCCAACGCCGACGTCACCGTCAGCGTCACCGCCGTCAACGACGCCCCCACACTCACCGCCACCGGCGGCACCCCGACCTACACCGAAGGCGGCTCCGCCGTGGATCTCTTCAGCACCGTCTCGATCAGCACCGTCGAAACCGGCCAGACCATCACCGCCTTTACGCTCACCATCGCCAACCTCGCCAACGGCAGCAGCGAAATCCTCCGCGCTGACGGCACCGACATCGCCCTCACCAACGGCACCAGCGGCACCACCGCCACCAACGCGATCGATTACTCCGTCAGCGTCGTCGCAACCACGGCCACCGTCACCTTTACCAAGGCCGGCGGTCTCAGCACCGCGAATACCCAGACCGTCATCGACGGCCTGAGTTACCGCAACAGCAGCACCGCCCCCGGCACCACCAGCCGCGTCGCCACGCTAACCTCGCTCGCCGACAGCGGCGGCACCGCGAACGGCGGCGTGGACACCGCCTCGCTCTCTATTGCCGCCACCATCGCTATCAGCGCGGTCAACGACGCTCCGACCGTCACCGCCAGCGGTGGCACCACCGTCTTTGTCGAAGCCGACGGCTCCACCTCCGCGCCCGTCGTCATCGACGCAGGTCTCACACTCGCCGACGTCGACTCCTCCACGCTCGCCAGCGCCACGGTCAGCATCACCGGCAATTACCAAAGCGCCGAGGACCTCCTGGCCTTCACCAACGACGGCAGCACGATGGGCAACATCGCCGTCACCACCAACACCGGCGGCGTCCTCACGCTTACCTCGGCTGGCGCCACCGCCACACTCGCCGAGTGGCAGGCCGCCCTTCGCTCCGTGACGTATGTAAATAGCAGCGACACGCCCGACACCGGCGCGCGCACCCTTAGCTTCGCTGTCAACGACGGCGCGCTCCCCAGCAGCGCCGCCACGAAGTCCGTCAGCGTCGCCGCCACCAACGACACGCCCACCTTCCTCTCCCTCTCCAACTCCACCGTGAACCAGTCTGCCGGCACCAATTCCGTCGTCGGCGCCTTATCCACCGTGGACGCCGATCACAGCGCCTTCGCCTACACGCTGGCCGCCGGCTCGGGCGACACCAACAACGCGCTCTTCAACATCTCCGGCGCCAACCTCCGCGCCAATGACGCCGCCACGCTCCCCGCCGGCATCCTCTCCGTCCGCATCCGCACGACGGATGGCGGCGGCTTGTTCTTCGAAAAGAACTTCTCGCTCACCGCCGTCGATGATGTCGCGCCCGCCGCGCCTTCGACACCCGACCTCGCCACCGCGAGCGACTCCGGCAACTCCAGCACCGACAACATCACCAACGTCACCACGCCCACCTTCACCGGCACCGCCGAGGCCAGCAGCACCGTCGAGCTCTTCCGCGGCGGCACCACCTCGCTCGGCACCACCACCGCCGACGGCTCCGGCAACTGGTCGCTCACCCTCGGCACTGCGCTGCCCGAAGGCACCTACAGCATCACCGCCCGCGCGACCGACGCCGTCCCGCAAACCGGCGCCGCCTCCGCCGCGTTGACCGTCACGATCGACACCACCGCCTCAGCCGCTCCCGCGCTCACCGCGATCACGAACGACACCGGCGCAAGCGCCACCGATCAAATCACCAGCGACACCACGCTCACCCTCTCCGGCACCGGCACGGCCAATGAAACCGTCACCGTCTTCCGCAACTCCACCCAGATCGGCACCGCCACCGCCAACGGCTCCGGCGCCTGGTCCTTCGACTACACCGGCACCATGCTTGCCGCCGGCACACACACCTTCACCGCCACCACGACGGATGCCGCTGGCAACACCAGCACCGCGTCCTCCGATTTCCTCGTGGAAATCGACACAGCCACTCCGTCCGCTCCAGTCATCGTCGCCCTCAGTACCGACACCGGCGCCAGCACGACCGATGGCATCACCAGCGATAACACGCTCCTCTTCGCAGGCACGGCCGACGCCAACGTCACTGTGACGATCTCCCGCAGCGGCGCGGGCGTCATCGGCACCACGACCGCCAATGGCACCGGCGTATGGAGTTTCGACTACACTGCCACGACACTCGCCGACGGCGCGTATCTCTTCACCGCCTTCGCCAGCGACACCGCCGGCAACGCCAGCACCGTCTCCGCCGACTTCCCCGTCACCATCGACACCACCGCTCCGTCCATCACGACGCAGCCCGCCAGCGGCGCCCACGTGTACGGCAGTAATTTCACGCTCACTGTCGCTGCGACCGATGCGACCGCGCTCACCTACCAGTGGTACCGCAGCTCCACCGCGCTGACCGATTCCGCCAGTCGCACCGGCTCGACGACCGCTTCGCTCACGCACTCTGCCATCACGATGACCGGCTTCGATGGCGCCTACACCGTCCAGATCACCGATCTCGCCGGTAACGTCACCACGAGCAACGTCGCCACCATCGTCGTCGACAAAGCCACCGCGCCCGTCGTTCTCGGCTCGCTCGCGCAGACCTACACCGGTGCCGCGCGCAACGCGACCGCCACCACCACGCCGTCTGGTCTCACCGTCGCCTTCACCTACGACGGCTCCGCCACCGCGCCGGTCAATGCCGGCAGCTACGCCGTCGTCGCCACCGTCAACGACACGATCTACCAAGGCACCGCCAGCGGCACGCTCGTCGTCGCCAAGGCGGACCAGACCGTCACCTTCCCCGCGCTGGGCTCGGTCACGGTCGGCACGCCCGCTACGCTCGCCGCCACCGCCAGCAGCGGACTCGGCGTCACGTACTCCGTCGTCAGCGGCAACGCCACGCTCTCCGGCACGTCCTTCACCGCGCTCGACGCCAACCCCATCACCCTCCGCGCCACCCAGTCGGGGAATGCCAACTACAACACCGCCTCCGCCGATCTCGTCATCACCAACATCGCGAAGATCGCGCAGACGATCGCGTTCGCCACTCCGGCCGACCGGCCCTTCGCCGCGCCGTCCTTCTCGCTCGGTGCCACCGCCAGCAGCGCGCTCACCGTCACGTACACCGTCGTCAGCGGCCCCGCCACCGTCGCGGGCGACACCGTCACGCTCACCGGCATTCCCGGTGTCGTGACCATCACGGCCCAGCAGCCGGGTAACGCTGTTTACGCCGCCGCGCCCGATGTCACCCGCAGCTTCACGGTCCTCGCCAATTATCCCGCACCGACTCCGGATGGTTACGCCGGCTCCGTCACCGGCGGCGCAGGCACAGGCTCGCAGTCCGTCACCGTGACGACCGCCGCCGACTTCCGCACCCACGCCGAGTCCACCGACCTGAAGGTCATCACCGTGGTCGGTATTCTAAATCTGGGCACGACGCCCGTCGCCGTCAGGTCAAACAAGACCATCCAGGGCGCCGACGCCAACGCCACCCTCGTCGGCTGCCTTCTGCTCCCGACCGGCTCGAACAACATCATCCTCCGCGGCCTCAATCTCACCAATCCCGCCACGTCACTCACGGTTATCAGCGACGCCAACAACGCCGTCACTCTCGCCGGCGCGCGCGGCGTCTTCATCACCCACTGCTCGTTCTTCGATACCGCCAACCACGCGCTCAAGATCTTCAGTGGCTCGGACAACGTGACGGTTTCCTGGAGCGAATTCTATAACACCCATGGAGCGCTCACGACCGGCTCCGGCATTGTCATCGGTGGCAGCACCGAGACCACGCCGATCCGCGTTTCGCTCCACCACAACCTCTGGGGCGCGGGCGTCAGGCAGGACATGCCCTCTGCCACCTACGGTCACGTTCACCTCTATAACAACGTGTTCAACACCCCCGGCAACACGACCGGCACCGAGGCGCTCGATCAATCGCAGCTCCTCAGCGAGCGAAACGTCTACACTGGCGTCGCCAATCCGCTCACCCGCCGCCACGTGAACACCGCGCTGCCCATCGGCCGCATCCTCGCGCTCGACAACACGTACACCGGCACGACCGGCACCGCACCCTACGCCGAGCTCGATCAGGTCTTCACGCCCTCGTACTCGTACGAAGCCCTGCCGCTCTCCGACATCGTGACCGTCGTCACCGCCAACGCCGGCAACAACACCGGCGCCAACTACACCGACGACGCCACCGGCACCGCGGCCATCTCAGGCCCCGGAGCGCCCGCGACTCCGGGCACCTCCTTCGCTCTCAATGCTACCGCGACCGGCTTCACACCGGCGACCTATCAATGGCGTCGCAACAATGTCGCCATCCCTGGCGCCACCTCCGCGACCTACAACGTCGCGTCCGCTGGCGAGATCGATGCGGCCGTGTACACCGTCGCCATCGCGATGAGCACGGGCGACACCGTCGTCAGTCTTCCGCTCGCCGTCTCGCTCAACGCCGTCCCGGTCACGCCGACCGATATGCAGCTCAAGGTCGACGGCGGCGGCGCCTTCTCCACGTGGTTCCTCGGCGCGCTCGCCCTCCTCTTCGGCTTCCGCGCCATCGCGCGCCGCTGCTCAGAAGATCGTTCCTAATGTAGGCGGGGTGCCCTCACCCCGCATTCACTTCGAAAGCGAAATCATCGTCATGCGGGGTGAGGGCACCCCGCCTACATCGATCCTCAGGCCGTCACGCGTCTCGTGATGCTCTCTGCACCCGCTTCCGCAGCGCATTGATCCAGAGCCACAGCGACACACCGAAGACGATCCCGCCGAGGTGCGCGATCGTCGCCACGCGGATGCCCGGTGTGTCGAACTCGATCGCGCCGTGACCCCAGGTGGATTCGAGAATCAGCTCCAAAACATGGATACCGAGGATCGCCGGCCAGAACCAGTCCTTCCACGATTTCTGCCAGCCGAGCAGCGCGAGCAGCACGAGATAGCCGACGTTCATCCCCGATAATCCGGCGTAGCGAATCATCTCTGGATCGAAAAAATAAACCGCGCCAGTCACGGCCAGCGCCATGAAGGGGATGCTCAACCGCGTGAGCATCGGATAGGTGCGCTCCACGAACCAGCCGATGATCAGCCACAGGCCCGTGTCGGCGAAATAGTGGAGCCAGCCGAAGTGGACGAAGTTACCCGAGAACAACCGCCACGCCTGACCAGCCGCGATGCCGTGGCGGTTGTAGAGCAGCGCCTCGCGCCACGCCGGCATGAGGATGGAGACGGTTGAGGCCACCGCGACGATGAGGAAGGCCCAGGGAAACGTCGTCAGCGTGACGCTGCCGATTTCACGGCGGAGGCCGGCGATGAGCTGGCGGAGGACGATCACGAGTGCCGGTCGGTGCCGAAAAGCACGAGGAGGTTGTCGATGCCGCTTTTCTGAAACTCGGCCCAATATTTTTCCTCCAGTTCGCCGACGCGCCTGGCGAGGTGTTCGTGGCGGGCGTCATCGCTCATGTTTGCCGGCAGCGGCGTCTTCAGGATTTCGCGCGCGTAGTCGCGTTCGGCGAGGCGTTCGACGAGCCCGTCCCAAAACGACGCGTCTTCGAATGCGTCGATGGCTTTGGTGACGGGAGAGTCCTCCGTTTCGAGTTTTTGAGAGGGAAAAAGTTCTTCGCCGGATTCGGGGTCGCCGTCGACGTAGTCGGCGCAGCCCATGGGCGTCGCAGCGGCGAGGAGTTTTTGCTCCAGCTCCGCATAGCGGCGGGCGGCTGGGCTGTTCTCGTCGTGAGAGGCGGCGACCCACGTGGCGAGGTAGCTCATCTCGAGCAGGCGGGCGTACTCTTTTTGCGTGAAGGCGATTTTCATGGGCGCTGAATTTTCCCGCACGGTGGCGGGCGGCGCGGACAGGTCAACAGGCGCGTCAGACGGGGAACGATGCGTGTGTATTGAGATTGCGGGTGGAACGTGCCGGCCCGGCGCGTCGAGCGACAGGGAGCGGCACTTAGTAAGTGCCGCTCCGGGTGCGCGATTGACGCCGCGAAAGCGACGCCGCAAGCATCGCACATCCCATGAAAAAATACCTCGGCGTGGCGGTGGCGGCAGGTCTGGCGTTGTTGAATTTCAGTGGCGCGTTGCGCGGCCAGGCTCCGGCCTCCGCGCTGCCTGAAGGCCCGCCGCTGGTGAATACCTGGGTGCCTCCGGTTTATCCGGAGGAACTGAAAACGGAAAACATCACCGGAAAAGTCACGGTGCACTTTGTCGTCGATGACAAGGGGGCGATCAGCTCCGTGCGGGCGGAAAAATCGTCGGATGCGCGTTTCGAAAACGCCGCGGTGGACTCGGTGAAGCAGTGGACATTTACGCCGGGCGTCTCGCACGGCGTGACGACCGCGATGGGCATGAAGGTGACACTGCACTTCAAGTTGCCGGAGCCGAAGCATGGCTTGCAGCCTCCGCAAGAATCCACGCCGACCCCATTGCCGAAGACCGAGGCGAAAGCGGAGAATACGCCGAACCCCGAGTACCCGGTGGATTTGCTGGCACGCAAAATCGGCGGCAAGGCGGTGGTTGAGTTTGTGGTGACGCCGGAGGGAAGCGTTACGGAACTTCAAGTGCGGGGGACGAGTCACCCGGCTTTCGTGCGTCCGCTGGTGGCGGCGGTGCAGGCGTCGAAGTTTACTCCTGCGATGCAGGGCGATCTGGCGGTGCCCGCGCGACTCGTTTACCCCAATGAGTTCGTGCCCGATGCCGTATCCGCAATCGGCATGACCGAGGCGACGCAAATGGAGTTGAACGGACTTTCGCTGCGGTTGCAGGAAGGGCAGAAGCAGCGCGATGTGTGCGGGCGTCCGCCGGAAATCTGGTCGATTCCCGAGCCGCTGTATCCGCGCGCGGCGGCGCTGGCGGGCATCGCAGGCGAAGCGGTGGTGAACTTCGACGTCGATGGGCGCGGCAATGTGGAGAACGTCGCGGTGGTTTCGGCGAGCGCGCCGGAGTTTGGGCAGGCGGTGGTCGATGCGTTGACGGCGGGAGGGTCGTTCAAGCCGGCGATGACGGATGGCCGCACGGTCGCGGTGCCGATGCAGTGGAAGTATGTTTTCAAACAACCCGAGGCCGAGCCGGTGGAAGGCGAAGCGGCGGAGCTGCGGTTGATCCGGCTGATGAAGGCGGGGCAGACGGTTGAGGGGCCCAAGGGGCTCGATGGGAAACTGCGGCCGCTGTGGCGCGTGGCGCCGGCGTACCCAAAGGCGTTGCGCGGAGAAAATCCGACAGGCTCGGCGAATGTGGAATTTGTCATCGATCGCGACGGTCGCGCGCGGCTGCCGTGGGTCGTGAATGCGACGCATGAGGAGTTTGGGCGCGCGGCGCTGATCGCGGCATCGCAGTGGGTATTCGATGCGCCGACACGCGGCGGGCAGCCGACGGATGTGCGCGTGCGGGTGCCGTTTAATTTCGTGCCGTGAGTTTGAATGTAGGCGGGGTGCCCTCACCCCGCTGGATGGACATCGCGACACGAAGGAAACGCGGGGTGGGGGCACCCCGCCTACATCGGAGAGCGCTTACCGGGAGAACTTCCGCAGGTACTTGAGCGCGACTTCGAACTCGTGCGGGTCTTCGGCGCGGATGGTGACGAGTTCCTTTGTCTCGGGGTGCTTCACGGTGAGTTCGCTGGCGTGGAGCGCCATGCGGGTGAGCAGAGGCTTTTCGTCGCCGCGGCCTTTGTAGCCGCGTTTCAAATTCGAGAGCAGCAGCAACTCGTCGGGGTCGCCGTAGAAGCGGTCGTTCAGGATCGGCGCGCCGACGGCCATGAGGTGGACGCGGATCTGGTGTGTGCGGCCGGTGAGCGGGCGGCATTCGTAGAGGACGTATTTGCCGAAGCGTTCGCGGGCGGTGAATTCGGTGACGCTCGGTTTGCCGCCGCGTTTGCGGAAGACACGCATGTGGCCGGGGTGGTGTTCGTCTTCGCCGAGGCCGAGATCGACGGTGAAGGTTTCCGGCAGCGAGCCGTCGGCGAGGCGCGGGACGACGGGCGTGGGGAGTTTCATCGAACGCTCCTCGGGCAGGATCACGCTGAGCGCGAGGTAGCGTTTTTGCGCGGTGCGGCTCTGGAACTGGCCGCTGAGATAATCGAGCGCGGGCTTGGTCTTCGCGCAGAGGACGACGCCGCTGGTGTCGGCATCGAGGCGGTGAACGTTCGCGACGTGGTGGCCCATTTTGTCGTGAACGAGGCCCATGAGGTTCTCCTTCTTTTTGTCCCAGCGGTCGGGCGCGATGAGCAGGCCGCTCGGCTTGTCGAACGCGATCATGGATTCGTCTTCGTAGATGACTGGAGGCAGTGCCACGCGGAGGAGCCTGCGGCGTGGGAGCGGCGCGGCGAGTTGTTTTGTGAGCGGGTGCGGAGCGGCACTTACTAAGTGCCGTTCCGGGACGCGTTCGGTGGTTTTGTGACGGTCGGGTGCCGCGAGGGTGAAACCGGGGTGACGCGGCGGGTTTGCCTTTGCGGGGGCTGCGAGATGCGCCGCATACCCGGGGAAAACCGAACGCCATGCCCGCGCTTTCCTTCGCTCCTGCGATTTCGCTCTTCGCTGTTTTTGGCCGGATGTCGCCGACGCAGCCGTTGCGGACGTTGATCCGCACGACGGGGTACAAGCTGCGTCCGCCGCGCGCGGTGCCGTTCGCGCCGTCGGTGCGGCGCGCGCAGGATGCGGTGCTGGCGAGTGGCGCGGCGGGGCTGCATCAGGGAGCGGAGATTTTGCATGAGCAGCGCAGCGGACCGGTGCCGACGATCGTGCTGGGCGGATTTGTGCCGGATGCGACGGAGCAGGTGTTTTTAATGCGCGGGTTTCTGCTGAAGCACGGGAGCGTGTTTTATCTCAATTATCCGCGACGGGGATTTTCGATGGAGCTGCTGTTTGCGCAGCTCGACGATCTGGTGGCGGAGCTGACGGAGAAACACGGGAAGCCGCCGGTGATTTTTGCGGTGAGCTTTGGCGCAGGGCTCGTGCTGGAGTGGCTGAAGCGGACGCGTCGCGCGGGGCGGCGGGTGGATGTGGGCGGGCTGGTGTTGGTGAGTCCGGTGGCGTGTGTGGAGGATTTGCTGACGACGGGGGAGGCGAAGCCGTCGACGCTGTTGGGGCGGGCGGTGAAGCCGTATGTGGATCATGGCGACCGCATCCAGCCGGGGCAGATCGAGAAGTCGCGGGCGGTGTTCACAAAGATGTTCGAGGCGGGGGCGCAGAATAAAGAATCGCTGCGGGCGCTGATGACGCGGGGAGAACTGCGGCAGTTGCGCGCGTCGGTGCTGGGGACGATCCAGGCGATCGATGCGACGGGGGCGTGCGAGCGCATGACGGCGCTGCGGCAGATGGAGGC
Source organism: uncultured Nibricoccus sp. (assembly GCA_966249325.1). Lineage (GTDB taxonomy): Bacteria > Verrucomicrobiota > Verrucomicrobiia > Opitutales > Opitutaceae > Nibricoccus. The sequence continues at coordinate 55,114 of CBINDC010000019.1, read as the reverse complement.
GCCGTGTTCGTATTTCTCGCAGGTGCTGCTGCCGCTGTGCACGGCGCCGGTGTTGATCTTGTACGCGGAGAAAGAGGGCGCGGTGCTGACGGAGAACTCGCCGACGCGGTTCGTGATGACGTCGGCGCATGCTGCGTATTTCCCGCGGAGCCAGTGCAAGACGATCGTGAACCGGCGGGGGAGTCCGGTGCAGCACGCGTCGCTGATTTTCCATTGTTTCAATTTCCTGCCGCCGATCTCGGCGTTTTATCGGAGACTGAAGCCGAAGCGGTTTCAGCGGGCGGCGTGATTTTTCCTTCACCATGATAGCTCCACCCAAACCGTTGATCCGCGCCGGGGCGCGGTTTTTGAGTTCGCGCACGGCGCGCAAGTTGAGCGTTGGAGGCGCGGGATTGGGCGCGCAGCAGAAGACGTTTTCGACGCTCGTCGGCGCGATGAGCCGGTGCGAAGCGGGGCGCGCCAGCGGGCTGGATGCTGGCATGACGTACGCGCGGTTTCAGGCGCGGGTGCCGTTGCGGACGTATGAGGCGTTTGTGCCGTGGATCGAGCTGATGAAACGCGGCGAGGCGGATGTGCTGTGGCCGGGGCGTTGCGCGCACTACGCGGTGTCGTCGGGCACGACGGCGGGGCGCACGAAATACCTGCCGATCACGGCGGCGATGCTGGAGCATTTCCGGCAGGCGGGTCTGGACTCGTTGCTGTACTACACGGCGCGGACGGGAAGCACGTCGGTCTTTCGCGGACGGCATTTGTTTCTCGGCGGAGCGACAACGCTGACGCCGATCGCGGAGGCGAAACCGTTTCTCGCGTATGGCGGCGATCTGAGCGGGATCACGGCGCTGAATCTGCCGGGTTGGGTGGAGAAGCATCTCTACGAACCGGGCGCGGAGATCGCGCAGATGGGCGACTGGCCGGCGAAGCTCGCGGCGATCGCGGAGCGCACGCTTGATCGCGACATCACGCTGCTCGCGGGCATTCCGAGCTGGGTCTTGATTCTAGCGGAAACGCTGCGCGCAAAAGCGGCGGCGAAAAATCCGTCGGCTGATAAGGCGGCGAATCTGCGCGCGCTGTGGCCGAATCTGGAGTGTCTGGTTCACGGTGGCGTGCCGATCGATCCGTATGTGGAGGAGCTGCGCGCGGCGCTCGGCGAAGGCGTGAACTTCCATGAAGTTTACCCGGCGTCGGAAGGGTTCATCGCGACGCAGGATGCGGAGGCGGGGCGCGGGCTGCGGTTGATGACGGATGTGGGATTATTTTTCGAGTTTCTGCCGCTGGCGGATTTCGACGAGACGCGGCTGGATGAACTCGGTGCGAAGGCGGTGCCGCTCGAAGGTGTGCGCGCGGGCGTGGATTATGTGTTGTTGCTGACGACGCCGGCGGGGCTTTGCCGGTATGTGATCGGCGATGTGGTGCGGTTCGTGACGACGGATGTGCCGCGGCTGGTTTACGCGGGGCGCACGAAGTTGCAGCTGAGCGCGTTTGGCGAGCATGTGATCGAGAAGGAACTCACGGATGCGCTGAGTGCGGTGTGTCGCGCGCGCGGGCTGACGGTGGGAAATTTCCATGTGGCGCCGGTGTTCGCGGATGCGGCGGCGGGGCGGACGCGCGGGCGGCACGAGTGGTGGATCGAGTTGAAGAATATCGGCGACGGGCGCGTGGATCCGGTGAACGCGGCGCTGGCGGCGAATCTCGCGGTGGCGCTGGATGCGGAACTAAAGCGGCTCAACGACGACTACGAAGCGAAGCGGAATGGCGGCGGGCTGGCGTTGCCGGAGGTGCGGCTGGTGGCGGCGGGGACGTTTGAGCGGTGGATGCGCGGGAAGGGAAAATGGGGCGGGCAGAGCAAGATGCCGCGTTGCCGGAGCGATCGGGAGATCGCGGATGAGCTCTGCGGCGTTGCGTCGGTTTAGACTGTGCAAGCTACGGCATCGCGGGTGCGCGGTAGTGTTGTTGAAGCGCGAAGACGCTAAGACGCGAGGGTCGGAGGCGGCACTAGATAAGTGCCGGTCCGGGGCTGCGCGAAATTTGTCACCCGCGGGCGTGTTTCGGCGCTGGCACGGGCGATGCTAAAGTAGGTTCAGCTAATCTGTAGCTGCCCGACCGAGAGGTCGGGTCTTGGGGTAACATGGATCGTCCGGCCGAGTGCTGGACGAAGAAAATAGTAGGGCCCGCCGTTAGGGGTTATCGGCGGGCCCTTATTATTTCCACGCGGGGCGTGGGGATTATCGATTTCGAGCGGAGGCGAACGAGTGTAGGGGAAGTTCGGTGCTCGTGGTGGCGATCAGTCCACGCCGCGGGCTTTGACGAGGAGGCCGTTTTCGAAGGCGAGGGAGTGGATCACGAAGCGGCTGCTCCAGTATTTCCAGAGATCGGCGTCGAGGGAGGGCGTCTCGTGGCCGGGCGGGTGGCCGCGGGTGAGGAGGACCTGGGTTTTGGTCATGCCGAGGCGGAGTTTGCCGGCCTTGATGGCGGCGGCCATCTCGTCGCCGTATTTTTCGATGGCGGTGGGTTTTTCGGAAAGCAGCTCCTTCGCGACCTGGATGGTGGAGCGTTTGGAGTGTTTCTCGATGTTTTCGATTTTAAGGGTGGTGCCGCTTTCGACGAATTTGAGGGTGAAGCTGTTTTTGCCGAGGCTCACGAGCTGGACCTTGGTGTTGATGGGGGCGGCGGTGCCGCGGACGTAGTTGGTGGTGGGCCACTCGTTGCCTTCGTAGACGAGGGTGTAGCGGGTGAAGTATTCTTTGCCGGCGGCTGGCTCGATTTCGGCGGGGAGCACGGCGTCGTCGTCGACTTTTTTGGATTTGATGCGGGCGGCGGGCGCGGGGGCCGGGGCGGCTTCGGCGGAGTCGTCTTCGCCGCCGTTTTGTTTTTTGAGGATGGCCTGGATGACGGGCTGGGAGACGCCTTTGTTCTTCAACTCGACGAGGGCGCTGGCGGAGGTGTCGAACTCGGCGGATTTGGCGGAGCTGATGGCGAGGATGACGGTGTCGTCGTCGAGCTCGGCCTTCACCATTTTAACGACGTCGTTGTTGTTCATGGCCGAGACGGCGAGGGCGCTGAGGCTGAGGGCGATGAGCCAGAGGAGAGGTCGGAGTATTTTCATGGTGGATAAAAGGAGTTCGCACAGAACGATCTGGGCGGCGGGAGTTCCGTGACAACAGACTTCTGCGATGCGGGCGGGCGCGTCAGGTCATGACGAGGACGATGGCGGCGAGCATGGCGGTGGCTCCGGCGAGGCGCCAGCGGAGGACGGCGGGGCCGAGGTGTTGTTCGCGATTGCTGAACCAGTGGCCGACGAGCCAGACGGCGATGACGCTCCAGAGGCCGCGCGAGCTGTACACGATGTTGGCGGCGGTGGCATCGCCCCAGATCGCCATGGTGAGGCCGAGGCCGGCGGCTTGAAAGGCCATGAGCACGGTGCCGGGGATGAGCCAGCGCCAGGCGTCGCGCGGGATGGCGCGGAGCGGTTCGCGGAAGAAGGGGATGAGCGCGAAGGAGGCGAGGGCGACGCCGCCGAACATGATGGGGAGGAAGCGGCCGCCGCCCCAGGCGCGGCCCCATTTTTGGATGAGGACGTCGGCGGTGCCGAAGGCGGTGGAGGCGGCGATGGCGCAGAGCATCGTCATGAGGACGCGCTGGTGTTTTTTGCCGCGGCCACCCTGGCCGAGGAGGGCGACGCCGAGGGTGCTGAGGCCGGCGGCGAACCACCATTTGAGCGGGATGGGCTCGGCGAGCAGAAGCGTGCTGGCGAGGGCGACCATGAGGACTTTGACGCCCATCATCGGCGTGGCGACGGAGACATCGCCTTTGGTCTGGGCGATGAACGTGAAGAACTGGCCGACGAAGAAGAGGCCGCCGGCGGCGAGCGGCTGCCAGACGAGCGACCACGGCTGGCCGGGGCCGCCGAGGAGCCAGAGCGGGGCGAAGCAGACGCCCATGGCGAGGTTGGAGACGAAGGTGGTGCGGAAGATGCCGACGCCGAAGTCGGCGGAGCGTTTCACGAGCAGGACCGCTGCGACGTAGCCAAGGGCGCTGGCGAGCGGGATGAGCAGGTGAAGCGGGAAATGCATCGGAGGCGCACGCTGTTGCGCGCGTCATGGGTTTTCAATGACGCAGAGGCGGGTGCTGCGGCGTCGAACCCAGGTCATGAATCTTCGGTTTGAAAAACGATCGGGATTTCGAGGACGCAGTTCACGGGGCGTCCGTCTTTTTGCGCGGGTTTGTAGCGCCAGGACGAAACGGCCCGCACGGCGGCATCGCTGAAGGCTTTATACGTGCTCTTGATCACCGTGACGTTCACGACCCGGCCTTCGGTGTTTACCACGTAACGGACCACGCACGCCTCGTACTTGCTCTCGCGCCGCAGATGCTGGGGGTACTGGGGAGGCGAGGATGCGATGGTTAGCGGGGCTTTGGTGACTTCTGACAGCTCGAAGATTTCGGATGAGTCCAGCGCGACGCTGGCAGGTGGAGGCGTCTGGCAGGCGGCGGTGAAAAGGAGTCCGGTCAGGAGCAGGAGAAGCGGGCCGATGCATTTGGGGGAAGAAAGCATCTGGCGATTCGTGTGGATGGGGCATGCGAAGGCAAGGAGCGCGGGCGGGGATTGAACGGTGGAACGGGCGCTCCGCGCACGTTGAGCGACGGTGAAGGCGGTATAGGCGGAGTGGGCGGGAAGCGCGGGCGGACTCGCCCAACGCGCACGGAGTGCACGTTCCACCTCTCAATTCAGGGACGCGGGATCTCAAGTGCGGGGGCTTGCGGCGAACGGCGGCGCGAGGCCGGATGGTGTTTACCCTCTGTTAAAAGCCCCGCGGTTCAAGACGGTGCCGGAACCGTTTTGGCCGAAGGTGCTCAATTGCGTTTCCCCATGACTCTCGATCAACGAATCGTCCGTTGGATCTTGCTCGGCGCGAGCGTGGCGGCGGCGCGCGCGGATATTGCGGTGACGGTGAGCGTAGATCCGGAGGCGGGGCGGACGGCGATCAGTCCGCTGGTGTATGGCGTGAATCAAGATCTGCCGGGGTATGCGGCGACGGCGCGGCGGCAGGGTGGGAATCGGATGACTGGATACAATTGGGAGAACAATGCTTCGAACGCGGGGAGCGACTGGGTGCACAGCAGCGATAATTTTGCGACGTGGGTCATGGGGATTCCGGACGCGCAGGCGAATGTGCCGGGGATCGCGGTGACGACGTTTCACGATCAGTCGGTCGCGGCGGGAAACGCGTACAGCATCGTGACGCTGCCGATGGCAGGCTATGTGGCGGCGGACAAGAGCGGGACGGTGACGACGGGGCAGGTGGCGCCGTCGTCGCGGTGGAAGGCGGTGAGCAACACGAAGCCGACGGCGTTTTCGCTCACGCCGAATGCGAACGATGGAACGGTGTACGCGGATGAGTTCGTGAACTTTTTGGTGAACCGGTGCGGGAGCGCGGCGACGGCGAACGGCGTGCGCGCGTACAGTCTGGATAACGAGCCGGATCTTTGGGCGCACACGCACGCGCGTTTGCATGCGGCGCAGCCGACGTGCGTGGAGTTGGTGACGCGTTCGACGGATCTGGCGAAGGCGGTAAAGCGGGTCGATCCGGCGGCGGAGACGATCGGGTTCGTGAGCTACGGGTTTAACGGGTATTATAGTTTCCAGGACGCGCCGGATTGGACGGCGGAGAAGGCGACGGGGTCGTACCGGTGGTTCGTGGATTATTTTCTGGCGAAGATGAAGGTGGCGTCGGACACGGCGGGCGTGCGGCTGCTCGATGTGCTGGATGTGCATCACTACACGGAGCACAACGCGGGCGGTGTGCGGGTGAGCGACGGGACGGATTTTTCCAACATCGATGCGAACAAGGGGCGCATCCAGGCGCCGCGGGCGTTGTGGGATGCGAGTTTCAACGAGAACAGTTGGATCAAGCAGTGGTTCTCGGAGTTTTACCCGTACCTGCCGAATCTGAAGGCGGCGATCGCGACGCATTATCCGGGGACGAAGCTGGCGATCACGGAGTACAACTATGGCGCCGAGTCGCACATCTCGGGCGGGCTGGCGCAGGCGGATGCGCTGGGGATTTTCGGGCGCGATGGCGTGTATCTGGCGAATCTGTGGCTGCTGCATGAGTCGCCCGCGCCGTTGTACGCGGCGGCGGCGTTTAAGCTTTATCGAAACTACGACGGAGCGGGCGGGACGTTTGGCGACACGAGCGTGGGCGCGTCGGCGAGCAGTCAGGAAAATGCGTCGGTCTATGCGGCGATTCATGGGAGCAGCGGGGCGAAACTGCATGTGGTGGTGTTGAATAAAAACTACGATCAGACGTCGGTGGTGACGGTGCAGATCGCGGGGGCGGTGCGGTACACGCGAGCGCGGGTGTTTGCGTTCGATGCGGCGAGTGCGGCGATCACGGAGCGGGCGGCGATCAGCGGGATCGTGGGGAATCGGTTTACGACGACGCTGAGTGCGCTGACGGCGGCGCAGGTGGTGCTGGAGGCGGAGGGGAGTTCGTTCGCGGCGTGGCAGGCGGGGAATTTTTCGGCGGGCGAAATCGCGGACGCGGCGGTGAGCGGGGCGGATGCCGATCCGGATGGGGCGGGGGTGACGAATTTTGCGCGGTATGCGTTTGGTTTGGGGGCGCGCGGGGCGTTGAGCGGGCCGGTGGCGACGACGTCGATTGTCGAGACGGGCGGGCAGCGGCGGCTGGCGGTGACGTTTACGCGGCAGGCGGATGCGCCGGGGTTGAGTTATGTCGTCGAGGGGAGCGATGCGCTCGCGGGCGGATGGACGACGGTGGCGACGGTGGCGCCGGGTTCGCCGACGGTGGTGACGGTCAACGATGTCGTGGAGATTTCGGCGGGGACGCCGCGGCGGTTTTTAAGGGTGCGCGCGGTGGTGGGCGAGTAGCGAGTAGCGAGTAGCGAGTAGCGAAGGTGACTGCTCGGCTAGCAGGAAAGCGGACGGAGGTGAATGGGGCGGCACTTGATAAGTGCCGGTCCGTCGGAGGCGAAGTCTACGTTCTGGTGAACGCGGCTGCGGATTGGAGCGGCGCGCGATGGCGCGCGGCGGCGCGGAGCAAGCTCCGGCCCTACGCTTTTTCGTCGAAGAGCCAGCCGATCATATCGTCGGCGGTGCGGAGGACGGCGGCGTTGGCTTTGGCGAGCGCCTCGGCTTCGAGGAGGCCGACCATAGTGTCGGGCGTGACTTCGCCGTCGGCGATGCGGCCGGCGGAGTCGGCTGCTTGGGCGAACGCGCGCTGCATGCCCTGCTTGGGAGCTTCAAAGAGTTCGAGCTGGCCGTAGTAGGGCGATGACGAGGCGATGGACGAAATCATGCCCTCTATTATCGGCTTTTCGCGGTCGGGAATGAATAGGGGGAAATGACTGATTTTAGCCGATGACGGTTTGCGTTGGTTTACCCAAAGAACAGGCCGACGATTGCAGCTAAGATCGTAAGGATAGTTCCGACTACAATCTCTTTGCCGTAGTCGGCATATAGCCGGGCTCCGAGTGAACGGTCATCTTTGATGGGATGTTCCGCCTCCAGTCGAACGCACAGATTTGCTGATTCTTCGCAAAAGCGACGGATCTTGCCCGCGTAAATATTCCCCCCGTTTGAACCATCGAGGTTTGTTATGCTTCCGGGCATTTCTGAGTCATAAGCCCCCGATGACTCCTTTAGGACTCTGTACCAGCGAACAGCGCAGTTTTTTTCTTTCAAAAACGCGGAGTCGCTTGGTAGCGAGCGCTCCAAGAGACGACCACATATAGCTACTAGATCAGCCACGTAGCGATAGTCCGTTCCTCGGTTATCGCCGGTCAGGTTGAAATGTTCTCCGGCGGCACCGGATTGGATGTCCAAGCGCAAGTCAGGGAGTTTTTTCGCGGAGTCCCGGAACCGAATTTCGAAATCTAGCCAACTCGTCATTGGGGCGGCTCACTTCACCGCGGCCCAGACGCGTTGGACGTCGTCGTTGTCTTCGATGGCTTGGAGGAATTCGCCGACTTCGGCGCGGGCGGTGTCGTCGAGTTCGGGATACGTTTTGGCGACGTAGCCGATTTCGGCGGTGATGACGGTCCAGCCGTTTTGCTTGAGCCATACGGAGGCGGCGTGGACGGCGGTGCGGTCGGTGAGGAAGCGGGCGCCGGCGACGCCTTCGGGGATGTCGTCGTTTTGGGCGTGAGTGAGCGGTTCGAATTCGTTGGCGCCGGCTTCGATGGCGGCGGCTTCGAGGTCGATCGCGGTGTTGGGATTGTGCGCTTCGACGATGCCGACGTGTTCGAAGAGGAATTTGTTGGAGCCGGCGTTGCCGAGGACGCCTTTCTTGAAGAGCTGACGCATCTCGGGGGCGGTGCGCTGGTGGTTGTCCGTCATGACTTCGACGATCAGCGGGACTTTGTGCGGGGCGTAGCCTTCGAAGACGATGTGTTCGAGGACGAGTTTTTCGTCGCCGATGCCGGCGCCTTTTTTGATGGCGCGCTCGATGACGTCGCGGGTGACGCTCTGCTTCTTCGCTTTTTCGACGGCGGCGTGGAGGCGCGCATTGGCCCCGAGGTCAGCTCCGCCGAGTTTGGCGGCGACGGTGATTTCTTTGACGATTTTGCCGACGGTCTGACCTTTTTTGAGGTTAACGATCGCGCGCTTTGCGTGGAGCCATTGACGTCCCATAGGTGTAAAGAAGAGGGGACGGAGTTAGCGGGTGGGGGAGGCGCGGGCAATTTTTTTAACCGCGGAGGCGCGGAGAGCGCGGAGAAAGGCAGGATTTTTGAACCGCAGAGATGGGGAGGGCGCAGAGGGCTGAGGAGATGAACACGAAGGGCGCAAGGGGGCGAAGAGGTGCGGGTGGTTTGGTGGCTGGCGAGAGCGGGCCTAAAGTTTGGGGAGTTTTTGTTTTAGGGTGAGGACGTCGGCGAAGAGGTCGCCGTGTTTGGCGATGCGTTTGAGGACGTCGGTGGTTTCGAAGGTGAGGAGCTTGGCGTTTTTCTTTTTCAGCGCGGTGGAGACTTCGGCCCACGTCACGGGGGTGGAGACGGTGGGGTGGGGTTTGGCGCGGAGGGAGTAGGCGTTGATCGTGGTCTTGTGGTCGTCGTTCTGGCTCCAATCTACGAGGACTTTGCCGCGGCGGAGTTTTTTCAGCATTTTGGAGACGACGAGTTTGGGCGCTTGTTGCTCCAGAGTGAGGGCGAGCTGGTGGGCGAAGGTTTTGGTTTTCTCGTAGGTCGCCGAAGGTGTGTTGAGCGGGACGTAGATTTGGAGACCTTTGGAGCCGGAGGTTTTTGGAAAGGATTTTAGTCCGAGGGAGTCGAAGACGGCTTTGAGGAGGAGGCCGACTTCGCAGCATTGGATGATGTCTGCCGGGGCGCCGGGGTCCAAGTCGAAGGCGAGCGCGGTGGGGCGGTGGATGGCGGGGGCGCGGTGGAGGAAGGTGTGGAGTTCGAGGTCGGCGAGGTTGGCGGCCCAGACGAGCGCGGGGAGGTCGTTCATCACGCAGTAGTGGATGTCGGAGCCGTCGGATTTGGGGACGGTGGTGGTCTTGATCCACTTGGGGCGATGGGGCGGGCATTGTTTTTCGTAAAAGAAAAAGCCGTTCACGCCGTCGGGGTAGCGTTTGAGGGTGATGGGGCGGTTTTTGAGGTGGGGCAGGAGGACTTCGGAGACGCGGATGTAGTAATCGATGACGTCGCCTTTGGTGAAGCCGACATCTGGATACAGAACTTTTTTGAGGTTGGAGACGGCGACCTTGGTGCCGTTGACGTCGAGGGTGGTTTTGAGGGAAGCGGTCATGAGCGGGCGGGTTCTTCGCGGACGACGTCGGTGGCTTTTTTGTCGTCGCGCAGGCCGAGGAAAACGGGGTGGCGGAGGCGGCCGTCGTTGGTCCATTCGGTGAAGCGGAGCTGGGCGACGAGTTCGGGTTTCACCCAGTGGCATTTCTTCATGACGGAGGCGGTGATGGCCTGGCCAAAGCGGCGCTCGCGTTTGTCGGGGAGATTTTCGAACGGGCAGTCTTTGCGCGCGATTTTGGTGAAGCGGGTGTGGAGGAATTTGAGCGAGTCGTGTGTGAAGCCGGTGCCGACCTTGCCGGTGCACAGGAGTTTTTTGTTTTCGTAAACGCCGACGATGAGGGCGCCGAGGTGTTTGCGGCTGCCGGCGGGCGGGGTATAGCCGCCGATGACGAATTCCTGTTCGTGGGAGATTTTCAGTTTTATCCAGGAGCCGGAGCGGCCGCCGGCTTCGTAGAGAGAATCGGGGCGTTTGGCGATGAGGCCTTCAAGTCCGAGTTTCTGCGCGTGCTTCATGAGCGCGGGAAAACTTCCTTCGAGCGACGCGGAGAAGCGGAGGGCGCCGGGGGCTTTCTTGAGGAGTTTTTCGAGGAGGGCTTTGCGCTCGTGGAGCGGCGTACCGAGGAGACTTTTCCCGTCGTGGCGGAGGATGTCGAAAACGTAGAAGTAGAGCGGCGGGCGTTCGGCGGTATCCAAACCTTGGAGGAGTTGGAAGGAGGAGCGGCCGGTTTTGTCGAGGGCGACGATTTCGCCGTCGAGGACGATGTCGTCGATGGCGAGTTCGGCGATGGCACCGGCGATTTCGGGAAAGCGGTCGGCGAAGTTTTTTTGGTTTCGCGAGAGCAGGTGGACGGAGTCGCCGTGTTTGAAGGCGAGGGCGCGGAAGCCGTCGAATTTGATTTCGTAGAGCCATTCGCCGGAAGCCTCGGGCTCTTCGACGAGGAGGGCTTTCATGGGCTCGATGAATTTGGGGGCGGGACCGGAGGGGGATGAGCGGGCGGAGCGGGACGTGGGTTTGACGGGGCGTGAGGTGCGACGCGCAACCGGCGCGTTAGGGACAACGCGCCCTACCTCGGACTCCGCAGCGGCCTTTTGAAGGCGGGTTTTTAAGGAGGAGCCGTTGACGGGTTTGGAATTCCAGACGCGGTCGCTCTTAGCGATTTGCGCCATGGATTTTTTCGAGCGGACGGAGGTGTCGTCTTGTTTTTTGGATACGGGCTTGTGGTCGCCGCCGCCGCGGATGATGAGCCATTCGTCGCTGTCGCGGAGGCGGACGAGGTACCAGGCGCCTTTCAGTTTTTTGCCGTGGAGGGTGAAGTGGAGTTTGCCCTGCTCGAGGGTTTTTAGCGGGTGCGGGTCGTCGGTCTCGAAGGTGCCTTCGTCCCAGAGCATGACGGTGCCGCCGCCGTACTGGCCTTTGGGAATAGTGCCTTCGAAGGCGATGTAGGAAACGGGGTGGTCCTCGACGTGGACGGCGAGGCGTTTGTCGCCTTTGCGATAAGGCAGGCCCTTGGGGACGGCCCAGGATTTGAGCGTGCCGCCGAGTTCGAGGCGGAAGTCGTAGTGGAGGCGGGTGGCGTCGTGTTTCTGGATGACGAAGCGGTGGCGGTTGCCGCGGTCGAGTTTGGGCGCGGGCTCGGCGGTTTTGCGGAAGTTTCGTTTGCGGCGGTATTCGGTGAGGGACATGCGGAGCGGCAGAATTTTAACCGCAGAGATTGGGGAGGGCGCGGAGAGGCGGAGACGGAGTTCGGACAGGATTGCAGGATTAACAGGATTTGGGGGCGCGGCGCGTGGGGCGAATAAGGGCGTGAACGTGGATGGAGTCGTTCAACGCGCTTGGAGTGCGCGTTCCACCTCGGAGAATGCTAGGCGGCTTTTTTCCGGGTTTTGGATTTTGGTTTTTTGGCGGAGGTTTTGCGGCCTTTCACGCCGGACTGGGTGGCGGCGATGCTGTCCTGGAGGACGGAGACGAGGTCGATGACGTTGGAGGCGCTCCGGGACTTTCGCGGGGCAGGTTTTGCGTCCTTGCCGCGGCGTTTGAGTTTTTCTTCGACGAGTTTTTCGAGGGCTTCGTGGTAGTCGTCCTGGTACATCTCTGGCTTCCATTTGCTGCTCATGCTTTCGATAAGGTTTTCAGCCATGGTGAGTTCGCGGGCGCCGACTTTTTGGGCTTTGGGGGCTTTGAAATCAGAGGCGTCGAGCAACTCGTCGGGGAAGTGCATGAGCTCGAGCATGAGGCCTTTTTCCTGGGGCTTCACGGCGGCAAGGTGCTGGCGGGTTTTGATGACGACTTTGGCGATGCCGATTTTGCCGGAGGCGACGAGGGCTTCGCGGAGAAGCGAGTAGGCTTTGTCGCCGCCTTTCGCGACTTCCATGTAATAGGGTTTATAGAAGAGGAGCGGGTTAACCTCGGGGAGTTTGACGAAGTTGATGATGTCGACGGTTTGCGCGGCCTCGACGTCGACGCGGTTGAAGTCCTCGTCTTTGAGGACGACGAATTTGCCTTTGTCGTACTCGTAGCCCTTCACGATCTGGTCCCACGGAACCTCTTTGCCGTCGGCGGCGGCGACGCGTTTGTAGTTAACGGGACTGTGATCGGATGAACGGAGCAGGCGGAATTTGAGTTCTTCGCGTCGCATCGCGGGGAAGAGCGAGACGGGGATGCTGACGAGGCCGAAGCTGATGGTACCTTTCCAGATTGCGCGCATGGCCGGAACGTAGGCCAGCGTCGGAGCTCATTCCATCGGTGGAGTTTCCCTTTTGTTCACCGGGCGATTTCCGGGAGAGTCAGCCCTGAAGTTTCGTTTCGAGCGAGGTCATGGTTTCGCGAAACGCTTTTGCGAGATCGACGTTATGAGCGTCGGCGAGGACCAGGACGCTCCAGAAGCAGTCGGCGAGCTCGTGGGCGAGACGGGCGTGGAGGTCGGGCGGGGCTTCGCGGAGGCCGGCGTGCATCATGACAAGTTTGTTGAGGGTGCCGACGTCGGCGGAGAAGCCTTGGGCGAGTTCGGTGGCGGACCATGGGCGGCGGCCAGCGGCGGTGTTATGCCGGTCGAAGGCGTCGCGGATTTGGCGGGCGCGGGCGGTGAGCGGGGCGAGGGAGGAGGCGGACATGGTTTTGAATGTGGAACTCAGGAAGGCTGGAAAATGCGGGGAGGCGGGGGGATTTTTAACCGCAGAGATGGGGAGGACGCAGAGGAGGCGGGGAATGCGGAGGCGGAGTTTGGGCAGGATTTACGGGATTAACAGGATGAGGAAGGCGTGGTGGATGAGTGAGTTTTTGGGGAAATGGGTGCAACCCGGGGCGTCGCTTGACGTCAGAGGAGGGGAAGTTAATCGATTTTTCCATCCATCCGATCTGTCCCGCCTATGAAACCCGCCCCGGCCCGTCTATTTCTCGCAATGCTGAGTGTTGGTCTGACGACTGGAGTGGAGGCGAAGATTTCGACGGAGTCGCCGTTTGTGCCGAAGAACGGGCAGGCGATGGCGGCGCCGACGGAGAATTCGCCGATCGAGCTGCGCGGGGTGATGCAGACGTCGGAGGGCATGATGTTCGGTATTTACGAGCCCGCTTCGCAAAAGGGGACGTGGGTGAAGGCGAACGAAACGGGGAATGGGTATGTGGTGAAGACATTCGACGCGGCGAGATCGTCGATCTCGGTGGAATATCAGGGGCGGGTGCAGACACTGACTTTGAAAGAGGCGCGGTTTGACGGGACGGTGACGGCTGTGCCGATGACCGGCGGTGCGCAGGTGCGACCGGCGGTTTTGCCGGGCGGAGCTCCGGCGGTGGCATCGAATCCGGCGGAAGAGGCGAAGCGCCTGGAAAATGTGGCCAACGAAGTGCGCCGGAGGCGCGCGGCGCGGCAGGCGGCGACGGGCGCGCCGGCGCAAGGTGTGCCTGCCCCGACGACAACGAATGGGACGCCATGAGGCGGGGGTTGGCGGAAGCGGGTGGTTTGTGGGGGCAGTGAGGGGCGGGCGCATCCCGCCTGCATTGGGTGGGTGTGCCGGGTTTTAGGATACGGCATAGGAGTGCAGGCACGCATAGGGCGGGAAAATGAAACGTGTGTTTTCATTTTCTAAAAAAGGGTCAGCGTGGAGGACATGTCTGTGCCGACGAACACTGAAAACGCGCTGTCCAATGGGACGTTGATCGCGCGGATGTTCGGACTGGCGTGGCGGTACCGTACGCGGTGCTGCCAGGTGCTGGGGTTGCAGCTGGTGCTGCTGACGCTGGGGTTGAGCGGGTTGAGTCTGACGGGCGTGGGCATCGATTATGTGCGGCATGTGCTCAGCGAGCGCGGCGATCTGCCGGCGGAGAAACCGGTGGCGTTTCCGGAGGAGAAATTCGGGTTCGAGCTGCCGCGCGACTGGGCGCCGATGCGGGTGATCGTGTTGATCGCGGCATCCATTCTGGCGCTGGCCGTGACGCGCGCGGTGCTCAACTACCTGTACACGATGGCGGTGAACAAGCTCGTGCAGCAGGAGATCGTGATCCATCTGCGGAGCGAAATTTACGAGAAACTGCAGCGGCTGAGCTTCCGGTTTTTCGACGCGAACTCGACGGGCTCGATCATCACGCGGGTGACGGGCGATGTGCAGGCGGTGCGGATGTTTGTCGATCAAGTGCTGATCCAGAGCGTGATCATGGTCATCTCACTCACTGTCTACGTGATCTACATGGCGAGCATCCACGCGGGGCTGGCGCTGGCGTGTTTGGCGACGACGCCGGTGCTGTGGCTGGTGTCGTGGATTTTTTCGCGGCGGGTGCAGCCGGCGGTGGCGCGCAATCGGGAGCTGGTGGACAAGATGGTGCAGAATTTTGCGGAGAGTGTGCAGGGCATCCAGGTGACGAAGGGCTTCGGACGGGAGCGGGAGGACCGGGCGAAGTTCGAGCGGAGCAACCGGGCGGTGCTGGAGCAGCAGAAGAGTATTTTTTGGAGCATCAGTTTGTTCAGTCCGTCGGTGGGATTTCTCACGCGCGTCAACATGATGGTGCTGCTCGGGTACGGCGGGTGGCTTGTGATCGACGGGCAGCTGGCGCTGGGCACGGGGCTGGTGGTGTTCGCGGGATTGCTGGAGCAGTTTTCCGGGCAGGTGAACCAAGTGGCGAATATCGTGAACAGCGTGCAGCAGGCGTTGATCGGGGCGCGGCGGGTTTTCGAGATCATGGACGCGGAGGTGGAGGTGAAAAACGCGCCGAATCCGCGGCGGTATCCAAAACTCCAGGGCGAGGTGCGTTTCGAAAAGGCGTCGTTTTCTTACCGCGGAGTGGAGTCGGTGGTGCGCGAAGTGGATCTGGTGGTGAAGCCGGGGCAGTGCGTGGCGATCCTCGGGGCGACGGGGGCGGGGAAGAGCGCGCTGATGAGTCTGATCCCGCGGTTTTTCGATGTGACGAGCGGCCGGTTGCTCGTCGATGGCGTCGATGTGCGCGAGCTGCATCTCGACGATTTGCGGCGGAACATCGGGCTGGTTTTCCAGGAGAGCTTTTTGTTCAGCAACACAGTGGCGGCGAACATCGCGTTCGGGCATCCGGACGCGACGCGCGAGCAGATCGAGAAGGCGGCGAAGATCGCGGCGGCGCACGACTTCATCACGGCGCTGCCGCAAGGCTACGACACGGTGCTCGGCGAGAGCGGCAGCGGGCTGTCGGGCGGGCAGCGGCAGCGGCTGGCGATCGCGCGGGCGGTGTTGCTGGAGCCGGCGATCTTGTTGCTCGACGATCCGACGGCGGCGATCGACGCGCAAACGGAGCACGAGATTTTCGAGGCGCTGGACAACGCGATCGCGGGGCGCACGACGTTTATCGTGGCGCACCGGCTGAGCACGCTGAGGCGGGCGGATTTCATCATCGTGATGGAGGCGGGGAGGATCGTGCAGCAAGGGACGCATGAAGAGTTGATGCGGGTGCCGGGGCCGTATCTGCGCGTGGCGGATTTGCAGCTGGTGGATCGCGGGGAGTTGCGGGAAAGCGCGAAGGCATCGGGAACGGGAGGCGTGCCGTCATGAGAACACCGACTCCGGAACCGGCAGCGCCCCCACCGGGAAGGCCGTTGTCTCTCGTGCAGCGGTTGCGCGACGAGGAAGATAATGAAACGCAGTCGATGCCGCTCGACTGGGCGATCATCCGGCGGCTGTTCGGCTACATGCGGGTGCATGCGGCGAAGCGGAACGGGCTTGTCGTGCTCACGCTGGTGCGGGCGGCGCAATTGCCGGGACTTGTCTGGCTGGTGAGCGAGATCATCGCGGGGCCGATCGCGAATCACGACGCGCGCCTGATGTTGTGGGGGGTCGGGGCGTACGCGGCGCTCGCGGTGCTGACGGACGGGTTTTTCCACTTCCGGCAGCGCTTCGCGCTGGAGCTGGGGGAGTCGGTCGTGAACAAGCTGCGGAACGAAGTGTTCGCGCATGTGCAGCGGATGCCGATGAGTTTTTTCCACCGGGTGAAGCTCGGGCGTATCATCGGTCGCATGACATCGGATGTGGAGACGATCCGGACGGCGATTCAGGATGTGTTTTTCGTGAGCATCGTGCAGATCGGGCAGATGGTTTTCGCGGCCGTGGTGATGGCGGTGATCGACTGGATGCTGTTTCTGGTGGTCGTGGGCATGGCGCCGATCCTGTGGGCGATCAACCGGCACTTTCGCGCGAGGCTGAGCCAGAACTCGCGCGCGGCGCAGGAGAGTTTCACGCGGGTGACGGCGACGCTGGCGGAGTCGGTGAACGGCATCCGTGTGACGCAGGGTTTCGTGCGGCAGGAGACCAACGCGGGATTGTTCCGGAGCCTGCTGGCGGATCACTCGAAATACAACGTGGCGCTGGCGCGAACCTCGGCGGTGCTGATCCCGCTGCTGGAGCTGAACAGCCAGTTTTTCGTCTCGATCCTGCTCGTGCTGGGCGGCTGGCAGGTGCTGCACCACGGCACGGACGTGGGCGTGCTGATCCAGTTTTTCCTTTTCGCGAACCAGTTCTTTGCGCCGCTGCAGGTGCTGGGCAACCAGTACAACCAGGCGCTGGTGGCGATGGCCAGCGCGGAGCGTGTATTCAAACTGCTCGATACAAAACCCGAATGGGAGGATGCGCCGGATGCGGTGGAGCTGGCGGACCCGCGGAGCGGCGGATCGGCAACGCAGGCGGGAGCGCGGGTGGAGTTTCGACGCGTGGGGTTTGCCTATGAGAAGGGCCGGCCGGTGCTGCATGACGTGTCGTTTGTGGCGGAGCCGGGGCAGACGGTCGCGCTGGTGGGGCACACGGGCAGCGGGAAGAGCTCGATCATCAATCTGGCGGCGAAGTTTTATCTGCCGACGGAGGGCGAAGTGCTGGTCGATGGGCGCGAGATCCGCACGCTGACGAGCCAGTCGCTGCATGCGCAGATGGGGATGGTGCAGCAGCAGAACTTCCTCTTCAGCGGGACGGTGATGGAGAACATCCGGCTCGGGAGGCCGGAGGCGTCGGACGCGGAAGTGCGCGAGGCGGCGGCGAAGCTGGACTGCCTCGACCTGCTGGAGTCGCTGCCGGACGGGCTGGGGACGCAGGTGGGCGAGAAGGGCGGAGGCATCTCGGCGGGCCAGCGGCAGCTGGTGTGCTTCGCGCGGGCGCTGCTGGCGGATCCGCGTATCCTGATTCTGGATGAGGCGACGAGCGCGATCGACGCGCTCACGGAGGCGCGGCTGCAGCGCGCGCTGGCGGAGCTGGTCAAGGGGCGGACGAGCTTCGTGGTGGCGCACCGCCTGAGCACTATCCGGCACGCGGACCTGGTGCTGGTGCTCGATGGCGGGCGCGTGGCGGAGCGCGGAACGCACGCGTCGCTTTTGTCTCAAAACGGTCGATACGCTGAGCTGCACCGGCAGTTTGTGCAGGTCGATGAGCGGGTTCGCTGAGGGCGGTCAAGAGGCGATTTTACCTCTGAGAAATCGATTTTTCCCCTCCTAAATAAACATTGCATTCAAGTGACGACGGCCTAGACCCGCTTTCCGCTATGGCAAAAAAATCCGCTCGTAAACCCAACGCTGCATTCATGAAACCGGTTACCCCCAATGCGACCCTCGCGGCCGTTGTTGGTGCGAAACCGCTCCCCCGTACGGAGCTCACCAAGAAGCTCTGGGACTATATCAAGAAGAACGGCCTTCAGGACAAGAAGGTGAAGACCCAGATCAACGCCGACGACAAGTTGAAGGCTGTCTTCAACGGCAAGAAGTCGGTCAGCATGTTCGAAATGACCAAGCTCGTTTCCGGTCATCTCGAGAAGTAAGTCAGGACCCCGAATATTTTCTTTCATAAGGCCGCCACCGGTACACGCCGGTGGCGGCTTTATTTTTGGGCGAGGAGCGGCGGAGCGGGCCGGGGCGGGCTTGTGAATTTCCCATGAGAAGGCGGCGGGCGGAGGGTAGGGGCATGTTCCGCGTTGCCAGACGGACGGACGGGCGGTTGCGTCGCGGCTATTCGCAACACGCAAAGCCGCCGATGTTTAGAAGCTACAAGATTGTCTGGGTCGCGCTGGGAATCGTCCTGGCTGGCGCGCTGACGGGGTGGTGGAGCCGCGATACGTTGCGAGGGCGGAGGCTGGGGGAGCTGGAGGCGGATGCGCGGCGGTGTGCGCTGGCTTTTATTCCGGAGCGGGTGAAGGGGCTGGCGGGGGAGCGGAGCGATGAGCTGACGGCTGACTATGCCATCGTGAAGCGGAAGCTGATCGAGCTTCGGGCGGTGCATCCGAGCGTGCGGTTCGTGTCGTTGTTCCGTTATGTGCCGGACCGGGGGAAGGTGATCTATCTGGCGGATTCGGAGCCGGTGGGGGCGAAGGAGGAGTCGCGGCCCGGGGATGTGTTTCCGGAGGCGTTTCAGATGCCGGGATTGCGGACGCTTTTGAGGACTGGAGAGGCGACGACGGAGGGGCCGATCAAGGACTCGTTCGGGGAGTGGGTGACGGGGTATGCGCTGGTCGGGGCGGCGGGGGAGCCGGACAGTGCGAAGGAATTTGTGGCGCTGGATGTGGCGGCGGACGACTGGCAGGGCGGACTGTTCGAGGCGGGGATGCGCGGGGCGCTTTATGTCTGGCTGCTGCTGGGGCTGCCGCTGGGTGTGTATCTGTTCATGCGGCGGTTCGCGGCGCAGACGGCGATGATCGACAAGTTGAGCGGTGCGGTGGAGGAGAGCGACTCGGCGGTGCTGGTGGCCGATCCGCACGGGCGCATCGAGTACGTGAACGGCGGGCTGTGCCAGCAAACTGGATACTCGCGGCACGAGGCGGTCGGGAGGTTGTGGAAGGAGTTGTTGTCGGAGGAGACGCCGGAGGCGTTGATCGCGGAGATCGGGGCGCGGCTGGAGGCGCGGCGTTCGTGGACGGGCGGGCTGGCAGGGCGGCGGAAGAACGGGGAGCTTTATCCGGCGCGCGGAACGGTTTCGCCGGTGCACGGGAAGGGCGGGCGGATCGAAGGATTCATCGCGGTGCTGAACGACGCGACGGAGCTGCACCGGCAGGAAGAGGCGCTGCGCCGCGAGAAGGAGCGGGCGGAGGCGGGCGACAAGGCGAAGGGCGTGTTTCTCGCGACGATGAGCCATGAGGTGCGCACGCCGCTCAACGGGATGGTGGGCTTTACCAATCTGCTGCTCGATACGCCGCTCTCGCCGGAGCAGCGCGAGTATGTGCAGACGATCCGGACGAGCAGCGAGGCGCTGGTGCAGCTGACGGGTGACATCATGGACTATACGCGGATCGAGTCGGGCGGGTTGCAGCTCGATGCGACACCGTGCGATGTACGCGCGGCGATCGAGAACGTGCTGGATATTCTGGCGGGGCGCGCGGCGGAGGGTCGGCTGGAGTTGTTGCACGAAGTGGACCCGGATGTGCCCGCGCTGGTGATGATCGATGCGGGGCGGTTGCGGCAGGTGCTCGTGAACCTCGTGGGCAACGCGTTGAAGTTCACGTCGGTGGGCGAGGTGTCGGTGTCGGCGCGGTTGTTGACGGGGAAGGCGCTGACGCTGGCGCCGTTCGATGCGGAGTTGCCGGGGACGCAGGGGCAGTTGATGGCGGAGCTGGAGGATGGCGGGCTGACGCTGGAGTTTGCGGTGCGGGACACGGGCATCGGCATCGCGCCGGAGAACCGGCCGAAGTTGTTTCATGCGTTTTCGCAGCTGGATTCGTCGAGTGTGCGGCGGTACGGCGGCGTGGGGCTGGGGCTGGTGATCTCGCGCAATCTGGTGCGGATGATGGGCGGGGAGATCCGGCTGGAGAGCACGCCGGGGCGGGGCTCGACGTTTTATTTCACGGTGCGTTGCCGGATGTCGCCGGAGAAGCTGCCGCCGGCGGCGTCGCTGGGCGGGATGAGGGTCGCGGTGGTGACGCGGCAGGATTCGCTGCGGCGGGAATTGTCACGCGAGTTGTCGGCGGCGGGGGGGCTGCCGGTGCCGCTGGACGGCGCGGCGCTCAACAGCGGCAAGTGGGAGCTGGCGGTCGTGGACTGCGACGCGGACTTTTTGCGGAAGGAGAAGGAGCGTTTGCAAAGCGAGAAGTGGCGAGGGGCGCGGATGATCGGGCTCGTGCATGTGGGGATGGGGACGGAGGCGCGGCAGGCGCTGAGGCCGCACTTCCGGATGCTGCTGAACAAGCCGCTGCATCACCGGACGTTGGTGGAGTTACTGGCGAAGCTGGCGGCGGAGAAGTGAGGGAAGAGACACCTGCTCAGTGAGCGGAGGATTTTTTCGGGGCGCCGGGTTGGTTGGCGAACCAGGCGACGATGTCGGGCATCTGGCGCTCGAATCCGCCGGGGAGGAAGACGTTGAAGAGCGTCGCGGGCGAAGCGGTGCGGTTTTCGAAGTCGTGAGTCATGCCTGCGGGGATACGCAGGAAGGTGCCGCGCGGGGCATCGATCCAGTTGTCGCCCATGCGCACGGCGAGCGTGCCTTCGGTGATAAGAAAGAGTTCGTCGTTTTCCTCGTGTGCATGCGGGCCGGAGCCGGGACTGTGCGGCGCGACGGTCCACTCGGAGACGCTATAACGGGCGGAGGTTTCGGCTTCGTCGGCTTTGAAGACGGCGCGCATCGGGCCGCAGTCATATACGCGACCAGCGCCGGGCGGGAGGATGATGGGGGATTTTTCGGGGGCTGGCGGCATGATGGCGTAGGGATCTACTTTGTTGGCGAGATGCTGAAGGAATCGCTGGCGAGTTTTTCGCGTTGTATCCATTCGTTCGTTGCGAGGAAGGCGACGTAGGCACCTTCGAGGAGCAGGTGTGCGAGGCCGAAGAGCGATGCTTCGCTCCAGAGCATGGCCGCCCCGGCAATACACGCGAGGGCCCAGGTTACGTTGGCCGCGGCGAGCAACACGATCATCGCCTGTGGTCGCTGCCGCCAGCGGGCAAGTGACAGGGAAAAGCAGCCGTACGCCACGTTTGCCGTCGCGATCGTCATAATGATGGCCTTCGGAAAGCGGTGGAGCGCGACCAGCTGCTCCGACAGCAGGAATACGATAATCCCGGCGAGCAATGCGCCTGCGCAGTCTATCCAGAGCAAATAACGGGCGGGGATCATGGGTGAGTTATGCTGTGGCAAAGCGCGGAGCGATCACGCTTGGAGGACGGGCACCGGGCGGGAGGCTTGAAACTCGAAACGGGTAGGTGCTTAGCGGTAGCGACTGGCTGGGCGCTTTTTCAGTTGATTTGGTATCGGTAGAAATTCACCAGACGGCCATCTTCACCATAGAAAAGGAATAGCTGCCCAGCGCCGAACAAGCCGTGGCCTACTGGGTAATACTCAGCGGTCACAATCTTCTGATGGGATCGTTCTTCCACTGCGCGAGCCCGCGATGGAAGGTTGGTAAACGTGCCATCGGAGATCCAGCCGGATGCCGGGCGTTCGAGAGTCTGTGAACGCTCAAAGCCGTGTGTGGCAATCGTCGCATTGGCTTCTTCCTTTGTGATACCGACGCGCAAGGCATCCATGACCTTGAAGTCATTCGTAGCGCATCCGCTGAAGAGGAGAGCGCTGAAAATAAAAATGAGTTTCAGCGGGAGATTCATCTTATGCCGGACGTCTCTGATCAGTTGCGCCGCGCTGGCGACTGGAAATTTGAAAGGGATGGCCGTCCTTCCGAGCCGTGGCCGGGAGGACGTTCTCGACGAAGTAATAGTGGTTCTCTCCTTCGTCCTCTGCGTCGGCTACGTACGTGAGACCGGCATCGCGCAGCAGTCGATCGTAGGTTTGCGCGCCGAGTGAGCGCGATTCGCGGCCGGTCATGGCGTCGAGCCATTCGAGGGGCTGTTTGGGGGCGGTGAAAAGAAAGCGCCCGCCGGGGTTGAGCGCGCGCGCCACTTTCTCGATGACGAGCGCTTGAGCGGACGGCTTGAGTAAGAACAGGAGTCCCCAGGCAAGCACGCCATCGAAGGTGCGGTCGAAGAATGCGGAGGCTTCGACCGTGTTTTGCTCTATGGGGACGCATGGGAAGCGTTCGCGGAATGCGGTGACCATCGCCGGCCATGCATCGACTGCGCAGGTCGCGAGGCCGGCCTCTCGTAGAATACGCGTGCCCGGCTCACCGGGGCCGGAGCCGAGGTCGAGGACGATCGCTCCGCGGGGAAAAGCATGCGCCCATGCCCGCACGGTGGCGGCGCCGATCGAATCTCCGACGAGTGCGCGCGTGCCGCGTCTGGCAATGTAGATGCTCGCGATCTCGTCGTATCCATTGGAAGCGTCTTCGCTCATGGGCATGAATTTGAGGCGACGGAGTGGGCTTGGGCGCGGACTGATGGTTTCCGGTCAGCTACGCCGGACTGGCGGATGGAAACTCGAAACAGACTTGGTCGAGGCGTTGCGGTGTAGCGGCTTGTTGAGCTCTTCTTTCACTTTGGGGAATTCTCCTCCGGCCACTTATCAGCCGTCAGGCTATCTCTATTCGCACGAGCAAATCGAAGCGCCGAAATTGCCAGTGAGATAGACAGCCCGAGGAAGCAGACGAGAAACGGCATACTCTCTCTACGAATCCACGCCATCACCAACGCGCTCAAGCAGCCCAGGATCAGAAAAGCCAAATTCGCCTGCGGGCCCGTTCGCTTCTTTGTCCAGAATGACGTGCTCATGGTTTTGCGGAATAGTGTTATTCGGCTGCGCCACGTGCAGCTTGGGGTTTGTGGGGTCTCGCCATGGGAGGGGAATGGCTAGGTGGCTGTGTGGGGGCGCTCGAGGCGTAAAGTTTTTTGGCGAGGTGCGGCTTTTTTGGGAGTGATGCATTTTTCACATAATGCGGCATTCGGGTTATGAATACGATTCGAGGGTGGAGGCGAGGCCCGAACGATGAAGGCCGGCCACGGCGTGGCGGCCCTACCCGGATGAGGAGGCCGGGCACGGCGTGCCGGCGCTGTCCGAACGTTGAAGGCTGGGCTCGGGGTGCCACTTGTGGAGGCGAGCAACTTTCGGGAGACCTCATGAGTTGCGAGCGGTTGTCGCAGGCGTGTGCAAAGTGAAGAGTTTGCACTCTTTTATTTCACCGCCCGACCATCGGTTCCCGCAGTATTGAACACGTAACGCCGGTATTGTCCCGAGCCCGCCACGATGCATATACAAACCGGAAATCGATCGATCGTGCTGAAAGTGCCTTTCTGATCTCTGTAGGAATAGCCTACGATCTTGCTGATAACGTAATAGTCCGACGCCTCGGGCTTATACGCTTTTAAAAGCCAGCCGCGATACTCTGCGGATTTAAGATTCGGCGCTAGTTTCTCGTCCAATTCTGCCAGCCTATATGGACCATTCCAGCGATCCCCTCCCTCTTGTGCGGCAACGCGATCCAATATCGGTCGCAGGTCGGGAGGAGCCGATGCCCGCGTATCCGCCCACAATAACTCCGACTGCGGATAAACAGGTGGCGTGGCTGCCTTCCTGGGCTCGGTAACGGCAGTGCAGTCCATCGGTAGCACCACCAAGCAAAAGAAGGTAGCGATCCATGTCAGGGTCCGTTCGGTGGGCTTCATGTTTTTGCCTGCCAGTGTTATTCGGCTGCGCTCGGTGCTGCCTTAGGGGTGGGGTTTCTCGCGATGGGGGAATGACTAGGTGGCTGTGTGTGGGCGGTCGAGGCGCAAAGTTTTTTGGCGAGGTGCGGCTTTGGGGTGATGCATTTCTCACATAGGGCAGCATTCGGGTTATGAATACGGATCGGCGATCAGACCGGCCACGACGTGGCGGCCCTACCTGGATGACGGAGGCCGGGCACGGCGTGCCGGCCCTACCTCGGAATGTGCCATTGTCCATTGGACCACACGTAGGGCCATTCTTCGGGGGTTTTAACCAGGCCTGCGCGCACGGGGTTGAACAGGATGTAACGCCACTTCTCCTGGCAGGCCGCTTCGTCGCGCACGCGGTGCTCGAAGAAATCCTGCTGCCACTGCACGCGGGCCGCT
Organism: uncultured Nibricoccus sp.; assembly: GCA_966249325.1. Taxonomy (GTDB): domain Bacteria; phylum Verrucomicrobiota; class Verrucomicrobiia; order Opitutales; family Opitutaceae; genus Nibricoccus. Next base: position 30,962 of record CBINDC010000019.1, on the reverse strand, counting down.
TTCGCGGTGTAGCGTTTCCAGTCGAGGATGGTGCGCTGGATGCCTCGTACGGGATTAAACCGGATCAGGGCGTGCAGATGATCGGGCATCAATAGAACCAGCGAGATCTGCCAATGGCCGCATTCCTGACGGAAGCGCAGGCTGTCGCGCAGGACATGCGCGGTGTCGGGGCGGGCGAGTTGGTTCACGCTGCGAACGGCGCAGGTGAGGGTGATGAAGTAGAGCGCGTTGTCGGGCACCCATGGTGGCACGGCGTGCGGCAGGCGTTGGCGTTGTGGTCCGTTGTAATTTGCGGCGTACGTGAGGGGTGCGGGCGTGTACGAGCGATGATGCGACGCAGTGATGTCCGGCTCCCCCATGGCGCGGTTGTGGTTTATTTGGGGCGGTGGGGGAAGGGCGTTTTTGCGGGGAAATGAGGTTAGGAGGCCGGGCACGGCGTGGCGGCGCTACCTCGAACGATGAAGGCCGGCCACGGCGTGGCGGCCCTACCTGGATGATGAAGGCCGGGCACGGCGTGCCGGCCCTACCTCGGATTGGACCTACTTGGGTTGGAGGGCGGACTCGATTTGCTTGCAGGCGGTTTTGAGGATCTGGAGGCGGGCGTGGCGTTTGTTGTTGGCGGGGATCAGGTGCCAGGGGGCGGTTGTCGTGTCGGTGAGGGCGAGCATGTCGCCGACGGCGATTTCGTAGGCGTCCCATTTGCGGCGGTTGCGCCAGTCTTCGTCGTTTATCTTGTGGCGTTTGTAGACGGTTTCTTCGCGGGCTCGGAAGCGGCGGAGTTGTTCGTCGCGGCCGATGTGTAGCCAGAATTTGACGACGACGATGCCGCGTTCGGTGAGTTGTCGTTCGAAGTCGTTGATCTCGGCGTAGGCGCGGCGCCATTCGTCGTCGCGGGCGAAGCCTTCGAGGCGTTCGACGAGGACGCGGCCGTACCAGGAGCGGTCGAAGATGGCGGTGAGGCCGGCGCGGGGAATGTTTCTCCAGAAGCGCCAGAGGTAGTGGTGGGCTTTTTCCTCGTCGGTGGGTTTGGCGACGGGGATGACGCGGTAGTCGCGGACGTCGATGGCGCTGGTGAGGCGGCGGATGGCGCCGCCTTTGCCGGCGGCGTCCCAGCCTTCGAAGGCGAAGACGATGGAGCGTTTGGCGGCGGAGGCGGTGCGGACGGCCTGGTTGAGTTTACCGAGCCATTTTTCTCGCTTGGCTTCGTACTCGGCGGCGGAGAGTTCCTGGTCGAGCGGGAGCGATTGAAGGCGTTTGAGTCCGGCGGGGCGGAGCGGGCGGCGGGTGGCGGCGGTGGGGGTTTTGGATTTTTGGGGGCGGCCGTGTTTGCGTAGGTGGGCGTTGAAGCGGTTGAGGATGAGTTCGGCAACGTCGAGGTTGCGGTGACGTTCGTCCTCGGCGTCGAGGATGGTCCAAGGGGCGTGAGGCCGGTGGGTGGCGCGGTGGATGGAGTTGGCGAGGCGGGCGAGGCGGGCGTAGTGGCGGTGGTATTGCCAGTGATCGGGGGAGACGCGCCAGGCGGTGGATTCGTCGGAGGAGAGGGCGCGGAGGCGGCGGCCCTGGGCGGTTTTGGAGAGATGAAGCCAGATCTTGATGATCAAGGTGCCGTCGTCGGCGTGGAGTTTTTCGAAGTGGCGGATGCGTTCGAACTCAGTGGAGAGATCGTGTGGCGACGGCGTTTCGTGGAGGGCGGCGCGGAGGGTCTCGGTGTACCAGGAGCCGGCGTAGATGCCGATGCGGCCGTTGGTGGGAAGGCTGCGCCAGAAGCGCCAGAGGAAGGGGCGTTCGCGTTCCTCGTCGGAGGGATCGCGGAAGGAGAAGGTTTCGACGCCGCGGGGGTCGAGCCAGGAGCCGAGGGTGTTGAGGAGGTCGCCGGTGCCGGCGCCTTCGACGCCTGCGACGATGAGGAGGATTTTGAAGGGAGCTTCTTTGAGGCGGACCTGGAGCTGGACGAGTTTTTCGCGGAGGACGGCGGCGCGGGCTTCGTAGTCTTTTTTGGGGAGCCGGCGGATTTCGGGCGTACGCGATTTGGCCATGCGGGGAGGAAAGCGAAGGGCGCGCGGGCGTGTCGAGGGCGGGGTGTGTGAAATTTGCGCGCCGCGCGCGCGTGAAGTAGCGAGTAGGAGAAAGCGGCTGCGGAAGAGTGAAATGGGAGATGGCGAAAGTGGAGGGTGAAGGGATTGATCGCGGAAGCGCGGAAATGCGGAAGGGCGGAGCTGGGGCGTTCTCTTTCTTCTTTCTCTTAATCTTTCTCCCGGGTCGGATCGGCGTGGATCAGAGAGCCAGCCCAACGACGGAGCCGGAAGGTCGGAGAGGAGGGCTGACGAAAGAGTAAGAGAAAGAGGAAAGAGAACGATTGGCGGAGGGGAGGGAAATGGTGGGGGCGCGTGCTTTTTGGGGCGGCGTGAGTAAGGTGCGGGGCGCAGGCGCGGTGTATCCGCTGTGCCGTTGCGCGAGTTTTCCCAACCTCAACCCCTTGGAACGCGATGAATCCTGCGACGACGATTGCGGAATTTTTGGTGTATGCGGCGCTGGCCGGTCTGTGCGGCGCGCTGGCGATGACGGCGGTGATGAAACTGGTGGCGCGCTCGGGCTGGGCGCGGGGCGACATGATCGTGGCGGTGGGAAGTTTGTTCACGAAGTCGCGTGAGACTGCGTTTCCGGTGGGGCTGATTTTGCACGCGCTGTCGGCGATCGTGTTCGGGCAAATCTATACGGTGCTCTTAATCGGGCTGGAGTTATCGGACTGGCCCTCGGCGCTGGGGGCGGGGACGGGATTCGGGGTTTTTCACGGGCTGATCGTGAGTCTGTCGTTGTGCTGGGTGGTGGCGGATCAGCATCCGCTGGAGGAATACCGGAACGCGGGGTTCTCGGTGGCGCTGACGCATTTCATCGGGCACATCGCGTATGGGGCGACGGTGGGATTGGTGATCGGGCTGGCGCCGGTGTGAGGCGGGGGAGGGGATCGCGGAAGCGCGGAGGGACGGCAGCGCGGTTCGGAGTGTTTTTAACCACGGATGGCGCGGATGGGCACGGATGAGCCGAGCGGAATCGGGGAGGGGGCGCGGAGCAAGCTGGCCTGCGGGGGCGAATGCGCGAGGGGGCGTCGCGCCTCCATCGGAGGAGACGCCGGACAGGGCTGACGAAAGAGTAAGAGAAAGAGGAAAGAGAAAGAGTGGCGGAGGCGGGGTCAGGGTTTGGGGGTGGATGGGGGCGGGGGTTGGAGGCGGCGGGGGATCTGGCCGTATTCTTGATAAGCGGCGTAGCCTTTTTCGCCGAGGATGGCGGTGTAGGCGGTGTCGGCCTCCTGCTTGAGGCTGGCGAGGAAGGCGGCGCGTTGTTCCTGCGGCGGTGTGCCGGGGACGGGGCGGAATTCGCGGAGTTTCTTTTCGTACACGGCTTTCAGCGCGTGGGCCTCGATGGCTTTTTCGGGCGGGAGTTCGAGGCGTTTCGCGATGGAAGAGAGGGTGCGGTATTCGTTATCCTGAGACCGTTCGTAGGCGGCGTAGCGTTCGTCGCCGAGGGCGGCTTTGATCTGCGCGGAGAGTTCCTCGCGGGCTTTTTGCGGGCCTTGGACGGAACTGTAGAGGATGTTGTTGCCGGTCTGGGGGAGGTGTTTCTCGTCGTAGGCCTGGCGGAGGGCAAAGATGGTTTTGTATTCCTCCTCGGTGGCATCGAAGGCGGCGAGCTGGTAGCGGAGTTGCTGGGCGGTGCGGGAGTTGCGAAGGTCGTAGGCGGCGAGTTCCTCGGGGGTGAGGAGCTGGACGAGATCGGCGCGTTCCTCGCGTTCGAGGAGGGCGAGTTTTTCGCGGTCTTCGGGGAGGGTGATGCCGTCGTAACTTTGGTAGGGCTGGCGGAGGGCTTCGTAGTCTTCGCGGATGAGGCGGAGTTGTTCGGCTTTGGCGGCGGGGAGGAAGGCGGTGCGGTAGTCGGTGTTGATGGTTTCTTCCTCGGCGAGATCTCCGAGGAGGGCCTTGGTCTCGGCGGTTTTTTCGCGGCGGAGGTCGAGGGCTTTGCCGGGGTCGGCGGGGCGCCAGGAATAGGAGTGGTAGTCGCGTTTCCAGAAGGCGTCGTTGCCGGTGGTGTAGAGCGCTTTTTCGAGGTCGCGATAGCGGAGCTCGATCTGGTGTTTGATGAGGGCGCGGATGACGGAGTCGGGCAGGCCGAGCTCGCGGAGTTTCGCGGCGGAGGACGGGTCGCCGGTGGTGACGAGGGCCCAGGTCTCCGGGGGGAGGGCGGGGGCGTGCGGGGCTTTTTTGGCGGCGGCGGCAGTGCGCGTGAGTGCGAAGGGGGCGGCAGGGTTGTCGCGGTTGAGGACGAGAAGGGCGTTGGCGGCGAGGGAAGCGCCGAGCAGGAGGATGATCAGGATTTTCATCGGGCGGAAGTGGACGGGGTGAGGTTGGTGAGCCAGTAGGCGCCGTTGGATTTGTAGATTTCGAGGGCGCGCGGGCCGAGGGTGTCGAGGAGGCGTTTCTCGGCTTCGGCGGCGAGTTGGGCGCGGGCGGCGTTGAAATTCTTCATGCCGTCGGGGCCGGAGGGGCGGAGTTCGCGGGAGCGTTTTTCGATGTCGGTTTTGATGTCGTAGGCGGCGGATACGCTGGCGGGCGGGAGCTGGAGGCGGTCGGCGATCATGACGAGGCGGCTGTATTCGTAGTCTTTGGCGCGGGTGTATTCTTCGTAGCGTTCGGGCGAGAGGACGGACTTGGCGGCTTCATCCATCTCGCGCTGGGCTTGTTCGCGGAGGGTGCGGTCGGCGCTGCTGGAGCTGTAGGTCGAGCCGGTTTTTTCGAGCATGGCTTTCTGGAGCGGGAAGAGGGCGCGGAACTCCTCCTCGGTGGGGCGGAGGCCGGCGAAGTTGCCGCGGAGGTAGCTGGCGGCCTGGGAGTGACGGAGCTCGTATTCGAGAAGTTCGGACGGGGAGAGGGTTTTGGCGATGTCGGCGGCTCTTTCGTTCTCGAGGAAGCGGAGTTTTTCGCGGTCTTCGGCGAGGAGGATGGTGCGGCTGCCCATGGTCGGATTGCCGCGAACTTCAGCGAGGAGGACGTTGTAGTCGTCCTCGATCATGCGGAGGGATTCGGCCTGGGCAGGGGTGAGGCTGGCGTAGCGGGTGTCGCGCCAGGAGCGCTCGGGGGTGTAGTCGGGGCCGAGGAGGGATTTGAGGAGGGCGTGCATCTCGCGGTTGAGGGCGAGGCTGGCTTTGCGCTGCTCTGGGCTGTTGCGGTTGTAGAGGGCGTCCTGTCTCCAGTATTCGGATGCAGCGCCGGAGGGCCAGAGGGCTTTGAAGCGGTCGCGGTAGGCGTCCTGGACGATGGATTCGACGAGGGTGCGGATGGCATCGTCGGGCCAGCCGACGGCGCGGAGGGCGGCGACGGAGGAGGGATCGCCGGCGCGAAGTTTTTCCCAGAGGGCGGCGTGAGGGCTGGCGGAGACGGAAGCGGTCGAGGCCGGGGATGCGGGGACGGAGCTGGTGTGGGGAGATGGGTTGGAATTGGCGGAGGATTTTTCGACGGCGGGGTTGGTCGGGGGCGAGGAGGAAGCGGAGGCCGAAGGTTTAGGTCGCGAGAGGAAGAGGATGGCGTTGGCCGCGAGGGAGAGGGCGAGGAGGGCGACGAGGGGCTTCATGGGAAGAGTGAAGAGAGAGGGGTGAAGGGTGAATGGGGGAGGCGGAGGGGCGGGATTTTTGGACAGGATTAAGAGGATTAACAGGATTGGGGGCGGTGTGGCGCGGGGATGGTGCGGCGGCGGAGTTGGAGGAGAACGAGAACGAGTACGAGTAAGAGAACGATGGAGGGAGGCGCGGACCAGAGGTCTGGACCTACAGGGGGGCGGGGTGGGCGAATTTTCCTTCGCGGAGGAAGGTCTTCACTTGGGCGATGACGGGGCGGCGGTATTGGAGCCAGGTGTGGGAGATGGGGAGGACGAGGTGGTCGGTCATGCCGGCGAGCTTGGTGCTTTCGATGGCGACTTTGCCGTCGCTGGGGTGGGCGATCCAGGAGGAGAAAAGCGGGTTGAGCGAACGGCTGCCGGCGATGATGCCGAGGTCGGCGTTTTCGAGGGGGCCGAGGCTGAGGGGGAGGGAGTCGGGGCCGGTGCCGAGGCGGCGGCCGTTTTTGCCGGTGAAGAGACGGAAGAGGCAGTTGTTGCGGAGCTTTTCGGCGACTTCGCTGCCGTGGTTGGGCGGGGCGATCATGACGAGGCGACCGAGGTTGGAGGGGCGTTGCTCGCGGAGGTAGAGGCGCAGGAGGATGCCGCCCATGGAGTGCGTGACGAAGTGGAGGCGCGGGGCGGTATCGGCTTTGTGGGCACGCAGAAGATCCGGGAGCCAGGTGGAGGCGAGTTCTTCGAGCGGGACGCGGCGCGAGGAGTAAGAGACATTGATGACGCGGTAGCCGTCGCGACGGAGCGAGCTGGCGAGGCGGGCCATGGCGAGGCGGTTGAGGCCGAGGCCGTGGAGGAGGACGACGGTTTCGGGCTCGGTGGTGGTGGCCAGTGAGCGGGAGGGAGCGGTGGAGTCGGTGGCGTTTTCGGAGTCGGGTGAGAGGTCGGTGGTGGAGAGCGGGCGCGGATTGTTGGAGGAGGAGGCGACGGTGTTGTCGTCGGCGTGGAGGCGCGTGAGGCTCAGGAGCAATGCGAGCAGGACGCAGCGCAGAGGGGTGACCGCCAAGTTCATGATCGGAGGTATGGGGTGGGTGGAAAGAGGTGCCAAGGGCGAAGGGGCAAGTGACAAGATGAGTGCGAGTGGGGGTGGCGGGCGGCGGAATTTTTTAACCGCAGAGATCGCAGAGGTCGGAAGAGAGGAAGCTGAGAGGGTGAGGAGGCGAGATGCCAGAAGTCGGAGAAGGAGCCAGGAAGGTGGGGGGAGTTTCGGGGGCGGGGTTTTAAGCGGGATTACGGAATCGATGGGATTTTAGAGCGGTGTGTGGGGCGTGGGAACGTGGTCGATGGGGGCGGCACTTGCCAAGTGCCGGTCCGGGGCGCGCGGGGTGATCGCGAATCGAGCAGGCGGGGTTAAGGCTAACCTGCCCTGCCTCGGAATCGGAGGGGGCGGGGCGTTTTGGGAATTGGCTGTAACTTTTGGGGACGTGGTTGTGTAACACGGAGGAACGCTCTCCTGTTTCATCCATTTCGCTTCGTGACCTCTTCGACACCGACCCCCGCTTTGCCTCCGGCGCTGCCGCATGAATTGCGTCGTCGGGAGTTTGTGATCGAGGCGGAAAAGCTGACCAAGGTTTATCCGGGCGGGCACCGGGCGTTGAATGATGTTTCGTTGAAGGTGCCGCCGGGGACGATCGGGCTGCTGGGGCCGAATGGCGCGGGGAAGAGCACGTTTATCAAGTGTCTCCTGAATCTGGAGACGCCGACGTCGGGCGTAGCGCGGGTGCTCGGGTGCGATATCCGCACGAGCAATCGCGAGTCGCGCGAGAAGGTCGGCTACAGTCCGGAGCAGGATTCGCACATCCCGGGGATGGTGGGCTGCGAGTATGTGACTTACTGCGGGCAGCTCTCGGGGCTTTCGTTCAAGGAGGCGCGTCAGCGGGCGCATGAGATTCTCGATCTTTGCGGGATGGGGCAGGAGCGGTATCGCGGGATCGACACGTATTCCACGGGCATGAAGCAGCGCGTGAAGCTGGCGCAGGCGCTGGTGCACGATCCGGATATTTTGTTTCTCGACGAGCCGACCAACGGGCTCGATCCGGCGGGGCGCGAGTATTTCCTGCGGCTCATCGGTTCGCTGCACAAGCAGCTCGGTGTGAGCGTGGTGATTTCGTCGCATCTGCTGAACGACATCGAGCGTATCTGCGACCGGGTGGTGATCATCGCGCGCGGGCGGTTGCTGGAGCACGACAGCATGGAGAATTTCAAGAACCGCCACCGGCGCATCGTGGAGTTCGCGCCGTCGGCCGAGGCGGAGCGATTCGCGGCGGCGCTGATGGCGGGCGGGCATAAATTTGAGCGACGCTCGAACGGGCGTTTCCGCATCGAGTCGAATTCCGACTCTGTGGAGTGGCTCTTGGAGTTGTTGCGCGAGCATCGCCTGCCGCCGGGCGAGATCGTCGCCAATCCGAACGCGCTTCACGAACTCTTCCTCCGTTCACTCGCCGCCGCCGATGGAAACGACGCTTGAACTCAGTCCCTGCCGCGAAAAACCGCGCGGCGTGATGTACCGCCGCTGGGTGATCGCATCCACGGGGCTGCGGCAGCTTTTTCGCGGGAAGTTTTTCATGATTCTCTTGATCGTCGCGTGGACGGCGAGTCTGGGGATGGCGGCGCTGGGTTTCGCGTTCAGCCAGACGGTCGTGAGCGGCGGGTGGCTGGAGCAGGGAGTCGATTTGCAGGTGCATAGTGTGCGGATAAGGGCGGTGGCGCAGGCGGTCGGGGCGCTGGTGCTATTGTATCCAGATGTTTGTGTGAACGGGTTGTTCACGCTGATGTTCTGGGCGCAGTCGTATCTCGGGCTCGGGCTGTGTCTGATCGCGCTGACGGTGCTGGTGCCGCGGTTGGTGGCGCGGGACCGGGCGAGCAATGCGTTGATCATCTACCTGTCGCGACCGCTGACGTCGGCGGATTATCTGCTGGGGAAACTCGGGATCATCGCGGGGTTGCTCGTGCTGCTATGGGTGGGGCCGCTGATTTTCGGGTGGCTGCTGTGCATGATCTTGGCACCGAACGGCGATTTCTTCCTGTACTCGCTAGATCCGTTGGGGCGGGCGCTGTTTTTTGGCGGGATCAGTCTGATCGTGCTGGCGTCGGTGGCGCTGGGGGTGTCGGCGTTGAACCGTTCGTCGCGGAACACGATCATGATGTGGATCGGGCTTTGGATCGTGATGGGTGCGCTGGCGGGTCCGCCGAATTCGCCGGTGTGGCTGAAGCGGGCGAGTTTTTCGCACAGCCTGAATGAAGCGCGGAAGAGTGTGTTGCGGCTGGACGCGGCGTTTGCGGATGCGGCGGGGAAGCTGCCGTTGATCAATCAAGGGGTGGTCGAGGATTTGAACCGCCGGAGCGGCGATGCGGCGGCGAAGGATCTGCCGGGAACGCTGCAATCGCTCGGGCTGTTCGTGGTGCTGTCGTCCGTGGTGTTTTTGAGAAAGTTGCGTCCAGAATGAGCACGATCGTTCACGCGGAAAATTTGAGCCGTTTCTATGGCGTTGTTCTTGGACTGAACAACGTGAACTTCCGGATACATCGCGGAATCACGGGGCTCGTGGGGCCGAATGGCGCGGGCAAGACGACGCTGTTTCGTTTGCTCACGGGGCAGATCAAGCCGAGCTCGGGGACGATCACGGTGTTTGGCGGGAGTCCGTGGAATAATCCCGGCGTGCAGGCGCGGCTCGCGTATTGTCCGGAGAGCGAGGCGGTGCCGGCGGGGCTGAGGCCGATGGAGTGGCTGACCGGGCTCGGGATGATTTCGGGGCTGTCGGCCGATGAAGCGAAACGACGTGCGCAAGCGTCGCTCGAACGTGTGCAGCTCGCGCCGCAGCATTGGAAGAAGCGAATCACGACTTACTCGAAAGGCATGCGGCAGCGGGTGAAGCTAGCGCAGTGTTTGTTGCATGAGCCGGAGCTGATCATCCTCGATGAGCCGATGAACGGACTCGATCCGATGGGGCGCGAGGAGTTCAGCCAGGTGTTGCGCGATCTGGCGCGCGACGGCGTGAGCGTGCTCGTTTCGAGCCATATTCTGCACGATCTGGAGGCGTTGTGCAGCCGGTTCATCCTGCTGCGGTGGGGACGCATTCCGAAGGCGAATCAGGAGTTCGATTCGCCGGAGGCGAAGAAGCGCTGGCCGACGGAGACGACGATCCGGTGCGAGTCGCCGGAGAAGCTGGCGCGTTATCTTTTCGATCAAAATTTGCTGCGCGGGTGCGACATCGCGACGGAGGCGGGCGTGCTGCATGTGCGCTGGCGCGAGCCGGAGGCGTTTTATTCGCGGTTTGAAACGTGTCTGCTGGAAAGCGGAGTGCGGATTTTTGAAGTGCGTGCGACGAGCAGTGCATTGGAGAAAGCCATCGGGCCGGCGCCGGCCATCGATTCTTGAAGGATGCCATGAATGTGAATGCGAACTCTGCGACGATGGGCGGTGGCAATGGCGGCGATTTTTCTCCGACGGCGGGTGGGCCTCGTGTGCAGCCGGATCAATGGCGCGTGTTCGGCGGTGTGTGGCGGCTGACGGTATGGCAGTTTTTGTCGCGCAATCATCTGCTGACGGTCGCGGGCATGACGGTGCTGTGGGCACTGGTGTGTTTGCCGGAAGTGGCGCCGCAGCGGCCGGGGGAATATCTCGATTGGTTGATGGACTTTTTTCTGGCGGTGGTGGTGCCGGTGATGGCGTTTCTCTCGGGCGGCGGGGCGATGCGGGACCAGCTCAAGTCGAGCGTGACGGATTATGTATTCACGCGGCCGGCACGGCGCTGGGCGTTTGTGCCGTTCAAGTATCTGGCGCACACGGCGTGCACACTGGTGACGTGGATTCCGGCGTGGGGGGTGGCGGTGTTTTTTGCGGCGCAGCGGGATGTGGTGAATGTGTCGTCGGTGTCGGTCGGAGTGTTGATTGCGCAGATGCTGACGAGTGCGGGATTCGTGGCGCTGGGATTTTTGTGCGCGATGGTGACGACGCGCTACCTGGTGGTCGGCATCGTGTATGGGGCGATCGTGGAAGTGGGCGTGGGGAACATCCCCGCGCCGCTGAGCGGAGTGTCGATCACGCGGCAGGTGCGGGAGTTTTTGGAGCCGGTGATGGGGAAGGTGGCGCAGGAGGTTTCGTGGGCGGCGGTTTTTTCCGCGACGGGGACGGTGCTGGCGTTGGCGGCGGGATTTGTGGGGCTGGCGGCGTTGTTGTTTTCGATGAAGGAGCTGACGGGGGAGCGGGCGAAGGATTGAGCGCGCGGGGCGCGGGACGATTTTTCCGCAAGTGTAACCTCCACGGCCTTTGGCGTGAATAAGGGGCATAACCCAACCGATTTTATGAAACGAATCACACACTCACTCCTCGCGCTCGGCGTACCGCTGATGTCGCTCGCTCCACTCTCCGTCTCTGCCGCGCTCGATCAGAAAATTGTCGGGGCCGATGCGAAGTGGGTGATGCATCTCGATTTGAACGATCTTCGAGCCAGCGTGGTTGGGAAGGAGGTGCTGACGCAGGTGATGGCGTTGCAGGCGCAGGAGATGAAAAAGGAAAACGTGCCGCTGCAGGTGAATATTCCGAAGGTGCTGGAGGCGATCGGCTCGATCACGGCGTACGGCACGAATTTCGAGAAGGATCCGAATCTGGTGGATGGCGCGTTGATCATCCAAGGCACGCCGGAACTGCGGAAGATCGCGGAGGGCTTGGTGGCGCAGACGACGGTGTCGCACCCCGAGGCGCTGACCGAGCTGAAGGATCTGCCCTTCGAGGCGTATGCGGTGGGCAATGAGATGATCGTGGCGTTTCCGAAGGAGCCGATCGTCCTCGCGAGCAAATCGAAGGCGCAGCTGCTGGAAGCGCATAAAGTTTTCCGGGGCGAGGCGCGTTCGCTGGCGAAGACGAAGGACTCGCCGCTGAACGGATTGATCCGCAATCAGACGGGGGCGTTCGTGCTGGCGGCGAGTGTGGTGCCGTCGGAAAATTTTTTTAAGAACGATGGACCCGAGGCGCGCATTTTGCAGATGACGAAATCGGCGTCGGTCGAGCTGGGCGAAGAAGGACAGGCGACGTTCGCGCATGTGCAGTTGCTGGCGAGTTCGGACGACATGGCGGACAAGCTCATGAAGATTTTGCAGGGAATCACGGCGATGATTTCGTTCGCCGAGACGAACGATAAATATCTGGCGGAGTTTTTGAGATCGGTGACGGTGACGCGCGAAAAGAAAACGGTGACGCTGCATCTGGCGTATTCGAGCGAGCGGCTGGTGCAGATGGGGCGTGAGTTGCAACAGAAGCAGCGGTCGCGTCCAAACCGGCCTGTGGACGACGGTGTGCGTCGCGATGTGATCAGCGGTCCCGTCCCCGCGGTTGAGGAGAAGGTGGTCTTGCAGTGGAAGGCGGACCAGAACTTGGGGAACATGGGCGTGAGTGCGAAAACGTTGGTTTCGCGCACTGTTTCGAACGTCACTCTCAGGCCCGGCGAAATCATCGTGCTCACGGGGCATCGCAACGAGGGCGAGAATGCGCGTATCGATTATGTGGAGATTTCGCCGATGGACGGTTCGGGTGTGAGCGAGCGCGTCGAAGCGGAGAAGATGGAGTTGGTGAATTATTCGCTGCTCTCCAGCGGCCATGCCTCGGGCGGGAAACTGATCCAGTCGCTCGATCCGTGGGGAACGGCGCGGTTTCCTTTCGCGGGCGCCGCGGGTAATTACATCCTCACGGTCCGCTATGTGGACGAGAATGATGGGAAGGCCTCGTTCTTCGTGAGTGTGAAAGCGCCCGCAGCGGTGGAGGCGCCGGTCGCGCCAGAAGCGCCGGCGGTGCCGAGCGCGCAGTAACGATGACAATCCGGCGCGGACCAGGGGTCCGGCCCTACAGGAAACCGATCCGTTCTGACGCATACGAAACTCATGGTTTTATCCCAGCAGGCACCCAGCGCCGAGACAGGCGACACGGCTCCCGGCATCACTGCCGAGGAGGCCGCGCTCGTGCGGGCGGCGGCGGATGGGAGCGGGCGGGCGTTCGAGGCGCTGGTGAACCAGCACAGCCGGCGGGTGTTTAACTTTTTGTATCAGATGACCCGGCACAAGCAGGACGCGGAGGATCTGGCGCAGCGGACGTTCATCAAGGCGTATCACAGTCTGGGGCGTTTCGATCCGCAGCGGCCGCTGATCAACTGGCTGCTCACGATCGCGCGGCGGACGGCGCTCAATCATTTCCGCGACACGAAGCGGTGGGAGGAGATTCCCGAGGCGAGCGAGGCACCGGGGCCGTCGCCGGCGAGCCAGGCGGAGACGAGCGAGCGCTCGGGGAATTTGTGGGCGAAGGCGCGGGAGATTTTGTCGGAGAGGGATTTTGACGTGTTGTGGCTGCGCTTCGGCGAAGAGCTGTCGATCGAAGAGACGGCACAGGCCACGGGTTTGACGGCGCCTAATGTAAAGATCATCGTGTTTCGCGCGCGCCAGCAGCTTTTGAAAGGAGTGAATCCTCATGAATAAAAACGAACAAGGTCAGGGAAAGCGTACGGGTCTGATGTGCCTCGCGGTGCGCAGGTGGGAAGGCGCGTTTGGCGGCGGGGCGGAGCTGTCGCGGGTGACAGAGCGGCATCTGGAAGTGTGCGACGAGTGCCAGGCGTTTTTCGCAGAGGATCTTTCATTCGAAGAGATGATGCGTGGCGAGGCGCGTGCGGGGAAACGCGCGGGGGCGGCGATGCCGGACGATGGATTTGAAATGCGGATACTGCGCGCGGTGCGGGAAAGCGGGCCGGAGAGGGAGCGCGTGACCCGGCGGGAACGGTCGTGGTCGCTCGGGCTTTCGGTGGCCGGGGCGGCGGCGGGCGTGGCGCTGGCGGTGGCGCTGAGTCAGAAGGCGGGCGAGGAGCCGGCGGGGCCGGAGTTTGCGCAGGCGCACGAAGCGGCTGGCGCCGGGCTCGCAGCGGAGGCGGAGGATGTGGCGAAGGTGGCGTCTACGGCGATGCGCTGGTGGGGGGCGCTGGATGCGGGGGATTCGGCGCGGGAACTGGCGGCAAGGAATCCGCTGCAGCGGGAGATCGACTCGGTTTCCGCGGACGCGAAGGCGGTCGTGGATTTTCTGGCGCTTAATTTTTTGCCGGCGGCGGAAGGTGTGCGCGTCGAAGGTGGAAATGATCGTGGGTAGCGAGTGGGAGGCGGAAATTTTTGGACAGGATTGCAGGATTAACAGGATTGGGGGCGGTGTTATGCGGGAGTGGTGCGCGTGGTGGGGTTGGAAGGTTGTCGATGGGGAGCGGCACTTACTAAGTGCCGTTCCGGCGGAGGCGCGGATCAGAGGTCCGGCCCTTACAGGGCTGAGAGCGAGGGTCGGACAGAACGAAAACGGCGGAAGGGGCTTTCGCCGCGGCTGACTTTGAGCAGCGTGACGGCGTGACGATTTTTTCGATTATCCGGCGTACGGCGACGAGCCGAGGATGTGGGATGGGTTTACTGGCTGTGGGAGCCGGTGCGCAGCTTTGGGCGGAGGCGCCTCAGAAACTGGATACACTGGTGGTGACGGCGACACGGACGGAGCAGCGGAGCGAGGAAGTGCCGCTGGCGGTGCGTCGTATAGACGCGGAGCGGTTGCGTGGGGCGATGGCGGTGGATGTGGCGTTGAGGGAAGAGCCGGCGTTTGGGCTTTTTCGGCGGACGAGCAGTGTGGCGGCAAATCCGACGGCGCAGGGAGTTTCGCTTCGCGGGATCGGGCCGAGCGGGGCGAGCCGGTCGCTGGTGTTGCTCGATGGCGTGCCGCTGAACGATCCGTTTGGAGGCTGGGTGGCGTGGAGCGCGGTGCCGAGGATGTCGCTCGGTGGGGCGGAGATTGTCAGTGGCGGTGGATCGAGTGTTTGGGGAAGCGCGGCGCTTAGCGGGGTGGTGGCGTTGCGGAGCGTGAAGGCGGAGAGGGATGGGCAGGAAGTGCGCGCGGAGGCGGGAGACTTTGAGACGTGGCGCGGCGAAGTGGCGGTGACGCGGGCGGCGGGCGGAGGATTTTTGCGCGTGGATGCGGAGGCGTTTTCGACGGAGGGGTTTTATGCGTTGAAGGAAGCGGAACGTGGCGCGGTGGACCGGACGTTGTCGTCGGAGCATCGGACGGCGCGGGTTGGATGGACGGGCGATGTGAGCGAGACCGTGCGGGCGGCGGTGACGGGGAGATTTTTTGACGAGGAGCGCGGGAATGGGACGGCGATGCAGGGGAATGCGACGCGGGCGGGGTTTGTGTCGGTGGCGTTGGAGGGAGCGCCACGGCCGGGGCTGACTTGGGAGGCGGTGGCGTATGGGCAGCGGCAGCGGTTCGAGAGTTTTTTCTCGGCGGTGAATGCGGCGCGGAATGCGGAGACGCCGGCGAACGATCAGTTCGAAGTGCCGGCGACGGCGGCGGGCGGGGCCTGGAGTGTGTCGTGGAAAACTGGAGACGATTCGCGGACGACGGCGGGGGTGGATGTGCGCTGGGTGGAGGGGGAGACGCGGGAGGATTTTTTGTTTCAGGCGGGGGAGTTTGCGCGGAGGCGTTTCGCGGGCGGGGAGCAGGTGTTTGCCGGGGCGTTTGCGCATCACGATCGGGCGCTTGGAGAGATGTGGCGGGTGTCGGCGGAGGTGCGGGCGGATTTTTGGGAGAACGCGGACGGGTGTCTGAGGGAAGTGGCGCGGGCGAGCGGTGCGGTGGTGACGGAGGAGGCGTTCGTGACGCAGACGGGGACGGAGCTGAGTCCGCGGGTGGGGCTGGTGTGGAAGGCGAGCGAGGCGGTGCGGGTGCGCGGGGCGGTTTACCGGGCGTTTCGGGTGCCGACGTTGAACGAGTATTACCGGCCGTTTCGCGTGGGGACGGTGAACACGCTGGCGAATGCGAGGCTGCGGCGGGAGACGCTGACGGGTGGAGAGGTGGGCGCGGAGTTTTCGCGGGGAGTGTGGCGGGTGGAGGCGACGGGGTTTGTGAATGAGCTGGAGGATGCGGTGGGGAATGTGACGTTGAGCACGACGCCGGGGCTGACGACGCGGCAGCGCCAGAATCTGGATACGGTGTGGGTGCGCGGGGCGGAGATCAGCGCGAGCTGGCGCGTGGGGGAGGCGGTGGAGTTGCGCGTGGGGTATTTGTGGAGCGAGGCGGAGGTGACGGAGGCGCGGGCGCAGGCGTCGCTCGTGGGAAAGAGGCTGGCGCAGGCGCCGGAGAACAAGGCGGTGGCGTCGGTGGACTGGCGGGCGCCGGGCGACGTGGAGGTGCGTGTGGCGGGGCGCTGGGTGGGCGAGCAGTTTGAGGATGACGAGAATGTGTTGGTGCTGCGCGAGGCGGTGACGGCGGATGTGCGGGTGGAGAAGAGGTGGCGGGTGCGTGCGAGGAGCGAGGTGAATGCGGGGGCGGAGCTGGCGGTGTTTTTGGTGTGCGAGAATGTTTTCGATGCGGAGGTGGAGACGGGGCGTAGTGCGGCGGGGTTGGTGTCGTATGACGCGCAGCGGTGGGTGAGCGGTGGAGTGCGGGTGGCGTGGTGAGGCGCGCCGCGTATAGGCTGCGCCACGCGGTGGTGGGGACGGAGCGTTTCCCGGACAGGGATGGAACTCCATAGTCGGGCATCGGGGAAAGGCCCGTATCGTCGGGTTTCGAAAGAACAAAAGGCGCGGTTTGGAGACCATGAGGACGCCAACTTCCCGGCTGCTCCATGACGCAATGGATTAAAACGGTTATCGAAACCTCCTCCTATCCCGGTATCCTCTTTTTGATGTTCCTGGAGAACGTCTTTCCGCCGATTCCGTCGGAGCTGATCGTGCCTCTGGCGGGGTTTATCTCCACGCAAGGACGCTTGTCGCTGACGGGAGTTGTTGTTGCGGGAACGCTGGGCTCGGTTTTGGGCGCGATCGTTCTCTATGCCATCGGTCGGAAGCTAGGGCGGGAAAAGCTGCGGGCGTGGTGCGACGCGCATGGACGGTGGATCGGGCTTACGCGGAAAGATCTGGAAAAATCAGACGCCTGGTTCGAGCGGCATGGCACATGGGCGGTTTTTTTTGGGCGGGTGGTGCCGGGCGTTCGCTCGCTGATCTCTCTTCCGGCGGGATCTTCCTCGATGAGTTTCGGGCCTTTTCTTTTCTTCACGACGATCGGCTCGGCGATCTGGACGCTGGCGCTGGCGATCGCGGGGCGGGCGTTGGGGCAAAATTACAGCGCGGTGGAAAGCGTGATCGGACCCATCAGCACGGGGATTGTGGCGCTCATTGCCGCGATGTGGCTGTGGCGTGTTTTTCGGCATGGCAAGCGGGCCGCGAGCTGAAGGGTGTCTGTCATGCTCACCGGGGTATTCGTTTTCCTGACCGTCTTTGTCCTGGTGCTGACGTTGCTTCCTCTTTCGAAGAAGCCGGTCTGGTGGGTGAGAGGAGCCGATTTTCCGCGGGTACAGATCGCAGCGATCGGTGTGTGCACGGGAGTCGGAGCGGTCCTGTGTCTGAATCCCGCCGCGCCGGTGACGCAGATCGTCGTGGGGCTGAACGGGCTTTGCGTGGCTTATCAACTGTGGTGGGTAATTCCCTACACGCGGTTGTTTTCGAAAGAAGTAAAGGCGGCGGGAGGGCACCCGGGGTCGGATCGTCTGCGGATACTTTCGATCAATGTGCTGATGACGAACCGCCGGGCGGAGGAGTTGATCGCGATCGTGGAGGCGGAGGATCCGGATGTTTTGGTGACGCTGGAAACGAATCAGTGGTGGGAAGAAGCGCTGAGGTGCCTGGAGAAGCGATTTCCCCATCGGATGAGCTGCCCGCTGGAGAATTTATACGGGATGCATCTTTATTCCCGATTTCCGCTCGAGGACGGGAAAATCCAGTTTCTGGTCGAGCGGGATGTCCCGTCGATGCACACGCTGGTGGTGCTTCCTTCCGGTGCGCGGGTTTGCCTGCACTGTCTTCATCCCGCGCCTCCGAGTCCGACGGAAAATCCGACCTCGCGGGAGCGGGATGCCGAGCTGGTGATGGTCGGACGGAGTGCGGCCCGCGCGCGATTTCCTGTGATTGTCAGCGGCGATCTCAACGACGTGGCGTGGTCGGCGACCACGCGGTTGTTTCGGAAGGTGAGCGGACTCTGCGATCCGCGAGTGGGGCGGGGAATGTTTAACACTTACCACGCGGGACATTGGTACTGCCGCTGGCCGGTGGATCATTTTTTCCACAGCGGAGATTTCACGTTGGTGCGACTGGCCCGGCTTCGCGGATGCGGGTCCGATCACTTTCCCGTGCTGATCGAGCTGAGCTACGAACCGGGTCGGGGGGCACGTCCGCAGGTCAGTGCGGACGGGAGCGACGAAGCGGAGGCCGATGAAAAAATGAGGGAGAAGGACGCATCGAGCGTGGAGGTTCACCGGCCGGGAGAATTTAAGGGGCGGCCGGCGAGCCCGGTGAAGTGACTCAGAAGGAGCGGCCGCGCATGCGTTTTGTCCTGGAAGTTTCGCGAGAGAAAATCCGCTTTCCGGGTTCGAAGGTTCGGGGGATTTATTCCGCCTTGGGGAACAGGGGGCCGAACTTTGCGTAATCCATCAACCCGCCCGGCCAGAGCCTGCTATAGCTTGCCTTGCTAAAATCGACCGGCGACTGAGCGCTCGTGTTAACCATATGGCGAATGTCATACGCTTTCGCGACAGGATCGTAGACCGTCTGGATTACCTGCGGATATGCTCCCCATAACCGGTTTGCCGCAGCCATGCGCACCTCCCACTGGCGGATGACTTCAGGCGCTTTTTGCGGGCCCAAGATATCCGCGAACATACGATAGGCGCTCTGTTTGAGTTTTTCTCCAAAGGCGTGATAGCGGGGAATCTCGATTCTCGTCTCGCGCGGTGAAAGCACGGCCACCGAGGCGATGGACGCTTCGTAATCCAGTCGAGCCGCATAGATGGACGAGTACACGTCTTGAAGCTGCTGAATCTCGGAAGGGCTCAGGCCGATGTTTTTCAGAGAGTCCGAGAAGAATTGAATGTGGACGTCATATGGATTGCCCCGATGAACGATGACGTGCTTCGGCACTCGCGGGACGGGAGGGTGCGCGATCGGTTCGCTCTTTGGTACGATTACCGAAACCTGAGCCTGGGCCCGATTATTTGTTTGAGCAGCCGGAGTTTAAGCCACGTTTTTTTTCGTGGGAGCGACGTGGTGTTTGTGAGCCGAATACCAGCCCAGGAGAAAAGCCGTGAGGCCCACGGCGAGTAGTCCCGAGGCGTAGAAGATTCGAGAAGATCGCATGAGGATGGGCTCCGTGTTTTCGGGATACGGTCGATGACTGGTTCGGTTGGTCTCCCAGCTCCGCCGTTCCCTAGGGGTTTGTGCACAACTCGTGCCTCGGGTAATCGCGTGATCGGCTATAAAAAGTTTTCAGCCGAGAGATGGACGAAAAGCGGTGAGAGGCCATTAAGGGACTTTAACGGCATCGAGGCCGATGCCCGGGAGGCGAAGTTCCGGGCGCCCTCCCTTCGCCGTTCTTCTGAGCATGAAGGAGATTGCAGGAAGGCCGAATGATAAGGAGGACATCCGAATCCTTCGCGAGCTGAACCCTGAATGAAATCCCAAGAGCCCAACGATTTTTCCTTCGAAGGCGTGGCACGTGCCGCGCGTCGGGATGCGATGCGCCTGACTCCGGCCCAGCGTGTGGCGAGATCCATCGAGCTTCAGCAGCTGGCGAATCGATTCAAGGAAGCGGGACGGCGCGCGAAGTCTCCCGGTAGCGGTGCTCCTGCGAAGCGGTAGTGAGGGGGAGGGCCACGCGCTAAGGCGCGCGGCTACGGCGCGAGCTCGCTCGCACCCTACGGGGAGCGTCAGCCTTTGAGGGCGTCGAGGACGATGCCGGGCGTTAAGAGCTCGGGGAGGATCTTGGGCTCGGGCTGCGCGGGCTTGTAGATGAGATTAAAGGGGACGGCGCTGCGGTTGTATTTCGCGAGCTCGGCGGTGATCTGCGGGTCCTGGTTGGTCCAGTCGGCTTTGAGGAGGACGATGTTTTTGTCGCGTATCAGTTTTTTGACGTCGGAGGAGCCGAAGACGGCGGCTTTGTTGGTTTGGCAGGTGAAGCACCAGCGGGCGGTGAAATCGACGTAGGCGGTTTTGCCCTCGGCCTGGGCTTTGGCGACGGCTTCGGGGCTCCATTTTTGCCAGACGAGATCGGTGGGGGCGGCGGCGCGGGGCCAGCCGATGGCGGCGCCGGCGGCGAAGAGGACGAGTCCGCCGATCAAGCCGAGGCGGGCGCGGGCGGGTTTGGCGCCGGGGGCGTTGTATCGGCCATACCACCACGCGGCGAGGGCGATGAGGGTGAGGCCGAGGAGGACATAGAGGAGCGTGTATTCCTGGCCTTCCTTGCTGCTTTGCCCGGCGAGGACCCAGATCATGAAGGCGACGGTCGCATAGAGCGGGAACGCCATGAATTGCTTGAACGTTTCCATCCACATGCCGGGGCGCGGGAGGACTTTCACGGCGGCGGGGAAAATGGAGAGGAGCAAGTAGGGCAGTGATAAGCCGACGGCGATGGCGGTGAAGACGGCGAAGGATTCGATGAGCGGGAGGGCGAGGGCGGCGCCGAGGGCGGGAGCGAGAAAGGGCGCGCTGCAGGGCGTGGCGACGACAGTGGCGAGGATGCCGGTGAAGAAGGAGCCGCTGTATCCGGACTTCGACTGCAGGTTGGCGCCGACGCCGGTGGCGCTCAGGCCGAATTCGAAAACGCCGCTCAGACTGAGCGCGAAGACGAGCATGATCGCGGCGAGGATGAAGACGAAGACGGGCGACTGGAGTTGAAAGCCCCAGCCGAGTTGATCGCCGCCGGCACGGAGGGCGGCGAGGGCACCGGCGAGGGCCCAGAAGGAGAGAAGGACGCCGACGGTGAAGGCGATGCCGTGGAGCGTGACCTTGCGGCGATCGGAGCCGGCCTGGTTGACGAAGCCGAGGATCTTGATGCCGAGCACGGGGAAGACGCAGGGCATGAGGTTGAGGATGAGGCCTCCGACGAAGGCGAGGGCGAGGGTGCCGAGAAGGCCGCCGGCGGCGGAGTCGGAAGAAGAGGAGCCGGAAGAGGGTAGAGGATTGAGGGTAGCGGAGGAAGATCCGGAGGTGGTGATAGGGACGTCGAGGGTGAGGCCGCGGTGGGTGCCGGAGTCGGTCGTGTAGGCGAGGACGCCGAGGAGCTTGTCGGCGGGGCCGTCGTAGGACGGGGAGACGGGGAGTGTGAGGGTGAGTTGGGCGGCGGAGGGTTTGGCGGATTGGGGTTCGTCGTATTGGACGAGGGCGTCGGTCGTGAAGACGTGGGGATTTTTCAGCGAGGCGGCGCGGGGGCCGGCGACGGTGAGGGTGATAGTCTTTCCCGAGCGGGTGGCGGTGAGGGTGAGGTCGTCGGCCGGGGCGGGTGCGGGGATGGCGGCGAAGGCGGAGCGATGGGCGGGATCGGGCTGTGGGTTTTCGGCGGATACGGGGAGGGTGAGGGAGAGTTCGGCGGAGCCGGGTTTGCAGACCTCTTTGCACATGAGCCATTCGGCGGTGACGGCGAGGGTGACGGGTTCGCCGGGTTTGAGGCCGGCGGGGGGCGTGAGGGTGACGGGGAGGAGGGCGACGTTTTCGTAGCCGTTGCCGGCGATGTTGCCGGAGCCGTCGCGGACGACGTGGGGGGTGGGCCATTGGATGTCGGAGGCGGTCCAGCCGGGAGGGAGTTTCCAGGCGAGGGTGGTGGCGTAGCCGGTGCCGGCGTTGATCCAGTAGGTGTGCCAGTGGGGTTCGTGGTCCAGGCGGAGGGCGACGGTGAAGGGGCGGCCGGGCTGGATGGAGGTTTCGGTGGCGACGAGGGTGGCTTTGACCTGGGCGTGGGCGGTGGGCGCGGTGGTCAGCGCGGCGGTGAAGCCGAGGGCGATCAGGAAAAAGGCGGTGAGAGAAGAGAGAGAGGAAAGGCGGCGGAGCGGCGACAGCATGGCGGAAAAGGACGTAGTGTTAGGTGGAACGAGGCGGGAGGCAAAGGTCCTCGGGATATTTCCGGGGCGTGTGCGCGCGGACTGTGATGAGGGATGGCGCGGGGGCCAAAGCGGGCGATGGCCAGTTGTTGTCACAGAGGGCACGGAGCGCGGACACAGAGGGCACGGAGCGCGGACACAGAGGGCACGGAGTAAAGGCCTCGGAGTCGGCGATTTTTGGACAGGATTAAGAGGTATTAACAGGATTGCGGAGCCGGGTCGGACGGGTGAAGTGGCTGGGGCGTTGACGGGGGCGTGGGGACGGGTGGTGATGCG
The DNA here is from genome assembly GCA_966249325.1 of uncultured Nibricoccus sp. Taxonomy (GTDB): domain Bacteria; phylum Verrucomicrobiota; class Verrucomicrobiia; order Opitutales; family Opitutaceae; genus Nibricoccus. The sequence continues at coordinate 9,099 of CBINDC010000019.1, read as the reverse complement.
GGGATGATGAACACGCGTGTTTTTGGGAAGACGGGTCGGAGTGTCGGTGAAATCGGGCTGGGGACGTGGCAGCTGGGGGCGAATTGGGGGGACGTGACGGACGAGGTGGCGGGGGAGACGCTTCGCGCGGCGCTGGAGAGCGGTGTGACGTTTTTCGATACGGCGGATGTTTATGGGGATGGGCGGAGCGAGCGGCTCATCGGGAAATTTTTGAAAGAGATCGGGGCAGCGAGGGCGTCGGGGTTGTTTGTCGCGACGAAGCTCGGGCGGCGGGGCGATCCGGGATGGCCGGAGAATTTTACGCGGGCAGCGGTGCGGAAGCATACGGAGGATTCGCTCAAGAGGATCGGCGTGGAGGCGCTGGATCTGACGCAGTTTCACTGTGTGCCGCCGGAGGTGCTGAAGCGTGGCGAGTTGTTTGGCTGGTTGGAGGAGTTGAAGACGGAGGGGAAGGTGAAGGCTTACGGCGCGAGCGTGGAGGCGATGGATGAGGCGCTGTGGTGCACAGAGCAGCCGGGGTGCGCGGCGTTGCAGATCATCTTTAATGTGTTTCGTCAGAAACCGATCACGACGCTCTTCGAGGCGGCGAAAAAAAAGAACGTGGCGCTGATCGTGCGGCTGCCGCTGGCGAGCGGGTTGCTCGGCGGGAAGATGACGAAGGCGACGACGTTCGATGCGACGGATCACCGGAATTTCAACCGCGACGGGCAGCACTTCAATGTGGGCGAAACGTTCGCGGGGTTGCCCTTCGCAAAGGGCGTGGAGCTGGCGGACAAATTGAAGGCGCAGGTGCCGGCGGGATGGTCGATGGCGGACTGGGCGCTGCGGTGGATTCTGGATTTCGACGCGGTGAGTGTGATCATTCCCGGCGCGAAGAATCCGGTGCAGGCGACGGGCAACACGAAGGCGGCGTCACTGCCTAAGTTGAGCGCGGAGCAGCACGCGGTGCTGGAGGCGTTTTATGAGCGCGAAGTGAAGGGGTTTATTCGCGGGCCGTATTGAGGCGTGGTGCGGCGCGCGGCGAGGCGGGCAGACTGAATGGGTCCTATAGGACGGATGGGTCTTATGGGACGGATAGGGTGTGGAGGAGGAGGGGCGGCGGCGCGAATGCGGGATTGCCGGAGACAGACTCAAGAGCACGGTTGAGCAAAAAAGATGACCTATCCCGAATACGAAGCGTTCTCGCGGGAAGCGACCGAATACCTGAAGGCGCGCATTGAGCATGCAAAAGTTCGATTCGGAATCGGTGGCCTCCCGCGCTACGAGTATGACTTATTTCGAGGCGAGATTTGGTGGAGCGAAGTTGGCTCTCCAAAAATCAGAGCACGAGTCACAGTCGTTGGGAGCATCTCAACGAAATCGAATACGTGGTTTTGGGCGTGGGCTAATCCTCATTTTTCTGACGTCATTTTGGGTGATATAGAAAAGGTGCGCGCGCTTGGTGAGGCGGAATCCATCACGAAGCTAACCCAGGAAAAATGGGAGGCGGATGAAGTTGATGGATGGGAGATGACTGCCATCGCCGCGCGGTTACTCGAGGCACAAGGCGCATATCGTTCGCCTGGTGAGAACGGTTTCCTTTTCCTGCTCTACGACGGTCTTGAAATGATTCCCGAATCCGAGATCGAGCGCTACATGCCGTTAAAAAAACGGATGGAAGAAGAGAGCCCTACAAATCCGCAGAGCCAACGACCCTGGCTGTCACGTCTCTTGCGGTTCATAAGAGACGCCATCCAAGGTCGCAGCTCACATTGAATTTTGCTCGGAGTTGTCAGGTTTCTGTTTCGCCAAGTGCGCGAGTAGCAGGGTGAAGAAGCAGAGGACGATGTTTTGGAGGGGGAGTTGGAGCGGGGTCGGCAATGCGTAGATGATGCAGACGGCGGGGACCCAGACGCCGATGTTGGAGATCAGGAGTGGCAGCACGCGGCGGGCGTACCAGCGGGGGGCGCGGAGGTCGGCGAGGACGGCGCGGGTGTTGAAGTGGGTTTCCGCATACGCGTAGGCGAGCGTGGTGAGCGGGATGGCGATGAGCGGGCAGTAGATGAATTGGTCGAGGACCATTTTGGCGGCGACGGTGGCGGGGGCGTTTCCTTCACCGACGATGGCGGCGAGGGCGCGGTACCAGAGGTCGATCTCGATGCCTTTGTAGGCCCAGAAGGCGGTGATGAGCGCGCCTTGGGGCCAGGTGTAGCGGGCGGCGGTGAAGCGGAGGTAGAGGAAGGGAAGGAGTCCGCCGAAGAGGCCGGTCGAGACGATGGCGAAGGTGAGGCCGAGTTCGCTGCGCCAGGCGCTGAGGCGGTTGAGGGCGTCGTGCGTCGGGGCGTGCCAGAAGTAGGCGAGGACGAGGGCGAGGGCGAAGAGTTGGAGGGCGAGGCCGGGGAGGAGATTGGCGCGGGCACCGCGGAGGCCTTCGGCCCACGGGGCTGGGCGGGTGGGAGCGGTGGGAGCGACCACGGATTGCGCGGAGGGCACGGATGAGGAGTCGGACATGGAGGCTCGGGACGGTTTCGCGGGGGGAGAGGATGGCGAGGATTTTTAAGGAGGGTTGAACACGAAGGTCGCTAAGGTCGTGAAGGGTTTGGAGGACGGAGTTTTGGACAGGATTGCAGGATGAACAGGATTGGAGGCGGGACGGAGGCTGGAGGTCGGAGTGGGTCACGGAGGGCACGGAGTCGGAGGGGGATCGCGGAAACGCGGAAGGGCGGAGGCGCGGAACGGAGTTCGGAGGAGAACGAGTACGAGTAAGAGAACGAGAACGATGCGGAAGGGGAGGCGGGGCGGAGGGAGGGCGGGGGCGGAGTTTTGGGCAGGATTGTGGGGATTAAGAGGATTGGCGGCGGGGGCGGGTCGTATTTTGGGGATCTTTCTCTTTCCTCTTTCTCTTAATCTTTCTCCCGGATCGAACCGGCGTGGACCAGAGGTCCAGCCCTACGACGGAAGATCAGAGGCGCGACGGGGGCGTCGCTCCTCTAGCGGAGGAGGAACGGCGTCGCGCGAGCGCGAGCCCTACGGGGACGATGCGGAGAGGCGGAGGGGCTGACGAAAGAGTAAGAGAAAGAGGAAAGAGAAAGATGGCGGAGGTGGCAGGTGCGCGACGATTGGTTGGCGGGTGATGCGAACGCGGGGTGAGGGCACCCCGCCTACAACGGACGGGAAACTTGTGCGGGGTTTGCGGCAAGATGTGCGGAGGGGCGGCGCTGGACTTGGGCGGTGAGTGGAGTTTCGTGGGAGTCATGCGTATCGACCTGACGACGATTCCTGCGCGCGAGGCTTATGGGTGGATGACGAGCACGATTTTGCCGCGGCCGATCGCGTGGGTTTCGACGGTGTCTGCCGAGGGGAAAACGAATCTGGCGCCGTTTAGTTTTTTTCAGGGCGTCACGTCGGCACCTCCGTCACTCATGTTTGTCCCGGTGAATCTGCGCGATGGGGCGAAGAAGGACACGGTGCGGAATATCGAGGCGACGGGGGAGTTTGTGGTGAATTTGGTTTCGTACGCGCAGGCGGAGGCGATGAACAAGTGCGCGGCGTTGCTGCCGTATGGGGAAAGTGAATTCGAGAAATTCGGCATAGCGTCGGTCGCGGCGGAGACGGTGAAGCCGTTGCGGGTGGCGGGGGCGCCGGTGAGTTTCGAGTGTCGGTTGCACTCGATCACGCGGATAGGTGAGGGGGCGGGGGCGGCTAATGTGGTGTTTGGGTTGATCCAGGTGATGCACGTGGACGACGCGGTGATCGGCGCGGATGGGAAGGTAGATCCGGTGAAGCTGGATCTGGTGGCGCGGCTCGGGGGCGAGGCGTATGCGCGGATGGGGGAGGTTTTTTCGCTGAAGAGGCCGGATCGCACCGCGCCGGAGGCGCGGTGAATGACCAATGACCAGTGACCAATGACCAGTGACCAATGACCAGTGACCAATGGACAATGACCAGTGGGGCAGGTGGGTGAGGTTAAGTTCGAAGGTTGAATGACGAAGGGCTGGGGAGGATTTTTATCGCGGAGACGCGGGAGGGCGGAGGCGCAGAATTTTTGACCACGGATTGCTCGGATGGGCACGGATGGGGAGGCGGAATTTTGGACAGGAGTAAGAGGATGAACAGGATTTCGGAGGGGGCGCGGGAGGCGATTTGATCAGTGTGGGGATCGCGAAGCGGAGCGGCGGGGTTAAGGCTAATCCGCCCTACCTCGGAATCGGGGGCGCGCGGAGCTCGGGTGGGTTTACGGTCCAGATTTGCGGGGGGTGAAAAGGGTGGGGCGGGTGGCAGGGTCGGGGACTTACCCTTTTTACCCTATGGTGTTTTTTAATCGTGTTGGTGCGGTGGTGTTGAGCGTTTGTGCGGTTGGTGCGTTGATGGCGGAGCCGGTGACGGTTTCGGTCGATGCCTCGGCGAAGGGGAAGGCGATCAGCCGGGAGCTCGTGGGGATTTTTTTCGAGGACATCAATTATGCGGCGGATGGCGGGCTGTACGCGGAGTTGGTGCAGAATCGGTCGTTTGAATATCAGGCGACGGAGCAGCCGGGGTGGACGCCGCTCACGGGGTGGGAGTTGGTGGCGCGGGGTGGGGCGAAGTTAAAGTGGGAGGTGGACGATTCGGAGCCGTTGCATCCGAACAACCGGCAGTGCGCGATTTTGAAGGTGGCGGCGGTGGGCGAGGGCGCGGGGATTTCGAATGCGGGGTTTGGCGGGATCGCGGTGGAGGCGGGGGAGCGGTACGACGTGTCGCTTTTTGCGAAGCATCTTTTCCGCGGCGAGCGTTGGAGTAAGACGGCGAACGAGGGAGAGGCGGGGCCGCTGGTGGTGCGGTTGGAGGCGGCGGATGGGGAGATTTTGGGCGAGGTAAATGTGGGCGCGCCGACGAGGGAGTGGACGCGGCTGGAGGGGACGATCACGGCGAAGCGGGCGGAGGTGGCGGCGCGGTTGGTGGTGCTGGCGACGGCGGCGGGCGGCGTGGCGCTGGATGAAGTTTCGCTGTTTCCGCAGAAGACGTTTCGGGGGCGGAAGAATGGGTTGCGCGCGGATCTGGCGCAGGTGATCGCGAACTTGAAGCCGAAGTTCGTGCGGTTTCCCGGCGGGTGTCTGGTGCATGGTCATGCGTTGAACAACATGTACCGGTGGAAGGAGACGATCGGGCCGGTGGAGCAGCGGCGGGGGCAGAAGAATCTGTGGGGTTATCACCAGTCGGTGGGACTTGGATACTTCGAGTATTTCCAATTTTGCGAGGACATCGGGGCGGCGCCGTTGCCGGTGGTGGCGGCGGGGGTGTGCTGTCAGAACGCGGCGCATCGTCATGGAGTGGGGCAGCGGGGGCTGCCGCTTTCGGAGATGGGGGCGTACATCCAGGAGGTGCTGGATTTGATCGAGTATGCGAACGGGCCGGTGAGCTCGGTGTGGGGCGCGAAGCGGGCGGAGGCGGGGCATCCGGAGCCCTTTGGGCTGAAGTATCTCGGGGTGGGGAATGAGGACAGGATCACGCCGGAGTTTCGGGAGCGTTTTGCGATGATCGCCGAGGCGGTGAAGGCGCGGCATCCGGAGATCGTGGTGATCGGGACGGTGGGGCCGTTTCACGAGGGGGAGGATTTCGAGGCGGGGTGGAAAATCGCGGACGAGCTCGGGCTGGCGATGGTGGACGAGCATTACTACGTGGCGCCGGAGTGGTTGCTGGCGAACATGCGGCGGTATGACGCGTACGACCGGAAGCGGGCGAAGGTTTACCTGGGGGAATGGGCGTCGCGCGGGAACACGTGGGCGAATGCGCTGGCGGAGGCGGCGTACCTGACGGGGCTGGAGCGGAACGCGGATGTGGTGCCGCTGGCATCGTACGCGCCGTTGCTGGGGAAGATCGGGAACACGCAGTGGAATCCGAACCTGATCTATTTTTCGAATACGGAGGTTTTGCCGACGGTGAATTATTGGGTGCAGCAGTTGTTCAGTCTGAACGCGGGCGACGTGTGGCTGGAGCCGGTGGTGTCGGGCGGCGGGGCGGCGGATGCGGTGAAGTGGGAGAAGCGGGGGCTGGCGGTGTCGGTCGTGCGGGATAGCGCGAGTGGTGATGTGATCGTGAAGATCGTGAACGCGGGGGCGGAGGCGCGGAGTGTGCGGGTGAAGATCGGGGGAGATGGAGCGGGTGGAGTTGTGGTGGCGAAGGAGGCGGTGAAGACGGTGTTGGTGGGAAATCCGGAGGCGGTGAACGATGCGGAGACGCCGTTTGCGGTGGTGCCGGTGAAGAGCGTGATGCCGGTGGGCGGGGATTTCCCGCTGGAGAGTCCGGCGCATTCGTTGATGGTGCTCAGGATCCCGGCGAAGAAGTAGGCGTGGGGGCGGGGGGCGCAGGCGGAAGCGGGGGAATTTTTGGACCACGGATTGCGCGGATGGGCACGGATGGGGAGTCGGAATTTTGGACAGGATTAAGAGGACGAACAGGATTTCGGAAGAGGGAGTGCAGCGATTTTGTCGGGAGATTTTCGGGGCGGAGGAGCGGGCGTTTTTATCGCGGAGACGCGGAAGAGCGGAGGCGCGGAATTTTTAGACAGGATGGCAGGACTTCGGGGGCTTTCTCTTACTCGTGCGTCAGGCCCGGGGGTTCTGAGGCGGGAGAAAGATTAAGAGAAAGAGGAAAGAGAAAGATGGGGTGCGGGCTTTTCTTTTTGGGGATCTTTCGCAGCGTGGCGGGCCATGGCGCAGTCTCCGCGCGATGTCGCGCTCATCCCCACGCTTGAAGATTTTCGGCCCGATTCGCTTCGGGGGACGCCGGGGTTTTTTCGCGCGGGGCAGGCGCGGGATGGGCAGTGGTGGCTGGTCGATCCGCTGGGGCAGGCGTTTTTCAGCAAGGGCGTGGCGGGTGTGAACCGGTCGGGGCGCGTCGATGGACGGCTGCCGATGCCCGGGCCTTATGCGGCGGCGGTGGTGGCGAGGCATGGGGCGGATGCGCATGGGTTCATGCGCGGGGCGATCGGGCGGTTGCGTAGCTGGCATTTCAATACGTTGGGGGCGTGGGCGGAGGCGGCGCTGGAGGAGCAGGGGATGTATTACACGGAGGTGCTGGGGCTGGGGGAGTGCGGGCCGGCGATTCATAGCGCGGGTGCGCGGGTGCCGGATGTGTTCGATCCGGCGTGGCGGGAGGCGGTGGAGCGGCAGGCGGCGGAGCTTTGCGCGCGGCATCGGGGGAGCCGGGAGCTGATCGGGTATTACACGGATCATGCGCTGGGGTGGGCGCAGCCGCGGGCGGAGGTGGCAGGGAATAATCCGGGGGCGCGGACGGCGGTGGTGTTTTCGAGCGAGGGCGGCGCGGAGGCGGATCGGCCGTCGTTGTTGCAGATTTGTCTGAGTCTGGAGCCGTCGCAGCGGGCGTATCATGCGGCGTGGGAGTTTGTGCTGGCGACGCGGCGCGGGGATTTGTCGGTACTGGCGAAGGATTGGGCAGTGGAGTTGCCGAACAAGGAGGTGTTGCGGCAGCTGACGCAGCGGGAGGTGGCGCTGGTGAGCGCGGGGTATTTAAGAGATCAGCGGTTGTTCGCGCGGGAGTTTGCGCGGCGGTATTTCGCGACGAGCGCGGCGGCGATCCGGGCGCACGATCCGGATCATTTGATTTTAGGGTGTCGTTTCCAGCAGGCGCCGGGGGCGGTGGTGCTGGCGGAGTGTGTGTATCCGAATGTCGATGTCGTGTCGGTTCGCGTGGTGGACGAGTTTTGGGAGAAGACGGCGCAGGGGTGTCATGCGGCGCGGGGGATGCCGGTGCTGCTGGTGGAGGCGGGGTGGAACGGGGAGGCGTTCACGCGGGCTCCGGCGGTGCGGGAGGCGCGCGGGGTGACGACGGTGGAGCGGATGCTGAAGAAGGGGCGGGCGGCGCTGGAGAAGCTGTGCGCGCAGCGCGGGGTGGTGGGGTACGAGTGGGCGGCGTGGGCGGATGGGGAGGGCGATGAGCCGCCGTTTGGGCGGGGGCTGGTGCATGTGGATGACCGGGAGGCGCGGGAGCACACGGAGTTGTTGACGGATTTGAATGGGCGGGCGGAGCGGTTGCGGGGGAAGCGAGGGGGTGGGAGGACGAGAGGGTAGAGGATAGAGGGTAGAGAGGAGGCGAGTAGGGCGGAGTTTATCGCGGAAACGCTGAAGAGCGGAGGCGCGGAAGGGGAGGTGGCGTGGTTTTTGGAGTAGGAGCGGAGGTGGGGTTTGGGATCTTTCTCTTTCTTCTTTCTCTTACTCTTTCGTCAGGCTCCGGTGTTCGATCCAGAGAAAGAGTAAGAGAAAGAAGAAAGAGAAAGATTGGGGGGCGCGCGTGTGGGTTGGGTGTTAAAAGGGGTTGCGGGGCGCTGGTGCGGTGGGACAGAAAGCGGCATGCGTTTTCTTAGATGGCTTGTGTTTGTTTTCGTGCTGGGTGCTCCGCTGGCTGTGCAGGCGCAGCGGGAAAAATTGCCGCCGGAGGATTTGGAGATCGTCGAGAAGACCTGGCCGGATGCGAAGAAGACTTCGACGGGGCTGCGCTCGGTGTTGATCAAGGAAGGCGCGGGCGAACTGGTGAAGCGCGGGGATCTGGTGAGCGTGCTCTACAAGGGGCAGTTGCTGGATGGGACGGTGTTCGACGAGACGAAGGATGCATCGAAGCCGTTCACGTTTCGCGTGGGTCGCGGGATGGTGATCGAGGGTTGGGAGCAGGGGCTGCAGTTGATGCGGCCGGGCGAGAAACGGATCTTAATTGTGCCGTTCGAGCTGGGCTACGGAACGCGGGGCGATCCGCCGAAGATTCCGAAGCGGGCGACGCTGGTGTTCGAGGTGGAGTTGGTGGAGATCAAGAAGTGACCGCAGCGCTGCGCGCTGCGGAATGAGGCAGTGACCAATGACCAGTGACCCAGGAACGGGCGGAGGTCGTTTGCGGTTGGTAATTGGTCTTTGGGCGTACATCCGGAAATTTTTTAACCACGGATTGCTCGGATGGGCACGGATGGGGAGGGGAATTGGGGGCAGGATTAACGGGATTAAGAGGATTTCGGAGGGCGGGGAGTTGGGAAAGGAGGGGCGTTAGCATTGCTCGTTCGCACCGCTCGAGGCTGTTCGATGCGGGAGAAAGATTAAGAGAAAGAGGAAAGAGAAAGAGTGGTGGCGGGTGGGT
>CBINDC010000018.1:0-75904 GCA_966249325.1 uncultured Nibricoccus sp. | reverse complement strand
TCATCCACCTTACCATGTTTCACACAACAAGGGCGGGTTAGCCTTAACCCCGCCGGTTCGTGATCACCCGCGTTCCTCCCCCGAATCCGCATCCTGTCCCCGAATACTGCGGATCGAAAATCCTCCCTGTTTCTCAAGCGCGCTCCGCAAACCCTCCGCCGTCTCTCCCCACGTCGGCAACACCCGCGCCGCCGCCTCCGCGCGCAACCCCGCACACCACGCATCATCCGTGATCGCACGCTTCAGCGCATTCGCCCACGCAGCGCGGTCATTCATTCTGACCGCCAAGCAGCCGCCGCCATCCGCATTTTCGCCCAACACCGGTAAATCGCTGCACACACACGGCACGCCCAGCCAAAGCGACTCCAGCACCGGCAGCCCGCAGCCTTCCGCGATCGTCGGAAACACCGTCGCCCGCGCCTCGCGATAAAGCGTCAGCAACACGTCATCGCTCACACCTTCGTGATGCGTCACGCGCCGCCCGCGTTTCCGCAGCGCCGCGATTTTTTCCACGACGGGTTTCCCAAAGTGCGGATTCACCCGCCCCACCACATGGAGCTCGAACTCCAGCCCGTCGCTCCACAGCGCCTCGCACACCTCCAAGAGAAACGCCTGATTCTTCCTCGGCTCCAAAATTCCCACCGTCAAAAACGACGCCCGCGCTCCTACCGTCTTTCCCGGCTCAGGCCGCGCCCCCTTCAAAAAATCCGCCCCGAGCTGGATCGGCTTGATCTCCGCCCGCCGCTCCGCGCCCTGCCACGCCCAAAATCCCGTCAGCACCTCCGCGCTCGCCCGTGAGATCGCGAATACCCGGTCAAACGCCGCCAGCATCTTCACATACTCCGGATGCCGCGCCACACTCTGCGGCCACGTGATGTGAGGATGCGAAATCGGAATCGCGTCGTGAAAAACTCCCGCCATCCGGCACGGCTTCTTCCGCAAAAACTCCCAAAGCCCCGGCCGCTCCGCTTCGCAAAACAACTCCACCGTAAGCACCCAGTCCTCCGGCTTGAGCGCAACCCGGGAACCGCGAACTCCCGCATGATGCCACACGCGTTCCCGCCACACCACTTCCTGCACACTCGCGCCCAGCTCATCGCGCAGCCGCCCGCTCACACGCATCAGCCCTGAGCGATGCTTCGCCGCCGACATCTTCGTCACATCGAAATAAATCATCGCCTCGCCGCCTCCAGGAACAACGCGTGCAGCCGCGCCGCATTTTTATGCGCGTCGAAATTTCCCTCCACCCACGCCCGCGCCGCCAGTCGCAGACGTTCCGCCATCGCGTCGTCCGTCGCCAGCGATCGCAATCCCTCCACCCACGCGTCCACCGCCGTCACCTCCGCCACCACGCCGCTCACGCCATCCGTGATCGCTTCCGTCGTCGCCGCGGCGGGCGAGGTCACCACATTCACCCCGGCCGACATCGCCTCCGGAATCACATTCGGCAACCCATCGCGATCCCCACTCGGCGCGATCACACCCGTATGCACCAGCACATCCGCCCACGCCAGCTGCGCCCACACCCCCGCCTGCGCCAGATGCCCGGTAAACGTCACCCGATCGCTCACGCCCAGTTCCCTGCTCATCGCCGTCATCGATTCGCGCAACGGCCCGTCCCCGATGATCCGCGCCTCGAATACGACACCCGCCGCCTTCAACGCCGCATAAATCCTCATCTGGTGGTCCAGCCCCTTCTTCTCCACGAGACGCGCCACGCACACGATCCGCAACGTCTCCACCCGCCCCGCCCGCAGCGCCTTCCACTCCGGAAAACGCTCCAGCCCGCGCCGGATCACGCGTATCTTGTTTTCGGACACGCCACGCTCCACGAGCGACCGCTTCCCCATCTCCGTCGACGTGTGAATGAAAACTGCGTCCGCCAGCTTCTCGTTCAGCCACCAATCGCCGCCATGCTCGTAAATGTCGTACGCGTGCGCGCCCGCGCTGTAACCCAGCCCGTTGAGTCGCGCCAGACACCACGCCGCCGTCGCTGGCGCCCCACTCCACGCCGCGTGCACATGCGTCGGCGGATTCCGCCGCCACGCCCGATAAAACACACACGCGAATCCCGCCCCGAGCATGTTCTCCCAAAAATTGATGAACGACGGCGCCCGCCGCGACCAAAGCCCGCGCCACACGATCCCGAACACATCCCACCGCGTCGCCGCCACCCACGGGATTCTCCAGATAATCTCCAGCAGCCGCCACTTGTTGAACGTCCGCACCCGCAGTCCGTGAAAATCCCCGCCTCCGCCCCACATCGAATAAACCCTCAACTCCACGCCGAGCCGCTGCATCGCGATCACCTCCCGCTGAAGAAACGTCTCCGTGCTGTGCGGAAACCGCGTGAACAAATAGGCGATGATGGGGCGCTCTGTTGACAAGGCCGTCGAGCGTGGCGTGCCCGCGCCATCCTGATCAAGGTGGAACACGCTGATCACGTCTGAGCCCGCTCACCGCACGCCCAGCGGATCGCGCGAATCACGCGTATGCCCGTTACCAGTGCGCGGCGGATACGGCTGCCGCGTCAGCGTCCCGCCGCCCGCCTGCCACGCAAGTCCCACCAGCTCGTCAATGAGCACCGTGGGATCTTCCTCGTAACGCAGCTCCAAAAACTTCCGCCGATACTCCGCATACGCCTTCGGCTCGGCCATCCACCGGTCGAACAACCGCGCAAAATCCCCCGCGCTCGCAATCTTCTCCGACTCGGCGCCATTGCGGAAAAATTTCCACGTAAGCGACTCCTGCGGCATGATGCCGCCAAACGCATTGAAGATGATCGGGCACCGGAAATTCAGCGCCTTCGCGCACGAGGTCGTTCCACCCCGGCTCACGATCACGTCGCTCGCCTGCATGAGCAGATGCACAACCTCAGAATATGCCTCGATGTAACAGGGCAGCTCCGGGTGATTAGCCCGCCAGTGGATCAGTTGATTGAAGGTCTCCTGGTCCCGCCCGCAGATGATGATCACCTGGCATTTGTCCGCGTGGCGCACGAGCGTCGGTAGCAGCTCGAAGTGATTGTTCGCCCCGTTGCTCCCCGTCGCCAGAAACACCGTGAACCGCGAGCGCCGCAGCCCGAGCTTCTTCACGCGATAATCCTCCCGCTCTTCGCGGCTCATCACTTCTTGATGCGCACGCGGCAGCATCAGATGGCCGCGTACCCGCGCACGTTCGCGCGCTATGCCGAGCTTCACCGCATAATCCATCGCCGTGGGCGTGCGCGAAAAATACAGGTCGGCCGACGGTTCGATCCAGTTGCGACTGTATCCCCACCCGCCGGAAAACTCTCCGCAGTACGTCGCGCAGCGCACGTTGCCCGCGCCCAGAACCTTCCGCGCCAGTTGGAAATACCCTCGATTCAGACAGTCGTGAACGCTGAACACCAGATGCGGCCGGTACTCCTTCAACACCTCGAGGTAATACGCGCGCCCCAGCCGTACCGTGCGCCGGTTCAAAAAACTCACCGCCTCTACCGCCGTATAAAACGCCGTGTGCAGGAAGGGCATCCGCTTCTGAATCCAGTTATAGAGATTCACCCCGCTGCGATTCACGACCGACGACTTCTCCAGCATCTGCTCGATGCGCACATCGATCTCATGGCGATACAACAGGAAACACCACTCCGCAAAAGCCTGCGCGCGCGCGTCGTGCCCGCCGCCAGTGCTGGATGTGAGAACGAGAATCCGAAGTTTGGACACGCTTTAGGAGGCTCCTTGATAACGCGCGATGACCGCACGACGCACCCTGGCCGGAGCCAGTCGCGAAAAGAAGGGCGCTATCCGCGCCTGGAAAAATGACCCCGAGCGCACCGTCCCCGACCGCCCGCGCAACAATGCTTTCCTCAAATCACGCGCCGCCGCCACCGCCAGCGGCGCCGTCGCCAGATGCGCCTCCAGCTCGCGCCACGCAGACGCGAGACGCGGATCGGCGGCGTTGAGATGGGCGGTGGGTTGCATGGCCTGATTGAAAGCCGTCCGATAGTCTCCCGGACGAAAGTCGATCACCGTGACGCCCGTGCCACGCGTTTCAAAGATCAAACTTTCGCTCAGCGCCGACAGTCCCGCCTTTGCCATATTGTACCCGCTCATGAACGGCAGCGGAAACTCCACCGCCAGCGACGACACATTCACCAACGTCCCGTGTTTTCGCGACAACATCGACCGCAGCCCGGCGTGCGAAAGCCGCGCCGTCGCGCCAACCATCGCATCCATCTGCCCCTGCCACACGGAAAATTCCACCGCCGCAAACGGCGCGAACAACCCGAACCCGGCGTTGTTGATCACCAGATCGAAACCGCCTCCCCCCGCCGCATCTTCCGCCTCGCGAAACGCCCGCTCCGCCCCCGCCGCATCCGCCAGATCGAGCGCCACCGCCGTGAACGCCTCGCTCTTCGCCAGCGGCTTCAACCGCTCCACCTCGCGCGCCGTGCCCGTCACGCGGATACCTTCGCCGAGCAGCATCTTCGCAAACGCCAGCCCCAGCCCGCCCGACGCGCCCGTGATAAACGCATTCCGATAAACCGAGGAGATCGTTTTCGCAGCCACGGCGCTCAGACTTTCTTCAACACGAGCGAAACATTCGCCCCGCCAAAGCCGCTGCTGTTATTCATCACCACGCCCGCCTGCTTCTCCAGCGTCGTCAGCGGGATGTTCAGATCCGCGCACGCCGGATCGATCTGCGAGATATGCGCCGAGCCGGGGATGAAACCATCGCGCAGCGCCAGTGCGCAAAACCCCGTCTCCATCGCCCCCGCCAGCGACAGCCCGTGCCCCGTCAACGCCTTCGTGCTGCTCACGAGCGGCTTCGCGCCCGCCGCTCCAAACACCGATCGTATCGCTTTCGCCTCGGAAATATCTCCGATCGGCGTCGAAGTCGCATGCGCATTGATGTGATCGACTTCACCCGGCGAGACCTTCGCCGACTTAAGCGCGCGCTCCATCGCCGCTTTCAAACCCAGGCCCTCCGGATGCGAAATCGCGACATTGTGTCCGTCCGACGCCTGCCCCCAGCCCGCAAGTTCGCAGTACGGTTTCACGCCTCGCCGCGCCACTTCCTCCTCGCTTTCCAACACGAGCACCGTCGCCCCGCCGGTCCCCACGAACCCGTCGCGCGCCACGTCAAAAGGCCGCGACGCCTTTGCCGGATCGGTCTGCAACGACAATGCCCGCATCCCGGCAAACGGCAGGATGCTGTCCACATTCCCATCCTCCGCTCCGACGACAAACATCCTCTTCTGCCGTCCCAGCGCGATTTCATCGTAGGCAAAACCCGCCCCATGCGAAGACGACGCGCACGCCGACGAAAACCCCGTCGACGCACCTTTGATTTTGAAATGCGCCACCAGGTTAAAATTCACCGTTCCCGCGATCCCCGCCACGATCCCCAGCGGCGAACAACGCATCACCCCCTGCGTATGCATTTTCTGGATCATGTGCCCCAGCAGATAAGGCGACCCACCCGATGCGGCGTACAGACCCGTATCGTCATTCGACCAATCCGCCTCGCTCAGCTTCGCATCCTCCAGCGCCTGCTGCATCGCACAGTACGCATAGAGCGCGTTCGGGCACATGCCGCGCAGGATCTCGCGCTTCACCCGGTAACGTTCCGGATACGTCCAGTCTTCGCAATCAACCGAGTCTGTCTGAAACCCCTTCACTGGCGCGGCGACTTTCACCGGAATTTCCGGCTTCTGAAACGGCGCGTACACCTCGATGCCATGCCGCAACTCCCGCAGGCTGCGGGTGACAGCGGCAACATCGTTGCCGATGCTCGTGATAAAACCGAGGCCGGTCAGATAAACTTTGGGCATGAGACGAATGACAGGATTGGTCCGGTCGGCAGGCTGCCAGATTAACGGACTCTGACCGTTTTAACGAATCAGCGTCATTACCCTTCCCGCAAACCCGAATCTCCACGACTCGGCTTCATGTTCATGCCGAAACCGCACGCACCGGCGCGAAAGCCGCCACCTGCCCGGAGCCAACCGCGGAGGTCTTCCCGCTGGGCACTGGCGCAGCGCTGTCGACGGAGGTCTGCTCACTCGCAAGAGCCGTCGGCGTAACCGCTTCAGCATACCCGAATGTTAGCGTGATCTCCTCGGCGACTGCTGCCTTCTCATGGCCGACTCGAATCACGCCCTCAAAGGTCGCCAACGGCATCTTCGCGCGCTTGGGCTTCACCGACAGCGTGAGCACATCGCCCGGTTTGCAAACCCGGTGACAACGCACGCCCTCGCACGAGGTGAAGAAAATAGTCTTGGGATCAACCACCCGCCCATCCTCGGAAGGAATGATGCCCTCGATCAACGCCAGCACGCCCAGCTGGCCTAGTGCCTCCAGCATCATCGAAGCGGGCATCACCGGATTATCTTTGAAATGACCTTGGAGGAAAAACTCCTGCCCCGTGATCTTATACTTACCCTGCGCGCCCTGCCCCCCGATCGACGCTTCATTAAGAAACAAAAACGGCGGCTGGATAGGCATCACCGCGGCGATCTGCTCCACCGGCATGTGCTTGGTCGGCTTCGGCAGCGGCAACCCGCGAACCTTGCAATCGATGAACAACTTCACGTCTCCAACCGTCCGCAAATTGCGCAACTCCTCGTTGTTAATCTGCATCTGCAGCACGTCTTCGACGAGAATGACGATCTCCATCATCGTCAGCGAATCGACACCGAGATCTTCAACTAAGCGTAATTCGTCGTCCCCCTGACGCAGCTTGGGGCGAACATCCGCTTCGACGAAACGCTCGATCACGCCGATCACGACCGCAGGAACAAGATTGGCATCGCCCGTCTTGCGATACTGCACCGCAGCCTCGACCGAGGCCGGCGAACAACGTTTCAACGTGTCGCGCAGCGCGACTTCGTCTTCTGCTGTAAATGGTTTGGATGCTGCCAGCCCTGCTTCCCGTGATTTCTGGCTCTGTTCTTCTACGTCTGCCATGATTGTTACCTGCGAGTAAGTTTGGCGGGCTCCTGATGTAAACGGAAATGTGCCCCGTTCTGGTTCCATACGCGTGAGTAATGTTCCCCATCAACCGCACAGAAATCGTAGGGATGAATACGGATGCAAACCGCCATCCGCACGGTGACGCGCGTTCCATCCATCCGGTTTCAAACAAGGTTTTGCTTTCCACATCCGCCAATCGCGCTCTCCATAAGCTGCACATGAACGAGGGGCAGGCGCTGAATCCGGTCTTTTTGATCACTCACGAGTTCTATCCAAAACGCGGCGGCATCGCCACGTTCACGGAAGAAATTGCCCGCGCCGCGTCCAGCCTCGGCCACGACATCGAGGTCTGGGCCCAGTCCTCCCGGCAAGCCCCCGAGAAACCCTGGCCATTTCAAATCCACCGCCTCGCCGTCAAAGGCACCCACGGCATCGCGTGCCAGATCGGTATCGCCCGCCAGCTCATCGCCCAGCGCCGTCGCCTGCGCTATGCCACCGTCTATCTCCCCGAGCCCGGCCCGATGTTGGCGATGATGTTTCTCCAATATTTCAAAACCTTCCGCCCACGCCGCCTCGTCCTCACTTTCCACGGCTCCGAAATCCTCCGCTTCTCCAACAACCACATCCTCCGCGCCCACACACGCCGCCTCATCCGCAACGCGACCCGCATCAGCACGCTCACCCGCTACACGCAAAACCTCCTCTGCGAACGCTTCCCCGAGGCTGTCGGCAAAACCTTCCTGACCCCCGGCGCCCTCCGCTCCGACTTCGCGGTCGTCGGCAGCGAGTCTTCCCCGCCCACACCGAAAGACCGCCTCGTCATCCTCACGGTCGGTCGCCTCCACCCGCGTAAGGGCCAGCTCATCACACTCGAAGCGCTCAAATCCCTCAGTCCCCGCTTCCGCTCCCAAATCGAATACTGGATCGTCGGCTCCGGCCCGGGAAAAACCCGCTACGAAAACTCCCTGCGCTCCGCCGCCACGCAAGCCGGCTTCCCCGTCCGCTTCCTCGGCGACCTCCCCGATCAAGAACTCGACCAGGTCTACGACCGTGCCGACATCTTTGCCATGACGAGCATTGACTACCGCCATAGCGTCGAGGGCTTCGGCCTCGTCTATCTCGAAGCCGCCGCCCACGGCCTCCCCATTGTCGCCCACGCCGTCGGCGGTGTCCCCGAAGCCGTCGTCGACAACCTCACCGGCCTCCTCGTCCCCCCGCGCCACCCCGCCCAGCTCGCCGCCGCCTTCGAAAAACTCATCAGCGATCCGTCCCTTCGCACACGTCTCGGCACCGCCGGTCGCGACTGGGCCCGCCGCAACCGCTGGGAACACTCTGCCAGCCTCCTCTTCAATCCTTCGCCCGGCCAAAGCGGCGCACCCTTCTGATTCACCGATGATCCAATCCCGCAGCCAGGTCACCGTCCGCTACGCCGAGACCGATATGATGGGCGTCGTCTACCACGGCAGCTACCTCCCCTGGTTCGAAATCGGCCGCACCACCCTCCTCCGCGAACAAGGCCTCCCCTACCGCGAACTCGAAGCCGAGGGCTTCCGCCTCCCCGTCCTCGAAGTCACCGCCCGCTACCTCCGCCCCGCGCTCTACGACGACACCATCACCATCGTCACCACGCTCCGCGAAAAGCCCACCCTCCGCATCCACCTCGAATACGAGCTCTTCAACGGCGACGTCCTCCTCGCCACCGGCAAAACCCTCCACGCCTTCATCGACCGCCAAGGCCGCCCCGTCCGCCCACCCGCCCGCTTCACCGCCCGCATGAACGAAGTCTTCCGCGGAGTCTAAAAGGTAGGGCGGATATCCCTAATCCGCCGGTTCGCCACAGCATCCCCGCCTGCTCCACGCCCACGCCTGCGCCGGACCGGCACTTATCAAGTGCCGCCCCTCGTCTCCACCCTCCGTGCCCTCCGTGTCATCTGTGGTATGAAACTCCCCCTCACCCCGCCCGCTTCTTAGCCGCCGCCCCCGCTTTCGGCGCCACCCACACGCGCAACAAATACTCCGCCAGATTGCGCAGACTCACCCGCCTCGCCCCCGGTGCTCCGTAGTCGCGAAACTCCGCCACCACCCGCGCCCGCTCCTCCAGATAGCGCCACAACTCCCCGTCCAGAATCACGCTCGCCGCGTACCCATCCGCCTGCGACGCCGCCACCCCGCGAACTTTCTGCTCCCAATAATGTCTCTCCTCAGGATTTCGCTGCACATAGTCGAACAACTGTTGCTCGCATCGATTCAGACTCATCCCACACACCCTGCCTCCGCTGACTTCTAAAACAACCGCAAACCCACACAAACCATGGCATTGCAATCCGCACCCATCCCGCCAGTCTCCGCCCGATCCCCCGACACCTCTACCTCTATGTGGCAAAAACTTAAAGAGCAGCTCCCCGCGATCCTCATCACCGTCATCGTGATCATCGGAGTCGCGTTCTGGTCGCATCAAAAAGCCATCGCCGACGCCGCGAAACACCAGGCCGCCATCGACTCCCTCCGCGAACAACACGCCGCCGAACTCAAAGCCTCCGCCGAGGAAACCCGCCGCCAGATCGACTCCGTCAATACGCTCCTGAAGGACGCCATCCAGAAACGCGCGTCCGACGCCTTCATGACCGAGGAGGAAGTCGCCAAGGCCGATCAAGCCAAGGTCGACCAGCTCGCCGAAGCCATCGCCACCAAGATCCAGCCCTTCAACCCGCTCCCCAAGACCCCCGAGGAAGCCGAGCGTATCCAAAACGAACAGACCGACAAAGTCTCCTCACGCATGGCTGAAAAAATCCAGCCCATCCTCGCCGAGATGGCCCGCGACCAGCACCTCACCCGCGACTCCATCGCCGCCTACAGCCAGCGCATCTCCGATCAGGTCGGCGTCGTCCTCACCGCCGAGACCGCCCGCAATCAGCAGCTCAACAACAGCCTCGCCTCCACCCAGATCGTCGCCCGCGACTCCCTCCGCCTCTCTCAGGAAGTCACCGCCCTCTACCTCGCCTCTTTTAAGGACCAAGGCCTCATCACCCGCCTCCTCTCCCTCCCGGCCAACGTCGTGAAAGACGCCACCAGCCTCAGCCTCGTCAACAGCTCCGACCGCAAAAAAATGGAGGAGCGCCTCTTCGCCCAGCTCAACTCCATCGAGCAGCGCCTCAACGCCGAACAGGCCAAAGTCCCGAAGAAATAACCGGAACCGCCTTTGCCGGTTTGCCATCTCCCCAGCCACGCGTTGCCTGCGCGTGGCTTTTTTATTTTCCAAAACAACCGCCCGCCTCCGGATGAAATTGAAACACCTCGTCACCTCACTCGCCACTGTCGCCGCCTTCTTCTCCCTGACACTCGCAGGCTGCGGCAAAAAATCCGACACCGACTCCGGCCGCCTCACCCAAGTCGAGCGCGGCAATAAAACCCAGACGCTTCACCGCGGAAACATGGGCGAGCCCAACGACCTCGACCCTCACGTCGACACCAGCCACGAGACGTTCAACATCCTCGCCGCCCTCTTCGAAGGTCTCGCCGCCTACGACCCCAAAACCTCCGAGCCCATCCCCGCCGCCGCCGAGCGCTGGGAAACTTCCGCTGACGGACTCACCTGGACCTTCCACCTTCGCAAAAACATGAAGTGGTCCAACGGTGACCCGCTCACCGCCCGCGACTTCGTCTTCGGCCTCCAGCGCATCCTCACGCCGTCACTAGCCGCTGAATACGCCCAAAGCCTCTATGTCCTGAAAAACGCCGAGTCCTACAACACCGGCAAAATCACCGACGCCGCCCAGATCGGCGCCCGCGCCATCGACGACCACACGCTCGAGCTCACGCTCGACCACCCCGTCCCCTACCTCGCCGGACTCGTCTGCCACTGCGCGTGGTATCCCGTTCATCGCGCAACTCTCGAAAAATTCGACGCCACCGGCAAACGCGGCACCGGCTGGACCCGCCCCGGCAACATCGTCTCGAACGGCTACTTCACCCTCGCCGACTGGAAGCCCAACCAGCTTATCCGCCTCGTGAAGAGCGAGACCTACTGGGACCGCGAAAACGTGAAGCTCAACGAAGTCATCTTCTACCCCATCGAAAGTGCCGACGCCGAGGAGCGCGCCTTCCGCTCCGGCCAGCTCCACATCACACGCCAGGTCCCCATCTCCAAACTCGCGACCTACAAAAAAGAACGCCCCGACGTCCTCAAAAACGACCCCGTCCTCTCCACGTACTTCTATACCCTCAACGTCGAGAAGCCACCGTTGAACGACGCCCGCGTGCGCCGTGCCCTCGCTCTCGCTATCGACCGCCAGCACATCGTCGAATTCGTTACGCGCGGCGGCCAGCAACCCGCCGGCAATTTCACTCCGCCCGGCACCGCCGGCTTCACCGCAAAAGCCAGCACGAAGACCGACATCCCCGCCGCGAAACAACTCCTCGCCGAAGCCGGCTTCCCCGAAGGCCGCGGATTCCCGCGCGTCGAAATCCTCTACAACACCAACGAGGGCCACAAAAGCATCGCCGAAGCGATTCAGGAGATGTGGAAAAAAAATCTCGGCATCGACATCGGCATCTACAACCAGGAGGCCAAGGTCTGGCTCGATTCCGCCCGTCAGAAAAATTATCAGATCTCCCGCATGGGCTGGGGCGGCGACTACCTCGATCCAAGCGCCTTCCTCGAGATCATGATGAGCGACAGCGGCAACAATCACACCAACTGGAAAAACCCCGAATACGACCGCCTCCTCCTCGAAGCCCGCAACACCGCCGACCAAGCCAAACGCTTCGAACTCTTCCAGCGCGCCGAGCAAATCCTCTCCGAGGACATGCCCATCATCCCCATCTATTTCTACACGCGTAACACCCTCGTCCTCCCCGAGGTCCAAGGCTGGTACGGCAACCTCCTCGACCACCACTCCCTCAAAGGCGTCTACCTCCAGCCGTGACCTGCCTCAAAGCGCCGCACTCATTGCTCACTTAACATAAAGGCCGCCAGGACATGGAATATGTCAGGGCGGCCTTTTTACTGACAGCGCTCACTGTATCGCAATCTTCAACACACGCCCGTCCACCGTCACGTTCGCGACCCTCTTCCACGCCTCCAGCCCCTGCTCAGGCATCGCCTGCGATTTCCGCACTCGATTGATCAGATAGCTCGTCGCACCCGGGATGCGATGCACCGGCAGCGAGCCGACATAAAACGTCTTCGGCGCATACACGAACTCATCGCCGTCCTTCTCGAATCCACCGTTCGCCTGCACCACCAGCGGTACGTCCAGCATCAACATACGCAGTGGGTTGAAAGTCGCCGAACACGAAACCTGCACCGCGTTATCCGCGATCCGGAAACTCGGATGCGTCCACGTCACCAGTTCATCCGGTATTGGAGCCTCTGGCGCGGCGGCGGGAGGCTCGCCTGGCTTTGCCGGTTTCGGCGCCGCAGGTGCCTCCGGCGCGAACCACGCGTTCAACTCGTCCTCGATCAGCGCAATCTCGCCCGGCGTCGATTCCGCCAGCTGCTTACGCTTCGTGCGCCACTGCTTCGCCTTCCCGGTCTCCTTCGAGCCTTCGACAAAATAAATCTGTCCCGGCACCCGCTCCTCCTCCTTCGGCAGTGCCTTGACCGTCTCCACCGGTTTATAAACCAGATACGCCACCGCGCCCACGACACCCAGCCCCACACTCAACACCGCGCCCAGCGTCACTTCGAACAAACTGGGACCATACAACGCGCGCTCGAGTTTCTTGTCTTTCATAAATCGTCAGGGGTTGGGCTGTTGAGATGCTTCGTTAGTAAGAACTTTGACCGCTGAGTCGATGACTGGAAACGCCAGCGACCCGATTTAATGGACGATTTACGCCCGCCTCCGGTCATTGGTCATTGGTCATTCCGCGCGCTTCACGCGCGGCCAGCCTTGCCGCCCCGCCCTTCGCCGCAAAAGTACCCGCTTTCCGCCGATGGATTTCCCCGCCCGCCTAAAAGCCCACACTCAACGCGTCGAAACCGCCCTCGACGCCCTTCTCCCTTCGGCGACCACCCGCCCCGCCCGCATCCACGAGGCGATGCGCTACAGCCTCCAGGCCGGCGGCAAACGCCTCCGTCCCGTCCTCACCCTCGCCACCGCCGAGCTCACCGGCCAGCCCCGCTTCGACCCGCTCCCCGCCGCCATCGCCCTCGAATGCGTCCACACGTACTCGCTCATCCACGACGACCTCCCGTGCATGGATAACGACGACTTCCGCCGCGGCCGCCCCACCTGCCACAAAGCCTTCGACGAAGCCACCGCCCTCCTCGCCGGTGACGCCCTCCTCACCCACGCCTTCCGCCTGCTCTCAAACGCCTACGCGAAAAATCCCTCGCTCGCCCACGCCCTCACCCTCGAACTCTCCACCGCCGCCAGCAGCGAAGAACTCATCGGTGGACAAATGGAAGATCTCCTCGCCGAGAAAAAATCCGACGCCACCGCCGACCAGCTCGAGTTCATCCACCTCAACAAAACCGCCGCCATGATCCGCGCCTCCCTCGTCATGGGCGGCCTCTGCGCCGGTCTGCCAGAAACCGCGCTCAACTCACTACGCGCCCTCGGCCGCGAACTCGGCCTCACGTTTCAAATCGTGGACGACATCCTCGATGCCACCGCCGACAGCGCGACTCTCGGCAAAACTGCCGGTAAAGACGCCAAAGCCGACAAGACCACCTTCGTGAAACTCCACGGCCTCGACGGCGCCCGCCGCCACGCCCGCGACCATACCGACGCCGCGCTCGCCGCCCTCGCCCAACTCCCCGGCGACACCGCCTTCCTCCGCCATCTCGTCGAAACGATGCTCACGCGAAAGAACTAAACGCCTCCGCCCTCCGAGGTAGGGCGCGTTGTCCCTAACGCGCCGGTTCGCCATCGCCCGCTTACGCCCCGATCTCCGCACCATACTCCGCGAGCACGCTCTCATCCCGCTCGCCCGCCCGCGCCTCCGACAGCAACACCTCCGCTCGCGCGTGCCCGGCAATCCGATACACCGCCCACACCGCATGCGCGCGCACCAGCGCCGATTCATGCCCCGCCAGCCGCACGAGCACATCCAGACAGTCCTCTGCCCGCGTGTTGCCCGCCACGACGCACGCATTCCGCAAAAGCCCCGCCAGCTTCACCCGCTTGATCGCCGTCTTCCGAAAAACCTCCGCAAACCGCACCGGCGTCAGCTCCAGCACTTCGCGCAGCGACAAATCCGCCAGCTCATAACGCGCCGTCAGCAAAACCTTCCGGCTCGCCTGCGCGAATCGATTCCACGGACACACCTCCGCGCACACATCGCACCCATAAATCCGCCGCCCGATCCCCGCCCGCAGCTCCCGAGGAATCACGCCTTTGTTCTCGATCGTCTGATACGAAATACACAGCCGCGCATCGACGACTCCCGGCGCCACAATCGCCTCCGTCGGGCACGCATCCATGCACCGCGAACACTTCCCGCACAACAATCCCACCCGCGGCTCCCCGCCCTCATGCGGCTGCGCCTTCTCCGACAACGGCCCATCCGGCTCGAACTCCACGCGCGTCAGAATCGTCGCCAGAAACAGCCAGTTCCCAAACTCCCGCGAAATCAACATCGCGTTCTTCCCGATAAACCCGAGCCCCGCGCGCTCCGCCCACCCGCGCTCCTGCACCGGCCCCGTATCCACATAGTAACGATAGTCCTCCGCCGTCGCTCCGCACAACTCCTCCAACACCTTCCCCGCCTCCACCAGCGCCGGCTTGATCGTGTCGTGATAATCCGCGTGCAACGCATACCGCGCCCACACCGGCTTGCCCATCGTGCCTCCGCTCATCGCCTGCCCGCCCGGCCAATAATTCACACCGAGCATGATCATCGTCTTCACACCCGGCAGCACGAGATCCGGATTCGTCCGTTTGTCCGCCGTGCGCCCCATCCAGTGCATATCGGCAAACTCCCCCGCTTCCATGCGCGCGTTAAATCCTTTCCCAAACGGCTCCGTCATCCGCGCAAACTTCACTGCGTCAAACCCCAGCGCCCGCAGCCTGCGCCGCAGTTCCTCGCGCAGCTCATTCATCGTTTGCCCGCGAAGTCAGTCGCCTCGCGTTTCCAAATTCGGAATACATGCGCCACGATGTCCAGCAGCGGACGCCCGTCTGTCAGCACGAGCGTGCCCGAGTTCCGGTAGATCGGTTCGCGCGCCGCGTACAGCGTGCGCAACCGCTCCATCGGGTCGTCGACGTTCAACAGCGGACGATTCTTGTTTCCCTGCGTACGTTTCAAAATCGTCTCAAGCGATGCGTGCAGACATACGACCACGCCTTTCGTTTTGAGCAAATCCAACATCCCCGGCTGCACGACGAGCCCGCCACCGCACGCCACGACACAACGCCCGGCCGGATGCCCGCTCTCGACAAACGTCCGCTCCAGCACGCGAAACGCCGGTTCCCCCTGTTCCGCGAAAATCTCCGGGATCGTCTTCCCCGCCTGCCGCTCGATCTCAACATCGCTGTCGAGTAGTTGAAATCCCATGCGCTGCGCCAGCGCCCGGCCGACGGTGGTTTTACCGGTGCCCATGAAGCCCACCAGATAAAGATTAACGTCAGGCGCGTGCATGTGTGTCGCGGCACTATTGAAACCATTGCCCTCATGCCAAACACGAAAACCCGGCGCACTTTCCCACAGGTTCCTCACTTGCCGCCCCGCCTGCCCGCCGATGCAGTCGCCGCCGATGAAATTCAGCGTCACTCACCTGACCCGATATCAGTACGAGCAAGCCGTCGCCTTCTCGCCCCACGCGCTCTACCTGCGCCCGCGCGAGACGCCGCAACACCGCGTGTCGCGCTTCGCCTTCAACATCGCCCCGAGCTTCAAGCTCACCCACACGCGCGACGCCTACGACAACACGCTCACGTGGCTCCACCTCTGGGATCGCTCCGATGCGCTGAGCATCCGCACCGAGTTCGAAATCGAAACACTCGAAACCACTCCCTTCGATTTCATCCTGCGCGCCGACGCTACGAAATTCCCCTTCACCTACACGCCCGCCGAACAACTCGCGCTCACACCCTACCTCGCGACTCCCTTCGACCAGCACCACTCGACACTGCGCAACTGGCTCGACGAGCACTTCATCAATCGCCCTGTCGAAACGGTTCCTTTTCTCACCGGCCTCAACACCGTCCTCTATTGCCACCTCGACTACAAACGCCGCGAAGATCCCGGCACCCAGAGCTCGCTGAGAACCCTCGAACTCGCGACCGGCAACTGCCGCGACTACGCGATGCTCCTCGTCGACATGTGCCGCGCCCACGGCTTCGCCGCACGCTTCGTCAGCGGTTATTTCCACACCTACCCTGAGGATAACCGCGTCTCCACCGGCGCGATGCACGCCTGGGCGGAAATCTATCTTCCCGGCGCTGGTTGGAAAGGCATCGACCCCACCCACGGCATTTTCACGACGAGTGCGTACTTCCCGATCGCCCACGCCCCCCGCGCCGAAGAAGTCGCCCCGATCCAAGGCTCCTACTTCAGCACGATCCCCGTGCCGTCGCAGCTGACGACCAAGCTGATCATCGAGCGGATCGAGTAATCGATCCGCGCCGGTCACAGCTCACGCTAGCCCGCACGCCTTGCGCGCCCGCGCGATCACGCCGCTCGCCGTCGCCCGCGCGCGATCTGCGCCGTCCTTCAAGACCTGGTTCACGTAATCGAGATTGTTCGCCAGCTCCGCGCGACGCGCCCGCGCCTCGGCGAAGTGATTCCAGTAGTGCTCGAACAGCGCCTTCTTCAAATCGCCATAACCGAGTCCGCCCGCGCGTAGACGATTCTCAGAATCCACCGCGACCTCCGCTGGAGCCACGAGCTTGAGCAGCTGGATCGCGAGATTCTTATCCGCATCCGGCTTCGGCTCCGCCGGTGTGCGGCTGTCCATCACGATTCCCATGATCTTCTTTTTCGTGGCCTTCTCGTCGCCGAAAAGATCGATCGTGTTGCCGTAGCTCTTGCTCATCTTCTGCCCGTCGAGACCAGGCACCGTCGCAACCTCCTCGCGTATCTCCGCCTCGGGTACGACAAAGGTTTCGCTGTAGCTCTGGTTAAACTTGATCGCGATGTCGCGCGTCATCTCCAGGTGCTGACGCTGGTCTTTCCCGACCGGCACGAGATTCGCGTCGTAGAGCAAAATATCCGCCGCCATCAGCACCGGATAAGCGAACAGCCCGAAGTTCGGCGAAATGCCCTTCGCCGTCTTGTCCTTGTAGCTGTGCGCGCGCTCCAGAAGCCCCATCGGCGTCAGCGTGCCGAGGATCCACATGAGTTCGCAGACTTCCGGAATATCGCTCTGCCTCCAGAAAACGCTGCGCTTCGGATCGAGCCCGCACGCCAGAAAATCGAGCGCCACATCCAGCGTGTTCTTCCGCCGCTCCGCCGCGTTGGTCAGCGAAGTCATCGAGTGATAATCCGCGATGAAGTAGTACGCCTCGCCGCGCGCCTGCAGCTCGATCGCCGGTTTCATGGCGCCGAAATAATTGCCGATATGAAGCGTGCCCGAAGGTTGGATGCCGGTGAGGATGCGCATGGAAAATCTTACTCGTTATTCTTTCTCTTACTCTTTGTCCCCGAAAGGGAGTCTTTCAGCAGGGAGAAAGAGAAAGAGTAAGAGAAGGAGAAAGATGTCTCCCTCCCCCGCTCAGTCCCGCCGCGGCATGAACGTCACAGCTGTACGCACCCGCGCGATCGTCGCCTCGGGCAGATACCCGCCAAACGCCACCGTCGGCATCACCAGCGCTCGCTTGCCCATGATCGTCCCCGGCTGGAGCACCGCATTGCAGCCAACTTCGGCCTTGTCGCCGAGGATCGCGCCAAACTTCCGCAGGCCCGTATCCGCCACGCCATCGGGCAGGCGCACGCTGATCGGCTGCTGATCAAGACGCAGATTCGACAGGATCACTCCCGCGCCCAGATGCGCGCCATTCCCGAGCACCGAATCGCCGACGTAACTGAAGTGCGGCACCTGCACGCCATCCATCAGCAGGCAGTTCTTAAACTCGCACGAATTTCCGAGCACACAGTTCGCGCCGACAATCACATTGCCGCGGATATACGCACCCGGTCGAATCTCCGTCCCCGCACCGATCCACGCAGGCCCGATGATCGTCGCATGCGGCGGCAGTTTGACCGACGGATCGATAAACACCGCGCCTTCCACATGCACACCCGGCGGCAGTGTACGCGTCGCAGCAGGAATCGAAACGGCCTTCAACGCCGCCCCGATCTGCTTCAACCATTCCCAAGGCCCAACATCCGCCGAAAACGAAGCGGCAAAAACCTGAAGCGAAGCGGGCAACGCAAAGAGTTCAGAGGCTTTCATCGTCTTTGATCAGACTTCGATCGCTCAGCTGCGCACCAGTTTCCAGATCGCCACGCACTTCTCCACCAGCGCAGGCATCTCCGCGAGCGGCACCATGTTCGGCCCATCGCTGATCGCCTCAGCCGGGTTCGGATGCGTCTCGATGAACAAGCCATCCGCGCCCGCCGCCAGCGCAGCCTTCGCAAGCGGCGGCACAAACTGACGCTCGCCCGCGCTCTTGCCTCCGCCAGCACCGGGCAGTTGCACCGCATGCGTGGCATCGAAGACCGTCGGAAAGCCGTTCGTCTTCATGATCGAGAACGAGCGCATATCCACGACGAGATTCTGATAACCGAACGTCGTGCCGCGCTCCGTCTGCCACACCTCCGTCGCGTGGCCGTCCTTTAATTTTCCGGTGACGTGCACCATTTCCTGCGGCGAAAGAAACTGGCCCTTCTTCACATTCACGACGCGCCCGGTCGCCGCCGCTGCGAGCAAAAGATCTGTCTGACGGCAAAGAAACGCCGGGATCTGCAACACATCGCACACCTCGGCCACTGGCTTGATCTGCGACGTCTCATGAATGTCCGTCAGACACGGAAACCCGTACTCGCGCTTGATCAGCGCATGGAGTTTCAGTCCTTCTTCAAGTCCCGTGCCGCGCGGACCGGTGATCGAGGTGCGGTTGGCCTTGTCGAACGAGCCCTTGAAAATGATCCGCACATCCGGCTGCGCCTTCTGGATCTTCGTGAGCGTCTCCGCGACAGCGCGGCAGACTTTTTCGTTCTCCAACGAGCACGGACCGGCGATGAGCAGCAGTTTCTTGGGGTCGTAGATCATGACGGGAAAATTCTCTGGTTGTAGGCGGGGTGCCCTCACCCCGCATGATCTTCGAATACCTGACAAAAAAAGCGGGGTGAGGGCACCCCGCCTACATTAAATCACTTCTTCTTGGCCGCCTTCTTTGGCTTGGCCGCTTTGGCTTTCTTGCCGCCTTTCGCGATCTTCACCGCGGCGCCGATAAATGCCGCGAAGAGCGGATGCGGCGCGTTGGGCTTCGACTGAAACTCGGGATGAAACTGCACCGCGAGGAACCATGGGTGATCCTTGATCTCGACGATCTCGACGAGATTGCGGCGCGGATTAATGCCGCTGATTACCATGCCCGCACGCTGGAGCTGGCCGACGTACGCGTTGTTTACTTCGTAGCGATGACGATGACGTTCGCGGATGCTCTCTTTGCCGTAAGCCTTCGCGGCGTTGCTGCCGGGCGTGAGCGCGCACTCGTAACTGCCCAGACGCATTGTCGCGCCCTTATCGATGATCTTCTTCTGCTCCTCCATCATATTGATGACCGGATGCGGTGAGTTCACGTCGAACTCCGTCGAGTTCGCGCCGTCGAGTTTGAGCACGTTGCGCGCGTACTCGATGACCGCGATCTGGAGGCCGAGGCAGAGACCGTAGTAAGGAACCTTGTGTTCGCGGGCGTAGCGCGCCGCGATGATTTTGCCCTCGGTGCCGCGATCGCCAAAGCCGCCGGGAACGAGGATGCCGTCGAGCCCCTTGAGCAGCGCGGTGCCGTTTTTCTTTTCGAGATCCTCCGCGTCGATACGGACGATGTTCACCTTCGCGTTGTTCGCGATGCCTGCGTGCGTGATCGATTCGTAGACGGATTTATACGCGTCCTGGAGTTCGATGTATTTCCCGACGACACCGATCTTCACCTCGTGCGCGGGGTTCTTCACGCGGCGGACGATCTCGTCCCAAATGTTTTTATCGGGCGGCGGATTCTTCAGGCCGAAAAGATCGACGACCAGTTGGTCCATGCCCTCTTTCTGAAGTGCGAGAGGCAGTTCGTAGATCGAGCTGACGTCGCGGCATTCGATCACGCCCTTCACCGGCACGTTGCAAAACATCGAGAGCTTGTCGCGCAGACCGTGGTCGAGTTCGTGGTCTTCACAACGGCACACGAGGATGTGCGGCTGGATGCCGATCTCGCGCAGCTTCGCGACGGATTGCTGCGTGGGTTTCGTCTTCAGTTCGCCCGCGGCATTCAGGAACGGGACGAGTGTAACGTGAATGAAAATACAATCGCGCGGGCCGACCTCGAGGGCGAACTGGCGCATGGCTTCGAGGAACGGCAGGCCTTCGATGTCGCCCGTCGTGCCGCCGATTTCCGTGATGAGAATATCGACGTCCTTTGCCGCCTGATAAATGCGCTCCTTGATCTCGTTCGTGACGTGCGGGATCACCTGCACGGTTTTGCCGAGATACGCGCCGCGGCGCTCTTTCTGAATGACGCTTTCGTAAACCTGGCCCGAGGTGAGATTGTTGAGACGGGAAAGTTTTCCGCTCGTGAAACGCTCGTAGTGCCCGAGGTCGAGGTCCGTCTCCGCACCGTCTTCGAGCACGTACACTTCGCCGTGCTGGAACGGGCTCATCGTGCCCGGATCGACGTTCAGGTAGGGATCGAACTTCTGGATTCGCACCGTGAGCCCGCGCAGCTCGAGAAGAGCGCCGAGCGCCGCAGCCGTGAGTCCCTTGCCGAGGGAGGAAACGACGCCACCGGTGACAAAAATATACTTCATCGCAGAGGGATATGAACCCGCCCGCAACCCTGACAAGCCAAACGTAGCCGCGATGTCACGCGACAGATTCTCACTCGTAATTTCCCCGCTTGCTCCGTCCGGCGGCGGGCGCCCAACATCCGTGCACTCATGCAATCCAAACCCCAGCTTCTCGCCTGGATCACCTGCGACGGCGTCCACGTCGATCCCGGCTCCGGCAAACACACCTTGCTCGGCATCTTCTCGAATATCCGCGCGCGCCAGTTCCCGGTCGTCCACCCGCACATGCTGTGGTTCCTGACCATCGCCGACGTTGCGTCCGGCGAACATAAATTGCGCATCTCCATGGGCCTCGACGCCACCAAGCTCGCCCCGTTGATCGAGCGCCCCTTCAAGTCCGAGAGCCCGCTCCAGCGCATCAACCTCATTAACGACATCCGCAACCTCACCTTCGCCGCCCCCGGCGACTACTCGATCCTGATCGAGATCGACGACGAGCCGCTGCTCGCCACCAACATCACCGTCAGCGACTGAGGATCGAACTCGAACCCGATCCTTTCGATCCGGGTCACAGAGAACACTGAGCGCGGACACAGAGAGCACTGGAGACCACAACGACTGCGAAGTTTTGCCGCGAGAGTGGCCCGCCCGGACTCCCTTTCTTAAAAATCAACTACCCCATCTGCCGCCAAGACCTCGCCCGCTTTCCGTCCTCTGTGCCCTCTGTGTCATAGCTCCGTGAACTCTGTGTCCCATCCGATAATCCACCTCTTCTCTTTCATCCTAACATGACCCTGCCTGTAAAACCCTCCGCAGCTTCCCTCGATCTCATCGGCGTTGGCGCTCCTATCATGGATCTCGTCGTCGGCGTGCCCGACAGCTTCCTCGTTGAAGCCAAAGGCGAGAAAGGCGGCATGGTCATGGTCGATGCCGACGAAATGGCCCGGCTCGTGGCAAAACTCCCCCAGCCTCCCGCGATCACCCCCGGCGGCTCCGCGGCCAACACCACCTTCAATGCCACCCGCCTCGGCCTGAAGACCGCCTTCGTCGGCAAACTCGGTAACGACGAACTCGCCCGCCTCTACGAAGCGCGCTTCTCCGCGACTGGCGTAGCCACCGACCGCTTCAAACGCGGCACTGTCTCCAACGCCTGCTGCCTCATCCTCACCACGCCCGACACCCAGCGCACCATGCGCACGTACCTCGGCGCCGTGATGACGCTCACGCCCGACGAAATTTCCCCGGCCGATTTCGCCGGCGCCCGCCACGTCCACATCGAGGGCTACGTCGTTTTCAATCAGGCGCTCGCTGAAAAAATCCTCAGTTCAGCCCGCGCCGCCGGTTGCACCGTGGGCCTGTCGTTTGCCTCGTTCGAAGTCGTCGGCGCCTCGCGCGACTGGCTTCTCAATCAACTCAAGCTCGGCCTCGCCGTCAGCTTCGCCAACGAAGACGAAGCCCGCGTCCTCTTCCCCGATCTTCCCTCGGCGAAATCCGACGACTACGCCGCGCACGCGAAACGCCTCGCCAGCTTCGGCGGCATCGGGGCTATCACCCTCGGCAAAGACGGCGCCTGGATCGCGCGCGGCGATGAATTGCACCGCGTGGCTCCGGTAATCGCCAGCGACGCGGTCGATTCCAACGGCGCGGGCGATGCCTGGGCCGCTGGTTTTCTCTCGGCCTGGTTGCGCGGTCAGTCGCTGGAGACCTGTGGCAAAGTCGCTTCGTTACTCGGCGCGGAAACGGTGCGGCACATGGGCCCGATCATTCCGGATGGCAAATGGGCGGAGGTCGCCTCACGCGCGAAACAGCTTTCGGCGAAAGTCTGACCTGAAAAACGAAAAGCCCGGCCAAACAGCCGGGCTTTTTCGTTTTCAAGAGAGCGCGTGTAGCTCGCTCAATATCCAGGCGTCTTACAGCGCGGCCGTGAGCCAGGCGATGACCGGCTTTTGGTAGAAGCCGAAGAGCACCGAGGCCAGGGCGAGCACAGCGAGCAGCGTCGCGATACCGGCACCAACCGGCGTGCGCGTCGGGTGTTGTGCCGGATCGCCTTCGACCTGAGTGGCAGGCCCGGTGGCAAAAAACGCGGCTTTGATCCAGCCGAAGTAATAATAGATCGAGACGACGACGCCGAGGATCGCGATTCCGAGGAGCCAATAGAGTCCGGCCTGGAAGGCACCGATGAAGACGAGGAGTTTTCCGATGAACCCGGCGAGAGGAGGAATGCCCGCGAGCGATCCGAGGCCGACCGCGAGGATCGCGGCGAGGAACGGATGCGTTTTTGCGAGGTTGGTGTAATGCTCGAGTTCCTGATCGGCATCGTTTTCACCGGCGACATGCGTCATCACGCCAAACACGGCGAACGAGGCCAGCAGGTAGGTGACGAGGTAGAAGTAGATCGCGGAGCCTGCCATCGGGACGGTGATCGAGGCGATCACACCGATGAGCAGATAACCGGCATGCGAAACACCGGAGAGTCCGATGAGGCGCTTGACGTTGTGCTGCGTGAGCGCGGCGAGGTTGCCGAAGAGAATCGTCGCGGCGGCCATGAGCGCGAGCAGAGGAATGACGATGCCTTTATACGGTGCGAAAACACCGACCAGCGTCATGAGGATCGCGAAACCGGCGGCCTTCGAACCGACCGCGAGGAACGCGGTAACGGGTGTGGGAGCGCCTTGATAGACGTCAGGCACCCAGATCTGGAATGGGACCGCGCCGATCTTGAAAGCGACGCCGGAGAGAACGAGGACAACCCCAAGTTGGGCGAGGAAGTTGTCGGGATTCTGCGCGAGGAACGCGGAGAGTTTGCCGAAGTTCATCGCATCGGACGTGTGGCCCGGGAGCAGCGGATTACCGGCCGCGCCGTAGAGGAGCACGATGCCGAAGAGCAGCAGCGAGGAGCTGAGCGCACCGGTGATCAGGTATTTCAGACCGGCTTCGAGCGAGAGCGGGTTCGTGCGGACGTAAGCGACGAGGATGTAGAAACCGACCGTGACCGTTTCGAGCGCCACGAAGAGCATTACGAAGTGATTGCTCTGGGCCAGAAGCATCATGGCGGCGGTGATCACCATCACGATGTGGAAGAACTCGACCTTCGGCATCTTCTGCTTGGCGAGGGCGACGGTGCCGAGCGCGCAGACGAGGATCGACGTCAGCAGGAAAAACGCGCGCATGAACTGGCCGTGAGCCGAGTAAGCGAGCAGGCCGTTGAAGTTCGCGGCGGCGGCTTCGACCGGATCGAGAAACGGTGTGTTGTAGCCGAGGATCAGGCCGACGAGGACGCCAAGCTGGCCGAGGATGGCGACGCCGGGAATGACGTCGTGCTTGGACTTGGGCAGCACGACTTCGAGCACCAGCAAGAGCAGCGCGAGGCTGCCGAGCAGCAACTCGGGCATGATAGCGAGCCAGTTATTTTTTGTCGCTGCGTCGGCGAAGGTGTTGAGCAATTCGGGATTCATCGCTGCGAGAAAGGATTACTTGGCGGCGACCGAGGACGCGGCGGCTTTGACGGCGGCCGGGTAGATCGACTGGAGCGTGTTGTTGAGCGGCGTGGAGAGCGACTTGGGCCAGAAGCCGATGAAAAGCAGCGCGGCGAGCAGGAGCAGCGCGGGGATTTTTTCAGCCCAGCGCAGATCGGTGACGACGTTTGCTTCGGAAACGCGCGCGAACTGCTCGGAGGGTTGTCCGAAGAAAACGCGGGCGGCAGAGCGCAGGCCGTAGATCGCGGAGATGATCACGCCGGCGACCGCGGCGACGGTGAAGCCGGGCGAGTAATCCCAGAGAGCGACGAAGATCGTGAGTTCGCCCCAGAAGTTGGCGAAGCCGGGGAGACCGATGCTGGCCATGGTGGCGGCAACAAAGAAGGCGGCGAGGACGGGGGCCTTTTGAACGAGGCCGCCCATCTCCGTCATATCGAAGGTGTGTGTGCGGTGATAGATGCTCGTCGAAAGGAGGAAGAGCAGCGCGACGGAAAGACCGTGAGCAACCATCATGAGAACAACGCCGCCGGCGCCGACGGTCGAGAAGGCGGCGATGCCGAGAAATGCGTAGCCCATGTGCATGACCGAGCTGTAACCGATCATCTGCTTCAGATCGCGCTGGGCGATGGTGACGAAGCCGATCACGAGGACGTTGCCGACCGCGAGCCAGGCCAGCAGGCAGGACCAGTGGCTGGCGCCTTGAGGAAGAAGCGGGAGCGCGATCTGGATAAGGCCGTAAAGACCGAATTTTTTCAGTACGCCGGCGTGAAGCATCGCGGCGGAGCTGGGCGCAGCACCGTAACCGAGCGGAGCCCAAGTGTGGAGCGGCCAGAGCGAAACGAGAATGCCGAAACCGAAGAGGAGCAGACCGAAGATGTTTTGCTGGGCGACGGTGGAGAGACCTTGGTGCGAGAGGATAGAGCGCAGAGCGATCAGGTCGAAGGTCTTCAGTTCGGAACCGCTCTTCACGTAAATCGCGATGAGGCCGATCAGCGAGAGCATGGCGCCAAGCGTGAGGTAGATGGTCATCTTCATCGCCGCGTAGCTGCGGTCGCGGCCGCCCCAGATGCCGACCATGATGAAGGTCGGGATGAGCGCGAGTTCGTGGAAGAAATAGAAGAAGAAGATGTCGATCGACGCGAAGACACCCATCAGACCTGCCTGCATGATGAGCAGGAGCATCAGGTAAATTTTCAGGCGTTCCGCTCCGGACTGGATCGCGTAGAGACCGGCGGCGAGACCGACGATACCCGCAAGAACGAAGAGCGGGAGGGAGATGCCGTTGAGACCGAGTGTGAGACGGATGCCGATGTCCCACAGGCCAGTATCATAGCGCGTGTAGAACGCGTAGCCTTCATACGCACTGGCCGAAGCGGCGCCGTACTGGGACCAGAGATAGAGCGCGATGGCGGCGGGGATGCCGAAGCCGAGGTACGCGAGTTTAACCGAGAACCGTTTTGGCAGCCCGAGCGCGATGGCGAGGGCGACGGCCAGCGGCGTCACGATGGACAACAGGAGGAGATTTTCTGTCAGCGAGTTCATCACGTGATCGCGTTAGCGCGTTAGAGGAAGAGGCCGGAGGCGAAGCCCCACACCAGCACCGCGCCGATGAGGAACCAGTAAACGTAGGCGTGGAGACTGCCGACGTGGAGGGCGCGAGCGCCCATGCCGAAGAGTCCGACGATACCGGCGAGGCCGCGGACGATCAGGCCGGCGAGGAAGATTTGCTCCAGGAAGTTCACGAAGAGCGCGAAGCGCTGCTGGATCTTCGCGACATAGTAATTGTAGAGATCGTCGGGGAAGCTCTTGAGGAGCGAGAGGCCGCCGAAGGCACCGGGGCTCTTCGTCGCGAGGGTGTCGACTGGTTCGTTCTTGTAGAAGAAGTAGGCGGAGAGCGAACCGAGGAGCATCACGCCGATGCTGGTCGCGAAGACGACGTTGTGGGCGTGATGATGATTATGGCCGTCGGGAACGTCGTTGAAGACGTTGCGGAAAACGTCGTTGTCCAAAATAAACGAGTAGCCGCCGACAACTGCGAGGATCGCGAGGACGAGCAGCGGGATCGTCATCGTGAGGCCGCCTTCGTGCGCGTGGTCGGCTTCGTCGCTGCGGGGTTTGCCGAGGAAGACGAGCTTCCACATGCGGACCATGTAGAACGAGGTGAGGACGGCGGTGAAGGCGAGCAGGCCGAAGACGAGGGTGTTTTTCTCGAAGGCGAGGAGCAGGATCGCGTCTTTGGAGAAGAAGCCGGAGAGCATCGGGAAGCCGATAATCGCGAGCACGCCGAGCGTGAAGGTCATGAAGGTGAATTTCATGCGCGAAGCGAGGCCGCCCATCTTGAAGATGTTCTGTTCATGGTGGCAGCCGTGGATAACGGAGCCGGAGCCGAGGAACATCAGGGCCTTGAAGAAGGCGTGCGTCATCAGGTGGAACATCGCGATGCCCGCGCCGGCACTGAGAAGAAATGTCTGGGTTTTACCCTCCGTGACCTGGGTCTCCGAGAGGCGACCGAGACCGAACGCGGCGACCATGTAGCCGAGTTGGGAGAGCGTGGAGTAAGCGAGGACCTTCTTGATGTCGCTTTGAGTGATCGCACAGAGCGCGGCGTAAACGGCGGTGATGACGCCGATCCACATGACGACGTTGAGCGCGTCGGGCGAAATCGCGAAGAGCGGCTCGAGGCGGCAGAGCATGTAGATACCGGCGGCGACCATCGTGGCGGCGTGGATGAGCGCGGAGACGGGCGTCGGGCCTTCCATCGCGTCCGGGAGCCAGACGTGGAGCGGGAGCTGTGCGGATTTGCCGACTGCGCCACAGAAAAGGAGGAGCGGGATACCGGCGGTGATAAATTCTGCGGCGGCAAACTTTGTCTGCGCCAGTGCAGCGAGTTCGGTGAGGTTCACCGTACCGAAAGCGTAGTAGCACCAGACGATGCCGAGGATGAAACCGAAGTCGCCCACGCGGTTCGCGATGAAGGCTTTCTTCGAGGCATCGGCCGCGGACTGCTTGTCGCAAAAATGGTTGATCAGCAGGTAGGAGCTGAAACCGACCAGCTCCCAAAAGATGAACATCATGAAAAGATTGTCGGCGAAAACGATGCCGAGCATCGAAAACATGAAGATCGAGAGACCGCCGAAGTAGCGGGCTTTGGCGCCGTCCTCGTGCATGTAGCCGAGCGAGAAGACGTGCACGCAGAGGCCGACGATTGCGACAATCGCGAGCATGAGCGCGGCGAGGTCATCGAACTTGATGCCAAGCGAGATCGTGAGGCTGCCGATCTCGAGCCAGTTGGCGGAAGCGGCGAAGCGCTCGTTGCTGAAGACGAGCTGCAGCGCGACGGCGGCGAGTCCGGCGCAGGCGGCGGTCGAGAGGATCGAGGCCAGCGTGCCTTTGCGGCGCAGAAAGAGCGCGATCAGCGCGGCCGAGCCGAGCGGCAGGAGGAGAACGATCAGCGCCTGCATGACGGGTTGAGAGATCGGGAAGGACGTCACAGTGGTCGAAGGTGTTGGGCCAAAGGGCGGCGTTAGTTTTTGAGAGCGTTGAGCTCTTCAACCTGGACGGTCTGGCGGCGGCGGAAGAGGGCCACGATGATGGCGAGGCCGACCGCGACTTCAGCGGCGGCGACCGTGAGGATGAAGAACACAAAGACGTTGCCATCGAGCGTGCCGTTGAAGCGCGAGAAGGCGACGAGCGCGAGAGTCGCGGCGACGAGCATGAGCTCGAGGCACATGTAGATCACGAGGGTGTTCTTGCGGAGAAGCACGCCGAAGAAGCCGATCGCGAAGAGCAGCGCGCTCAGAACGATGAAGTGATTCAGGCCGATATTCATTTAACGTCCTCCAGATTTTCGAAGCGCTTGCTGAGCACGATCACGCCGAGCATGGCGATGAGGAGAAGGAACCCGACGACCTGAACGGGCAGCAGGTAGGTGGTGAAGAGCTGCGCGCCGTAATTCTTCAAATCGAGGAGAACGCTTGATGGCTGACCGGCGGGCGGGAGCACGGCGAGTTCAGGACGCTTGGCCAGGCTGTACACGCCGAGGAGCAGCAACGCGCCGGCGATGGCGCTGGAGAAAATCGTGAGCTTCTTGAACGGCTTCCGTTCCCCGCCCTGCATGTCGAGGAGCATGATGATGAAGAGGAACAGGGCGACGACGGCGCCGGCGTAAACGAGCACGAGGAGGATCGCGAGGAGCTGCGCATCGAGCTGGAGGAAGAGCGCAGCGACGCCACAGAGGCTGAAGAGAAACGAGAGCGCGGCGGCGACGGCGTTCTTATTGAACACAACGCCAAGCGCAGAGGCCACCGTCAGCGTGGCGAAGAGGTAGAAGTAGGTGTCGGACATTTCGTCGAAGGAAGAATTATGAATGAGGAATTATGAATGAAGCGGGGAGCGGGAGTCCGGGTTTCTTAATTCTTCATTCCTAATTCTTAATTGGTCTCGTGGGCTTAGTGGGCGTTGCCGTGTTCTTCGGCTTCTTTCTTTTTGTCCCACTTGAAGTGATTGTCGGGAAGCGTGCCGCCGATGGCGTAGAGTTTCTCTTTGTTGTTCACCATCTCGGCGCGGGTGTAGCCGGTCATCGAGAATTGGTTTTGGAGCCAGATCGCTTCCTCGGGGCAGACTTCCTGGCAGAGGCCGCAGTAGATGCAGCGCAGCATATCGATCTCGAATTCCTGCGGGGCTTTTTCTACGTGAGCGGTCGGAGAATCGGGCGGGATTTCGCCGGGCGTGATGCGGATGGCTTTCGGTGGGCAGACGAATTCGCAGAGCTGGCAGGAGACGCATTTCTCACGACCGTTCGGGTCCTTCACGAGCGTGGGGACGCCGCGGTAACCGGCGGGAATCTCGGGGCGGACCTCGGGATATTCCAGCGTGACGTTGGGCGCGAGCATGCGCTTCCACGTCGTCTTCAAGCCGGAGAGAATCGCCGGAACGTAGGTGCGTTCGAGGAACGAGAGGGATTTACGTTGGACTTCGATGACGGCCATGGCGCGGAAATGGTTAGTTGCGTTCGATGATGGCGATCGCGATCGCGTAGAAGATCAGGTTGGCGATCGAGAGCGGAAGCAGTTTTTGCCAGCCGATCTTCATGACCTGGTCGTAGCGGAAACGTGGAATCGTCCAGCGAACCCACATGAAGAAGAAGATGAAGAAAATGACCTTCCCGAGGAAGATGCTGATCGAGAGCAAGCCGACGAAGAGCGGATGCACGGTCCAATCGCCCCAGCTGGAGATCGCGTTGATGACGGTTTCGAGCGGGATCCACGGGAGCGGATTCCAGCCGCCGAGGAAGAGCAGCACGAAGATGCCGGAGCCGACGATCATGTGCGCGTACTCGGCAACGAAGAAGAGCGACCACTTGAACGCGCCGTACTCGGTGTGGAAACCGCCGACGAGATCCGCCTCGGATTCAGGCATGTCGAATGGCTGGCGGTTGGTTTCGGCGAAGAGAGCGACGAGGAAGATGAACGCCGAGATCGGCATCAGGAAAGCGAACCATACACCACCCCAGCTGGCAGAGGTGAGACCGGCCCACTGGCCGCTTTGAAATTCGACAACCTTCGCGAGGCTGAGCGTGCCGGGCTGACCGGGAGCGTTTATCCACAGGAAAACCGGGACCACCGATAGCGTCATCGAGAGTTCGTAGGAGATGAGCTGGGCCGAGGCGCGGACGCCTCCGAGGAACGGGTACTTCGAGTTGGAGGCCCAACCGGCGAGAATCAGCGAATAAACGCCGAGCGAGGAAATGGCGAAGACGCCAAGGAGGCCGATGTCGAGATTGGCGAGAATCAGCGGAGCGACGGTGCGGACGCCGTTAGCAGCTTCCGTGAAGTATGCGCCGAAGGGAACGAAGACGACCGTCGTGAAGGCCGGGATGATCGAAACGATCGGGGCGAGGATGAAGTAGAATTTGTTAACGTTGCCCGGGATCGGATCCTCTTTGAAGAGGAACTTGGCACCGTCGGCCGCGAGATGGAACACGCCGAGTCGCTGGAGGATCGACGAGCCGGGGACCCACGCGATCCAGAACGGGATGGCGCGGTTGGGACCGGGGCGGCCCTGGATGTAGGCGGAGACT
This sequence comes from uncultured Nibricoccus sp., assembly GCA_966249325.1. GTDB lineage: Bacteria > Verrucomicrobiota > Verrucomicrobiia > Opitutales > Opitutaceae > Nibricoccus. The sequence continues at coordinate 45,506 of CBINDC010000018.1, read as the reverse complement.
TTGCGCTCGGCGAGGGAGCAGGCGCCAGCGAGCGGGAAGATCACGAGGATCACCGCGAGGCCTTTGACGGCGATTTGAATCCAGAGCGGAAGGTTGAAGAAGAAGTCGAACATGACGTCGGTTCAGACTCAGGCGGTGGCCACAGCCGGTTTCGCGGCGGGTTTGAAGTGAAGGGTTTCGCCTTCGGGGAATGTCAGGTTGGCGAAATCGGCGCTATTCAGGACGACGCCGGTTTCGGACAAGGCCGCGAAGGACGCGCCAGCGAGAATGCGGACTTCTTCGGATAGAGATTTCCAGATCGCGGCGAGGTCGGACGAGAACGTCGCGCCGCCGACGGCGGCGAGGAGCTTGCTGAGGACGACGAGGTCGTTGGTCGTTCCGGCGAGCGCGGGGATCGCTTGGGAGAACTTCTGGAGGCGGAACTGCTGGTTGATGAAGGTGCCGCTCTTTTCGAAGACGGTCGTGGTCGGGAGGATAACGGCGGCGGCTTCGGTCGTGGCGCTGGCGTGGGTGCCAACGTAGACGATCTTCACCTTGGCGAGCTGCGCGGCGGTGAGACCAGCAGCGGTGAGGTCTTCGTTGATCGCGAGGATCGTGGTGACTTTGCCGGAGTCGATCGCGGCGCCGAGGTCTGCGAGCTTCGTTTCCGGGAGCTTGTTGATGAGGCCGGTGACCAGCGCGCCGCGAACGTTCGGATTGCGATCCGAGGAAATGAGGAGCTTGTCGCCCTGCCCTGCCCGCGCGACCAGCGAGGTCGTTGCCCTGAGCGCGTCAGCGAGTTTCTTCGTAAGGAATTGTTCTTCGACAGAGCTGCGGCCGGAACCGACGACGGCGACGGAACCGCCTTTGAGAATTTCGGCGGCCGCGGTGATGGCGGCTTCGAGCGAGGTGACTTGGCCGCTGGCTTTGACGGCGGTGAGACGGGATTCGTCGCGGACTTGTTTGTAGAGAACGCGGGCGGAATCGGCGAGCCAGGTGTCGTTCACCTCGTCGTTACGACGCGGGGTGATGCGGTAGATGATGCCTTCGCGCGACCAGACTACAGTGTTGGCGCCGACGGAAGACTCGGTGTCGATGCTGTTGGTCTGTTTGAGGAACCAGACGCGCATCTTGAAGCGGAAGTCGGTGCTCGTGAGCGCGCCCACCGGGCAGATGTCCACGGTGTTGAGGCTGTAGTTGTTTTCCAACTTCTTGCCGGGATAGCAGGTCAGCGTCGAGTAGCTGCCGCGGTCGATGAAGCCGAGGACGTCGTCCTTCGCGATCTCCTTCGAGAAACGGATGCAGCGGGAGCAGAGGATGCAACGTTCGTCGTCGAGCGTGACGCGCGGCCCGAGCTGGGTGCGTTTTGGCTTAACGTTTTTCTGTTCGACGAAACGCGAGTAACCGCGGCCGTAGCCGGTGGCCTGTTCCTGGAGTTTACATTCACCGGCCTGGTCGCAGATCGGGCAGTCGAGCGGGTGATTGATGAGCAGGAACTCCATCACGCCTTCGCGGGCGTCTTTGACCATCGGCGAGGTGGTCTTGATGTGGAGGCCGGGAGAAACGTTGGTGCCGCAGCCGATCTGGGGACGCGGGATCCAGTTGATCTTCTGCTTGCCGGTGGCCGGGTCCATGATCGGCGCCTTGGTGGCGGGATCGACGGCGGGCATGCCCATTTCGATGAGACACATGCGGCAGTTGCCCACCACGGAGAGCTTCGGGTGGTAGCAATAATGCGGCACGTCGACGTTCAACAGGCGGGCGGCTTCGATCACGTTCGTGCCCTTGGGCACGGCGATCTCTTTGCCGTCGATGTTGACGGTGACGAGGTCAGGTTTGGGAGCGGGCGCGGGCTGGCTCATTGCAGAGATTTTTTGGAAAACGCGTTAGACTAGCTCGAGGGCGTTGTCGGGTTTCGGCTGTTTCTTGGCTTCGGCGTAACCGTCGAATTCGTCTTTGAACTTCAGGTAGAAACTCTGGGTCGGCCACGAGCAGGCTTCGCCGAACGCGCAGATCGTGCGGCCGGGAATCTGGTCGGCCACGCTCTTGAGGAGAGCGCCGTCTTGCGGACGGGCGTCGCCGTGGACCATGCGCGTGGTGATTTTTTTCATCCACAAGGAGCCTTCGCGGCACGGTGTGCACTGGCCGCAGCTTTCGTGGGAGTAGAAGGCGTTAATGTTCGCGAGGGCTTCGACCATGTTGACGGTGTCGTCCATCACGATCACGCCGCCGGAACCGCCCATCGAACCGATCATCGCGAGCGAATCGAAATCCATCGGCACGTCTTCGACGCCCCAGTCGTAGTCGACCATGTCGGCGCCGACCTTGCGTTTGCCCTTATAGCGTTCGCCGAAGCGGAGCACTTTTGCGGAGGAGCCGCCGGGAATGACGGCCTTGAACTTGCGGCCGGGAAGCGGGCCGCCGCAAACGTCGTTGAGGAGCTGGCCCATCGTGATGGTGCCGGCAGGAAACTCGTAGTAACCGGGGCGTTGCACGTGACCGGAGACACAGAAGATGCGGGTGCCGGTGTTACCGGGCGTGCCGATCTTGGCGTACTCAGCGCCGCCGTGCTCGGCGATGAACTTCACGTGGCAGAGCGTCTCGACGTTGTTCACGATCGTCGGGCACTGGTAGAGACCGAGGACGGCCGGGAAATACGGGGGCTTGATGCGCGGGTTGGCGCGTTTGCCTTCGAGCGATTCGATCAGACCGGTTTCTTCGCCGCAGATGTAGGCGCCAGCGCCGCGGTGAACGAAGATTTCGCAGCTGTAGCCTGTACCCAGAATGTTGGGACCGACGAAATTCTTCGCGCGGGCTTCCGCGATGGCCTTCTCCAAAATGCGCGCGCCGTGAGGCATCTCGCCGCGGATGTAGATGTAGGCCTGCTTCACGTTGTTCGCGAAACAGGAGATCATCGTGCCCTCGATCAGCTGGTGCGGATCCTGGTGCATGATGTAACGATCCTTGAACGTGCCGGGCTCGGATTCGTCGGCGTTGACGATGAGATAGATCGGCTTGCCGCTCTTGCGATCGACGAGGCCCCACTTCACGCCGCACGGGAAACCGGCGCCGCCACGACCGCGCAGGCCGGATTTTTTGACCTCGTCGATGATCTCCTCGGGCTTGCGGGTGATCGCCTTCTTCAAGACTTCGTAGCCACCGTTGCGGATGTAGCAGTCGATGTCGTTGGTGTAGCCGGGCTCATCAATGTGCTGGAAAATGATGCGGCGTTGTTCGGGAGCGGGCATGGCTTCTAAAGAGGTGTAAGCGATAAGTGGTAAGCCGTAAGCGTTCGATCAGCGGGCGACGGGCGCGTTTTTCGCGGCTTCGGCTTTGATCTTGGCGGCGATTTCGCGGGCTTTGGCGCAATCCACTTTTTCGTGGAGGTCGTCGTCGATGAGGACGACGGGAGCGGTGCCGCAGCTGGCGAGGCACTCGACAAACTCGACGGTGACTTCGCCGTCGGCGGAGGTTTCACCGAGCTCGACGCCGAACTGTTCCTTGAAGGTCTCGCAGGTCTTGTAGCCGCCCGAGAGCGCGCACGAGAGCGTCCGGCAGACTTTGATGTGGCGGCGGCCGATCGGCTTGCGGCGGAACATCGGGTAAAACGTGACGACTTCGTACACGTTGATCGGCTGGATCTCGAGTTTGGCGGCAATCCACTCGATGGACTCGTCGGAGATGAAACCGACGTCTTCCTGGATGAGGTGCAACAACGGGAGCGTGCCGCTGCGCTTCACGGGGTAATGCGTGATTACCTCGTCGATGCGCTTGAGAGTTTCTGGCTTAAGATTCATCGCGCGGAAAATTTTTTAGCGGTCGCACTCGCCCATGACAAAGTCGAGGGAGCCGAGGATCGAAACGACGTCCGACACCATCTGGCCGGTGCAGACTTTGGGAAGGATGGAGAGATTGCAGAACGAGGGGCTGCGGATCTTCAGGCGCCACGGAACGCCGCCGCCCTTGCTCACGACATAGAAGCCGAGCGCGCCCTTTGGATTTTCCGCTTCGAAGTAAACTTCGCCGGCGGGCATCTGCGGGCCTTCGGTCACGATCATGAAATTGTTGATCAACTCCTCCATCGACGTGAGGACCTTTTCCTTCTTCGGCGCGAAGATGCGGACGGCTTCCTTCGCGTAGTAATCGCCCTCGGGGAATTTCGCGATGGCCTGGCGGATGATGCGGACCGACTGGCGCATTTCTTCGCCGCGCACGAGGTAGCGGTCATAGCAATCGCCGTGTTTGCCGATGGCGACGTCGAAGTCGTACTGCTCGTAGCCGGAGTACGGTTTGTCTTTGCGGAGATCGAGCGGGACGCCGGAGCCGCGTAGATTCGGGCCGGTGAGGCCGAAGCTGATCGCGTCCTCTTTCGAGATGGCGCCGATGCCCACGGTGCGATCCATGAAGATCTTGTTACGCGTGAGCAGGCCGAGGATTTCCTCGAGGATCGGCTCAAACTGATCGCAGAACGCGATGACTTTTTCGTTCCAGCCTGCGGGCACGTCACGCGAGACGCCACCGATGCGAGTGTAGCTCGTGGTGAAACGCGCGCCGGTGAGCTCTTCGAAGAGCTTGTAGAGTTTTTCGCGCTCGGTGAACGAGTACATGAACACCGACCATGCGCCGGTATCGATGCCGAACGCGCCGAGACCGAGGAGGTGCGACGAGATGCGCGCCATCTCGCAGCAGATCACGCGGATCGCCTGGCAGCGGGCGGGGACTTCGAGTTTTGCGAGACGCTCGACGGCGATCGCGTAGGCGACGTTGTTGGCGAGCGGGGCGAGGTAATCCAACCGGTCCGTGTACGGCACGAACTGGTTGTAGGTCATGTTCTCGGCGATCTTTTCGTCGCCGCGGTGAAGGTAACCGAGGACCGGATCGCACTTCGTGAGGACTTCGCCATCGAGCTCCATTTGCAGGCGCAAGACGCCGTGGGTGGATGGGTGCGACGGGCCCATCGAGAGCGACATTTTTTCGGTCTCGAACTCCTGGGCGGCAGCGGCCGTCTTCGCGGCGCTGTCTTGAAAAGTATACTCGGTGGCCATTTCGGAAAAGTTGAGAGTCGTTAATTGTGAGCCGTGGGACGAGTCATGCAGCTCACTCGGACTTCGGACGTTTTTCGCTCCAGCTCTCGTCTTTGGCGCGAGGCTCGGCGTCAGTGAGATTCATTTCTCCGGGCGAAGCGACGAACGGCCCACCTTGCATCGGAGCCGCGATGACTTTGGCGCCGGTCTCTTCGGCGACTTCGAGGTCGGGCAACGCAGTCTCAATACCAGCCAGCGGGAATTCCTTCCGCAGCGGGTGATACGGATAACCATCCCACATGAGGATGCGGCGGAGGTCCGGATGGTCGGTGAACTTGATGCCGAGCAGATCCCAAGTCTCGCGCTCGTGCCAGTTAGCGCCTCCCCAGAGACCAACGACCGTCGGCGCGCTCGGCTCAGCATCGTTCGCGCAATCGGCGGCGACGCGGAGATAGCCGTGCTGTGTCGTAGAAAGCAGATGCCAGACAACCGTGAAGCGAGGACTGGCGCCTTCGGCCCAGTCGATGGCGGTGACGTCCACGAGCATGTCGAAGGCGAATTCGTCGCGCAGCGTCTTGAGGACCGCCACGACGTCGGCCATAGGCACGTTGATCGCCGGGTGGTCGGCGGACGCGCGAGGCGTGATCTTTTCCGGGAATTTTGCCTGAAGGGCGGCAGTGACGTCGGCGGGCGCGGTCATCGTAAAGGGGAGGGCCGTGATCGTTAGAAAGGGCTCGTGGGCGGTGGCGGTCGTTTAGACCGAAGTCATGAGGCGTTTCACCGATCGCTCGGTGCCGACTTTTGCCTGAAGTTTCATGAGCGCGTCGAGGAGTGCTTCGGGGCGTGGAGGGCAGCCGCTGACATAGACGTCGACGGGGATGATACGGTCCACACCTTGGAGAGTCGCGTAGCTGCGATACATGCCACCGGAGCTGGCGCAGGCACCCATCGCGATCACCCATTTCGGGGCCGCCATCTGATCATAGATGCGGCGGACGTGCGGGGCCATTTTGTAGGTAACGGTGCCAGCGACGATCATGCAGTCCGACTGGCGGGGGGAGAAACGCATCACTTCGGCGCCGAAGCGGGCGATGTCGAAGCGGCTGGCGGCGACGGCCATCAGCTCAATACCGCAACAAGCGAGCCCCATGGGCATCGGCCACATGGAGTTTGAACGGATCCAATTAACTGCGGCGTCGAGCTTCGTCGGCACGATGTTGCCCTCGATGCTGCGGTCGTAAGCGAGTTCGGTGTTGGCAGAAACCATGTTGATGCGTCGTCGATCTTTCAGGTCAGTAAAAGACAAAGACCGCGGCAAGGTACGGACGCGGGCGGAGAACGTGCAAGGCGCTTTTCGGGAAACTTCTGCGCGTGAAGCGGTCCTGATGCGTTCCTGTAGAATTTCCCGTTGACCAGCGCCGAAGCGCCGCCCTTAGTTCGCCCCCTTCGATCTCGGAAGGCGTCTGAAAACGGCGCTTACTGATACACCTGGAGAGGTGGCAGAGTGGTCGAATGCGCATGATTGGAAATCATGTGTACAGCAATGTACCGAGGGTTCGAATCCCTCCCTCTCCGCCAGTGTGCTCTCGCTAAAATCCGCGCGATAAACCCATCGCGAGCACACCCACGCTGTAAGCTGATACGCGTCGCCCCTGCCCCGCCCGCTCGCTCCCGTCGGCATAGCCTATGCGCAGGCCTGAGCCCCGTCATCAGCCAGGTTTATTCAACGCACCGGTTTCGCCGAAGCTGCGCAGTCATGGACAATCCATACGCAGCGCAAAAAACGCGCGGCGATAGGATGTGCTCATTCAAACGCACCGTTCGTGGTGCCGCGAATAACACTACCTATGAAAACCTCCCACCTCCGCACCTGGGCCACCGCCTCTTCCCTCGCGCTGACCTCCGCGATCCCGGCCTTCGCAGCCGACCCGGACTACGTCCCCCGGAGCGAATACGAGCAGCTAAAATCCAAATTCGAGGCCCTCAGCACCCGTCTCGACGCGCTCGATACCCAACGCCCCGCCAGCGCCGCCGCACCGGCAGCCGCCACCACCTCCGCTCCGGTCGCCGCCACCTCCGTCAGATCCGACAACGTCACGCTCGATCTCAGCCTCAGTAATTTCAAACCCGGCTGGGAACGCTTCCGCTCGGACGACTGGACCTGGATGGATCACACTCGCTACGACGAGATGAACGCCCGCATCGCCCACGGCCCCGGCTTCGAGCTTTTCACCGGCATGACCTCCGCCGGACGCTTCCAGGCGCTCCGCCAGAAAAACGTCGTCATCGCCTCCTCCGGCGCGCGCCCCGAAGGCCTTGAGCCCGGCTTCCAGACCGCATGGGGCAGCTTCGAATTCCTCGCCGATTTCGATAGCCAGCTCGAGGTCTACTTCGATGTCTATCTGAGCACGAAGGCACACGCCAACCAGCTCCAGGGTCACGAGGGCTACATGCTCATGCGCAGCCTGCCCGAACCGCTCAGCGATTTTCCGATTCTCAAACAGTTCATGGAAATCGCCAACGTGAAAGCCGGCCAGTTCGACATCGATTTCGGCGATCATCGCTATCGCCGCACCGACAACGCCCGCGGCCAGAGAAATCCCTTCATCGGTAACACCATCATCGATCCGTCCGCCACGGAGGTCGGCGTCGAGTTCTTCTCGAAACCCACCACCGTCAACTGGCTCGTCGGTGTCGGCAGCGGCGCTGAAACCGGCACCTTCGAAGCCGGCCGCGGCCTCGGTGCCCACGCCAAACTCTGGGTCAACTTCGATAGCCTCCGCGTCTCCGGCTCCGCTTACACGCTCGACCACAACACCAAGAGCACGTCGTTCTCGAACCTCTATCGCGCCAGCCGCTCCGGCGGTCAGTACAATGGTGTCTTCGACAACGGCAACGGCCCCGGCAACATCTTCGTCGGCGCCGGCAAGAGCCTCACCGCCTACCAAGTCGACGTCAGCTGGTACAAACCCACCTACGAGCTCTACAGCCATGTCGGTTACGTGAACGAAAACGTCCCCGTCACCGGCGAGGACAGCTGGTACTACGCGACCTTCGACGCCGTCTACCGCTTCACCCCGCGCCTGTATGCGGATGCCCGTTACAACGTGGCCTATGCCGACAAGCTCCGCGGCGGCGCCAGCGACGGCATCGTCGAGCGCGTCCAGATCGGCGGCGGCTACTGGCTCTTCAAGTCCATCCTCTTCAAGGCCGAGTTCGTCGCCGAGCGCATGTCCGACTTTACCGTCCGCGACGGCGCCGTCTCCGGCGTGCAAGCCTGGCGCAAGCCTTCGTTCCAAGGCGTCATCGCTGAGTTCACCTTCGCCTACTGATCCCGCCACGACCGCGCTTCAAACCACTCAATCAAGGATTCTGTCATGCACATGGCCAAGTCCCTCCTCGTCTCGCTGCTCGCCCTCGGTTCGGCCGCGTCGCTACTCGCGACAGAGCCGTCATCGCGGACAGCGCGCTGGACCTCCTCCGAGTTCAGCGCGGTCGTCTCCGGCACTTCGACGCTCCACGATTGGAGCGTCACGAGTGCCGCCGCCTCCGGCGAAATCAACCTCACCGATCCCGCGTCCGCCAGCGGCTCACTCGAGCTCGTCGCCGAATCGCTCACCCACGATGCCGACGGCCTCAAGAGCCGCATGTACAACGCGCTCAAAACGAAAACCAACCCGAAGATCGCCTTCGCCTCCTCGTCCATCGAAGTCCCCGCGACGCCCGCCGTTGCCGACGCCACCGAGACGTGGACCGTGAAAGGCCGTCTCACGATCGCCGGCGTCACCCGCGAGATCACCCTCGCGCCCAAAGTCACCATCGATGCCGCCGGCGTGTTAACCCTCGAAGCCGAGCATCCCGTGAAGATGACCGACTTCGGCATGAAGCCCCCGACGTTTATGGGCATGGTCAAAACCGGCGACGCCGTGACCATCAAGATCCGCTGGCTGCTCAAACGTTGATCCAACCCGGCTCGCCATGCGCGTTTCGCCAAAAACCCTCCGCCGCCCCGGCCTGCAAAGATCGTGGGCGGCGTTTTTCTGGCTCACACTCGCACTTCCCGCTTTCGCCTGCGCGGCTCCGCACAACGAAATCGCTGCAAACACTCCCGCCTCCACCCCGTCTTTTCTGCTCTTCAAAAGCACCCCCGAAAGCCGCGTCACCATCTCCGGCCGCGCCAGCATCGGCAGCTGGGAATGCGACACCACCGACATCCAGGCCACGATCACCCCCGGTCCTCAGTTGGTCGAATTCGCCCTCGGCAAACGCCCCGCCCTCGCAAACACGCCCAACAACATCGCCCCGCCCGCCGCTCGCATCGCCCTCCCCGTCAACTCCCTCCGCTGCGACAAACCCGGCATGCGCGCCGACCTGCTCCGCGCCCTCCGCCACAAAACCTCCCCACTCATCCTTTTTCAGCTCTCCTCCGTCGAACACCTCGAACGAACCCCCTCCCCCGGCGACTGGCCCGCCTATCGCGTCACCGTGTCAGGCGAATTAAAACTCGCCGGCGAAACGCGCCCCATCCGCATCGTCGCCGATGTCCGCCAGGAAACTCCCGTCAGTTTCCGCGTCCTCGCCCGCGAAACGCTGCGCATGTCCGATTTCTCCATCAAGCCCCCCACCGCTTTCTTCGGCCTCATCCAAGCCGACAACACCGTGGAAATCGCTTTCGACCTCCACTTCAGTCTCAGCGGACCGGCCCCTGATTAAACGCCCCGCCAGACCGCCCCGTACGCCTCCAAACGCCATCCAGCAACATTCCCGCGCCATGAAACAAATGCGCGTGCGGCCCGCGTCTTGCTAAATACACTCCGGCTTCCGCTAACCCATTTCACCTGCATGGCCATTCACGTCGCCCTCCACCACCGCACCAGCTACAAGTACGACCGCCTCGTCACCCTCGGCGCGCAAATCGTCCGGCTCCGTCCGGCCCCGCATTGTCGCACGCCCATCCTCAGCTACTCGATCAAGGTCGAGCCCAAGGGTCACTTCATCAACTGGCAGCAGGATCCGCAGGGCAACTACCTCGCCCGCCTCGTGTTTCCCGAAAAGGTCCGCGATTTCTCCGTCGAGGTCTCCCTCGTGGCCGAGATGGCCGTGTACAACCCGTTCGACTTCTTCCTCGAACCCGGCGCCGAGGAATTCCCCTTCAAGTACGACCCCGCCCTCGCCATCGAGCTCGCGCCCTACCTGCGCAAGGACACGCTCACGCCGAAGTTCGAAGCGCTCTTCAAGTCCCTCGATTTCAAGAAACAGCGCACCATCGATTTCCTCGTCGCCATCAACCAGCGCCTCCAGAGCGACATCAAGTACCTCATCCGCCTCGAACCCGGCGTCCAGACGCCCGAGGAAACGCTCACCAATCTCTCCGGCTCCTGCCGCGACTCCGCCTGGCTCCTCGTCCAGCTCCTCCGCCACGCCGGCCTCGCCGCGCGCTTTGTATCCGGTTATCTGATCCAGCTCCGCGCCGACCAAAAATCCCTCGACGGCCCCTCCGGCGCCGAAAAGGACTTCACCGATCTCCACGCCTGGACCGAGGTCTTCCTCCCCGGCGCCGGCTGGATCGGCCTCGATCCCACCTCCGGCCTCCTCGCAGGCGAGGGCCACATCCCGCTCGCCTGCTCGCCCGAGCCTTCCTCCGCCGCGCCCATCAGCGGCGGCGTCGACGAATGCGAAACCGAGTTCGGCTTCGAGATGTCCGTCGACCGCGTCTACGAATCTCCGCGCGTCACGCTCCCCTACTCCGACGAGCAATGGGCCGACATCGACGCCCTCGGCGAAAAAATCGACAAGGTCCTCCGCGAGCGCGACGTCCGCCTCACCATGGGCGGCGAACCCACCTTCATCTCCATCGACGACATGGACGGCGCCGAATGGAACACCGCCGCGATGGGCCCGCACAAGCGCCGCCTCGCCGAGCAACTCATCAAACGCCTCTGGCAACACTACGGCAAAGGCGGCTTCATTCACTACGGCCAGGGCAAATGGTACCCCGGCGAACAACTCCCGCGCTGGGCCTTCAGCTCCATCTGGCGCCGCGACGGACAGCCCATCTGGCAAAATCCCGCCCTCCTGGCTGACATCGCAAAACCGCTCGGCCGCACCGCCGCCGACGCGGGCAAATACGCCCACGCCCTCGCCGCCAATCTTCGCGTCGATGAGCAGTGGCTGCTTCCCGGGTACGAAGACAGCTTCTACTATCTCTGGAAGGAACGCCGCCTCCCGACCAACGTCGATCCCCTCAAGAGCAACTTGAAAGACCCGCTCGAACGCGAACGCCTCGCCCGCGTTTTCGAGCAAGGCCTCGACCAGGTCATCGGCTACGCCCTCCCGCTGGAGCGCGGCTACGTCAAAGGTAACCCCGGCTGGGTCTCCGGCCCGTGGTTTCTCCGACCCGAGACGATGTATTTGATTCCCGGCGACTCGCCGATGGGCTTCCGCCTCCCGCTCGATTCGCAGCCCTGGGTCGCGCCGACCGACGCCCGTTACCTCACGCCGCCTGACCCGCTCCTCGAACTTCCGCCGCTGCCCGACCGCAATGCCCTCGCCCGTCAATATTCCATCGCCGGCCAGCCCGCCGATCCCACCGCGCTCTCCAAATGGCTGCGCGAAGTCGGCGAAGGCCACCTGCGCCCGCGTCCGCAGTCCTTCCCGCCCACCGATCGCACGCCGTCCTCGCAGGAATCCGCCGCCTGGATCACCCGTACCGCCCTCTGCGTCCAACCGCGCGAAGGCCACTTGTTCATCTTCATGCCGCCCGTCGAGACGACCGAGGATTACCTCGATCTCCTCGCCGCCATCGAAGCGACCTCCGCGCAGCTCTCGATGCCCGTCGTCATCGAAGGTTACCTGCCGCCCCACGATCCACGTCTGAATAACATCAAGGTCACGCCCGATCCCGGCGTCATTGAGGTGAACATTCACCCGTCCGCCTCCTGGAGCGAACTCACCGAGAAAACCAACTTCCTCTACGACAACGCCCGCGAGTGCCGTCTCGGCACCGACAAGTTCATGATCGACGGCCGCCACACCGGCACCGGCGGCGGCAACCACATCATCATCGGCGGCGAGCGCCCGTCCGACTCGCCCATCCTGCGCCGCCCGCACCTCCTCAAGAGCCTGCTCGCCTACTGGCACCAGCACCCGTCGCTGTCGTACTTATTCTCCGGCCTCTTCATCGGACCGACCTCGCAGGCACCGCGCGTCGACGAAGCCCGCAACGACATCCTCTACGAACTCGAGATCGCCTTCCGCGAACTCGACCGCCAGCAGCAGCGCGGCCACACGCCACCGTGGCTCGTCGATCGCATTTTCCGCAATCTGCTCACTGACGCCTCGGGCAACACTCACCGCGCCGAGTTCTGCATCGATAAACTCTACTCGCCCGACAGCGCCACCGGCCGCCTCGGCCTGCTCGAACTCCGCGCCTTCGAAATGCCGCCCCACGCGCGCATGTCGCTCGCGCAACAGCTCCTGCTCCGCGCCTTCGTCAGCCGTTTTTGGGACAATCCCTACGAACCCACGCGCCTCGCCCGCTGGGGCACCGATCTCCACGACCGCTTTGTCCTCCCGCATTATTGCCAGCAGGATTTCGCCGACGTCGTCTCCGACCTCAAGAGCTGGGGCATGCCCTTCGACGAGAGCTGGTTCGCGCCCCACTTCGAATTCCGCTTCCCGCTCAACGGCCGTATCCAACATCGTGGTATGGAGCTCGAGCTCCGTCACGCCCTCGAGCCTTGGCACGTCCTCGGCGAAGAAGGCTCCGCCGGCGGCACCGTGCGCTTCGTCGATTCCTCCGTCGAACGCGTCCAGGTCAAAGTCACCGGCCTCACCTCCGAGCGCTACTACGTCGCCTGCAACGGCGCGCGCGTCCCGCTCCAGCCCACCGGCGTCAACGGCGAATTCGTCGCCGGTGTCCGCTACCGTGCCTGGCAACCGCCGTCCTGCCTGCACCCGACGATCTTCGCCGACTCGCCGCTGGTGTTCGACATCTTCGACTCGTGGAACCGCCTCGCCGTCGGCGGCTGCACCTACCACGTCGCCCACCCCGGCGGACGCAACTACTCGACCTTCCCGGTAAATGCCTACGAAGCCGAGAGCCGCCGCCTCGCCCGCTTCTTCCCCTACGGCCACACGCCCGGCCAGCCGCTCCCCGTCGAGCCGCGCGAAGTCACGATGGAACACCCGCACACCCTCGACCTCCGCGACCCGGTAAAACTCCGCCGCTAACAACGCCTCTTTCTCTTTCTTCTTAATCGTTCTCTTTCGTCAGCTCCGTCGCTGAGCCCTGACGAAAGATTAAGAGAAAGAATAAAGAGAAAGATCCCTGCCACCGCTCCCTCCGAAAAATCGTTCTCGTTCTCGTACTCTTACTCGTTCTCCCACCTTTCCTCCTACTCCGCCCATGCCCACCACCGTCACCCTCCTCGCCGCAGGCCTCGGCGCGAACCACGGCTACACCATCGACGGCGACTCCGTTCACCTCCACGCCGATCTCGTCCTCTACGACGCAACCGCCGCCGCGTCGCGCGACTGGTCGCTACAGCTCTGGGCCTGCGACGACGCCTTCTCGGGTGGAGTCATCTCCGGTCACCTCGCCGCCGAGATCGGCATCGGCTCCCTCGCCGGCTTCGGCGAAACACCCACGCCCCTCCACGCCACCACCGCCTTCCACCCGCCCTCCGGCGGCGGCACCTTCACGCTCGTCCTTCTCCTCGTCGCCGCGCCCTCCGAGATCACGGATACGCCAGCTACCCGCGCCCCGAAACCTTCCTCCTCCCCTGCCTCCGCGGCCACGTCGGCTACAAAATCGACGGTCGCCGCATCACCCTCGAAGTCGCCGCCATCGAAAATCCACGCGACGAATCCAACCTCACAGGCACCCTCGCGCTCGAACTCTGGGCCCTGCCCCAGCCGTATTCAGGCGGCCACTTCAACGGCTCCCCGCTGGCCGCCGCCGTCCTTGGCACGCTCGCCGGCCAGAGCGAGTGGAATCCCCCGCCCCTCGATCTCGCCTTCAAGGCCCCGCCCGACGGCACCTGGCACTTCTGCCTGATGCTTCGCGAATGGACCGGCACCGGCTACACCACGCGCGACTACACCACCTTCGCCGAACCCGTCGCCTACACCGCCGAGCCGCCCGCCGCAGGCGAAACTCCCCTCACGCAGGCTCCCTTCACATCCGAGACTACCACCAAGCCCTCCCCCGATCCCGTTTCCGCACCCGCTCCAGCCGCGCCCCCGCCCAAGCCAGCACGCCACGCCCCCGCTCCCAAAAAGAAACCCGCCGCAAAACCCACACACGCCGCCGCGCCCGCCCCCGTCTCCATCAACAAAGCCACCGCCGCCGAGCTCTCCGCCATCAAAGGTCTCTCGAAACCCGCCGCCGCCGCCATCGTCGCCGCCCGTCCCTTCAAGACCCTCGACGCCCTCCTCGAAGTCAAAGGCCTCGGCCCCAAACTCCACGCCAAACTCAAGCCCCTCCTAAAACTCTGACTCCCGCTTCCGCCCCCCAATCGAAAATCGATAATCAAAAATCGCGCCGCGCGGCGTCTCACTCCGCGCACCGCTGCAACATCGCCCGCAGCGCATCCGGACTGAACGGCTTCTGCAAAAATCCCGCGACTCCCTCGCGCTCACTATCCCGCACCGACTCCTCACCGTAGCCGGTGACGATCACCACGCGCACCCCCGGCCGTATCGAGCGAAGTCCTACCAACACCTCCTCGCCACTCATTCGCGGCATCGTCAGGTCCAGCAGCACCAACCCAAACGACCCCGGATCGGCGCGAAACTTCTCCAGCGCCTCATCCCCATCCCGCGCCACCGCCACCGGATAGCCCGCTTTCTCCACCACCCAGCGGGCCAGCGCCCGCACCGACTCGTCGTCATCGACGATCAACACTGTTCCATGAATTCCTCCGCGCTTCGCGACAGGCACGAGTGGATTCACGCTCGCACCGGGAACAGATCCCCCATTCCCCCCGGCCGTCGCCGCAACCGCCGTCAGCGTCCCGCTCTCCCGCTTCACCCCGGCCAGCAACTGCCGGCACAACTCCGCCCCGCGCTCCACCGCCTCCTCCATTTTCGTGAGCGGCCCTTCCGCCGGCGAATTATCCGGCAGCTCCAGCCGCACCAACGTCACCCCGCTCGTCACCGCCATCAGCACATTATTAAATTTGTGGGCCACCGATCCCGCCACACGCCCCAGATCCCCGAACGCCTGCTCATCGCGCAGCTTCGCCTCCATCTCCTGCATCCGCGCCTCGCCCACCGCCCGCGCCAGCACCGACACCAGTACCAGCTGCAACTCCCGATCGCTCCCGCCCCTCACCACAAAATCCAAAGGCTCCAGCCCCACCGCCGCCCCCACCCCCGCGTTCGGCGCGATAAACACCACCGGCATCGCGAAACGCCCGCGCACATCCGCCAGCCCTCCCCCCGCCCCATCGATCAAATTCATCGAGACCAGCGCCACGCTCGGCAGCTCCCGCACCGCCAGCTCGCACGCCTCCTCAAGCGATACCGCCACCTGTCCGGTTTCGCAGCCCAGCCCGCGCAATCGCGCAGCCAGCGCCGCACTCGCGCCACGATCGTCGTCCGCAATCAGGATTTTTTTGGACCCAAGCATGTGAAAGGAAAAATGCCGTCCGGGTGAAAGCTACCCCCTTATCGGCGCAAGCAGGCAATACCTTAGCCCGCCCCGCGCAAGCCGCCCTCATATCAAAAATTTGATGACAGTCCCCCTCCAGCCTCCCACCGCGTGGGCACCGCCTCTACGCGGTCACCCTTTCGGCGGATAAAACCAGTACCCGCCCCCGCCCCCCATGGTGTCTGTCGCATTAGGCTACAACAGCCGGAGCATCAACCCGGCCAGCCGCAAATCCTCCATCGAAGACACCCACATCTTCCCGATCTGCGTTCCTTTCGCCGGCATATACAGGCAAAGCCGGTTTCCAAAAACGAACACCGCCGCCATCCCCGTCTTCAACTCCCCGCCCTCCGTGTATTTGAATTCCATCACCTTCACCGGCCGCACCCGCCCCAGCTCGCTCGCCACCTTCGTCACCTCGCGCACCTCCTGGCTCGCGTGATAGAATAAATTCTCCGGCACCTTCGTGCGCTCTTTCTGGTAACCATCTTCCCTATACACCGCCAGCACTGGACGCATCTGCGCGTACTTCGCGAAAACCTCCGGCGTCACATCCGTGATATCCCCCCGCCGTTCCACCGGCACCGCCAGCTCCGCGAAGCCGTGATTGATGTCATACGTCCACAATTTACCCCGCATCGAAAAAACCGCCACCGCATGCCCCAGCCCCACTTTCGTGTCGCTCTCCCGATGCCCCCACTGAAGCACTTTCACCCACCCATCCTCCCCGCCGATCTTCCGCCCCAGATACTGATCGTACACCCGCACCGATTCCACGAAACACGCATTCCGCACCTTCAGCGGCTCATAATAAAACGGCGCCCGCACCGGCTTCCCACTCGCATCCACCGCTGCCCCCGCCCGATTCCCCGGCAACGCCGGTTGCCCCCCCGCCCCACCCGCGCACCCGCCGCACACCAGCACGACAATCGCCGCAAAGGAAAACCACCACATTGCGCGACCCACTGGATTCATCCGCGAACTCTCTCTCAAAAAACACCCGCGTCAACGCCCACACCCCGCACGCCCGCTCCTATCTCCGTGCTCTCTGTGCCCGCGCTCCGTGTCCACTGCGGCCCACTCCGAAACTCCACGCCTGCCCCCACCACGCCCCGTTTGACTCCCCTCACCTAGCTCGTAGCCTGACCGCCCTCCTCAATGGCCGACTTCCTCGATTCGACTCCCTCCACCGACGACTCCAAACGCTGCGAACGCGCCTTCCTCGTCGGCGTCCAGACTAACGACATGCAATCCGGTGAAGCCGCCGAGCTCCTCGAAGAACTCCACGAGCTCGTCGAAAATCTCCACATCAGCATCGTCGGCCGCGAACTCATCAACCTCCGCTCACCCACGCCCGCCACACTCCTCGGCAGCGGCAAAACCGAGGAAGTCATCGCCAAAGCCAAAGACCTCCAGGCCGACCTCATCGTCATCGACGAATCCCTTTCGCCCGCCCAGCAGCGCAACTGGGAAAAACTCTCCGGCATCGCCGTCATCGACCGCGAAGAGGTCATCCTCGACATCTTCGCCGACCGCGCCCGCACCCGCGAAGCCGTTCTCCAGGTCGCCCTCGCGCGCATGGAGTATTCACTTCCTCGACTCACCCGCGCCTGGACGCACTTGTCCCGTCAGCGCAGCGGCGGCGGCGGCATGGGCGGCGAAGGCGAAACCCAGCTCGAACAAGACCGCCGTCTCGTCCGCGACCGCATCACGCGCCTCAAACAGGAACTCACCGCCGTCCAGAAACAACGCGGCGTCCAGCGCCACAAACGCCAGCGCGTCCCCGTCCCCACCGCCGCCATCGTCGGCTACACCAATGCCGGCAAATCCACGCTCCTCAACAAACTCACCGGCGCCGGCGTCCTCGCCGAAAACAAACTCTTCGCCACGCTCGACCCCACCACGCGCCAGCTCCTCCTGCGCGGAAATCACAAACTCCTCGTCACCGACACCGTCGGCTTCATCCGCCGCCTCCCCCACCGCCTCGTCGATGCGTTCAAGGCCACGCTCGAAGAAGTCATCCTCGCCGACTTCCTCATCCACGTCGTCGACGTCACCAACCCCGACTTCGAAAAACACCACGCCACTACACTCAGCGTGCTCAACGAACTCGGCGCGCACGACCAGCCCATCATCACCGTCTTCAACAAAACCGACGGCGCCGACGACACCATGCGCGCCCGCGCCCGCCACCTCGTCCCCGACGCCATCTTCGTCAGCGCCCGCACCGGCGAAAATCTCGACGCGCTTCAAGATCGCTGCATCGAACAAATCGCCCACCAGTTCGGCGCCACCGAGCTGTTCATCCCCCACTCGCGCTACGACGTGATCGCCAAGCTCCACTCCTTCGGCCACGTGCAGAGCGAAGAACAGGAAGACACCGGCGTCCGCATCCATGGCCGCTTCCCCGCCACCCAGCGCGCCCTCTTCGCCCCCTTCGAAGTCGGCAAATGAGCTGACATTCAACGCGCAGCGCGCGAGCCAACTCTGGCGGTTTTTCGATGGTCATCTTCCAGATCGTGTAACTGTTCGATGATGCCCGCCAGCTTCCTCCCAGTCGGCGTCAGCGTGTACTCCACATGCTGTACCGCCCCCGCGTGCTCCTCGCGGGTGACGATCCCGTAATCGAGTAACTTCCGCAGCCGCTCCGTCAGCACCTTGGTCGAGATTCCCGGGATATAACGCTCCAGTTTCCCCGGCCGGTTCACGCCCCGTTGCAACGCGCCGACCACCGCCGCCGACCACTTGCAGCCCACCACGTCCTCAAGACGCTGATACGCTGAACGCTCGCCGATGCTGAGATGTTTCGAAGGCATT
The DNA here is from genome assembly GCA_966249325.1 of uncultured Nibricoccus sp. GTDB lineage: Bacteria > Verrucomicrobiota > Verrucomicrobiia > Opitutales > Opitutaceae > Nibricoccus. Next base: position 27,032 of record CBINDC010000018.1, on the reverse strand, counting down.
GTCTTCAGACCCTAGCACCGCACGTCAGCACGTCCAGCGGGCACAAAACGGTGCCCACTCCCCGAATAGTGCCCTCTGTGAACCGCGCGGAGAACTGATATTTTCAGCATCGTTAGTGGGCGCGGCCCCCCCGGTCCCGTTCCTCATCCAACCAAAAAATCAAAACTCAAAAGAAAGTCTGCTCATGAAAACCTCCGCGAAATTCTACCACGCCGGCTGCCCGGTCTGCCTCGAAGCCGAAAGCGTCATCACCCGCTACCTCGACCCGACCAAAGTAAACGTCGAGATCGTCCATCTTGGCTCCGCCAAAAATCGCATCGCCGAAGCCTCCGCCGCCGGCGTCAAATCCGTCCCCGCCCTCGTGATCGATGGCCAGCCGCTCCACCTGAACTTCGGCGCTGCGCTCACTGATCTTAAGTAACCAAAACTAAGCCACACGACGCGGGTCGCATCCCGATGCCGCCCGCGTCCGGAAATTTGTAATCACCATGAACACCACACTCGCCGCTCCCGCCACCCGCCCACCCGCCAGCAAATACCCGCTCGCTCCGCCGATCGACGCCGAGCTCTGGCTCAACACACCCAAGCCGATCACGCTCGAAAGCCTGCGCGGCCGCGTCGTCGTCATCGAAGCGTTCCAAATGCTCTGCCCCGGCTGCGTCGCCCACGGCCTCCCGCAAGCCCGCGAAATCCAGCGCCACTTCGATCCCGCCCAAGTCGCCGTCCTCGGCCTCCACTCCGTATTCGAATATCACGACGCGATGAAACCTGTTTCCCTCCGCGCCTTCGCCCACGAAAACCGTCTCAGCTTTCCCATCGCCGTCGACCGCCACGACGACAAATCCTGGCCGATCCCGAAAACCATGCGCGCCTACGGACTCGAAGGCACGCCCAGCCTCCTGATCATCGACCAGCAAGGCCGCCTCCGCGCAAAACACTTCGGCCAAATCTCCGACCTCCTCATTGGCGCCACCCTCGGCGACCTCCTCGCCAATCCGCCCGCAGCAAACTGACTAAAACGCAGCGCCGTATCTTCATACTGCGCCGCCGGGAGCGCCGGCCGCTGGCCGGCCCGTAGCCGCGTCACTTAAGACGCGGCTTTTTCGCGCATTCGCACCCCGTTCCGCGCACTCCACTCACCAACCAACTCAGCACTCAGTTCTGCGCGTCGTAAATCTGCACCTTGTCCCACAGCGGCTTGTTCTCCGCCACAAACGCCTTGTGAGCCGGATCAATCTGATACGCATCATGCGCCGCCAGATCCTTGAACTGGATCGACGCCGCAAACGTGTAGCTCCCATCGACCACCGGCCGCGGCACGATCGGCGCCGGACGACCGACAAAAAGCGAGTCCACGCTCTTGATCGAGCGTAGCGATTCGAGCGCCGCGACAAACCCCGCGCGCTGCGCATCGGTCAGTTCAGGTTTCAGCCAGAAGAACACGGAATGAATGATCATGAGCGTGGGGTTTTCGCCTCGCCGCCACTCACCTTGCAAGCCACGAAATACATATACCCGACGCCCCGCCATCTACCCATCCGCGCTCAAGTCTCGCCCCGGTTTTCCACCGCTCGCATACCGCCCATCTCGGGCCTTGACGCCCCCCTGAATAGAGCCAAGTTCCACCACTCCTTTTGCCTGATGGTGTAATGGCAGCACAGGTGACTTTGACTCACCTAGTCATGGTTCGAATCCATGTCGGGCAGCCAAATCCAAAGGATTTGGCGATCATCCGTGGATGAGAACATGGTTCGACGACCGGAGCGAAGTGCAGGGAGATGGATCGACCGCAGGTCGAGGGCACAGCCCTGAGCGCAAGCGAATCAATCCATGTCGGGCAGCCAAATCCAAGATTTGAAAACTGCGGAACGCCATCCCGCTTCAGAGCGACGAAACGGCTTTTAACGACATGTTCTTCTAACCCTGCCTCTCGCGTAGATCGCGCGGCACCAAACTCATTTTCGCGCGTCTGTGACGATGTCTTTGGCAACCCGCAGCCTCCAACCTCGCGAGCATCATCCTATGGAAACGCACTTCCCTCACCTCGACGATAACTACCGCAGCCTTCGCAAACGCCTGCTCGAAGACCTCGGCACCGTCGCCATCGACGCCGAAGCCCTCCTCGAGGCCACCACCGAAGGCCTGACCGACCAGGCCAAAATAGCCCGCACCCACCTCGCCGCCGCCCTCGAAAAAGCCAAGGCCACTTACGCCGAACTCGAAGCCCACGGCATCGCCGTCGCCAAAAAAGCCGACGCCACCATCCGCGCCCACCCCTACGAATCCGTCGGCGTCGCCGTCGGCATCGGCATCCTGCTCGGCGTCCTCATCGGCCGGCGTTGAAAATCTTTCACACGCAATCGTTTCCCCGCACCCGTGTGAGCGTTCCCGCCATTGCTCCGCGGAGTCCATCTCAGGCATTGACCCCGTTTTTGCCCGTCCGTTTTCTCCCCGGCCATGAATGCACCACTGGCCACGCATCCGGCGGTTAAATATAAGCGCATCGTCCTCAAATTGAGCGGCGAAGTGCTTCGCGGCGGTAAATCCGGCGACCCGATCGACGGAGGCATCCTCGAGAAAGTCTGCAATCAGGTAAAAGAAATCCACGAGCTGGGCGTCCAGATCGGCCTCGTCATCGGCGGCGGTAACATCTTCCGTGGCTCCCTCGGAGAAAAACGCGGCGTCGACCGCACCACTGGCGACTACATGGGCATGCTCTCCACCGTCATCAACGCCCTCGCGCTGATGGATTGCCTCGAAAAAATGGGCGTCACCACCCGCGTCCAGTCCGCCATCCCGATGAACCAGATCGCCGAGCCGTTCATCCTCCGCCGCGCCATTCGCCACCTGGAAAAAGGCCGCGTCGTCATCTTCGCCGCCGGCACCGGCAACCCCTATTTCTCGACCGATACCACCGCCGCCCTCCGCGCCTCGGAGATGCACGCCGACATCATCATGAAGGCCACCAAGGTCGACGGCATCTACGACAAAGACCCCAAGAAATTCCCCGACGCCGTCAAATACGAGAGCCTCACCTTCATCGACGCCCTCAAAGGCCGCCTCAACGTCATGGACTCGACCGCATTCTCTCTCTGCTTGGACAACAACGTCCCCATCCTCGTTTTCGACCTCAACGACGAGCACTCCATCCGCAAAGCCGTCCTCGGCGAAAAAGTCGGCACCCTCGTCCACAGCTGATTCAGAGAAAATCGAATCTGGAGCTCAGGAACTCGGGAAAAGGCACCCTCTTTTCCGGTTTCCGATTCCAGCTTAAATATTCTCCGGCTTCCGGTCTTTCACTCTTCCCCCTTCACACCTCACTCTTCCTTCCCATGTCCCATCCCGCCCTCACCGAAATGCAGGCCAAGATGAAAAAGGCCCTCGACTACACGCTGCACGAATTCAGCAGCATCCACACCGGCAAGGCCTCGCCGACCATGGTCGAAAGCGTCATGGTCGAAGCCTACGGCTCCATGCAGCAGCTCAAAGCCTGCGCCGCCATCACCACGCCCGACGCCCGCCTCATCCAGATCCAGCCCTGGGACAAAGGCATCACCCAGGCCATCGTGAAAGCCATTCAACAGGCCAACATCGGTCTCAACCCCACCGTCGACGGCGCTAACGTCCGCATCCCCCTCCCCGAGCTCTCCCGCGAGCGCCGCCAGGAATTCGTGAAGGTCGCCAACCGCATGGCCGAGGAAGGCCGCGTCCACATCCGCAACGTCCGCCGCGACACCATGGACACCGTGAAGAAATCCCAGAAAGACGGCAAAATCTCCGAAGACGACCTCAAGCGCCTCGAAAAAGAAGTCCAGACCGCCACCGACAAAGCCATCAAGGACATCGGCGACCACCTCGCCAAAAAAGAAAAAGAACTCCTCAACGGCTGAGTCCGCTCCGTGGTAGGGCGGGTTAGCCCTAACCCCGCCGCGTTCGACATCAAAAACCGCGCAGCGTAAACTCTCCGCCGTGTCTAACCGCACCCAGCCCAAACGCATCGTCGTCAAACTCGGCACCGGCGTCCTCACGCACGGCATCGGACAACTGGATACCGCCCGCATTGACGCCCTCTGCGCACAGCTCGCCGCGCTCCATAAAGCCGGCACTGAAGTTATCGTCGTCTCCTCCGGCGCCGTCGGCCTCGGCATGGGCCGCCTCGGCCTCGCGAAAAAACCCAAGGAGGTCACCAAGAAACAGGCGTGCGCCGCCGTCGGCCAGAGCCTCCTCATGCAAACCTGGCAGCGCGGCTTCGATCCACACGGCCTGACCGTCGCCCAAGTTCTGCTCACCCACGAAGACCTCCGCGAACGCGACCGCCACCTCAGCATCAAGTCCGTCCTCAATCAGCTCGTTTCCTACGGCACGATTCCGATCATCAACGAAAACGACACCGTTAGCGCCGCCGAGATCAACGCCCTCCTCAAGTTCGGCGACAACGACACGCTCGGCGCCATGGTCGCCGGCCTCATCGAGGCGCAGCACCTCGTCATCCTCTCCACCGCCCCCGGCCTCATCGACATGAAGGGCACGAAGGAAATCGTTCCCGTCGTCGAAAAAATCACGCCCGAGATCGAAGCCATGGCCGGCGGCACCACCAGTGAAACCGCCACCGGCGGCATGATTTCGAAAATCTCCGCCGCCAGACTCGCCGTCCGCTCCGGCTGCGGCGTTTTCATCGCCAGCGGCGCCGAGCCCGACATCCTCCCCCGCCTCTTCTCCGGCACCGGCCCCGGCACCTTCTTCGTCCCCGCCGGCATCCCGATGGAGTCCAAGAAACGCTGGCTCGCCTACTACCAGCGCCCGTCCGCCACGATCTTCGTCAACGCCTGCGCCGTCCCCGTCCTCCGCGAACAAGGCCGCAGCCTCCTCGCCGTCGGCATCACCGGCGTCAAAGGCACCTTCGCCCCCGGCGACATCGTCAACGTCGCCTTCGACGGCACCGGCGAGAGCCCCCTCGCCAAACACACCGTCTTCGCCCGCGGCAAAGTCGCGTATTCAAACGCTGAAGTCAGCGCCATCGCCGGCCAGCAAGGCGACACCGTCCGCGCCCGCTTTCCTTCCCGCAAACGCCTCGACGTCATCCACCGCGACGACCTCGCCCTCCTGTAAGCTCGCGCTCGCGCGACGCCGCTCCACCGGGGCGGCACTTGGCAAGTGCCGCCCCGCTGGAGCTGTTTCCGGCGCTACGGCTTCCTATCGTCCCCGATCCAACGCGTCAGCATATCGCGTTGCTCGTCCTTGAATCCGCTCCGCCGGTACACCTCCCGCGCAGGAGCGTTCGCGCGATTCACCTCCAGCCGCAACGCCGCCACCCCCTGCGCCCTCGCCCACCTCGCCGCGAACTCCACCGCCTCCTTCCCCAATCCTCTTCCACGCACCCCGCTGCTCACAAACACCTCATCGAGCAGCACAAACCGTCCGCGAAATTCCAGACTGAACCCAAAGGTCAGCACCAGATGCCCGTGCGCCCTCCCCGCTTTGTCTCTCAACAAAAGCACCCGCCCCATCTCCGGCCGCTGTAACAACTCCCGCACCGCTGCGCGCGCCGCCTCCTCCGCAAACACCAGCCGCTCCTCCGCGTAAAACGCCCGCACCAACGCCAGGACCGCGTCTTCATCCGCCGTCCCGGCCTCCCTCCAAACAAACTCATTCGGCGCATCGTCACTCATCGTCCCGACCGTCGCGCCTGGCTCACTCGAACACGACCACAAATCCCCCGTTCGCTTTCATCGTCAGTTCTAGCTTCTCCCCGGACTTCACCGCGACCTCGCGCGTCTCGAACGACAGATTTCCTCCCGCCGCCCCATCCGTGATCAGCGTCCCCTTCGCGCTGCGTCCCAGTTTCAACCGGCTCAGATCCAGCGCCACCGTCTTCGCCGTCGCCTCCGCATTGATCCCCGCCACATACCAGCGCCCCTCGCCCTTGCGCGCGATCACCACGAACTTCCCGGGAAACCCATCCACCAGCTTCACCTCATCCCACACGCTCGGCACGCGCTTCAAAAACGCCCGCACATACTCCGGCACCTTCGCCATCCCTTCCGGAATCTCCGCGTAGTGCTGGATTCCCGACGTGAACACCACTGACAGCGCCAGCTCGAACGCGCTGCTCGTCCGCCGCTCGATCTTGTTGATCCGGTCCAGCACCACCGGCGTGAAATCCATCGGATCGAAAATATTCCGCGTAAACGGCAGCATCGTCGCATGCGCCGGCCCCTCGTCCGCGTTCTTCTGCTCGAACGTGATGAACTCCATCCCCTTGATCGACTCCATCGTCATCAGGTGCGGATAAGTCCGCTGCCACCCGCGCGGCAACGTGCACCCGTGAAAGTTGATCAAGAACCCAAACGGCCGCGCGTCCTCCAGAATATCGAGATAGTACTCGATCTGCGACTGCCCGTCCCCGCCGAAGAAATCGATCTTCATCCCCGCCACGCCCATCGCCTTCAACCGCGCGAACTCCTCCGCCCGGCTCTCCTTCGTCAGCATCCGGTCGCGCGGCGTCATCGGCGCCTCGTTCCAGTCCCCGCGCGAGTTGTACCACAGCAAAATCTTCACGCCCTTCCCGTCCGCATAGTCCACGAGCTCCTTCATCTTCTCGTACCCGATCTGCTGGTCCCACATCGAATCGATCAGGCTGTAGCCCCACTTCATGTCCGCCGCGTAGTCGATGAACTGCTTCTGCACGTCGTAGACGGTTTTGTCGTCCCCCATCAGCACCCAGCTCCACGCCGACTTCCCCGGCACGATCGCCGCCCGCTCCGCCTTCGTCAGCGGCTTCGTTGCCGTCGCCAGATCCACACCCAGCATCGACTCCGTCACCGTCGCCAGATCGCCGATCGCGATCACCCGCCACGGCGTCCCCGTCGTAAACTCGCCCTCCGGCTTCACCGGCCCGCTCCCCCGCCCTTCGCGCTCGTCCGGGAAACCCACGCTGTATTCGCCATCCGGCGACTCCGACCGCAACCGCGTCCCCGCATACCCGCGTCCCAGCCCCGTCTCGCTGATCACGACCCACGTGTCGCCCGTCCGAAACAACGCCGGATAAACCCACCCCGCGCCCAACGTCGACGGCGTCCCCACCGGAATCTCCTTCTGATAATACTCCTCGTACGACGGATTTGTCGCCTTCCAACCCGTCTTCGCGACCGACATCGGCTGCAACCACGCCCGCGCCTCTGCCGAAAAATTAAACGACGTCACTTCCTCCAACACCTTTCGCCCCCGCCCGTCCTCCCCCTTCGCCGGCGCAAACACGTACTTCAATCCCACCCCGTCGTCCGACACCTGGAAAATCACCTCCATCTCCCGCCCGTTCTCCGCCGCCACCCGCACCACCTTCCGGTTCGCCCGATACGCATTCACCCGCCGCTTCGCCGTCAGGATCTCATAGTCGTCCTTCACCCGCTCCGTCCGCTCCTCGCGCACGAGTTTCAGCCCCCGCGAAAAATCCGCCTCCGCCAGCACCGCCCCCAACTTCGACTCCTCGATCACCGGCTTGCCCGCGCGACTCACCGCATACCGCAGCTCCCCGCGCTCCGTCAGCTTCACCGTCACCACAATCTCCCCACTCGGACTCGCCACCTCCACCGCCCGCGCCATCAGCGCACCGAACGCCACAACCAACGCCACCAACACACCTCGACCGAACTGGGGGTAATTCATCCCACCCATTTCGCGCGTCCCCGCCCCCCGCGCCAGCCCGAACCCACTTGATCGAACTGTAGGAGCGGCTTCGCGCCGCGATCCGCAAAACGGAAGCCCGCCATCCCGCTGCGCTCATCCCGACGACTCATCGCGCTCCCGCCCCCCTCCGACATCCGTGCCCATCCGCGCAATCCGTGGTTAAAAAAATTCGCCCCTGGCTTCCCCCTCCACCCTCCGCCCTCTGGCATCTACCGGCCGCCCTTCGCCAACGCACTCAACTCTTCGCGCAAAAATCTCAATCCCTCCCCCTTGCCTCCACGCATCGCAAACCAAAGTTCTCCAGCTCCACCCCTCAGCACCGCATCTGCCCCTCCGGCAATCCTGTTCATCCTCTTAATCCTGTCTCCAAAACGAAACCCCATGACCGCCCCTCGCCCAATTCTTTCCCCTCTCACCGCCCTGCTAACCATCCTCGCTCTCTTCGCCCCCTTCGCGAGCCTCCACTCCTCCGCCTCCGCCGCCGCCCCCAAACCCACCACCGCATCTCCTCAGACGCACACCTTCAAACGCGGCGTCAACGTCAGCCACTGGCTCTCGCAAAACTACGACGAACGGCCCTACGCCGCCGATTGGTTCACCGAAGAAGACGTCGCCTGGATCGCCCAACAAGGCTTCGACCACATCCGCTTCCCCGTCGATGGACGCCTCTGGCAAACCGCCGACGGCTCGCTCGACGAAACCAAAATCGCCCCCTTCGTCCGCGCCCTCCGCTGGTCCCGTGAACACGGCCTCGGCGCCATCCTCGACATGCACTTCCTCCCCGGCGCCGACTTCAACGCCACCGCCATGGAGAACGCCGTCTTCACCGACGAATCCCTCCAGACCTCCGTCGCCGCCTTCTGGGAAAAACTCGCCGCCCGCTTCAAAGACGAAGGCGACTACCTCCGCTTCGAAATCCTCAACGAACCCGTCGCCAAGGAAAACGCCCAGCTGAATCCCTTCAACGCGCGCATGCTCGCCGCCATCCGCAAATCCAACCCCACGCGCATCGTCTATCTCACCTCCAACCGCTGGAGCGGCTTCAACACCATCAACGACGTCATCCTCCCCGACGATCCCCACATCGCGCTCACACTCCATTTCTACGAACCCTTCATCTTCACCCACCAACGCGCCAGCTGGGTCCAGCTCCCGCACGACATGCCCCTCATCAAATTCCCCGGCCGCGTCCCCGACCTCTCCAAAACCAGCATCCCCGCCGACCACTTCACCCAAAAATCCTCCAACACTGAACTCACCACCACCGAGATCGACGCCGCCTTCGCCACCGTCGCGACGTGGGCCGCACAACACCTCAAAGGCCGCGAACTCTACATCGGCGAATTCGGCGCCTACGACAAAGCCGAGGACGCGGATTCACGCCGCAACTACACCAAAGCCGTCACCACCGCCTGCGCCCGCCACGGCTGGAGCTGGGCCGTCTGGGACTACCAAGGCGGCTTCGCCATCCGCGACAAAAACGGCAACCCCACCCCCATCCTCGAAGGCCTCCCGCTCCGCTGATCGTGTAGGGCTCGCGCTCGCGCGACGCCGCCCCGCTCCGTCGTAGGACACGAGCTTGCTGCCGGCACCTCCGACGGATCGGCACTTATCAAGTGCCGTTCCATACCTCTGAAGTGCCCCCTCCGAAAAGGGCACGCGCCGGGTCACCATCACCAGAAGCCAAACCCCAATTCAGCTCCGCCCTCACCGAACAATCTTCAGCCTATCGCTTCGCACCCGAAACCTTAGCCAGCTCCGCACGGACAGCCGCCAGCTCGTTAGCCACCGCGTTAAATGCCGACTGTGTCTCCTTGCCCAGCGCGCCGATCTGCTTGCGCACGACTTCCATGTTCTCGGTGTTCTTAGTTGTCGCCTTGAGTGTGGTCTCAAGATTCGCGTCGATTTCCGCAATGGCGCTGGCGGAGCTGCTCCTCGCCCAGCCATCCAGCTTGTTCGATAGCTCAAAAACTTTCCTCTCCATATCGCTTAACTTCTGACTGCCCGGAATTGAGCCGTTAGCCTCTGCAACGGAGGGGGCTGCCGCCGCGCTTCGCTCCAACGCCTCTAGTTTTCCTGACAGCTCAACAAGCCGTCTCTCGATATCGGCTATCCGCTCGCTCCCAGCGGACACAGTCTTCAGCGGAGCGGAAGTAATTGGCATGCTCGGCAGCGTTTCTTTTCGCAACGAAAAGCTCAGCGCCAACGCGACCGATGAGATTGCCAACGCCAGAATAGGTAGGACGTGCCGCATTGGATTCCCATCCCGTTTCTTCGCGGTTTTGGCGAACCCAATTTCGAGCCATTCGCTTCAAAATCTCGATGAGACTCGGCCTTTTGATTTTTCTCCACAGCGATGCTCAGTAAGCCCATGCCCGCCCAACCTCAATTCGCCGCTGAGCATGAAAACGGCGCCTTCAAGCGCCAGGAGGATTCCTTCCGCCACTGGATCGTCGCCGATCCCGGCGCCCGCTTCAGCGCCGAGCGTGACCGCTACCATCTCTACGCCTCGCTCGCCTGCCCATGGGCGCACCGCACACTCATCGCCCGACGCGCGAAATGCCTCGAAGACGTCATCGGCCTCACGGTCGTCGATCCCGAACGCGACGACCGCGGCTGGCGTTTCACCGACGGCCCGGGCCACACAACCGATCCGATCAACGGCTTCAAATTCCTCAGCGAAGCCTACCGCGCGACCGACGCCTCCTTCCAAGGCCGCTTCACCGTCCCCGTTCTCTGGGACAAAAAGACCAGGCAGATCGTCAACAACTCCGAGGACGACATCTGCCGCATGTTCAACGACGTCTTCGCCGCCATCAGCCGTTGCGACGTCAACCTCTTCCCCATCGATATCGAAACCGAACACGCGAAACTCTCCGCTTGGATCTACGAACGCATCAACAACGGCGTCTACGAAGCCGGCTTCGCGACCTCACAAACCGAATACGAGCGCGCCGCCCGCGCCCTCTTCACCGCGCTCGACGACCTCGAAATCCGCCTCGCCACCCAGCGCTACCTCTTCGGCCCGCGCATCGTCGAAGCCGACTGGCGCCTCTTCTGCACGCTCGTCCGTTTCGACGCCGTCTACCACGGCCATTTCAAGTGCAACCTCCGCCGCATAGTCGATTATCACAATCTCCACGGCTACCTCCGCGACCTCTACCAACAGCCCGGCATCGCCGACACCGTGAACCTCGACCACATCAAGCGGCACTACTACGCCACGCACCTCGAGATCAACCCGACCGCCATCGTCCCCATCGGCCCGTTCCTCGATCTCAACGCCGTCCACGGCCGCGAGAAATTGTCCTGATCCCCAACACGCGTATCCGTTGTAGGGCTCGCGCTTGCGCGACGCCTCCGACTATAAGTCCTATTGGTCCCATAAGACCCATAGGTCCTATTCCAGAAAACTCAGCCGCACCCAACAGCCTCACACCTCGCTGATGCCCGCCGCATTTCGCTCGATCACTTCATCCTCTCAATAATCACCGAGTGCCACCCGGTCTTATACGTCTCGAATCCCGGTGACTGCGCATGCGCGATCAAACACTCCGTCCGCCCCATCGCCGTCGCCACGCACGTCTTCGCTTCTTTGAAAAGCCCGTCGCGATCCGGCACCTCGAGCTTCCCCTTCAAAATCCGATCCTCCGAATCCGCCAGCACGTTGCCGCCATCGTCCACGATGCACACCCGCGTCAGCCCCTTCTTTTCCGGCTCGATCGGCGTCTCGTGCATGATCTTCTGCGCGAGTCCGTCCCAATTGAAAATCACGCCAAGCACGCCGATCGGCTCCGCACTCGCGCTACCACCGCGGCAAACCTTGCACGAATAAACCAGCACGCGCTTCCCGCCCACCAGCGCCGATTCGGTCACACTCTGAAATCCAAACTCGTCCCCGCTCGCCGTCGCCAGTGCGCTCTTGAACCACGGCGCGTTACCCTGCTCGACGCCCACCGACGCATACTCAGCCGGGCGCCCATTCGCGATCACCACGCCATCCATGTTCGCCAGCACGATATCGAAATACACCGTGTACGCTTTGAGAATCACCCCCAGCCGCTCCGACGCGTGCGCGATCACCGCGTCATCGTCTGCTTTCTCCAACGCGTTCACCATCGCCGCATCCGTCGCCCACCAGCGGCAGTCGCACGAACGCTCATAAAGATTCCGGTCGATCAGATCGATGTTCGTCAGCGCCAGATCGCTGAGCCGCGTCCCGCGTACCCGCGTCGCCAGTACACGACTGATTTCCGCCAGCTCCATCACCAGCGTCTGCGAATCCTGTTCGAGCGACTTCGCCGCCGACTGGATCCGATTGGAAAACGTCACCATCTCCTGTCCCACGATCGCGAAAGATTTCCCGCTCTCGCCCGCCCGCGCCGCCTCGATCTGCGCGTTGATCGACAGCACCCGCGACTGCAACGTGATCGTCCCGATGTCCTGAATGGAGCCGCGAATCCGCTCCTGCAACGTCGCCGTCAACGCACTGATGCGCTCAGGCGTCGCGACGACTGAGTTCGATGATCCAAGAGAAGCGGCGGGCGAAAGCATGTGGGAGGAATGACCGCACGAACAGCACATCCGTCCGAACACGGCTCCTGCCTACATCGGCTGTCCTGCCCAACAGCTAAAGCAAACCAGCCATTAAACGAATTCATGCAAACACACCAAACGGCTCATCCCCGCGCACTTGCCGCCAGCAGTTTCAGCATCCGCGCCCACGTGAACCCCGCCACCACCGGCGCATCCGATGACGACAAATCCGCCACCTCCCGAGCCCCACGTCCCATCAACTCCGCGTTTCCGCTCTTCAGCGCTTTCGTGATTTTCTCGTAACGATCTAGCGCCCGCAAACTCCTCAGAAAATTCACCATGAACAACGCCTCGCTCGCCTACACCTCCCTCAAAACCGCCAGCCCACATTCACCATCGGCCCCACCGAGTTGATCCCCGGATTCACCTTATCCTGCCCGCGATTGGAGATGTGCTGAAAATAAACCCCGGCCGACGCGCTGAACGCTTCGCCCAACTGCCACCGGCTCCCCGCGTACATAAACCAGTTGAAATTAAAATCCTGCCCCTGCGCCCCCGCCACATCGTAGCCGCGACTGTCCATGAGTCCCACGCCTCCGCCCGCCGAAAAAAACAGCGCATGCGTCCCCGCCCCATTCCACCACTCCAGCAACCCGCCCGCCGCCCCGCCCACGAAGTGACTCTCCGGCCCTTTCGCAAACGGCTCCAGCAACACGCTGAACCGCGACCGCATCACCAGCGCCCGCCCGCTCAGCTCCCACCGCGTCACCTCCGGCGTCCGCCACGTGAGCAGCTGCGGCAAAATCACGTAGTCCAGCTGCGAACCACCGCCGCCCACACGCCACAACGCCCCCGACTCATAGACAAATTCCCACTGCTTCACCGGCTCGAACGCGCCTCCCACACGCAGTTTCTCCGCCCGTGTTTCGCTCAACACAAGCAGCCACAACACGAGCACCGACGCTTTGCGTATCCAAATCATGAAGTCATCCAAACACCGTTTCGCCTCCAACACCAGCCGCTAGAAATGCAGGTTGCAGTACGGGAAATTGGTTCCAAATCGCGTAAAACCAGCGCCATTCAACCCGCCAAATATCGGCAATTTTCGCGTCCCGACGAACCTCTCCAATCCACTGCGGTCAGTCGCGTCATGACAGCCAATCCCAACAATTCCGGTGCCGAATCTACTCTCTCGCCGGAGCTGCTTCATGAGACGAACTACGCGATCGAGGTGCTTGAAAAAGAGTACCCGAAAATCAATCGCGCCAAGATCGCTCAAGCGATCGGCAACGCCCGGAGCAACGCCGCCCCCACTGCCGATCGCTGGCAGATTTTGCAAGAGGCGCGCCGTCTCTTGGGGGCGCGTTAACCTGCAGGCCAAATTTTTGTTTCGATAAAACTCCGCGCGATCTCACCACGCGGGCGGTTAGTTGTGCACACGCTCGCCGTCTTCCAGCAGAAATGTGTGCCCGATCGTATTCAGTAATCCGCTGATCCGCCGAAACGCGTTGATCATGTCGATGAACCGCGCGCTCTCCTCCAGCCGCGCCGCATCGGTGACATGACTGAGCCGCTGGTAGTGCCGCTTCTGTGCCCCGATACACCAATCCTTCAGCGAATCGCCCTGCTTCAAAAACTCACGCGCCATCTCGCGATCCCTCGTCGCCAGCACACTCGTCGCCGCGTCGAACCGCCGCATCACGCGCTCATAAAACTCGCTGAGATCCGCTTGGTCCTCCGCGCTCAATGCCAGCGGTTGCTGCACTTGCTTCACCGCCGCACCGCAGAGCGTTTTGTCCACAATATCTCCGATTCCCTCCAGCTGACTCGCGAAATTCAGCAGCCCAAATTGCAGCCGGCTCTCCTGCGGTGTCAGCGGATCCGTCGGCAGCTGGCTCAGGTACTGTTTGATCGCCGTCTGCAGCTCATCCACCCGGTCGTCGTGCTTCTGCACGCTGCGTGCGAGCTCGAGACTCGGCTTGTTGAACGCGCGCCACGCTCCGTCGAGCATCGACCGCACTTCGTCCGCCAGCAGAAGCGTCTCCCGCGTCGCATTCGCCAGCGCAAACACCGGCACCGACAGCGCCGATGGATCGAGATGCGTCGCCACCGGCTTCACCATCGTCTCTTCGGCCCGCGTCGGCCTCATGATTTTGTCGAGCCATCGGCCAAGCAATCCGCCGCAAGCAACGCCGATCAAAACCGCGACTACACTAAACGCCGTATGCAGATTCGCCGCCTGCCGCGCCACATCGCCCGGCGTCGTTTCGATGAACGCGATCAGCTGCGGGAAAAACGCCACCGCCAGCGCAATCAAGACACCTTTCACCGCCAGGTTCGCCACCGCCAGCGCCCGCCCCGCCGCCGTGCTGTATCCAGCCAGCAAACTCGTCAGCCCGATCCCGAGATTCGCTCCAAGCACGATCGGCACGAGCAACGTCAGCGACGCCTTCCCCGTCGCCGCAAACGCCAGCCCCAGCCCGATCACCGCCGTCGAGCTCTGCGCACTCAGTGTGAAAATCGCCGCAAAGATCACCAGCATCACCCGGTGATTTTGAAGCAATTCGATCGCCGTCACGAACTCGGGATCGGCTGCCAGCACCTTCGCCGCGTCGCTGATGATCGTCATCGCCAGAAAGATCAGCCCGAGCCCCAGCAACGACTGCCCCGCCCCGCGAATTTTCTCCGACCTGAAAAATTGAAACCCCGCAAAGCCCGCCACGAGGAACAGCGAATAATAATCGAACACCCGCAACGCGATCAGCTGCACCGTCACCGTGATCCCCGCGTTCGCTCCCAGCAAAAACGCCAGCGCCCCTTCGCGGGAAAGTTCGCCCGCTTTCACCAGCTGCAACGTCAGCAGCGTCTGGGCGGTGGACGACGGCGCCACCGTCCCGAATCCCGCTCCCGCCACACTCGCCCGCCACGGTTTCTGCGACATCCGCTTCAACCACGCGTGCAGCCCAAACCCCAGCAGCCGTTCAAGCCCCTTCCGCAAAAAACGGATGCCAAATAAAATCAGCGCGATGCCACCGGCGATATTGAGCAAAACCATGTCGTTCGCCCGCGACTAAGATCCGCTTCGCCGCCTTGTGCAAACGCGCAGGTGCGTCCGTCCCGCCTCGCTTCACCAGCTTCGCGGAAACCTTTCGCTTATCAGCCTTGTCCACTTTCACCGCCTCCCCTCTCTTCCTCCCATGATGTCACGCCTGCCTCGCCTCGCCCTGACCGTCACCGCCCTCGCGATCGCGCTCCCTCTCGCGCCCTTCGCTTTCTCCGCCCCCGCCCCGCTCGCCTCGCTTCAACCGCAGGCCGACAAATTCAAAGTCATCCTCACGCCGCCCGCCTACGAGCGCACACCCGACGAACTCCGCGCCACCGCCGACGCCGCCATCCGCGACGCCGAGGCCGCCCTCGACAAGCTCGCGAAACAAGATCCCGCCAAGGCCACCTTCGACAGCACCTTCGCCGAGATCGACCGCATCGTTGCCCGCGTCCGCGACACCGCCGCCCGCATCGGCCTCGTTCAGGAAACCAATCCCGACAAAGCCGTGCGCGACACCGCCAGCGAGGTGTCGGTAAAGATCTCCTCGTGGGCCATCACTCTCGACTACCGCGAAGACCTCTACCGCACGCTCAAAGCCTTCGCCGACACCAAGCCCGCGCTCACCGGCGAGGACAAACTCCTCTTCGACGAAATCCTCCGCGACTACCGCCGCGCCGGCCTCGAACTCCCCGCCGACAAACGCGCCGAGGTCGAAGCCCTCCGCAAGGAACTCACCCAGCTCACCACCGACTACTCCAACAACGTCAACCAGGCCCGCGGCCCGCTCGATCTTTCGGCCGACGAACTCGCCGGCGTTACCGCCAGCTTCCTCGAAAGCCCCGGCGTTAAACAGCCCGACGGCAAATACCGCGTCATGATGAACGTCACCTGGCACGCCCAGGCCATCATGGAAAACGCGACCAACGAAGACGTCCGCCGCCGCGCCTACTTCATCCGCCAGAATCTCGCCAAAGAAACCAACTCCGCCCTTCTCGCCAAAATCATCGCCCGCCGCACCGAGCTCGCCCTCAAACTCGGCTACCCCACTTGGGCCGATTACCAGACCGAGCTGCGCATGACGAAAAACGCCGCCACCGCCCTCCAGTTCGAAAACGAACTCGTCGCCGGCCTTCAGAAAAAATTCGACGCCGAGGTCGCCACGCTCCGCGAACTCAAAGCCACCGCCACCGGCAAGGCCGACGCCAAACTCGAACCCTGGGACGTCAGCTTCTACACCGAGAAACTCAAGAAGGAGCGTTACTCCGTGGATACAGAACAGCTCCGCGCCTTCTTCCCCTACCAGGCCACGCTCGATGGCATGTTCCGCCTCTACGAAAAAATCTTCAGCCTCACCTTCACCGAAGTCGCCCCGCCCCAAGTCTGGGCCGAAGGCGTCACGCTCTTCGCCGTCGCCGATAAAACCTCCGGCGAACCGCTCGGCCTCTTCTACCTCGATATGTTTCCGCGCGACGGGAAGTACAACCACTTCGCCTGCTTCACCATCGCCGAGGGCACGCGCCACGCCGACGGTCGCTTCTCCGTCCCGATCGCCTCGCTCGTCTGCAACTTCCCGCCGCCTTCGGCCGACAAGCCCTCGCTCCTCCAGCACGACGACGTCGAAACGCTCTTCCACGAATTCGGCCACGTCATGCACCTGATCCTCGGCCGCTCGAAACACGGCCGCCACTACTCCTTCGGCGTTCCGCAGGACTTCGTCGAAGCGCCTTCTCAGATGCTCGAAAACTGGGTCTGGGACAAAACCGTCCTCGACACCTTCGCCGCAGACTATCGCGACCCGTCCAAGAAAGTCCCCGCCGAAGTGATCGACTCGCTCAAGCGAGCCCGCACCGCCACCTCCGGCATGTTCTACCGCCGCCAGCTCTCCTTCGGCCTGCTCGACCTCACGCTCCACACACAGACTAAGCCCGACGAGTCGCTCGACGCCATCGCCCTCAGCAACTCCGTCCTCGCCCGCGTCTCCATCGCCCCACCGCCCGACACCGCCTTCGCCGCCTACTTCGGTCACCTCATGCACTACGACGCCGCCTACTACGGCTACCTCTGGTCGCTCTCCATCGCGCAAGACATGGCGAGCGTCTTCGAAGCCTCGCCCGATAAATTCCTCGACGAAAAAATCGGCCTCCGCCTCCGCACGGAAATCTACGGCGCCGCCGCCTCCCGCGACGTTGCCGAGTCCGTCGAAAAATTCCTCGGCCGCAAACAATCGACCAAGCCCTTCCTAAAATTCCTCGGCGTGGAATAACGCCGGGAGCGCCGGCCGCTGGCCGGCATCGGTGCTTCGCAGCCGCGTCACTTAAGACGCGGCTTTTTCGCGCCGTTGCCCTCCCTTCACGCCTGCGGCGCCAGATCCACATCCAGCGCGATTTGATAAACACCTTCGCTCTCCGACCGCAGCAACTCCTCCACCTCGTCTGCCGACAACGTGATCGTCCGATGATGCGCCGGCGTGTTGAACATCTGTGGATATTCCAACTGCACCTTCACGACCGCGGATACTTCATCGTTCGAGTCGTACACCTCCAGCGTCCCCCGCAGCGCCGTCGGCGGATTCCGGTGATCGCGTCTCGATTTCACCAACACAATCGCGCGCGACAGACGATGCAGATCCCTCGCCTTCATCGGCGGCGTCATGGGTGGATTGGTTTGCACGGGCTTCATGCCGCCAAACTAACCCACCCAGCGGCCCCTTCGCCATCCGGCGCGGCCCCGGTGGCCGGTTAAGGCCGCACCACCAAAGGACAACGCCGGAAGGAACCATTCCTACCTCAGGCAATCACCGCACGCCCACGCTCGCCCGCCGCGTGAGATGCAAAACGCGATCCGCGTGTCCGCGCACTTTCGCCAGCAATTCCGGCTCCTTCGCCAGCGAACGTCCGTGCGATGGAATCAACTCGCGCAACCGCGCCTGCCATTCCGCCGACTTCGACTGCTCCGGAAAACATTTTTGAATCAAACCGAGCATGATCGACACCGCCGTCGACGCTCCCGGCGAAGCTCCCAGCAGCGCCGCGATCGTCCCATCCGCCGACGACACCACCTCCGTCCCAAATTGCAGAATACCGCCCTTCTTCGCGTCCTTCTTGATGATCTGCACGCGCTGCCCCGCGATCTCCAGTTTCCAATCCTCTGGCTTCGCCTCGGGGAAATATTCCTGAAGCGCCGCAAAGCGTTGCGCCTTCGACTGCAGCACCTGCCCGATAAGGTATTTCGTGAGATCCACATTGTCGCGAGCGACCGACAACATCGGCTTCAAATTACCCGGCTTGATCGAGCCCGGCAGATCGAGGAACGACCCGTTCTTCAAAAACTTCGTCGTAAACCCCGCGTATGGCCCGAACAACAGCGACCGCTTTCCATCCACGAAACGCGTGTCCAGATGCGGCACCGACATCGGCGGCGCACCGACCGACGCCTTGCCATAAACCTTCGCATAGTGGCTCTCGACCACGTCGGGATTGTCGCACCGCAGCCACTGCCCGCTCACCGGAAATCCGCCGAATCCCTTCCCCTCGGGGATTCCCGATTTCTGCAACAACGGCAGCGCACCGCCGCCCGCTCCGAGAAACGCGAACTTCGCCACCACACTCCGCCTCCGCTCGCGCCCCTGAATGTGCAACTTCCAACGTCCGTCCGCGCGCCGCACCACATCCGTCACGCGCTCGCCCAGATGCACACTCACGCCTGGCTGCTTGCTGAGCGACTCTAGCATCCCCTGCGTCAACGCGCCGAAATTCACATCCGTCCCTTCTTCCGCGCGCGTCGCCGCCACCACTTCGCCCGCCTTCCGGCCCTGCATCACCAGCGGCGCCCACTCCTCGATCGTCGCAGGATTCTCCGTGTACTCCATGCCCGCGAAAAACGGATGCGCCGCCAGCAACCGGTGCCGCTCTCGCAAAAACCCCACGTCCTTCCCGCGCACGAAGCTGATATGCGGCACCGGCGCGATAAATCCGCGCGGATCGGGCAGCCGCCGCCGCTCCACAAGCGACGCCCAGAACTGCTTCGAGACCTCAAACATCTCGTTAATTTGAACCGCCTTCGAAATATCCACCGAGCCGTCCGCCTTCTCCGGCGTATAGTTCAGTTCGCACAACGCAGCGTGGCCCGTGCCCGCGTTATTCCACGCGTTCGAACTTTCCGCTGCCACCACCTCCAGCGCTTCGATCACCTCGATCGTGAGATCAGGCTGCAGCTCCTTGAGCAGCATCGCCAGCGTGGTGCTCATCACACCAGCGCCGACGAACACCAAGTCCACTTCATGCGTGTCTCGACCGTGTTTCATGGGAAAAAATGAAAGGAAAGAATTCCCATAACCCTCAGCCGCTGTCAGGCCACCTGTGCATTTCCTGCCACGAATGAACCCCGCTTTCAGCGCAGTATTCGATGCCTTACTACCCTCCCGCCAGCCCCGCTTAACCGCAAACTTGAGCCACGCCGCCACTTACCCACACTTTCCCCGATGAGTCGCGAAACCTGTTACCGCTGCTTCTGGCCAAAGAGCCTTTGCTGGTGCCCGTCCATCCAGCCGATGGATACCCGCACCCGCTTCGTCTTCCTCATGCACCCGAAGGAGTTCAAACAAGAAAAAGCCGCCACTGGACGCCTCACCCACCTCTGCCTCGCCAACAGCGTCATCTACATGGGCGTCGGCTTCGACGCACACGAAGACGTCCAGGCCCTCATCGCCGACCCGCAAAATTTCCCCGTCCTCCTCTACCCCGCGCCCGACGCCCGCAACCTCACCAACGGCGCGCTCACCGCCGCCGAACTCGGCGACCGCCGCCTCGTCGTCTTCCTCCTCGATTCCACCTGGAACGGCGCGCGCAAAATGCTCAACGCCAGTCCCAGCCTGAAACGCCTCCCGCGCATCATGTTCACCGCCGCCTCCCCGAGCCGCTACGTGATCAAACAACAACCCCAGGAAGGCTGCCTCTCCACGCTCGAAGCCACTCACGAGTTGCTCACTGCCCTCGCCAGCAGCGGCCTCGACACCTACGCGCTCCCCGAGCAACTCCTCGGCCTCTTCCAGCGCATGCAGGATTTCCAACTCAAGTGCGCCGCCGATCCCAACCGCCAGGGGTATCGGCGCCGCGCCTACAGCGTCCCCTCCGAACGCCGCCCGCTCTCCGAGCGCAAACGCACCCTCTTCCGCCTGCCCCCCGGTTCGTCCGTAACTCCCCCGCCACGGACCGGCACTTAGCAAGTGCCGCCCATGTCGCCTCAACCCGTAGCCGCGACACCATTTTCCGGTTACGCGCCGCCCGCCTGCGAAACCACCGCCAGCACGCGCGACTGCACCGTCTTCAAATCGAACGGCTTCGCCAGAAATCCCGCCGGCTTCGTCGTCGCGAAACGATCCAGCGTCAGCTTCTCCGAAAACCCGCTCATCAAAATCACCGGCACACCCGGATTCATCCGGTTCATCTCCAGGAACGCCTGCTCCCCGTCCATCCGAGGCATCGTCAGGTCGAGCAACACCACGCTCAGACTCCCCGCCTCGCGGCGAAACTGCTCCAGCGCATCGAGCCCGTCCACCGCCGTCATCACGGAAAACCCCAGCATCGTCAGGATCTTCACGACCAGGTTCCGCACATGCTCCTCGTCGTCCACCACCAGCGCCAGCCCGCTCACCCGCCCAAACGGTGCCAGCGTTCTGGATACCGGTATCGACGGTGTGCTTCCGGCCACCGAAGGGAAAACGATGCTGAACACGCTGCCCTTCCCCGGCTCGCTCTCCACGCAAATACCGCCGCCGTGCGAACGCACAATGCCCATCACCGCCGCCAGCCCGAGGCCGTGACCGGTGAACTTCGTCGTGAAAAACGGCTCGAAAATCCGCGTCATCGTCTCGCGCGACATCCCGCAACCTGTATCCGCCACCTCGATCTGCACATACGGCCCCGCCGCCAGCGGTGCCGACAGGAAACGCCGGTTCAGCTCCGCCGCATCGAACGGCCGCGACTGCGTGCGGATCGTGATGCGCCCGGCCTTTTCCCCGATCGCCTCCGCCGCGTTGAGCACGAGATTCATCACAATCTGCTGCATCTGCGCGGGCGCCGCCCGGATCATCGGCAGCGGCCGCGCCAGCTGGAGATCGATCTCCGTCTTCTTCCCGATGGAAACCTGCAGTAGTTGCCGCGTCTCCTCGATCAGGTTCGTGACATCCACCTCCGCGATCGAGAGCGGGCTGCGCCCCGCGTACGCGAGCATCTGCTGGCAAAGCTCCGCCGCCCGAGTCGCCGCCTTCTCGATCTGCACTAGCGGCCCATGCAACGGCGAATCGTCCGCTAGATCCAGCCGCGCCAGACTCGCGTTGCCCAGCATCGCCGTCAGCAGATTGTTGAAATCGTGCGCGATCCCGCCCGCGAGCACTCCAAGACTTTCCGACTTCTGAATGAGCAGCATCTTCCGCTCGTTCTCGATATTCTCCACCTCCGCCTGCTTCTGCCGCGTCACATCGCGCATCACGAAAGACACCGTCGGCACATCGTTCTCCTCGTCGCGATGCAGCACAGCGACCTTCGAGACAATGATCGCCCGCCCCTGCGCGTCGCGCAGCGTGAGTTCTCCCTGGCAGATTCCCGTGCGCTTCACCGCCGCCACCACATCGGTCTCGACTATCCTGAGCGCTTCCCCGGCGAACACCGCGTCCCAACGCCGCCCGCTCAACTTTCCCAGTTCCTCCAGCCCAAGCAGCCGCAGCAACGCCGCGTTCGCATAAATCACGCGCCCGTCCGTCCCCGCCGTCAGGATGAAATCCGTCGTCGCCTCGATGATCTTCAACAACCGCCCCGCCTCCGCCTCCGCCCGTTTGCGATCCGTCACATCCACATGTGTACCCGAGACGCGAAGCGGCCGCCCCTCGCTGTCGCGTGTGACGATAGAGCCGCGCGAGTGAATCCACCGCCACTCATCGCCTTCGCCACGTATCCGGTATTCCGTTTCGTGAATGGGCAGCCGCCCTTCCAGGTGATCGCGCAGAGATCCTTGCACACGACTGCAATCCGCCGGGTGCACCGCCGCGTCCGGCGACGTCTGCGCCGCCTCGCCCGCCGACCGCCGCACGATCTCCGCCGACCGCTGGTTGTACGCCACGCGCTGGTTCGGCACGTCCCAATCCCAAAGCCCCAGCTGCGCCCCCGCGATCACGCGGTCCAGCTGCGCCTCGCTCTCCGCCAGCTTCTTCTCCGCTTCGTTGCGCCGTGTCACCGCCGAGCCCAATCCCAACCCCATCACCGCCACCGTGAGTTCGAATAACAAAAACCGGATCACCAGATCGTCCGTACTGCCCGTAAAATGCATGCCGACCAGACTGCCCATCGTGATCGCCAGCGTCGCCAGCGTCGCCCCCGGCAGACCGTGCCGCAGACAGATCCAGATCAACGGGAGAAAACAGACGTAGAACGGATTATAGTGCGCGAACGGATCGACGAAAAAAATCACCCACAGGCACCCGATGAGTGTCACCGCCTTGATCGTTATCCCACCCCACGCATTCGATGCCACCGGCCCCATCATCCGCGAAACCGGTTCTCCGCGCAGCCACGGCGCGATAAACACCATCGCCACCGGCACGACCGTGAGCAGCCCGCTCACATCGCCCACCCACCACTGCACCGAAGAGCGCGCAAAATCCGCCGGCGAAGCCATCCCCACCATTTGCAGCAGCAGCGTGCCGGTCACCGCAACCCCCGCCGGAGCCCCCACGATAGCCAGCGCAAACACCAGCGTCTCCCGCGTGCTTCCCGGCAGCAGCACAGGCCCGACCGCACGCCGGACCAGCCATGCCGCCAGCGTATAGTTCGCCGTGATCAGCGCCGGAAATACCACCGGCGCCCACCATACCTCCAGCCCCGACGTGAGGAACGCCGCCAGCATGTTCGCTCCAAAAACCACCGGCGCATAGCGCGGCCCCAGCATCACCAGCAACGCCAGCGCGAGTCCACACGGTGGATACCAAATCGAAAGCCCCGGCGCTACTTCGAACAGCGACGCCGATAACTGGGCGGCAAAATGGAGGACAAAATAAACGACGCAGGCCAGGCCCGGTCGGGAGAGGCGGAATTTCATTCCTGGGTGCTGGAAGTGGGCGGAAGCGTGGACTCTGACCGGGCCAGATGCTGCAAAGCGGCTCTGATCACGCAATCTCCCATCGCAGCAATTTCATGTTGAGCGGATTGTTTCCCCTCACCTCGTCCGCACTCAAGGTGCGGCCGAGGTGAAGTAATAAATGTTCGAGTCGTCGCTGCCCGCCACGACCGCATTCCCATTTGCGGAGATCATGATCGGCCAGCTCATGTTAGTCGTGCCGTACTGCCAGATCACCGATCCCGTGGAGCTGTTGAGCAGGTAGAAATTCCCCGGCGAGTTATCCGGATGCCCATCGGCAACCGCCAACAATCCCGCGGCGAGGTTCAACGACGCGCAGTTCGGATTACGCGCCGTCTGGTAAGTCCACGACGGCGTGCCCGTCGGGTTGTTTGCCGTGGGCACGAAATAAACCAGCCCTCCCACCGCTGTGCTGTTCAGATTCGAAATGCCCACAAACGCGCTCGCATCGTCCGCGATCGCCACGCCGTACACCGCCGACTTGCTCGAAATCTGCGAACTGATCGTCGGCTGCCCGGTCGCGATAAACTGCTCCGTGTCGAAGAAGTAGAAATACCCCTGCGATCCGCCCGCCGCGAACGCCTTCCCATCCGGCGTCACGCGCACGCAGTGACTGGAGCCCGAGGGCATTTTCCACTGCTTGAATAACACCAGCAACCCGCCCTCGTTTTTGAACAGCAGGATGTTTCCCGAATAATCCGCCGCCACGATCGTGTTGCCGTCAGCCGAGATCGCCGCCGTCACCACCGTCGGATTCGTCCCCACCGGCGTGTACTCGGCGGTTTTTCCAAACACGCCGTTCACGCGCTTGAAAAGCACCAGTGTATTCGACGCCGAGATCAGCCACGTGCCATTCGAAGTCAGCCCGACCTGATTCACCCGCCCGCCCGTCGCATAGTCGAGCAGCTGGCTACCCGTGTTCGCATCGTACGCCCGCACGAAGCCCGCGTAATTCGGGCTGCCCGTCATCCATCCTCCCGCCGCCGCATAGGCACCGTCCGTGGAAATATCGACCCAGTACACGCCTTCATAATGGCTGATCTGCTGACTCCAAAGCGCTGTGCCCGACTGGTTGTAACAATAGATACCAAAGCTGTCGGTCGTCCCCGCCTTCGCGGGCGCGGGCTTCGTTCCGACCGTGTCGTAACGCGTCGACGTTCCGTACGAGTGATAAAACGTCCCGCCCACCACTTTGCTCCCGTCGCCCGAAATCGCTACGGAGTTAATATAGTAGGTGCTCGCGCCCGGGGATAGATTCCAGACCGGCTGCTTCGCGGCAGCCCCTTGCGTGGGCCCGGTCTCTTTCGGGGTACCCGCGCAGCCCGCCAGAGCCAGTGAAACAACAGTGATCAGAGGGGTGACTGTTTTCATAAGAATTTATCCCAACGGCACGTTCCCCTCTTTTCTAAAGCCACCGCCGTCCCTGATTTCCCCCACCTTGCTCCTTATTCCCCTCTCGATCGATTCCGGCCTTCCCTCCGCCCGCTCCGTCCCTTTCCCTCACCGCCTTTCGCCCGCTCATGGATTTCCTCTTGGACAACGACCGCGCTCCGACACCCGGCGCCATCCCGCCCATCGACTTTCGCGCGCTCCTCAACGACGAACAGTTCAACGCCGTCACCGCCGCACCCGGCCCGCTTCTCGTCCTTGCCGGCGCCGGCTCCGGCAAAACCCGCACCCTCACCTACCGCGTCGCCTTCCTGCTTTCCCAAGGTGTGAAGCCCTCCGAAATCCTCCTCCTCACCTTCACCAACAAGGCCGCGAAGGAGATGCTCCACCGCGTCCACGACCTCACCGGCGTCGAGCCCGCCCGCTTCTGGGGCGGCACCTTCCACTCCATCGGCCACCGCGTCCTCCGCATCCACGGCGAAGCCATCAACCTCCCGCGCAACTTCACCATCCTCGACGCCGACGAGTCCGAATCCCTCCTCAAGCAAGCCGTCGAGGAACAGGACAAACTCTTCTTCAAAGATAAAACCAATCCCCGCCCCGGCCCGCTCTTCAGCGTTCTCTCGCTCGCCCGCAACACGCAGCTGTCGATCGACGACACCGTCGTGCAGTACTTTCCCCAATACAGCGAAATCAAGATGGCGCTCCCCGCCTTCGCCTCCGCCTACGCCGCCAAGAAGCGTGAACAAAACGTCTGCGATTACGACGACCTCCTCGAACACTGGCTCACCCTTCTCATCAAGGCCCCCGAGGTTGCCGCTTATTTTGCCCATCGCTTCCGCCACGTCCTCGTCGACGAGTACCAGGACACCAACACTCTTCAGGCCCAGATCATCGACCGCATCGCCACGCATCACCGCGTCATGGCCGTCGGCGACGACGCCCAATGCATCTACTCCTGGCGCGGCGCCGACTTCGAAAACATCATGACCTTCCCCGAGCGTCACCCGGGCACCGTCATCCATCGCATCGAAACCAACTACCGCTCCACACCGCAAATCCTCGCCCTCGCCAACGGCGTCCTCAACGCCCAGCCCAAAGGCCGCCACTTCGACAAGGAGCTCCGCGCCTCCCGCGCCAACTCGCAAAAGCCGATGGTCGTCCAGTGCATCGACGACCGCGAGCAAGCCGACTTCATCATCAAACGCATCCGCTCGCTCATGGAAGACGACGGCGTCTCCGCCAACGAGATCGCCATCCTCTACCGCTCCCACTTCGTCGCCCTCGAAACCCAGCTCGCCCTCTCCAAAGCCGGCGTCCCCTACCAG
This sequence comes from uncultured Nibricoccus sp., assembly GCA_966249325.1. Lineage (GTDB taxonomy): Bacteria > Verrucomicrobiota > Verrucomicrobiia > Opitutales > Opitutaceae > Nibricoccus. Next base: position 917 of record CBINDC010000018.1, on the reverse strand, counting down.
ATCACCAGCGGCGTGAAATTCTTCGAGCGCCAGCACGTCCGCGATCTCGTCGGCCTCATCAGCTTCGTCTACAACCCGTCCAACCAAACCGGCTGGAACCGCATCGCTGTCCTCCTCCCGAAGATCGGCGAAAAAGGCGCGCAAAAAATCTACTCCGCCGCCCTCGATCACGCCCGCCTCATGCAGCGCGACTTCATCGACGCCCTCGCGACCGACGATGTGAAATCCAAGGTCCCGAAAGACGCCAAAGACGAATGGGACTCTTTTTGTTCCTCCCTCGCCGAAGTCGCCGAGACCATGAAGAACGACAAGCCGTTCAAGGTCGTCGAAATGGCCATCGACGGCTGGTACGGCGACTACCTCCGCGGCGCTTTCGCCGACTACATCGACCGACTCGAAGAGCTCAAAGCCATGGTCGGCTTCGCCCAACGCTTCGACGAAATGCAGGACCTCCTCGCCCAGATCGTCCTCATGAACGGCGAGACCAGCGAACGCCAGGTCGATGCCAACGCCGAGGCCATCAAGATGACCACCGTCCACCAAGCCAAAGGCCTCGAGTATGATGTCGTCTTCGTGATCGGCCTCGCCGACGGCATGTTCCCCGGCCGCCGCTCGATCGAGGCCGGCGACGTCGAAGAAGAACGCCGCCTCTTCTACGTCGCCGTCACCCGCGCGAAGAATGAACTCTACCTCTGCTACCCCAAAGTCGCCACCCGCGCCGGCCCCGGAGGGATGCTGCTGAGCCCGAGCCGCTTCATCGTCGAGCTCGACGAAAAACTCTACGACCCCCTCCGCATCAAACGCACCTTCGGCTGGTGATCTCACGTAGCCACGAGTGCCAGCGAGTGCCCGCGCTCGCGCGCCGCCTCCGAGGTAGCAACTGTCTTGTTCAGGCAGGGCAGGTTGCTGGTTGGGAG
>CBINDC010000017.1:0-101916 GCA_966249325.1 uncultured Nibricoccus sp. | reverse complement strand
CACCCGCCCCGCCCTCCGCAAGGTGGAACACACCGCCCCTCCGAGGTAGGGCGGGCTAGCCTTAGCCCCGCCTGTTTGGCTCCACCCGCGTTCCTGCTAAAAACGCCGACCTTCACCGATCACCGGTCGTTCGCTCCTCACACCAACGACATCCCCTTCGGCGCATAAACCACCACCGTGCCCGCCACCTTGTCGTGCCACGCCTGCTTCTCCTCGTCGAAAATCACCCAGATGAATCCCAGCCCGCACGGCAGCACCGACAGAAACCCCGCCAGCCCGCGCACCAGTGCCGTCGTCCAATCGATCGGCCGGTCGTCCAGCCGCACGATCTTCAAGCCGCAAATGATCCCGCCGATCGTCGTGCCCTTCAGCGCCCACAACACCACGAGATAAACCGCCATGATGAACATCACCGGCGTCGGGCTGTTAAACAGCACCGGCCCCATCGCAAAAATCAGGATGCAGTCGATCAGCAACGCCCCCAGCCGCACGCCAAACCCCGCTCGCACCAGAGTCGCCGCCGTCACCGGAATCTTCGGCAATCCCGGGAGCGCCGACGTCCCCGTCGGCACCGACTGCGTCTGAGCCTGCCCCTGCGCGCCCATTTCCTGCTCCACGCCCACCACCGGCGGCACCGCCACAAACGACGACTGCACCCCCGCCGTATCGCCCGCACCCGGCGTGAACGACGGCGCAACCGGCATCACCGGAGCCACCGGCACCGGCGGAGCAGGCGGCACAAACGCATTCCCGCTTCCGCTTGCCCCCGGTCCGCCATCGTTTCGCCCCGCCGGCGCAGCCCCAGCCGTAGTGGATTTCTGGCGACTGCGCCCCGCCAGCATCAACGTATAAACCACCATGCCCAGCCCCAGCGTGTCCGTCAGCTTCAGCAGCAGGAACCCGAGAAACGGAATCAAATAAAACCCCAGCATCAACACACCGCCCACCAGCACCGCCGGCAGCGCATGCCTCAGCCCCAGCGCCAGCGTCACTCGCCGCCCCAGCCAGCACAGAAACGCCGCCTTCCCGATAAGCCCCGCCACGAGCGAAACCACGAACAACAACGGCGCGCCCACCACCGTCACCGACAGCACCACAAGCAGCAGCGGCGTCAGCAGCACCGTGAGAAACGCCGCCAGCACCGTCTTCCCCGGCCGCTCCTCCAGCGTCTCCGCGCACGCGTTCAACGAACGCCCCATCACCAGCGCGATGAACAGATAAAGCATCAGAAAAACTCCCGCCACGCCCCACGCCCATAACGTGTCGCGATGCAGCGCCAGCGGACGCCCCAGCAACAACGCGTGCCGCACCCACGCCTGCAATCCCGTCAGCTCCGGCATCCCCTTGAACGCGCCCACCTCAACGAGATCCTCGTCTATCACCGCCGCCGGATCGACCTGCGCCGGCGCCCCGATGCTCACCACATTACCCTCCACCCGCGCCTTCGGCCCGAGCTCCACGCCGCCAAGAATCGACACGACATTCCCGTCCACCGGCCCGTTTACCCGCACCTTGCCGAGCACCGCCACCACATTTCCGTCCGCGCGTCCATCGGCGTTCACATTGCCCAAAACCGCCACGACATTCCCCTCCGCGTCGCCCGTGCTGCCCAACGCCACCGGCCCGAAAACCGCCCACACATTTCCCCACGCCTTCCCATCCGCGCGCACCGGTCCGAACAAAGCCCCCACGTCCCCCGCCTCCTCGCCCGCCGGCAGATAAGCCTCCTGCCCCCACTTGAAAATCGCCCGGTCCCGCTGATCCCAGCGCTCGCGCCGCTCCGCCGGTTTGCTCTCGGGCGCAGCCGCCTGCTCGACGTGCTCCACCACCGGCTCATCCGCAAACACGCCAGCCAGAACACCGAGACTCAGAAGGAAAATTCGAAACAGTTTCATGATTAAAAAAGAGAAAGAGTGATTCCTAAAACCCGCCGCGCTCATCGCGCCTTCCACAACAACCGGTACGCTGCCGCCCCGAGCCCGAAAACCCCCGCATACGCCAGCGCCACGCCCGCGCCGATAATCAACCAGCCATACATCGGCAGACGCGCCAGCCAGCCCATCACCCACCCCGCCACCGCATCCACCGCGGCGCGTCCGCTCGAAAACGCCTCCAACAACTGCGCCGCCAGCGTCGCACCCGGCCCGTTCCACATCGCCAGCGCCGCCGCCACGCACAGCACCGCCGCAACCGCCGACAACAGATAAAACCCCGCGCGCGCCGCCACGGGCCACTCGCCAATCGACCTTTGCCACCACGGCCGCTCCGCCCGCCGCGCGATCTCCTCGCGCACCCGCTGCTCCAGCGCCGACGGCGCCCGCAGCGACGGCTGCATCTTCAGCGCCGCGCCCAGCGCTTTTTCCAATTGTTCAAATTGATCGGGATTCATGGCGAAAATTTCCAGATTCAGTCCTCAGCGTTGAAAGGTCTCATGCGACGCCGCCGGCTTCATCAGCTCCCGCGCCAGCGCCGCGCGGCCCCGCAGCACATCGGTCTTCAATTTCGCCAGCGAGATCTTCAGCCGCTTCGCGATCTCCTCGTACGACATCTCTTCAAAATGAAACAACACCAGCGGCACCCGCTGATGCTCCGGCAACTGCGCCAGCGCCCGCTCGATCCACGCCCGCTTCTCCGCTTGATCGATCCCCTCCTGAAAATTTTCCAACGACGGAAACTCCACCGGCCCATCCTCGCGTTCGCCGCCATCCTCACGCCGGAACTCCGAGAAAAACCGCCAGCGCTTCCGATAGCGTTGCAGGTGGTTGAGCGACAGATTCGTCGCCACCGTTTTCAACCAGCCGCCCGCCGTCGGACTCGTCTGCAACATCTCGAACCGCTCGTACGCCTTCAGGAAAACCTCCTGCGCAATATCCTCCGCCTGCGCCTGATTCCCCGTCAGACGCGCGGCCGTGGAAAAAACCATGTCCTGATAGCTGCGCATAAAAGCCGTGAAGTCGGCCGCGATCAGCGGGCCCGGGGTGGAAGTTTGCACAGGAGGTTCATCGTTCATGCGCAAAACACGGCTGCCTCCGCAAAGTTGCAGGCAATTTCCCGATGCCCTCAACCGCTAATCCGCCGTTTCCTCAGCTTGCCACCGCGCCCGCCGCGCCTTTCGTTCGCTGCGATGAAGAAACATTTCCGCCTTTCCATCCTCGTGATCCTGGCCTTCGCCGCCGCGCTCGCCGGCTGCCGCTCCGTCGCACTCGATCCCACGGGCGAAACCGTCGCCACCTACAAGTTCGGCGAATTCCAGATGGTCTTCAACGCCCCCGCCCCCGCTGTCGCCGAAGCCACCCGCGCCGCCATCGCCGAAGCCGGCCTCTTCCTCTCCAAATCCGAGGTGAATAAATTCGACGCCTACTTCCTCGCCCGCGCCACCGGCGACAAGAAGGTCAAAATCAAGATCGAGGAAATCAACCGCCAGCAGACCATGATCCACATCCGCTACGGCGAAGGCGGCAACCTCAACTCCTCCCGCCGCCTTTACGAACTCATCGACTCGAAAGTCAAATAAGCGCCTCCGACTCCCTTCCTCACACCCAAAAAAGCGAAGGGCGGAAGCCGCGACTCACCTCGCGCTTCCGCCCTTCGCTTTTTCCCTGCCAGCGCAGCCCCATCGCCTCCTTACGCCACAATTTTCTTTGGCGTTTGCTGGTTTGGCCTTTGGTATTTCCTGCAACGCGGCAAATCCTCCTTCCCCTGCCCCCCGAATTTCCCTAACTCACCACCTCATGCAATCGATCGGTGAACGCCTCGAAGAAGCCCGCAAACGTAAAGGCATCTCCATCCGCGAAGCGGCCGAGGCCACGAAAATCCGCGGCGACTACCTCCACAAATTCGAGAGCAACCAGTACGACATCAAACTCCCCGAGATCTACGTCCGCGGCTTCCTCCGCACCTACGCCAATTACCTCAAACTCCCCGGCGAAAAGATCATCAACGACTACAACGGCCTCGGCCACCACGAGAGCAAACAGCGCTCGATCAACCGCGAGGTCTACGGCCGCATGGACATCTCGCACTCCAAAGCCGACAAAGCCGCCAAGGAGCCCGGCGCCGAAATCCCCTCCGCCGAAAACGCCGCCGCATCCGAAGCCGCCACGCGCAACCCCGCCACGTTCGTCCCTCAAGGCGGCGGCGGTGCCATCAGCATCGATAAAAAACTCCTCATCAAATTCGGTGCCATCGCCGCCGCCGTGATACTCGTACTCGTCGTCGGCCTCTGGGCCCTCTTCGGCCGCGGCGGCGATACCCCGCCTCCCCCGTCCGAGACCTGGGTCCGTCCCCAAAGCGGCGACCACGCCATCACCCTCGTCCCCAAGGGCGCCGCGGTCAAAGTCACTGTCGTCCAGCTCGCCACCGGCGAAACCCTCTACGACGGCACCATCCCCCAAGGCGACACCCGCGAAATCGCCCGCCGCGGAAAAATCCAGATCCGCACACTCACGCCTGAAAAATTGTTCATCCGTATCGGCAACTCAGAGCACTCCCTCCGGCAATCCTCCGGCGCCTACCTCCAGGCAACGGACATCGTAGCGCCTTGATTCACCACCGCGTTCCTCAAACCCGCGCCACCCGCGCGGGTTTTTTATTGCCCGCGCACCTCAGCCAAAAATCCGCGGCCCGAACACAGCCGCCGCCACGCCCAGTGCCGCCAGCGCCGACACGAGCACGGCAAACGCCGCCACATCCTTCGCGCGCTTGATCCCCTCGCGCCTCTCCAGCGACACCTCATCCGCCAGAAACTCCAGCGCCGTGTTCAACGCCTCCGCCGTCCATACCCCGCCGCACGCCAGCGCCACCGCCACCCACTCGCCCGGACTTATCTCGCAATAGATCCCCGCCGCCACCACGCCCGCCGTGGCCACCAGATGGATACGCGCATTCGCCTGCGTCCGTAGCAACGTCACCCCGCCTCGCAGCGCGTGAGTGAAACTTCTCAACCGCGCCGCGAGCATGCTTCTCACTTCAATCCCGCCGGAGTTCCCAGCACTTCGCGCAAGATCCACGCACGACGCGCCCCACCCGGTGCCCGCAGATCCGCGAGCAACTCGCCCGCGCTGCCCTTGCCCGCAGGCGCGCCCCGATAAGCCGCCATCGTCGCAGCCCCGGCCACTTCAGCCGCCTGCCGCTTCGCTTCCGCACGGCGCGCTTCGAGCTGCCGCAGCTGCGCCTGCATTGCCCGTTGCTCTTCCGCCGCTTGTTCATCGCGCGCCTCTTGGGCGGCCAGAGCTGCCGCAGCCCTGCGCCGCGCCTGCTCGGCCGCGGCCGCACGCTCCTCAGCCCGCTTCCTCATCAAGTCAGGCAACGGCGGCGGCGCGATCGGGCGCGGCGCCACCAGCGGCGGCGGCTCCACAGGCTGCCCGCCACCCGCGCGCCGCTCCGCGATCTTGCGACGAATCTCGTCCTGCACACGCCGCGTCCGCTCCGCCTCGTCCATATCCATCCGCTGCGAATCGAACTGCCCCGGCCGGTTGTCCGGCACACCATCGCCATCGTAGTCGGCCGGCTCTCCGTCCTTCTCCTTCTTGCGATTATTCAGATACGCCGCGATCGCCGCAGCGACCGCGATGATGATCTGTAGAAGATGTTCGTTGATCCAGTCCATGGGATTGCTGGAGCCGCGCTCGCGCACAGCCCCATCGAATTACTTGGCCTGGCCGGAATCGGGTTTCGCGATCGACGACCTCATCGCCGTGTCCGCCTGCACATTCTCCATCTTGTAATAATCCATCACGCCCAGACGTCCCGAGCGAAACGCCTCGGCCATCGCCTTCGGCACCTCGGCCTGCGCACGCACGACTTCCGCCTGCATCTCCTGCACGCGCGCCTTCATTTCCTGTTCGACGGCCACAGCCGCCGCGCGCCGGATTTCCGCCTGCGCCTGAGCCACACTCTTGTTCGCCTCCGCCTGCGCCTCCTGGAGTTTCGCGCCGACGTTTTCGCCAACATCCACGTCGGCAATATCGATCGAAAGGATTTCGAAGGCCGTTCCCGAATCCAGACCGCGGGCCAGCACCGTCTTCGAAATCGCGTCAGGCGACTCCAGCACCGACTTGTAGCTCTCCGCCGAACCGATGGTTGAAACGATGCCTTCGCCCACACGGGCGATGATCGTATCCTCTTTCGCACCACCGACGAAACGATCCAGATGCGTGCGCACCGTCACGCGCGCCTTCACCTTCACCTGGATGCCGTCCTTCGCCACGCCGTCGATCGTCGTGCGGCCGCTCTCCGGATTCGGGCAATCGATCACCCTCGGGTCCACCGATGTGCGCACGGCTTCGACCACCGACTTATTGGAACCCTTGGTCGCCAGATCGATCGCGCAGGCCTGATCCCAATCGAGCGCAATACCCGCCTTCTTCGCGGCAATGATCGCCTGCACCGTCGGGACGACATTTCCGCCCGCTTGATAGTGCGACGCGATCGAATCGGCCCCAAGCGGCACACCTGCGCGCACCGCCGTGATCCGCGCATCCACGATCAAACCGTAAGGGATGCCAGCAAACTTCAGCGCCACCAGCTTTTGCATGCCCACAGGCGCATTATTGAAGAGCGCCTTCACCCAGGCGCCGATAAGGCTGAAAATGATGGCGCCGACAACCAGCGCGATCACCCCAAAGACAATCAATCCAATCAAGGTCCAGTTCATAGAAGATAACGATTCAGGTTTTGGTCACAATCAGACGAAAATTATCCAGCCCCACCACGCGCAGCCGCGCGCCGGCCGCCGCATACCCACTTTGCGAATACGCTTCGTAACGCTTGCCCCCGACGAGCACATACCCGCCCGGAACGAGCACCGTCTGCGCGATCGCCTCACGACCGACAACCTCGGTCTCCTTCGCTAGTACAGGCTGGCTTGTCACGTCGGTGTTCGTCTCCGAACCCAGCCCCTTCGCGAACTTCGACTTCGGCAGCCAGATAAACTCCAGATACACCGTCAGTCCCAGCGCGAGCAACGCCGCCAGCGTCGCCACCGCGCCGCCTCCGCCGCCAAACACGGCGAACGAAATCACCACGCCCACCAGCATCGCGATCCCGCCCGCGATCCCCAGCACCGCGCCCGGCACCACGATCTCAAGCGCCAGCAGGATGATCCCGACCACGAAGCAAAGCACCACCGCCGTCATGACACCACCTCCACGACCAGGCTGAAATCCGTGACCTTCGTCACCACCACCGCGCTGCCCGCCGCGATCGACCCCACCTCGACGCGCGCTTCATAGCGCCGCCCCGCGATCTCGACCTGCCCACTAGGAAACAACGCCGTCGCCGCCACTCCGCGCGCACCGAGCAAATCGGAAATCTTCGCGCCCGCTACGGGCGACACACCCGCCAGCTGCGCCGTCCCGCTGATCGGCTCCGCCACCGCCAGCCGGCTGAAAAACCAGCCGCTCGGGATGAACTTCGCAAACACCAGCGCCATCACCGCCGCAATCACCAGCCCGAGCAAAAGATTCACCGCCGGCCCGACAAACACATCGCCCGACCACGCCACCGAGATCGGCTCGTTCGGCCACAGATCCGCCATCGCCCAGATCAACGACCCAAGTATCAACACCACTCCGGTCAGCGCGCACACCACCACGCCGGGAAACAAAAAGATCTCCACCGCCACCAGCGCGACCCCGAGCGCAAAAACAATCAACGGCTCATGCCCCGAAAGCCCCGCCACATAGCTGCTCAGAAAAACCACCATCAGCAAAAGCCCGCCCACCACACCGAAAACCCCGAAGCCCGGCGTCTTTAACTCGATGAAAATCGCCAGCAGTCCGAGCCCCATGAGGATCGGCTTGATCGCATTCAGATACTGCGCGAGCTCCTCCGACCACGTCACCTCGAGTTTCTTCACCACAAAACCGTCAGGTCCGAATTTCTTCGTGAGCAACTCATCCACATCCTTCGCGATCCCCGTGCCCAGCAACGGCTGCGGCGGCTCGCCAAACTGCTCCGTCGCTTCTTTCGCCGTCAGCGAAAGCAACTCGTCCTTCTTCTTGATCACGCGCTCGCCGATTTTGAATTCCATCGCGTCATCGACCATCGCCGAGATCACCTCGCCGCGATAACCTTTGCCTTCCGAAATCGAGCGGATGCGCGCCTTCAGATAGCTGACGATTTTCTGCTTCATCGTCTTGTCGATGTCCTGCCCGCCGCCGCTCACCGGAGCGGCTGCGCCAATCACGCCGTTCGGCGCGAAATAAATTTCATGCGTCGCCGCCGAGATGAACGCCCCGGCCGACACCGCGTCCTTGTTGATGTACGTCACCGTCTGCCCTGGAAATTTCTCCAGCGCCTCCAGAATCTCAAAAGTCGTCCCCAAGCTTCCGCCCGGTGTATCCATATCGAGCACGACCACATCCATCTTCTGCTCGATCGCCTCTTTCAGACCGCGCCGCAAAATATACAGCACCGGCTCGTCGATCGCGTCCCTCACCGGAATCACCATCACGCTCTTCTTCGCCGCGCCCAGCGTCGCTTCCGGCGCCACGGTCACCGCCGGCGTTTTCGGCGCATCAGCCGATGCCTGCGCAAAACACGCCGACACCGTCACACCGACCGCCAGCCAGAGCTTGAACAAATAACGCAACATGGGGAAAACGCGCCGAACTTGAGCCGCGCATTTTGCACATGCAAGCGCGCGGGCCCGCAAACCCGTTACAACGCCGCCAAAACTTTCGACTCCACCGCCGAAAAAAATTTTGCCTGCCCTCATCTCACAAGGCACACCTTCCGCCCCATGGAAAAGGTGCCTTATCTCGGACAGGAACTCACACGCTGGCAGGTCGGCAACTCGACCTTCCTCGCCATGCCCGAACGCGGTGCCCGCCTCATGCACTGGCACCTCACCCTCGGCGACGGCTCCGTCCGCGACATCGTTTACTGGCCTGAGGTCAAAAACCTCGACGACTTCGTCAAAACCCGCGGCGGCAACCCCATCCTTTTCCCCTTCAACGCCCGCACCTACGACAACGGCGACATCCACTTCTGGCGCGCCCCCGACGGCGTCCGCCGCCCCATGCCCATGCACGGCATCGCCCGCCAGGGCCATTTCAAGACCACCCGCTGCGACGCCCGCGGTTTCGCCGCCCAGTTCATTCCCGACGCCGAAGCCAAAGCCGCCTACCCCTACGACTACGAATTCACCGTCACCTACCTCTTCGAGCCACTCGGCCTCTCCTGCGAATTCACCCTCAAAAACCTCGGCTCCACGCCCATCCCGTGGAGCGCCGGCCATCACTTCTACTTCACCGTTCCGTGGAACGAGGGACTCCAGCGCTCCGACTACGCCATCCGTATCCCCGCCGGTAAGACGCTTCGCCAGGATCAATCCAACGGCAAACTCTCCCCCGGCCCCGCCTTCGATCCCGAGGAAAATCTCGCGAACAAGGCCCTCATCGACCTCTTCCACACCAACCTCAAATCCAACGCCGTCACCTTCGGCCCCAAAGGCCAGCCCGGCCAGGTCGCTGTCAGCATCGGCACCGGCAAAGTCCCGCCGCCCGACGCCACCTTCGTCACTTGGACCCTCGACGACACCGCCCCCTTCTACTGCGTCGAGCCCTGGATGGGCCCCGCCAATTCCCCCGAGCACAAACTCGGCCTCCACTGGGTCCCGCCCGGCCAGACACAAAACTTCGTTGTGCAGGTCCAGGTGAAGTAACCGCCCCGCCCGCCGCGTTTCCACCCACGCGGCCGCCGTGGCCCGAAAGCCGCTCTTCACCGCCAACGCCGCCTACTCGCCCATGATTCCCTCCGCGCTCCTCCTCGCCTTCCTCGATATCGGCGGCGGCGAAATGATGGTGATCTTCCTCATCGTCCTCCTCCTCTTCGGCGGCCAGCGCATGCCCGAACTCGCCCGCAGCCTCGGCAAATCCATCCGCGAATTCAAAAAAGTCACCAGCGGCGTCGAGGACCAGATCAAGCAAGCCATCGAAGAAGCCCCGGAAGTCGTCACCAAACCCGTCCGCAAAGTCCTCGCCCCCATTTCCCCCGTCGCGTCTCCGGCAAACAACACCCCGCCCGACGCACCATCGTCCGAAAAAACGCCACCGCCCCCCGAAGCCCCCAAACCCTGACAACCCCCGCTGCCGCTCCGCCATTGAGCGTTAAAAGTTAAACGTTGAACGTTAAGCGTTCCTCCCGCCCCCGCGCCACCTGGCTCCGCGCGTCAACCTCGCCCCACTCGCTTCGCGTTCGGCCTTCGGATTTTCCGGCCTCCATGACCTCCCCCGACGCCGCCTCCGACGCCGACGACTCCGCCCTCGAGCCCGTGCGCATTCCCATCACCGGCGAACTCGACCTTCACACCTTTAACCCTCGCGAAGTCTCCGACGTCGTCACCGCCTACCTCGAAGCCTGCCTCGAACGCCGCATCCTCACCGTCCGCATCGTTCACGGCAAAGGCACCGGCACCCTCCGCGAAACCGTCCACGCGCTCCTCCGCCGCTCCCCGCTCGTCGCCAGCTTCCGTCTCGGCGACGAAACCAGCGGCAGCTGGGGCGCCACGCTCGCCACGCTCAAACCCTGAGCCCCCGCACTCTCCCGCCTAAGGCAGGACCGGTGGCGGCACCGCAGGCAACGGCGGCATCTCCCGCTTCCCGAGTTTTGCGCGCACCGTCATCGGCTTGCCCGCGCGCAACAACGTGAGTTGTACCACGTCCCGCTCTTTCCTTGAACGCACCAGCAATCCCAGCTGGCGCGGATCGGTCAGCGTCTGGCCCTCCAAGTGCGTCAGCAAATCCATAGGCTTCAAAACCTCCTCCGCCGGGCTCCCCGCCATCACGCGCGAAACCAGCAGTCCCCGATCCCGCGGCAGTTTCATTTTCTCCGCCAGCGCAGTATCCACACGGTGCGTACTGATCCCGAGAAACGTCACCTCCGACAGCGCCGGCTGTTCCCTCGGCCCCTCCTCCCTCGCGGCCGGCAGCTGCCCCGCTTCACGCACTTGGGCACGCGCCACCGGCATTAAAACAACCGCCAGCGCCACCGCACTCAGGGCTAATATCGAAACGTTCGTTTTCATGAGGCCATCGACACAAATCAGAGGGAAATACCATACCGCGCCGACAGATTATCGAAGCAGCGATTACCCGTGGAATTCACACCATCCCCTCGCGTTCTGGGAGAAAAATCGCCGGCCTCCCTCGCCCCCCGCTCCAGCCGTCTTTAGCCCGCGAACCCTCACTGCCGTTTGTACCCCTTGGAGGACGGACATCCTCGTCCGCGAACAGCCCCTGCCGCCACAGTCGTTATTTTCCCTTTCAATTCCTCCTATCGGTTAAACGCCTCCATTCCGCCCACTAACCGAATCGACCCTCAACAGTGGATACGCTTCCGCAAGTTGTAGGCTTTTCCCTGAAATCCGTCCGGCAACCCAGAGCCACGTTGCTCTTGTAAGTTTTTTGCTAATTCAAGGGTACACATGAAAACCGCCGCCCTCCTCCGCTTCCTTCCCGTCGCCCTCGGTCTCGCCCTCGCCTCCACAACCCACGCCCAGATCACCGTCAACAGCTACGACCGCGGCCACTACAGCTCCGCCGGCGACCACAACCCGGCCGACACCTCTTACCTCGCAGGCGATTTCGGCGATTTCTACTACCGCAGCTTCTTCGTCTTCGACCTTCGTCAATACGCGGGCGATCTCACCGCAGCCACCCTTCGCATCAATAACCCCTTCGGCTCGTCCCCTGACGCCCTCGAAAGCGTTACCCTCTCCTCCGTCGGTGTTTCCATCTCCACCCTGCTCGCCGGCGGCAACGGCACCTCGATCTACAACGCCCTCGACGATTCCCCCAATTTCATCTCCTCCACCCAGCGCAATCCCGCCACCACCGGCTTCCTCGAATTCTCCCTCAACAACTCCTTCCGCTCCTACGCCGAGGCCAATTTCGGCGACTTCATCGCCCTCGCCTTCCGCGTCACCTCCATCCAGCCCAACTCCCCCGACGAATTCTTCTTCGGCAACACGTCGGGCAGCGTCGCCTCCGACGTCCAGCTCGTCCTCTCCGGCAACATCCTCGCCACCAATTGCCCCCTCCCGGGCGAAGGCAACGTCGCCGTCCCCGAGCCCTCGACCTACGGCCTCATCGGCGCGGCCGCTCTTCTCGCCGGCATCGCGTACCGCCGCCGCCTCGCCCTCCGCAAAGCCTGATCGCGCGCACCCAACCATCCTCCGTTCCTCACAGGCGGACCGCTTCGTCGGTCCGCCTTTTTATTTCCCCCTGCTTGATCCCCCGTGAATCAGGCAAATCCAGCCCCCGGAGTACCTTGTCACGTGACAACCTTCAGCTGCGCCACTCATTAACAAAATTAAGGGAAACCCTGAAATCCTGCTCTTGCAGGAAAACTGCATTGAGTAATTCACCCCAAAGCACACGAGTTGCATTCCTCAGCCATATGCAACTAACCAACTCCACCCTCCTCTCCCGCAGCCTCAAGACCCTCGCTCTTGGCGCCCTGCTCGTTACCTCCGCCCACGCCCAGCTTACCCTCAACTCCATCGATCGCGGCCGCTACAGCTCCGCCGGCACCCACATCCTTTCCGAATACGACAGCTACCTCGCAGGCAACGTCCTGGGTGTTTCCTTCCGCAATTACACCACCTTCGACACCACCGGCCTCACCGGGACGATCACCGCCGCCACCGTCCGCTATTTCCTCCCGCAAGACACATTTTTCAGCTGGAGCGGATCTGAAACCTTCCGCGTTTACGACGTCGCCACATCTTCCAGCACGCTGTCCGCCTTCAACATCGGTGCCACCAGCATCTACAACGACCTCGGCAGCGGCGTCCTCTTCGGCTCAGCCACGATCACCGCCAGCCTCCAAGGCAGCTACGTCGACGTCGCTCTCAACAACAACTTCCTGAGTTACATCAACGGCTCCGCCCCCGACATCTTCTCCTTCGGCGGCTCCCTCTCCTCCGCCCTTTTCTCTGAATCCGCCTATATCTTCTCCGGCACCGGCAACCCCGCCGACGGCCGCACTCAGCTCATCCTCTGGGGCGCCTCGCCTGCCGACGGCAACGTCGCTGTCCCCGAGCCCTCCACCTACGGCCTCATCGCCGCCGCCGCCCTTCTCGCCGGCATCGCTTACCGCCGCCGCCTCGCCGCCCGCAAAGCCTGATCGAAACCACCCGATTTTCCCCGCATCCCCAGGCGAGCCCTTCACGGCTCGCCTTTTTCTTTTCCCCAACCGTCCGGCCACCGCGTCCGCCCACTTTGTCCTCAATCCCACCTCCCCCGCGTCGATGTCAGTCAATCCTCCGGTTCTCTTCATCGCCCCACCCCCGCATGAAACAAGTGCTCTACGTCGAAGACAGCGCCACCTCCCAGCTCCTGATGCGCAAATACCTCCAGTCCTCGTGCGAGCTCACCATCACCCCGTCCCCCCGCGCCGGCCTCGCCCTCGCCCAGGAACGCCCCTTTGACCTCGTCGTCACCGACTATCTTTTCCCCGACGGCGACGCCCTCGACCTCATCACCCGCATCCGCCGCGCGCATAACACCGCACGCCTCCCCATCGTCGTCGTCAGCAGCTGCATGGACGCCACTCTCCTCAACCGCGTCCTCAAAGCCGGCGCCAACGACGGCATGGCCAAGCCCCTCCCCACCGACGAATTCCGCGCCATGATCGAGCGCATGCTGACCGATACCTACGTCCGCACCCCCGAGAAAGTCGTCACCAGCGTCACCTGCCTCCAATGGGCCAGCCACGGCGAATTCCACGAATTCTGCCCCGAACTCGCCATCCACCTCTCCGGCCCCGAACGCGATGACGTCCACCGCCGCATGTCCGCCGCCATCCGCGACCAGCTCGCCCAAGGCACCCGCCTCGGCTACACCACCCACGAGAAAATCGTCACCCACATCATCCAGAGCTGACCCTGCCCCCATCTCCCGCCAAGGATTCTCAGTGCTCAAAGAAAGGCTCACCGCTTTTCGCCACCCATTGCGCCACCCATTGCGCAACCGCTTAGGCGAAGCCTCAACGCGGCCACCCTCACTCCCAGTCCGTTAATCCGTACCGCTTCAACACCGTCGCCAGCTCCCCGCTCTTGCGCAGCCGCGCCAGCCCTTCGTCGAAAATCGCCGCATATTTCTCTCCCGCCGCCGTCTTCGCGAACGCCACGTAGATCGCCTCGCCCGCCTGCAAATACGCCACCCGGTAATCCGCCGGCGATCCACCCTCGCTCCGCACCGTCCAGATAAACACCGCCAGCGTCTCCGCCATCACGTCGATCTTCCCGCTCTTCAACTGCGCGATCCCATCGTTCAGCGGCGTCTCTCCTTCGAAAAACACGACCTTCCCCGACCGGTTGGTTTTCAAATACGCATCGAACGACTCCCAGTAACTATACCCCGCGATCGCCCCCAGCCGCACCGAGTTCAGCGACTGCAAATTCTCGTATTTCCACGGGCTGTCTTTTTTCACGAAAAGCCCGACCCGTGGCATCCCCGCCGAATGTTTCGGCAGCAACAGCCCCTCCGCCTCCGTCGGATTCGCCCCGATCACCGCATCGACCTGTCCCTTGCGCGCCAGCTCCAGCGACTCCTTCCACGGCATCAACTGGTAATCCACCTTCACCCCCGCCGGCTCGAAAATCATCCGCGCCACCTCCACCACATACCCGGGCCGGTCCGCCGCAGGCTCTCCGTTGAACGGCATCCACGCGTCCGCCCGTATCCGCAAAACCGATTCGGCCGCACCGGCCGGCGCCAGCCACAGCGCGCACACGCACAAAAACGAAACACTCAACCGGAGGTTATTTTTCATAAGACAAAAGCTCGGGGAACAGAAATGAACCCTCCTCATCGGCCCGCCTCCGCACTGGCTAAAGTTTGCTTTGCTAATTGCCGATAAAAGACCGGCGGATAATCTCCCATCAATCCCAGCCCCAACGACGTGCCGCTCCCCCCGTCACTTCATGCGCGACGCCTTTGCCGCACAGCCTTCGTCGCCGCCCTTCTATTCTCGACGCTCCGCGCCTCCGCCGACGAAACCGCCCCCGCGCCCATCCGCCGGCTCCCCGACTTCTCCCTCGATATCGCCGCCCGCCAGCCCCTCCGCGTCGGCAGCACCTCCGACAGCTTCCCCTACGGCTACCTCGGGCCCGACGGCAAATGGACCGGCTTCACCGCCGACATCTTCGACGCCGTCGCCCGCGAAATGCGCCTCACCTTCGAACGCGAAGGCCTCCCCGGCCGCGAACTCATCGACCGCTTCCGCCAGGGCGAATTCGACATCCTTCAATCCCTCAGCCAGACCGCCGACCGCGAACCCTACACCGCCTTCACCGTTCCTTTCCTCACACTCAAAGGAGCCATCTTCGTCCGGAAAAACGGCCCCGTCCGCACCCTCCCCGATCTCAACGGCCAGCCCTTCGCCATCATCGGCGTCGGCAGTATCGCCGAAAAATTCCTCCGCGACAAAAACCTCCGCGTTAAACCCATTTACGTCGGCTCCTCCGACGAAGCCCTCCGCCTCATCGAAGAGGGCCGCTGCTCCGCCGCCTTCGTCTCTCACCTCACCGCCCTGGCCGTCATCGACCGCGCCGGCCTCAAGAACGTGGAGATGCTCGGCGAAACCATCGAGGGCTACGATATCCGCCATTGCATCGCCGTTCACAAGGGCGATGCCCTGCTCCTCGCCCGCCTCAACGAGGGCCTCGCCATCCTGAATCGAACGGGCGAATACAACGCTATCTACCGAAAATGGTTCGACCGCGTCGATCCGCAGTACTTCACCCGCGAGCAGGTCGTCCGCTACGTCCTCGCCGCCCTCACGCTCGCCTTCCTCGCCGCCCTCTGGGGCCTCCTCCGCCAGCGCGCCCTCCGCAAACGCATCGCCGGCCAGGCCGCCGAACTCGCCGAAAAAGAATCCCTCCTCAGCGCCCTCTATAAAAACATCCCCACCGGCATGTGCGTTTTCGAGACGCGCCCCGAGGGCCGCTTCGTCCTCTCCCTCAACCCCCAGGCCGAACTCACCCTCGGCCTCCGCGCCGACTCCGCCACCGGCCGCCCCCTCTGCGACCTCTCCCTCCCGCCCGCCCTCGCCGCGCTCCTCGCAAAAATCCTCCAGCGCCCCGCCGGCGCCGGCGAAATCTTCCGCGAGGAATTCCGCCTCGGCGACACCCGCCAGCACCTCCTCGTCACCCTCGTCCCGCTCGCCACCGGCCCCCAGGGCTTCCCCCGCCTCTGCGTCCTCACCGAAGACGTCACCCGCCGCCGCCAGCTCGACGAAGAGATCGCCCGGTCCCGCCGCCTCCGCGCCATCGGCGAACTCGTCGGCGGCATCGCCCACGAATTCAACAACCTCCTCACCCCGGCCATGCTCAAGATCGGCGAAATCCAGGCCGACTGGGCCGCCGACACCCGCCTCCAGGAGGAAATCGGCCTCATCCAGCGCGTCGTCACCCGCTCCTCCGAACTCACCCACCGCCTCCTCGCCTTCGGCCGCAAATCCGGCGCCCAGCTCGAAACCGCCAGCCTCGCCACCCTCGCCGACAGCTGCCTCCAGCTCCTCCGCCAGACCATCGACCGCCGCATCGTCATCGAATCGTCGATACCGCCCGCCCTCCCCCCGCTTCAAATCAACGCCACCGATCTCCACCAGGCCCTTCTCAACCTCCTCCTCAACGCCCGCGACGCCCTCGCCGACAAACTCGCCCTCCGCCCCGACGGCTGGACTCCCCGCATCCAGCTTCACGTCGCCACGCTCCCGCCGGAAGCCTTCGACTCTCCCGCCGGCCGTCCCCGCCCCACCCTCGGCTGGCAGCGCCTTACCCTGCGCGACAACGGCCAGGGCATGACCCCCGACATCCGCGAACGCATCTTCGAACCCTTCTTCACCACCAAGGGCGTCGGCCACGGCTCCGGCCTCGGCCTCGCCACCGTCTGGCACACCGTCGCCGAATGCGGCGGCCACATCTCCGTCGAATCCGCCGCCGGCGAAGGGACCGCCTTCCACCTCATCCTCCCCGTCAACCCGGCCCCGTCCGCCCCTGCTCCGGCCGCGAAAGAATCGCCACCAGCCGCCACGCCACCCCGCCGCATCTTCATCGCAGAGGACGAGGAACTCATCGCCCAGACCCTCGTCACCATTCTCCGCCGCGCCGGCCACCACGTGGCCCACGCACCCGACGGCGCCCTCGCCTGGGAACGTATCCAAAATTCACTGCCAGAGCACGATCTCCTCATCTTCGATATCAACATGCCCGGCCTCGACGGCATCGAGCTCACCCGCCGCGTCCGCCAGTCCGCGCGCTACGCCGGAAAAATCCTCATCGTCAGCGGCCGCCTCAGCCCCGCCGAAAAAGACCAGCTCGCCGAAATCGGCGTCGACGCCACCCTCCCCAAGCCTTTCACGATGGATCAATTCCGCGCCACCGTGAACGCCCTCTGCGCCGTCCCCCCGCCCGGGAAATAAGGCCCGCCCTCCGCGCCCGCGCCGCTCAACCGCCGAGCTGCTTCAACGCCGCCAGCACATCGTCCGCCTGCTGCTTCGTCGACGCCTTCAAATCGCGCCACACGATCTTCCCCTCCTTGTTGATCAAAAACGCCTGCCGGCTCGCAAACCCCAGCATCCCCGGCTCCTGCCCAAACGCCTTCATCACCGCCTTGTCCGTGTCGGCCAGCAGCGTGAACGGAAAGTTATTCTTCTCTTTGAATTTTTTCTGCGCCTCCACGCTGTCGGTGCTCACACCGATCACCGTCACGCCCTGCTTCGTCAGCTCCGTGTACGCGTCGCGCAGCGAACACCCCTGCGCCGTGCAACCACCCGTGTCCGCCTTCGGATAAAAATAAACGAGCGTGAAACCCTTCGGATAAACCTCGCCGAGATTCAGCGTCGCCCCGGTTTCGGTCTTGGCGGAAATCGCGGGAGCGGCATCGCCGACATTCAGCGGTTCCGCGCGGGAAAAAGAGAGGAGTGAGAGAAAAGACACAGCGAGAAGAAGGAATCGATTACGCATGGCGGCCGGAAAGTAGCCAGCCACCCGCCCCACGCAAGCGACCACCCCCAAATGAATACTCCTCATCCTCCGCAAGCGCCCTACGCCGGACCGGCACTTGGCAAGTGCCGCCCCATCACCACACACACCACATAAGCCCCCCTCCCGTCATAGATCCATATAAGTCCCATCGGACCTATAAGACCTATCCCTCTGTCCACCGCCGCTCGCCCATATCCGATTCGTCCGGCCACTGGCATCTACCCGCTGGCTTCTGGCTCCAGCCCGCTCACTCCAACCCCGTCACCTGCACATCCGCCGGATGCTCCACGCTGAACTTCAGCGTAATCTCCCGCTTCTCCCCCGGCTTCAAATCCAGCCGCCACACCAGTTTCCCATCCGCCTCGCGCGTCACTTCCTTCGGCGCGGCAAGCGTGCCCACATCCCGCTCCGCCGGTCCGATCAACTTCACCACGATCTTCTCGTTCCGCGAAACCGGCAGCACTTCCTTAAACACCACCCGCTCCGTCGTCTTCTTGTTATTCGTCAGCGTGACCAGAAACTCGTACGTCACCCGCCGCCCGCTCCCCGTCAGCCCCGTGTCCTCCGCAAACCGGTTCACGACCTTCCGCTTCACCGCGATGCTCTCGTCCGCCCCGAGCGCCAGTTGAAACTGCTCCGACGGCATCACCGTCTTCAACGCACTCGTCGCCACAAACGAATCGCCCAAAAACGTGTTCACACTCCCCGCCAGCAACGGAAAATCCGTCGTGTTCTTCACATACGCGCTGAGAAACGCCGTCTCCAGCAACCGTGGCGTCGCCTGATACTGCAACTTCGCCGCCAGCGTGATCGTCGTGATCGCCACCTTCTGCGTCGCATTATCGCTGAGCACTGTCGCTGGCGCCGCGATCTTGAACGAAGCACTCGTCGCCGCCGAATCCACCGTGGCCTCAGCCGTCACCGCCGCCTTTTGCACAGGCGCACGCGCTGCTTCGTTCACACTCAACATCGCCCCTACATTGCTGAACCCATCAATATTCCCAGACAGAGCAGGCCGCTGCGGACGCCCACCATATCGCTTCCGATCACTGTTCACTGAAAATTCATTCAGCGCTATCTCCTCACTCACCTCTCTCTGAAAAACATCCACCACCCAAGTCCCCAACTCCGGCGCCCCGCCGCCCAGCCCCGGCTTCGCCGTCGAAAGCGTCAGCGCCACGCCCTTCCAATCCTCACCCGTGTTCTGCCGCACCGTTCCGAAATACGCCAGCTCCACGCTCCGCTCCTCCCCGCGCAACCGCGCATCGTACGACGGCGTCCACGACGCCCCCATCACTGCATACCCGAGCGTGAGATCGAGCGACCCCGCGTTCGCCGCCACCACCCGGACCGTCACCGTCTTGTAGCTGCGCCCGCTGCCCGCCGCTCCACGCAACGCGACCAGCTGCGCCTCCAGCGCGCCAATCTTCGCCTGCAACTCCTCGCGCTGCCCATCCAGCGCCTGCCGCTCCACCGCGATCTTCGAGCGCGCCTCATCCGAAAACGTCATCAACTTCCCCCACTCCTCAAAACTCGGGCGCGCCACCGCGCCTTCTTTCGCCGGCGGAGCCGCCACCGCATTCTCGATTTTCCCGACCAGCGTCTGCTGCTGATCCAGCGCCACTCCCCGATCTCCCAGTGCGCGCAGCTTTTTCTGCTCCGCTGCGATCTGTTCCTCGAGCCCCTTCACCCGCGCATCCGCCGCCGCTTCGACGTACGTCGTCCGCGCATTCACATCGAGAATCGTCACGCCCGCCGTTCCCTTGCCCGACACCTGCAACGACTCGTCGAGCAACCCCGCCGGCAGTTTCTCAAACGTCAGCTCGCTCTCGCCCGCCGGCAATTCGACGGAACCGCCACGCGTCACCACCGCGCGATCCGTATAAACGGTCGCCGCCGTGATCTGCGAATTCACCGGCACCGGAGCCGCCACCAGCGCCGAAACCAGCGCGCAAGGAACCGCCAACAACCAAACAAGCATTCGAGTTTTCATGGGGAAAATAATTCTGAGGTAGGGCGCGTTATCCCTAACGCGCCGGTTGGATGTCGCGCTCCAGGCAAACTCGATTGCGCCAACCACGCCACCGAGCTCCCAGCCATCCGCCCCCTGGCCTACTGCCTCCAGCGTCTGGTCTCTGGCATCTGGGATCTGATCCTCCGCCCTCCGCCGCACCCTCACCACCGATCGCTCCGAAACGGCACCGCCGGCAGCCCCGCGCCATTATACAGATTCGCCTCCGGCGCATTCGTCCACGCGTACCGCACCGCGACCGGCTCCGGCACCTCTGCCGCGGACACAATCACCGTCTCACCCTCGATCTTCGCCACCGCCGGGAAAAATCTCTGGTCCGCCCCCGCGACTTGAAACGCCGCCAGCGGCTTGTCCTTCGCGATCAGCCCGTTCCCCGAAAAATCGAAACTCACCCGCATCGCCGCGCCTTCCCGCTCCCCGCTCTTGAACGTCGGCCCCGCAAAATCCACCGACCCGCCATAAACCTTCGCCCGCGCAATCAACGCCAGCCGCCGCCCCACCTCCTGCTTGTTCGTCGGATGAATGTCATCCGCGTCCCCGATATCGATCGCCACCGCCTGCCCCGTGTTGGGCAGAGCCAGCGTCTCCGTCTGCGCATCGCGCAACTTCGCCCAGTTCGTCGCATCCGGATAGCCGCCCGCAAAGTTCGCCAGCTGTACCCAGAAAAAAGGTACATCGCCCTGCCCGAGGTGCCCGCGCCAGTGAGTGATCATCGCCGCAAACAACTTCGCGTACTCCTCCGGCCGCTCTCCATTCGTCTCCCCCTGGTACCAAAGCACGCCCTTGATCGCCACCGGCAGGATCGGCGCGATCATCCCATTAAAAAGTCCGCTTGGCTGAAACCACTTCACGCTCGCCGGATTCTGCGGCCACGGCGCCGTGTACTTCTCGCCTTTCGCCTTCGCCGCCGCCTCGCCGGCCTTCCACACCTCCACCGCCGCGTCGAAACGCGCCCGCTCTTCCGGCGCATTCACGAGCGCCGTCTGCCACCGCTCGCCCACCACCGCAAACGCCGGATCGCTCCCCAGCGCCGCCTCGCTCATCCACCCCTCGACCGGCGTCCCGCCATACGTGCTGTTAATGAGTCCCACCGGCACCCCAATGCGCGGCTGGATGTCGCGCGCAAAATAAAATCCCACCGCCGAAAACCACTTCGCCACCTCCGGCGTGCACACCCGCCACCCCGCGCCATCGTTCTCCACCGAATCCATCGGCGCCAGCGCCACCGTCTTCTTAAATTTGATGTGCCGGATCAGCGGCAAATTCGCCCCCGCCACTTCCTCCTCCCAATTCATCGAACGCTCCACCGGCCACTCCATGTTCGACTGCCCCGACAGCAGCCACACATCGCCCACCAGCACATCCGTCAACGTCACCGTATTCTTCCCCGTCACCACCAGCTCGGCCGGCGTCGTCGACGCCATCAACGGCGCGAGATAAACCATCCACCGCCCATCCTTGTCCGCCGTCGTTCCCACGGATTGCCCCGCGAAACTCACCGACACCCGCTCGCCCGCATCCGCCTTTCCCCACACCGGCACCGGCTTCTCGCGCTGCAACACCGCGTGATCGGTGAACACCGGCGCGAGCGTCACATCGGCCACGGCCGATGCGCACGAAACCACAAAACTCAGGACCACCAACGAGCGGGGAAAATACATGGAGGGTTGCGACTCCCCGCACCTTGCGCCGCCGGACCGGCACTTGGCAAGTGCCTCCCCTGATTGTTCCTCCGTCTTCATCGTTCTCGTTCTCCTACTCGTACTCGTTCTCCTGCCTCCGCCGGACCGGCACTTAGCAAGTGCCGCTGCCCAACGCACACACCTGCACGCGCACTATCAGCCGCACCCGCCCACGACCACTCGCTCGCACACACCTCTCCGTCTTTGCGTCTTCTGCGCCTTTTTGTGGCCACCTCTCCGCCCGCCCGCTTCCCTTCCGCCCCATGCCCTTCCCTACCCTCGCCGATCTAGTCGTCATCATCACCGGCGCATCCTCCGGCATCGGCGAAGCCACCGCCCGCCGCCTCGCTCGCGCCGGCGCGAAACTCGTCCTCGCCGCCCGCCGCACCGACCGGCTCGAAAAACTCTGCGCCGAGCTCGACCCCACAGGCGAAAAAACCCTCGTCACCGCCTGTGACATCACCTCCGACGCCGACCGCAGCGCCCTCGTCGACTCCACGCTGAAACGCTTCGGTCGCATCGACGCCCTCGTGAACAACGCCGGCTACGGCCAGCGCGGCCCCGTCGAGTGCGTGCCCATCGAGTCGATACGCGCCAACTTCGAAACCAACGTCTTCTCCCTCCTCGCCCTCACCCAGCTCGTCGCCCCGCTCCTCCGCGCCCAAGGCCACGGCCGCATCGTCAACATCGGTTCCGTCGCCGGCCGCATCGCACGCCCGATGTCCTCCGTCTACGACTCCACCAAACACGCCGTCGAAGCCCTCACCGATGGACTCCGTGGCGAGCTGAAACCCTTCAACGTTCAAGTCGTCCTCGTCCGCCCCGGCTTCATCCAGACCGAGTTCGGCCAGGTCGCCAACGCCGGCTGGGCCGAGATCCGCGAAAGCGCCGGAGCCTACGCCCCCTACATCGACGGCTTCCTCGCCAAATCCAAAAACCTCAAGCGCGGCGCCTCCGGCGTACCCGACGACATCGCCCGCGCCATCGAAAAAGCCCTGGCCACTCGGTGCCCAAAAACCCACTACAACGCCCCGCGCCACGCCTCCCTCTTCCTCTTCGCCAAATGGCTCCTCCCTGTCCGCGTGATGGACCACATCCTCCGGATGGAAAAATGATCCCTTCCTCGTCTTTCTCCGCGTCCTCCGCGCCTCCGCGGTAAAACCAAACCACCATCCGCGCTAAACTACGCCCGGCTCAAAAACGCCTTCAACTCCGCCGCCAGCTTCGGCCCGAATCCCTCCACCTCGCCGATCTGCTCCTCGCTCGCCGCGCGCAACCGGTCGATGTCGCCAAAGTGCGCCATCAGCGCCGCCCGCCGCACATCGCCCAGCCCGGGAAAATCGTCCAGCACCGACTCGCGGATCTTCTTCGAGCGCAGATCCGCGTTGTACGTATTCGCAAACCGGTGCGCCTCGTCGCGCAGCCGCTGGAGCAACTGCAACCCCGGATGCGTCAGCGGTAGATTCAGCGGCGCACGCTCGTCCGGAAAAATGATCGTCTCATGTTTCTTCGCGAGACCGATCATCGTCGGCGGCTCCACGCCGATCGCGATAAACGCCTTCAACGCCGCCCCGATCTGCCCGCGCCCGCCGTCGATCACGACCAGTTCCGGAAACGCCTTCTGCTCTTCGCTCAATCGCCGGTAGCGCCGCCCCACCACTTCTTCCATCGCGCGAAAATCGTCGTTGCCGATGAAGCTCTTGATCTGAAACCGCCGGTAATTGTTTTTGTCCGGCCGCCCGTCCGCGAAGTGTACCATCGAGGCCACGACAAACGTCCCCGAAATGTGCGAGATGTCGAAACACTCCATCCGAGTTGGCGGCACTTTCATCCCCAGCGCTTCCTGCAACGCCGTGATCGCGTCCGCGTCCCCTTGGATGATCGGCTGCTCGCGCTCGAAACGCCGCGTCTTCGCGAGCGTCTTCTCCAGCGCGAAAACCACATCGCGCAGCTCCGCCGCCTTCTCGAACTCCTGCTTCTCCGCCGCCTTAAACATCTCTTCGCGCAACGACTCCAGCCACTCGCGCGACTTCCCTTCGAGGAACGCGCACGCATCTTCCGCACGACGCCGATAATCCTCCGGCGAAACTTCGTTCTGAAACGCGTACAACTCCTGCCGCACGTCATCATAGAGTTTCCACCGTCCATCCGGCAGTTTCTGCGGCGTCGCATCCGTCAGCATGATCCCGAACTGCTTCCGCATCTGCGCGAGTGTCTTCCTCAACAACCCCGAATGCGCGAACGGCCCAAAGTACCGCGAACGATCCTCCTTCTTAAACCTCGTCAGCCGGAATTTCGGCATCTCTTCCTGCATATCCACGCGCACCAGCAGGAAGCGTTTATCGTCCGTGAAATCCGTGTTGTACTTCGGCTTCCACTGCTTGATCAGCCGCCCTTCGAGCAACAGCGCCTCCGGCTCCGACTTCACTTCGATGACATCGAAATCCTCGATCAACTCGATCAGCGCGCGGATCTTCGGATGCAGCGTCATCGCGCGCGACGGCGTGAAATAAGACGACACCCGCTTCTTCAAACTCTTCGCCTTCCCCACATAAAGAATCCGCCCCAGCCGATCCTTCATTAAATAGACACCGGGCTTTTCCGACAGCCGCCGGACTTTCTCTTTGAGACCGAGAGGCGCGGAGTCGTTATCTGGACCGTTAGCTGGCATTTTGAAGAGATTATCTTAATTTCCGGCTCCGCAAGTATGGTTTCTCCGGCTCCGCAATCCTCCAGCCCCACCCGTCACCCGCGCTACGAACTCCTCACGCTCGGCGACGAACTCCTGCTCGGCCTCACCACCAACAGCCACCTCGTCTTTATCGGCGGACAACTCGGCCGCCGCGGCGTCGCCCTCCAGCGCAACGTCACCATCACCGACGAGGCCCCCGCCATCGCGAAACAGTTTTCCGAAAGCTGGGCCCAAGCCGATGTCATCATCACCACCGGCGGCCTCGGCCCCACGTGCGACGACCGCACCCGCGAGGTCATTGCCGAAGTCCTCGGCCAGAAACTCGTCTTCGATACCGATGCCGAGAAAGCCCTCGCCGACCGCTTCGCCCGCCTCGGCCGGAAGATGACCGCCAACAATCTCAAGCAAGCCTACCGCCCCGAGCGCGCCGAACTCCTCCCCAACGCCAACGGCACCGCCCCCGGTCTCTGGGTTGAGCAATCGGGAAAAGTTCTCTGCATGCTGCCCGGCCCGCCCAACGAACTTCAGCCCATGTTCGTCGAGCAAGTGCTCCCGCGCCTCGCGAAACTCGGCCTCCTCCTCGATCGCGAAGCCTACGTCCAGATCCGTTCCGCCGGCATCGGCGAGTCCGCATTGGAAACTAAACTACAGCCCATCTTCGACCGCCACGGCGACGCCCTGAACATCGCCTTCTGCGCCCATCAAGGCCAGGTCGACTGCCGCCTCAGCTCACCGACCGATCAACTCTCTCTCACCCAGCTCGACGAAATCGCCCAAGAATGCGGCCGCCTCCTCGGTGAAGACCTCATGTGCTACGGCCACGACTCGCTCGCCAAAGTCACCGCCGATCTTCTCCGCGCCGGCGAAAAAACCCTCGCCGTCGCCGAGACCGCCACCGGCGGCATGCTCGCCAGCTGCTTCACCGACATCGCCGGAGCCTCCAAATTTTTCGCGGGCGGCGTCGTCTGTTACGACAACGAGGCCAAGATGCAGCTCCTGGACGTCCCCGAGTGCCTCCTCAAACAACACGGCGCCGTCAGCCCCGAAAACGCCGTCGCCATGGCCACCGGCGCCGCCGAGCGCATGGGCGCCGACTACGCCCTCGCCGTCACCGGCTACTGCGGCCCCTGCGGCGGCCCCGCCGAAAATCCCATCGGCGGCGTCTACATCGGCCTGTATTCGCCAAACGGAGTCTGGTCCAAAAAACTCTCCATCCCCGGCCCGCGCACCACGGTGAAACAACGCGCCGTCAACGCCGCCCTCGACTGGCTCCGCCGCGAACTCGTCCGCACCCACCGCGGCACCTCCGTCCAGCCCCAACGCTCCGCCCAAGCTTGACCCCGTAGGGCTCGCGCTTGCGCGACGCCTCCGAGGTAGGGCGCGTTATCCCTAACGCGCCGGTTGGACGCGATATTCACCACTCGCCCCGCCCGCCCCCACCCCGC
Source organism: uncultured Nibricoccus sp. (assembly GCA_966249325.1). Classification (GTDB taxonomy): domain Bacteria; phylum Verrucomicrobiota; class Verrucomicrobiia; order Opitutales; family Opitutaceae; genus Nibricoccus. The sequence continues at coordinate 76,067 of CBINDC010000017.1, read as the reverse complement.
GTTTCCCCCGCACCCCCGCTCAACTAACCCCTTGGCGTGCCGATATAATACATCCCCCATGATCGCCATCGCCCTCACGCCGGAAAAATTCGCCGCCGCCGCCGAACGCTTGCCGACGACGCCCCAGATCTTTTCCCGCCTGAGCGCCGCGATGAAAAACCCCGACATCTCCGTCGAGGAAATTGTCTCCGTCGTGCAGCTCGACGCCGCCCTCAGCGCCCGCGTCCTCCGCCTCAGCAACAGCGCCCAGTTCGGCCGCGGCGATCCCGTCACCAGCCTCGACGCCGCCATCAACCGCACCGGCTTCCAGGAAGTCTACCGCCTCGTCGGTGCCGCCATGTCCTCGCAACTCTACATCACGGGCCTGCCCGTGTATGGAATCGGCGGAGACGAACTCTGGGCCAACTCGATCACCGCCGCCGTCGCCCTCGAACACCTTTCCGACGCCACCGGCGAAGACCGCCGCATCGGCTACACCCTCGGCCTCCTCCGCTCCGTCGGCCGCCTGCTCCTCCAGCGCCTCGCCGCCGGCGCTCTCATCCCACCGCTCAGCGGACGCAAAGCCACCGCCGCCCTCGTCGAAGCGTGGGAACGCGAAACCTTCGGCATCACCAGCGCCGAGGCCGCCGAACGCCTCTTCGCCCTCTGGCGCTTTCCCTCGCGCCTCGCTGATCCGATCCAATTTCAATTCAAACCCAGCGCCGCCCCGCAAAGCGTCCGCTTCGCCGCCCTCCTTCACCTCGCCGGCTACATCGCCGAAAAACTCGACCGCAGCATCCCCATCGAAAAATCCGCCTGGTCCCCCGACGAGGAGATCCTCCTCATGGCCGGCATCGATTTGGAAACCGTCGAAGCCTGCCTCGAAAAAACCAAAGCCGGCGCCGGCCAAATGGAGTCCATGATGCGCGCCGCCTAGCTCCAAGTAGCCACGAGCGCCAGCGAGTGGCCCGACCCCGCAGATCGCGTCGCGCTCACCCCAGCAAATTCCGCAACGCCGTCAGATACTTCGCCTGCGTCCCGCGAATCACTTCATCCGGCAACTTCGGCGCCGGCGGCGTCTGATCCCACTTAATCGCCAGCAAATGATCGCGCACGAACTGCTTGTCGTAGCTCGGCGGCGACTGGTTCGGCGCATACTGATCCGCCGGCCAGTAACGCGACGAATCCGGCGTCAGCACTTCATCGATGAGCACGAGCTTTCCCGCCGCATCCGTGCCAAACTCAAACTTCGTGTCCGCCAGAATCATCCCCGCCGCCTTCGCGCGGTCGTGTCCCAGCTGATAAAGTTTCAAACTCGTCGCCTTCACCTGCTCGTACAGCGCCGCCCCGACCGCCGCCCCCCCCTGCGCATCGTTGATCGGCGCATCGTGCTCACCCTTCGGTGCCTTCGTCGTCGGCGTGAAAAGCGGCTCCGGCAACTTATCCGCCTGCCGCAAACCCACCGGCAACCGATGTCCGCACACCTCGCCCGTCTTCTGATAAGAACTCCATCCGCTGCCCACGAGATAACCGCGCACCACGCACTCGATCGTCAGCGGTTTTAATTTTCGCACCACCATGCTCCGCAGCTGCAAATCGCGATCCACGATCCCGCGCCGCGCAAACTCCCCCGCCTGATCCGGCAGCAAATGATTCCCGATGAGTCCCGTCGTCTGCGCAAACCACCACAGACTCATCTGATTCAAAATGATTCCCTTCCCGGGAATGCCATCGGGCAAAATCACGTCGAACGCCGACAACCGGTCGCTCGCCACCAGGAGCAACGCATCGCCGAGATCGAAAATCTCGCGCACCTTGCCCGAGGCGATTTTCGGAAACGACAGGTTCTCGACAGACGTGACGGCCTTGGTCGGCAGCGCGGCGGAAATTTCGGCGAAGGTCATGGAGCGACGTGTCTCTCTTCAAACAAGCCCGGGGGCGAGGGGTTTTTTCTACGGCCTCCGCAACCGCCCGACCGCCCTTACTTCGCCACTTGCTGCGCCCGCTCGAAGGCCTCCCGGATGGCATCCACCGTCGTCGGCTTCGTGAGATAATCGTTCATCCCTGCCGCCAGGCACTTCTCCCGGTCACCCTGCATGGCATTCGCCGTCATCGCGATGATGTGAATCTTGGAAAAACGCGCGTCGGCGCGGATACGGCGCGTCGCCTCGTAGCCATCCATCTCTGGCATCTGGCAATCCATGAGAATGACGTCGTACGTCTTGTTCTCCAGCGCCGCGAGCAGGTCGTGCCCGCTCGACGCAACATCCGCAGAGAGCCCGAGCTTCTTCAGCTGCATGAGGATGATCCGCTGATTCACCAGATTGTCCTCAGCCACGACGAGCCGCGGCGCCGAAGAGGTCCATCGCGCATCCGGCTGCCGGGCGGTCGCTATCGGCAGCTGGGAATTGGAATCTACATCCGGCGCGCTCCCCAGCAGACGGAGCAATGCCCGCTTAAGATCGTCCTGGCGTATCGGCTTCGTAAGCACGCGCCTGAAACCGACACCCGCCAGCTCCGCCGGGCTCATGCGCTGATCCACTGAGCTCACCAGCATCAACGGAACCGCGGCGAACGCCTCATCCGCCTTGAACCGCCGCGCCAGCTCCACGCCGTCCATCCCGGGCATGTCGTAGTCGAGCAGCATCAAACGGTACGGATCGCCCCGCTCCCTCGCCGCTTTCGCCAGACCCAGCGCCTCCTCGCCGGACTGGGCCGTGTCGCAGCGCAACTTCCACGCCTCGAGATAGTGCGCGATAATGCGTCGGTTCACCGCGTGATCGTCCACCGCGAGCACCCGCGAACCCGCGATCGCCTCGAAATTCGCGGGCTGCTGCACGACTCCTCGCTGCTTCTCCAACGTTACCGTGAACCAGAAAGTCGACCCGCGCCCCACCGCGCTGGTCACGCCGATCTCGCCGCCCATCAACCCGACGATTTGCTTGCTGATCGCCAGCCCCAGGCCCGTGCCCCCAAACCGCCGCGCCGTGCTCTCATCCGCCTGCGTGAAAGGCTGGAAAAGACTCCGGCTGGTCTCCTCCGACATACCGATGCCCGTGTCGCTCACCTCGAAGCGCAACGTGACATGCGTCGCCGTTTCCTCCCGGGAAGTCACCGTCACCACCACGTCGCCCGCCTCGGTGAACTTCACCGCGTTACCGAGAAGATTCAGCAACACCTGGCGCAACCTTCCCGGATCTCCCCGCACATGACGCGGCAGCGCCGGATCGATGTCCGAGGCAAGCTGGATGCTTTTCGCCACCGCCCGCGCCGAGAGCAACCCGAGCGAATCCTCGACCGGCGACATGAGATCGAATTCCGTGTTCTCGATCTGCAGCTTGCCCGCCTCGATCTTCGAAAAATCCAGGATGTCGTTGAGGATCGTCAGCAACGCCTGCGCGCTGCCGTGGATCGTGTCGGCAAACTCCCGCTGATCCGGCCTCAACGGCGTATCCAGAAGCAAGTTACTCATGCCGATCACTCCGCTCAACGGCGTGCGGATCTCGTGGCTCATGTTCGCCAGAAATGCGCTCTTGGCCCGCGTGTTCGATTCCGCGGCCGCGCGCGCCCGCCGCAGACTGTCCTCGATCTCCCGCCGCTCCGTCATGTCGCGGGCGATGCCAAGTATCCCGGCCGGCCGTCCTCTCTCGGAAAAAACGCGCGCGCTCGTCTCCACCCAGATCGGCCGCCCGTCGCGGGTCCGGAAACGCGTCTCGAAACGCGCCGTGGCCGGCTCCTCCGGATTCTCCGTCAACGAAAGCAACGTCGAGGGCACGCCCTCCTCGCCGGCCACCATCACGTCCCGGATGTTCAGTGCCGCGATCTCGGCCTGCGAATATCCGGTCATGCGCTCTCCCGCCGGATTGAGCGACGTGAACCGCCCCTGAAGATCGAGCGTGAAGATGCAGTCGCTCGCGTTGCGGATGATCTCGCCCTGCCTCGCCTGCAAACTCGCCTCGTTCTCGACCTGCGCGCGGATCACATCGGTCTGCCGCCTCACCTGGCGCCGAAGCAGGAAAAGCCAGATCGCCCCGCCCACCAGACCGCTTGCGATCACTCCCAGACCGGCAAGCGCCCGGCGCGCGTTCCACCACGGCGGCGCCTCCAGCACTTTCAACTCCGCCGGCGACCTCAACCTCAGGGAAAACTGCGCCGGCCGGTCGTCCTCGTCGTAACGAACCTGATACAGCCCGGTCGCCGCGACTTTGCTGCCGGGCAGCCAATGCTCCTGCAGCTCCTCGGATACCTCGCCGTCGTATTCGACTTCACGAAGAACATTGCCCGCCTGCAAAACGAGCCGCACCGCCCCCGCCCGGAACGATGCCTCCACGATCGTGCCGCCCAACGACACCAGCCGGTTCTCCAACGCCGGATCGACCGCTTCATCGGGAGCCACCGGCATCGGCACCGGCGGCGGCCCCTCGCCCACCACGCGATAAAGCGCGGCACGCAGCACAGAGCGCGCCCCCTGCCGCCCGGGCACCCCCACCAGCTCGACCTCCTGCCCCGGCCTTAACTTTTCCTCACTCCGGCTGAGCGCGCGAACCACCCCCGTCGGATTCTCCACTACCAGATACCGGCCTGGCACATGGTGCAGCACCGTTCCCCGCACAAGCACCCGCGCCTGCTCCAAGGTCTCAGTGCGGTAATTCTGCAAATTGCCGATCGACTCTTCCTGCACGCGGAACGGATCGTCCGGCGGCGGCTCCGCCACATCGATCTGCTTCAAACTCGGCGTGTAAACGAACACACCCCCGACCTGCGCCTTGTCGTTCAGCCACGGCACGCACACGCCACGGACACGCAAAAATGCCCCCGCCTTCAAATCGGCTTTTGTCGTGAAAGGAATGCTCACCGAAAAATCGCCCGCCGCGGCCGTCAGCGTCAGCCTCAACCACTCCGCCGTGGTTTCGATCTGACGGAGATGCCCCCGCATCTCCACCCACTGCCCATCCTCGGTGCCCGTCAACGCCTGCTCCAGACTGATCACCGTCGCGACCGGCAGCGCACGCGCATCGCCCTCCACAACCCGCGTCGCCTCCACCCCCGGAGAAATCGCCCCGGGCGCGGTCAGCCCCTCCACCTCCACCACGCGACCGACGCGCGGCAGCGCAAGCGTATCGTCCTTGAGCCACACCTGCACACCACGTGAATGATCCTTCAGGTAAAAAAATCGCTGCTGCGGATGCGCGAACGTGACCACCCCGCGCAGATAGACGCGCCGCCCCGCGCTCGCGCTTTCCCTGCGCAACCCCAGCACCTCCGCCACCGTCGAAAGCGTTCCTGCGGGACTGGATGCCTGCTGCACCGTGCGCACCTCGCCCAGCGAGGGCGTGAAAAGGAAAAAGCCGCCCACACGATCCGACCCCGCCACCCGCCAGGTCGCACACACGCCCTGGATGCGAATGCGGGCCCGCGTGGGGATCAACGTCCGCTGATTCGCCGGAATACTGACCGAAAAGGCCCCTTCAGGCCTCTCCACCTCAAGACGCAGCCAGCCATCCAGCAAATCGGTTTTCGTCAAAACCCCCTCGATCTCCACCCACTGATCGTCCGCCCGCCCAGCCATCGCATCCTCAAAGGTCAGCGGACGCGCCGCCGGAAATTCGACGCTCCCTAATTTCGTGATGTGGTTCGCCCGCACGGTGACGGCATTCCCCACCGAAGCCGACGTCCCTGCGACCGCCACATCGTCGCCCGGCGCCGGAATCGCCATCCTCTCGTCAGCCAGCGAAACCAGAATCCCACCCGTCGCATCCTGCAGATAAAACGTCTGCCTCGCTGTGTGGGAAAACGTGACCACACCGCGCAAAGACACCGAACGTGTCACGCCACCCGCCGCCGCTCCTTCCACGCCCAGCGCACGCAGTTGATCCACCCGCTGCAGGACTTCGCCACTGCTCACAGATGCCGCTGCCTGGCCAGCCCCGCCCGCCTGATTCGTCTGCGCAAAAGCCATGCTCATCGACGCAACGAGCACCAGCACAGGCGTGCGCATCGCACGCACAGTCCGCTGAAAGTGGGGAAACGCTTTCAATTCGTGGGTTACCATAACTTATCGGCACATTCGCCCGGCCATGAAGCGCCGCCGCGCGCACCAGCCCGCAGCGCGTTCGACGGACAAACCTGCTGCTCAACCATGCCACGAAAATGGCAAAAAAACACTTGCGCGACACGTTCGAGAACCTACGGTCTGCCCCCTTTCGTTCTTTGCGTCCCCATCGTCTAGCCCGGTTAGGACACTACCCTTTCACGGTAAGAACCGGGGTTCGAATCCCCGTGGGGACGCCATTTTTAATGAAGGCCATCACAATGTGTGGCGAATGCAGAGGTTAGTGGCCTTATCCGCCACTAACTTCCGCATTCTAAGTGCGCCAAGAAGTTCGGCATTCAGCGAAGCCCGCCTCCCAAAGAGGCGGGCTTCGTCGTTAATGGGCCCACCGACGCCTCGCCTGAGCGGTAGCCAACTCGACGACCGTAATTTCAAAGCAACTGGCAGCTATTGTAAGACCAACCACTGGCTCTTGATTGTTCGTTTCCTTACTCGGCGAGATGGCCAAGGCCCACAGCGCAGGAAGTGACGGCCCAAATTCAGCAATGCGTAGGCGAACCCCTGCGGTGGTAATACCATAGATTCACGGCAAGACAGACAAGGGCGACCAACGCCATCGAGGTATACGCCCATGCAGGACTGCCAAAGCGATCGATCGTCCAGCCAAGTAACAGCGGCGGGAAGAATCCACCAAGGGCACCAATGCAACTCACGAAGCCGATGGCGGGGCCGGGGTTTTTCGGGAGGACGAGCGGGATGGCTTTGAAGACGCTGCCATTTCCAAGACCTGCGGCGGCGCAGATCAGGAGAATCAGGGAGAAGAAGCCGGTAAATTCGTCGGGTTGGAGGAAGGCGGAAAGGCTGAAGCCGCCGATGGCCATCAGAACGATGGAAATCGAAGTGACCAGACCGGCGCCCCATTTGTCGGCGAGCCAGCCGCCGATGGGGCGGGCGATCGTGGCGATGGCGGCGGCCCAAGGCGCGTATTGGAGCGGGGAAGGCGCACCACCGGGCGCGGTGGCGAAAACTTCTTTGATGATAAGCGGGAGCGACGCGCCCATCGCGACAAAGCAGCCGAAGGTGAGGAAGTAGAGGAGCGAGAGAACCCATGTATGGAGCTGCTTCGCCACGGCGAGTTGGGACGCGATGGTCTTGCGCGGGGTCGGATAGTCTTTGGTCCAGAACCAAAGCGCGGCGCTACACGCGAGGATCACGGGAATCCATACGAAGGCGGCGTTTTCCAGGTGGAGTGAGGCGGTGGGCGCTGCGGACGCGGTTGGTGTGACGGCAGGCGAGGCGGCGGAAAACCAGGCGTAGCCGATGACGACCGGGATGGTGAATTGGGCGACGGTGACTCCGAGATTGCCGAGTCCGTTGATGCCGAGCGCGGTGCCTTGGGCCTGCTTAGGGAACCAGAGATTGATGACGCCCATGGAGGTGGCGAAGTTGGCGCCGGCGATGCCAGTGAGGGCGGAGCAGACGAGCAGCACCCAGTAGGGCGTGGCTGGATTCATCACGGCGAAGCCGGTGGCGACGCAGGGTAGAAGCAGCGCGAGCGTAACAAGCGCGTAGCTGCGGCGACTCCCGAAACTGGATACGAGAAGCCCGTAAGGAATGCGCAGGATAGATCCCAGGACGACAGGTGTGGAGGTGAGCCAGAAAAGTTGCTGCCGGGTGAGGTTGAAGCCAGCTTGGTTGAGGCGCAGCGGGATCGCGGACCACATGAACCAGACGGCGAAGGAGAGAGCGAGGGCCACGACGCTGATGGCCAGTGTACGCCAGGCGAGCGCGGCCTGCGGGAAGGCTTCGATGACTTTTTCCCGCGCGGGCAGGCGGATCGGTTGCGGGAGATAGCGGAGCAGTGCGGCGCCGGAGCCAAATAGCACCAGCGAAGCCCAGAAGGCGGGCCATTTGAGTCCGCCGGAGCCTTCGAGCGACGTATTGAGCGCGGCAGTGAGCAGCCACACCTGCATCGCGACGATGAGGATGAGGACGCAGATGATGCCGACCAGGAGTGTGTTGGTTTTGCTCGGATGAGCCTGACGCTGGGCGTTTCGAAAAGTGCTCATGACGGCGTAGGCTCGTTGGTGTGGACGTTGCGGTCGTGAGGCTCGGTGACGAAGATTTCGCTACCGCGGACAATGACGGCCAGGCGCGGAAGCGCGCGCGGCGGCGGGCCTTGGATGACGGCGCCGGTGCGGGCGTTGAACCAGCCGTTGTGACAGGGGCACTCGATCTGATCGTGCTTGGGCGAGTAGTACACTGCGCAGCCGAGGTGCGTGCATTTTTGCTCGTAGGCGTACCACTCGTTCTCGCGGGGGCGGATGAGGATGAAGGGCATTTTGGTGCCCTCGATGGAGAACGGATGCGTGCCGCCGACGGGGACTTCGCTGGTCGAGCAGATGCGTATTTCGCCCTGAATGCGGAAGGGAGGGAAGAGCCGGTCTTTGACGGCGACCCAGGCGTTTCCGACGGCGAGTCCGCCGGAGACCATGCAGAGCACTTTCGCGAATTCGCGGCGGGAGACGTGCTCGGCTTCGAGTCGCTCGATGGGGAAGTCGACTTCGGGCGCGGGCCGCGGGGGAAGGACGTCTTTTTCGTTCATCTTAATCGACGACCAGCTTGGTCGCTCCTTTCGGCATCATGTAGTTCACCTTGGTTTTCACCCATTGCATCCCGAACTGGAAATTGTTCACGGGGTCGCTGTTGGGGCGGAGTTCGCGCATTTTTTCGCGCGTGCCGTACCAGAGTGCACCGGTCGGGCAGACGGTGGCGCACATGGGGCGTTTGCCGGCGCTGGTGCGGTCGTAGCACATGTTGCACTTCATCATGAGCTGCGTCTCCTGACTCTTCTTCGGAACGCCGAACGGGCAGGCCATGACGCAATTTGCGCAGGAAACGCAGCGGGCGGTGTTGGCGGTGTGGACGATGCCGAACTCATCCTTGGTGATGGCATCGGCGGGACAAACTTTGGCGCAGGTCGGGTCTTCGCAGTGCATGCAGACCTGCGTGCTCGTTTGCACGGTGGTGGCGCGGTCCACGTAATCGACGTGGATCATGGAGGTCTGGCCGTTGGTTTCGCATTCCGCGCAGGCCATCTCACAGGCGTGGCAGCCGATGCAGCGCTGAGGGTCGATGAAGAATTCCTCGTTCTGCTTAAACTGGGTGTTGTTCATGCGGTGGGGGCGGCGGGCGCGGATTTGGTTACGTCTGCGCCGCGACGGAACGCGTGGGGTTGGGGTGGTTGTGGGGCCGGATGCGCGGGGGAGCCGCCGGTGGTCTGATTGATGTCGAGGCGCGGGATCGGCGCGATGCGGTCAGTGGGCTCGAGGCGGACGGCGCTAACTTTGAATTCGGGGATTTTCGAAACGGGATCGAGGTGACCGGAGGTGAGCTGGTTGATGGATTGTTTTCCGGCCCAGTGGTACGGGACGAAGACGGTATCTTCGCGGATGGTTTCGACGAGTTGCGCGGGGAATTCGGCGGAAGCGCGACGGGAGACGAGTTTCACGATCTGCCGGTCGCGGATGCCGTACTTCGCGGCGAGCTTCGGGTGAATTTCGAGAAGCGGCTCGGGATATTGATCGACGAGTTTGCCGATGCGGCGCGTCTGCGTGCCGCTGAGATATTGGGAGACGACGCGACCGGTCGTGAGGATCACGGGATATTCGGCATCGGTGATCTCCATCGGATCGCGATGGGCGACGGGATTGAAGTGGGCCTTGCCGTCGTTGGTCTTGAATTTGCGGTCCTCCCAAAGACGCGGCGTGCCTGGGTGATCGAGCGACGGACAGGGCCAGAAGACGCCCATGTTTTTTTCGATCTTGTCGTACGTGATGCCGTAGTAGTCGGCGGTACCGCCTTTCGAAGCGACGCGGAGTTCGTCAAAGATCGCCTCGGCGTTCACGAACGAGAACTGTTTTTCGGCGCCGAGGCGGCGGGCGATTTCCTGGAGGATCGCGGTGTCGGTACGGGCGAGTCCAGGCGGTGTGACGGCGCGGCGGATACGGACCACGCGGCCCTCGGCTGTGGTGACGGTGCCTTCTTCCTCCTCGTGGAGACTGCTCGCGAGGACGACGTTGGCGTGCTGGGCGGTTTCGTTGAGGAAGAAATCGATGGCGACGTAGTATTCGAGTTTCTCGAGCGCTTCGCGGACGTAGGTGTTGTTGGGAAGCGAGACGAGCGGGTTAAAGCAGATCGAGAGGAGGCCTTTGATTTCGCCGCGGTGAATCGCCTCGATGATCTCGTAGGCGGTGAGGCCTTTGCCCGGTAGATCTTTTTCGTCGATGCCCCAGACTTCGGAGATGTAACGGCGGTGCTCGGGATTCTCGATGTCGCGGTTGCCGGGAAGCTGATCGCATTTGTGACCGTGCTCGCGTCCGCCCTGGCCGTTGCCCTGGCCGGTGATGGTGGCGTAGCCGCAGTACGGTTTGCCGATGCGACCGGTGGCGAGGACGAGGTTGATGCAGGAGAGAACGTTTTCGACGCCCTTCGAGTGATGCTCGATGCCGCGCGCGTGGAGGAGGAAACTCGTGGCGGCTTTTCCCCACCATTCGGCGGCGAGCATGATTTTTTCCTTCGGAATGCCGGTGACGTTTTCAGCCCAGTCGAGGTCGTAGTCTTTCACGGCGGCGGCGGCCTGCTCGAAACCGCTCGCGTGATTCTTGATGAAGTCGTGATCGAGCCAGTCGTGTTTGATGAGCTGGTGAAGAATCGCGCCGTAGAGAGCGGAGTCGCGGCCGGGGCGCACGGGCAGGTGGAGATCGGCGGTGCGCGCGATGGGGGTGAGTCGCGGGTCGACAACGATGAGTTTCGCGCCGTTGTCGCGCGCCTGCCAGATCCAGTGCGTGAGCGTGGGGAAGGTTTCGCTGACGTTGGTGCCGCAGATCATGATGACCTCGGCGTGTTTCAGGTCGGAGAAGTTGTTAGATGCGCGATCGAGGCCGAAGGCCTTTTTGTTTCCGGCGCCGGCGCTGACCATGCAGAGGCGGCCGTTGTAATCGAGGTTGCGGGTCTTGAGCGCGACGCGGGCGAATTTTCCGACGAGGTAGCTCTTCTCATTGGTGAGCGAAACGCCGGAGAGCATCGCGAAGGCATCGCGTCCGTATTGTTTTTGAATCCGTTGAATCTCGGAGACCGTGCGCTCCATTGCGTGATCCCACTCGATAGGGCGGAAGCCCTGGCCCTCGACGCGCTCGATCGGTGTGAGCAGGCGGTCGGGATGATTGTTTTGGAGGTAACGCTGCACGCCCTTCGGACAGAGACGGCCCTCGTTGAAGGGAAATTCCTCCCACGGCTCGAAGCCGACGACCTTGTTGTTTTTCACGAGCAGCTGAATGCCGCACTGCATGCCGCAGAAGCAGCAATGGGTCTTCACCATCTCGTCCGGCTCGTCACGGCCGACGAATCCCTCGCGGGGCGGATAGTTTTTATGCGGACCGAACTGGGCCGCGAGTTTCTCGGGCGGGGCTGGGAGTGTGGCCATGGGAAAGGAAGAATCAGCCGAAGAAGGCGCCGGACTTCTGGCGCGCGGCGAGATGGGCTTTGGCGAGGGCGGCGCGTTTGCCTTGAGGGCTGAGGTCGAGGTGGGAGGTGCCGTCGGCTTTCGTGTAGTCGAAGCCAAGCTCTTTGGTCACGGCCTTCAGGTCGTCGACGTGTAGTTGAGAGGTGAATTCCTGACCGGTATGGGGGCAAACAGCCTGCGGGCCCTCCTGACCGGCACGTTTATAGATGGCGACACCGAGTTGGGCGGGGCGCTGGATGATGTGAAAAAATTTCCCGAAGGGCATCCAGATGAGGAAGAGAATCACGGTGATCGCGTGGGTGATCGCCATGAACTGGTGGGCTTCGCCGCGCATCCAGCGGTAGTCCATGGTGATTCCGAGGCCGGTGACGGAGATAGCCAGGAGCAGGATGAGCGGAAGCCAGTCGCCTTCGAACGTCTGGATGGCGATCTGGCCGGCGTGCGTGAGGCGGCGGCGCATGAGCATCATAACGCCCGCGATAACAAGAAACGACGCCCAGTTCAGGGCGTTGAAAATGATCTCGGCGACGACGGTGTGCAGCGGGAATTCGAGGGTTTTGAAACCGAAGAGATACGCCTCGTAGGTGTTGATGCCTCCGGGCTTGAGGCCGAAGTGTATCCAGCCGAACACGAGCGGAAAAGTGACGGCAAAACCTAGCGTGCAGCCGCCCGCCATGAGCAGATGTCCGTAACCCCGGACCTTGCCGCGCCTGCGGATGAATCGTTGTCCGACGAAATCGACCATGAAGTGGCGGACGAGCTCCCAGCCGTAGACGAAAAGCTTACCCGACAGGAAGAGCTGCCAACCGCGTTTGAAGTATCGCCAAGTGGGCGGGCGCTGGAGCCAGACGGTGTAGCGGTATACAACGCCAAAACAGGCGAAGATGCAGCCGAAGAGATAGGCAATTAGCGCCGGGTCGAAATTGGCGAGATTGCGCGAGCCAATGAGGATCGATGCAACGAGGAGAAGCGTGGCGCCCGCGGCAACGAAGGCGGCTTTTAGGTTAAGAGTGCTGAACATACCGGGGATGGGTGTTGCGATTCTCTGAAAGCGACGTCTGCGATCGCGCGTGGGGAGCGCGCCTCCGAACTTATTCCGACGTCACATCAAAAGAATGGGTAAGGCGATTTGTGCGCGGATCAAGCATCTCTCTATGACGGCGATTTTTTTGGGGGAATTTGCCGAGGACTTTTTAGTATTTAAGATCCAATTTCAGCCACGCAGTACGGCCTGGTTCTTGGACGCGGATTGTTGGGGCCGGAAACCCGGCGACCATGCTGCCGCCGCGGCTGAGGTGCTCGGCGTAGGCGGTGTCGAAGAGGTTATCGACGCCGATGGAGAGCTGGAGCCAGGCTGCGGGTTTGTATGCGGCGTTGAGTGAGTAGACCTCGAAGGAGTCAGATGTGCCGAGATCCTGGCCGACGATGTTGCCTTGGTTAATGGCGTAGCGGTGCTGGCTGGCGATGAAGCGACCGAGCGTGCCGACACTCCACTGGGACGCCGTGTAGTTAAGGCCCAGACGTCCTTCGTGCGGTGGCTGCTGAGCGAGTGGGCGGTCGTCGGTGATGTTTTCAGCGAGGACGCACGAAAAGGCGGCATCGAGCGTCCATCCTTTGGCGAACGACCATGTGGCATTCGCTTCGCCACCGAAGGAGCGAGCGTCGATGTTTCGCGTCAGGGTCGCGCTGCGCGTACCCATCATCCCGGCGGGTTTGCGCACGCCGCTTTCGATCAAGATGAAGTCATCGATCCGCGCGGCAAAGGTTGAGATCGACACTGTAAGCGTGGGCGCAATGCGCCGGGTCAATCCGGCGTCGATCTGCGTAGTGCGTTCGGGTGCGGTCAGGAATGAGCTGACCGTAGAGGATGATTCCTTGCCGAAGAGCTCCCAGTAATCGGGAAAACGTTCGGTGTGACCTATCCCTGCGAAGAGCGAACCGGCGCAGCAAAAATCGCGCTCCAAACGCACAAATCCTGAGGGAAGCGTCTTGTTGCGCGTCTGATCCGCAGTCGGATTGGTGGCGCTGCTCATCATGCCGGTCGAAACGGTGCGGCGAAAATCCTGAGCTTCCCAGAAGTCAGCGCGCAGACCGGAAATAATGCGGGCGGATGGACTGATTTCCCACGTGGATTCAACGAATACAGAAGAAACAGAGAACTCAGCGTCCTTGATCCACGGTTTGTTTTCGTAGGGATCGAGGGTTTGGTTGTTCGTGCTGCGGGCGCGATGGCGGTTGGATTGATGATCGACGCCCACTTTTGCGCTGAAGGCTTCAGTGATGGTCAGTTTTGCCAGGGCGCGTGCGCCTATGGTCAAGCGATCCGGATTCGATGCAGAAGGGGCCGGCATCATCATGCTCGGGGTGAAAGACCGCAGCGAATAGTTGTCCATCACGTGATCGACGTAGTTGATGAAGGCGTTGGCTTCGATGGAGGAGAACACGCCGCCGAGGCCGCTGCGGCGCAGACGAAGGCCAAGATTTTCTCGTGCGAATTTGGAACCGTCCATCATGCGATCGGCGTATGCGACTTCGCCGTCGCCGATGGATCCGGTGAATTCGACGAGTGTGTTGTTACCTGGAGTCCAGCCGATGGCGGCCCGCGTGTTCCAGCGTTCATAAGCGGAGTGGACTAAACGACCGTAGCCGTCCTTGTAGTCATCGGCCGCGGTGCGCGAGACGCCGGCTTCGACATAGCCGAGCGGTCGACCGGCACGGATTTCAGCGAACTGGTCATTGCGGTCGAACGAGCCAAGGGTAAGCGCTCCAGTGGAGCGCGCTTCGGGTTGGGAGTACCATTGGGGGGTGCGCTCGAAAAGAACGACGCCCGCAGAATTACCCGCACCGTGGAGGACCGACTGAGGACCTTTCAGGACGGTGATGCTGTCGTATGCAGAAGGAAAAACGTACGCGGTAGGCGGATCCATGCGATTGCCGCAGCCACCGAGGATATTTTCGCCGTCGAGCATGAGTCCAAGGCGCGAACCGGCCATACCACGAAAAACGGGATCCCCCCCTGTGCCGCCTTTGCGAATGATATTGAAACCAGCGACGCCGCAGAGGGCCTCGGCGCCATCCTGCGCAGGGATAGGTTGGGCCGGCGCGCGCGGATCGACCTCGACGGCGAGCGGGCGTTCGCTGGGACGCGCGGTCACGACGATCGAGGCGAGAGCGACGACGAAATCAGGCTCCGTATCCACGGTTTGGGCATGCATCGCGGGCGTGCCGAGGACGGCGGCGCCGAGTGCGGCGATGAGAAGCTTGAAACCAGGACCGGAGACTCGCGGAGAGTTCATGCGGGCCATCGTAGCGCGTCGCGTCTCGCGGCGCCTTGATGCGAATCAAGCGCTTCGACAAATCGGGAAACGAGAAACCTGCGGGCGGAAATGCGGCGGGGCTTGATGCGCATCAAGGCAGCGCGGACGCTGGAGCGCTAGGATGGCGGCGACATGAGCCACACGACATTATTGCCAGCAGATCGGGCGAGCGCGCTGGCGCTTAAGAGTGTGACGGAAATATCCGCCGCGGGGATTGTAAGCCGCACGCTGGTGCAGAGCCCGGAGCTGCGCGTCGTGTTGTTCAGTTTCGATCAAGGTCAGGAGCTGACCGCACACACGAGCAAGCGGCGCGCGCTGGTGCAGGTGCTGAGCGGAGCATGCGAGTTTCTTTTCAACGGCGAGTGGACGCGGCTCGACGCCGGGATGCTGCTGCACATGCCGCCAGAACATCCGCACGCGGTGCGGGCGAGCCAGGGACCATTCACGATGCTGCTCACGCTGGGCGCGGAACCCACGGCGAAAATTTCCAACCTATGAGTACAACCACCGATATCGATCTCACGCACTTCGACGTGCGTTCCATTCCCTGCCGTGTGAAGCACGCGCAGATCATCCAGCGCTGGCAGGAGCTGCCGGTCGGCGCGCATTTCGTCCTGATCAACGACCACGATCCCGTGCCGTTGTACTATCAGTTCGCTTCGATTTTCCCGGGCCAGTTCACATGGGAGCATCTTATCGCAGGACCGGACGTGTTTCATGTGAAGATCACACGCGTAGCGGCCGGGAATGGAACGGTCGCCGTCCAGCCTGTTAGCAACGCGCTCGTGAGTTAAGCACCCGGCAATGACCATGAATCGCCCGATGCCACTGGTGGGAGGCGCGCGATTACCGCTGGCGTTTATCGTCGGCGGCATCGTCGCGCTCGCAGTGGCTTCGGCGTGGCTGGCAATGGAGCCGTCGATGGTTTTGTTGCCGCACCTGCACCCTCGAGTCGTAGCGCTAGCACATCTGTGGCTGCCGGGATTTTTGCTGAGCGTGTGTTTCGGTGCCACGTACCAACTGACTCCAGTCGTGCTAGGTGCTCCGCTTGCGTGGGAGCGCGCTACTTGGGTTCATCTCGTGCTGCACGTGACGGGGGTTCCTACAATGGTGTATGGATTCTTCACGGGACAATATATCTGGGTCGCAGCGGGTGGCGGATGCGTGGCTGCAGGATCCTGGCTCTTTACGGCGAACGTGCTTGCGACTTTCGCGCGCTCTTCGCGGCGCGATGCGATCGGCTGGAGTCTGCCGCTCGCTTCGATCTGGCTGGCTC
This sequence comes from uncultured Nibricoccus sp., assembly GCA_966249325.1. Lineage (GTDB taxonomy): Bacteria > Verrucomicrobiota > Verrucomicrobiia > Opitutales > Opitutaceae > Nibricoccus. The sequence goes on along the minus strand of CBINDC010000017.1, from coordinate 59,919 downwards.
TGACCGTGGGTGCGGGTCTCGCGATGGCGGCAAGCAGGCTCGGGATAACACTGCCCGTGTCTCCACTCGCGTTGCTTCGCGCTCACGCCCACGCAGGACTCGCGGGATTCTTCGTAACGCTGGTGCAGGGCGTGGCCTTTCAACTCGTACCCATGTTCACGTTGGGCGAAGTGCGGAAGCCGTGGAGGATCGCGGCCGGGCTCGCGGGCACGCAGACAGGGCTTGTGGTGCTGGCGATCGGACTGGCACTGGAATTGGGTGCGCTGACGTGGAGCGGCGCTGCGCTGATCGTTAGTGGGCTGGTCTTTTCCGGTATTGCGCTCATCGCGACGGTGGCGACTCGGCGCAAACGCGTGCTGGAGCCAGGACTCAGCGCATTTTTTGCAGGTGCCGCATCGGTGGGTATCGCAGCGGTGGGAGGCGTCGCGTTGCTTCTGGCCAGGCAAGGCGAAGTCGCAGTGCGCGGCGCTCTAGCGTATGGCGTGGTCGTCATCGCTGGTGCAGTGGCGCTGATGGTCATGGGGATGTTGTGCAAAATCATTCCGTTCCTCGTGTGGATGCGCGCATATGGGCCACGTGTGGGGCGGCAGCCGGTTCCCGCTGCACACACGCTCGGACATCCCACATGGGAGAAGTCGTGGCTTTGGCTGCACATCGCGGGCGTGGTGAGCCTGATCACGGGCGTGTGCCTGGGAACGCAGGAGATTATCGCGGTCGGTGCGTGGTTGCTGGCTGCAGGTGTCGTTCTTTTTTCGATGAATGCAACGCGGGTTCTGGCTCATCTGCGGATGAAACCTTCGGCGCGGTCGAGACCGGCGACGCTGGCTTCGGTGGAGATCAAACACTCATGACGACAACAACAACACTCACGGATGAAGCGCTCACACCGGATGGAGTGATGCGGGAACTGGCGACGATTCTCGACCCTGAGTTTGGGTTGAGCATTGTGGAGCTCGGCTTGATCTACGACGTACAGATTACGGATACGCAGCTCATCGCAGTGATGACGCTCACATCGCCGCATTGCCCGGCGGGAGATGTCATCATGGAAGGCGTGCGCAGCGTGCTTGAGCGGATCGGTGGCGCACGCACACCAGACGTTCAGCTTACTTGGACGCCGCCATGGACACCGGCACGGATGACGCGGGCAGCCTGCGACGAACTTGGATGGAAGGAAATGGACGAAATATGAGTAACGATTCCCAAACCCTTGTGATCGATGTGCGGCCAATGATCGAAGCCGGGATAGAGCCCAGGCCCAAGCTGTTCGCAGCGGTGCAGGCGCTCAAAGACGGGCAGGCGCTGATTGTGATCGCGCCATTTCTCCCCTCGCCGTTGATCGAAAAACTGCGCTCGGACGGGTTTTCGGCGGAGGTGGCGAGACGCAAGGACGGCGCGTGGGAGACGCGATTCTCCCGCTGATCCAGAAAACGGGTTTGCGCGATGGTGATGACCGGCAACGCTCGAGAAATGGCCTCTGTTTCTCCTACGCCACGATCGTCGAAAGCGGGCGCCAGTGACCTCCGCGGCGCAGGGCTGGCGCTGACATTGCGTAGCAGCCAGTTGTTCAGTGGGCTTCCTGAGAGCGATGTGGCTTCAATAGCGGCGCTGGTCCGCCTGAAGACACTGGAGAAAAACGGCTATCTTTTTCACGAAGGAGAACCGGCCGAGGGGTTTTATGTGGTGCAACGCGGTGCGATCAACGTGCACCGCGTGAGCGCGACGGGGAAGGAGCAGGTCATCTATGTGTTTCGCGCGGGCGAGTCGTTCGCGGAGGCGTCGCTCGCGTCGCCGACGGGTTATCCGGCGAATGCGCGCGCGGTGGAGGCGAGCTCGGTGCTGCTGGTGCCGAAGGCGGAGTTTCTGGCGCTGGTCGCGAAGCGGCCGGACCTGGCGATGCGGATGCTCGGCTCGATGAGCCAGCACCTGCGCGTGATCGTGGGGTTGCTCGACGATCTGACGTTGAAGGACGTGGAGACGCGGCTGGCGAACTGGTTCGTGAAGCGGTTCCGGGCGGCGCGCAACGGCGCGGCGGATACGATCAAGCTCGGCGGCACGAAACGCGTGCTGGCGGCGGAGCTGGGGACGACGGCGGAAACGCTTTCGCGGACGCTGGCGCGGTTTCGCGACGCGGGGTTGATCGACGTGAAGGGCGCGGCGTTTGTGGTGAAGAAGCCGGCGGAGCTGGAGGCGTTGCTGAAGAGGAATCTCGGCGAAGCGTGACGCCGGGCGGCGAACCGGCGGAGGGCTTGATGCCGGTCAAGGCGGCCGATGGAGGAAACGGCGAGGATGTGCGACGGCGCCGGTCGCGAATCAGCGCGTTCGATGCTTCTTACGCTCATGGCCTCCTATTACGGACTCTTCCTTACGATTCATATCCTGTGCGCGATCACGTTTGTCGGCGCGGTGTTTTTCGAGGTGCTCGTGATCGAGCCGATCGAGAAGCGGCTGCCGCCGGAACTGGGGTGCAAACTGGCGAGCGAGATTCCGAAGCAGGTGCGGACGTTCATGCCGTATGTCGTGGCGCTGTTGTTTCTCACGGGCGGGGCGATGTTCTGGGTGCATTTCTCGAACAGGCCGGATTTCGTGACGAGCCGCTTCGGGATTTTGATGATGATCAAGATGACGCTGGCGTTCGCGGTGCTCGGCGTGTTCATGGCGTCGCTCAGCGCGGCGAAGCGCGGGAAAATGGATGTGTGCCGTTTCCGCTATACGCATCGCGTCGTCGCCGGGCTGATGCTCGGGATCGTGCTGCTCGCGAAAGGCATGTTTTATCTGTGAGCGAAGCGAGAGGGGCTGGGCTGGAGTTTGTCGTCTAATGGATGACAAACTCCGGAGGGGCAGGGGAGAGGGAGGGGCGCGGAGCGGAGCGGGACGGATGACTCAGGGCTGGGAGGATTTGCGGAGGGCGGCGAGGGTTTCGTCGATGTTCCAGGCGTTGCCGCGCCAGATTTCGAGGACGCGGCCGTCGGGGCCGATGAGGGCGGTGCAGAGGGTGTGGTCGAGGGTGACGCCGTTGCGTTCGGTGTAGACGGCGAAGGCTTTGGTGAGGGCGTCGATTTCGGATTTTTCGCCGGTGGCGAAATTCCAGAGCGCGGGCTGGGCGCCGAGGGCTTTTCCGTATTCGGCGAGAATTTCCGGGCGGTCGAACTCGGGATCGAGCGTGACGCTCAGCAGGCGGACGCGCGAGGAGAGCGCGGAGTCGGCGGCGATGGCTTTTTGAAGGGCGCCGAATTTCAGCGCCATGGCGGGGCAGTATTCGGGAACCGGGCACCGGGTGAAGATGAAGGTGACGACGGTGAAGCGGCCGGCGATGGAGGCGTTGGTGAGGGGCTGGCCGCTTTCGTCGAGGAGCGAGAAGGCGGGCACGGTGTCGCCGGTTTTCAGGCGGCGGGGGCGGGCGGCCGGAGCGGCGGGGCTGGTTTTGAGCGGTTCTTTGCCGGTGACGACGAAGCGGTCCACGAGGTCGGTGCCGTTGTCGGAAACGCGGTAGCGAAAACGCACGCGGTCGCCGGGGCTCAACGCGGCGGCTTCGCGCGGATCGGCGGGGACGAAGCGCATGGTCATGGCGGCCATGTAGCCGGGGATTTCGTCGTGCTGGATGACGAGGGCGCCGTCGTCGAGGCGGGCTTTGAGGAGGCCGGTGACCTCGAAGGATTTTTCGGCACTATTCGCCCTGGTGGTCATGGCTGGAACGGAAAAGGCCAGAAGGGCGCCGAGCGTTAAGAGGCGGATTTTCATATGGGCAGGATAGAAAAATTGGGGCTGCGACGCCTTGACGAGTGTCAATGGCGGGCAAGATTATTGAGGCAGGAGATTATGGGCTTTCAGGCCATGACCGGGAAAAGAGATGGGGAATTCCCCTGTACTTGATCCGCATCAAGGCGAATTTCGCGGTCGTGCGTTAGTCTAGGGCGTAAACCATGAAAATCATATCATCACTCGCATCCCTGGCGGCCGTCATTGCGGCCCTGTTTCTTGCCGGTTGTGGCAAGTCCGATTCGAGCGGCGCAGCAGCGGCACCGGCCGCGCCCGCGGCTCCCACACGCGCGGTCCCCACGGAGGGGCGTGCAGTCGAGGTCGTCGGCAACGACTCGATGAAGTTCAACGTCACGGAAATCCGCGTGAAGGCCGGCGAGGCCATCGCGCTCACGTTGAAAAATGCCGGCACGATGCCGAAGTTTTCGATGGGGCATAATCTGGTGCTGATCGAGAACGGACTGAAACTCGCGGACTTCACCAGCGAGGCGGCGCAGGCTGTGAAGGCCGACTATGTGCCGGACAAGTACAAGGCCAAGATCATCGCCGCCACCAAGCTGCTCGGGCCGGGCGAGAGCGACACCGTCCTTTTCTACGCGCCGAAGCAGGTCGGCCGTTACGATTTCCTCTGCACGTTCCCCGGTCACTTCCAGGTCGGGATGAAGGGCGTGCTGATCGTCGACTAAACCCCGGAAGACCCAAACCATGAAAAAATCCCTCCTCATCTCGGCATCGCTGGCGACGGCGTTGCTGCCGTTCTCGGGCTGCAATCCGCCGGGACAAAAATCCGCGGGCGACACGAAGGCGGCGGGCGCCGGCTCCCCGGCCGCGCGCACCTACGTGCAGCCAGGCGACAAGGACGAGTACTACCTGTTCTACTCGGGCGGCCACTCGGGCCAGGTGTATGTCGCGGGCATTCCCTCGATGCGCCACATCTCGACCATTCCCGTCTTCGCCCCGTATCCGGCGACCGGTTATGGTTTCGACGAAGAGAGCAAAAAGCTGCTCGGCGACTACACGTGGGGCGATGTCCACCATCCGGGACTTTCGAAAAAGGACGGCCTTTACGACGGTCGTTTCCTCTTCGTGAACGACAACGCCAACAACCGCGTTGCCCGCATCAACCTCAGTGACTTCAAGACGCACCAGATCCTCGGTCCGATTCCGAACTCCTCGGGCAATCACGGCTCGTCGTTCGTGACGGACAACACCGAGTACGTGCTGGTCGCGAGTCGTTTCTCGGTGCCGCTCCCGAAAGGACGCTACGCGGACCCGAAGGATTACGAGAAGGAATTCAACGGCATGGTCAGCGGCATCAAAGTCGATCCGCAGTCCGGCGAGATGTCGGTCGGCTGGCAGATCCTGACGCCGCCCTTTGACTGGGATCTGGGCTCGACGGGCAAAGGTCCAAGCGAAGGCTGGGCGTTCTGGACTTCGTACAACACCGAGATGGCGCACGAAACGCTCGAAGCGACATCCACCCAGGGCGAGCGCGACTACGCCGCCGTCGTCAACTGGCGCGCAGCCGAGGCGGCGGTGAAGGAGGGCAAAACCACGATCCTCGACGGTGTGCCGGTCATCGATCCGGCGAAGATTCCTGGCGTGCTGTATTTCCTGCCCGTGCCGAAGTCCCCGCACGGCATCGACACCGATCCGTCCGGCCGCTGGATCGCAGCGGGTGGAAAACTGCAACCCGTGGCGTCGGTTTTTGATTTCGAGAAGATCATGGCGGCGATTCAGAAGAAAGACTTCGAGAGCGAGTTTCGCGGAGTGCCGGTGATTCGTTACGAGTCTGTGCTCGAAGGTTCGGTCCCGGTCGGTCTCGGCCCATTGCACACGCAGTTCGACGGACGCGGCAACGCCTACACCTCCCTCTATATCGAGTCGGTAGTTGCTAAGTGGAAACTGCCACCGTGGACGGCTGAAGAGAAGGCCGACCTCAACAAGGTCATCCTCGATAAAATCGATGTTCACTATAACATCGGCCACCTTGTGATTGGTGGCGGCGACACGAAGAAGCCCTACGGCGACTATCTCGTCGCGATGAATAAACTCTCGAAAGGCCGCCACCTTTCGGTTGGCCCCTCGCAGCCCGAGTCGAGCCAGTTGATCGATGTGACCGGCCAAAAAATGAGCATGCTCTATGAAGCGTTCACCGAGCCGGAACCTCACTTCGCGCAGATCATCAAGGCCGACACCGTGAAGGCCATCGAGGTCTACCCGAAGGAAGACAATAAACACCCACAGGCTGTTTGGGACGCGAAGGACACGGGCATCGTCCGCAACGGAAACCAAGTTGAGGTGAAGATGATCGCGATCCGCAGCCGGTTCATTCCTGACCGCATCGATGTTCAAGAAGGCGACGAACTCACGATTCACGTCACTAACGTCGAACAGACGACCGACATGATTCACGGCCTCGGCATCGTCGAACAAAACATGAACGTGGTCGTCGACCCGGGTGAGACGAAAACGGTCCGCATCAAGGCGACGAAGACGGGCGTGTTTCCGTTCTACTGCACGAACTTCTGCTCTGCGCTCCACCAGGAGATGCAGGGCTATCTCACCGTAAAACCTGCGGCGACGACTGCTGCGAAGTAACGACAGCAACCATCTGACATCCAACCAGGGCGCGCAGTGCGCTGCGTGCGATGCGCGCCCTCTCTTTTTATCACAGCCATGCACGACTTCCTCCGCCGAGAAATCCTCTTCCTGCGCCGTCCGCTCAATCTGACGTCGCGTGTGTTGCTGCTGCTCGCGGCCGGTACGCTGGTGGCGGCCATTTTCCTGCCGTTGTGGAAAATCCATCTCGTGGCGCCGCAATATCGCGAAGGACTGTCACTGGAAATCTTCAGCCATAAACTCGTCGGCGGAAATCGCGGTCAGGACCTGCACGAGATCAACACGCTCAATCACTACATCGGTATGAAGACGCTCTCGCAGGCGGACTTTGTGGAGATGACGTGGCTGCCGTTTGCCCTAGGCACATTTTGTCTCCTCGCGCTGCGAGCCGCGGTGATCGGACGCATGGCGAGCATCATCGATCTCGGCGTGTTGTTCCTCTATTTCACGGCATTCTCACTCGGGAATTTCTACTACCGGCTCTACACCTACGGGCATTCGCTCGATCCGAAAGCGCCTATGACGATCGAGCCGTTCACGCCGGTCATGATCGGCAGCCAAAAAATCGCGAACTTCGTGCAGACGAGTCTGCCCCAGAGCGGCGGATACATGCTGGGCGTTTTCATCACACTCTTAGTAGCGGCATTGTGGTGCTCGCGAAAGGAGCTGCCATGAAGCCGAACGCTTTCGCGGATGTTCTCGTCTGGATGGCTTTGAGCATCGCATCCGCGCTGAGTGCGAACGCATCGGGAGACGAGGCGCTCGGCGATGCACTGCGCGCGCGACTGGCGGAGGCGAAGGAGCACGCGACGCTGATCGTGGAGGCGGGCGATTATGCAGGGCCGTTTGTGATTTCGAAACCGGTGCATCTCACTGGACGGCCGGGCGCGACGCTTTGGGGTGATCGGAAAACGCATGTTGTGACTATCACGGCGCCAGATGTGGAGATCAGCGGGTTCACGATTCGCGGCTCGGGGCGCGATATCGCGAAGGATCAATCGGCAATTCATACGACCGGCGCGCGGACATTCATTCACGACAATCGAATCATCGACAGTCTGCACGGCATCTACGTGCGGCGGGCGAATGAGTGCAGGCTTTTGAATAACGTGATCCTCGGTGACGGTGTGGTCGTGGAGGCAGTCGCGAATCCGCTGACGAACGCGTTGAAGCCGGGAGAAAGCGATTTGTGTGATCTGGAGCTTTCGCAGGACCGGCGCGGCAATGGTATCCATCTGTGGAACTCCACCGGGCATTTGATCGCGAACAATACGATCACGGGAACGCGCGACGGTATTTATTTCTCTTTCGCGGACTCGACGACGGTGCGGGACAACGCGATCACGAAAGTCCGCTACGGGCTTCACTACATGTACTCGGACGACAACACGTTTGAGCGGAATCTGTTTTCGGAAAACGCGGCGGGCTCGGCGTTGATGTACTCGAAGGGGATTTTGCTGCGTGGAAACCGGTTCATCGCGAACCGGAGTCATCGCGCGTACGGGATATTGTTTCAATCGGTGGACGACACGCGTGTTGAGGAAAATCTCATCGAGGGAAACACGCTGGGATTTTATCTGGAGAATTCGAACAACGTGACGGTACGCGGGAATCAAGTTGTCGGGAACTACATCGGAATGCGCGTGAGCGACAGTACGTCGGGCGGGCGGTTTTATGAGAATGCTTTTCGCGGAAACATCCATCCCGTGGAGACGAGCGGCGCAAATCTCGCGAATGCGTGGACGGTTGATGGACGCGGCAATCAGTGGGATGGCATGCTGATGCTGGATCTGAACCGCGACGGCATCGCGGACGTACCGCATCGTGAGCCGGACCTGTTTGGCGGCTGGCGTAGAAGTTTCCCGGCGGTGGGGCTCCTGTCGGCGAGTCCAGGGGAGCGTCTGCTCCGCCTCATTCATAGCAGGCTCGCGTTGCCATCACTTCCCGGCGTCACCGACACGCGACCCCTTATCAATCGGAGGAACTCACCATGATTCTCGCTCGTGAAATCTCAAAATCCTTTGGCTCTCTCAGCGTGCTGCGTGGCCTCGATCTCGCCGTGGAGCCGGGCGCTATCACGCTTATGGTTGGGGCGAACGGCGCAGGAAAAACAACGACGCTGCGCATCCTCGCGGGGATCTCCGAAGCGGATGCAGGTGTAGTTTCGATTCACGGCCGCGATCTGAAAACGCAACGCGCGGCGGCCCTTGCGCACTTGAGTTTTCTGCCGCAGGCGCCGCGGTTTCATCCGCGACTGACGACGCTGCAGACCGCGGCTTTTTATGGGGAATTGCGGGGCCGCTCGCGGCGCGAGTCGGAGGCGGCGCTGGATAGCTGGGGCGTACTGGAGTTTGCGCACGTGCCGACGGGAAAACTCTCGGGTGGACTGCGTCAGCGGCTGGCCCTGGCGATCTTTGCGCTGGCGAATGCGCCTGTGCTGATGCTCGACGAGCCCGGTTTGAGCCTTGATCCCGAGTGGCGGCAAAGTTTGCAGGATTTTCTGGTGAACGAGGCATCGCACGGGCGCACAATTCTCGTCGCGACACATTTACTCGGTGAGTGGGAAGGCAAGGCGGACCGCTGTCTCTTGGTTGAGCATGGCCGATCCCAAGGCGAACTGCCGCCAGACCGGATCCGCGAGTTATTCCCTCGTTTGGAACGTATGCCAGCAACCGTTACTTAAACCCCATTTCATACCATCATGAAGGCAGCCTATGAAACTCCGACCCTGCCACCGCTGCAGGGTGTTGTGTTTGCCGCGTTGCGCCGTGAATGGCTGAGCCACCGGCTGAATCGCTTTCTCTATTCGCACGTGGCGCTTGTGCTCGTGGTGGGATCGTTGCCGTTGCTGACACCGGGCGATGGATTTTCGCGTGGAGCGGCGTGGTGGATATTGCACGGGGTTCTTTACGCAGTGTCTCTCTCTTCACTTTTACTCGGCCTAAGTTCAGCGCACGCGGAAGCGGAGGAGCGAGTATGGATTCTCGAACAACCATCCGGGCCCGGGCCGTGGCTCGTCGGCAAGGCGATGGGATTGGTGATACTAGTCAGTATTTCCACGACGCTGCTCGCAGCGCCGGCGCTTGCGCTAGGCGGAGGATCGCGGGATCTGGCGATCGTGAGTTTGGGCGCTGCGGGTGTGGCCGCGGTGTGCGCGATGGCCGGTTTTGCGATTGGCTTCTGGATACGCGATGGCGTGCGTGGACTGATCGCCGCGGTGGCGGTGTGGCTGGTAATGCTCTTCGGAGTCGATCTACTGCTGCTTGGCCTAGCAGGTGCACCTTGGATACAGGCCCATCCTGATGTATGGGTTGCTTCCCTTATGGCGAGTCCGCTCGATGCGTTTCGCATCACGGTTCTTTTTTCCGTAGAAGGGGCAGCATTCACTTTACTCGATCCGAAGTCGCTTTCGAACTGGTGGCATACGCATGCGCCCCTATGGCTCGGCGTGATTTGCATCTCGCACATAGCAGTCGGGCTAGCTCTTGCGTTCGGAGGCTTTCGCCAGCGGCGTGATGACCTTTAATCTGATACGTTTATGAAACGCATCCCGTCAAAGCTTCACTACCCTCGATCGCTTTTAGCATTCAATATCTGAATACTTTAATCGCATACCGATAAATGCTCCGCACCCCTTGACAATATTTCTCTTCAGAGTATAAGTACTCTCATCTTGCCCCCCCGCACGCCACAGAATTCGAATTTCTGCACCTCCCCTTATAAGGCGGCGGTACTGGCTTTGTATATCTACCTTGGTTAACCCGGGGCCGCGGGCTCAGGGTCGGCGTGATTAGTCGCGCGCGATCACAGCACGGGTCTCCGGGATCAATCGCTAAACTTTTTAGCTGCGGCAGCACTGGATTCAGCGCGCGCGCATAAACCAATCCGCGGAAACGCGGGAATCTAAAACATCCGCCTGGCGCTGTGTCCACACGCCCCGGTGCGGCTACTGCCTGGACTTTTCCCATGACCATTTTGCACGTCACTGATTTTCATTTCAATAAACGCTGGTTCGACTGGCTTCCCGATAATGCCCCCGCACACGACCTTCTCGTGATGTCCGGAGACATGCTCAATTTTTCGGACGCCACCTCCCACCGAAAGCAGATTTTCTGGGTCGCCGACTGGATAAAAGATTATCCGTTCCCGATCAGCATTTGCAGTGGCAACCACGATCTCGAGTGGGACGCCGAGGCAGAGCTATGGACGCCGGCCTACTGGCTGCGTGAACTTTCAGGACCGAAAGTCTGGACCGACGGCCAGCGGGTCACGCTCAATGGGCTTTCTCTTCTAAACATCAGCTGCACTACCCGCCCCAAAGGCGGAGAAGCGGATGTATGGATTGCTCATGCCCCTCCCGCAGGGACTTCAGTCGGTACGCGAGCAAATGGACGCGACGCCGGTGATCCAGATTTAGTCGTCCCCGCGCGGCGCTATGCGCCTCGCGCGATACTTTCCGGCCACATCCATGATCCGCTCGCTTGGTTCGAACGAAAAGACTCAACGCTTCTGCTAAACCCAGGACGGAGTGCTGATGCACGTATTCCGAATCATATCATTTTGGATACGGACAGTTTCAGCTGCGAGCTGGTCACCGAAACCAGTCGGGAAGTCATGATAGGGCCCGTGAACCCGGACACAGAAACCGCATCTGCTGACCCTCGTTTGGTCCCAGCGGAAGCCTGAGTCCGCCCGTTTTTAATACAAAACATCCACCACGCTAACCGGCGTCTACTGCCAAAAAAATATCACTTATGAATCACAATCCCATCTACATTACCCGAGAAGATAACTCCAAACTGCGGCTTCTGATTGCTGCTGCGCTATATTCCAACGCCAATGTGGCGCTGCAAAATTTGCGACGTGAGCTCGACCGCGCCCTTGTCATCGAACGCGAAGCGATTCCCGACGGCGTTGTCACTATGGAATCGCGGGTTGAATTTGAGGATCTCGGAACAGGCGAAATCGAGGCTTACTCCATCACGTTTCCAGATCGGGCAGACGTGGATGCTGAACGCATCTCAATCCTTGCACCAATCGGAATCGCGTTGATCGGCTGCCGGGAAGGCCAGGTTGTCAGCTGGGCAACCCCGGGTGGAATTCGCCGGCTCAAGATCAAACATGTCACTCCAGCGCCGGACGAAGTCCCGCATGGTCATCTGACACTCTCTGCAGCGCGGTGATCCGCGACTAAACGCCCGCACGCGAGCAAATCCCCTACGCAATGCCGTCATGTACTTCACCGACCATATCATCTCATTCATCCAACGATTGGAAACCGGGCCGCTGGCGCTGTTCGCGACATTGATTTTGTCCGCGTTCTTAATTGGCCGGGAGCGGCGTCCTAAAAACAGCCTGAGTCTCCGCGCTACGCGGAGACGCCGCATTCTTACGAAGACGGCCAAATGGCTGGCGGCTTCTGTAGCGGTTGTGTGCGTGCTTCTGTCCCTCGGTATCGACCTGCATGGCCTTTGGTCTATGCTCGCAGCGATTCTGAGCTTGGTGGCTATCGGCTTCGTCGCGATGTGGAGCATATTAAGTCATATGCTGGCCTCGGTATTACTCGTGACCTTCCGACCTTTCGAGATCGGCGATAAAATCGAAATCGTCGGCGATGACCCGGTTACAGGAAGGGTCATCGGTATGAGCTTGGTCTATACGACCCTCCGAACATCCGATGGCGGCGCGCTCCGTATACCCAACAACCTTTTCTTTCAGAAGGTTCTCAAGCGCTTTCCGCCGACCTCAACCGAGGCAGGTCCAACGCCGGCGATCGGTAAGGCTTAAACAAGAAGATGACTCGCGCAGTGCAAACACCTGCACGAGGCATCCTCAATTTTGGGGTTAACAGGCGTGAATGTTCCGCGAGATGCCACGGCCGGCTGCGGCAATAAAAAGCATCAGATAATCAACTACATATTTAGAAAGGAACTTTTGTAATGAAAAAACGCAGAATGGGTCGCACAAACTTGCATCTCTCGGAGATCGGTTTGAATACCGCTAATTTCGGAAGGATCACCGAGTCCAAAGCGCAGGGCATCCTCGACGCCTACCATCGTGAAGGCGGAACCTTCATTCAAAGCGTCAGCCCATATTTCCTCTCTTTGAGAGACGAAGGCCCGGGTATTCGTGTGGAGGAAATCGTCGGTGGCTGGCTCCAGAATAGCGCGATTCGACGAGACAGCGTCATATTGGGCGCTCGGGTGAACCTGCTTCGTCCCAGCCATGGGGGAAGCATTCATTTCGCAAACCTGATCAGGCAAAGCTGCGAGGCTTCTCTTCGTCGCCTCAAGACCGATCATATCGATCTCGTGACATGCGAATGGGATCAGGCCTTGGGTCCTGTTGACGATATCATGGAAGCGTACGATCAGCTGATCCGCGCGGGCATGGTGCGTCATGTGGCTGCAGGTGGGTTTCCTCCATGGCGTGTCGTTGACTCGCTCCATCGATCGAGCCTTCGCAACCGTTGCCGCTTCGAAGCACTCGAAGCCGACTACTCTCTCGCAAGTGCAGAGGCGTCTGAAACCGAATCGCTCCGGATGTGCCGCGAGCACCGGATAGGTTTCCTGGCTCGCTCACCGCTGGCTGCGGGATTCCTGGGCAAACGTCCGGTTTCGATCTGGGAGCTGCTTTATTCCGAGCGAAATTTGGTGAACGAGTCCCAAGGTGTCGGCAACGCCGTCCTGACGCCCCTCGCCCGGATCGCGGATAACCGTGGCGTTTCCTCCGCTAAGATCGCTTTAGCCTGGGTACTTCATAATCCCCACGTGAGTGCTACGCTTGTTGAAGCTGACTCCGCTCACGCCTTGCAGGAATCGATGAACGCCACCGCCATCGCCCTGAATGACGATGAGTTGGAGGTTATGTCGAGAGCCTCACCACGGAAGCCAATGGACTTCACACGCGCGTCGTCACCTGAACGCGTATCCCTGGAACTTCAGCCCGCACCCTAAACCCATGCGTGCATTCACCATGATCTTTCATGATGTCGCCGGTTTTGCCGTCCAGGCGCCAATCGCTGGCCACCAGCGCTGATTGGCGGAGGAGGCGAAGACCGGCTATCGGGTTATCCACGGGCGGGACTCTCCGACGTGGTCAACAGCCAGCGCGTATCGAGTTTTCGATACGATTGCCTGGCACGTCCTCAAACGAGGTTCTCAAAAAATCCATATATGTATGAATCAAGAATCCAAATCCGTTTTAAGTAATAACAATGTTCGCCGCATGCAGGGCTGGGCTCGTTCGATCTATCCCGGTGACTGGCAGGACCGCTGCTCGGTCGTAACGGAATATCTGTCGCAACTGGACGAAGATGCCCTTGCCGCGCTCCTGAAGAAGCCGTGGGGCGACGTCTTTGCAGTCGCCGAGAAAGAATGGCCTGAGGCCTTCGCGGGCTGGCAGTCGGCAACCTACGATAATCAATAACGAGTCGTTGGGCCTGGGCCCATTCACGGTCGTGGGTGGGCCCAGATCGCCGTGCGTCCGGGACGGCGTTTAGGCGGACTCAACAATTTCGCAGGTAATTTTCCGGTGTGGTTGCAGTCGTCCAGGCAAACCCATTCGTATCGTTACCATGCTTACCTTGTACCTAATTCTTCCAGCTTTGCTCGTTGCCGTGGTGATTGCGTCAGTCTGGTTGGAGCGTTGGAGCGTGCCCGTCATTCTTGTCGCTCTCGGCACGGGCATCGTTTGCGGCAGCGATGTCCTCAAGCTCTGGCATTTCGACGACATGGTGCTCACGAACCAATGCGCAAACCTCGCGTTGGTTTTCATCCTTTTCCACGGCGGCTTCATGACGAAGCGCGCGGATTTCAAAGCCGTCGCGCTTCCCGCCAGCGGACTGGCCACGTGGGGCGTGCTGCTCACTGCGGGAGCGACCTTTGGGGTGCTCCGGTGGATCTTTGGCTGGTCGATGGAGTTATCGCTGCTGCTCTCCGTCATCATTTCATCCACTGACGCCGCGGCGATTTTTTCGATCCTGCGCCGCCAGTCGCTGCCTCAAAAACTCTCATCGACTGTCGAAATCGAGAGCGCGGCAAACGACCCCATGGCCATTTTGCTCACCACGGTCGCGGTCGCCAGTCTGGCATCCGGCGAGTCGCTCCAGATGTCGACCATCCTGCTCTTTTTTTGGAAGTTCGGAGCCGGGCCCGTCATCGGATACATTGCGGGCCGCGGGATCATCCGTTTGTTCAACTGGCTCACTCCTCAGGATCGCGGTTACTACTACGTATTGTTCCTCGGAGTGGTGATGCTGACCTACGGCCTCGCGGAGCTGGCCCAGGCGAGTGGAATGCTGGCGGTGTTCACAGCGGGGTTCGTGTTGGGGAACGGCGCCTTCGTTCACAAACAAGGGGTGCAAAATTTCTCCGAAGCACTCTCCACCATCGTGAACATCGGCATGTTCGTGTTGATGGGCCTGCTCGTTTTTCCCCGGCAATTTGCCGATGTCTGGTTCGAAGGGTTGCTGCTGTTTCTCGTACTCACCTTCGTGGGCCGCCCGCTTGCGGTATTCCTTGGAACCGTCGGTATGCGATTGGGCTTCCGAAACAAAGTGTTCGCTGCGTGGGCGGGTTTGCGCGGCGCCGTCCCCATCGTACTCGCAACCTATCCGGCAGCGGCGGGCCTCGCGATCGGCAACGAAGTTTTCAACCTCGTGTTCTTCGCCGTCATCCTATCGATCATCATTCAAGGCTCCACGCTGGGACTTGTGGCCAAATGGCTGGGACTATCAGCGCCCGCCCGGCCGAAGGCGTTGTTCAATCTTGAGATGATCACCATGGCGAAGAGCGACTACGACATGGTCATCGTGGATCTCCCCGGGCCCAAAGGCGCTCCCGGGCCGCGCCTCCGCGATTTACGGCTTCCCGAAGGCGCCATCATCACCTTGATCACGCGTGGCGACACCGTCGTCTTGCCGAAAGGGGAAACCCAGCTGGAGGGCTGGGATCAAATTACCGTTCTCGCCCATGCTCCGGACGAAGACAAAATTCGCAACAAACTGGTGGAACCGTTCTCACCGGCCTCGACGTTATAGAATCGATGGCTCGCCCGTTTGTTTTGGCATCGATTTCAGATCGAAAGGACCTGTCGCATTCCGAATTTCACGCCCACACGAGCCTTCCCCGCCATTACTGCACCGCCTTCCTGTTACCCCAATTTTGCCCACAACCTAATGCCCAATACAAGAATCCAGAAAGACTCCGGTGGAAGTCCGTCACTTACCTCTCCACGACTGTGCAACGTCGCCAGTTACCTCAGCAAAACTCACCGTCTAGCGCCTAGTTTCACGCCACGAACCCAGCAATTTTGCGGCGTTAACCTCTGCTTTCGCCATTAGGAGTTAGGGGTTTCTTGTGTCTGCATCCAGACGCACCCCGTTTGACAGCCAAGACGTCCAAAGCAACTTCCGCGTCCCACCGGGCTCCTCGCCTCCGCCATGACCGATTCCAAGTCTTACTACTTCGACAGCAATGCCACCACCAGCGTGGCTCCGGAGGTGTTGCAGGCGATGCTCCCCTACCTGACCGAAAAATGGGGCAACCCCTCGAGCCCCTACCGGCTGGGCAAACAACTCGTCGAGCACCTCGAAGCCGCCCGCGAATCCGCCGCCGCCCTCATCGGCGCCGACTCCACTGAAATCATTTTCACCAGCTGCGGTACCGAAAGCATCAACACCGCGATCACCAGCTGCCTCCACACTCAACCGGCGAAACGCCACATCATCACCACCGCCGTCGAGCACTCCGCCACCAAAAATTGCTGCGCCGCACTGGAAGAACGCGGCTACGAAGTCACTTACCTGCCGGTCAACCGCGACGGCTCGCTGGATCTCGACGTATTCGAAAAATCCCTCCGCCCCGACACCGCCGTCGTTTCGATCATGTGGGCCAACAACGAAACCGGCGTCCTGTTCCCCATCTCGAAAATCGCCGCCATCTGCCGCCAGCGCGGCATCCTCATCCACACCGACGCCGTTCAAGTCCCCGGCAAACTGAAGATCGACGTCAACGAGCTCGGCGTCGATCTGCTGTCGCTATCCGCGCACAAGCTCCACGGTCCAAAAGGCATCGGCCTCCTCTACGTCCGCAAAGGCACGCCCTTCCAGCCGCTAGTCGTCGGCGGTCATCAGGAGGAAGGCAGACGCGGCGGCACCGAAAACGTCGCCTCCATCATCGCCTTCGCCCGCGCCGCCGAAATCGCCCGCGCCATCACTCCAGACGCCCAGCGCAAACTCGCCGCCCTCCGCGACAAACTCGAGGCCGAGATCTTCGCCAAAATCCCCAACACCTCCCGCAACGGCGCCCAAGAGCCGCGCCTCCCCAACACCACCAGCATCGCCTTCGCCGGCATCGAGGCCGAAGCCCTCCTCATGCTCCTCGACCAGCTCAACATCTACGCCTCCAGCGGCTCCGCCTGCACCACCGGCTCCGTCGCACCTTCGCACGTCCTGACCGCGATGGGACTGCCCCCGCCCGAAGCGCGCAGCACGATCCGCTTCAGCCTCGACTACCAAACCTCCGAAGCCGACGTCGCCTACTTGATGAGCCACCTCCCTCGCATCGTCGCCGAACTCCGCGAAGCCGCCTCCCCTCGCGCCATCGCGCGCGCCTCGCAACCCAAGCTCGTCGCCCAGCCCGCCTGACTCCGCCGTCCAAGAAAACTCTCCGTGAAACAAATCGACGATCAGCCCGCTGGCTCCATCAGCCCCGACGAAAAATTGCGTGAGTACGTCCGCGAGGTGCCGCTCTACCAATCCGCCGCTTCCAAAGCCTCCTTCGCCACCGGCACCGAACTGCTCGCCGCCCTTCCGTTCATCAACAAGCAGGACATCAAACGCGATTTCCCGAAAAACTTTCTCCGCGCCGGCCAGTCGCTCGACGAACTCGTCGCCCAAAAACGCATCGAGATCGAACACACCGCCGGCACCACCGACAATCGCGCCGACCTGCTCCTCGAGTATGGCTGGTGGGCCCGGCAGGAACTATGGGCGTTGTCGCTCAACAGCCACGTCGCCCAAGTCCTCGCCGAAACCCCCGGCGCTCACCGCGTCACGATCTCTTCGCCCGCGTGCAACGGCGACATCTCCTACACCGGAACGCCCTCCGCCAAACGCCGCACGCTCGGCAAGACCCGCGTCCTCAGCCTCTCGCGTTTCCCGTTCCTCCTGAGCACCCGCGATCTCGATCAAATGGTCGCCGAGGCGCTCGACTGGGACCCCGTGTTTCTCGACACCGATCCGGTTTACGCCGCCGTCTTCGCTCTCCACTGCGAACGCCGGAAAGTGAAATTCCCAAAGCTCAAATTCATCATCACGAGCTACGAGTACACCAGCGTCCTCCATAAACGGATACTCGAACGCGTCTTCGGCGTGCCCGTCTACAACCTCTACGGCTCGACCGAGACCGGCCACCTCATCATGGAAAACAGCTCCGGCCTCATGGTCGAAAGCACCAACATCGCCCGCCTCGATGTCCTCAACCAGGACGACCGCGGCATCGGCGAACTGGTCGTCTCCACGCTCACCAACGACTACATGCCGCTGCTAAACTACCGCATCGGCGACCTCGTCGAACGTCTCGCGCCCAGCGCCGAATCCGGCGGCAGCCCGACCTACCTGCTCCACGGCCGCGCGCCCGACACACTCAAAGCCCCCGACGGTCGCCGCGTAACCACCCGT
Organism: uncultured Nibricoccus sp.; assembly: GCA_966249325.1. GTDB lineage: Bacteria > Verrucomicrobiota > Verrucomicrobiia > Opitutales > Opitutaceae > Nibricoccus. The sequence continues at coordinate 41,855 of CBINDC010000017.1, read as the reverse complement.
GATGTCGATCAATGCTTCATCGGCTGCAACGGCCTCCTGCACTACCGTCTCCACGAAATCATCCCCGGCCATTTCGTGCTGAACTACATCTCAGAAAACGACAGCGATCCCGCGGCCTCTCTCAGCACCGCATTGGAAAAACTCCAGCAACTCATCCAGCCACCACGCGCCATCGAAACGAAACGCGTGAAATTTCTCCTCCCCGAAGGCTCTGGCAAATTCGTGTTCAACTACCCCTTCCTCGCCTAAAGCGCGACGCGAGCACGCGCTCGTCCCGCACTAACACGAGCGCTCACACCTTTCGCGCGAGCCCGGCCAGTCGCCCCGCGCTCGATTCACCCGTCACGGGTGTCGTTGCATCCACCCGCCACCACTCCACTCCCGACAGAAATAGCCTGCATCGCTCAGAGTGCGCGAACTCCACGCCAAAGCTCGGACTCTTCAAACCATCCGCATCAGGCGCCCCGCCACCCGCGGCACAAACCAGCCACATCTCCCCGGCGGCATGCTCGCCACGCAGCCCGGGCATGACCGACAGCGACTGCAACACATGGCTGCTCGCGCCCAAGTCCACGCACACGGCCTTGCGACCACGCGGCCCCACGCCCTCGCCTAAATCCACGATCCACGACCAGCCAAACGGCGTCGTCACCTCCGCGAAACCAGAGTCATTCGCCTCGCGCACCGGCGTGGCCCGCCCGGTATAACCCGCCGCAAATCCACCTTCAAAACTCCACAACGTCCGCGCACTCTTCACCCGGTGCACACGCACATGCCACCCTGAATCCGCGATCAACCACGTCCGCACCTCGACATCCGGCCACGGCGTCCATCGCGAATAAGCCACCCCGTCCTTCACCTGCGCGTCGAAACACTGCTCGCGCACACGGAAACGCTTCCCGTCATCGCTCAGCGCCAGCATCGAGTCGAACCCGCCTTCCTGGGGCGTCGCCGAGCTCACCGGCACGCTGAAGCCAAACCGCGTCGAGTACGCGAACTTCGAATACTTCTGCGGCGCATGCCTCGGCCAGTCACCCACCTCCTGCCCGGGATTGATCGCCGTCACTTCCCGCGTCCGCGGATCGGTCACCGCCACCAACCGCGCACCCGCGATCGTCTTCACCGCCGGCCTCGGCGGCAGCGGCGCCTCCTCCGCCTCCCAAAACGGATGACTTTCCGGCAGCGCCAGCGGCAGAAACGCCTTCATCGCCCAGTATGGCGACTGCGCCGAATTATAGCTCTCCGCCATCGACAGGTTCGGGTACGCGTAGCCGATCGTCAGCAATCCCGTCTCCGAAAAAATCGGCTGCCGCATCCACCAGCGCAGATGCCGCAGATAAAGCCCCTTCACCACCGGCCACGGCAGCGCCTCCACCGGCGCGTACGCGAGCGCCCCCCAGAACGCCCCTTGCGCAAACCGGTACGTCAGGCTCCGTCCAAACGGCAATGCCGCCCCATCCGCCGAAAAATAGTGCACGAACTCCTGCGCAAAAATCCGCGCCCGCTCCAGATAACGCGACGCCCTCACCGGATCCGAGGCTCCTGCCACCCGCGCATAGATCAACGCGTAGAAATGAAACGCCATCGGCACATAATAGTCGCCAGTCCGCCCGTCGCGCAGATGCGTCGCCCGTGCCCCATCCTCGTACCAGCCGTTGCCCAGATAAAACGTGTCCAGCTTCGCCAGATCCGCTTCCACCCGCTCAGCGCTCCACGGCTGCCCGCGCGACCGCAGTCCTAGATTCACCAATACACGGAAAAACAGCCAGTTGCTCTGCACCAACTGCACCGCGTTGATCCGCGACAGCCACGCCACCAGCCGCGCCTGTGTCGCCTTCGGCAGTTTCTCCCAAAGCTCCTTCGGCGCGACCGCGAGTCCGGCCCCAAACGCCCCCATCTCCACGCTCCGCTGATCGTAGTCGCCCGGCGCGCCCCAATACTCCGGATGCTCCGGGTTCGTCCCGCTCTCGATCCCCGCGCGCCACAGCTCCCAGTGCTTGAATTTACCGCCGCCCCCTGCGAGCGGCGCCAATCCCCACAGCGGACGCGCAAACCCTTCCAGCAACCCCGCCGGATCTCCGTACAGCGCCCGGTTCGCCCCGAGCGTCACCTGCGCCCGCCCCGGCGAAAAATGCCGCGTCACCGGCTCGATCAACTCGCGCACCAGGCGCTGCACATCGTCACGGGTCTTCAGCGGATTTCGGGAAAAGTCGTTCATGCGGATAACTGCGCCGCACATGATCGGGGCTCGCGGCGCACACCGTGCTTAGCGTGCGCCGCGCCCGCCGTCTTCCTTTTTCCGCGCCAAAAACTGTCCGCACGTCAACCAGCCGCCAAAATCAGATCAGCGCGTCTCATCGGAAGCACACCTTCATGGCACCATCTTCGCTCCGAAATACAGCACCGCCACGCTCAGGGCCGCGCACACCAACGTCGTCACGATCGCGCCGCGCGCATTACCACGGTAGTTAGTTTCTCCACGCGCATCCGCCTCAGCAATCGCCACGCGCGCCGTGCTCACCGTTTTCCACGAGAGCCACGCTTTCAGCAGCGCGCACCCCACAAGTAATCCGTAGTAAATCTGCCCGGAGCTCCTGTCGGCCCCGACTCCGTGCAACCGGCCGAGAAACATCGCATCCAGCACCAGAATCGAAAGCACGTTGAGAATCGCGAACATCGACGCACGCCCCGCGATTTTCTGCACGAGCAGTTCACCCGCGCTCAGCCGCGTCGGATCGTCCACCGTGATCACTTCATGCGCGTTGCCCGACTCGCCGGTCGAAGTCTTCTCCTCCTCCGCCTTCAACGGAAACGGCGCCTTGAACGCCGCCCACACCGACGGGACCGAGGCAAACATCACCAGGATGAAAAACGTCGAGAAGCCCACCAGCTCCGCCAGCGGCCCCGAGATCATGTTCGTCGGCACCAGCATCAAATTCATCAGCGCGGTCGCGAACGCATAGTGCGTCATCGTCCGCCGCCCCGGCGCCAGCTGCTGCATCATGTAGATCATGTTCCCCACCATGCCGAAACCGTAGCCAAATTTCTCGATGCTCACCATCGACGCGATGAACGCATAACTCGCCCCCTCGCCCGCCGCCGCCACCTGGCTGAGCGCCACATAGGTGAAATGCGGCACATTCAGGCAGAGTCCAAGAATCCACAACGAGCGCGACAGCCCCATCTTCCCCGCAAACCATCCGCCCAACAGCCCGCCGCAAATCGCCGCCGCCGTCCCGAACATTGCATCGATCTGGCTCACCTGCCCGGCCGTGAGCCCCAGCCCACCCTCCGCCGTCGCCGAGCGCAGAAACAACTGCCCCTCCATCAGGATCAGTCCCTCGCCCAGTCGGTAAAGACACACAAACGCCATCATCCCCCAGAACGCCCGCTTGTGGAAAAACGTCACCGCCGTGTGTCCGAAATCTTCGAATACAGCGCGCACACTCTTCGGCCGCTCCGTCACCGATCCCGTGGGCAGCCGGAAATAATGCCACGCGAACAGCAGCAGCATCGCCGCCCCGCACGAGCACATCACGCCCTGCCACATCCGGTGCTCCGACCAGCCCAGCATCGTCTGCAGCTTCGTCATCGCGAAAATAAATCCACCCGTCGCCAGCACCTTGCCACTCACCCAGAACATACCTTGCACGCCGGCGAACTTTGCCTGCGTCGGTTTATCGAGCGACGTGAGATAAACGCCATCCGCACAGATGTCCTGCGTGGACGACGCAAACGCCGCCACCCACAGGAGCGCCAGGCTCACCTGGAAAAACCCGCTCGTCGGTATCGACATCGCCACACCGACGAACAACGCCGCCAGCACCAGCTCCATCAGCAGCACGAAAAACTTCTTCGTGCGGTACATGTCGAGAAACGCCGCCCACAACGGCTTCAACGACCACGCCACCCCGATGCTTCCCAGCGCGATCGTGATCTCGGCGTTCGAGTACCCGAGCGACTTGTACATGTTCGCGGCCGTGCCGCTCATGATGACGTTAAACGGAATGCCCATCGCCAGATACAGCGTGGGCACCCACAGAAGCGGATGGGGGCGGGATTTTTCCATGGAGTAAAAGAAGCAGGAGACGGGGAAAACGCTCGCGGGGTCAGCTCATCATCGCGCGCACACCTGCGCAGAGCGGCCCCGCAAAAAAACAAACCCGCCAGACATCGGCAGCTTCCGAAGGCCTACCCCTAGACTTTTCGATCTGCCCGATATCTGGCGGAAAATAAACCAACGCCACTTCACGCCCAAGCCGTGATCGTACGCACGCGCGCTCTCAGTCTGACATTCGACCAGCGGAGAAACCTGCACGGCAAAGAAAGGCATCGGCATCAAAAGGGGTATGCCTGCACAACGCCTCATCGCCTCCTCCATGAAAACCTCCCGCCCACTCTATCGGTAGAACCCTCACCCACGCCTTCACGTCCGCCCCACACTCACTCTCCCTCGTGTAAACACCTCAACCCGCACCCGATTTCGGGTTCGCACTAAACGTTAGAGTGCGCCTCCTCTTGTGCGTAGAGTTATCCGGTTTCTTAACTCTCCCCGCTTTCGCCCCACCCGCCATGAGCCCGTCCAACGATCCCGGAGCCACCGGTTCCCGTCCCGCCACCCTCAAGGACATCGCCCGCGAATCCGGCTACCACATCACCACCGTCTCCCTCGCCCTCCGCGATCACAGCAGCATCCCCGACTCCACCCGCTCGCGCATCAAGGAGATCGCCACGCGCCTCGGCTACGAGCGCAATCCCGTCTTCCACGCCCTCAGCCGTTTCCGCCAGCAGGGCTCCGTCTGCGCCCCCGCCCCGCGCATCGCGTATCTGGAAAACAACAACATCGGCTACGGCCGCGAGCGCCCGCCCTACATGCGCGAGATCCACGAGGGCGCCCAACGCCAGGCCGGACTCCTCGGCTACCAGCTCGAGGTCCTCGCCGTCGGCGAAGACAACCACGACTCCCGCAGTCTCACCAAACACCTCCGCGAAAACCAGATCTCCGGCATCGTCATCGGTGGCTTCGTCCCCGGCTTCGCCGAGATCGCCCTCAATTGGGACGATTACGCCGTCGCCAAAATCCACTCCCGCCACACCGAGCCCGACGCCCCCACCATCGGCAACGACCACATCCGCGAGGTCCGCCTCGCCTTCCGCCGCCTCACCGAACTCGGCTACCAACGCATCGGCATGGCCGTCGGCCGCGCCGACGAAGACGCCTGCGGCCACCGCCACTCCGCCGGCTACCTGATGGAAGAAGCCTCCATTCCGCCCGAGCGCCGCGTCCCCCCGCTCCTCTTTCCCTACAACAGCGACGCCACCTCCCTCGGCGGCATGATCGCCCGCTGGGTCCGCCGCCACCACGTCGACGCCGTCCTCTGCAACTGGGCCAACATCCGCGAACTCCTCGAGACCGACGGCCTCCGCGTTCCCAAACAGGTCGCCTGCGCCTGCCTCTGCCTCTGCGATCCCGCCCCCAAGGGCCTCGCCGGCATCCGTCCCCATCTCCATCTCCTCGGCGAACGCGCCGTATCCACCGTCGTGGCACAACTCAAATCCGGCGAACGCGGCGTCCCCGAGTTCGCCTCCTCCCTCTATGTCCAAAGCGTCTGGCAGGACGGCGAAAGCGCCCCGGCCCGCGGCTGACCCAGCCCCGGCCGCAGCTCCCAAGAAAAAATACCACACCCTGGCCGACATCGCGGCCAAGGCGGGCGTCCATGTGACCACCGTCTCCCTCGCACTGCGCGATCACCCCAGCATCCCGCCGGCCACCCGCGCCCGCATCCGCGCCGTCGCCGACGAGTTCGGCTACCGCCGCGACCCGCTTCTCGACGCCCTCAACTTCCACCGCGCCCGCCAGACCCAGCAGGCCCGCTCCGTCAGTTCCGCCTTCGTCGTCCACGCCGGCGCTTCGCGCCTCTTCGGCGGCTTCGGCGGCAACCACTATCAACCGCTCGTGTACGAAGGCGCTAAAGCCGCCGCCGAGGCCCGCGGCCACACGCTCGACATCTTTGTCGTCGGCCACGGCCACCTCGCCCCCGCCCGCCTCAACACCATCCTCGCCGCCCGCGGCATCACCGGCGTCCTCCTATCTACCTTCGAGATCGACATCAACCAGCTCGACCTCGACTGGGCCCAGTTCTGCGCCGTGAAGATCGAGTGCACCCATCTCAGTCCACATCTCGACGCCGTATCCAACGACCAACTCCAGGTCGCCCGCCTCGCCATGCGCCGCCTCCGCAAGCTCGGCTACCGTCGCATCGGCCTCGCCACCGCCCGCGAAGACCAGACCCGCCTCTCCGAATCCTTCGGCATGGGCGTTCTCCTCGAACAAGCCTCCCTCCCCGAGGCCGAGTGCGTTCCCCCACTCATCTTCAACCTCGCCGACGTCCCCACCCTTCCGCGCCTCGTCTCCGACTGGATGCGCGAACACCGCGTCGACGTCATCATCTCCAACTGGAACGAACTCTTCGACATGTTCGCCACCGCCGGCATCCGCCTTCCGCAGGACGTCGCCTTCGCCTGCCTCGACGTTCCCCCAAGCATGTCGCACGTCGCCGGTGTCGTGCAAAACCACCGCCTCGTCGGCAAACGCGCCATGGAGCAACTCGCCATCATGACCGACGCCTACCAGCGCGGCGTCCCCGAAGCGCAGACCATCACGTACATCCCCGGCTACTGGCAGGACGGCGTCACCGCCCCCGGCCGCCCCCACCACCACGCCACCTGGGCCTGAGGTCCGAGGTGGGGCGGGTTGGCCCTAACCCCGCCGGTTCGACTCCGCACGCACTCACCGGCGGTTCCCCCACGCCGACGTTGATAACCGGATACACCAGCCATCGTGTTCCGCACACGGCCGCGCACTCAAACAACTCGCGTGCACTAAACCGATAGAGCCGCGCCGGCTTTGTCTCCGCGCTCCACGCCCGTCCTTTATTCATCGCACGCAGCATCACCGCGTCGTCCGCCGGAGCCTTTCCCCACCGCAGTACACCGATTTTTTCGCGTCCCCTTTTGCCTACCCCAACTGTCGCCCCACCCCGCGTGCGGCGTCGTCAGCAAAAATGCAGAGCCACATGAAAACACCAACACCCGCATCGTCCCCCCTCGGCCGGCCTTCCTTCTCACGGACCGGCCTGCTCCTCCTCCTGCCCGCGCTTGGCTCCCTCGCCATCGCCCAGGAAACCCCCGCGCCCGTCGCCCCTCCGACTGAGGACGACATCGTCAACCTCAACGCCTTCACCGTCTCCGGCGAACGCGACTCCGGCTACAAAGCCTCCAACTCCATCGCCGGCACGCGCTCCAACACGCCCATCAAGGACATCCCCCTCAACATCCAGGTCTTCACCAAAGACCTCGCCGACGACCTCGTCATCACCAGCCAGATCGAGCTCGAGCGTTACAACGCCGCCCTCGTCAACGGCGGCGCCGACGTCCACTCCGACAACCTGATCCAGCAAGCCTACAACGGCTTCCTCTTCCGCGGCTTCGTCCAGAACTGGGGCCTCCGCGATGGCGTTCGTGAATACGACCCCATCGACTCCCAGGGCCTCGCCCGCGTCGAAATCGTCAAAGGCCCCGCCGCCGCACTCTACGGCGTCACTTACCCCGGCGGCGTCATGAACAACGTCACCAAGGAAGCCGTCTTCGACAAGAGCTTCACCTCCATCCGCCTCACCTCCGGCACCTACGGCGACTACCGCGGCACACTCGACGCCAACTACACCGCCACTACCGCCGCCGGCGGCAAGTTCGCCGTCCGCTACAACGGCGCCCACGCCCAGACCGAAGACCATCGCGAACACTCCGAAGGCTCCGTTCAATACAGCCAGATCAACCTCGGCTGGCGCCCCACCCACCAGACCGAACTCAAATTCCTCGCCGAACGCGGCTATCGCGAAAAAGCCAACGGCCTCGGCTACTTCTCCCGCGGCGAAGTCGACAACCTCGGCAACCCGCGCGGCAACAGCGCCGACATCCCCCTCCAGATTCTCCATCCAGAAATTCAGTGGGACTGGAACTGGGCCACCGGCTCCAACATGCGCTCCGCCGAAACGAGCCTCTACCGCGGCGCCGTCACCCACGCCGTCAGCGATGACCTCGTCTTCAACGGCTACTGGCAGTACGCCAAACGACAGAACATCGACAGCAACGGCTGGGACGCCTCCGGCCCGGGCTCCGGCGCCAGCTGGGATCTCTACAACACCTTCGCCACCGGCTGGCTCGGCAACGTCGGCAGCGACTACATCCGCATGGCGTACCACTACCGCGACTGGAACAACGCCACCCACGCCTACGGCGCCAATGCCGTCTACAAATTCGACATCTCCGAGCTGAAAAACACCCTCACCTTCGGCGGCAACGCCTGGGGCGAGCGCTTCCACTCCCGCAAATGGATCCAGCCCACCACCTCCACTCAGTGGGTCGATTTCCCCATCCGCGCCGGCATCACCACCTACCTCCCCGGCACCCCGCCGCAGGATTACTACCCGGTGACCAACGAGTGGAGCCGTGAAGACAGCTCCAACGACTACTACTACGCCAGCTGGCAGCTCAGCGCGTTCAACAACCGCCTCCGCACCAACGTCGGCGTCAACCGCACCAACATCAAACTGGTCCGCGGCGCCGCCACCCCCGCCGATATCACCGAGATCTCCAAGACCTCGCCCATGTACGGCGCCCTCTTCGAAATCACCCCCGGCGTCTCCGTCTTCGGCGTCTACTCGACCTCGCTCTTCCCCACGACCGACAAAAACAGCTTCCTCGAACAACTCCCGCCCACCATCGGCAAGAGCATCGAAGGCGGCGTCAAACTCGAGCTCCTCAACGGCAAGATCAGCGGCACCGTCAGCTACTACCAGATCACCCAGGAAGGCGGCGCCCAGCGCGACCCGCAGGCATTCAACCTGGCCAAACGTACTTGGGATTCCCTTACACCCTCCCAGCGCCTGATCCAGTTCCCCGGCCAGACCCGCGATCAACTGCTCGATCCCCAAGGCCAGCCCGGCGACCTCGTCCCCGGCGGCGAACAGGAATCGAAGGGCTTCGAAGCCGACCTCGTCTTCCAGCCCACGCCCAACTGGCAGATCCTCGTCAGCTACGCGCACAACAACCAGGAAGTCACCAAGGCCATCAACGCGGCAACCATCGGCCAGTCCACCTCCGGCCACATCAAAGACCAGATCGCCGCCCTCACGAAATACTCCTTCACCGAAGGAAACGTGAAAGGCCTCTCCCTCGGTCTCGGTGTGCAGAAAGCCGGCAAGGCCCTCCAGGACTACGCCGGCGCCAGCGCCACCGCCCGCTACAACCCCAGCACCCTCTACGTCGAGACCTTCGCCTCGTACAAATTCAAGGCCTTCGGACACAACCAGCTCATCCAGCTCAACGTGAAAAACCTCACCGAGCAGGAAGAGTTCGTCGGCTGGAAAGCCACCGGCTCCAGCCGCCTCGCCACCGAGCGCTACGAAGTGCCGACCAAGATGCGCATCACGCTCACCTACGGCATCGACTTCTAAAAAACACCGGCGGGAACCCTCCAAAAATTCCCGCTGCTCCTCTCCGTGTAGGGCCCGAGCTTGCTCGGGCCTTCACGACCCACCGGCGGAAAATCCTTAAAAAAATTCCTGCCGTTCCCTTTCCGTTGTTGTTCAGGTTTGGTTCGAAACAGGCGGGCGAGTCCAACTCGCCCGCCTGTTTCTTTTGTAGCGGGATCATCCTGATCCCGTCCCCACCACCGCCCTTTTTCAAAACCGCAGCGCCTCGGTCCCCTCCCAATCGTTCTCGTCCTCTTACTCTTACTCGTTCTCCCTCCGACCGACGCCCTCGCCGCCTCCATCATCCGTGCCCTCCGTGCAATCCGTGGTAAAAAAACTCCCGCCATAACCCTGATAACGCCCCCTCGCCCCTCACCCCTTCGCATCCTCCGCTCCTTCGCGAGACCCTTTCCGTCTTCCGCCCCAAGCCCACACCGCCCCTCTATCCATTGGTCACCGGTCATTGATGACTAGTCATTCGCGCGCTCCGCGCGCGTCCCCATGCGCCCCCGCCTCCAGTCCACCCTCGCCCTCATCATCACCACCGCCCTCTGGCTCTGGCACCGCACCCCGCTCCCGACCACCCTCGCCCTCATCGCCGCCACGCTCGCGCTCCTCGCCTGGCTCGCCCCGCGCGCCTACGCCCCCTTCTCCCGCGCCTTCGAAAAACTCGGCCACGCCATCCTCATCGCCTTCACCTGGCTCTCCCTCGGCTTGATCTATTTCGGCGTATTCACCCCCCTGCGACTCTACCGGACCCTCCGCCGCCACGACCCACTCCACCGCCGCTACGACTCCACCGTCACCACCTACCTCACGCCTCTCCCCCCAACCCCACCCAACTTCACCCGCCAGTTCTGATCCACGCACTCCGGCATCCGTGCCCTCCGTGCAATCCGTGGTTAAAAAACTCTCCGCCCCTTCATTGGTCACTGGTCATTGATCATTGGTCATTTCCCTATGCGCCTCCTCGGCCTCAGCGCCTTCTACCACGACTCCGCCGCCGTCCTCCTCGAAGACGGCGTCATCGTGGCCGCCGCCCAGGAAGAACGCTTCTCCCGCATCAAACACGACGCCTCCTTCCCCAAACACGCCGCCGCTTACTGCCTCGCCCAGGCCACCGGCCCGCTCGACGCCGTCATCTACTACGAAAAACCCCTCCTCAAATTCGAGCGCATCCTCACCACCGCGCTCGCCGTCGCCCCCCGCGGCTTCCGCGCCTTCGCCGCCGCCATGCCCGCCTGGCTCCGCGAAAAACTCTGGCTCACCTCCGTCATCGCCGACGAACTCGCCACGCTCGGCCACCCCGACATCCCCGTCCGCTTCGCCGCCCATCACCAGGCCCACGCCGCCAGTGCCTTCTTCCCCTCGCCCTTCGCCCGCGCCGCCATCCTCACCCTCGACGGCGTCGGCGAATGGTCCACCACCACCCTCGGCCGCGGCCACGGTTCGCAACTCGAACTCCTCCACGAGCTCCGCTTCCCCCACTCCCTCGGCCTCCTGTATTCAGCGTTCACCCACCACTGCGGCTTCCGCGTCAACTCCGGCGAGTACAAACTCATGGGCCTCGCCCCCTACGGACAACCCCGCTTCGCGAAACGCATCCGCGATCACTTCCTCGACCTCAAACCCGACGGCTCCTTCCGCCTCGCCCTCGACTGCTTCGGCTACCTCCACGGCCAGGCCATGACCAACGCCCGCTTCGCCCAAATCCTCGGCATCCCCGCCCGCCCTCCCGAAGCCCCGCTCGAACAAGCCCACTGCGACCTCGCCCGCTCCATCCAGGACGTCGCCGAGGAAATCATCCTCCGCCTCGCCCGCACGCTCCACCAAATGACCGGCGAGGAAAACCTCTGCATGGCCGGCGGCGTCGCCCTCAACTGCGTCGCCAACACCCGCCTCCTCCGCGAAGGCCCCTTCACCAACATCTGGATACAACCCGCCGCAGGTGACGCCGGCGGCGCCCTCGGCGCCGCCCTCGCCTACCACTACGCCTCCACTCCGCCTCTCAACTCTCAACCCTCAACTCTCAACTCCTCCCTCCCCCTCTTCGAATCCGTGCCTTCCGTGCAATCCGTGGTTCCTTCATCACCCACCGACGCCATGCACGGCTCCTTCCTCGGCCCCACCTACACCGACGCCGAAATCGCCACCGCCCTCGCCTCCGCCGGACTCCTCCCCCACGCCGAAAAATTCCCCTCCGCCTCCGCCCTCCACACCCGCCTCGCTCAACTCCTCGCTTCCGATCAAGTTCTCGGTTTCTGCCAGGGCCGCGCCGAATTCGGCCCCCGCGCCCTCGGCGCCCGCTCCATACTCGCCGACCCCCGCTCGCCCGACATGCAGCGCCGCCTGAACCTCAAAATCAAAGCCCGCGAATCCTTCCGCCCCTTCGCCCCCATCGTCCTCGCCGAACGCGCCGCCGACTACTTCGACCTCACCGCGCCTTCGCCCTACATGCTTTTCACCGCCCCTGTATCCGCTTCCCAACGTCTCCCACTCTCCGCCTCCGACTCCATCGACGCCCCCTGGCAGCAACGCCTCGCCACCCCGCGCTCCACCATCCCCGCCGTCACCCACGTCGACGACTCCGCCCGCGTCCAAACCGTCGCCGCCGCCGAAAACCCCGCGCTCCACTCCCTCCTCTCCGCCTTCGAAAAACTCACCGGCTGCCCCGTCCTCGTGAACACCTCCTTCAACGTCCGCGGCGAGCCCCCTGTCTGCCATCCTCGCGAAGCCATCGCCGGCTTCCTCGCCACCGACATGGACGCCCTCGCCTTCGGCCCCTACCTCCTCGAAAAGAAAAACATTCCCACCTCGCTTCTCCGCACCGCTCCGCCCCGCCATTTCTCCCCCGACTAACCCTCTCTGAATCCCTCCGCATCTCTGTCATCCGTGCCCTCTGTGCAATCCGTGGTTAAATAACTCTACCTTCGCCCCCTTCCGTCCCTTCGCGAGACGCCCTTCCGGAATCCCTGTTCATCCTCTTAATCCTGTCCCAAAAATTCCTCCTCTTCCGTCTCCCCGACGCACCATGCGCGCTCTCAAAAACCTCCTCGCCCTCCTCCGCGAACTCTGGGCCTTCGCCCGCGAGCACAAAGCCTGGTGGATCGTCCCCGTCGTCTGCCTCCTGCTCCTCGTCGGCGTCCTCATCGTCGGGGTCTCCACCATCTCCCCCTTCATCTACTCCCTCTTCTAAAAATCCCCCCTTAACGCCGGAAACCCTCCGCGGTCTTGGTGGCCTTCGTTTCCTTCTGTTCAAAAATCCGTCCCCACCGCTTCCGACCCTCCCGAGAGTCCCTACCACCCCGGCCTGCCTTTCCTCCGACCCCATCCATCCCTTTTGCGCCTTCTGCGCCTTTTTGTGGCCAACTCCTCCCTCTCCTCTCCCGCCCGACCTCCGCTCCCCCTCGGCCGCAAACTCCTCTTCGCCGCCATCCTCAGCACTTTCGCGTTCGCCCTCCTCCTCGGCGCCCTCGAACTCACCCTCCGTCTCGCCGGCTACGGCCACTCCACAAACTTCCTCCGCCGCGAAAAACTCCCCGACGGCTCCGTCAGCCTACGCGAAAACCGCGACTGCACCGCCCCCTTCTTCTCCGAAAAACTCGTCCGCCGCCCCCAGCCCTTCCGCGTCTCCGACCACAAAAAGCCCGGCACCCTCCGCATCGTCATCCTCGGCAGCTCCGCCGCCATGGGCGACCCCGAAGCCTCCTTCTCGATCTCCCGCCTCCTCGAGACCCAGCTTCGCTCCGCGTATCCAGATAAAACCTTCGAGGTCATCAACGCCGCCGTCACCGCCATCAACTCCCACCTCGTCCGCGGCATCGCCGCCGACTGTGCACGCGAACTCCAGCCCGATCTCTTCATCGTCTACGAAGGCCACAACGAAGTCATCGGCCCCTTTGGCCCCACCGGCGTCTTCACCGGCTTCCTCCGCTCCGAACGCGCCACTCGCCTCGCCGTCTGGCTCAAATCCACCCGCACCGGCCAGCTCATCGCCGCCGCCGCCCGCTCCTCCGCCTCCCCCGAAAAATGGGGCGGCATGGAAATGTTCCTCCAGCACCAGATCGCCGCCGACGATCCCCGCCTCGCCACCGTTCGCTCCCATTTCGCCGCCAACCTCCGCGCCATCGTCGCCTCCGCCGACCGCGCCGGTGCCTCCACACTCCTCTGCACCACCCTCGCCAACCAGCGCGACTTCGCCCCCTTCCTCTCCCTCCACCGCCCCGACCTCACATCCGCCCAACTCGCCGACTGGGAAAACCACTTCGCCGCCGCCAACGCCACCCTCCTCGCGGCCGACACCACCGCCGCCGAGTCCGCCTACCGCGCCGCCCTCGCCATCGACGACCGCCACGCCGAGCTCCACTTCCGCCTCGCCCGCCTCCTCCTCGCCACCGCGCGCGAATCCGACGCCGCCGCGCACTTACAACGCGCCCTCGACCTCGACGCCCTCCGCTTCCGCGCCGACTCCTCGCTCAACGACACCGTCCGCACCCTCCCCGCCTCGCTCCCATCCACCACTCGCGCCCGCGTCATCGACCTCGACGCGCAAAACCCATCCCCCGGCAACAGACTCCTCTACGAACACGTCCACCTCACCTTCCAAGGCACCGCCACCATCGTCGACCAGCTCTTCCCCGCCGTCGTATCCGAACTCCAGGCACGCGGCCTTCTCCCCGCCCCCACCGCGCTCGCTCCTTCTTCCAGCACCCAGCCGTCCACGCCTTCCTCACTTTCTGCGCCACCGCTTCTCGACTCCTCCGGACTCCGCCAACGCCTCGCCTTCACCGCCTACGAACAGGCCATGATCTTCGCCGAGCTCCAAAACCGCTACCAACGCCCTCCCTTCACCGCCCAGTCCGACCACGCCCTCCGCCTCGAAACCACCGCCAAACAACTCGCCGCCGCCCAATCTCTCCTCGCCCGCCCCGAAGCCACCGCCTTCCTTCGCGCCGCGTACGACTCCGCCATCGCCCACGCACCCGAAGACTGGATACTTCACCGCAACACCGGCATGATGCTCCTCGCCCGCGGCGAACCCGCGGACGCCCTCCCCTACTTGGAAAAAGCCACCGCTTGGATCGACGACGAAACCGACACCCTCCTCGCCCTCGCACGCGCCTACACCGCCCTGAACCGCCCCGGCGATGCCTCCCCGCTCCTCGCCCGCGCCCGCGTTTTGGACGCCACCCACCCGGGCGTCCCCACCCCGTGACCAGTCCCTCTCCAAAAATACCCGCCTTGCCAACCACCCCGCGTTTGGTTTGCGTACAGCCTTCTCAATGACGTCCCTCGCCCACATCGCCCGCGCCATGATCATCGGCATGATGATTATTATTCGCACCCGGCCCGGGCATGGAGACGTCGCGTAACCGCTCAACAAGCACACACACGCAACCGTCACTTTCCATCCGCCCCGGGCCAAAAGCCCGGGGCTTTTTGTTGTCCAATTTTTTCCAATGAACCTCGAAGCCCTCACCCTCGAAACCGTCCGGCAGGCGCACGCGCGCATCGCCGGAGGTTTGCGCGCCACGCCAAGCGCGGTCTCCCGACCGCTCAGCGATCTCGCGGGCATGGGCATTATTCTCAAACACGACTATCAACAATTCACCGGCTCCTTCAAAGAACGCGGCGCACGCAACGCTCTCCTCTCGCTCTCCAGCGAACAACGCTCCCGCGGCGTCGTCGCCGCCTCCGCCGGCAATCACGCGCTCGGCCTCGCCTATCACGGCGCACAACTCGGCATCGCCGTCACCGTCGTCATGCCCCTCACCGCGCCGCGCATAAAAGCCGACCGCTGCCGCCAGCTCGGCGCGCACGTCCTCCAGCACGGGAACACCTACGACGAATCCGCCGCTTTCGCCGTCCGCTTCGCAGAGCAACAAGGCGCGACCTACGTCCATCCGTTCGACGACCTCAACGTCATCGCCGGCCAGGCCACGCTCGCACTCGAAGCCCTCTTCGCCTTCCCCGAAGCCGACGCCTTCGTCGTCCCCGTCGGCGGCGGCGGTCTGCTCGCCGGCGTCGCCACCGTCGTGAAATCCCTCCGACCCGACGCCCTCGTCATAGGCGTTGAGCCCGCGCACGCCCCCGGCCTCGCCGTCGCCCTCGGCGCCGGAAAACCCGTGCGCGTCCCCGTCAGTGCCTCGCTCGCCGACGGACTCGCCGTCGCGCAAACCGGAGAAAAAACCTTCGCGATCACTCAGTCGCTCGTGGACCGCGTCGTCACCGTGACCGAAGACGACCTCGCCGGCGCCGTGAGCCAACTACATGACCGTGAAAACGTCGTCGTCGAAGGCGCCGGCGCCGCCGGCCTCGCCGCGTGCCTCTCGGGAAAACTCCCCGAACTCGCTCGCAAGCAAGTCGTCGTCCCGCTCACCGGCCGCAACATCGATCCCCTCGTCCACGCCCGCGCATTGTCGCGAGCGCGCTCGTTTTCACTGGCGGCATAACACCGCTCCCGCGCTCCGCCTCACTCCAGCCCGAAAACCGCCTTCACGTAATTATCCACCGAGAACGGCTGGAGATCTTCCTCCCGCTCGCCGAGCCCGAGGAAATAAATCGGCAGCTTCAACTGCCGGTAAATGCCCACCAGCGCACCGCCGCGACTCGTCCCATCGAGCTTCGTCACAACCAGCCCCGTGAGCCCGAAGCTTTGGTGAAACGCCTTCGCCTGCTCGATCGAGTTCGAGCCGAGCGAACCATCGACCACGAGCCAGCGATGCTGCGGCGCGCTCGCATCGTGCTTCTGCAACACGCGACGGATCTTCGCCAGTTCCTCCATCAAATTGCTCTTCGTGTGCAGCCGCCCGGCCGTATCCACAATCAAGTAATCCCGCTCGCGCGACTTCGCCGCCTGAAACGCATCGAACGCCACCGCCGCCGAGTCCGCGCCCGTGTGGCTCGCCACGATTTCCAGATCGAGCCGCGTCGCCCACGTCTTGAGCTGCTCGACCGCCGCCGCGCGAAATGTATCGCACGCCGCGAGAGTCACCGTCTTGCCCTCTTCTTTGAGTTTCCAGGCAAGCTTCGCCGACGTCGTCGTTTTGCCCGAACCGTTTACGCCGATCATCGCGATCACCGTCGGCTTCGTCGCCGCCTCCGTCAGCACACCTTCCGCACCCGCGAGCACGCGCTTCAAAACCGCCGCCCCGATCTGTGCCGCCGCCTGCCCGTGCAACGCCTTGTCTTTTTTATACGCCGCTTTGATCTCCGCTAAAATTTCCTCGGTCGTCTCCACGCCAAAGTCCGCCGTGTAGAGCGCCTCTTCGAGTGTCTCGAGCGACGACGCATCGATCGGCTTCTGCCCAAAAATCGCCGCCGTCTTCGCCGCGATCGCCGAAACTGTCTTCGCAAACCCGTCCTTAAATTTTTTGAAGAGACCGAACATGGGGAAATGACCAATGACGCAGCGACCAATGACCAGTGAAAACTCGGAAACGCCTCGAGTGCTCGCCTCGTCACACCACTGGCCAATGGTCACTGGCCATTCCGCGAGCGAGTTACTCGCTCGCGGCCGCCTTGCGCGAATCGCGCCCGAGCTGATCCTTCAACCGGTCCAGGATGCCGTTGATGAAACGCTTCGAATCCGCGTTGGAAAATTGCTTCGACAAATCGATCGCCTCGTTGATCGAGACGACCGGCGGGATGTCCTTCCGGTACACCATCTCGAAAATCGCGAGCCGCAGGATCGACAGATCGATGCGCGCGATGCGGTCGAACTCCCAGTTGTGCGCCAGCGCTTTGATGCGCGTATCGATGTCCGCGATATTCTCGATCACGCCATGGATCAGCTCCTCGCCAAATGCGTAGTGCTCCCGCGGCTGGCCGACCTTCTCGAGGTTTTCGAAAAAGTAGCGGAGATCCTCCAGCAGATTGGCCGGAGCGTTCAGGCTCCACGCGTAGAGATATTGGAGGGCGGCGACGCGACCGTCACGGCGTTGGGCAAACAGGGCTTTGCTCATTTGGAAAGAGAACGTTTCAGCGCGGCCATCTCGAGCGCCGAACTGGCAAACTCGCCGCCACGGTTGATTTTGCCGAGACAGCGCTCTTCGGCCTGCTTCAGATTTTCAGCGACGACCACACCATTGATCACCGGGATCTTCGCATCGAGCGCCACGCGTTGCAGCCCGCTCGTCGCCGACTCCGCGATGAGCTCGTAATGGATCGTGCCGCCGCGGATCAACACCCCGAGCGCGACAACCACATCGAGCCTGCGCCGCGCCGCGAGCAACTGCGCCGCCACCGGCAGCTCATTCGAGCCCGGCACGCGCACCACGTGGATGTTTTTCTTCTTCACGCCTGCCTCGCGAAGCTGCGTCACCACCTGATCCAACAGCGCATCCGTCAGGCGCCCGTTGAAACGCGCGGCAGCGATGCCGACCGCAAACGGCGCTCCGTCGATGGACAATTGCTGTGGCATGTCGAGACTCATGGCTTGGAAGGAACGGGAATGTCTGCGCCCCGCAACGGCATGGAGCAACTCAATTTCCCCGCCGCATCCGGCACGCCAAAAGCTTGCGCGCCCCTGCCCGCCGCAAAACCTTCCCTCCGTCCATGCGCTTCCGAATCGAACACCGCACCACGTACCGCTACGCCGGCACCGCATCGGAATCGTTCATGGAAGCCCGCCTCACCCCGGCCACCGACGAACAGCAGCGCCTCATCTCCCGCCGCCTCACCACCACCCCCGGCTGCAACATCCACACGTATACCGACTACTTCGGCAACACCGTGGAAACCTTCTCCATCGTCCACCGCCACAGCGCACTCGTCCTCGTCAGCGAATCCGAAGTGGAAACGAGCGCCTTCGCCCCGCCCAACGTCGCCCTCGAAATCAGCGTCTCCGAAGCACGCCAGATTTTCCGGAGCGAGCGCCTCCAACTCTACGAATTCCTCCGCCCTTCGCCCGCCATCGAGCTCACGCCCGAGATCAACCAACTCGCCAACCAGTTCTTCAAGCCAAGCGATCCCCTCGGCCCGTCCCTCCTCAAACTCAACGCGTGGATTAAGGACACGTTCAAATACCTCCCCGGCTCCACGCGCATCGACACCCCCGTTTCGACCGTCCTCAAAAACCGCGCCGGCGTCTGCCAGGATTTCGCCCAGCTCATGATCGCCATCCTACGCTCCGCCGAGATCCCCGCCCGCTACATCGCCGGCTACATCGAGACCGATGGTCAGCGCGATGCCTCCACCGGCGCCACCGATCCGGCCCTCATCGGCGCCAGCGAAAGCCACGCCTGGGTCGACGTTCGCCTCCCCGGCGGCTTCTGGTGGCCACTCGATCCGACCAACAACTGCATCGCTGGCGAACGCCACGTGAAAGTCGCCACCGGCCGGGATTACCAGGACAGCACTCCAACACGCGGCGTCTTCAAAGGCACCTACACCGAATGGCTCAACGTCGGTGTATTGATGCAACGGATTCCCGAGCCCGCTCTCCAAACGCCCGTGACTTCAGCCTGACCGCCGGATCGCGCCCCGCTCGCCGCCGGGTAAAACAAAAAACCCGCCATGACCGGCGGGCTTCGAAAAACGCTCTGCGGCGGGACGCAAAATCTCAGCCGCGGAAATCGACGACGTGCGACTCGATGACCTTCTCGTCGCTGCCGATCACCGTCAGAAACACTTTGAACACATACGGCGGTCGCACCTGCACATTGCCCGTCAGCGATTTTCCATCGCCCGCCGGATTGAGCACCGAACGCTGCTGATCCCGGCCGGGCGGATCCCAGCGCGCCAGCGCGCGAATCGCATCCGCCTCTACCGGCTTTTTCTTCGCATCGTAGAACGAGAGCTTGAAGTTCAGCCCTTCCACCGTGAGCGAAAGAAATCCGCCGCCGGGCCGTGCGACGACGGCACCGGGCAACTGCGGCTCCGCCTCTTCTTCAGCCGGAGCGGGCTGGGGCGCGGACGGACCTGTCTTCGGCGCGTCTTTTTTGGGCGACGTCTGCGCCACAAGGGGCACGACGACCCCGATCGAGGCAGCCATCAACAACGACTTCGCTAACGCGGCGTTGAGTTTCATGCGCTCAACGTGTGTACGCCTCCGCGCTCTCGCAAGGCGCTTTCTGTCAACGCCCCGTAAATTCCCCGAGCCGCTGATGGCATCCTCGCAGGCATTCTCGCCCCGCGCTCACCGCTTTTCCCGCGCCTGGATCTGCGCCTTGAGTTCCTTCCACCGCGCCAGCCGCTCGCCGATCTTCGCTTCCGGCCCCAGCCCCTTCGGCACATAAAGTTCGAGCGGTTTCTCCAGATAATCCTGCCCGGAAATATTCTCCGGGTGATCGTGCGAGTAACGATAACCCTTCCCATGCCCCGCGCGCTTGCTTGCCTGGCCGCCCTTGTCGCGGATCGGCAGCGGCACCGCCTGCACCGGCTGGCTGGATACAGCGTGCTTCGCCGCCATCAGGGCGAGGGTGATCGAGTTGCTCTTCGCCGCGCAGGCGATGTGTAGCGTCGCATGCGCCAGCGCATACTCCGCCTCCGGCAGCCCGACAAACTCGCACGCTTGATGCGCCGCCACCGCCAGCGGCAGCGCCAGCGCATCCGCCAGCCCCACATCCTCCGACGCCAGAATCACCAGCCGCCGCGCGATGAATCGCGGGTCCTCCCCGCCCGCCAGCATCTTCGCCAGCCAGTACATCGCCGCATCCGGATCGGAGCCGCGGCAGCTTTTGATGAACGCCGAAATCGTGTCGTAGTGCTCATCTTCATCCGCGTCGTAGCGAATCCGCCGCTCCCGCGCGAACGCCTCCAGCTCCGCCGAAGTTATCGCCGACTTCTCCGGCAGGCTCAGCACGATCACTTCGAGCGAGTTGAGCGCCCGCCGCAAATCCCCGTCGCACAGCACCGCCAGATCGGCCAGTACCGCGTCCTCCGCCGTGCACCCGCGCGCCCCGAGCCCGCGCTCCGCATCGGCCAGCGCGCGCTTCATCACACCCGCCACCGCCGCCGTCGCCAGCGGCTCCAGTCGGAAAAGATGACTCCGGCTCAGCAGCGGCGGATTCACATAAAACCCCGGATTGTGCGTCGTCGCCCCGATCAGCCGCACATGCCCTTCCTCCACATCCGGCAGCAACAAATCCTGCTGCGATTTGTTGAACCGGTGCAGCTCGTCGATGAACAGCAACGTCGGCCCCATATCCGCACTTGTGCGCCGCGCGTTAGTCAGGATCTCCCGCAGCTCCGCCACATTCGACATCACCGCATTGATCCGCACGAACCGGCTTTTCGTCGCCCGCGCGATCACTTCCGCGAAACTCGTTTTCCCGCAGCCCGGCGGCCCGTAGAAAATCAACGACCCAAACCGATTCGTCGCAATCAACCGCGGCAGCAACGCCCCCGCCGCCGTGAGATGTTCCTGTCCGACGATATCCGCCAACACTCGCGGCCTCATCCGCGCGGCCAGCGGCTGGCTCGCGGGCGGTTTCGCAGTCGATGCACCCGCGCTCCGACCGCCTGAGGGCGCAGAACTGGTTTCACCAAAAAAGTCGGCTTGCTCGGCGGAGGACATAATCGGGCCACACTCATGCACAGAAATTTCCCGGATTGAAGGGCCGCGTGCAAAAATGTGTGGGCACCACCCTCCGCGCATGTTTTCTCCTTCGCCATGATCGGGAGATGTCTGCGCCACCGGGCTCCGGTGCTCTGGCTGCTGCTGCCGTTCATGGGAGGAGTGATCGCGGGAAAAATTGCGCCGTGGTCCTGTCCCGTGGCCTGGCTGCTGGGCGGAGCCGTCGTCGCGGCAATCACGGCGATCTTCACAGCGAAAAACCCGCGTCCCGGAGTCTGGATCGGCGCGTTATGCACGGCGCTGTTTCTCAGCGGCATCGCCGCCTACGATCTTCGCCGCACACGGCTCGACGACTGGGAATCGCTCCCCCCGCGCGAAGCCCGGCTCACGCTGCGCATCGAACGAACGTTCCCCTCACAAGACGCGCGCGAGATCAGCGGCCTCGCCGTCGTCATCGCCGCCGACGCCCATCTGCGCGATCTCACCGGCCAGCGTCTCTACTACTCGCTCACGAATAAAACCCGCTCCCCTGCGCCCATGCGTTCGGCAGAAATCAACGTCGTTGGCCTGCTCGAAACGCTTCCGCGTTCCGCACCGCTCGCGACCTTCGACGGCTACCTCACCGCCGCCGGACTGAACTTCCGGATCACCCGCGGGCTCATGCTCGCCGAAACCCGCCCGCCCGGTCCTTACGCGCGCTTCTGCGAAAATGCCCTCGTCCGTCTCGGCGCGATCCTCTCGTTCGGCCTGGAGAAACAACCGCCGCTCGCGGGCGCTCTCCGCGCCATGATGCTCGGCCAGAAACACGAACTCGCCGATGCGCAGACCGAGCAATTCCTCCAAAGCGGCACGATGCATCTTTTCGCAATCAGCGGCATGCACATCGCCGCCATCGCCGTCGCACTTCACGGCCTGTTGGTGCTGCTTCGTCTCCCGCGAGTGGCGCGCTTCATCGTCGGGCTCATGGCCTTATGGCTGTACGTGGACATCACCGGCGGCAGTCCCTCGGCTGTACGCGCATTCCTGATGATCGCACTCGTGCAAACCGCCTTTGCCCTGCGTCTGCCGGTCAACCCCGTCGCGACGCTCGCGCTCGCAGCATTGCTCAACTTGCTCGCCGATCCGATGCAGCTCTTCAGCGCGAGTTTTCAAATGTCCTACGGCATCGTCGCCTCCATCGTCCTGCTCGGCCTGCCGCTGGCGGAAACCTGGACAACCCGCTACGCGCTTTTCCGCGATCTGCCAAAGGCGACCTGGAGCTGGCACCACCGCCTGCGCGACCGAGTCTGGCACGCGTCGCTCAACGCGCTCGCCATCGGCCTGGCGACAACCCTCGTGAGCACGATCTGCGGCGTGGTGTTTTTTCAACTGTTCACTCCCGGCGGCCTGCTCGCGAATCTCGTGCTTATCCCCATCTCCACGCTCGTGATCTGGTCCGGCTTTCTATCGCTGCTGCTGGGTCTGGCCGGCCTCACACCGCTCGTTGCGATTTTTAATCACGCGGCCGCGCTCGTGCTCGCCTTCATGGAAACCTGCATCGCCTGGCTCCTGAAAATCCCCGGCTTCTTCTGGCCGCTGCGTTTCGATGCGGAATGGACCGGATTCCTCGCATTGGGAACGCTTATGACCGCGATGTTTTTCGGCTACGCCGTCCGTTGGGAACTCCGGCGCGGTGGATTCTGGACTCCGTTCGCGGTCACCGCGCTGGCGCTTGTGTTGGCCGCGCGATTCGGTTGAGTCCGCCCTCATGAAAAGCGCCTACGAACTCGCCATGGAACGCCTCGCCAAAGCCGACCCCGAGGCCGGAAAACCGCTGAGCGCCGAAAAGAAAAAGCGCCTCGCCGAGCTCGACGCCGTCTACCAAGGCAAAATCGCCGAGCGCGAAATCTTCCTCAAACAGCAACTCGACGCCGCCATGGCCGCGGGCAACTACGACGAGATCGAGAAGGTGAAAAAACAAATGACCGGCGAACGCGCCCGCCTCGAAGAAGAACGCGAAGACGAAAAAGAACGCGTCCGCCGCGACAAACGCTGAAATCAGGTGGAGCGCGCACTCCGTGCGCGCTGTTCTGCGCTATCCGCGCCCCCACCGCTTCCACCGCCAACCCGCCCCGGCACTTATCAAGTGCCGCTCCCCGCTCCGCCCCACACTCCGGCTCTCCGCCTCACTCCGGCTCCGCTGTTCCCTCGACCACCCACTCGCGCGCCTCGGGCACTTGCTTGAAAAACTCGCGCAGCGTCGCGCTCAGATGCTCCGCGTAGCGATAATGCGCGCCCATGCCCGTGCGCAGCTCAGCCTCGTAGATGAACTTGTCCGCGTGCGTGCTGTGCTCGAACGGCGTCTGCGCACCGAGCAGCAGCGAATAAACGTACGCCGCCGACCCGCGCTGCATCAGCTCTTTCGTGAGCGCCGCTTGTTCGTCGAGCAGCGCCGCATGATCGCTGTGCTTGATCTCGGGTGGCAGATAAAACCCGGCCTGGATGAAAGGCGTGTAACGATGCCCCGTGCGGTGCCGGTTCAGGTCGCGCAGCTCCGCGACGGCCATGTTATTCCAGGCGAAACTCACCTTCATGCGACGCGACGCAGTGCCATGTTGCGCGTAGCGATTCGGCCGATGCCGGAGCGCTTCAGAGAGTGATTGCGTCTCGGCGAGAAACGGCGGCGTCGCGCGATCCACGTGAACCCAAACTTCATCCGCGAGCGGCGCGGTCGAGAGACGCTCCAGCCCGAGCCGGAGACTCGCCGCGAGTTCCTGGCGCGCCTGCTCCTCGTAGGATTTCTCCGCGTAGCTATGGCGCATCAAACGCGGCGACTGCTTGAGCAATTCGTCGCGAATGAGTTTCGCCGCCGCCTTCGCTTCCGGGTGCGGCAGCGAATCGAGATGTTTCACTGTCTGCGCCCACATGCGCGAAGTCTGCACGAGACCAAGATTGGTCCGCGTGGCGAGCGGGATAAAGTAACGGGCGCGATCCAGCGCATAGTTCTTGCGCAGACGGGTGACGACGGCCGGTTTCGCATCGGGCGGCACACGCACGAGCGAAGGCTGCGCGGTGGCCGCGGCATCGAGCCGGGCGTATTCGGAATGATAGGCCGCGAACGATTTCGCCATCAGCGCCTGCCAGCGCGGCGCGAGGTCGTCCGGGATGCCGATCTCTGCGGGAGTCGGCAGATTCGACGCGTCCATCGTGATATAGCGCGTGCTCGACTCCTGGCCGTCGGCCATCTGCGCGATCTCGAAAATTTTATACGCGAGCCACATCGACACATCGTCGATCGCGATCGCCAGTCCGCCCGTGAGCCCGCCGATCGAAGCGTGTCCGTAATCGACGAACTTCAGAATGCGGTCGATCGACGCCTCCGGGTTGGCGAGGTCCACCTTGCTCATGATCGCGCCGATGCCCTCGTTACTGCGCGAATAACGCGCGAGAACCGACGCGAGCAGCTCGGGCGTGACCTTGGGAAGATCGCTGGCGGTGGGAGGCGGAACGAGGGCGAGTCCGGTGACTTTCATGCGGCGTGCGGCCCAAGCACGAAGCGCGACAGCGCGGCAAACGCCAGAGTTATTTACTCTTTGCCCGCGATGTTTCGCACCGACGCGCGCACCACCACTTCGACGGGAAAAACAATGGGCTTCGGTTCCGTGTGGTCGGCCTGCCCCTGGTGTTGCCGGATGCGCGCGAGCAGGCTGTCGACGGCTTTCATCCCCATCATGCGCAGCGGCTGCCGCACGGTGGTGAGCTGTGGCAGCGTGGTGCGCGCAGCGAGACTGTCGTCGAACCCTGTCACCGAAATATCCGCCGGCACGCGCAGCCCGGCTTCGGAGAGCGCCTCCAGACATCCGGCCGCCGTCGGATCGCTCGCGCAAAATATCGCATCGGGCAGCGGCTGCCCGCGGTTCTTCTTGAGCCACTCGGCGATGGCAGTGCGGCCAAACGCCACGCTAAAGCCCGCCTCCACCACCAACGCGGGATCGAACGGAATCCGCGCCGAAGCGAGCGCGCGGCGGTATCCGCTTAACCGTCGCTCCGCACCGAGGAGCCCACTTTGACCCGCCAGATGCAGAATGCGGCGATGCCCGTTCGCGATGAGGTGGCGCACAATTTCATACGCGCCGGTCTCCTCGTCGCTCTCGATGTTGAGCACGCCAGGCAGCGGAATATTTGAGTGCAACGCCACGAACGGCGTGTGCTCCGGCAGATGCTTCGCCGTCTCCTCGCTGATGATCGGTCCCACGAGGATGAGTCCATCGATACGCCCATCGCAAAACCCATTGAGCCGCCCGAAATCCTGCTCCCAGTCGTGGAGCGTGAAAACCGTCGTGTTCTGATGATTGTGCGCGGCCGCCTCGATCACACCGTTGAACACCTCGAGAAAGTAGTGGTTTAGCTCGCCGCTCTCGTCGAAGACCGCGGCCACGCCGATGGTGTTCATCTTGCGTTCGGCGAGCGCGCGGGCCGCCGCGTTGGGCCGATAACGAAGCTTCGTCGCCGCAGCCAGGATACGCTCGCGGGTCTCCGGCGAGATGCGCGACGACGTACGGGCGCCGTTGAGCACAGCGGAGGCCGCCATCGCGGAAACCCCAGCCTCGCGACCGACGTCGGCGAGCGTTGCGGCGCGGATGGCTTTGCGTTTGGCGGAGCGAGGCATGTGCGAAGATCACGCGTGAAACGCGCGGGTCCAAATCAGCGGGCGATCACCCGGAAATGTCGAAGAAAAAGCCCGCGCGATAAACGGCGCGGGCTTGAGAGACTCAGCGATGAACCGGTCGGATATCACACGGGCACTTCGCCGCCGTAACGCGTCTCGAGTCCCTCGTTGTGGCCGGGAAGCACGACGTGACCGTTTTCAGCATGTCGCGAGGCATACCAGATCGGGCAGCGCTCATCGTCGCGATGAACGCTTTCGTCTCTGCCAATACCAGCGGGAGCGCGGGCGGCTTCCTCGAAACGTGAGCCTGCCGGCCGCCGTTTCTTATCGCTACCAGTCGTTGCAGTTGCGGACCTTTCAACGCCCCTCGGATTGCCGAGGGCGGACCAAGCGGGCGTCAGCGAGAGACTCGCCTGCGACCATTTGTACGTATTCATGGGGTTTGGGGTGTTATCGGTTTACGAACTCAAGCGGCACGCGCGGGTACGCTTAGCCGCCCAGTCGGAAATTGAAAAAAGCCCGGGCTAGCCCGGAAAGAACGCCTACGGGAAATAGCGGTATCAGCATTTGTCGTTAAATCACCACAAAAAAACCGGACCGTTTAAGTTTTACGTTTCAGGCGGTGGACTGGCTACGACGTGATCGTAGCCGTGCGCCCAGTCTCCACGACTCGCTTGCCCGCCGCTGCTGGATTTCCAGCCGCAAACGCCCCGCCAATCGCCAGCGACCAGCGACCGACCTGGCCCGACACCACGTTCGCCTCATAGCGATTTCCCTGACGGCGGACTTTGAACTCAGCACGCTCGCCCCCTTTCACGTCCGTCACGCGGCAGCCCGTCTCAGCGCCATCGGCCAGTTCGTAAACGTGAAGCGTCACGTCCTCCGCAAAATCGTAGTCGGGCCGCGCATCGTTCGCACCGACCGCCAGCACCGTGTTGCCGCGCACAAAAAGCCCGAGGCTGAGAAACCCGTGCTGCGCGCGCCGCCAGCGACCGCCTTCTTGAACTTCTCCCGTGAGCAGATGCGTCCAGCGACCCTCCGGCAGATAATAATCCAGCGATCCGTCCTCCGTGAAAACCGGCGCGACCAGCAGCGATCCGCCCAACATGTACTGCCGGTCGAGCGTGTCGCAGGCCGGATCATCGGGAAACTCCAGCTGCATCGGGCGCATCATCGGAACACCTTCGCGATGCGCCTCCACCGCCGCCGCGTACAGATACGGCATCAGCCGGCATTTCAGTTTCGTGAAGAACCGCAGCACATCGCACGCGTCGTCGTCATAATTCCACGGCACTCGATACGACGAACTTCCGTGCAGCCGGCTGTGCGACGACATCAGCCCAAACGCCACCCAGCGCTTGTACACCGCCGCCGGTGGCAGCCCTTCGAAGCCGCCGATGTCGTGACTCCAATAACCAAACCCGCACGCGCTCAGCGAAAGCCCGCCGCGCAAACTCTCCGCCATCGACTCAAGCGTCGACCACGAGTCGCCGCCCCAGTGAATCGGGAAACGCTGCCCCGACGCGTAACTCGACCGCGCGAACAACGCCGCTTCGCCTTTACCGCGAATCTCCTCGAGCACTTTGAAAACGACCTCGTTGTAGAGGATCGGGTAAAAGTTGTGCATCCCCGCCGGATCGGAGCCGTCGTGATAAACCACGCCCTCGGTCGGGATGCGCTCGCCGAAATCCGTCTTGAAACTGTCCACGCCCATCTTCGCGAGCCGCCGCAGATGATCGCCGAACCACTGGCACGCCGCCGGATTCGTGAAGTCCACGATCGCCATGCCCGGCTGCCACAGATCCGTCTGCCACACATCGCCCGCAGTCGTCTTGATGAAGTAGCCGCCCTTGCGCCCCTCTTCAAAAAGCACCGAGCGCTGCCCGATGTAGGGATTTATCCACAACGAAATTTTCAGCCCGCGCTCGTGCAACCGCTTCAACATTCCCTCCGGATCGGGGAACGTCCGCGGGTCCCACTGAAAGTTGCACCAGTCGAATTCCCTCATCCAGAAACAGTCGAAGTGGAAAACGTGCAGCGGCAGATCGCGCTGCTTCATCCCCTCGATGAAACTCACGCACGTCGCCTCGTCATAGCTCGTCGTGAACGACGTCGTCAGCCACAGCCCAAACGTCCACGCCGGCGGCAGCGCCGGACGCCCCGTCAGCGCCGTGAGCTTCCGCAAAATCTCCTTCGGCGTCGGCCCGTAGATCAGAAAATACTCCAGCGATTCGCCCGGCTGGCTGAACTGCACGCGCGCCACTTTTTCCGACGCCACCTCGAACGACACCGGCCCCGCGCTATTCACGAGCACGCCGTAGCCGCGATTCGTCATGTAGAACGGCACCGACTTGTACGCCTGCTCGCACGCCGTGCCGCCGTCCTTGTTCACGTTTTCGACAACCTGCCCGTTCTTCACAAACGCGGTGAACCGCTCGCCCAGCCCATAAACGCATTCGCCCACGCCCAGATTGAGCTGCTCGTGAACAAAGTTTCCCTGCCCCGCCCGCTGGATATATCCGAGACCGCGCCAGCCGCTCTTCGTCAGCGGCCGCCCGCCGCCCTCAAAAACGATTTCCCATCCGTCGCGTTTCAACTTCGCCACCAGCCCGCCCGCGCGCAGCGACGCATGCGTCTTCTCGTTTTCGATCGTCACCGTCGGCGCCGCCACCGGCTGCAACGGGATCGCCGGATTCCGATCCTTCGCCCCCGAAAAATGCTCCAGCCGCACCCGCACCACATCGTCCATCGGTGCACTCAACGTGACCGTCAGCAACGGCCCGCCCAGCGTGTCGCCGCGATGCTTGATCGGTTTCGTCGGCGCGTGGATAACGAGCGACTCGCCCTCGGTCGTCACGTCGTGCGCCTCCGCCGGATAAAAGGCGCTGACGCCTGGCTGAAGCATCCACTGTCCGTCGGTAAATTTCATGGATTAGAAAGTGCGGGAAAATTCATGCGCCGCGCAGCTCAGTCACACGCGCGTCGCGAGCGGTCAAACAGGGCAACCGGCAAAAAAACAACTGCTCGCTACGGCTGACATCTCGAAGGGGCGTGGGGTTGATCAGGGAAGTTAGGGCTTGAGCAGCCACGGATAAAGCAAAAGTTTAAGGCTAAATCACGCGTTTCCGCTGTTCGGGCAAGCAAAAATCCGTCCCGCCTTTACCGCCCGCCCGCTTCATTCCCCCGCTCGCTTCATTCCCCCGCTCATGCCCACCGCCTTTCGCCTCCTTGCGCTGCTGTGCTCGTTGAGCAGCAATGCGCTTTTCTCCGGCCACAAACCACTGCCTGAGTCCGTGCCTTACCAGTGGCGCAACGTCCCCATCTCCGGCGGCGGCTTCGTCTCCGGCGTCATCTTCAACCCCACCCAGCCCGGCCTCGTCTACGCCCGCACCGACGTCGGCGGTGCGTATCGGTGGCTCCCCGACGCCGCCCGCTGGCTCCCGCTCAACGACGATCTCGGCCCCGAGGACAGCGAGCTCCTCGGCATCGTCAGCCTCGCCACCGATCCCATCGAGCCTCGCCGCGTTTACCTCGCCGCCGGCCAGTACCTCGCCCACTGGGCCAAAAACGCCGCCATCCTCAGCTCCACCGACCACGGCGCCACCTGGCAGCGCACGCCCCTCCCCTTCAAACTCGGCGGCAACGCCGACGGCCGCTCCACCGGCGAGCGCCTCCAGATCGATCCCCACTTCAACAACCGCCTCCTCCTCGGTACCAACCAGGACGGCCTCTGGCTCAGCGACGACTTCGCCGCCTCGTGGAAAAAAATCACCAGCTTCCCCGCCGCAAGCATCACGTTGACTCTCTTCGACCGCTCCAGCGGCTCCGTCGGGCAACCAACTCCGACCATCTACGTCGGCGTCAACAACCTCACCGGCCCAGCCCTCTTCCGCTCCAACGACGCCGGGAAAACCTGGCTCCCCATCCCCGGCCAGCCCACCGGCCTGATCCCCCACCAAGCCGCCATCGCCCCCGACGGCACGCTCTTTCTCACCTACGGAAACTACCTCGGCCCAAACGACGTCACCCGTGGCGCCGTCTGGAAATATTTCCCCGCCGACAACCGCTGGACCGACATCTCCCCCGTCCACCCCGGCATTCTCGACCGCGACAACTTCGGCTACGCCGGCCTCGCCCTCGACGCGAAAAACCCCGGCACCCTCCTCGTCTCCACGCTCAACCGCTGGACCCTCGGCGACGAAATCTTCCGCAGCACCGACTCCGGCACCACGTGGAAACCCATCCTCACTTCCGCGCCTCAAGACACTTCCTCCGCTCCCTACGTCGCGAAATTCACTCCGCACTGGACCGGCGACATCGACCTCGATCCCTTCGACTCCAGCCGCGCGTATTTCATCACCGGGTACGGACTCTTCGGCACCGACAACGCCAACGCTTCCGACTCCGGCGGCATCACCCGCTGGACCTTCGCCGCCACCACCGGCATCGAGGAAACTGTCCCCCTTGCCCTCGTCAGCCCGCCCGAAGGCGCGCCGCTCATCAGCGTCATCGGCGACTTCGGCGGCTTCCGCCACGACGGCCTCTCCGCCATCCCGCCTCGCGGCGCGCACGCACCCATGCACGGCACCAACTACTCGCTCGAGTTCGCCGAAAACGCCCCCGCCAAAATGGTCCGCACCCACGCCGGCCCCGCCCGCGCATCCCTCTCCCTCGACGGCGCAAAGACCTGGACCGATCTCCCTGCCGCTCCTTCCACCGCGCAGAAAAACGGCCCCGGAAAAATCACGATTTCCTCCGACGGCAAAACCCTCCTCTGGCTCCCCAAAAAATCCGTCCCCTTTTTCTCCACCGACGACGGTGCCACTTGGACCGCCTCGACCGGCGCATTCGTTTCCTCCGGCGAATTCCACAACGACACACCCGTCGCCGACCGCGTCGACCCGCTCAAATTCTACCTCTACGACCAGACGACCGGTGCCGCCTACTACAGCCACGACGGCGCCCGCTCCTTCAAAAAATCCTCCACCCGTATCCCCGCCGCCGGTACCGCGCCCAAATCTGTCCCCGGCTACACCGGTCATCTATGGATTCTCACCGAGTCCGGCATCTACCGCTCCACCGATGGCGGCGTGACCTACTCGAAACTCAAAAACATCACCTCCGCCTCCGCCCTCGGCTTCGGCAAACCCGCCGACGGCCAGCGCCACCCCGCGATCTACCTCGCCGGAAAAATCCACGCCACCCGCGCCCTCTTCCGCTCCGACGACGCCGGCCAGACCTGGCTCGTTCTCAACACCCCGCAAACCCGCTTCGGCTACATCAACTGCATCACCGGCGACGCCCGCACCCACGGTCGCGTTTATCTCGGCACCGGCGGCCGCGGCATCATTGTCGGCGAACCCACCCGCTGATCCGCAGCACCCTGTCTCTCTCCAATCATGCGCCCCACGCTCCTCCTCACACTCCTCACCCTCGGCACACTCGCTCACGCCGCCGACAAACCTCCGCTCAACCTCACGCCCGGCGCACCCATCCGCGTAAACAGTATCGGCTTTTTCCCCACCTCCGCGAAACAAGCCACCGCACTCGCCTCCGCGAAAAACTTCCGCGTCCTCCGCATCGACTCCGCCGGCGAACACGAAGTCTTCTCCGCCTCCGCCAGCGCCTCGCTCCAAACCGCCGCGACCGACACCAACGAAACCCTCCGCCTCCTCGACTTCAGTGCCATCACCGAGCCAGGCCGCTACGTCATCGACGTCTCCGATCTCGGACGCTCCGCGCCCTTCACCATCGGCAACGACATCTGGAACGCTCCCTTCACTACCGTCACGCGCGCCATGTACCTCTGGCGCTGCGGCACCGAAGTCACCGGCACGCACAATGGCGTCACCTACCATCAGCACGCCTGTCACCTCGACGACGGCTGGCTCGATCACGTCGGCGGCGGACACAAACGCCACGCCTCCACCGGCGGCTGGCACGACGCCGGCGACTACAACAAATACGTCGTCAACGCCGGCGTCACCGTCGGCCTCATGTTCAAAGCCCTCGAACATTTCCCGCAGCGCATCGCCGCCGTGAATCTCGGCATCCCCGAGAGCGCCAACGCCACGCCCGATCTCCTCGACGAAATCCGCTGGGAGCTCGAATGGCTCTTCACCATGCAGCTCGAGGACGGCCGCGTTTACCAAAAACTCAGCTCCCCCGACTTCCGCTTCTGGGGCCCCGCCGCGAACGACAAAGACCCTCGCTACTTCGCCCCGTGGGGCACCAACGCCACCGCGCACTTCACCGCCATGATGGCCGCCGCCGCCCGCCACTTCCGCGCCCACGACACCGCCTTCGCCGACCGCTGTCTCAAAGCCGCTCAACTCAGTTGGGCCTGCCTGCTCAAACACCCGGAGCAAATCGACCCCGATCAACGCGCTTTCAAAACCGGCGGCTACGACGCCCCCGACCACTCCGCCCGCCTCTGGGCCGCCGCCGAACTCTGGCAAACCACCGGCGACGCCGCCTTCCTCCGCGAATTCGAAACCCGCGCCGCCAAAGTAGTCTTCTCCGAAAACGGCCCCGGCTGGGGCGACGTCAACGACCTCGCCCTCTCCACGTATCTGCTTTCCGGGCACGCCACGAAGGAAACCGATCCACGAGACCACGCGCTCGTCCGCCGCCTGACCGACGACTTGCTCAGTCACGCCGACCGCGCCGTCGAAACCGCCGCCGCCAACGCCCACGCCCGTCCGCTCGGCGTCGAGCGCCAGGACTGGTCTTGGGGCTGCAACGGCAACGTCGCCGGCCAGACCCTCCAGCTCCACCTCGCCGACCGCCTCCGCCCCGACCCGCGCTACCGCGAAACCGCCCTACTCGCCCTCGGCCACCTATTCGGACGCAACTACCACGGCCGCTCCTACATCACCGGCCTCGGCGCGAATCCACCGCAACATCCGCACGACCGCCGCGGCGAACCCGCGTGGCCCGGCTACCTCGTCGGCGGCGCCTGGCCCGATGGGCGCAGCTGGGTGGACGAACTCGGCAGCTACGAGCGCAACGAAATCGCCATCAACTGGAACGCCGCGCTCATCTACGCCCTCGCCGCCTTCGTAGAGCCGCAAGCGAAGTAATCGCTCTGCGCTTCGTTCGTCACCCGAGCCGCGTCAGCGTCAGAGAATACGGTTCTCAGCCATCACCTTCGCGTACCACAGCGCGGAAAGTTTCGGCGTGCGCACCTGCGTGGCGAAATCGCAATGCACGATCCCGAAGCGACGCGTGTACCCATCCTCCCACTCGTAATTATCCATGAACGACCAGAGGAAATAACCCGCCACCGGCACACCATCCGCCACCGCGCGGTGCAGTTCGCGCAGATGCGCGCGCAGATACTCCCGGCGATGCAGATCCGCGACCTCGCCATTGACGACCGGCTCGTCGTCGTAGCCGCACCCATTCTCCGTCACATAAACCGCCGGCACTCCGTAAACATCGCGCACCATCCGCGTCGCCCAGTACATACACTGCGGCACCAGATTGAGCCACACGCTGTCCGCTCGCGGATAATTCGCCGGTAGCTTCACCTCTTCATAACCACCCACTGCCGCCGCGCGCACATGCGTCGCCGTATAGATATTCAGCCCAAGAAAATCCGTCGGCAGGCTGATCAACTTAAAATCCCCCGGCTCGGTCTTCGGCGCATCAGCACCGACGCGCTTCAGATATTCAGGCGCGTAACCGCCGCCATAAATCGCGCCGAGAATGTGGAGATTTTTCTCCGTGAACCACTGCCGCGCCGCCGCGATGTCACGCGGCGTCTCTGAAACCGGGATACACACGTCGCAGTTATCCGTAAGCCCCACCCGCGCACCGCGTCCGCCGAACTCGCGCACCGCCCGCACGCCGTGCCCATGACAAAGCAGCGCATGATGGTAAGTCTGATTCACCACCGCCTCCGGCTCCTTGCGCCCAGGCGCCTTCGGCCCGCCGTTCTTGTACGCTAGCAGCGTGAAGCACCGAATCTCGTTCAGCGTGATCCAGTTTTTCACCTTCCCGCCAAACGCCTTCACCACTGTATCGGCGTACGTCGCAAACGCATCGACCGTCACACGTGCGGTCCAGCCGCCCCGATCCTCCAGCGCCTGCGGCAAATCCCAGTGAAACATCGTCACCCACGGCGTTATCCCATTCTCCGCCATCGCATCGAAAAGCCGGTGATAAAAATCCAGCCCCGCCTGGTTCACGGCGCCATCGCCCTTCGGGAAAATACGCGGCCACGCCAGCGACAGCCGGTAATTTTTCACGCCGAGTCGCCGCATCAGCGCGAAGTCCTCGCCGAACTTGCGGTAATGATCGCACGCCACATCGAGCGTGTCGCCTTTCAGCACCTTGCCAGGAACGCGCGCATAACGATCCCAGATCGACTCGCCTTTCCCATCCTCGAACGCGGCTCCTTCGATCTGCGGTGCGGCGGTGGCGACACCCCACACAAAGTTCTGTGGGAACGGACAGGCGTAAGAAATCATGACGGATAGACAGATGGATAAAATGACGGGCGGGAAAGCCGCTCAAAACACGGCCCGGGATACTGCCGAAGCCATTGTTTACCGATAAATCGCGGTCAAGGGAGGAAGTCGCTCAATGCTTAGAGCAAACGCTTCCCCCGCTTAGCTCAGCCTTCTTTCGCAGCTTCCTCGACATCCTCGGATTTGCGCGGAGCGGGCAGTTCGAACGCCACCGAGCCAAAACCCAGCAGCACCAGCGCGAGCGCAACTCCCACGAACCAATCGCCGAAACGCGTGTAGAAACTGGGCGTGTCAACCCAGCGACTATCCCGCGTGATCTCGTACGTCGCCGTGCCGCGGAAGTAGATGCTCCCGGCCTTGTTCGTCATCTCGTTGCGAATCAGCCCAAACTCGTCGATCCAGCCACTCCAGCCGCCGTTGCCGCAGCGAATCACAGGCCGGCGCGTCTCCACCGCGCGCAACACCGAGTGCGCCGCGTGCTGGTAAGCCGCACCGCCTTCTCCGAACCAGCCGTTGTTGGTCAGCACCGCAAAAATCTCTCCGCCGGAAAGCACACTCTCACGCGCGAGCTGCGGGAAAATGTCCTCGTAACAGATTAGCGGAGACACGGTGAAAATGCCGCTCTTCGCCGTGATCAGCAGCGGTGTCGCGCTCGTGCCCGCAACAAAATCGCCTTCTCCCACGTCGGTGACTTTCTCCAGCCAGCCAAGCACAGAGCGAAACGGAACGAACTCGCCAAACGGAACCAGTCGGCGCTTCGCGTATGACGACGACTGAAGCCCCACCATCGGATCGATCACAAACGCACCATTCGTCCAGTACGCGTCCCCCTGCCCCGAACCTTCGATCGCGACCGAACCCATGAGCAGCGGAACGCCGGTCCTCCCGACTAGGGCCTCGGTCCACGACTGAACCGAAGCGTTTCCTTTGACCGCGAAAGGAGTCACCGCTTCCGGCCAGATGACCAGATCGGGACGCGTCGCCATGGCACGCTCTGTCGTGCTCGAAAGAGTTTCCAAGATGCCCGCGGCCCTCGACTCATCCCACTTCACCGATTGCGGGATGTACGGCTGCACAAGCGCCACCCGCCCGATCGTCGTCCGATACGCTCCGCGATTCACGGTCTCCCGGATATGCACGGTCAGGCACACGATCAGCAAAAACATCGCCATGAAAAACTCCTGACTGCGACGCGCCAGCCCCTTGAGTTTCTCGAAGAAAAGCCGGTTCGCATAGGCAGCGAAACCGAGATTGGCCACAATCAGGACATACGAGATGCCGAGCGCGCCGGTATACGACGCGATCTGAAGCACGCTGATCTGCTTC
Organism: uncultured Nibricoccus sp.; assembly: GCA_966249325.1. Lineage (GTDB taxonomy): Bacteria > Verrucomicrobiota > Verrucomicrobiia > Opitutales > Opitutaceae > Nibricoccus. The sequence continues at coordinate 6,353 of CBINDC010000017.1, read as the reverse complement.
CACTGGCTCGCCGCGAGCGGCAGCCATGGAAACCCGCCGAACAGCCACGTGCGTGTCCACTCGTTCAATACCCACAATCCGCCCAGCCCGAGCATCGTGAAAATGCGCAAGCCTGTTGACCGCCCCAGCATGCGCGGCACCGCCCACCAGACGCCGAGATACCACAGCCCCACCCAGACACCGATAAACGGCCCCAGCAAAAACAGCCCGAGCCAGGTGACGTGATGCAGCCAGCTCAGCAACAGCGTCCATGCGACAATCTGCGCGGCCAACACGGTCCAGGCATATAGCTTGAAACTGGGGCGCCGGTACGCCCAGAGCACCGCGGGCACGGCAAACGCGTAGGCGAACTCTCCCGCGTTGAACGGTGGAAAAGAAATCACCGTCAGCAAAACCGTGAAAAAGAAAACGCCTCCGGCCCAGAACCAGCCCTCATGTTTTTTCCACACCGATGGAGGCTGTTCGGCGTAAGGATCGTAAACGGTGGAAGCGGTGGGTTGGGACATGGTGCGTGAGGATCGGCCAGTGCGCCGGGCCGGGAAATTCAGTGCGCATCAGCAAACGCCGTACCTCGCAGCAAATCTGCCGCGTTGAACGATCATTCAGCCAATGCCGGACCGGCCGAGCCACGCCGCGGACGGAAAGATGAGCGGCGCGCAGGCGTGATACGCGCCGCTCAACGGCTTCTTAAGCGCCGTGGCAGTTTTTGAATTTTTTGCCGCTGCCGCACGGGCAGGGATCGTTGCGGCCGACCTTTGGCGTCTCGCGACGGATGGTGACGGCCGGGAGCTTGATCTCCGCTTCGGGCGCGGCCTCGGCAGGCGCGTCGCCGCTGACCGGAATCGGCGGGCGCGTCGTGGAGGCGGGCGGCGGATTGTCCGGGCCGACCGTGCGCGCACTGCGGCTGAGGAGCGCGAGCATGTTTTCAAACGCCTGCAGGTTGCTCGCGCTGCGGAAGAGGCCGGTGCAGATCTGGAGCCGCACGTTGTTCATGAGCTCCTCGAAGTACTTGTAGGCCTCGCCCTTGTATTCGACGAGCGGATCCTTCTGTCCGTAGCTGCGAAGGCCGACTGCCTGGCGGAGATTTTCCATCTCGGTGAGATGCTCCTGCCAGTGGTGGTCGATAGCGTTGATCACGACATAACGCTCGAGCGAGCCAAGCGCCTCAGGAATCTCGACGGATTCCTTCACAGCGTACGCTTCCTTGATGCGATCGACGATGAGCTTGGTATACGACTCGGCGTTGCCGCCGGAGAGCTCCTCGACCTTCAGCGAAATCGGGAAGTGCGTGTTCACCCAGCCAACAAGACTTTCGACGGCGGTCCCGGTCGCGCCGGATTTTTCGCCATAGCCAGCGGTGGCGAGGCGGTTGGCGACCTCTTCCTCGATCTGCTCAAAAATGATGTCCTTCGGACGCTCGGCATGGATCGCTCCATTGCGGATGCCGTAGATGACCTCGCGCTGCTTGTTGAGCACGTCGTCGTACTGAAGCAGGCGTTTGCGGACGGAGAAGTTCTGTTGCTCGACTTTTTTCTGAGCGCCTTCGATCGAGCGGTTGAGCCACGGATGCTCGAGCTCTTCGCCCTCCTTCATCGAGCCTTCCATGAGGCGCGAGGCGAGATTGCCCTGCAGGAAGAGGCGCATGAGCTCGTCTTCGAGCGACAGGAAAAACTTGGTGAGACCCGGATCGCCCTGGCGAGAGCAACGACCGCGGAGCTGCCGGTCGACGCGGCGGGATTGGTGACGCTCCGTGCCGATCACGTAGAGACCGCCGAGATCGCGGACGCCTTCACCGAGTTTAATGTCAGTACCGCGACCGGCCATGTTCGTCGCGATGGTGACGGCGCCGCGCTGTCCGGCGCGGGCGACGATGTCAGCCTCCTGTTCGTGGTATTTCGCATTGAGAACGGTGTGAATCACACCGGCGCGCTTTAGCATGCGCGAAAGCACTTCCGAGGAATCGACGCTCACGGTACCGACGAGGACAGGTTGTCCGCGGTCGTTGGCGGCTTTGATCTCATTGACGACCGCGTTGAATTTGTCGCGGCGGGTTTTGAAGATGCTGTCGTTTTTATCGATGCGGATGCAGGGCTTGTTGGTCGGGATGACCTGTACGGAAAGGCGGTAGATTTCGTTGAACTCGGTCGCTTCGGTCTCGGCGGTACCGGTCATGCCGCCGAGCTTCTCGTACATGCGGAAATAGTTCTGGATCGTGATCGTCGCATACGTGCGTGTCTCGCGCTCGATGTTCACGTTTTCCTTCGCCTCGACGGCCTGATGAAGCCCGTCGGACCAGCGGCGACCGGGCATAACGCGGCCGGTGTTTTCGTCGACGATCATGACCTTGCCCTCTTGGACGACGTATTCGACGTCGCGCTCGTAGAGCGAATAGGCGCGCAGGAGCTGGCTGATCGCGTGAATTTCTTCGGAGATCTCGCTGTAACGATCTTGGGATTTGCGCTTCGTCTCTTCGCGCTGCTCGGGCGTGAGCGCGGGGTCCTTGTCGAGATCGCTAAACTCGGTGGCGAGATCGGGCAGCATGAACGCGTCGGGATTATCCGGACGGAGTTTGGTGCGACCGATTTCGGTGAGATCGGCCTGGTGCTGCCGCTCGTCGATCACGAAGAGCAGTTCTTCCTTCAGGCGGTAGAGCTCCACCTTGTTGAAGTCGCTGTTCATGTCGGTCTCGGTCTTGTCGAGGAGCTTGCGCCACTCGGGCGTCTCCATGATGCGGAGGAGCTGCTTGTTTTTCGGATGCCCCATTTTGACCTGGAGCAGCTTCAGCGCGCCCTCGCGTTTGTCGTCGTTCGTGGCGCCGGCTTTTTCGAGAATCTCCTTGGCCTCGCTGACGAGCTTGTTGCAGAGACGGATCTGGTCGTTGACGAGACGGTCGATGCCGGGCTTCAAGCGGGTAAAGGGCTGCTCGCGCTCGATCGGTGCGGGTCCGGAAATGATCAGCGGCGTGCGGGCTTCGTCGACGAGGATGGAGTCGATTTCGTCCACGATGCAGAACCAGTGATCGCGTTGCACTTGGTCTTCCTTGCGCGTGGCCATGCCGTTGTCGCGGAGGTAATCGAAGCCAAACTCGCTCGCCGTGCCGTACGTGATGTCGCGCCCGTACATCTCGCGGCGGAGATCGGACGGCATTTGTTGCTGAATACAGCCGGTCGTGAGGCCGAGGAAGCCGAAGAGATGGCCCATCCACTCGGAGTCGCGGCGAGCGAGGTAGTCGTTGACGGTGACGAGCTGCGCGTTGCGACCGTTGAGGGCGTTGAGATAAAGCGGGCAGGTGGAGACGAGGGTTTTGCCCTCGCCCGTGGCCATTTCGGAGATGCGCCCCTCATGGATCGCCATGCCACCGATGAGCTGCACGTCGAAGTGGACCATATTCCACTCGAGTTCGTGGCCACAAACGACTGCGCGCGTGCCGACGAGGCGGCGGGCGGCATTTTTCACCGTCGCGAAAGCCTCCGGGAGCAACTGGTCGAGCGTTTCGCCGGCCTTGAGGCGCGCGCGGAACTCGTCGGTCTTGGCGCGGAGCTGTTCGTCGGTAAGCGACTGGTAGGATTGCTCGATCTCGTTGATTCGCGCGACCGTCGGACGGACTTTCTCTAGGAACTTACGATAGTGGCGGCCGGAGAATTTTTTGAAGAACCAGGAGATCATGAAAGGGCGTCAACGTGTAGGCAGGCGCGAAAACATGGCAAACGACAAAATCGGGCACACCCGGGGCTTTGCCTGTCGTTTCAGCCGAGCAAATGAGGCGCAGCCAGATCAGACCTGCGTCTTGAAATAGGCGATGGTGCGCTTGAGCCCCTCGTCGAGGGGGACGGTCGGCTCCCACTTCAGGACTTTCTTCGCGATCGTGATATCCGGGCGGCGCTGTTTGGGATCGTCGGCTGGAAGCGGCTTGTGGACGATCTTCGATTTGCCGCCGACCAGCTTGAGCGTGAGCTCGGCCAATTGAAGCATGGTAAACTCGCCCGGATTGCCGATATTCACCGGCCCGACTGTCTCGGTCTGGTTCATCAAGCGGACAAAACCTTCGATGAGATCGTCGACATAGCAGAATGACCGCGTTTGCGAACCGTCGCCGTAAACCGTGAGATCTTCGCCGCGCAGAGCCTGTACGATGAAATTGGAGACAACGCGGCCGTCGTTCGGATGCATCCGGGGGCCGTAGGTATTGAAGATGCGAACGATGCGGATATCTACGTTGTTCTCGCGGTGATAGTCGAAGAACAGCGTCTCGGCGACGCGTTTGCCCTCATCGTAGCAGGAGCGGCGCCCGATAGGATTCACATTACCCCAATAACTCTCCGGCTGCGGATGTACCGATGGATCGCCATAAACCTCCGACGTGCTCGCCTGGAAAACACGCGCACGCACACGTTTCGCCAACCCGAGACAATTGATCGCGCCCATGACGGACGTCTTAGTCGTCTTGATGGGGTTGTACTGGTAGTGCGGCGGGGATGCGGGACAGGCCAGATTGTAGATCTGATCGACCTCATACTTGAACGGATCGATAACGTCGTGGCGCACCAGCTCGAAGCTGGGGTTGGCCATAAGGTGGGTGATGTTCACCTTTCGCCCGGTGAAAAAGTTATCGATGCAGATGACTTCGTTTCCCTCGCCTAAAAGACGTTCGCAAAGATGCGAGCCGAGAAAGCCCGCGCCACCAGTCACGAGTATGCGCATATTGGCCGCGAACGATGGGAATTAAATCATCGCTAGCCAGAAAAACCTCACGCATGCGGCAACGGAGAGCCTATAAGAAACCGCAAGGCTCGAAAAATTTGTCAACATGGCCGCCAACTCGAACCGCCGCTTGTCATAGCGTTCTTAGAGGCTACTTTGCAAATTCATGCCACTGCACGAGCTGCAAAGTAAATGCACCGGCACTTTTACTAAACCCAAAACATGAACACTACAAAGCAACTCATCAGCGCGGCCGCGCTCGGCCTAGCCACTTTCGTTACGTCGTCGTCTGCACTTGCTGCCGACAGTGCATCGGCCGGCCTCATCGGCAAACGCCACATCGGCGTAGATTTTCTCGCTTCAGATTTCCGCGACATCGACGACAACGGCAACGGAGGCGCACTGGTATTCAATCAGCCCGTGAGCGATGTGGTGGACCTCACCGGCAGCTATTCTTTCAATCAGGTAAACGGCGATGCGCTCGATCTGACGAGAAGCACGGTTGAATTTGGTGCCGTTTACCACAACCAGCTGGAAGGTTACACGCCCTTCATGTCGGCGGCGATTGGATACGGCTGGGATAAATGGAAATTCCCCGCTCCCGCACAAAACGACAACGACGAGGGTTTTCTCTACAAGATCGGCTTCGGCGTCGAGGTTCCACTGTCTGACAAGACCGCCGCCATTGGTGAACTCAGCTATCGCGACGGCACGGATAGTGACACCGAAGACTCCATCGGACTTGAGCTCGGCGTGAACCACTGGTTCACCGAGAAAGTCGCGCTGAAGGCTTCGGTCTACATCGTTGAAGACGACTCCGTCACCTTCCGCATCGGTGCGCGTTTCGCGTTCTAAGCGAGACAAGGATTATGTCGAAAGCCGCGCAGAAGCTCTGCGCGGCTTTTTTATGCCGCAAACTGACCTGCCCTTCATGCGACAGCCACTCGCAGGTGTAGTCGTTGATGATCGTGAGCATCCGCAGCGACCAGCCGCTGACGAACTGGTCATGAGCGAAGTCCAGTCCCCAACGCTGACACACCTGCATGCTCCTCGCGGTAAAGCCGGTGGATGCGTTTGTCGTTATCGGTCTATCCGTCGCGCTGGAGCAGGACCGCTAGCAACTCCCGCTCTCTCTTTGGCGTGATTTTCCGGCCCCGCTCGTCCCTCTTCTTTTCGATCAATTCCGTATCACTGGTTACCATCGCGATATACTGCCAACCATCATCGCAGTCGCATAGGAGAACCCCGGTCGGTCGTTTACTCTCAATCGCTTCGGCTTAGTGGGGTCAGATAACGTATAGAAGGGCAATAAAAAGGCCCGAACTTTGCTTTCGCAATGTTCGGGCCATAGACCTGGCAACAACCTACTCTCGCGGGACCTATCGTCCTACTACCATTGGCTGCTCGGGGCTTAACGGCCGTGTTCGGGATGGGAACGGGTGGAACCCCCGGCATGTGGTCACCAGGAAGGGAAACTCGACCGAAGGTCGAGTAATACTACGAAAATTTAGGGCAGCTCCGGCAAGGAGGTTAAATAAACGCCTAGAATTAAAAAAGGAAGTGTCTGCATAAACCGGAAAGGTCATTAGTACCAGTTAACTCAACGGATTACTCCGATTACATTTCTGGCCTATCAACCGGGTGGTCTACCC
>CBINDC010000016.1:0-107622 GCA_966249325.1 uncultured Nibricoccus sp. | reverse complement strand
TTCATCCACCTTACCATGTTTCACACAACAAGGGCGGGTTAGCCTTAACCCCGCCAGTTCGACTCCGCTCACCAATCAATCACCGCTCCACTCTGCGCCCCGCACACGCCTGCGCCCTCACACCAGTTGCCCCTCCACCGGCGGCAACTGCCAAACCACCGGCGCCCGCCCGCCTTCCGCGAGCAGCGCATTGATCTTCGAAAAACACCGGCACCCAAAAAACAACCGCGCCGACAACGGCGACGGATGCGCACACTCGACAACCGCGTGTACCGGATTCGTCACCCGCTCGCGCTTCTGCTGCGCGTGACGCCCCCAAAGTACAAACACCACGCGCTCGTTCTTCGCGTTCACCACGTCGATCACCCGGTTCGTAAACTCCTCCCACCCACGCTTCTGGTGCGACCCCGCCTCCCCCGCCCGCACCGTCAACACCGTGTTGAGCAACAACACTCCCTGCTTCGCCCACGCTTCAAGACACCCATGCCCCGGCGCGAGAAACCCCACATCCGCCGCCAGCTCCTTGTAGATATTCCGCAGCGACCCCGGGATCGGCTTCACCTCCGGCCTCACCGAAAAACACAACCCATGCGCGTGCCCGGGCGTCGGATACGGATCTTGCCCGAGCAACACCACCTTCACCGCTGGAAGCTCCGTGAGCTTCAACGCCGCGAAAATATCGTCCCGCCCCGGCAACACCCGCGCTCCCGCCGCCAGCTCCTTCTCCAGAAACTCATCCAGCGCCCGAAAGTACGGCTTCTCCGTTTCAGCGCCCAGCGCCTCGCGCCAACTCTCAGGGATTTCAGGAATCATCGCCCCATCTCCAAGCCCTCCGGCCTCCCGCGCAACCTTTCCGTTAAAACGCTCGACCCCGCCGCCCCCGCCGCGGTTAATCCGCCCACCTATGGGCAGCCTCGTCTTCACTATCGCCAACCAAAAAGGCGGCGTCGGCAAAACCACCACCGCCGTCAACCTCGCCGCCGCGCTCGCCGACAAGAAAATCCCCACGCTCGTCGTCGACCTCGATCCGCAGGCCAACGCGACCAGCGCCCTCGGTGTCGAGAAACAAGAAGGCAAAAGCCTCTACGGCCCCCTCAACGGCGAAGGCGACGCGCTCTCGATGATCACCGAGACGCAGTACGCCAACCTCTTCCTCATCCCGTCCGAAGTGGACCTCGCCGCCGCCGAGATCGAACTCGCCCAATCGGAAAACTACCTGATGAAACTGCGCGCCACGCTCCAGCCCGTGCGCGACTCCGGCCGCTTCAAAGCCATCATCATCGATTGCCCGCCCGCCCTCGGCATGCTGTCCATGAACAGCCTCGCCGCCGCCGACTACCTCCTCATCGCACTCCAGTGCGAATACATGGCCCTCGAAGGCCTCGGCCAGATTCTCAAGGTCGTCGACAAACTCAAAACCGCCAACGTCAACTCCGCCCTCGAAGTCGGCGGCATCATCATGACGATGTTCGACGTCCGCACCAACCTCTCGCGTCAAGTCGTCGAAGAGGTGAAACAACACCTCCCCGACAAGATCTTCGAAAACGTCATCCCGCGCACCGTCCGCCTCAGCGAAGCCCCCAGCTTCGGCAAAACCATCTTCGCCTACGACCCGCTCAGCCCCGGCGCCACCGCCTACAAAAAGCTCTCGAAAGAAATCATCGAGCGCTTCGGCCTCTCCAAGTAGGCCGCCGACTTTCCGCGGTAGGGCGGGTTAGCCTTAACCCCGCCGGTTCGACTCCGCCCGGGCTTCCTTCATCGCTCCCACCAGCGATCTGCTCCACCCGCTTGCGCCCCAACTACCAATTACTAACTACCAACTACCGCCGTCTCCTCATCCGCTCCGTATAAAATGCTCTCCGCTCTGACCAAATACCGCCACGCCTTCCTCGTCGGCCTTCAGAGCAATCTCGTTTACCGCTGGAACTTCGCCATCCGCGCCTCGTTTTCGCTCTTTCACCTGATCGTCGTCTTCATCCTCTGGAACGCCGCCTTCCAGGGCAAAACCGAGATCGGCGGCTACGACCTCGCGCAGACGATGACTTACTTCGTCACGCTGCTCGTCCTTCAATTCTTCATCAGCGCCTTCAGCGAAGACTACCAGATCTCCGAAGAAATCCGTAACGGCCTCATCAACCAATTCCTCCTGAAACCGATCAACTACTACCTCTACCGCTTCAGCATTTTCATCGCCGCCCGCATCGTCTCCGGCGGACTCGCCCTGCTCCCCGTTCTCGTCGCACTTCCGCTGATGAGCAGCCTCCTCGATTTCCCGACCGACACCTGGCGCATCGCCTACGCGATCCCCGCACTCTTCATGTCGGCGATCATCCAGTTCACCATCGCCTACTGCTTCGGCCTGCTGACGTTCTGGTTCCTCGAAATCCAGTCCTTCATCATCCTGTCGCTTGCCATCGAAACGCTCCTCGCCGGTCAGGTCTTCCCACTCGACCTCCTGCCCAAGCCGCTCTTCGAAATTTCGCAGTATCTGCCGTACTACTACCAGATGTACTTCCCGGCCTCGATTATCACCGGCCGCGCAAACGACGAAGCCGAGATCCTCCGCAACCTCGGCATCCAGGCCTTCTGGGTCCTCGCCCTCCTCGGCGCCGCGCAACTCCTCTGGACCCGCGGCCTCCGCCGCCACACCGCCGTCGGCGGCTGATCGCATCCCTCACGCGCGATGAAACTCCTTCAATACTTCCGCCTCTGGCTCGCCTGCGCGCGCTACTCCATCACGCGGACGATGATGTTTCGCTTCGACTTCCTCATGTGGGGCCTCGTCGAACTCTTCTGGATGGGCGTCAACGTCGCCCTCGTCTCCGTCATCTACGAACACACCGACTCCATCGCCGGCTGGAACAAATACGAGATGCTCCTCCTCGTCGGCAGCTCGATGATCGTCCAGCGCCTCCTCATGGGTTTCTTCTGGAGCAATCTCTTCGAACTCGGCCGCAACATCCGCTCCGGCCACTTCGACTTCTTCCTGGCCCAACCCGGCAACCTCATGTTCATGGCCTCCACGCGCAAAGTGGAACTCGAAGGCATCCTCAACGTCTTCGTCGCCCTCGCCATCGTCCTCTACGCCGCCGGCCAGCTCCATCTCCAGCCCACCCTCGGCACCATCGCGATCTACACGCTGATGATTCTCTGCGGCCTCGTCATCCACTACAGCATCGTCGCCATCGCCGTCTCTTTCACGTTTTGGATCATCAAATCCGAAGGACTCGAAGGCAGCTACTTCACCCTCACGGAATTCTCCCGCCTCCCCCGCCAGGCCTTCGAGGGCATTTTCCGCGGCGCCGCCAGCCTCGTCTTCGTCTACGCCTTGCCCGTCGTCGTCGTCAGCAACGTCCCCGCCCGCGTCCTCATCGAAAACGGCCTCAACCTCACGCACGCCCTCTGGCTCCTGGCCGCGACCATCGTCTGGTTCGCTATCGCCGTCTTCGTCTTCCACCGCGGCCTCCGCCGCTACTCCAGCGCCAGCTCCTGACTCGCTCTTCGTAGGGCTCGCGCTCGCGCGACGCCTCCGAAATATCTCCCCCGTCCACCGTGTCCGACTCCGACAACCTCGCCCTCGAAGCCCTCCAGCGCCGCCTCGACTACACCTTTCGCGACACCGGCCTGCTCGACTGCGCGCTCACTCACCCATCTTTCCTTCAGGAGCATCCGGACATCACCGAGAGCAACCAACGCCTCGAGTTCCTTGGCGACGCCGTCCTCCAACTCGTCCTCACCGAGGCCCTTTTCGATCTCTTTCCGACCGACCGCGAAGGCTCGCTCAGCAAAAGCCGCTCCGCCCTCTCCAAAGGAAAATTCCTCAGCGACCTCGCCCGCGAAATCGACCTCCCCGACTGCCTCCGCCTCGGCTCCAGCGAAGAACAAACCGGTGGACGCGACCGCGCCTCCGCCCTCGAAGACGCCATGGAAGCCGTCATCGGCGCGATCTACCTCGATAGCGATCTCTTCACCGCCCGCCGCGTTATCCTCGGTCTGATCGGCTCCCTCTCCGACCGCCTCGCCGCCCTCAAACCTTCCGAAAATCCCAAAGGCCGCCTCCAGGAACTCATCCAGGCCCAGCACGGCAACTTCGCCCTCCGCTATCAGATCACCAAGATCACCGGCGAAGACCACGCCCGCGAATACGAAGCCACCGCCTCCCTCAACGGCCAGCTCCTCGGCACCGGCCGCGGTACCTCCAAAAAATCCGCCGAAGAAGACGCCGCCCGCGCTGCTCTGATCACGCTTCAGGCGGCTAAAAAATAAGCGTCTCCACGCTCGCGCCCACAGAGAAACCGTATCCGGTTTTCCGCGATTCCGCACTTCCGCGTCTCCGCGATTTCCATCTTTCTTCTCCCCCTGTCATCGTCGATGCCCATCGCCACCACACCGCGCCACAAGCTCACCGGCGTCTGCCCGCCCGCCCGCGGCGCAGTCATCGCCGAGCTCACGCGCACGCACGCGGCACCCGTGTGGCTGGTCCTCGCCGCCGACCTGAAATCCGCCGAACAACTCGCCGAAGACATCGCCTTCTTCCACGCCGCCTCAGCCCCGGCGTCCGCTCCAAAAAAATCCCTCGAAGTCCTGGTCTTCCCCGAGTCCATGCCCGACACGCGCGACATGCGCGAAGCCTTCTCAGCCTCCTCCGACCGCCTCACCGCCCTCTCCAAACTCCGCGCCACCCGCTCCGTCTCCGGCTTTCACTCTTCACCCTTCAATCGTCAACTTCTCATAGTCTCCACCCCGGGCGCGATCATCCAGCCCGTCCCCGCACTCGAACAATTCGCGACCAAGGAATTCACCCTCACCAAAGGCCAGACCCAGCCCTTCCAGGAACTCCTTAAAAAACTCCACGAGCTCGACTACGACTCCGAAGCCGTCTGCGAAGCCCCCGGCCATTACGCCGTTCGCGGCGGCATCATCGACCTGTATCCAGTAACCGCCACACAACCCTACCGCCTCGATTTCTTCGGCGACGACATCGAAGACATCCGCGCCTTCGATCCCGTCACCCAACGCTCCGGCGAATCCGTCGAGTCCATCACCCTCTCCGCCACGCCGCGCGTCCGCCTCGATCCTTCGAAAACCGGACTCGCCGACTACCTCTCCCCGCAAACCCACCTCCTCTTCATCGAACCCGCCGCCCTCGACCAAACCTTCAGCGCCCTCGCTCGCGAAGCCACTTCCGGTGTAGGCGAAGGGCACTCACCCCGCGAAAGCGGTCGTCATCCATTAGATGACAAATTTAGCGCCTCTCACCTCTCAACGGCCCCAGACCGTTGTCATCTAATAGATGACAACCCATCTTCGCCCCTTCCCGCCATCCTCGCCAAAGCCGCCGCCGCGTTCGGCCTGAGCGACCTCGACGAAACCTCCGTGTTCTTCGAAACGCCCGATACCGACGCCACCCTCGACACCGAGAGCCTGGTCCACCACCGCCGCTACCCCGACGACGCCCTCGTCGCCCAAGACCGGCTCGTTGCCGAAGAAGACGCCCGCGCCGAATTTCTCCACAAAGTCGTCGCCTGGAAAAAAGAAGGCTACGCCATCGACTTCGTCGTCTCCAAGGAAGGCGAAGAACAACGCATCCGCGAAATCCTCGCCGAAGATCCCGCCTTCAAAAAACTCAACCCCCGCTACCTCCGCGGCACCCTCAACGAAGGCTTCCGCATCACGCATCGCCCGGACCGGCACTTAGCAAGTGCCGCCCCTTCGACCCCGCCCATCCCAACTCCCCCCAACCCCGTTCTACGCTCCGCCGGTTGCGTCCTCGTCACCGAAACCGAACTCTTCGGCCGTCAACGCGCCCGTCGCGCCGGAGGCACCAAACGCGCCATCGCCCAAAAAGCGCAAATCGATCAGCTCCTCGACTTCTCCGAACTCGTCGAAGGCGACTTCGTCGTCCACCTCCAGCACGGCATCGCTCTCTTTCGCGGCCTCACCAAAGTCGAATTCGCCGGCGGACTCCGCGAAGTCATCTCCCTCGAATTCGACGACCACGTCACGCTTCACGTCCCGCTCCAGGAGTCGCATCTGATTTCCCGATACGTCGGCCTCAGCAAAACCCGCCCGCAACTCGGCCGCATCGGCTCCAACCGCTGGGAAAAAACCCGCAAAGCCGCCGAAGTGGCCACCATCGATCTCGCCGCCGAACTCCTCCGCATCCAGGCCGCCCGCGAAGCCCAGCCCGGCTACGCCTTCCCGCCCGATAACAACTGGCAGAAGGAGTTCGAAGCATCCTTCCCCTACACCGAAACCCGCGATCAGCTCCGCGCCATCGACGAAACGAAAGCCGACCTCGAGCGCGCCCGCCCGATGGACCGCCTCATCTGCGGCGACGTCGGCTTCGGCAAAACCGAGGTCGCCATCCGCGCCGCCTTCAAAGCCGTCCAAGGCGGCCGCCAGGTCGCCGTCCTCGTGCCAACGACCGTGCTCGCGCAGCAGCACCTGAACACCTTCCGCGAGCGCATGGCCGGTTATCCGATCGCCATCGAAATGGTTTCCCGTTTCCGCACGCGCGCCGAACAGGCGAAAATCCTCGCCGCCACCGCCGCCGGACAAGTCGACATCCTCGTCGGCACGCATCGCGTCTTCCAAGCCGACGTGAAATTCAAAGAACTCGGCCTCGTCATCATCGACGAAGAGCAGCGCTTCGGCGTGAAACACAAAGAGGCCTTCAAGAAAATGCGCGCCTCCGTCGACGTCCTCTCGATGAGCGCCACGCCGATCCCGCGCACGCTCTACATGGCGATGACCGGTGCGCGCGACATGAGCGTCATCGAAACCGCGCCGACCAACCGCCACCCCGTCCAGACCATCGTCAAAACCTACGACGAAAAAGTCGTCGTCGACGCCATCCGCCACGAACGCCGCCGAGGCGGCCAGGTTTTCTATCTTCACAATCGCGTCCAGACCATCGACCTCGTCGCCGCGCGCCTCCGTGAACTCCTCCCCGATCTCCGCATCGGCGTCGGTCACGGTCAGATGGACGAAAAAGAACTCGAACTTCACATGACCGAGTTCGTCGCCGGCACGTACGACGTTCTCGTCTGCACCACGATCATCGAAAGCGGCCTCGATATCCCGAACTGCAACACGATCATCATCGAAGGCGCCGACCGCTTCGGCCTCTCCCAACTCTATCAGCTCCGCGGCCGCGTCGGTCGTTTCAAGCACCAGGCCTACGCCTATCTCCTGCTCCACCGTCACGCGCGCATGCTTGAGATCGCCCGCGAGCGCCTCAACGCCCTGCGCACGCACAACCAGCTCGGCGCCGGTTTCCGCATCGCCATGCGCGACCTCGAACTCCGCGGCGCCGGCAATCTCCTCGGCTCCGAGCAAAGCGGCCACATCGTCGGCGTCGGTTTCGAACTCTACTGCCAGCTCCTCCGCCAGTCCGTCGCCCGCCTCAAAGGCGAAAAAACCGCCGCCAACATCCGCGCCAACGTGAAGCTCGACTTCGTCTTCGTCGGCGAAGGCGAAGAATCCGAGTCCGCCCGCCGCCGCTACCAGGACAGCTACACCGCCATCAAGGAGGCCGAAGACGACGCCTCCGGCATCGTCGAAATTCCCAAAATCCAGGCCCGCATCCCCGCCACCTACATCAGCGAAACGCGTCTGCGCATCGACTTCTACCGCCGCCTCGCCCTCGCCGACTCCACAACGAAGCTGAAAGAAATCGAGTCCGACCTCCGCGACCGCTTCGGCAAATTTGGCGACGAAGTAAAAGCCCTCCTCTTGGTCACCGAGATCCGCATTCGGGCGGAACAAAAAAATATCCTCTCCGTCGAAACAGAATCCACGCGTTTGAAGTGCTTGCGCAACAGTGGCCGCCGCGACGACTTCATCATGGTCGGCGCCAGGTTTCCAAGGTTGACCACCCCCAAGCCCCTCCTACGTTTGCGCGAAATTCTCAGCTTTTTAATCAATCAGCCCGCTCCATGACGTCTGCCCGCAGTTTCCCCCGCGCCCTTCTCCCCCTCGCGCTGGCTCTCACCCCGTTTAACCTCTTCGCCCAAGACGCCGCCCCCGCGCCGGCCTCCGACGGCATGGATCTCCGCTTCGCCAACGGCATCGTCGCCGTCGTCGAGGACAAAGCCATCACCGTCGACGACGTCCGTCGCAAACTTCAGCCACTGCTGCCTCAGATGCAGCGCGACGCCCGCAACGAAAAGGAGTTCAACCAAATGCTGGAGTCTACGCAGGACGACATCATCCAGCAGGAAATCGACCGCGTCCTGATGGTGAAGGAATTTTATAAGGAAAAGGACGGCGAACCCAAGAAGACCATCCCCACGAGCTACATCGACAACCAGGTGGCCGAGATTCTCATCACCCAGTACGATAACGACCGCTCCAAATTCCTCGCCGAGCTTCGCCGCCAGGGAAAAACCATCCGCGACTTCCGCCGCGAAGTGGAGCAGGACATCGTCGAGGGCTACATGCGCCAGCAACAGCGCAAAAGCCAGAGCATCATCAGCCCCGTCAAGGTCGAGACCTACTACAACGAGAACAAGGACAAGTTCTACCAGGACGACAGCGTTCACCTCCGTCTCATTCAATTTACCCGCAGCGAAGGAATCACCGACGAACAGCTCCGCGCCAAAGCCGAGTCCGTCATCGCCCGTGTGAAAGCCGGCGAAAAATTTGAAGACGTCGCCAAGGAAGTCAGTCAGGACTATCGCCGCTCCAAAGGCGGCGACTGGGGCTGGGTCAACCAGTCAGGCATCGCGGCCTCATTTTCGGAGCCCGTTTTCAAACTGGCCAAAGGCGAAATGACGGAAGCGATCATCCTCCCCGAAGGCGCCTTCGTTCTCTACGTCGAAGACCGCAAATACGCCGGCACCCAGCCCATCGACGAAGTCCGCGATCAGATCGAACGCATCCTCGTTTCCCAGATGGCGCGCTCCAGCCAGGAACGCTGGCTAGAACGCCTCCGCCGCAACGGCTACGTGAAACACTACTAAGGTGGAACGCGCACTCCGTGCGCATTGAACGACGCCAAAACTCTTTCCGCCCAAAAACGCGGCCTTCAAAAGGGCCGCGTTTTTTATTCTAGCGCCTCGCCCCGGCTCGCGGCATTCATGCGCTCACATCCCTGGCGGGATCGAAGGTCGGGAGGTCCGTCCACGCTCGCTACGGATAACCCCATCCCCGTCCGACATGAGCGACACCCCGTCCGCCTCCAGCCTCCTACGTGAAATGGCCGCCTCCGAACGCCCACAGGAACGCCTCCAGCGCCTCGGCCCTGGCGCCCTTAGCGACATCGAACTCCTCGCCATGCTGCTTCGCAGCGGCACGCGCGGGCATGACGTTCTCAGCGTGGCCACCCGCCTCCTTGCGGAAGCCGGCTCACTCGCGCGACTCATCACCTGGAGCGAAACCGATTTCCGCCGCCTGAAAGGCATCGGTCGCGTCAAAGCCCTTCAATTTCTCACGGTGATGGAAATCGCCCGCCGCATCCTCAATCAGCAAGCCAGCGACGATCCCATCCTCGACCGCCCCGCCTCGATCCTCGCCTACATGCAACCTCTCACGCTCGGCCTGGAGATCGAAAAATTCTGGGTGCTCTGCCTGAACCGGAAAAACCGCCTCATCAAACGTGTCGAAATCACCTCCGGCATCGCCACCGCCAGCCTCGCGCACCCGCGCGAAGTTTTCCGCGAAGCCATTCGCGAAGCCGCCGTCTCCATCGCCTGCGTCCACAATCACCCCAGCGGCGACCCGCAACCCAGCCCGCAGGACATGCGCATGACCCGCCAGCTCCGCGAAGCCGCCGCCGCCGTGGACATCGAGCTCGCGGACCACGTCATCGTCGGTCGCGCGAGTGCCGATCCCACCGGTCTCGGCTACTACAGCTTTCGAGCCTGCGGATTTCTTTAATCTACGCCTTTACCCAGTTCTCGTCCCAGCCGCAGAAGCTCCGCCGCGATTTCATCGAGCGTCATTATCTGCGCCTTCGTCGCGGCAATCGCCGCCTGCGGCATCCACGGCGCTTCCGCAGTCTTCGGATCCTGCACAATCACCGTCCCGCCGCGTTGTTGAATAGCCCGCGCCCCCTGCGCCCCATCCGATCCGCCTCCGGTCAAAATGACGCCCACCGTCTGCGCGCCCGTCCACTCCGCGGCAGATTCAAAAAAAACATCCACCGAGGGACGCGCGAAATTCACCAGCTCGTCGGTCGATAGGGAAAAACAATCGCCCTCCAGCAGGAGATGATAATCCGCCGGGCACACATGCACACAGCCTCCGACAATGGGGTCTTTGTCCTCCACCTCCCTGACGCGCAGCGCGATGTCGCGCTGCAGATACCGCAGCAGCAACTCGTCGCCGTCCCGATGCCGGTGCAACACCACCGCGATCGGCACCGGGAAATCGCCAGGCAGTGCGCGCAAAATCACCCGCAGCGCATCCATCCCTCCCAGAGATCCCCCGATGACGATCATTTGATTTTCCGAAACACCCGCTCCTTCGCGTCCACCGTGTCGTAACAATCCTTATACGCGCTGAACCGCACCGCCTCGCTGCGCCCCAGCCCCAAAAAACCGAACGTCACCAGGCTCTCGTGAAACAAGCCATGCACACGTTCCTGCAGTTCGCGCCGGAAGTAGATCATCACATTCCGGCACAGGATGACATGGAACTCGTTGAACGAAGCATCCGAAACCAGGT
Organism: uncultured Nibricoccus sp.; assembly: GCA_966249325.1. Taxonomy (GTDB): domain Bacteria; phylum Verrucomicrobiota; class Verrucomicrobiia; order Opitutales; family Opitutaceae; genus Nibricoccus. Next base: position 96,951 of record CBINDC010000016.1, on the reverse strand, counting down.
TGTGCGTCCCAAACACCACATTGTCGCGCAGCTGCCGCCGGAATACGACCGACTCGCTGTCCGCCGTGAAATAATCCGCGAAAGGTCCGCGCCCTCCCGCGAGCTGATAATTCCGCGAATACTCCTGCATCGCCGAAAGCGGAAACACGCCCGCCCGTGCCCGGTCCAGCACCACATCGCTCAAATCCGTCGCATATATCCGGCAGCGGTTCGCGATGCCTTCCTCGTGGAGAAGAATCGACAACGAATAAACCTCTTCGCCCGTCGAGCATCCCGCCACCCAGAGCCGCACATAGGGATAAGTTTTGAGCACCGGCACGACTTGCTCGCGCAGCACGCGGAAAAACCCCGGATCTCGGAACATCGCGGTCGTGTGTACCGTCAGCCGCCGAAGCAATAGTTGCAGCGCGTCATCGTCGTGCTTCAGCCGAAGGTGAAGTTCGGATACACTTCCCGCCCCCGTCTCCTCGATCGCCCGCGCCACACGCCGCCGGACCGACGAAAAGGCATAGTCTCGAAAATCCAGCCCCGCTCGTTGATGCACCGTGTCGAGCAGCAGACGGATATCCTCGAACTCTTTGCGCGCATCGTCCGCCCATGCCTCCGGATTGTCCCCGGAGACGCTCGGCACCTGCTGCGATGGATCGTCTGGATTCACCGATAGAGCCACACCCGCAGTAGCGAGATGAGTTTTTCCGTATCGACAGGTTTAGTGATGTAGTCCGATGCGCCCGCTTCGATGCAGCGCTCGCGATCGCCTTTCATCGCCTTGGCCGTGACTGAAATGATCGGCAGGCGCGCGAAACGACTGTCCGCCCGCAACCTCCGGATTGCTTCGTAGCCGTCCATCTCAGGCATCATCACATCCATCAACACCACGTCGCAGGCGGGATCTGCCTGCAACATCTCGATCGCGGCCTTCCCGCTCTCGGCAAACTTCACGATCATGCCGTACGCCTCGAGCCGCGCGGTAAGCGCGAAGATGTTTCGCACATCGTCATCGACGACCATGACACGTCGTCCCGTCAGCACGGCATCTTGTTTGCGCACTTGCTCCAGCATCCGGCGTTTGGCTTCCGGCAGCCGCGACTGCACGCGGTGCAGGAACAACGCCGTTTCATCCAGCAACCGCTCCGGCGAGCGCGCGTCCTTCACGATGATCGACTCCGACAATGATCGCAGCTCGGTCTCTTCCGCCGGCGAAAGTTCCTTGCCCGTGTACACGATCACCGGTGGCGCTTGCAGGCCGAAACGCTGGTTGATCTCACGGATCAGCTGCACGCCCGGTTTGTCCGGCAGCATCAAGTCGATCACGACGCAGTCGAAGCGCGCAGTCCCGAGCGTTTCCAACGCCTCGGCCGCGCTGGCCACCGTCGTCGTCTTCACGTCGCCGTTTCCAATCAACTCTTTGATGCTGTTGCGCTGCACTTCGTCGTCCTCGACCACGAGAAGTTTTTTCACCGGTCGTTCGATGAAATCCACCGTCTGCTGCAGCACCTCGGAAATTGCCTCCTTCGTCACCGGCTTTTGCAGATAAGACACCGCTCCCAGCCGCAATCCGCGCCCGCGCGCCGGCTCCACTGAGATCACATGCACCGGGATGTGCCGCGTCCGCGCATCGTGCTTGAGACGATCCAGCACGATCCAGCCATCCTCGTCGATCAGCCGCAGATCTAGCGTGATCGCCGCCGGCTTGAACCGCAGCGCCATCGCCAGAGCTCCCCGCGCACTCCGCGCGACCACCGCCTTGAAACGCTTCTCACGCGCAAAATCCACCAGGATTCCGGCGAAGCGCGCATCGTCCTCGATGATCAACAACACGCGATCCGACGCCGTGATATTGGCGCGGTCATCTTCGACGCCGCCTTCCTCAAGCTCCGCCGGAATGTCCCCGCTATCCGGACCACTCGTCGATGTAGGTGACGCCACCGCCACGGACACCTCCGCCGTTTTGCTGGTGACCGGCCTCGCTGCCAACGCCTCCGCCCTGCCAGTCGCCGCGGCAGTGCGCGCGAGTTCTTCATCGACCTGCGCCGGGATAAACAGCGTGAACGTGCTTCCCTTGCCCAGCTCGCTCTCGACCTGCAGCGCGCCACCCAGCATCAACGCGATTTCCCGGCTGATCGAAAGCCCCAAGCCGGTACCACCGTACTTCCGTGACGTCCCCGCATCCGCCTGTTGGAAGGTTTCGAATACGATATCCAGCTTCTCCCGGGCGATGCCGATGCCCGTATCCGTCACCTCGAACGCAATCACCGCCGGCGCTTTCTCGAGCGAAGCCGACGCCCGGCGCCAGCCTTTGTTCACCTGCTTCATGCTCACCGACACCGAACCGCGTTCCGTGAACTTGAACGCATTGGAAAGCAGATTTTTGAGCACCTGCTGCAGCCGGCGGACATCCGTCTTCAACATCCCGGGCAGCGGCTCGCCCAAGGTCACATTAAAATCCAGCCGCTTCTGCTCGGCCACATGGCGGAACTGCTGCTCAAGCGAGCTCTTCAAATCCACCGGCGACACATCATCCAGCTGCAGCTCGATCGTCCCCGATTCGATCTTCGCGAGATCCAGGATCTGGTTGATCATCTCGAGCAGGTCAGCGCCGGACGACTCGATCGTCTGTGCAAACTGCACCTGCTTGGGCGTGAGATTCGCCTCTCGGTTTTCCCCAAGCAGACGCGCCAGAATCAACAGGCTGTTCAGCGGTGTCCGCAGCTCGTGCGACATCGTCGCCAGGAAATCCGACTTATACTTCGAGGTGATCGCCAGCTGCCGCGCCTGCTCCTGCAAATCCGCACGCGCCTGCTCCACTATCCGATTGGAGACCTCCAACTCGTGCTTCTGCTGCGCGAGTAGATTGGATTTCTCCTCCATCTCCTCGTTCGACTGCTGCAACTCCTCGTTCGATTGCTCCAGTTCTTCATTCGACTGCGTCAGCTCCACCTGCTGCTCCTGCAGCAATATTTCCGACTTCCGCAGACGCTCCGCCTGCGCCTCAAGCTCGGCATTTTTATCGGCCAGCGAGTGGCTCTGGTTCTCCAGCTGCACAGTAAGCGCCTGCGACTGCTTCAACAAATCCTCCGTCCGCAATGTCGCCTCCACCGTCTGCAACACGATGCCCAGATTAGCCGCCGCCTGCCGGATAAACTCCCGCTGCAGGTCTGTGAATGGCTTGAACGCCGCCAGCTCCACCACCGCCTTCACGCGCCCCTCGAACAACGCCGGCTCGGCCAGCACGAATGCCGGATTCGTCGAGCCCAGCGCCGATCCGATCCGCAAATATCCAGGCGGTGCGCTCGTGATCGTGACCCGCCGCTTCTCCGCATAACACTGCCCGGCCAGTCCCTCATGACCCGCGAGACGCGCCGGCGGATTTTCCGCCGCGAAACTCGCCGCCAGTTCGAGCGGCTTTTCTCCGCCTTCATCGGTTGCGCGATAAACTACCGCACAGGGCACTTCCAATAACGCGGTCATCTCTCCGAGCGCTATCTGGGCGATCGTCCCGGGATCGCGCTGCTGCTGCAATTTCCCCGCGACCTTCGCCAGCCCGCTCTTCAGCCAGTCCTGCTTCGCCAGATCGTCCTGACGCTGCTGCACCTGCTGCGCCATCCGGTTGAACACATGCCCCAGCTGGCCCACTTCGTCCTCGTTCGGAATCGACACCCGGTGCTCATAATCCCCGTCGCCGATCCGCACCGCGCTCACCCGCAACTTTTCCACCGGCCTCGTGATGCTGCCATTCAAAATCACTCCGCCGATCGCCACCAGCACCAGCGCCGCCACCGATCCGTACATCACCGAATTCCTCGTAAATTCGCTGGCCTTCGCGGCCGCCTGCTGACGCTCCATCAACAGCCGCGACTCGTTGCGCTCCAGTTCGTCGGACGTCCGCCAGATTTGCTCCGACGCCTCTTGTCCCCGCTTCACCAGATTCACCAGCTGCCCCACGCTCGCGCCCCCCTGATCGCGCGCATCGATTAACGCCTTGGAAAGCTGCCCGCGCAGCAGCGTCGCCTCCGTCAGAGCGTCCAATCGCGGCCGCTGGTCCGGATTGTCCTCCGTCAGCGCCCGCAGCTTGCGCAACGATTCGATCGCCGCCATCCGGTGCGCTTCGTATTCGGTTTTCAACTCCTCTATGCCCGCGATCGCATACCCGCGCCCCACGGATTCCAGCCGCGAAATCGCCGTCGTGAAATTCTTCAACTCCCCGATCACCTCGACCGTGTGCGTCACCAGCCGCGACTCCCTCTGCATCTCGTCCAGATTTCTAAGACTGAAGAACCCGATGACGATCAGCGCCGCGAGCGGCACCGAGAAACCCAGGGCGATGCGATGACCGATCAGGAGTCTTTTGGAAAGCACACCGTGTTGTTGGTAAATCTTCCGAACCTAATCAATGAAAGGATGATCGGCGGGCAATTTGCAGCGGCGTGAGTTCGCAAATTTTTCTTTGCTCTGCCCGCTGACTCGCCCTTGCTGGCGGCTCCTGTCTTCCGCGCGCTGATTTTCTCCGCGCCCTCCCCGATCTTTTCTCGTGAATCCGCCCACCAACATCCTCCTCGTTGACGACGAGCCGCGGAATCTCGAAGTCCTCGAAGGCATCCTCCATTCCCCCGAGCTCAGGCTCGTCCGCGCATCGAACGCCGACGAAACGCTCCTCGCCCTCCTTCACGATGAGTTCGCCGTCATCGTATTGGATATTCAGATGCCCGGCATGAGCGGCATCGAACTCGCCCACCTCATCAAGCAGCGCGAAAAGACCCAGCACATCCCCATCATTTTCCTTACCGCGCTCTACCAGGACGAACAGCGCATGCTGGAAAGCTACAACGTCGGCGCCGTCGACTACCTTACCAAACCCGTCACTCCCCAGGTCCTCCGCTCCAAGGTCGGCGTCTTCGTCGACCTCTTCCGGAAAACCGCCGCCCTCCAGAAAACCAACGCCGCTCTCGGCCAGGAAATCCAGCAACGCCAGAAAGCCGAACACGCCCTCCGCGAAAGCAACGACGCCCTCGAAGCCCGCGTCGAGGCCCGCACCGCCGCGCTCCGCCAGGCACGCGACGAAGCCGAACGCGCCGGTCGCGCCAAGGACGACTTCATCGCCGCCCTCTCCCACGAACTGCGCACGCCTCTAAACCCCGTCCTCCTCATCGCCAGCGAAGCCGCCGGCAACCTCGCTTACCCCGACGACATCCGCGCTCAATTCGCCACCATCCGTCGCAACGTCGAACTCGAAGCCCGCCTCATCGACGACCTCCTCGACCTCACCCGCATCCTCCGCGGCAAACTTCCGCTCAACCTCCGCCCCCGCGATCCCCGACAGATCCTTGAGGAAGCCATCTCCGCCGTGCGTCCCGATCTGGAAGAAAAAAAACTGACGCTCGATCTGCACATTCCTCCTCGGTGTCCGCGCATCGCCGCGGATGACGTCCGCCTCCAGCAGGTGTTCTGGAATATCCTGAAGAACGCCGTGAAATTCACGCCCGCCGGCGGCTCCATCAGCGTCTCGATTCACGAAGCCCGCGACACCGGCACCTTGTTGATCGCCTTTACCGACACCGGCATCGGCCTTTCTCCCGAGGAAATGGCGCGCGTTTTCGACGCGTTTTCCCAAGGCGATCACGCCATCGGCGGCCGCTCCCACCGCTTCGGTGGCCTTGGACTCGGCCTCACGATCTCACGCAGCCTGGTCGAATATCACGACGGCACGCTCACCGTCCAAAGCGCCGGCCACGGCAAAGGCGCCACCTTCGTCGTCGAGCTCCCCTTCATCAAAAACGACACCCCCGCTACTTCCGAAACATCGACACCGGCTTCATCCGATACGACGCCACCGATGATGAGCTCTCCGCAAACGCGCCGCGTCCTCCTCGTGGAAGACCACGAGCCCACACGCAAAACCCTCGAAGCCCTCCTGCGCCGCCGTCGGTTTGAAGTCTCCGCCTGCGGCAACCTCGTCGGCGCCCGCGCCCTCGCCCAGAAACAGGGCTTCGACCTGCTCATCTCCGACATCGGTCTTCCCGATGGAAACGGCTTCGAACTCATGCGCGAAATGAAGGAACGCTACGACATCCGCGGCATCGCCCTCACCGGCTACGGCATGGAGGAGGACATCGAGAAAAGCCGCAACGCCGGCTTCTTCGTGCACCTCACCAAGCCTATTCAGATTCAGTCACTCGACAAAGCTCTCGCCGAACTCCAGCGCTGAGCGCGGCGCTACCGCGCCCCATCGGTCGTCTTCAGCAGCCGGATCAGCGCCGAAAAATCCTCATCCGCATAACCCGCCTGCGCCGTCGCGTGCAGACAGCCGCGGATCGTATCGAGCATAGGCATCTCCTCGCAGCCCAGCGTGCGCGACGCCAACCGCATGTCCTTGAGCATGTGCTTCACCGAAAACTGCGGCGAAAAATCCGCCCCGCGCAACTTCGGTTCCTTCAGCGTGACGAGCCCCGAGTTGCTCACGTTCTTTTTGATCACCGTGAAAAACATCTCGTCGCTCACCCCCGCGTTCCGGGAAAAGGTCAGCGCCTCGCTCAGCCCCTGCATCTGCACCGCGATATTCAGGTTCATCGCCAGCTTGATCGCCGTCGCCTGCTGGTGCGAACCGATGTGAAACCGAAACTCGGATACCAGCGCAAGCAACGGCTCCAGCTCCGCCACGAGCCCGGCGTCACCGCCCAGAAAAAACACCGTCTTCTTCGCCTCCGCCGCCGGCTTGCTCCCGGTGAATGGCGCCTCTAGATAACGCGCCCCAGTCGCCCTCACCTGCTTCAAAAAACTGTCGCTGCTTTCCGCGTCGATCGTGCTCGATTGCACCACGATCTTCCCCTGCCCTAGCGTCGGCAGAATCGCATCGATCACCGACTGCACCGCCGGCGGATCCGCCACCACGATCTGCACCACCTCCGCCGCTTCGGCGACCTCTCGCGCCTCCCGTTTCCACTTCGGAAACTCCGGCTGCGCCGTCCGGTTCCAAGTCCCCGCGAGCACTCCCGCCGCATCGTAATGCTTCGCCCAAACCCCGCCGATGATTCCCAGCCCGATGACTCCGATGGTTTTCATAAAAACGATTCACTCACCAAACACACGAACGCCCCAAACGAAAGCGCCGTTCCCAAATTGTAGGGCCGGACCTCTGGTCCGCGTCTCCGATCCCAACGCTCAATCTTCACCTTCCGCCTTTTTGCCATCCGTGCACTCCGTGTAATCCGTGGTCAAAATCACGCCGACAAAATCTCCAGCAACCGCACAAACAACCGGTTCACCGTTGCCTGGTTGTTCTTCACCAGCTCGTGAAACTTCGCGAAGTCCACATCCCCGCCCGTCAGCCCGTTCGCATAATTATCGACCATCGCGAGCGAGTTATATCGCAGCCCGATCTCGCGGCATAAATCCGCCTCATGCGCCGCCGTCATCCCGACGACATCGCCCCAGTCTTTGATAATCTGCACTTCCCGCTTCGTTTCGAAACGCGGCCCTCGCATCTGCACGTACACCTTCCCCGTCTGAATCGAAAACTCCGGTGCCAGCTTCGCCACCAGCATAGGGATTAAATTATTATCGATCCCTGGCGCACCGCCTTTCAGCTCGTCGTCGAAAAACGTCTGCGGCCCCTGCTGCAAACCGACATAGTCCGCGCACGACACCAACGTCCCTGGCGGCAGCTCCGGCTTCAACGAGCCCACCGAGTTCACCGCCACCACATCGACAAGCCCCAGATCCGCCAGCGCCCGGATATTCGCGCGATAATTGATCGCATGCGGCGGCTTCGGAACGCCGTACCCATGTCGGTTGATGAGCACATGCTCGTCGCGCTGCTTGTATTTCACGGCGCCATACACCGTCTCGACCGTCTTTTCTTCCCATGAGGAAAACAGATCCGACTTCACGATACTCGTGCCGCTGACAAACGCGATTTTCATTCCCGCAGCGTTCCACCGCTCCTTCACACGCGCCAACTTTTTCTCGCCCGCGCGCCTCCACGCGGCTGAATCTAAAATCCGAAATCGAAATTCGAAAATCCACCATGCCCCTCATCGATAAACCCCTCGCCGAACTCCAAAAATACCGCGGCCTCAATCCAAAGCCCGCCAACTTCGACGCCTACTGGCGCGAATCCCTCGCCGAGCTCGATGCGCACGACCCGCAAATCACGCTGATCCCCAATCGCACCATCAAACCCCGCAACGCCGAGTGCTACGATCTCTGGTTCACCGGCATCGGCGGCGCCCGCATTCACGCGAAATACCTCCGCCCCAAAGCCGAGCCCGTCGCTCCTCACGCCACCAACGGCTACCCCGCCATTCTCAATTTCCACGGCTACTCCGGCAACAGCGGCGACTGGGCCGACAAACTCAACTTCGTGAACGAAGGCTTCTGCGTCGCCGCCATGGATGTCCGCGGCCAGGGCGGCCAGTCCGAGGACGTCGGCGGCGTCAAAGGCAACACCCTCCAGGGCCAGATCATCCGCGGCCTCGACGATCCCGACGCCAAAAAACTCCTCTTCCGTGCCATCTTTCTCGATACAGCACTCCTCGCCCGCGTCGTCATGAGCCTCCCCGAGATCGATGCCACCCGCGTCGGCGCCGTGGGCGCGTCCCAAGGCGGTGCCCTCACCCTAGCCTGCGCAGCCCTCGAACCTCGCATTAAACGCGCTGCCCCGATCTACCCGTTCCTTTGCGACTATCAGCGCGTCTGGGAAATGGATCAGGCGAAAGACGCCTACGTCGAACTCACGCAATACTTCCGCCGCTTCGACCCCCGCCACGCCAACGAAAAAGCGGTCTTCGAAAAACTCGGCTACATCGACTGCCAGCACCTCGCCCCGCGCATCAAGGCCGAGATCCTCTTCTTCACCGGCCTCATGGACACCATCTGCCCGCCATCGACCCAGTTCGCCGCCTACAACAAAATCAAAGCCAAGAAGCGCATGGTCCTGTATCCCGATTTCGGGCACGAAGGCCTCCCCGGCGCCGGCGACGAAATCTTCGAATTCCTCCGCAGTTTGTGAGGTAGGGGCCGCACCCCGTGCGCGCCTCGGTCCGGAGCGGCACTTGGCAAGTGCCGTCACCCCCGCTTCGCCAATCCCCAAACGTTTCGGAGCTCACTTCACCCAGCTGATCTTTTCGATCCGCTTCGCCAGCTCCACGTCTTTCGCCGTCACTCGCCCGCCCGCGTCGTGCGTGTTCAGCCTCACTGCCACGCGATTGTACACGTTCGACCAATCCGGATGGTGATTCATCGCCTCCGCCTCGAACGCCACGCGCGTCATGAAGCTGAACGCCTCGCGAAACGATTTGAATTCATACGTCTTCGCCAGGGCGTCGCCGTCCCTCGCCCACCCCTGCAATTCACCCAGCGCCGCCTGAACTTCGTCCATCGTTAATGCAGTGATCATTCTACCACGCAAACCGCACGGCGCGACTCGTCAAATCTCCCTCGCTTTCCACAAAACCCGCTTCCTAAATCCCCGCCACTTTTCGCAATGTCTTCCGCCCGTCCCGCCGCGCCCGCCGCCACCTCCACGATCCCGCAACACGTCGCGATCATCATGGACGGCAATGGCCGCTGGGCCAAACAGCGAGGACTGCCCCGCATTGAAGGACACCGCCGCGGCGTCGAAACTGTCCGCAGCATCATCGACGCCTCCCGCGAACTCGGCATTCGCTACCTCACCCTCTACGCCTTCTCCGTCGAAAACTGGAAACGCCCCCAGGACGAGGTCGGCGCCTTGATGAGCCTTCTCGAATATTTCCTGAAGCGCGAAACCAAGACCCTCGTCAAAAACCGCGTCCGCCTCCTCACCATCGGCCGCACGCAAGACCTCCCGGAGGTCGTCCGCAAGCAACTCGATGCCGCCATCGCCGCCACCGCGGAGTTCACCGAACACACGCTCGTCCTCGCCCTCAACTACGGCTCGCGCACCGAGATCATCGACGCGGCCCACGCCTACGCCGCCGCCGTCGCCTCCGGAAAAGAGAAACTCAACGACAACTCCTGGGAAACCTTCAGCCGCTACCTCTACACCGGCGCCCACATTCCGGACCCCGACCTCGTCATCCGCACCTCGGGCGAAACCCGCGTGAGCAACTTCCTCCTCATGCAAAGTGCCTACGCCGAGTTCGTCTTCACCCCTGTCCTCTGGCCCGACTTCACCAAGGCCGAACTCGCCGCCGCCGTGGAGGTCTTCTCTAAACGCGAACGCCGCTTCGGCCAGACCAGCGAACAGGTCCGCCCCACAACCCCCGCCTAATAAAACCGCGCCATCATCCCATGGGAAAACGCATCTTCAGCACCGTCACCCTCTGGGCCCTCGTTTTCGGCTGCCTCTATTTCTTCGGCGCCACCGGCGGCATCTGGCTGATCACACTCATCGCCGCCTTCACGCTCCGCGAATTCTACCAACTCGTCCGCAAGATGGGCCACCAGCCCTTCGACCTCACCGGCATTCTGTTCGGCCTCTGCATCACGCTCTCCCCGCTCTACCTCGAACAGCTTACAATCTTTCGCGACAACGGCACCCAACTCACGTCCGCCTTCCTCGCCCTCGCCATCATCGTCTTCGCCATCCGCATCCTCAAAGAACGCACCGGCGAAACCCGCGTCGAATCCCTTGGCTGGTCCATCGCCGGCGTCGCCTACATCCCGCTCATGCTGCACTTCCTCGTGCGCATCATCCTCATCCCCGGACCGCACGCCGCCACCGGTCTCGCCTTCTGCCTCTGGCTTATCGCCGTATCCAAGTTCTGCGACGTCGGCGCGCTCCTCTCCGGCATGGCCTTCGGCAAACACAAGATGGCCCCCGTCATCAGCCCCAAGAAAACCTGGGAAGGCGCCATCGGCGGCGTGATCGTCTCCGCCGCCCTCGGCGCCGGCATCGCCCATTTCGCCGCTCAATTTTATCCGACAACCTTCACACCGCTCATCGCCGCCGCCGCCGCCATCCCGATCGCCGTCCTCGCCATCGTCTCCGATCTCGTCGAATCGATCATCAAGCGCCGCGCCAACTCCAAGGATTCCGGCAACACCATCCCCGGCATCGGCGGCATCTTCGACCTCTCCGACAGCCTGATCCTCACGGCTCCCGTCGGCTACCTCGTGTTCCACCTGCTGTAGAAATCTTTCTCTTACTCTTTCTCCCGCCGCTGTCCGGCGCCTCATGACGAAAGAGAACGAGTAAGAGAAAGAGGAAAGAATCACGATTTCCACTCACCCGATGGCCACGCCCACCGCTTCATCAAAATTTTCTCCTCGCACCCGCGTCGTCCTTCTCGGCGCCACCGGCTCCATTGGCGAAAACACGCTCCGCGTTATCGCCGCCCATCAGGACAAGCTCGAACTTGTCGCCATCGCCGCCCGCTCCAACTGGCAGAAACTCGCCGCCATCGCCGCCGAGTTCCGCGTCCCGCACGTCGGTCTCTTCGACGACGACGCCTACCTCTCCGCCCAAAAATCCGGCGCCTTCGCCCCCGGCACAAAACTCGTCGGCGGACTCCCCGGCCTGACCGAACTCGCCCGTCTCCCCGAAGCGGATACCGTCCTCGTCGCCGTCGTCGGCACCACCGGCCTCCAACCCGCCCTCGCCGCCATCGATGCCGGCAAAACCCTCGCGCTCGCGTCCAAGGAAATCCTCGTCCTCGCCGGCAAGTTCGTCATAGCCGCCGCCCGCAAACGCGGCGTCAAACTCCTCCCCGTCGACAGCGAGCACAACGCCGTCTTCCAGTGCGTCGAGGGCCACCCCTCCGCCGTCGTTTCCCGCATCGTCCTCACTGCCTCCGGCGGCGCCTTCCGCGACTGGCCCGCGGAAAAACTCGCCCACGTCACGCCGGCCGACGCGCTCAAACACCCCAACTGGTCAATGGGCCCCAAGATCACCGTCGACTCCGCCACCCTTGCCAACAAGGGCCTTGAGCTCATCGAAGCCCAGCAACTCTTCGGCCTCCGCGCCGACCAGTGCGACGCCGTCATCCATCCGCAAAGCATCGTTCACTGTCTCGTCGAATTCGCCGACGGCGCCATGCTCGCCCAGCTCTGCCCGCCATCGATGACCTTCCCGATCCAGCACGCATTGCTGCATCCCGCGCGCGCCCCCGGCGTCGACCGCCCGCTGGATCTCAAAAAACTCTTCTCCCTCGAATTCCGCCCCATCGACGAAACCCGTTTCCCGATGCTCGCCCTCGCGAAGCAGACCATGCGCGCCGGCGGCATTGCCCCCGCGATCTACAACGCCGCCAACGAAGTCGCCGTCGCCGCCTTCCTCGAGGAGAAAATCCCGTTCCTTGCGATTCCCCGCATCGTGGAGGAAACTCTGTCGAAAATGCCCAACACCGATCCCGCCGACCTCGACACCGTCCTCGCCCTCGACGCCACCGCCCGCCGCACCGCGACCACCCTTCTCTAGGTGGAACGCGCACTCCGTGCGCGTTTCAAACGATCGCCCGCACTTAATCACTAACGCGCACCCGCCTCCGCACACGTTCAACCTCTTCTGTTCCTCCGACTTTTTCCGCCTTCATGGATTTCCAATCCCTCTTCTCCAACGCCTGGTCGATCGTCCTCGTCGTCATTTTCTTCGGCGGCTCCATCTTCGTCCACGAACTCGGCCACTTCCTCGCCGCCCGCCGCCGCGGCCTGAAAGTCGAACGGTTCTCCATCGGCTTCGGTCCGAAAATCTTTTCATGGACCGGCAAGGACGGCGTCGAATACCGCCTCTCCTGGATTCCCCTCGGCGGCTATGTCGCCCTCCCGCAACTCGCCGACCTCCGTCAGCTCGAGGGCAACGCCGAGGTCTCCGAAACCGAAAAAACCGCCATCCCCTACTCCGCCAAAGTCGAAGTCCTCCTCGCCGGCGCCGTCTTCAACGTCCTCTTCGCCCTAGCCCTCGCCTGCATCATCTGGGTCACCGGCTACCCAGTCATCAAAAGCGACCTCACCACCCGCATCGGTTACGTCGCGCCCACGGTCACGCTCCCCGATGGCCAGGAAACGCCCTCTCCCGCCTCCGTTGCCGGACTCAAAATCGGCGACCGCATCGTCGCCATCGATGGCCAGAAAATGGACCGCTGGCGCAACGTCCCCCAAGCCGTCGTGCTCGGCTCCGGCCGTGACGCCCAAGGGAATCCTCAAGCCATCGTCACCATCGAGCGCGATGGACGCACTCTCGACGTCACCACGCACCCGCGACTCATCGGCGACGTTGACCAAATGCGCACGCTCGGCGTCGCCCCGGCCGACGAACTCATCGTCGATCAGGTCGCCCCGGGCTCACCCGCCGAAACCGCAGGCATCCGCAGCGGGGATACAATTACCGCGTTCAACGGAACACCGGTCTTCAGCATGTTGAGCGTTCACGAACTCGTGCAGTCCAACCGCGATCAGCCTGCCACCGTTTCCCTCCTGCGCGACGGAAAGCCGCAGACGATCTCGGTCACCCCTCGCGCCGAAACCGTCAAAGTCCAGAGCAGCACCGGCACGCGCGACGAATCCGTCTGGCGCATGGGCGTCCGCTGGATCGACCAGAAAATCCTCATCAACGATCCCCCATTCCGGATGATCGGCGAACACTGCATGCAGATGTGGCAAACGATCGCCGCTCTCGTGAACCGCCACTCCGACGTCGGCATTTCCAAAATGAGCGGCCCCGTCGGCATCGGCCGCGGCTTTCACCAGATGGCCCAAGTCGACTGGCGCCTCCTCCTGTGGTTCACAATTCTCGTAAACGTGAACCTCGCGCTCATGAACTTGCTGCCGCTGCCCGTCCTCGATGGCGGCCACATCCTGTTCGCCACCATCGCCAAAATTCGCGGCAAAGCCCTCCCCGCCGAGGTCATGGCCAAAGTCACCACCGCCTTCCTCCTCGTGCTCTTCGGCCTCATCCTCTACGTCACCACCTTCGATGTCCGCCGCTGGGCTCGCGACGTCCGCGAGGAATCCGAAGCCTCCGCCCCGGCCAAGCCCGCAACACCTCCCGCCGAGTCCGCCCCCGCAAAGCCGTAACCGTCGCCCCACGCCTGCCCCCGCCACTGGTCATTGGTCACTGCGTCATTGGTCATTCTCCGTTCCGCCTCATGTCCTACTGCACCTCCCGCTTCCACACCGTCCGCCGCGCCGCCCATGAAGTCATGATCGGTGGCGTCGGCGTCGGCGGCACGCATCCCGTCCGCGTGCAATCGATGACCACGAGCGACACGCAGGACATCGCCGCCACCGTCAAACAGTCCATCGCACTCGCCGAAGTCGGCTGCGAAATCATCCGCATCACCGCGCCCAACGTCCCCGCCGCGCAGTGCCTGAAACCCATCCGCGAGCAATTCACCGCCGCCGGCTTCGGCCACATCCCGCTCGTCGCCGACATCCACTTCCTCCCCGCCGCCGCCATGGAGGCCGTCGAGCACGTCGAAAAAGTCCGCGTCAACCCGGGCAACTACGCCGACAAAAAGAAATTCGCCGTCCGCGAGTACTCGGATTCCGACTACGACATCGAGCTCCAGCGCCTGCACGACTCCTTCACCCCGCTCGTCCTCCGCGCCAAAACCCTCGGCCGCGCCCTCCGCATCGGCACCAACCACGGCTCGCTCAGCGACCGCATAATGAACCGTTACGGCGACACGCCGCTGGGCATGGTCGAAAGCGCCCTCGAGTTCCTCCGCATCGCCGAGTCGCATTCCTACAAACAGATCGTGCTCTCGATGAAGTCCTCGAACCCCAAGGTCATGATCGAGGCCTACCGCCTGCTCGTGCAGCGCATGGCGCAGGAAAACATGCACTACCCGCTCCACCTCGGCGTCACCGAAGCGGGCGACGGCGAAGACGGCCGCATCAAGAGCGCCATCGGCATCGGCAGCCTCCTCCTCGACGGACTCGGCGACACCATCCGCGTCTCCCTCACCGAAGACAGCGTCTACGAAATCCCCGTCGCCCAAGCCCTCGCGGCCAAAGCGATGTCCCTATGGCGCGAAGCGCCAAAGGGAATGGCCAATGCCCCAGGGGCAGTAACCAACGCGCCCGATCTGTTCGCCCCCATCGACGGCCACACGCCCTCCCCCTCCGCCACTACGGCGCCAGCCTCCGATTCCCCCACCGGTCATTCGATGGACTCACTCCGCGATTCCATCGACCCCTTCCACTTCACGCGCCGCACCACCGCCTCGCTCGCCCTCGCGCCTACCTGCCTCGTCGGCCCCGAGCAACCACCGCGCGTCATCGTGCGCGCTCCATCCGTCTCCGCACTCGCCGACACGCTCACCCAACTCGCCTCACCCCGCCTCATCGACACCCCCGCCGAAGGCATCCTCATCGCCATCGCCGACTCCGCCGCACTCGCCGCCGTCAGCGAAACCATCCGCGCCACCAAAACGCCCCCGCCCTTTCTCGTCTTGGAACTCGCGCCCGCGCTCACGACCGCCGACCTCGAAAACCATTTCCCCGCATCCGCTCCCACGTCGGCCTCCGCCCGCACACCACTCGTCCTCCTCCGCAAGTTCTCCGCCGCCGACTCCGCCGCCCTGAAAACCTGGGCCGACTTCGCCCGACGGCACGCCTCGTTCCTTGCCTGCGAAACTCCCCCCGCCGATATCGCCGCGCTCGCCGACACCCTCCAGCCCCTCGGTGACGACCGCCTCCTATTCACGCTGTCCGATTCACCCTTCACCCTTCACCCTTCACCCTCCAGTTTTCCGCACGCCGTCGGCAGTTACCGCCAGCTCGCCGAAGCCCTCCGCCGCCTCGGCTCGCGATCCCCGATCTGGATACGCAACACCGCCACCACCTCCATCCGCGGCGACAACTCCTTCCTCAGCCGCCTCCTCGAGTCGGCCATTCTCACCGGCTCGCTCCTCTGCGACGGACTCGGCGATCTCGTCAGCATCGAGACCGAGCCCGACTCCACCCGCGCGACGAAGCTCGCCTACAACGTCCTCCAAGGCGCCGGCGCCCGCATCTCCAAAACCGAATTCGTCTCCTGCCCCAGCTGCGGCCGCACCCTCTTCGATCTTCAAACCACCACGCAACGCATCCGCTCGCTCACCGGCCACCTCAAAGGTGTGAAGCTCGCCATCATGGGCTGTATCGTAAACGGCCCCGGCGAAATGGCCGACGCCGACTTCGGCTACGTCGGCGGCGCCCCCGGCAAGATCAATCTCTACGTCGGCAAAACCTGCGTGAAGTACAACATCCCCCAGGCCGAGGCCGACCAGCGCCTCATCGACCTCATCAAAGAACACGGCAAGTGGGTCGATCCCTCGCCCGTCCCCGCCTCTTGATTTGTTCGCCCGCTCCGTTCGTCACCGCCGGGCCCTACGAAAAATCCGGTTGAGACCCGTTTTCAGGCTTGTCACCCGGAGCCGCTTCGACACTCGCCCGTCACCGGTTTGTGACACGTGTAATTTGCCCGGCCCTACACCTCAGAGGGGAAAACCAAGCCCCGCCCCGGCCGCTTTTCTGGCAACAAAAAAATCGGGAAAGTTATGAGCAAATCCCGTGTGAATAACTTGTCGGAAAGTTGCTCTTGAAACCCCATTTTCGATTCACGTTACTCCGCACCCTTCCTCATCCGCGCTTCGGCCGGGTGGCTCTTTCACACATCTCCGACGCCAGTCCGCCCGCGCTCCCGACGAGCTCCGCCCCATACAGCTAGGCATCAACACCTTAAAAATCGCCCACCCCACCCCGCCTTGATGCCCCCGCTCTCCCACTTTTCGTCTCAGTTCGCAGGCAACGAAACGCCGCCCGATGTGTCCGACAGGCCCCCTTCAGTCGCGCTTTGTGAATAAACCGACCACGCCTTCACCGGACATGCCCTCTCTTTCCTCGTCTCCCAGTCTCTGGGAAACCGTCAAAAGCGATTTCAAAAGCCTTTTCCCTGAAGACGTTTTCAAACTCTGGTTTGAACCCATCGTCTGCGTGGAATCCGCCGAGGATTCCCTCACGCTCGGCGTCCCCAACGACTTCGCCGCGATCTGGATCAACGACAACTATCTCGACCTGATCGTCCAACGCTTGCGCCTGAGCACCGGCCGTCTGATGACGGTCAAACTCAAGAAGGTCGATCTCGACGGCTCCTCCGCCCCTTTCGCCTCCGTCGATGCCGGCAGCCGCGTCAAAACCGCACCCGCTCCCGCCCGCCGCGTTCCCCGCTACGACGAACGCACCGCCGTCGCCGGCGGCCTCAACCCGCGCAACACCTTCGAAACCTTCGTCGTCGGTAACAACAACCAGATGGCCCACGCCGCCGCCCTCGCGGTCGCCCAAGCCCCCGCGCAGGCCTACAACCCGCTCTTCATCTACGGCGACACCGGTCTCGGCAAAACCCACCTGATGCATGCCATCGGGCACGCGATCCTGAAGAACAATCCGCACGCCCGCATCGCCTACCTCTCGACGGAAAAGTTCACCAACGAGTTCATCCAGGCCCTCCAGGAAAACGCCCTCCCCAAGTTCCGCCAGCGCTACCGCCACGTCGATGTCCTCCTCCTCGATGACGTCCAGTTCCTCGGCAACAAGGAGCGCATCCAGGAGGAATTCTTCCACACCTTCAACGACCTCTTCGAATCCTCGAAACAGATCGTCCTCTCCAGCGACCGCCGCGCCTCCGAAATCGAAAAACTCGAAGCCCGCCTCGTCTCCCGCTTCGAATGGGGCCTGCCCGCCGACATCCAGGCGCCCGACTTCGAAACCCGCGTCGCCATCCTCCGCACCAAAGCCGCCAACCTGAAGTTCGAACTCCCCGCCGGAGTCGCCACCTTCATCGCGCAAAACATCTCGAAGAATATCCGCCGCCTCGAAGGCGCGCTGATTAAAGTAGCCAGCTACTCCAGCCTCACCGGCAAACCCATCGACCTCGCGACGACCGAGATGCTCCTCCAGGACGTCCTCATGGAGCAGGCGCAAAACCAGCTCACCATCGAGACGATCCAAAAACGCGTGGCCGATCACTACCAGATCCGCCACAGCGACATGACCAGCAAGCGCCGCCCCAACAACATCGCCATCCCCCGCCAGATCGCGATGTTCATCACGCGCACGCTCACCAAGCACTCGCTCCAGGAAATCGGCGACGCCTTCGGCGGCCGCGACCACGGCACCGTCATCCACGCCTGCAAGGCCGTTGACAACATGATGGAGCAAGACGCCTCCGTCCGCGGCAGCGTAGAATTCCTCAAAGCCCAGCTCAGCCGCTGAGCCTTCCGTTGTAGGCGGGGACACCTCACACCGCTTAAATACCATTCCAAGCCGCGTCCGTCCGACGCGGCTTTTTCGCGCGCGACGCCCGTCGTCGTCATACCTGCACATCGCGTCCTGTTTTTGCTAACCTATCGTCTGCCCCGTATCCAATCCATGAAGGACGCCCTACAGTGATGCTGACGGCACCCACTGACGTGGGTTGATCGTCCGCTGCTGCATGGCTCAAACGGCCCTGCTCGCTATCTTCTGCCGTCCTTTAAGAGGACCGTTGCTACAGGGCCGATCACGACAAACAGTGCGCGTCTACCTCTTCCCCGCGTCCACCACCTTCGCCCCATTCTTCGCCACCCACGCCTCATACTCTTTCCTCGGCATGAATTTCAGCGAAGCGGAGTTGATGCAGTAGCGCAGCCCCGTCGGCCGCGGGCCATCCGGGAACACATGCCCGAGATGCGCGCCATCCACCACGCAATGCACTTCCTCGCGGATCATCCCATAGCTCGTATCGCGATGAACGCCGATGAACGCGCTCTCGATCGGCTTAGTGAAACTCGGCCAGCCCGTGCCACTCTCGAACTTGTCCCGGCTGTCGAAAAGCGGCGTCTCGCTACACACCGAGAAATAGACGCCGTCCTCATGATGATCGTAGTACTCGTTCCTAAACGGCGGCTCCGTCCCCTGCTTCCTCGCCACGCTAAACTGGATCGGCGTCAGCGCCTGCTTCCACTCGGTATCCGTCTTCTGCACCTTCGTTTTCGTCATATCGATCACAACCTTGGACGGCAGACCGCACGCGGAATTTTCCGCGCTGATCGCGCAATTGGCAGAATCGACGGCGGCGGTGGGTTTTGAGTCGGCTTTGTTCATATCGGCAAAGGTGCAGGCAGTAAGACCGGCCGCCACGGCCAGCACTGCGAGGAGCATAGGCTTCTTCATGCGTGTGAGAGTAGCCAGAACAGGGTTTTATTCCACGCGCTTGCCAAATTTATTTCTCCTCTAAAATGACCGCTCCCCGTTTTCCGGCCCCTTCGCGCCGGTCGCGGGCCTCTCAACCAACAACTCTTCACTCCAACTTACCAAAACCAAACCATGTCCACCGCCACACCGCAGAAGTTCGAGTTCCAGGCTGAGATCAAACAGCTCCTCGATATCGTCATCCACTCGCTCTACACCGAGAAGGAAATCTTCGTCCGCGAGCTCGTTTCCAACGCCTCCGACGCCATCGAAAAACTCCGCCATCTTCAGCTCACCGAAAAGGAGATCGCCGACGACAAACTCGAACTCGAGATCAATCTCACGACCGACGAAAAGGCCAAGACCCTCACGATCCAGGACGCCGGCATCGGCATGACCCGCGCGGAGCTCATCGAGAATCTCGGCACCATCGCCCACTCCGGCTCGAAGGCATTCCTCAAAGCCCTCAGCGAATCCGGTCAGAAAAACGCCAACCTCATCGGCCAGTTCGGCGTCGGTTTCTACTCCGCGTTCATGGTCGCGAAGTCCGTTAAAGTTTACTCCCGCTCCTGGCGCTCCGCCGAGCCTGGCAACGTGTGGTCAAGCGACGGCTCCGGCAGCTACGAGATCGAGGAAGTCGAAGGCCTCACCCGCGGTTCCAAGATCGTCATCGAGCTCAAAGACGACTGCGGCGACTACGCCCAGGACTGGAAAATCAAAGAGATCCTCGAGCGCTACAGCGCGTTCGTGTCGTTCCCGATCAATCTCAACGGCAAACGCATCAACACCGTCCAGGCCCTCTGGCTCCGCTCGAAGAGCGAAATCAAAGACGAGGAATACACCGAGTTCTACAAGTTCCAGGCCCACGCCCACGACGAGCCGCGCCTGCGCCTCCACTTCAGCGCCGACGCCCCGCTCCAGATCAACGCGCTCCTTTTCGTTCCGAAGGAAAACACCGAGAAGCTCGGCTTCTCCCGTCTCGAAGCCGCCGTCTCGCTCTACTGCCGCAAGGTCCTCATCGACGCCAAGCCGAAGGACCTGCTCCCCGAGTGGCTGCGTTTCCTCAAGGGCGTCGTCGATAGCGAAGACCTCCCGCTCAACATCTCGCGCGAGACGATGCAGGACCGCCAGCTCATCGAAAAGCTGAACAAGGTCATCACGAAGCGCTTCATCAAATTCCTCGAGGAAGAAGCCAAGAACCGTCCCGACGCCTTCAACGAATTCTACGCCGAGTTCTCCGTTTTCCTCAAAGAAGGTGCCGCCACCGACTACACGCACAAGGAATCGCTCACCAAGCTCCTCCGCTACGAGTCGTCGCTCACCGAGGCGGGCAAAACCACGTCCCTCGCCGACTACGTCTCGCGCATGCAGAGCGAGCAGAAGGAAATTTATTACCTCCTCGGCGCCAACCGCGCCGCCATCGAAAACGGCCCGTACCTCGAGGGCTTCAAAGCGCGTAACCTCGAAGTGCTCTTCTGCTACGAGCCGATCGACGAGTACGTGATGAGCAACGTCCGCGAATTCGACTCCAAGAAGATCATCGCCGCCGACCATGGCGACGTGAAGCTCGCCGACATCCCGCAGGCCGAAGGCGCGCTCTCCGAATCCGAAGTCAAAGATCTCACCGCCTGGCTCAAGGAATCCCTCGGCGCCCAAGTCTCCGAAGTGAAGTCCAGCGACCGCCTCGTGAATTCGCCGGTCCTCGCGACCAACGCCGACAAATTCATGTCGCCACACATGCGTCGCATGATGAAGGCCATGAAAAAGCCCGGCGACACCACGGCCGACGAACCCGTCAAAGTCAGCCTCGAGATCAACCCGCGTCACGCCGTCATCAAGCGCCTCGCCCAGACGCGCACGTCCGACGCCGCCCGCGCCCAGTTGGTCGCCGAGCAACTCCTCGACAACGCCCTCATCGCCGCCGGTCTCCTTGAAGACCCAAGCAAGATGGTCGCCCGGCTAAACAAGCTGCTGGAAACTATTTAATCAATAAACCCAAGAAAGTATGGCCAACCTGCCATACTTTCCTCTTGCGGTATGGTCGCAAAGCCATACTCCTTCCGCATCATGAAAATGACCATGCATATTGATGAGGATGTTCTCGACCGGGTCATGAAGATCACGGGTGCCAAAACCAAAACCGATGCTGTCGAGATCGCGCTTACCGAGATGGCTCGTCGGCATAAGCTCAAAGAGCTGTTCAACGCTGGCCTCGGGCTTACTCCCGATCAGCTAAAGGCGGAGTTTGCCCCCTCGGCTGCCGATGCGTTCGATCAGCCGATCAGCAACATCATCGCTGCCGAAGCACCCGCTCCCTATGGCCAGCCTCGTCCTTCCGGACAGTAACTTCTACATAAACTCCGCGCGTGCCGGACGTGATCCTTTTCGGGCACTCGGCGCGCGTTCGGAGGATTACGAATTTGCGACTTGCGGCATGGTGGTTCTGGAGGTCTGCCGCGGTCGCAGCGATCCGAATGTCTTAAGGCGATTCCAAGATAACTTCGCAGTGATGATTTTTATCCCGACAAGTAACCAAATATGGGAGCGCACCGTGCAGCTCACATGGTCGCTCGATCGACAAGGCATTGTCTTGCCGCCTCAAGACGTCCTCATCGCTGCGCATGCCTTACAAACCAATGCGACGGTGCTGACGTTCGACGCCCATTTTCAGCATATCCCCGGACTGCGGGTCATTGACCATTTGGACTAAAAAATCGCCAAGGACTCCGCATGCCCTGCGCGTATTATCCGTTATGAACGACGATCACTCTTCCCTCTGCGCCTTGCTCCGCTCCTGGAGCCCCGCCCGCCCGGACGCTTCGGAAACTTTCAACGATTCCGTCTGGGAGCGTATCCACCGCCAATCCGCCTCCGCGTCTCGTCCGCTGCTCGGCCTCTCGCTGCGCGCTGCCGCCTGCTGGATCGCCGCAATCTCCGCATTCGGCGGCAGCGCCGCCGCCTACGCCTACGATTCGCTCACACGCGAAGAACGCATGGCCGCCGAACACGCCGCCGCCATCGACCCCGTGCAAATTACCGCCGCGCCAAACACGGTGCACCGGCACTGATCGCGCGCCGACAGATGAAACGCTACTTCCCGCTTCTGGGTGTCACCGTTCTCGCCGCAGGCATCGCCTTCGGCGTGACGCAATGGATACGCCACGCCTCCTGCCCCAACGAAAGCGCCTGGCTGAAGACGGAATTTTCTCTCTCCGAGTCACAAGTCGCCGCCATCGAGAAGATCCGCGCCGAGTACAAACCTCTTTGCGCCCGTCATTGCAGTGAACTCTCCGCCGCGCGCAAACGCATCGTCGACGCCGAAAAAACCGCTGGCAAAAACAGCCCGGCCTACCTTCAGGCGCAGGCAGAGTTCGAAGCCATCAACCTCGAGTGCGGTCAGGCCACCCGCAAACACCTCGAAGCCATCGCCGCGCAGATGAACCCCCAAGAAGGTAAACGCTACTTGGAACTCGTCGGGCCCAAACTCTCTCAAGCCGCTCCGCAATCATCCGCGACCAAATGACCGTGGAATCGCCCGTCGGTCTGGACACCGACGACATGCTCGCCCTCCAAAACGGCGAAGATGAAGCGCTGAATCGCCTGATGCTGCGCTGGCAGGTACCGTTGCGCTCTTTTCTCTACCGCCACACGCAAAACGAATTCGACGCGCTCGACCTCTCGCAGGAAACCTTCGTACGCGTCTACCAGCACCGCACCCGTTTCCGCCCTGAGGCCCGCTTCTCCACCTGGCTTTTCCAGATCGCGCTCAACCTCGCCCGCGACCGCGCCCGCCGCCTCATTCGCCGTCCGACAGCTTCGCTCGAAGAAGCCCCGGAACCCGTCGACGACACCGATCTCCCGCACTCCGCCAGCGAACGCGATGAACGCGCCGTGGCCGTCAAAAAAGCCATCGCCGGTCTGCCCGCCGAAATGCGCGAAGCCATCATCCTCTTCGAATACGAGGAAAAATCTCACGCCGAGATCGGCGAGATCGTCGGCGCTTCCGCCAAAGCCGTCGAAACCCGCATCTACCGCGCACGCCAGCAGCTCAAAAAAACCCTCGCCCGCTGGCTGGCCCGCAACAGCTAAGGCTAGCAGCGGCGACTTTGCCGACGCGTGCACAAAGCTGATTTATAGTGATCGTATTCAATGGAGGGCGGTGCTCCATCACCGCCGTTCTTCCACGCCGACGAATCAGCGCTCGGGCCCCAAGGAAGAAAACCCCTTACGCGTCCCTCAACCCCGGCTAATTCCCACCGAGCACCCACGATTTTCTCGCGCCTGCGCAAAAAATTTCCCCCAAGCTCTCCGTATGCCCACGCCCGCTTTCTTCTACCAAGACCCTTTCCCGCTCGGTCCCGACGAAACCGAATACCGCCTGCTCTCCAAAGAAGGCGTCTCGACGACCACCTTCGAAGGAAAGGAAATCCTCAAGGTCGCGCCCGAAGCCCTCGCTTTCCTCGCTCAACAGGCGATGCACGACTGCTCCTTTTTCCTCCGGCCGAAGCACCTCAAACAAGTCGCCGCTATCCTCGATGACCCCGAGGCCTCCGCCAACGACCGCTACGTCGCGCTCACTCTACTGAAAAACGCCGAAGTCGCCGCCGGTGGCATTCTCCCGTTCTGCCAGGATACCGGCACCGCCTCCGTCCTCGGCAAAAAAGGCCAGCAAGTCTGGACCGGCGCCAACGACGCCGAGTGGATTTCCCGCGGTATCTACGAGACCTATACGAAGGAAAATCTCCGCTACTCGCAAAACGCGCCGCTCGACATGTGGCGCGAGGTCAACACCGGCACCAACCTACCCGCGCAGATCGACCTCATGGCCACCGAGGGCGCGAAATACGAATTCCTCTTCGTCGCCAAAGGCGGCGGCTCCGCGAACAAGATGTTTCTTTTCCAGGAAACCCGCGCGCTCCTCACGCCCGCCGGCCTGGAAAAATTCGTCGTCGATAAACTCGGTTACCTGGGCACCTCCGCCTGCCCGCCCTATCACCTCGCGCTCGTCATCGGCGGCACCAGCGCCGAGCAGTGCATGAAGACGCTGAAGCTCGCCTCAACGAAATACTACGACGCACTCCCGACCAGCGGTAACGAACACGGCCAGGCCTTTCGCGACATCGAATGGGAAGGCAAAATCCTCGAGATCGCCCGCAAAACCGGCATCGGCGCCCAATTCGGCGGCAAATACTTCGCCCTCGACGTGCGTGTCATCCGCCTCCCCCGCCACGGTGCCAGCCTCCCCGTGGCCCTTGGCGTCTCCTGCTCCGCCGACCGAAATATCAAGGCCAAGATCACCAAGGACGGCATCTTTCTCGAGAAACTCGAAACCAATCCCGGCCAGCTCATCCCCGACAGCGAACGCACCTTCAAAGACAACAACGTCGTCCGCATCGACCTCAACCAGCCGATGGACGCCATCCGCGCCGAGCTTAGCCGCCATCCGGTCACCACGCGTGTCCTCCTCAACGGCCCGCTCGTCGTTGCCCGCGACATTGCCCACGCCAAGCTCAAAGAGCGCGTCGATTCCGGCCAAGGGCTGCCCGAATACTTCAAACAGCATCCCGTCTATTACGCCGGTCCTGCCAAAACCCCCGCCGGTTACGCCAGCGGTAGTTTCGGCCCGACTACCGCCGGCCGCATGGACAGCTACGTTGATCTTTTCCAATCCCTCGGCGGCTCCATGGTCATGCTCGCCAAAGGCAATCGCAGTGCCGCCGTCACCAACGCCTGCAAGAAACACGGCGGCTTCTACCTAGGCAGCATCGGCGGCCCGGCTGCAATTCTCGCCAAAGAAAACATCAAAAAGGTCGAGCAACTCGAATACCCCGAACTCGGCATGGAAGCCGTCTGGAAAATCGAAGTGGAAGACTTCCCCGCGTTCATACTCGTCGACGACAAGGGCAACGACTTCTTCGTCAACGGGTGCGGCGCCTGCGCCCCATCATCAGGCAAGCACTAGCCGGATAGCCCAAATATATAGGCATATTCTGCGAGCTCAGCCGGATGTCTTCATCCGGCTTTTTGTTCATGAGCAACTCAATCAACGAATGAGGTGCATTCATGGTATTGATGAATGCGCCGTAAGCAAATCCATCTCCGCGAGCGACCAATTTGGCCAAAAAAAATCGCCCGGCCGAAGCCGGGCGATAAACCATACGGAGCTAGGCTCTACGTACAGTTTTTGGCGGGAGGGAACTGGAGAATCTCTGTTTTGACGTTCTATGCAAGCAATTATTTATGCCTAATTTGGTATTTCTCAAATAATATTGAAATCCAATGGGATGGGTAATTTTTTACCGAGAAAAGCTCGCAAAAACAGCCCAAAAACAGTGGTTTTTACAAAAAACTCCGAACTGTAAGACTGTGGTCTCATAGAAATTAACGAAGTGCTTGGAATTCCACGGATACAGAGATGGCCGCATCGTGAGTAGTCCTGTAATTAACGCGCCACCGAGCAACGTGGTGCCCGGGACAGGACTCGAACCTGCACACCTTACGGCAAAGGCTTCTAAGACCTTCGTGTCTGCCATTCCACCACCCGGGCGTGGGCGAGAAACCTGCGCACGATGCCTCTGCCGCGTTTATGCAGGCAAGCGCCGAATCGCGCCAAACTCAACGCAACGCCACGCCCAGGCGCTCCCCCATCAATGCGTACGTTTCCACACACTCCCGGCTTTGCGCGATCACATCTTCGTCGAACGCGATCCGCCCCTTCTCAAACAACGTAATCACGCATGAGCCCCCAAACTTGAACAGCCCCTTCTCCTCCCCCTTCTGAGCCACACGCCCCGGAATCACCGTCTGTACGATGCTCCCCACATTGGTCGCGCCCACCTCAAGACTGGCCACCTGTCCAAAAACTGATGATTCCGTCAACGTGATCATCCGCTTGTTCTGCACGAGATACTCCACGTTCTTCCGCAGCGCGATCGGACTCACCGAGTACAGCGCGCCATTGATCAACTCCGGCTTCGTCGGCACGCCTTCAACAGGGAAATGAAACCGGTGATAATCCACCGGACACAGCCGCGAAATCACCATCGCCCCGCCCGCAAACAGCTTCGAGCGCACGCGTTGATCCTCCGGCAACGAATCTTCGCCCAGTAACTCGACGAGAGAAAACTTCGCGCCCTTCACATAAAAACCTTCCGCCTCGTCCACATTAGGAAACACCAGATGCCGCCCATCCGCCGGGAAAACCGCCACATCCTTACCCCCGGCAATCGGCCGCGCCTCCCGCTTCAGCTTCCGATAGAAAAAATCGTTGAACGTCTTAAACTCGTACGGCGATTTCGCGAACGTCGTCACATCCAGGTTATACTTGATGATGAACGGCAGGACTTTTCCCGAACTCACCCGCTTGTTCATCTGCCACCCATACAGATGCGAAAAAAGCGCGCGCTTCACGACCAGCCATAGGAAAAACTTTCCCACCGGGTTCTCGTACGTGAACCGCAGCCAGCCCTCCCCATAGATGTCCTCCGTCTCCAGGGTACGCGTGTGGCGGTTGTAGTAACGAATCGGTTCGGTCGGCATGAGCGCAATTTCCTGCAAACTCCGCCATGCGCAAAGAAGAAATCGCAACGAGTCTCCGCCATGACACGACCCTCCGCCAAGGTCAGGCGCGCGATTGTTCGCTTACGTCATGATCAGCTGATCGTCCTTCACGCGAAATCTCACTTCGCTGCCTTCGACAACCGCCCCGCTCACCAGCGCCCGCGCCAGCTGCGTCTCGATCTGACGTTGCAAAAACCGCTTCAACGGCCGCGCGCCAAACACCGGATCGTACCCCTTCTCCGCCGCCCAGTCCTTGGCCTTCTTGTCGAGCGACACCGTCACCCGGCGCTCCACCAGCCGTTTGTTCAGATCGTCCACGAGCAGATCCACGATCTTCGTGATTTCCTCTAGCGTCAGCGGCTTGAACAAAATTGTCTCGTCGATGCGGTTCAAAAACTCCGGCCGAAACGCTTTGCGCAACTCCGCCATCACGCTCTCGCGAACCGACTCCGGGATCGTATCGCCCGTCACGCCTTCGAGCAAATAACGCGACCCGAGATTCGACGTCATGATGATGATCGTGTTCTTAAAATCCACGGTCCGCCCCTGCGAATCCGTCACGCGTCCGTCATCGAGCACCTGCAACAGCACATTGAATACATCCGGGTGCGCCTTCTCGATTTCATCAAATAGCAGCACCGCGTACGGCTTCCGCCGCACCGCCTCCGTGAGCTGACCACCCTCGTCATAGCCCACGTACCCCGGAGGCGCTCCGATCAACCGCGCCACACTGTGCTTCTCCATATATTCATGCAACGGGATGCGCGCCACCGCATCTGCGACCGGATAATACGGGCAAGCAGCGTGTAGTTACGTAGAATTTGTCAGCCATCTATCATGCGCACGGCGCGAAACTTCTTTGGCACGAGGGTGAAGTGAATAGCTCTGACAAGTAGGTCCCGAGCTTTGAACTGAGCCGCATGAATGAGCCACACCCCGCGGCTACGGTGACTCCGCACACCAAGATCGGATATTCCATTTTCGACATTGAGATTCATGCCCGCCCCTCAAGTCCCCGGAATATCGCGGCGTATCTGCCGGCCTCGTACGCAAATCGTTACCTCGATGGGTTTCTTGGCGATAGCACACCCAATCTGGATCAACGCGGCGGCAATGACCGGGAGGATGCGGACACTTCGGACAATGGCGTTGCTGCGAGTAATCCCGAGCTGATCGCGCGTCAGCTGCTGAATCCCTACGGAATCGAATGGGCGATTTGCACCGGTCCAATCTACAACCTGAGCACAATCGGAGACACGGACTACGCGGTGGCTTTGGCGAGCGCCTTCAACAACTGGCTGAACAACGAATTTGTCCCGCGCGATGCCCGCTACTACGGCGTCGTCTATGTGGCCATGCAGGATCCAAAGGCCGCAGTGAAGGAGATCGAAAAGTGGGCGGGCCATCCGCGCGTCAGCCAGGTTTTTATCGGCAGCGCCGGAATCGTTCCTCTCGGCCATCGCTCGAATCACATCATTTATGAAGCCGCAGCGGCGAACGGTTTGCCGGTCGCCACACACAGCACGATGGAAGGGCGTGGCATCACCGGCACTCCGACCGGAAACGGCTACTGCTCGCGTTATATCGAGTACCACACCGGCCTGGCCGCGAGTGCGTTGACGAATGTGACGAGCCTCGTGTGCGAAGGCGTTTTCGCGAAGATTCCTGATTTCCGTTTCGTGTTGCTGGAGTTCGGCATTTCCTGGGCGCAACCGTTGATGTGGGCGCTTGATCGGGAGTGGAGAAACCTGCGCTCGGAAATGCCCGCCCTGGAGGAACTGCCGAGCGATTACTTGAAGCGTCAGTTGTTCTACACCACGCAGCCGATCGAGGAGCCCGATAAAACGCGTGATCTCGTGCAGACGTATCATGCGGTCAACGGGAGCAGCCAGATCATGTTCTCCAGCGATTATCCGCACTGGGACTTCGACAACCCCGTCGTGATTCTGCCGGGCAGGGATAACGCTGAACTGAAACGCCGCATCCTCCGGGAAAACGCACTCGCGCTGTATGGCCGCCGACTGGGATTGAAATGAGCAACGTCACCTCTCCTTCCCCAGTGAAGGCTCGAAAACTGGTGCCTGCGGGCGCGGCGGATTTACCAATCGGTGGACGCCGCATTATCCCGGTGGATACCTATTCCATCGGCGTCTTTCGCATAGAGAGCGGTTACTACGGCATCGTGAACTATTGCCCGCATGAAGGGGCCGAACTCTGCAAAGGCCGGCTTACCGGCACAAACATCCCGACGGACAAAGTTTCGAATTACGAATGGGGCTGCCAGGGCCGGATCCTGCGGTGCCCGTGGCACAAGTGGGAGTTCGATCTCATCACCGGTCAGCATCTCGCCGATCCGTCGTTCCGCGCCCGTACCTATCGCGTCATCGAGAGCGAAGGACAGCTAACCATTGAACTCTGACTCCATGGCCACCACTTCTCTGAATTTTTTCGATGCCGATGTGCACATTCGCTGGGATGACGATCGCGCCATTGCGGATCGCCTGCCTGAATCATGGAAGGAACGCTGGTTGATCGGTGCGGGACACACGCAAGCGGGCCTGCGCATCAATCCGAAGTTCTACAATCCGCATGAATCATTCGGTCAGGGGGTTCCCAAGACTGTCGGGCGGCAAGGCTTGGTTTCGGCGGAAACGCTGGTGAAAGAGTGGCTCAGCCCGCAGGGAATCAATGCGGCTCTGGTGAGTGTCTACGACGCACCGAATCTATGCACGTTTGGCGACGTCGATTATCCGATGGAAATGGCGCGCGCGGTGAATCGCTGGCTGTCGGAGGAATGGCTGGAAAAGTCGACCGCTGTTTATGGAACGATCGTGGTGGCCACGCAAAATCCCGAGGAAGCGGCGAAAGAAATTCGTCGTGCCGCCCGCCACCGCCGGATGCTCCAGGTGATGTTGCCGACCGGAAGCATGTTTCCCTACGGCAACCGACGCTTCTACCCCATCTACGAGGCTGCGCAGGAGTGCGGTTTGGCGATCGCGATTCATTCCGGAACCGAGGGCATGGGCACCAGTCCGGCGCCGACACCTTGCGGATGGCCGGGCACGTTGTGTGAGTTGCGGGTGACACGCTCGACGACGTTCCTGGGGCATCTGACGAGCATGATCACGGAAGGGGTGTTCGTGCGTTTTCCAGAATTGCGCGTGGTGGGTCTTGAGGTGGGCGTGGCATGGCTTTCCACCTATCTCTGGCGCTTCGACAAAAACTACAAAGGACTGCGTTCGGAATGTCCGTGGTTGAAAGAGCTGCCGAGCGAGTACACGCGGCGTTTCTTTCGCTTTGGCAGCCAGAGTGCGGAGCCAGGCGAGCCAGCATCTGAATTCTGGCGCCTGATGGGCTCCAATCGCCTGGATGA
Organism: uncultured Nibricoccus sp.; assembly: GCA_966249325.1. Taxonomy (GTDB): domain Bacteria; phylum Verrucomicrobiota; class Verrucomicrobiia; order Opitutales; family Opitutaceae; genus Nibricoccus. The sequence continues at coordinate 66,887 of CBINDC010000016.1, read as the reverse complement.
AACCCTCATGTTCTCAAGCAACTACCCGCGCTGGGATCATGACACGCCGGCATCTTCTCATATCATGGCTTCGGCTGCGCCTGAAAAAATCGAAGGGCTGAAAGTCGGCGTCGCCCGCTCGACGTACCCAAGATTACGTTGATTCGCCCGGGTTAGTGGAAACGCTGGTCGTCGTGAAACGCGGAACGAAAAAATCGAGCCCTCTTACCGCAACGGCCGGCGAAAGTTTCGAAGCGCCGCGGTCGTATGATTGGAACGCGGTGCGCTGTCGGCTGCTATGGTGTTACCGCAACAAGCCAAATACGATCAAAGGCTCTTTTGAGACCATGAACTTCATCCTCTGGTACATGCTGGAGGGCGAAGTGGAGATAACCTCATCCGGGCCGTCGGTGAAGGCGGGCAAGGGTTCGTGGATGGTGCTCGTGCCTGGCTTGGGACGGCGCATGCAAAGTTTCTCCCCGAAATCACGAATCATCTCGATCCACTTCGCGGTGGAAGTGGGCTCGGCGAAATGGGAGGGGCCATCGGTCGCGGTCCTGGAAGGAACTCCTGAATTAGGATCCACAGCCGAAGCACTGGAACAATTCACCTACAGAAAGCACCGTGACGGCGTTCCACCAGGTGGACCAATCCTGGCGATTTCCAGTTTCGAGGAACAGATCGAGATCCGAGAAAAAATTTGGGGCTTCTGGCGGACTCTTGCGCCGAAGATTGCGGCTGCAGGCATCCGACTGCGCGCCCCCGATCTTACCCATCCCCTGATGGCGAAGAGCATGACCTTGATCGAAAGCTGGCCGATGGCCGCCAACTGGAATCGTCGCAAAGTCTCGCAAGCTGTGGGCGTGAGCGCGAGTCAGCTGGACCGCATCTGGCGGGACACTTGCGGACAGACACCTTTTCAATTCTGGAGTCACCGCCGACTTTTGTACGCGTGCAGTCAGCTGCAGAGCATGGAGCGAGGTGTGAAGGAGATCGCCCACGAACTCGGCTTCGTGCACCTATCGCAGTTTTCCAATTGGTTTCGCCGGCACCAGCACACCTCGCCGCGGACGTACCGGTATACATTTTCCGGATAAACGCCGGCGCCCGACTTGGTTTAGGCGCAAAAACGGCCGGCCCTGGGGCCGGCCTTTTTGCGGAGCAGGGAAACTCAATTCTTAGGATTCAGCGTGATCTCGCGCATGAGTTTGATGCCGTACACTTCGCGCATATCGACGCGATCGGTGGCGATTTTGAAGCGCTGATCGGCATCCCCTTCCGCCTCGAGCACGATCTTGCTCCACCGTTCACGGATGTTGTCCTGCTCGGCCATATTACGCGTCTCGACCATGAGGAGGACGTTGAAGTCACTGGCGTTGCCCGGGTGACCCAGCAGGATTTTGTAGTCGAGGATGAGGCCTTCTTTTTTGGCCTGGCGCATAACTGCGTCAAAGGTGCGGGTGATGCTCTTGAGGTAGGCTTCGACCATGCCGTGCTTGGCGCGAACAATGGTGAGCTCCCAAACGGTGCCTTCCGTGTACGGAGCATCGTCTTTGGCAAAGCCTTTCCCGGAAAAGGCAAAAACAGCGGCAAGGAGAACGAGGAGGAGTTTGTTTTTCATAGGGATGATCGAGGAGAGACAACGAAGCGGATCAGTGCGCACGAACGTTATCCGCGGGAGCTTCCTGGCGGATATATTCACGCGGGAAAAAGCGGTAGGCGGCAAAGAGCAACGCGCCTCCGCCGACAAGATAAGCCCACGCAAGACCTGAAAGCCCCGCGCCAAGATCGCCGCCTTGTTTCATCGCGCCAAGAATCAGCGGAGCGAGCGAGCCGATCAGGAATGAGAACGCAACCATCAGACCGGCGGCCGACGCGTGGTAACGACGGGGGACGACATCGAAGAGCGACGCGTAAATGTTCGAGTCGAACAAACCGCGGCAAAAGCCGAAGCCGGCCAGCGCAATGTACACAACGGTCAGATTGCTGGAGGCACCCATGAAGTAGAGCGAGGGAATGCCCAAGAGGAGCGCGGCGCCCGCGAGGTTCAGACGAAAGCTGGGGTATTTTTGAGCGAACTTATCGGAGAACTTGCCGCCGAGCATGACCCCGACGAAAGCGAGGATCAGGTTGTAGAATACGCTGAAGAAACCGGCATTCGCGAGAGTGAGGCCAAAGGATTCATGAAGGTAAGTTGGCATCCAGGCGAGGTAGCCGATGCTCACGAAGGTGCTGAGGCCGAGCACAAGTGAAAAAATGATCGCCGTTTTAATCTTCATGAGCGATTGGAGCACTTCTTTAACGCGAGGCTGCTCACCGCTGACGACCGGGCTGACTGAGTGCGATCGCTTCATGCGCAGGTGCATGACGAGAGCGAGAACGACCCCGAACCCACCGAAGACAAAGAAGGAACTCTTCCACCCGAAAAGTTGCCCCAGCCAACCAGCGATGAAACCGCCACCGATGGTGCCGACGTAGAGGGCAGATTGATGAATCGCGAGCGCGAGGCTGCGTGTCTTGGCGTGATGCTCCCCGATGAAGGCCACAGCGGCGGGAACATACATGGCTTCACCGACGCCCGTAGCCACGCTGCGGATGGCGATGAAAGAAATCAGTCCGACCGAGAGGCCGCTGAGCAACGTAGAAAGGCTCCACGCAGCGAGACTCAATACGATGATGATGCTGCGCGGATAACGGTCCCCAATGTAACCGGCCGCGGGAAGCACGAACGCCATCGTCACGACCATCGTTGAGCCGATCACCCCCGCTTGGAAATCATTTAGACCGAGATCCGCTTTGATGAGGGGAAGCACCACATTGAAAATCTGGCGGTCGGCCTGATTCATGATGTAGGCGAGGAAGAGCCAGATGATAATTTCCCATTGATAGGGAATCAGTGGCTTTTTCGCCGGATTTGCCGAGGGAGGTACCATGTGAAGGGAGTCGTAAGCGCTGGAAATGCGATTAGGGTGGAACTGAAACTCACCAAGTACCAAGCGGAGGAACCCTGCTCGTACTTGGTGTTTGCAACGTGAGCGGCCCTTAGAAGGTCGTTTTCAAGGCCAATGTATAGGTGGCTCCGATACGAAGGTGGTCGTAAAGCGTCGGGCCGCTCGGAGCCACCTCCTGCATCTGGATGTAAGGAGTGTCGGTCAAGTTGCGCGCGCTAAAGCTGAGAGAAATCGTCGGGGTGATTTTATAACCCGCACCGGCATCGATCTGTATGCGATGGCGCTGATAGGTGGCACCGGTGCTGGTGAGCGGAAAATCATCGTTCCAGTTGCCGTTCGCGTAGACGTTAAAGCGGCGGTAAGTATAGGAAATCCCGCTGTTGATGGAATGCGGAACGAGGTTGGTCTTCATCTCGGTGGCATAGGCCCGGGTGTAATTGGCGCGGACGTTCAGGCGGCGAAACGCGTTGCCGAGGAAGCCGAGGTTCTGGTTGTAGGAGAGCTCGAGGCTGCGCACCTTGACCTGGCCAGGAGTGTTGGCGGAGGTGATGAATCGGTAATCGGTGTACTCGTCGCCGGTATAACCGAATTCCTGCGCGGTCAGCTCGCTGGTGTTGATCAGGTCGCTGACGTTGTTCTCGTAAAGCGCGACGCTGAACTCACCGACGTTCTTCATATAGTAAGCGAGGCGGGTGGCGAGGTTCGTCGCTGTCTCGGGCTTCAGGTTCACGTTGGGGGCGTTGACCGTCTGGTTGTTGTCGTTAACGACCCAGACCCCTGCCACGTTGCTGTAGCTCGGACGGCGGATCGTCGAACTAAAGCCGATGTGCCATTCGAGGTCCTTGACGATCTCGTAGCGGAGCGAGGCGCTGGGGAAGAAATTGTCGTATTCGCCACGGCGGCTGATGCGCGGGCGGGAGAGGAATTGATAGTCAATCCCCGGAATGGTGGTGGCGACCCCGGTGGTGGCATTGACTGCGTAACCGGCGGCGATGACCTCGGCGGAAGAACGGGCGTCAGGCTCGAGCACTTCGGTTTCAGTATTCTCGTAACGCACGCCAGCGCGCACGGTGGCGCCTTTCACCTGCGCGGTGGCCATAAAATAACCGGAGCCGATGCGTTCGCTGAAATTTCGGTCCCGGACGACGTGCGTGTTGTAGTAATCTGTCGCGGTGGAGCTGTTGACGAAAAGCTCCGGGTTGGTGCGGAAAAGTTGGCCCAGATCGGCGAGGTCCGGCATGAAGATGCGGCCGCCGCTGATGGATGTAACGTTCACCTCGGTGTCGCCAAGGTCCCACACGAACTCCGATGGATAGGGACCGTAGTTGGGGCCGACGAATGTGTAGCGGTCCAAGGCGCGTTCATCGGAGAAAGTGCGCTTCTCCTCCTTCAACTTCACTCCCGTTTTCCAGACGACCGGTACCAGCCAGTTCGTCGAAAGTGTCGCGTTGGTTTGTCCGGTAAGGAACTTACCCTGCGAGCGGCGGCTATCCTTCGCGATGATGGCGGGCTTGTTGTAGGAAGCTCCCGAGGAGATGTCGGGGCCCGAGATCTGGGTGATATGCCAGGCGGGATCGCTGGTGGTGCCGGTGCGCGTAAGCGTAAAGTTGGTGTTGCTCGCGGTCGGGCCGTTCATCGCCTGGAGCGTGCCGGTGCGATCGAAATTCTCGTACCAACTGGTGGAGTCGGAATAGGACAGGGCGCCGTCCCACACCAGGTTGCCACGCTTGTATTCAAACTTCGGTGTCAGTGTGAGGGTTTCGCCCAGCTTGGATACTGCCACAGGGTTCACTCGCATGCTCGCCGAGCTTGAATTGGTCCTGAAGCTGTAAACCGGATCGGCGCCGATCACCGAGCGTCCACCGGTGTTCGCCGTCAGCGATCGCTGCATGTTCCAAAGCTCCGAATAATTGTAGATCGCGGAGAGCGAAAGCGTGAGGCGGTCCGTGGCCTTGAAGTCCGTGGTGAGCGTGGCGGAGAACCTCCGGTTGTGACGCGGCAACTGTTGGAACACAATCGACGTCGGCACTTGTTCACGAGGGTCCGCGACGGTGGGGGTGCGATTGTAGTTAATCGTGACGCGGCTGGCGTCCGAATAAATGTTCGATTCGGAAACGTTGAAGACGAAGCCGAGGCGATTGTTGAGCACGACATCCGAATATTCGAAAATGCCACCCGGACCGAATTTGTAGCTGCCTTCGTGATCGTCGGGACCAAGAGTGCGGGAGAGCGTCATGGCGCTGGAATGCATCGCCGAATTCACCTGGAGGACGGCCCGGCGGCCTTTCCGGTCGAAGGCTCTTTTAGCACGGAGGTTGATCGTGCCAGCGGGAGCGTTGGCATCGACGTCGGCGCTGATGGTCCGGGAGATCTCGATCGAGTCCATGCTGCTGAGAGAAACGATCTCGAACGTGGGAGCGCGGGTGTTGGTGCCGGTGCCTGGTGTGTCGTTGGCATCGGCGGCGGCTAGGGACATGCCGTCGACGGTTACCTGGGTGTATTCAGCGTCGAGACCGCCGAGCCTGATATTGCGCACCTCTCCCAGCTGGGTATCGAGCTGCACGCCGGGTACATTGCGGAGGAACTCGCCGATATTGCCCTCGGAATTCTCACCGAAAACATCCGAGGCGATGTGATTGGTGATATTCAGGGAGTTGCGCTGTTCCATGATAGCCTTGGCATTTCCCTCGCGCTCGCCGGAAACCACGAACGCCTGCATCACGAGAGTGCCATCTTCGCTGGGGAGATTGAAGTCGTGGGTGACAGTTTCGCCTGACTGGACGACGACCGTGGCCGTCATCGTAGGATAACCAATATACTCGGCTTCAACCGTGGCCTCTCCTGCTGGAACGTTTCCGAAGCGATAGAATCCGCCGTCGCCGGAGGTGGTCGCCTGGTTGGAAGGCAATAGACGGATCTGTGCGCTACGGACGTACTCTCCTGTCGTCGGATTGTAAATACGACCGCTAATTACGCCGGTGGCGCCTTTCTCGTCGGCTGTGATGGCCAATGCTGTGCTTAAGAAAAATAGGCAGAAGTAGAAACACTGTTTAAATGAAATCATGGGTAGGCTTGGGTAGATGGGGACGTGAAAACGAATGCGCTGAGCTAGCGCTTCTCTGGCGACTCGGAGCGTTTGGGCCCATTGAGCGCGGCGAGTTCATGGTAGAGCTCGGGATCCTGCGTGATGAGATCCTTCATCCCGCGCAGCTGGCTGACCGCGGCCCAAGGGAGCCAGAATTGATGGCGACCGATGCCCCGAGGGAGGCTGAAGCAGTAGTGTTCCTGCTGCCAACCGGGACCGCGCAATCCGATCGGTTTTCCCGGAAGCTCGATCATGGCCTTGGTATTATGGAGCAGGATGGCGGCTACTTCGAGGTAATGTTTGTCGCCGGTGATCCGATACAGCTTGGCGAAACTGGCGACGTCGAACGCCATGTAGCCGTCAGTGAGCGAGTGGCCAGAGGCGATCAGCTGCATGCCAGTCGTGGGAACGCCACGTTTCCACTGGAGTTTTTCCGCCGGGCTGTCGGTGGGCATCGGGACGTCCCAGATATACATCCAGGTTTCCGCCATCGCGGCGGCGGCCTTGGCTCGATCCAGCCAGCGGGCGTCTCTAGTGATGTCGTGAAGCGCCAGGTAACCTTCGAGCGAGATTGTCGCGGCTTCTTTGTCGATGACATCGGGGTTATCGATGGTGCCGCCGACGAAGCGGCCAACGTTTTGCCCTTGGTTCCACACGAAGTCGGCTGTGCGGATGGCGACATCGAGGTATTTTTTCTCCTCTGTGATGCGATAGAGCTGAGCGTAGAAAGGGACGACCATGAATGAGCCGGTCGGCGAGTCGGAGACGACTTTCGCGGTGCGCGGCATCCACGAACGAATGAATCCACCGTTTGGTTTTTCTTGCGTGAGAAGCCAGTCGGCAAACTGACGTACCCAGACAATCCAGTCGGCATGTGTGCGACCGGCACGCCGTTCATCCTCGTAGGCACGCATCAGCGATTTCATGTCATCGGTGAAACAGCGGAGGAAAAGTTCGTGGTCGGTCTTGTACCCGCCTTGGGAGGTGGCGTATTCGCCGCTTTTGTGGAAAAAGCCCTCTCCTGCCGGAGGCGCCATCGGGATGCGGAGAAAAGAGTCGATCGATTTTTCTGCTTTGCGGCGCAGCTCGACGCCGCGCTCCGTGTTATCACTGGTCGATGCCGCGAGCATCATCTCTGCGGAGCCGAGAGCGTAGCCAATGAAGCCCATGATGGATTTCGTGACTTCGCGTTCTTTCTGACCGGGAATCGCCGGGCTGATGATCTGCGTGCCCGCACGATCATCGAATTCCAGCGTGTTTTCCGCGATCACGTCCACAACGTGCCGCCAGATGGCTTCGAGATTCTGCGGATTGGGTTTGGGCTTGAGTGTCGTCCACGCCCAGCGCCAGGAATCAGAAACAAATGTGGTGAAGTCCGCTGCGCGACCAAACTGGAAAGAGACCTCGTAGCAGTGGGAGAATCCCTCCTTGATAGGATGGTAGCGTCGGCGCCACTTCGCGTGCGCGGTGGCGTGCTCGCTGGATTTGCGTCCATAGCTGATCTGCCCTTCGGAGCCGGGAAATAGAAAGCCGAGCTGGATGGTCTTCTCGCCCTCTTGTGCGCCAATCGCTCCGAAGAGAAAGCGGGCGTCGGCGCGGGACGCATGGGAAAAGTCGTTACCTTCGGAATGCGTGGTCCCGCCGTTGGGCGCGGAATTAAGAACAGCGAGCGTGGAACCGTCTGCGAAGCGCGCGCACATAAGTGGCGCAGGCATGCGATCTTCGCGGATCCAGACTGCGTAGTTTCCGGGTTGGTAATAATTTCCCGCGCCAAAGGAGTTGTTCCGTAGGTGGGCAAAATTGCCATAGATCATGCCTGGAGAGAACCATTCAACCTCGGGCCATTTTTTCGGCTCAGTGATTTCGAGCGTGGCGGAAGAGCGAAAACCGCCATCGAAATCTCCTCGGACTTTAACGGAGCGTTTCAGACGGAGCGTGGAACCCTCCGCGCTCCATTCGTCTTCGAAAATGAAGTTGAGATCGTGCGCTCCTTTGAGGTCTCCACGACCGATCCACTTTCCGTTCTCCGCTTCCAAGCTGCGGTAAGCACCGCGCAGTGGAATGTAGCTGTCAGCTTTCGTGTCCCAGACTTCGATTTGAAGCGGGAACGGCTGGCTGGCGCTCGCCATACCCTGCCCTTCGATGAGAAGACCTGTGCTGCCGTCTGCGTTTTTGTGGGATTGCAGGACGGGCTGCTGCCGCGGCGCAATGCTCGCCGCCGAGGCGTTAGCGACAAAAATGAAGCCAATCAGAATAACGGCTAGAAACTGAACAAATCGATTTCTTGAATCTCGCATGATGCGAAGAGCTGGGGACGGCACGGGGTTAACGAACACAAGCGGACAAACACACAGCGCTCTTGGCACATCTAATTGCTTAATGATTCTAACCGAAATGTTGCTTCTCATGTGCTTTCAATGGCGCGGCAACAGTGTGCGGCATACGCGATGACGCTTTCGTTACGGCTCGAAAATTTGTGCGATACGACTCAAACTTCCGGGCCTGATCTGCTCTTCAAGTCTGGCACCTGGCCGACGAGCGCGATCGAATCGCTGCGCCACACCGCACCTCTCAACAAGTTTGGCTGCTCACCGCCTCAACCGAAGTCCAACCGTCGCAATTGAGACGAAAGCCGGTGCGTCGACGACATAGAAGGCCTCAAGCCCACTGCAGCCGAAAGCTTCACCACGCTGGGTGTGCGGCGGTTTTTCTCCGAGGTACAAACAACAAGTTTTTCCGCAGTTTCATGAAGCTAACTTGGATGACTTGCTACCCGAAGCATCTCTCATCGCGGAGCGCATAAGCCTCTGACGAGCGACCGAAAAAACTCTGGTCTGAGCCGCGCATTGAACTCCCATGAAATACCTCGGCTCTATTCTGTTCGTTCTTTTCTCTGTGTTGCCGCTGTCAGCGCATTCCTCGTCGAGAGTCATCTTTGTTGATGGCTCGGATCGTGCCTCAACCTCGATGGAACTTTCCTCCGCTTTCACGCAGCTCGCCGGCACCGGCGGCACCATCGTGTTACGTGGGGCTGTACGTGCCGACGCGGACTTCGTCGCCCCAGCCCACTCTGCTCCGATAACGATCACGAGCAGTCACGACGGCAGGAACTATCATGCCGAACGTGATGCGAAGCTGATTTTGGGAGGAGACTACACCGTCAACGGTCCGACAACCTTCGCGGGTGTGCAGATCGTCGCGTCGGCAAAATCCAGTCACATTCATTGCAACGGATTTCCTGTCATATTCGCAGAGGGCATCTCGTGCGAGGCGGCGCACGGAGGTCGGTTTCCCGCCATCGTTGGGGCCTCGCGTCACAAAGGCGGGGCCGCCGGCGCAGATATCACCATCCAAAGCGGCCAGTGGGATTTTGTGATGGGAGGTTCGCTTTCTTGCGCTGATCCAACCACCGGCGAGCTTCGGATCGTCATCAACGGCGGCCATTTCAACGGAATCGTGTGCGCTATTGGCGCCGCCCGGCATGTGGGCAACGCCACGCTGACGTTAAATGACGGATACTTCTATGGGGGCGTGGCCGCACTCGGGAATAAACCCGAGGCATCGATGCGTGGGGATGTCCGGGTCGATGTAAACAGCGGCACTTACTACAACACGATGGCCGCTTCTCGCCACCCGAACGCTTATTTTGCTGGCACCTACAATCTCGCGATTAGCGGCGGCATTTTCACTTCGCTTACTGGCATCACCGGCACGGATGGGTTGCCCGGCGGCGCGACTTCCGTTCTGAATGCGGCACCGACTCTGCTGGACCAAGAAAACAAAGGCACGTTGTCGTTCACCAACCCATTGATTGAGGGTGCCGATCCATGGGTATTTTTGCACGACGGGTTTTATTACAGCACGACCACCGGCTTCTCGCAATTGGTGGGCCGCAAGGTCGCGAACTTGGGCGACCTCCCCCATGCCGAACCCGTGACCATCTACAAACCCGAGGCTGGAAAGCCCTATTCGAGGCATCTGTGGTCGCCGAAGATTTATCACTTGAGCGACGAAATTGCCGGTGAGGGAAAGTCAGGATTCTATCTCTATTTTACGGCGAACGACGGCAGCGGGCGATCGGCTTTGGATCACCGACTGTTTGTTTTGCGCTCCCTTACCGACGATCCGTTGGGTCCGTACGGATCGCCACATGATGGTACGCGCGACACTCCCGTGCGCGTGAGCAGTGCGCTGAAGAATCAATTCAACGACGAATGGGTGGCTGGCCCGAAGGTGCTCAGTTACGGCGGGAAAAATTACCTAATCTGGGTCGGGCGGTTTGGTGGGCCCGAATCGAAAAAAGTCGGTGACCACTGGCAATGTCTCTACATCGATGAGTTGATTAACCCGTGGACGGTCGCGGGGCGTGCAGCGATGATTTGCAGCCCGACCCTGCCTTGGGAAAAACACGGTGCCGGGATGACCGGTACAGGCGACCAGCGCCGCATGCTTCCCGAAGTGATCGAAGGCGGCACGCCGGTTATCACGGAGGACGGCACGCTTTACCTGCTGTATGCAGGCAGCGGTTACTGGACTCCGCATTATGCGATTGGCCGGATGAAACTGGTCGGCAGCGATCCGATGAATCCAGCTCATTGGGAGAAAGCGTCGAAGCCGATTTTCAAAGCATCGAAGGAAGTCGTGGGTTCGGCCAACGCGTGCTACGTACCATCGCCTACCGGAAAATCCCACTGGGCGATTTATCACGCATACGTGGGACAAAAAACCCGCGGCGTCCCCCGGCATCTGTTCGCCGAGCCTTATCTCGCCGACCGGAACCGCATGACAATCGGCCGGGGCACTCCGGCTCCACTTAAAACCACCTTCGAAATCGAAGCCAACCCGATGTCGCTGCGAGAAAAAATCCGCGGCTTCTCCCAATCCAAATAAATCGTCTGGCCCGATAAAACCGCAGGAGCGCCGGCGCTGCTCTCACAGCACCGGCTCCGACCTGCCTCACGATCACTTCTTATCCACAGGAGCTGACTGAACCGGAGCTAATTCATCATTCTGAACGGTGAAGGTAATCGCTGAGCCTTCACTGATCCCGCCGCCGATCAGTGCGCGCGCGAGCTTCGTCTCCAGATTGCGCTGCAGATAACGCTTCAATGGACGCGCGCCGAAAACAGGGTCATACCCCTTTTCAGCCACCCACTCCTTCGCCTTCGCATCCAGATTTACGATGAGGCGACGGTCCGAAAGCCGTTTGTTCAGGTCCCCTATGAGAAGGTCAACTATACTGGTGATTTCTTCCAAGGTCAGCGGCTTGAACAGTATCGTCTCGTCCACACGATTGAGAAACTCGGGGCGGAACGATTTCCGTAAATCTGCCATGACGCTCTCGCGCACGCTATCGGGGATCACATCGCCCTGAACGCCTTCGAGAAGGTGACGCGAGCCGATGTTCGAGGTCATGATGATGACCGTATTCTTGAAATCCACGGTGCGCCCCTGCGAGTCGGTTAGTCGACCGTCATCGAGCACCTGCAGTAGCACGTTGAAAACATCAGGGTGCGCCTTCTCAATTTCGTCGAAAAGAATCACCGCGTATGGCTTCCGGCGGACCGCCTCGGTGAGCTGCCCACCTTCGTCATAACCGACGTAGCCAGGAGGCGCACCGATCAACCGTGCTGTGCTAAATTTTTCCATGTATTCCGACATATCGATACGGATCAGCGCCGCCTCGCTGTCGAAAAGCGTTTCCGCGAGCGTCTTCGCCAGCTCCGTTTTTCCCACACCCGTCGGCCCAAGAAACAAAAAACTCCCCACCGGCCGCCGCGGATCTTTGATACCCGCCCGCGCCCGCAAGATCGCATCGCTCGTCAGCTGCACCGCCTCTTCCTGGCCGATCACTCGCCCGTGCAACTCATCTCCCAGCCGCAGCAGCTTCTCCTTTTCTCCCTCGACCAGCCGCGTGACCGGCACACCCGACCACTTCGCCACAATCTCCGCCACTTCCTCGGCCGACACCTCTTCCTTAAACAACTCAGTCTTCGTCTCCGTCGTCTCCAATTTCTTCAGCTCCGCCTCGAGCTGCGGAATCTTCCCGTGGCGCAACTCCGCCATCCTGCTCAAATCGTACGCGCGCTCCGCCTTCTCCATTTCGAGACGCGTCGCCTCCAGCTCCTCGCGCACCTTGCGCACGCGATCAACCGCCGCCTTTTCCTTGTCCCACTTCGCCTTCAACGCCGCCGCCTGTCCGCGCGCGTCTCCAAGCTCTTTCCGCAGCGCCTCCAGCCGCAGCTTCGACGCATCGTCCTTCTCCAGTTTCAACGCCGCTTCCTCGATCTCCAGCTGCAACACCCGCCGCTGAAGCGCATCCAGCTCCTGCGGCGCCGAGTCCATCTCCGTGCGAATCATCGCGCACGCTTCGTCGATCAAATCGATCGCCTTGTCCGGCAAAAACCGATCCGCGATGTAGCGGTTCGAAAGCGTCACCGCGCTCACCAGCGCATTATCCTGGATACGCACGCCGTGATGCAGCTCGAAGCGCTCCTTCAGCCCGCGCAAAATCGAAATCGCGTCCTCGACACTCGGCGGCTCCACGAGCACCGGCTGGAAACGCCGCTCCAGCGCCGCGTCCTTTTCGATGTGCTTCCGATACTCATCGAGCGTCGTCGCTCCGATACAATGCAGCTCCCCGCGCGCCAGCATCGGCTTGAGCAAATTCCCCGCGTCCATCGCACCTTCCGTCTTCCCCGCGCCCACGATCGTGTGCAGCTCGTCGATAAATAAAACGATCCGCCCGTCGCTCTCCTTCACTTCCTTGAGCACCGCCTTCAAACGTTCTTCAAACTCGCCGCGATACTTCGCGCCCGCGATGAGCGCGCCCATATCGAGCGAGAAAACCGTCTTGTCCTTCAACCCTTCCGGCACATCGCCGCGCAAGATTCGCTGCGCCAGCCCTTCGACGATCGCCGTCTTGCCCACGCCTGGCTCACCGATGAGCACCGGATTATTCTTCGTCTTCCGCGAAAGAATCCTGATCGCCCGCCGGATCTCGTCATCGCGCCCGATCACCGGGTCCATCTTCCCCTTCCGCGCCTGCGCCACCAGATCGATGCCGTACTTCTCCAGCGCCTGATAGGTCGCCTCGGGATTGTCCGAAGTCACCCGCTGACTGCCGCGCATCTGCTTGAGCGTCGTCAGCACTTTGCCGCGTTCGATTCCGAAACTCTTAAAAAACTTCGCCAGCGCCTCCGGCTTCCCCACATCGAGCAACCCGAGAAACAAATGCTCCACGCTCACGAACTCGTCCTTGAGCGACTCCGCTTCCTTCTCCGCCCGTGTGAGCACCTCGCCCACCGCCTGCGTCACATAAATTTTCGAAACGTCCACGCTCCCCGTCACCTTCGGCAACCGGTCCAGCTCCCGCTCCACCGCCACCAGCATCACATTCGCCGTCAGCCCGAGCTTCTCTACGAGCGCCGACACCAGCCCGTTCTCCTGCGCCAGCAACGCGTGCAGCAGGTGCCACGTATCCACTTCGTTATTCTGACGACGACGCGCCTCGCTCTGCGCATCGGTAACAGCCTGGCGCGACATCACGGTGAGTTTCTGAAGATCCATAATCCGACCTTACTGCACTCCCCATTCCACGCCAGCCGTCACACCACTTCCTCTGAAAACCTGCGCTCCTCCGCGCCACGCCCTGCCAAAACGTAACACCCGCCGCCTCCCGCCCGCGCCACTCCGTCACTCCTTTGCCTCGCCCTCACCACCCCGCTTCCTTTTATCCCTCCCCGTGCTCGCCGAACTCCAGCAACTCCTCGGTCCGGAAAACGTCCTCACCTCCCGCGAAGACCTCATTCCCTACGCCTTCGACGGCACCGCCGCCCTCAAACAGCTCCCTCGCGCCGTCGTCTTCCCGCGCGACGCCGCCCAGATTTCCGCCATCCTCAAACTCGCCCGCGCCCACCGCACGCCCGTCGTCACCCGCGGCTCCGGCACCGGCCTCAGCGGCGGCAGCGTCCCCGTCGAAAACGCCCTCGTCCTCTGCGTCCTGAAAATGGACCGCATCCTCGAGCTCGATTCCCGCAACCTCACGCTCCTCGCCGAACCCGGCGTCATCACCCAAAAAATCTTCGAGACCGCCGACGCCGCCGGACTCTTCTACCCGCCCGACCCCGGCTCGATGAAAATCTCCACCATCGGTGGCAACGTCGCCGAAAATTCCGGCGGCCTCCGCGGCCTCAAATACGGCGTCACCCGCGATTACGTCATGGGCCTCGAAGTCGTCCTCGCCGACGGCTCCATCTGCTGGCTCGGCAACAAATGCGTGAAGGACGTCGCCGGATACAACCTCCGCGACCTCTTCATCGGCAGCGAAGGCACCCTCGGCATCATCACCAAAGTCCTCCTCAAACTCCTCCCCAAGCCCGCCGCCCGCCAGACGCTCCTCGCGACCTTCTCGCAGATGGACGCCGCCGCCGAAACCGTCTCCGCGATCATCGCCGCCAAAATCATTCCCTGCACACTCGAGTTTCTCGACCGCACCACCATCGCCTGCGTCGAAGCCTACGCCAAAGTCGGCCTCCCCGACGACGCCGAGGCCCTCCTCCTCATCGAGACCGACGGCCACCCCGCCGCTGCGGCCGACGAAGCCTCCCGCATCGAAGACCTCGCCCGCTCCCAAGGCGCCCTCCAGGTCCGCCGCGCGCGCGACGCCTCCGAATCCGCCCAACTCGCCCTCGCCCGCCGCAGCGCCTTCTCCGCCCTCGCCCGCCGCAAGCCCACCACCATCCTCGAAGACGTCACCGTCCCCCGCAGCGAACTCGCGAAGATGATCCGCGCCGTCCAGCAAATCGCCGCGCGCCACATCCTCGACATCGCCGTCTTCGGCCACTTCGGCGACGGCAACCTCCACCCCACGATCCTCACCGACGAGCGCAACACCTCCGAGATGGAACGCGTCCACCACGCCCTCGCCGAAATCGTCGACGCCGCCCTCGCCCTCGGCGGCACCATCACCGGCGAACACGGCGTCGGCCTCGCCAAAAAACCCTTCCTCAAACAACAACTCGGCGAAAACTCCCACGCGCTTCTCCGCGCCATCAAACACACCCTCGACCCCGACGGCCTCCTGAACCCCGGGAAAATCTTCGATGTGGTAAGCACAAAGTAACAACGCCCCAGCCGCCCTCCTATCCGTGTTATCCGTGCAATCCGTGGTTAAAAGTCCTCTCCAGTCCCTCGACTACTCCATCCTCCAGCAATGTATGCACTGCGGCATGTGCCTGCCCACCTGCCCCACCTATGCAGAGACCGGACGCGAAAAAAACTCCCCCCGCGGCCGCATCTCCCTCATGCGCGCCATCGCCGACGGCGAACTCGAAACCACGCCCACCTTCGCCGAGGAAATGAGCTACTGCCTCGGCTGCCTCGCCTGCACCACCGCGTGCCCCGCCGGCGTCGATTACACCAATCTCCTCGAACACGCCCGCGCTCACATCGAGCAAAGCGGCGTAGTCAAAACCCCGCGACGCGACTTCGTTCGCTGGCTCACCATGAAGCAGCTCTTCATGAAGCCGCGTCTCCTGCGCTTCGCCGGACGCCTCCTCTGGTTCTACCAGGCCACCGGCCTCCAATCCCTCGCCCGCACGCTCCGTCTCACAAAACTCCTCCCCGCCTCCATCCGCGTCGCCGAACCATCCACGCCCACCATCCAGCGCCGATTCTCCGATTCACTCATCGCGAAAGTCGAAACGCCCTCCTCCACCAAAACCGCCACGTCATCCTCGGCTTCGTCCTCCCCCTCCGATCAACCGCCCCGCCGCGTCCTCCTCCTCACCGGCTGCGTCCAAGACCTCGCCTTCTCCGACATCAACCGCGCCACCGCCGACGTCCTCCTCGCCAACAACTGCGAGGTCCACACGCCCCGCGCCCAGTCCTGCTGCGGCTCGCTCCACGCGCACAACGGCGAACTCGACCTCGCCGCCACTCTCGCCCGCCGCCAGCTCGACGCCATCGACCTCTCCCAATTCGACGCCGTCATCTCCAACGCCGCCGGCTGCGGTTCCCACCTCAAACACTACGACCGTATCCTAGCCGCCGATCCCGTGTACGCTGCCCGCGCCACCGAGTGGTCCAGCAAACTCCGCGACATCTCCGAATACCTCGTCGAAATAAACTTCCGCCACCCCCGCCCGCCGACTGCATCAGCCCCGCCCTCCATAGGAGCCCCTAATCATCCACTAAGCGTCCTTCGTTCAGCATTGGATGTTGGACGTTCGACATTGGACGTTCGTGATAAGTCACCGGCGCTCACGCCGGTGACTTATCACGAAGCCTGCCACCTCTGCCATGGCCAGAAAATCTCCGCCCAACCCCGCGCCATCCTCCGCGCCATTCCCGGACTCGAACTCCGCGAATGCTCCGAGCCCACCTGGTGCTGCGGCAGCGCCGGCATCTATTCAATCACCCAACCGAAAACCGCCTCCTGGCTGCGCGACCGAAAACTTAAAAACCTTCACGCCACGCACGCCCCCATCGTCGCCGTCGCCAACCCCGGCTGCTCCCTCCACCTCCAGGCCGGCGAAGCCCACGCTGCGCAACCGCTCCAATTCATCCACCCCATCGTCCTCCTCGCCCGCGCCTACGCCGCCGAATCCCCGTAGCCGCGAGCGCCAGCGAGCGGGACTTTACTGCGTCGCCACCTCACACCAGCTCCGACAACTTCAGCGCCCCCGGCTTCAGCCCGACTAGATCGCTCACATTCACCGGCTGGTTCCGTTTGATCGACTCCACGCCCGCCACGCCCACCAGCACCGACGCAGCCCCCTGCTCATGGCCAGCCGTGCGCCCCCACTTATCCGCGGGCGCATTCTGATCGCCATAAAAGTGCTCGTTCAAAATCGCGTCCGCACCGCCATGCGGCAGTCCGGCCTCGACATCCACCGGCACCACATAGCCCGTCTGGAAATGCGGATACACCTTGATCCACTCGCCCTCCGGCTCTGAACCCGGACGGATCTCCAGCTTAAAATCTTTCGGCCGCACCGCGCGATTCATGTGCGACCCGATGAACTCGTGATACTCGATGCGCCCGCGATCCCCGTTAAACGTCACCCGCATCCCCTCGCGCGGGCTGTAGCACACCAGCGAGTAAGTCAGCACCTGCCCCGTGCGATAGCGCACGTTGAGCGACATCTGGTCATAAATATCGATGCCCTCGCGAAACACGTTCTGGTCCCGGATGTACCCCGAGTCCTTCTCGCCCGCGCGGTAGATCTTCCGGAACGGCTCGCTCTCATCCAGATCCAGCCGGAACGGATCGCCCTTCGCCGCCGCCTCGCCCGTGTAGCGCGCATACTTCGTCAGCGCCTCGTCGCCACGCGCCACCGCGTTCTGCTTCCCGTAGAAAACCAGATCGCCGTACGCGAACACCTGCTGCGGGATCGCATCGAGCCACCAGTTCACCAGGTCAAAATGATGCGTGCTCTTGTGCACGAGCAGCGTCCCCGAATCTCCCGCCGTCGCGTGCCAGCGGCGGAAATAATCCGCGCCATGACTCGTATCGAGCAGGTACTCCAGATTCACGGAATGCACCTTCCCGATCACGCCCGTCGCGATCAGCTCCTTCACCTTCGTGCGAAACGGCGCCCAACGGTAGTTAAACGCCACGCGCACTTTCTTCCCGCTCGCCTTCACCGCATCGAGGATCGCCTGACACTTCGCCGCATCCGTCGTCATGGGCTTCTCCGTCACCACATCGCAGCCCGCCTTTAGTGCGCGCACGATATAGTCGTGATGCGTCGAATCCTTCGAACACACGAAAACTTCATCCGGCTTCTGCTCGCGCAGCATCTCGTCGAAACGATCCGCCGTGTACGCCGGCACCGCGTGATACTTCCAATCTCCCGTCAGCAATTCGTTATAATACGCCATGCGCGCCGGGCTGATGTCGCAGATGCCCACGAGTTCGTGCTGGTCGCGATAAGTCGTGACCAGAGGCTCCATAAAACTGATGGCGCGGCCGCCAGTGCCGACGAACGCGTGACGCTTTTTGCTCATGTACAGGGTTGGGTGTGAAGGTCTGTAACAACCGCCCGTTAAATCAGGGTCGATTCACCGCCTTTCGGACGGTCAACATCCTGCGCAAAATCCTCCCGGACGCTCCGCACCCGCCCGCCTCACCCCAGCTCGCGCAAAAAATCCGCCGCCAGCGCATGAGACGGCTCCTCGCGCAAAATCCCCGCGAGCCTCCGCCGCGCCTCCGCCCTGCGCCCCAGCCCGCACAACGCCTGCGCTTCCAAAAACGCCGCGCCCCTCCGCTGTCGCGCCGTCAGATCGTCTTCAAACAACAACATCGTCGGCAGCGACGTCGCGAAATAATCGATCACCGCCTCCCGCTTCCCCAGCTCCCGCGCATACCCGCGCAACTCACCCAACAGCTTCTTCGCATCCGCCTTCTTCCCCAGCCGTCCAAGCGCCTGCGCCGAGTAATACGTCATCTCCGAAAACGCCCGGACGCTCATCTCCTGAAAATCCCCGCGCACCGCCGCCGCCTTCGCCCACTGCGCGCGCGCCTCCTCCTTCCTCCCAGCCGACGCCAGCGCCTCGCCCAACCAGAAGTGAACGTCGCTCGCATTCGCCAGCAAATGCCGCGCCTCACCGAGCGTCTCCGGCGGCCGCAACGCTCCCGCCAGCAACTCCACCGCCTTCGCCGCGTCTCCAGCTTCCAACGACGCCCGCCCCAGTAACACCTGCGCCCGCGTAAACTGCCCGAGCGCCTGCCCCTCCCCGCCCTCCCACGGCTGAAACCGCCGCGTCGTCAAAATCCGGCGCGCCTCCGCCGCCCGCCCCGCCTGATTCAGCAGCGCGCACAACTCCACCGACAAATCGTCCCTCAGCCCCGTCAGCGCCGGATATTTCTCCAACTCCCGCAACCGCTTCGCCGGCGACACACCCAGCCGCTTCCACAACTGATCCCGCTCGTACAACAACCGCGCATCCCCCGGATTCGTCCGAAACGCCCGCTCATACGCCCGCCGCGCCGCCTCCGGTTTCTTCGCCACATTGAAGTATCCGATTCCCAGATTCCGCCACACCACGGAAAAATCCGCGTCCAGCTTCGCCGCCCGTTCCCACAGCCCGATCGCCTCCGCATGACGCCTCCGGTCATAAAACAAATTCCCCAAATAATACGGCGCCCGCGCATCCTTCGGATTCGCGCTCATCGCAAACTCCAGAATCCCGATCTCCTCCAACCGCGCCGGAAAACAATAATCCGGCGAAGCCACCACCGCCGCCTTCAAATGCCTCCGCACCTCCGCCCGCCCCGCGCCGCTCTTTTCCGCCAGCCACGCCCGGTAATAACTCACCAACGGCTCCGTCCCGCTCCCCACCTCCGGCCTCGCGTCCGCTAGCACGCGCAACGCCTCCGCCACAAACCCCGCGCGCGCATAGTCCAGCGCCAGGTCCAGCCGCACCTGCGTGTCGCACGTCAGCGACTCTCCCGCGATCTCCCGCGCCCACCAATCCAGCGGATCGAGCCTCCGCGTCTCCTTCAAAAACACCTCCGCCTCCTCGCCGCGTCCGATCTTGCTCAAGACCAGCACGCGCAAATTCCACGCCTTCAGATTATCCTCATTCACCCGCAACGCTCGCTCCACATGCGTCAGCGCCGTCGCCCAATCGCCACGCCCGCAGTCGCTCTCCGCCAGCGCGTGATACCCCGCCGCCTGCCACGCATGATTCCACGTCGCCTTATAAAACGCCGCGTACGCCTCCGCCTCGCGTCCGAGAAACCGCAGCACGAGTCCAAGATTATAATACGGCTCGCCATCGTACGGATTCGGATTCCGCAACGTCAGCCGCTCCACCGCCGCGCGGAAAAATTTCTCCGCCTCGCCAAACTCCCCGCGCCGCAGATGCCACCTCCCAAGCGCGTTCAAACACCGGCTGTCCCCCGCATCACGCCGCAACGCCTCGCGCCAGTACACCTCCGGCATCCGCGTCGCATGACGATACTGCTCCAAGTGCAGCCCCGTCACATACAGCTCATCATTGCTCGCGATCTCCTCCGGCAACCCCGGCTCCGTCGCCGCCGGCGGCACTGATTTCTTCTCCACTGTCTTGATCGTATACGCGACCAACTCGCGTCCCTGCTGAGTCGCCACCCGCACGCACAATCCCTCAGAGCGTACACCTCGCGGCAGCGTAGCCATCTCAACAAACGGCGCACCAGGCGAAACCGCCCGCACCCACTCGGCCACGACTCGCCCTTTCGCCTCCAACCTCACCCGCACCCCCTCCCGCTCCGCCGAAACCGCCACACCCACCCGCACCTTCCGTCCATCCACGCGCAAGTTCACCGCCGCCTCCGTGTTCGCCGCCTGCGCCGGCCCGATCTTCTGAATTGGATACCAAAACTGACTCCACGTCTTTGTCTCCCCCGGCATCAAAAACGAAAAGTCCGGCTGATTGTCCGTATACACGCCCGCCATGAGCTCGATGTACGGCCCATCGCTGTCCGTGAGATTCCGATCCCACGCGTACCCAAATTCCTGATTCCCCCACGTCCACTGCTTCTTCCCCGGAGAAATGTGATGATTCGCCACATGTACCACGCCCGCCTCGCGCGCATGATCGTACCCGCCAAAAAAATCCGCCTCCGTCCCCATGCACATATACGAGGTCGGCACCGGGATATTCGCGTACCAGCTCAGATCGTTCGCCGGATAATCCCCGCCCGGCACAAACTCCCGCGGCCGCTCCTCCGCCGCCACGCCGTCCTTCGCCCGCGCCGCATAATCGACCCCATAGTAACTACCGCCGCACAGCGGAAACTCGCTCATCGCCCGCTTCGCATGATCCGCCACGTACGACGCATCCGGCGGGAAAAACGACTGGTACCGCTCATGCACCCGCGTCGCCACATTCGCCCACCACAAGAACGTCTGCACGTGCGCCGTCCGGTTGTAAACGCGCGCCTTCAGCTCGATGTAGGATTTATCCGGATGCAAGCACACGCCGTGCATCCCCTTCATCCGGTTCATCGGCTCATGCTCGCTCAGCCACACCGTCACCGATCCGTCCGGGTGCTTCTCGATCTCCACATCCGCCGGCATGAACGTCGAAGGCCGGTGATGCTGCGGCCAGTTAAACTCCACCCCGCCCGAGATCCACGGCCCCGCCAGCCCGACCAGCGCCGGTTTGATCACGTTCTGCCTATAGAAAAAGTCGTACCCGTTCGTCTTATCCTGCCCCACATGGATGCGCCCGCCCAGCTGCGGCAAAATCATCACGCGGATGAATTCATTCTCCACATGCACCGCGTCCCACACCTGCTCCGTATTCTCGAGCGCGATCCGATCCGTGAACGGCAGCGGATAAACCTTCCCGTTGCTTCCTTGATAAACCCGTTTCTCCAGAAACATCGGATTCTTGTCCGCCGCCGCCGGCAGATAAGTCGGGAAAACAACACTCTCTCGGCGAACGATGACAGGGCTCATGGCGATTCAGGGTTAATCTCGAAGTTGCCCGATAATATGCCTGATCGCCCCGCTCGACAATGCAGCCAATCCTGAAAAACTTGCACGATCTTATGCCCCCCAAGCCGCCCGCCCGCGCCCGTACTCGCGCTGCCTCCTCCGCCTCTGCTCCGCTCCCCACACCCGCGCGTCCATCCGCCAACGCCCGCATCACCGCACGATCCACCATCGCCGAAGGCTTCCGCGATCAACACCTCGTCGTCCTCCCCGCTCCCATCCGCCGCTCCGCCGAAAAACACCCGCTCCTCCGCGGCCTCCTCGTGACCGACGCCGGCGTCTTCCCCCGCGCCGCCTACCACCTCGTCACCCGGCCCAAAGGCGCCGCCACCTCGCTCGTCATCCTCTGCACCGCCGGCCAGGGCTGGGTCGAGCTCTCCGGCAAAACCCACACGCTCTCCCCCGGCACCCTCGCCTGGCTCCCCGCTCACCGCCCCCACGCCTACGGCAGTTCCGACGACTCCGCCTGGACCATCGAGTGGGCGCATTTCACCGGCACCGAAACCGACGCCTGGCGCGACCTCCTCCAACTCCCGCCCACCGGCGGCACCCTCGCGCTCCCCGCCTCCACGCTTCCCGCCCTCCGCCTCAGCCAACTCTGGCAACACCTCGAACGCGGCTACTCCCTCCCCAACCTCGTCTCCGCCGCCACCGCCCTACGCACCACCTTCACCCTCCTCGCCCAGCACAGTCCTTCCGTTTCATCGCCGCACACAGCCTCAGCCCGCCAAGACCGCTCCGACCTCACCGCCTCCGAACGCGTCGCCGCATCCGCCGAGTGGATGCGCACCCACCTCGCCCAATCCATCCGCCTCGAAGAACTCGCCCAGCTCGCCGCCGTTTCCGTCCCTCACTACTGCGCCATCTTCAAACGCCAGACCGGCTACGCTCCCATCGACTGGCTCATCCGCCTTCGCATCCAGCGCGCCTGCCAGCTCCTCGACACCACCACCGATCCCATCGCCCTCATCGCCGCCCAAACCGGCTTCCCCAATCCCTATTATTTCACCCGCACCTTCCACCGCATCATGGGTCACCCCCCGCGCACCTACCGCAACACCCCCAAAGGCTGACCCTCCGCACCACCTGCGTAACTCCCCTCCGCTCCGCGGCGTCAGTTTCCCGTTGCCCGTCAAAAGCCCCCGTCCAAGTTCTCCACCATCACCCCGGGCAGGGCCCCCCGATCCCCTTTCACCATGCGCATTCCTCGCGTCTCCAGCATCGTCACTCCCCGCGCGCTCCTCGCGCTCGCCTTTCTCCTCTCCTCATTCACCCATCCCGCCGCTTTCGGCCAGACCGCCAACTCCACAACCTCCGCCAACATCGTCGAGCTCCCCACGCTCCAGGTCACGGATACACGCGAACTCCCACCTCCCGACAAATGGCGCTACACCGAGATCCTCGGCTTCGAGATCATCTCCAACGCCTCCGACCGCGAGACCCGCCGCCTCATCCGCGATTTCGAAATCTTCCGCATCGCCCTCGACAAAGCCTGGCCGCTCGAAAAACGCCCAGCGCCTCCCGCCGCGATCATCCTCTGCGGAAAGGGCAAAAGCTTCGACCAGTTCGTCACCGACGGCAAAACCGGCGCCGAGCGTACCAAACCCACCCTGCTTCTCAACGGCCGCGAACAAGCCTTCATCCTCGTAGATCTCGCTTTGAAAAACGTCACCACCAGCGCCCTCGCCGCCGACGGCTCCTCCGGCCAGATGAGCCTCCAGTACGCCATCGCCGGCAGCCGTATGACCGAATCCGGCGCCGCCGAGGACGAACTCAACGCCAGCGCCGCCTTCGAGATCAACCATCTCAAACAGCTCTACCGCGAGTACGTCCGCTACCAGTTTGCTCTCGATCCCTCGCACACGCCCGTCTGGTTCGAGGAGGGCATCGCGCAAAACGTCATGCAGATGAAGATCAACGAGCGCGAAATCATCATTGGCCAGCTTACCGACGTCCCTACCTCAGCCACCGGCGGCAGCAACGTCTCCATCCCCGGAGTTTCGGTCGCCTCCGGTCCAGCCACCTCCGGCGAAGACCCCGAATTCACCGTCGCCCTCCGCCGCCGCCAGCTCCTCAAGTTCGACGAATTCTTCGGAGTCAAACGCGGTGACGAAGCCACCCTCAATTCCGTCGGCTCTAACCTCTGGGCCAAACAGTGCGCCGCATTCGTCCACCTCAGCCTCTACGGCTGGAAAAAATCCAACAAAGCCGCCTTCGAAAAACTCCTCGCCCGCGCCAGAAAAGAACCGCTCACACCCGCCATCTTTGAGGAGTGCTACGGCAAATCCTACGACAAATTCCTCGTCGAGCTCGCCGCCTACGTACAGGAACCCGCCTACAAGGCCGAGCAATACACGGTCAAAGGCAAGGCCCGCCTCGACCTCCCGCCGCCAGAAATGCGCGACGCCACCGAGGGCGAATCCGAGCGCATCAAGGGCGACGCCCTCCGCCTCGCCGGCATCCCCGCCGTCGTCCGCCCGACCGCCATCGCCGCCTACATCCGCGGCGAACGCGACCCCCAGTTCCTCGGCACCTTCGGCCAGGCCGAGCTCGCCGGCGGCGATCGCACGCGCGCCGAAAAATTCCTGGCCGCTGCCGCACCCAAAACCACCCGTCCCTCCGTCCTCACCGACCTCGCGCAGCTCCGCCTCGACGCCGCCTCTGCCAAACCGGCCGGCCCCAAGGGCAAACTCAGCGACAAACAAGCCGATGAGATTCTCGATCTTCTCACCAAGGCCCGCGCGCTTTCTCCCCCGCTTCCCGACACCTTCCGCCTCATCGCCCACACGTGGGTGGTGAAAGAAACCCAGCCTGAAACCGAGGAGCTGTCCACTCTGGCTCAAGGCTTGAAACTCTTCCCCCGCGACGGCGGTCTCGTTTATTACACTGCCGCCCTCAACCTCCGCATGGGAAATCACCAGGCTGCTCTCGCCCTCATCAGCTACGGCGAAAAAATCTCCACCTCCGACACCCAGCGCGGCCAGTTCGCCCGCCTCAAAGCGCAAATCCCCTCGGGAAAATCCTAGCCGATCTGAAGGTAGGGCGCGTTATCCCTAACGCGCCGGTGCGACCCCGCACACCGGTAACACCAAACGCCCACGAACCGCTTAACCCCGCGCCTTCTCAAACAAAAAAGCCCGCGCCTCCTGCGAGACGCGGGCTTTCTCATGTCTAATTCGTCCGTCCGTCACCTCACTTGATCTTCGCCGCCTCCGCTTCGAGCTGCGCCACCAGTTCGTTCATCTGATCGACCACCGCCTGCACGGTTTCCTTCTTCGTCAGATCCACACCCGCCTTCTTGAGCTGCTCCATCGGATGATCGTTTCCGCCCGAACGCAGCAGAGTCAGATAACGCTCCGTCGCCGCCTTCTTCTCCTCCGCGCTGCCCGTGGTCAGCGTCTTGAAAATCTGCGCCGACGACGCGAAGCACGTCGCGTACTGGTAAACGTAATACGGCGAATTGAAGAAGTGCGGGATGCGCGCCCACGTCAGGCGGTACAGCTCGTTGATGTCCGCCGCATCGCCATAATAATCCTTCAGCAACTGCTTGTAGATCCCGCTGAGCACCTCAGCCGTCACCGGTTTGCCCTCCTCGACAAGCCTGTGCGCCTGCAGTTCGTAATCGGCGAACAGCACCTGCGTGTAGAACGTCCCGACGATCGCATCGACCGCATGCTGGAGCAGCACGAAGCGCTCCTTCGGATCGGTCGTCGTTTCGAGAAACTGATTGAGCAGGAACCGCTCATTCGTCGTCGAGGCCACCTCCGCCACGAAGATCGTGTAGCTCGACGTCACGAACGGTTGCGTCTCGTACGAGAGCACCGTGTGCATCGCATGCCCCGCCTCGTGCGCAAACGTGAAGACGGAGTCCAGCGTCTCGTTGTGATTGAGCAACAAATACGGCCCCACGCCGTAAACGCCCGCACAGTACGCGCCGCTCCGCTTGCCATCGTTCTCGTACACATCGATGCGCCCGCCCGAGACGAACTTCTTGTACTTCTCCACATACTCCGCGCCCAGCGGCTCGACCGATTTCAACGCCAGCTCCGTCGCCAGCTCGTACGGGTACTTCTTCTCCACGTCATAGATCGGGATGAAATTATCGAACGGGTTGTACGTCTCGAGCCCGAGCAGCTTCTTGCGCAGCCGCATGTACCGCCGAAACGGCTCCGTCCCCGCCCGCGTCGTCTCAATCAAATTCTCAACCACCGCCTTCGGAATCGCATTCCCGTCGAGCGCATCGTCCAGCGTCGTCGAATAATTGCGCGCCTGCGCCGAAAACCAGTCGCGCTGCAGCACGCCGTTGTAGATCGCCGCGTACGTGTTGATGTTCGCCTCGTACGTCTTGTGATACGTCTCGAACGCCAGCTTCCGGTCCGCCTGATTCCGGTTCGTCTGCAGCACATGCTGATAAGCCCCCGGCGAAAGTTTCACTTCCTTCCCATCGCTCAACGTCACCGTCGGGAACTTGATGTCGCTAGTGCTGAGCTCCTGAAACACCGACGTCGGCGTCTGGCTGAAACGCGACGCATACGACAGCAGCTTCTCGCCTTTCTCATCGAGCACGTGCTCCTGCTGGCGATAATTATCCAGGATCGGAAATTTGTACGGAGCCAGCGCCGGCGTCTCCGCGATCCACTTCTCCATCGTCGCCTGCGGGATCGTCAGCAACTCCGGCGTGAACCACGAGGTCGCCGTTCCAAACTTCGCGAAAATCGCCTGCACGCGCTGCAGCTTGCCCGCGATCTCGTTGTTACGCGTGTCCACATCGCGCTGGAGCTGCGGGTAGCGATAAACGCGATACTGCAACTGCCCGATCTCGTCGAAAAGCTGGTACGCCTTCACCACTTCGGCCGGCCCCTTCGACAGCGTGCCCTTCAACGCCGGAAACGCCGCCATCTTCGCCTCCATATCTTTGATACCGGCCTCCCACGCCTCCCAGCTCGCGTAGATCGGCGTGAAATCCCATTTATACTCGGCGGGAATCTCGGCGCGGTTGCGGGTCTCGGGCTTGGCGGAAACGGATGCAGTCATGAGTGCGAAGGAAACAACGGGGAGCGTGATCGAACGGATTTTGGGACGCATGGGCCCGCACCGTAGCGGAAACCTCCCGTTCGTCCAGCGGACAGCTCGAACAACACCGCGCACGATTGGCTTGCGGCGTTTCACTCCGACGAAAACCTTTCACCGCGTCACCTCGCGGGAGCCCCCGGCATCCAGCCGCACGCCGCTCCCCGCCCGTCGCATCCCAGCTTTCCCACCTTCCCCACTTCCCCATGTCCAAAACATTCTCCCGCACGCTCGCCCCTCTCGCGCTTCTTATCGCATCGTCTCTCTTCGGCGCCACCCCCGCGCAAGAAGCCGAACTCGCGATCGTAGAACTCCAAAAGAAAATCCCAGCCGCCGCTCCAGCCTCCTCCGCCTCCACCACCGTCGGTGCCCAGCAAACCGCGCATTTTCAAAACTCGCTGACCTACATCCGCGCCTCCCTCGCACGCGGCGATCTCTTCGAAGCCGAGCGCATGCTCACCAACGCCCGCTTCTCCGTCGCCAGCGATCCCGCACTCGTCGCATTGATCGACGAAGCCACCGCGATCCTGAAAAAAAGCGCCGACGCCCTCGAATCCGCCAACACCGCCGCACTCGAAGCCATCACCGAAAACGTCCGTCAGAAAATGGCCGCCCGCGCTCCCGCCAAAGACTTCGACGCGCTGCTCACCGAGCTCAACAAACTCTCTCCCTCCCGCATTGCACGTAATTACCAGGAAAACGGCCCGGCGCAGCAGATCGAATCCCTGCGCAACTTCATCAGCCGCTGGCAGGACTACACCAATCACACCGCCCTCGGTAACGCCGATCAGGCCGCCAATTCGCTCCAGCAACTCGCCGACATCGCCGCCCGCTCGAACATCGTCCCGCGCTCCGAACTGCTCGCACTCCAGCAATCCATCGCGCAAGCCCGCGAAGCAGGCACCACCGCCATCGCTGCACGCATCACCGATCTCGCCAGCCGTCTCCAGGCCGCCCTCGTCACCGATGCCAAGCCCTCCGCGCTCGATCCTTTCCTCGAAGAAATCGGCGCTCTTCGCCAGCAGTTGGAAAAACAACGCTCCTCCGGCACCCAGGACCAGCACCAGCGTCTCCATCACCTGCGCCGCCTGACCACGACATGGCAGGACTACCTCACCCAGCTCGCCGCCGGCAACCGCTCCGCTCACGATGTGCTCCGCAACTTGGCCAACGACTCCCAGCTCGATGCGGTCTTCCCGCGCTCGAAGCTCCTCGCCATCGTCAATAAATCCACGGCCGACGCTTCCGGCGCCCAGCCTGCCGCCACGCCACCGGCCCCCGAAACCCTCACGCTCGACAATCTCGACGCCTTCGCCGCCCGGATCTCCGCCCTGCCCCGCAACACCTTTGAGACGTCTCAGACCGCCTTCGCCCACACACTCGCCAGCCTCCAGCAATCCGCCTCCCAGATAAAAGCGGGCAACGAACAGACCGCGCTCACGTTTCTGCGCACCCGCACGATCGACAACGCTCCGCCGCAATACCGCGAAGCCCTCCAAAAAGTCCGCACCGAACTCACCGCCGCCGCCATCGTACTCCTCCTCGAACCGCCCAAGGACCTCCTCATCGGCGAAAACGAGAACCTCCTCCCCTACGTCACCCGCGTACTCCGCACCGCCAGCGAACGCCGCGACTGGGCCCTCGCCCGGCGCAGCGTCGAAGCCCTCGGCACCCTCGGCGCTAATTTCGAGGCCGCCGCCTACCGCTTTTTCTTCGCCGCCCAAAACTTCGAACGCGTCGGCCAGACCACCAGCGCCGTCCAATACTACCTCGGCAGTCTCCGCACCGGCAGTCAGAACCTCCCCATCGAAGAAATCGCCGCCCGCCTCAAAGCGCTGAAGGAACAATTCCCCAAGGAATTCGAGCAGGGCGAAAAAATGCCCTTCCCCTCCCCGGCCATTCCGTCTGTTCCCGGCGAATCCCGTGTCATCACGCCGTCCGTCCGCCCCGGCTCGACCATCGAAGTCCAAAAAATCTCCCCGCCCTGATCGCCGCCCCCGCGTACTTGCCCCCGGCCTTCGAGCTGTTCTCCTCTCGTTCCGCCATGGGCAAATTCTTCGACCAGCTCACTCCCGCGCACTGCGACTTCATTGCGCGGCAAAAAATCTACTTCGTCGCCACCGCCCCCGACTCCGGCCGCGTCAACGTCTCGCCCAAGGGCTACGACTCCTTCCGCGTCCTCTCGCCCTCCCGCGCCGGATACCTCGACCTCACCGGCAGCGGCTCCGAGACCTCCGCCCACCTCGCCCAAAACGGCCGCGCCACCCTCATGTTCTGCGCCGTCGAGGGCGATCCGCTCATCCTCCGCCTCTACGGCCGCGGCCGCTCCGTCCAGCCTCACCACGACGACTGGAAACAACTCCGCCCGCTCTTCGGCCCTCCGCTCGCCGGCGAACGCCAGCTCGTGATCGTCGACATCGAATCCGTCCAGACTTCCTGCGGCTTCGGCGTCCCGTTTTTCGAATACACCGGTTCCCGCGACACGCTTCTCGACTGGTCCGCCCGCAAGGGCCCCGAAGGTCTCGCCACCTACCGCTCCGAGAAAAACGCCAACAGCATCGACGGCCTGCCCACCACGCTCGCCGCTGCTCCTCACACGCAACCCACTCGATGATCCGCGCCCTCGTCTTCGATTTCGACGGCCTCATCATCGACACCGAAACTCCGATCGTTGACGCGTGGGTCGAGGTCCACGAACGCGCCGGTATCGCCTATTCCCGCGATCACGCCCTCAGCATCGTCGGCCACGCCGATGTCGCCTTCGATCCCTGGATCGCCTTCGGCCCCACCGCCGACCGCGCCGCCCTCGACGAACAACACCGCGCCCTCCGCCGCGAACGCCTCCACGCCCAGCCCATCCTCCCCGGCGTGCTCGACCTCATCACCGCCGCCCGCGCCCACAACGTCCGCCTCGGCATCGCCTCCAACTCCCCGCACTCCTGGGTGGACCGCCATCTCCAGCGCATCGGTCTCTTCGACTACTTCGACATCGTCCGCTGCCGCGACGACGTCACCCGCGGCAAACCCGAGCCCGAGGTCTACCTCTCCGCGCTCTCCGCCCTCGGCGCCGCCCCGCACGAGTCCGTCGCCTTCGAAGATTCCCCGCCCGGCAGCGAAGCCGCGAAACGCGCCGGACTCTTCGTCGTCGTCGCGCCCAATCCCTCCACGCATCACCACGACTTCCCTCACGCCAGCCTGCGCGTCACCTCCCTCGCCGAAGTCACCCTCGACGCCCTCACCGCTCAGGTGAAGACGTCGAAACGCTGATCTCGGAGCGCCGACGTCCCCGTCGGCAGTTTGGGTTTCAAGACCTCGCGGCTTCTACGCTCAGTACACCGGCACGGAAATCACCTTCCCATCCACTGTCGTCACCGAAACTTCCTTATCCCCCTCTTTGAAAACGAGCGCTGTATAGTCCTCACCGCGCACCGATTTCATTTTCAGAATAAATTCCCCAAACTCCGATTTCACCAAATCGTCGTAGCTCGCAGTTTTCTTGTCGTTCATGAGCATGTATTGCTGAGCCGAGGACGAAAAAACGCGCAGATTATTCTGAATCGTCTTCTCCTCCGAATTCGCCCGCACCTTCTGAAACGCCGGGATCGCCATCGCCGCCATCAGGCCGATCGTCACCGGGTTCGCCATCGTCAGCATCGCCACCTCCGTCTTCATCGACCGGTGCGAATACGCCTTCACCAGGATGCCGTTCGCCTCATTGCGCCGCAGACTGACCACCGGCCGTGACAACACCGGCATCGCCTCGATCCACCCATCAAGCGCCATCTTCGCCTGCGGATTCGCCGCCCCCACATCCGTCATCACCTTCCTGATTTCGTCGAAAAACTTCGGCGTCACATAGGCCAGCCCGTTGCCCTCGCCACCCAACTCAGCGAGCGCCTTCACGAATGTCGGATCGCTGTTCAGGCCCGATTTGCGCGACAGACACTCCAGAATGAACGCCTTGCTCGTCCCGATCAGCAACGTCTGCCCTTCGATGATTACCGCCGGCTGCAATGTCGTGTTCGGCGCCGGCTCCGGCAGCTGAAAAACGCTCCGCCCATCCTCCACCGACCTCACGAAAACCGGCACCGAGGCCAGCGCGTTCTCCAGCGCCCGACCGATCCCGTCCGCTTTGATCAGGATAGAAATACTCGGCACCGTCATACCTCCCGGCTCCGGCAGCGGAATCCGCGTCTCCGGATCGATGCGCACGATCAACGTGTAGCGCCCGGAAAATCCCTGGATCAAATCGTAAGGCACGATCCCCTGCGGCGTCGGCTTCTTGAGTTCCCGCTCCAGCATGTTCGCCAAACCGTCGCCTCCCACCTTCTGCACCACCGCACGCAGCCCCGCATACGCCGCCGGCGTGTCCAGTTCGGTCTCGATGAAAAGATCCGCGTCCACCGGCGCGAGCACCGCATTCGCAAACGGCTTCGGCGCGCCACCGACCATCGCCAGCAATCCGTGCCGCCCTTCCGGCGTATAAAGAAACAACCGGTTCCGATAGCCGCCCGCCGTCGCCACCGAGCTCAAGCCCACCGCCTTCACATCCGTGAGCCCCAGCATCCCGAACAGCGCCGGATAATCCTGCTGCGCCATCGCCAGCATCGGATTGATCTCCACAAAACGCCCGACGGCCTTGCCGATCTCGCGGCCGAATTCCGCCACATCCCCGTCGATGTCCACATACCCATAAAGCACTCCGCCGATTTCGAGGTGCTTGTTGACCGCTTCGAAATGCGCGCTCCGTTCGGCCGCATCGACCGTGGAAACAACCGCCGGAGCAGCCGTAAGTTCTGAGTTGAAAAGGCCCGCCAGGGTCAGCGCAGCCACGAGGGGATAACGTGCAAGAATACGCATACGTCGTCCGGCGTATCAGCGCCTCCATGCGCGCACAAGAGCGTTGCGCGCCCGCCGCCTTCCCGCCTGCATCGCCGCGATGAATCCCGCCACAGCCGAGACCGCCGTCTTCGCCTGCGAAACCCGCGGCCTCCGCAAAGCCTTCGGCGCCACCAAAGCCGTCGACGGCCTCGACCTCCGCGTCGCCCGCGGCCAGCTCTACGCCTTCCTCGGCCCCAACGGCGCGGGCAAAACCACCTCCATCCGCATGATCGCCGGCCTCCTCCGACCCGACGCCGGCGAGGTTTTCATCGAGGGCATCTCGCTGCGCGAAAATCCCTCCGCCGCCAAGCGCCCGCTCGCGTACGTTCCCGACGACCCCGTCCTCTACGGCAAACTCCGCCCGCTCGAGTATCTTGAATTCGTCTCCGCCCTCTGGGAACTCCCCGCCTCCGCCAGCCAGCCACGCGCCGAGGAACTCCTCCAAACCCTCGGCCTCTGGGATAAACGCGACGACCACATCGAGAGTTTCTCCCGCGGCATGAAACAGAAGATGGCCCTCGCCGGCGCCCTCATTCACCAGCCGTCCGTCATGCTCCTCGACGAACCGCTCACCGGCCTCGACGCCTCCGCCGCCCGCCTCGTCAAAGACCTCCTTCTCGATTTCGTCCGCCGCGGCCACACCGTCATCCTCACCACCCACATCCTCGACGTCGCCGAACGCCTCGCCCAGCGCATCGGCATTCTCCACGCCGGCCGCCTCGCCGCCGAGGGCACGCTCGACGAACTCCGTCACCAATCCGGCAATACCGCCGGCACCCTCGAAGATGTCTTCCTCCGCGTCACCGGCGGCGCCTCCGCCGAAACGCTCGCGCCCTCTTCGGCACTCCCACCGCCGTTGCCCGTCCCATGAGCGTTTTGCTCAAGCAAACCCGCCTCATCCTGCGCAACGACCTGCGCCTGCTCTGGCGCGAGATCCGCTCCGGCAAACTCAAGATCGCCACCAGCGCCATCCTTCTCGGCCTCGTCCTGCTGGTCTTCCACGCCATCAGCATCCTCGTCTTCGCCAATCTCCGCCAGCCGCCCCCGCTCGCCATCGAAGCCGGCCTCTGGGCCTTCTTCGGTTTCCTCATGCTCGGCGCCGCCATGAACCAGGCCATCGGCCTCTTCTTCGAACGCGCCGACTTCGACCTGCTCCTCTCCTCCCCGGTCTCCACCCGCTCCATCCTCCTCGCCCGCATCGCCGTCATGTCCACCGGCGCGTTCGTCGGCGCCGGCCTTCTCCTCCTGCCCCTGCTCAACGGCATCGTCGTCGGCTTCTCCCCGACCTACCTTTTCGGATACGCCGTCTGGCTCTTCCTCTCCATCGTCGCCGCCTGTACCGGCATCTGGTTCACCCTCGCCCTCGTCCGCCTCCTCGGCACCCGCCGCGCCCGCATCTGGATTCAAATCCTCGCCGCCGTCCTCGGCGCCTCTGTCTACCTCTCGTTCCAGCTCCAGACGTATCTCCCCCGCGCCGATAAAGCCGCCTTCTGGAACGTTCTCCGCTCAACCGCCGACTGGCTCGGCTTCTCCCACCTGGCCCGCGCCGGCCGCGGCGAACCGCTCGAACTTCTCGCCCTCGTCGCCATTGCCGCGCTCGTCGCTCTCCTCACCGCCCGCCTGCTCGCCCGCACCTTCCTCACCGGCCTCCAAGAGTCCGCCGTAAAACCTTCCCGCACTCCACGAGCATCCTCCCGCACCTACCGTTTCAGCGGCAGCCTCGCCTTCGCCACTTTTCGCAAAGACCTCCGCCTCATCCTGCGGGACCCGCTCCTCCTCTCCCAGACGCTGCCGTCCTTCATGTACATCCTGCCGGCGTTTTTCGCTTTCCGCCAGTTCGGCGGACTCGTCCTTCTCGCGCCCGTCGCCGTCGTGATCGCCATCCAGTTCTCCATGCTCCTCGCCGATGCCGCTGCCGCCGGCGAAGAGTGCCTCGACCTCATCCGCATGAGTCCGTCGCAGGAAACGAAACTCCGCCTCGCCAAAATGGCCGCCGGCATGGCCCTCCCGATCGCCGTCTCGTTCGCGCTCTGCGCCGCCATCGCCGTCCTCGGCCGTCCATGGCTCGCGCTCATCGCGTTCGTCACCGGCGCATTCACCGCCTCCGGCTGCGCCTGGCTCTCCGTCGCGCGCATCTCCCCCACACCGCGTAAAGACCTGCTCACCCGCAATCGCCGCCGCCTCTCCATCGGACGCAACATCGTCATCGGCATCCTCCTGATCGGCGCCTCCAGCGGAATCTCCCTCGTCGCCCACGGCACGCTCTGGTTCATCGGCATCCTCCTGATCGGCGGCACCGCCCTCGGCGTCATCGCCTGCTTCACCTTCGTCCGCATCGAAGAAATCGAAGACGAAACCCCCCCCTCCTCATGGCAATACCCGGGCGCCACCACCTCCTAGGCGTTCACGTTCACGCGACCGACTACGCCAGCGCCACCGGCCACATCGTTGACGCCGCCCGCGAAAACCGCCCGCTCGCCGTCACCGCCCTCGCCGTCCACGGCGTGATGACCGGTCGCACCGACGGCGATCAGTGCGCACGCCTCAACCAGCTCGATCTCGTCACCCCCGACGGCCAGCCCGTCCGCTGGGCCCTCAACTGGCTCCACCACACCGCCCTGAAAGACCGCGTCTACGGCCCCTTCCTGATGCTCCACGTCTGCGAACGAGCCGCGAAAGAAGGTCTCAGCGTGTATCTGTTCGGCGGCGACGCTGCCATGCTCCAGGCGCTGTCCTCATTTCTCACCAGCCGCTTCCCGCAACTGCGCATCGCCGGCGCCCAGCCTTCCCGCTTCCGCCGCGCCACCGATGCCGAATGGAACAACGACGTGGAAACGCTGCGCGCCTCCGGCGCCGACATCGTCTTCTGCGGACTCGGCTGCCCGCGCCAGGAAGTCTGGGTCCACGAAATGCGCTCCGAGTTGAATCGCCCGCTCATCGCCGTCGGCGCCGCCTTTGCGTTCTGGTCCGGCCGCCAGCGGATGGCTCCCGCGTGGATGCAGCGAAGCGGACTCGAATGGCTCTTCCGTCTCCTCCGCGAACCCCGCCGCCTCGCCTGCCGCTACCTCATCTACAACCCCTGGTTCGTCGCCGCGCTTCTCCGGCAGAAAATTTTCCCTCCGAAAACGCCAGCCGCACCGCCAGCCACGCCGCCTCCGCTCCACTGGAGCTGACGCCCGCCCCCGTCCTTAACTTCCCGATACCGTGAAATCGATCGCCTGGCTCATGCTCACGTTCACCGTGCGCCCCTGGCGGAAACCCGGCTTGAACTTCCAGCGCTTCACCGCGCTCAGCGCGACATCGTCGAAACGCTGATTGTCCGAGCTGACCACACGGGCGTTCAGCACTTCGCCTTTCGTCGTCACAACAAACTCCACCGTCACGCTCACGCCCGCCGCCACCGTCAGCAAATGCCGTGGAATCGTCGGCAGCGGCCGGTAAGTCGGCGTTGGAGCGCGGTCCAGATCTGCAAGATTGAAGATATTTCCCACGCCTCTTCCCGGACCTCCGTTGCCGCCCGGACGAAAGTTAGCCGGAATCTGCGACAGCCCTTTCGCACTCACGTCCGCTCGAGGAATGATCACTTGGACGTCCTGCACAAAATCTCCGAGATTCACCGTCGTCGGCAGATCCGGCAGCACAGGCACATCGATCCCGCCCGCTTCCTCCACATTTTCGCCAGCGGTTTCCGCCACGATCAACTCCTCCTCGGGAATGACCGGCGCCACGAATAAAGCCACCTCGGTCACCTCCTTCTGCGGGATCACCGGCGCCGCCGGTTTCGATTCTCCAAAGCCAAAGAAAAACGCCGCGTGCGCCACCACCGCCAAACCCAGCGCCACCCACGTCCCAATCTTGTCCGCCTTCACCTCCGGATACTTCCAAGCCCCGCGAACCTCAGACTCAGTCTCAACCACTGCCTTAAAAAAACGCGCCTTGTCAGCGTTCTTAAAGGACTGCTGTTTCCGGCGCACACCCATAGTCGGTGCGCTGATGCTGGATTCGCCTGCGATCATGTTGATGTGAGTTTTAGTGCGACCGACGTCTGCCGGTCAGCGAGTTCGTCGGCCACTGAACCAGCTTTTGCGCGCATGAAAAGACCGAAATCGAGATTCAGTCGCATTTTCATAAAAATCCCTTCGCCTTCCCTCCCCACACTGCTCAACGCCTCTTCCTAACTTCGTTCCACCAACCACCTACGCCCCTTTTGATGCCCCGCATAACCCCTGCTTTTTCCTAAACGCACTCTCTGTCCAACACACTCAGCCATCCACTACGACTGCCTCACACCCGTACAATCACGTCCGCCGTTTCGAACCGCACCTTCTTCGCCTCCGCATACTTGTCCCCAAACGCCCGGTACCCCGCCGGACACGCCACCACCGTCGCATAGTCGCCGCCACCCAGCCCGAGGATTTCGTCGTAGCGCGCATTCTCGATGCCTTCCATCGGGCATGTATCAACCCCCAGCAACGCCGCCGCCGTCATGAACTGCCCGAGCGCGATGTAGATCTGGTGCGTCTGCCACGTATCGAGCCGGCCCTCCTTCGCCGCCCGCGCCAGATTCCCCGCGATCATCTTCCCAAATCCTTCCAACGACTCCCGCGTCACCGCCTTCACCTCCGCCACGCGCCCGAGATATTTTTCCACATGCTCCGCACCGAGGTTCTTGCGCACGGCAAACACCACCATGTGCGAACAATCCGCCGCCTGCGTCTGCTTATACGACGCTCCCACCAACTGCTCCTTCACCGCCTGATTCGTCACCACGATAAACTTCCACGGCTGCAACCCCATCGACGACGGCGCCAGGATCAACGCCTGCTCGAGCGCTGCCCAAACCTCCCCCGGGATCTTCTTCACCGGATCGAACTTCTTTGTGGCATAACGCCAGTTCAGCGCGGAAACGACAGCCTCTGGCGGGATCGCGGTAGACATGCCCCGGGATGAAACGCCTCCCGCCGCACACTGCCCAGCCAAAACCCACCGCCCCCGCCCGGACCGGCACTTAGCAAGTGCCGCCACCCCTTTTGCGCCGTCTCCGCCTCCCGCAACCACCTCTTTCCCCGCCGCACCGCCCCTCCCGCCCCCCACCTCAATCCCCATCGTTTACCGTAAACCGGATCGGTTGCTGTATCCGGGAATTCACCGTCTTCCCTCGTTTGTAACCCGGCCGGAATTTCCAGCGCTTCACCGTCTTCAACGCCGTCTCGTCAAAGTCCGTATTGGTCGACCTTATCACCATCGCATCGATCACGGCGCCCTTGGTCGTCACGATGAACTCCACCACCACGAGCACGCCCGCCGCTCGATTTCTCAAATTACCCGGCACATCGGGCGCAGGCTGAAACGTCGGCGTGGGCGCACGGTCCAGATCCGCCAGCGAGAAAACACTCCCCGACAGCCCCGACGCCGTGCCGCCTGCACCACCGCGGCGCGCCCCGACCGGAATCGTCGTCAGCCCTTTCAGCCCGTCCACATTCGCCCGCGGCAGCAGGCTCGCCATGTCGAACGGTTGCACGAAGTCGCCCAGATTCACCGTCGACATCACATCCGGCAGCGCCGGCACATCCACGCCCGCCAGCGGCTCACCCGATTCCCCCGCCAGATCCGAAAAATCCGCCAGCTCCGGCTTCTCCTCCTCCGGCGGCGGCGCATCGAACGTCACCTCCGTCACATCGCCCGCGACCTCCGTCGTCGCCACGACTTTCTTGCCGTTGAATCCCAGCAAAAACACCCCGTGGCACGCCACCGACGCCAGCAACGAAATCACCATCACCAGACGCCGCTTCTTGTCCTTCGGGTAACGCCACGAACCGGCCGGAGGCATTTTCCCTGCTCCATTCGCAGTCGCGCGCTCGTCGGCCGGTTCCGGTCGCCAGTCTCCCGGCGTCAAGCCACTCAGGCCGGCCGCCAGGCCGTTGTATTCGGGGCATTCCGTTTTCATGCCCACAA
Organism: uncultured Nibricoccus sp.; assembly: GCA_966249325.1. Lineage (GTDB taxonomy): Bacteria > Verrucomicrobiota > Verrucomicrobiia > Opitutales > Opitutaceae > Nibricoccus. The sequence continues at coordinate 29,475 of CBINDC010000016.1, read as the reverse complement.
CATACCGCCGCGCACACGCATCGCCTGCTCACCACTTGCCAATCCCTGCGCGCATCTTGCCGCGCAGCATCACAAACTCTGCTAACCCTTCCCGTCTTCCGCCGTGTCTCTCCGCGCCCACTTCCCCGCCAGCACGCCGCAGATCAGCAACTGCAACGGATGATAAATCATCAGCGGCAGCAAAATCACCCCCAGCCGCGGATCGCCCGCAAAGATCAGCTGCGCCATCGGCACACCCGACGCGATCGTCTTCTTCGATCCGCAAAACACCGTCGCGATCCGATCCTCCACCGGAAAACCCGCCAGCTTCGCCACCGCCTCCACGATCCACATCACCGCGAAAAACAGTATCAACGATCCCACGACAGCCAACGCAACCACACCCAATCCCTGCCCCGACCACACCCCGCGCGTGATCGAATCGCAGAACGACGTATAAATGATCAGCAAAATCGTCCCGCGATCCACCACGTGAACGAATTTCTTGTTCCGCTTCGCCCACTCCCCCAGCCACGGCCGCGCCAGTTGCCCGAGCACCAGCGGCAGCACCAGCCAGAGCAACAAATCCACAATCACCTTCCCCACTTCCACACCGCCTCCATCCGTATGCAGCCGCCAGCTGATCCACAACGGCGTCACCACGACACCGATCAAACTCGAGAGCGTCGCATTAAAAACCGCCACCGGCACATTCCCCCGCGCCGCCGCCGTCATCGCGACCGACGACGACACCGTCGACGGCAGCGCACAGAGGAAGAAAAAGCCCACGTTCAACTCCTCCGACATCCACCGCCCCGTCAGCCAAAGCAGCGCGATCCCCACCACCGGAAAAATCAAAAACGTCGTCGCCTGCACCACCAGATGCACCGGCCACCGCATCGCTCCCGCCTTCATTGCCGCAAACGACAGCGACACCCCGCTCAGGAAAAAAATCACCGCCACGCCGATTTTATTGAGCAGCTCCGGATGCAGCCACCCGCCATGCGCCCCCGGCCCGGGAAACGCCCACGCCAGCAGCACCGCCACCAACATTCCCCACATGAACCAGTCAGCTTTGAACTTCATGAAATCATTTCCCTTCAGCCGTTCTCATGCCTTCCCCCGCCCCAGTTTCCGCCGCACCAGCGCCGCGATTTCCTCACGTTCCTCCACGCGCAACACCCACAGCAGAGCCGCATAAACACCCACGCCCGCCGCGATCATCACGCCCACGCCCGCCACATCCGCCGCCGTGCCCACCAACCCGATACGCTCCCAACCCAGCCATCCTGCCCTCACCGCCCCGCCCATCAGCGCGCTCGCGATCACAATCTTCCCCAACACCCCGCCCAGATGCGCGATCGACATCTCCGGCCGCCGCTTCGCCAGCCGCCCCTGCAAAAACCACGCCTGCGCCACCGTGGCGAGGGTGCTCGCCAGCGCCAGCCCCGTCGTCGAAAGCACGCCCATCAACGCAAAACTCAGCCCCGCGTTCACCACGAAGCTCAACACCGCCGCCCGCACCGGCGTCACCATGTCCTTCTCCGCGTAAAACGCCCGCAACGCCAGATTCGCAAACGCCAGAAACGGCAGCCCCGCCGCCGACACCGCCAGCACCGGCACCATCGCCGCTGTATCCGCAGCTCCAAACTCCCCGCGCTGAAACAGCATCCGGATCACCGGCTCCGCCAGCACCGCCAGCCCCGCCGCCGCCGGCAGATTGATCGCCAGGATCAACCGCATCCCTTTCCGGTACGCCCCGCCCATCGCCGCGAAATCCCCCGCCGCCGCGTGACGCGAGATCACCGGAAACACCACCGTCGTCACCGCGATCGCAAACACCCCGATCGGCAGCTCCATCAACCGCTGCGCGAAATTCAGCACCGACACCGCCGAGTCATTCAACGACAGCGCGATGAACCGCGTCACCGTCATGTTGATCAGATACACCGCCGACCCGATCACCGTCGGCCCCATCAACCTCAGGATAGCCCGCACCGGCTCGCTCATCCGCGGCGCAAACGCCGGCCGCCACCCTTCGCGCATCAACCCCCACGCCGGCACCGCCATCTGCAAAAACCCGCCGATCAGCACACCCGCGCACAACGCATCCATCTGCGTCTCCTTCAACTCAGGCCGCCACCACATCGCCCCTCCCAGCAGCCCGATCATCGCCACATTCAGCCACACCGGCGAAAGCGCCGGCTCCAAAAAACGCCCTAGCGTCTGCAACGCCGCGCTGAACGCCGCCGCCATGCATACAAAAATCAAATACGGAAACAACACCACCGCCAGCTCCGCCCCCTGCAACCACCGCCCCACCGTCTCCGCCTCCGCCCCGCCCAATTTTCCCAACGCCACCAGCCATCCCGGAAAACTCAGCAGCACCATCGCCACCGTCACGATCCCCACCGACGCGATCCCCAGCCACGTCCCCACTTCATTCACCAAATTAAACGCCCCCGCCCGCTGCCGCTTCGCCAGTTCGTCGTTCAGCGTCGGTACAAACGCCGCCGTCAGCGCCCCTTCGCCCAGCAACCGCCGGAACAAATTCGGCAGCTGAAACGCCGTGAAGAAAGCCGACGCCAGCGCACTCGTCCCAAACGCCGCCGCCGTCAGCGAATCCCGCACCAGCCCGAGCACGCGCGACACCATCGTCAACGACGCCACCAAGCCGATGTTCTTCAAATTCTTCGACACTCCCGCAGTTCTCACGCCCCCCATTTTCCAGCGCAAGAAACCTTTCCGCGCTTCCGCTGGAGGGACGACCTCCGTGTCGTCCACCCTACACGACGCCCACCCGTCCGCTCACTTCCCGGCCTCGCTCAATGTCACGTAATACGTGACATCCATGCCTCCTCTCCCTTCTTCCCATTCGCGTCCACCTGCGTCCATTCGCGGTTAAAAATCTTCCCCACCCTCACCACCTCCCGCACGCACACCTTCGCACACGACAACCTCTCCTGTGCCCTCTGTGTCCGAACTCTGTGTTCTCTGTGACCCACTCCGAAAAACCGTCCCCGAACCGCCATTGACGCACCTTTTCTCCGCCCCCACCTTCCGCCCGTCATGCCCATCGTTCCGAAACTCATCGAAAAACTCCAGCGCCACCCCAAGCGCATCGTGTTTCCGGAAGGTAACGACCCGCGCATCCTCCAAGCCGCCCGCCAGTGGGTCACCCGCCGCATGGGCGCGCCGATTCTCCTCGGCGAACGCGCCGCCATCAAAGCCTCCGCCGCCCGTCTCGACCTCAACCTCCAGGGCATGCGCATCATCGACCCCGAGCACAGCGAAGACTTCGAAACCTTTGCCACCCAGCTCGCCGAACTCCGCAAAGCCAAAGGCGTCACCCTCGAAGAAGCCCGCCGCCTCCTCCGCGATCCCAACTACTTCGCCACGATGATGGTCGCCAACAGCCAGGCCGACGCCCTCGTCGGCGGCGCCACGCAAACCACCTCCAGCGCCCTCCGGCCACTCTTCCAGATCATCCCGAAACACGAGCACGCGCAAAATGTCGCCTCGCTCATGATCATCGATTTCGACGAGAAAAAAGTCGGCTCCGACGGCTCCCTCTTCTTCGCCGACTGCGGCGTCATCCCCGAGCCCACCGCCGAGCAACTCGCCGACATCGCCCTCACGACCGCCGTCATCGCCCGCCACCTCACCAACGAAAAACCCCGCGTCGCCCTCCTCAGCTGGGCCTCGCATAGCGAATCGACACACCCGTCCCTCACGCGCATCCGAGCCGCCACCGAGATCGCCCGCACCAAAGCCGCCGCCACCGGACTCGACATCGACATCGACGGCGAACTCCAGGTCGACGCCGCCCTCGATCTCGCCGCCGCCTCGGTGAAAAAAATCACCGGCCCCGTCGCCGGCCGCGCCAACGTTCTTATCTTCCCCGACCTCGCCAGCGGCAACATCGCCTTCAAGCTCGTCCACATTCTCGCCGGCGCGAACAGCTTCGGCCAGATCATGACCGGCCTCAGCCGCCCCGCCGCCGAGATCAGCCGCGGCTCCAGCGCGCACGATGTCTTCGGCGCCGCCGCCATCGTCGGCTGCCAGGCCATCGACCGCAAACTCCTCTACGGCGGCGCTTGATCCGTTCCTTGTAGGGCCGGACCTCTGGTCCGCGCCTCCGGCCTGTAGGAGCGGCTTTACGCCGCGATCCGCGTCCCTCCGCCATCGTTCTCGTTCTCGTACTCTTACTCGTTCTCCTCCGAATCAGTTTTTCTCCCTCCGTGCCCATCCGCGCAATCCGTGGTTAAAAAACACACCACACCATTTCATCCGCACGCACACCACCGCACACCCCAACCTCTCCTGTGCCCTCCGTGTCCGAGCTCCGTGCCCTCTGTGACAAAATCCGAATTCCGTTTCCGATAATCCGCTCACGCCCATGACTCCCCCCGATTTCACCCAAAACCCCTTCCGCCAGCCCGCATTCCCCCTCCTCACCGAGCCCACCAATAACGAGGTCAAACGCGTCTTCGTCGCCGCCACGCGCATGAACGACGGCAAGACCACCACCTGCCTCGGCCTCTACGCCGCCCTCCAGTCCCTGTATCCAAGAGTCGGCTTCATCAAACCCGTCGGCCAGCGCTTCGTGAACATCCAGGGCCTGCAAGTGGACGAAGACTCCTACCTCTTCGACACCATCTACAACGTCCACGTCCCGCTCGAAAGCATGAGCCCCGTCACCATCGACGGCACCTTCACGCGCCGCTTCCTCAAGCAGCCCGACACCATGCTCGCCGAGCTCGAGGATAAAATCTGCCGCGCCTTCGACCGCGTCTCCTGGGAAAAAGATTTCACCCTCATCGAAGGCACCGGCCACGCCGGCGTCGGCTCCGTCTTCGAACTCTCCAACGCCTCCGTCGCCAAACTCCTCAAAGCGAAAGTCATCATCGTCACCCCCGGCGGCATCGGCCGCCCCATCGACGAAATCGCCCTCAACAAAGCCCTCTTCGACAAAGCCGGCGTCGAGGTCGTCGGCGCCATCCTCAACAAAGTCGAAGTCGATAAAATCGATCTCATCAAAGAATACGCCGGCCTCGGCCTCCAGCGCCTCGGCGTCCCGCTCCTCGGCGTCCTCCCCATTCAGCGCGTCCTCTCCCGCCCCAGCCTATCCCAGATCGCCGAGGAAATCGACGGCCAGTGGCTCAACGGCAAAACCACCGCGCACAAACAACGCGCCGACCGCGTTGTCGTCGGCGCCATGACCGCGAAAAGCGTCGTCGATTATCTCCAGCCCGGCGTCGTCATCATCACCCCCGGCGACCGCGACGACATCATCCTCGCCGCCGTCTCCAGCGCCCGCGTCTCCGGCGAAAAAACCATCGCCGGCCTCATCCTCACCGACGACACCCCGCCGCATCCGAAGCTCCTCGAACTCCTCTCCCAAACCGAGATCCCCGTCATCGCCGCCAAAGGCGACAACTACACCGTCACCTCCAAGATCAACGACATGACGGTGAAAACCCAGCCGCAGGACACCGACAAAATCCCCGTGATCAAAAAACTGATCACCGACCACGTCGACCTGAAGGGCCTCCTCAAAACCCTGTAGGCCTCGCGCTACGCCTCCGAGGTAGGGCGCGCACGCCGTGCGCCGCCGTCCACCCCCGCCCGCGATTACCGTCAAAACACACACCGCGCCCCGCCAACCCGTAGGGCGCGAGCTCGCTCGCGCCTTCCCCGTGTGCCCCCACCACCAACTACAAACTACCCCATAGCCCCAGCGCCTAACCAGTGATCACTGGTCATTGGCCACTGATCACTGGTCATTCGCGAAGCGCTCCGCGCTTCGCCTCACTCCTCTTCGCTCTCTTTCCCGCGAAGAATCAGCAAAACCAGACTTGCCGTCGCCATCCACACCGACGCCGTGACCGCCTCGATCAACGCCGTCTTCTGGGCAATGAGCCCGAGATAACAGCACGGCAGCAGAAACACCGAACTGGCGAGAAACCCAAACAGCGCAAACCCCGGCACCCGGCCGAAATGGCGGATCAGATGATCCAGAATAATATTCGCCGCTAAAAACATGCCTCACGCATCGGCGCATTCCCCCAAAAATTTCAGTCAATAATCACCACGCAAAACGCCCGGGTAGGAACGATGCTCCGCATCGTCCTCCGAGGTAGGGCGCGCACGCCGTGCGCGCCGTTCGAGATCGTCCGCGATCACGTCCAACTCACGCCGAACGCCCCGCCGACCTGTAGACCGCAAGCCCGCTCGCGCCTCCCGCACCGGACCGGCACTTAGCAAGTGCCGCCCCAATCCCCCAAACTGCCTGCCGCCCAAGCCAACGCCTGCGCCATTGGTCATTGGTCACTGGTCACTGGTCACTGGTCACTGGTCACTGGTCACTGGAAAACTTCGCTCCGCGAAGTTTTCCTTGCCGTCCCACCCGTACTAGTTCAACTAGTACAGCAAGACACCCGCTCGCCCCTCCTCTTCCACCATCCGGCCTTAGACCTTCAGACTTTCCGCCCGTCAGCCCCTCCGACTTTCACCCTTCTCCCTTCCCTCTTCACTCTTCCCCCATGCTCCCCTTCTCCATCGAACTGAAGCCCGGCCTGCCCATCACCGAGCAGGTCATCTTCGCGGTGAAGAAAGCCGTCGTCGCCGGACAACTCCGCCCCGGTGACGCCTTCCCCTCCGTCCGTGCGCTCAGCCAGGAGCTGAAGATCAACCCCAACACCGCGCACAAAATCACCGCCGCCCTCGTCGCCGAACGCGTCCTCATCTCCACCCCCGCCGTCGGCACCACCGTCGCCGAATCATCCGCCGGCTCTCGCGAAGCCAAGACCGAGCTCCTCGACGACGAGATCGAACGCCTCGTCGTCGAAGCCCGCAAACTCGGCCTCCCCCTCGACGAAGTCCAGGCCGCCCTCACCCGCCACTGGAAAAAGTTCAAAGGCAAATAGCCCGCCTCCTTATCCGATCCATAAGTCCCATAAGACCTATCAGTCCTATACGTCCTATTTTACCCCTGATCCCGCCCCTTCAGGTCCACTCACACCCCTAGCTTTCCGCGCTTCTGCTCCTCCGCGTTTCCGCGATCCCTCCTTCCGACTCCCAATCCTCTTAATCCTGCAATCCTGTCCCAAATTCCTCTCCTCCGCGCTCCGGCCTTCGACCTTCGGCCTTCGATTTCATTCTCCCCCTCCCTCCGTTTTCACCCTTCACCCTTCAATTTCCCCTCTTCCATGCCCCCCGCCATCCAAACCCAATCCCTCTGCCACCGCTACGGCCGCACCGAAGCCCTCCACGACCTCACGCTCACCGTCCCCACCGGCTCCATCTTCGCCCTCCTCGGCCCCAACGGCGCCGGCAAGACCACCACCATCAAAGTCCTCATGAACCTCCTCGCCCCCACCTCCGGCGAGGCCCGCATCCTCGGCACCGATTCCCGCAAACTCCGCGAACACGACCGCGCGCAGATCGGTTACGTATCCGAGAACCAACAACTCCCGCTCTGGATGACCGTCCGCCAGCTCCTCGATTACTGCCGCCCGTTCTATCCGACCTGGGACCGCGATCTCGAAAAAACGCTCCTCACCAAATTCGCCCTCCCGCCCGAGCGAAAACTCAAACACCTCTCCCGCGGCATGCTCATGAAAGCCTCGCTGCTCTCCTCGCTCGCCTACCGCCCCAAACTCCTCGTCCTCGACGAACCCTTCAGCGGACTCGATCCCCTCGTCCGCGACGAATTCATCCACGGAGTCCTCGAAACCTCCGCCGCCGGCGAATGGACCGTCCTCATCTCCTCGCACGACATCGCCGAGATCGAGCAACTCGCCGACCACGTCGCCATCCTCGACACCGGCCGCCTGAAACTCTCCGAACCCACCGAGTCCCTCCAATCCCGCTTCCGCCGCATCGAAGTCACCCTCGGTAGCTACGAGCGCCAGCGAGTAGACGCCTCCGCGCACCACCCCGATAGCGTCGGCGGCCCGCCGGCTTCCGCCACTCCGTCTTTCACCCTTCCCTCTTCACCCTTCACTCTTCCGCCGACCTGGCTCGCCTTCGAACGCACCGGCACCCTCGCCCGCTTCATCGACACCCGCTTCGACCCCGCCGCCACCGAAGCCGCCTGCCGTACCCACTTCCCGGATGCGCAGATCGTGGCCCACCCCATGACCCTCCGCGAAATCTTCGTCACCCTCGCCCGCGACTCCCGCCCCGCCATCCCCGCCTAACCTCCGCCCACTTCCCCCCTTACTCCTCTTACACCTCTTACTCCTCTTGAATCTCACCTGGCACATCGTCCTCAAAGACCTCCGCCGCCTCCGCCCCTGGCTCGCCCTCCTCGTCGCGGCCACGCTCTCCCGTTACGTCTACTTCCACGTCCCCGGTTACGAGCCCAATCAAAACGACCTCAGAGCCCTCTGGGACCGCGCCGAACTCATCGACGGCATCCTCCTCGGCCTCGCCCTCTTCGCCACCGCGCTCGGCGCCGCCACCCTCGTTCACGAAGACGCCACCACCGGCAACCGCACGTTCTGGCTGCCACGCCCCATCTCCGGCGCCCGCCTCCTGGCCGCCAAAACCCTCACCTTCACGCTCACCCTCATCCTCCTCCAGCTCGCCCTTCCTTTCGGCTGGTGGCTGCTTAACGGCTACACCCTCGCCGACATCGCCGCGCAATTTCCACCCCTCTTCGCCCGCCAGGCCGGCACCGCCTTCGCGGCCTTCGTCTTCGCCCTGCTCACCCGCAACCTCGGCTCCTTCATCCTCTCCACCATCATCGGTGTCCTCGCCATCGTCGCCACTCATATCCTGGTCAACGAATGGCTGAAGCTCCCGTCGCGTACCGACGAATACAACCGCGAACGCATCGAGCTCATCTTCGCCCTCCTCGCGCTCCCCGCCTGCATCATCCACCAGTATCTCACACGCCACACTAGCCGCACCCTCGTCCTATTCGGCGGCACTCTCCTCCTCGGCCTCGGCATCCACGCCGGCTGGATCTGGCCCTTCTTCGAGAAGCCCGCCCGCTTCGCCGCCCTCCCATCACTCGCGCCCGCCGCCGCCCCGACTGTCTCCACCGGAGTCTTCGAGTCCACTTACCACACCCGCCGCAACTCAGGAGGCGCCAAACCTCAGTTCGAAAAAATCCCCGTCTTCACCTTCCCCCTCACCCTCGCCCCCATCCCCGCAGGCCACGTCGTCCAGATTCTCGACGCCCGCTTCCCCAAAGACACTCCGCTGACACTCAACTACCAGAATCGCCTGACCCTTCCGCGCATCACCTTCCCCGAAATTTACACCGAAACCACCCGCCTGCTTCTCTTCAGCTACGGCCGCTCCACCGCCCCCGAAATCGACGCCCCCGTCGAAAACACCCTCACCCTCGCCCTCCGCCAGCCCATCAACTTCCCCGCCCTCCCTCTCTCAATCGGCTCCACCGCCTCGCTCGGCCCACGCCACCTGCGCGTCATCAACATCCGAAACCTCAACTCCGAAAAAGCCATCACACGCACCCAACCCGACGGCACCAAAGTCACCACACGCACCACGTACACCGCCCAAAAATTCGCCCTCGTCCTCGAAGAAACCCGCCCGCCCCACCTGCTCGCCACCGACGCCCGCTTCGCCGAAGCCGACAACAACGACTACAACTTCTACTCAAGGGAGCCGAACGAAACTACATTCCACATCGGCGAAGCCCACTCCCGTCACGCCTGGTTCCTCGTCTCCCGCCGCGACGGCACCGCCACCCGCGCCGACAACATCCTCGTCCACGGCAACGCCTCCGTCGACGGCGTCCACCGCCGCCTCATCCGCGCCGAGTTCCCCCTGCGCCTCCGCGAAGAAAACCTCGCCGACTACGACCTCGTCAAAGTCATCGCCCCCATGGTCGGCACCTTCACCCGCACGATCACCCTCCCCGCGACCCGCTGGACCGCCCCCACCTCCGAGTAGCGGGAAGCGCCAGCGCCCCGTCCGCCCCATTCATAATTCTTCATTCTGCATTCTTAATTTCCGCCCCGTGTCCCTCCTCTTCCACCTCCTCAAAAACGACCTCCGCCACACCCGCTGGTCGCTCCTCGCCTGGTCGCTCGCCCAGCTCCTCGTCACCGCCACCGGCCTCTCGCTCTGGTACGCCCCCGGCTTCTTCATCGAACACCCAAACCTCGTTCAGCCCGCCATCGGCCTCGCGAGTTTCATTCTCCTCTTCGTCACCTACGACTTCGGCGTCCGCATCGTCCAGGCCGACAACCCCTGCGTCCCCCACGCCTTCTGGCGCACCCGCCCCATCCGCCCGCTGCGCCTCCTCACCGCCAAACTCCTCACCCTCCTCGCCGGCGCACTCCTCGCCGCTCTGCCATCCGCATCCATTTTCCTGACACACCGCCTCGTCGAAAATCTCCCGTTCGATTTCACGCCCCTCCTTTCCATCTGGCTCACCCAGCTCCCCTTCCTCGCTCTCGCCCTGTTATTCGCCTCGTTCACACCCACCACCCGCCACTGCCTCTTCGCCACCATCCTCGCCCTCGTCGCCTTCGCCATCTGGACGGGCACCTCCGCCATCCCCACCCTCACCAACGCCGACACCGGCCTCACAACCAGCCGCATCTACCTCGGCGCATCCCTCCTCCTCGTCACTGCCGCGGCCGCCCTCCTCCACCAATACCGCACCGCCCGCTTCCGCCGCTCGCTCACCATCCTCGGCCTCGGCCTGACCGCTACCTTCACCACTCCCTACTGGTGGCACCTCCCCCTTTCCGTCCACGAAACCGTCGCACCCGAAACCGAATCGTCCCTCACCCGCGAGATCACCCTGAGCAACGCCCAGTTGATTGATACCACCATCCCCCGCCGCACCCGTTACTCCCGTTTCAGCTTACAACTCGACCTGCCCCCTCCCCCGCCCGGCCACCTGTTCCAGATCGAGTCCGTCCACCAACACTGGCCCACCGGTGACATCACCGCCGAACAACGCATCACCGCCCTCAACCAGATTCCCGATGAATACGCCCGCCCCGCCCTCTTCGGCCACGACTTCACCGCCGACGAACCGCTCCGTTACACCCTCAGTCTCCCGCGCGACTCCGCCGCCACCCTCCGCAACCACGGCGCCACTCGCGCCTTCACCGCCGAGTACACCATCGCCCTCACCCGCCCCGAGCCCGTATTCACACTTCCCCTGCGCAACCCCGGCCATACCCTCGCCCCCAGCCCCGAAACCCTCGCCAGAGTCGTCACCATCGACCCCGCCAAAAACGCCATCTGGGTCAGCACCCTCGACCTCCCCCGCCACGAAACCACCCGCAACTCCACTCGCCAGCTCGGCTTCATCTCCGTGCGCGCCCCGTCCACCTACTTCCTCGTCCACCGCCCCACCGCCGAAGCCATCTACGTATACGCCGCCCGCAGCACCACCACCCTCGGCGTCAAACTCACCCTTTTCAACCTCGGCGAATCCTCCAACAAACTCACCGACCCTCTCTGGCTCGAAGACTGCGAAATCGTAGAAATCGCCCCCCGCCTCATCGCCCGCTTCACCCGCACCTACTCCGCTCCAACACCCGCCTCCCCCTGACCGCAGCCCCGGACCGGCACTTATCAAGTGCCGCCCCTGACCGCCTAATCCTGTTAATGCCGTAAATCCTGTCCAAAAATTTTCATCCTCTCTCCTCCGCGTTTCCCACGCTCCATTTCACCCCAAGTCCTCCGCCCCTCCGCGATCCCTTCCCCATCCGTGCCCTCCGTGACATCCGTGGTTAAAAAACTCCCCGTGCGCCTCCTCCCCATTTTCATTCTCATCGCCTCCCTCGCACCGCGCCTCCCCGCGGCCGAAACCAACGCACCATCCCCCTCGACCACTTCCTCCGCCCCCTTCCTCACCCTCACCCACGACGAAGCCCTCGCCCGCGCCAAAGCCGAAAACAACCCACTCCTCCTCTTCTTCGACGGCCACTGGAGCGAACGCGCCCGCGAAGTCCGCCCCGAGATCTTCTCCACCCCTGCCGTCACCAACGCCCTCAACGACCACGCCCTCACTCTCCGCATCGACGTCCTCACCTCTCCCGAGATCACCAAACTCTACAAGATCTCCCACGTGCCCACCCTCGTCTGGGTCCACGCCGACGGCACTCCCGGCGATTACTGGGTCAACTGCGAGAAACCCGACCGCATTCGCACCGCGCTCGTGAAAAAAGCCACCCAGCTCCCGCTCGCCCGCCAAAACGCCCGCCCCGACGACCCCGCCAGCCGCTACGCCCTCGCCCGCGCCCTCATCGACAACCGCTTCTTCGAAGAAGCCTTCGCCGAAACCCGCTGGCTCTACGACGACGCCCTCCAACGCGAATCAGGCAAGTCCGCCGGAAAGAAAAAATCCGCCCGCCTCCCCACATCTCTCCACGCCCTCAAACTCATCGCCGAGCTCTCCCCCAACCACCCGCCCGCGACCACCGCACTCCTCGCCACCTTCGAGCCCGAAAGAGAAAAAATCCGCGCCAACAAAGACGACACCGCCGCCGCTGAAAAATTCTGCGCCACCGTCAAAGCCATCGGCGAACCCCAGCTCATCTGGATTCTCTACGACGAAACCCCCAACGGCAAAGCCCGCGCCGTTCTCCGAAAAAACCTCCCGAAGCTAAACCGTTTCGGCCAGCGATGAACCCGCCGTCATCATCACTGCCCGCGTCTACCTCGTCCGCACCAAGCCACATGACACCACCCCGCATCCCCCGCTTTCACCTATTGATTGCGACCGCGCTCACCCTGTCGCTCGGAGCTCCGCTCCCCGCTAAAGACAAAACCACCACCACTCCCGCCGCCACCCCCGACGTCGAACTCGACCGCCTCGTCATCCAAGACAGCCCGCCAGGCTCGATCCCCTTCACAGTCGCTGGCCACTACAACCTGTTCACCGGCTCGATGAGCTACCCGCCCGTGATCCCGTTCGTTGGCCCCAAGGATAAAAAACTTCCCATCACTTATCTCGATTCCCGCGGCCGGCAAAAAGAGCAATTCCTGACCTGGCACATTCAAGCGCCCGATCTCATCACCCTCAAAAACGGCGGCCAGATCCTCGCCATCGACGGCGTCGACGTCACGAGCATCCACCACCACCTCCTCACAAAGCTCCTGCGTGAAGGCAAAGCTGGCGAACCCGTCACCCTCGTCATCCGCGGCTGCGGCGAGGAGATGCACCTCTTCCGCGAAATCACCGTGCGCCGCATCTCCGAGCGAAAAGGAAAACGCATCCTCGACGAAGCCGCCGCCCGCGAACTCCGCCCCGCCCGCTCCCTCGCCGAACTCCCCGCCACCCCCGAGCCCGCTCCATAGCTCGCTCCTATTCCGCTTCCGCGCCTCCGCCCTTCCGCGCCTCCGCGATAATCTGCCCACCCTCCCCATAGGTCCTATGAGTCCCATAAGACCCATAGGACCTATCTCTTTCAGCACGCTACGCCGCTCACACCTTCGCCAGCGCCTGCTCCAGATCCGCCTGCAAGTCCGCGAAGTCCTCGATGCCCAGCGACAGCCGGATATAGTCCGGCGACACGCCCGACGCCTTCTGCTCCTCCGCCGACAGCTGCGAATGCGTCGTGCTCGCCGGATGGATCGCGAGCGATTTCGCGTCGCCGATATTCGCCAGATGGCTGAACAGCTTCAGCGACTCGATCACCTTCTTGCCAGCGTCGAACCCGCCCTTCACGCCGAAGCCCAGCAGTCCGCCGTACCCGCCGCTCAGATACTTCTTCGCCGCCGCGTGGTTCTTGCTCGTCTTCAAGCCGGGATAGTTAACCCACGTCACCTTGTCGTGCGCCGCGAGCAGCTCCGCCGTCTTCTGCGCGTTCTCGCAGATCCGCGCCATGCGCAGATGCAGCGTCTCCAGCCCTTGCAGCATCATGAACGCGTTAAACGGCGAGATGCACGCGCCCACGTCGCGCAGCAGCTGCAACCGCATCTTCAAAATGTACGCGATGTTCGCCCCGCCCGCCGGCGCGAAACTCTTGAACGCGTCCCAATACACCAGGCCGTGATAACTCGGGTCCGGCTGCGTGAACCCCGGGAAACGGCCGCGGCTCCAGTCGAAATTACCGCCATCGACCACGATGCCGCCGATCGAGGTCCCATGCCCGCCGATGTACTTCGTCGAGCTGTGCACGACGACATTCGCGCCCCACTCGAACGGCCGGTTCAACATCGGCGACAGGCACGTGTTGTCGATGATCAGCGGCACGCCCGCCTCCTTCGCGATCTTCCCGACTTCCTCGAACGGAAAAATATTAAGCGCCGGATTTCCCAGCCCTTCTCCAAAGAAAGCCTTCGTGTTCGGCTTCAACGCCCGCCGAAACGCATCCGGATCGCCCGCGTCGACGAACGACACCTCGATCCCCAGCTTCGGCAGCGTATAGTGAAACAGATTGTACGTCCCGCCGTAGAGCTGCGCGACCGACACGATGTGATCGCCCGCGCCCGCGATGTTCAAAATGGAGTCCGTGATCGCCGACTGCCCCGACGAATGCGCCAGCCCGCCGCTGCCGCCTTCGAGCGCCGCCATGCGCTGCTCGAAGACATCCGTCGTTGGATTCATGATACGCGTGTAGATGTTTCCGAGTTCCTTCAGCGCGAAGAGATTCGCGGCGTGCTCGGTGTCGCGGAAAACATAGCTCGTCGTCTGGTAGATCGGAACGGCGCGAGAACCGGTGGTGGGATCCGGCTGCTGGCCGGCGTGGAGGGCTTTGGTGCCAAGGCCTTGGGTTTTCATAGGACCGCCAGCGTTTTTCCCGCCACTCCTTTTGGCAACGCCGCTGTTGCTATCACTCCCCAAAGCCAGCGACCCCGCGCTCGTCCCCCGAGCGCAGTCTAATCCTGTTAATCCTTAAATCCTGTGTTCAAATTTTCCGCGCTTCTGCCCTTCAGCGCTTCCGCGATCCTTCAGATCCGTGCCCATCCGCGCCATCCGTGGTTAAAAAAATTCCCACCCCGTCACTCACCCCACGCACGCTTCCAGCCCCGCCCTGATCGCCGCCTCATCCAGCCCCACCCCGATAAACACCAACTCCTGCCTCCGGTCCCCTTGCGGCTCCTGCCACAACGCCACAATCGCCTCCGGCCTCTCCTCAAGCCGCACCTTCCCGTTCTCCACCAGCGCCGCCCACCAATAATTCAGGTAATCCATCCGCGCCACGCCCCCCGCCACCGACAAAAACCCCATCTCGTCCGGCCGCTCCTTCGTCCAAAAAAATCCCTTCGCCCGCAGCAACCCCGGCGCCTCGCTCAACAAAAACGCGCGCAGCTTCTCCTCCACAAACGGACGCCTCCCCTGAAACACCACGCTGCGAATCCCAAACGTCCGCTCGTGCTCCGGCACCGCCGCCGCGCCTGATCCATCCCCGCCCACCGCCCCCTTCCGCGTATTCACCACCAGGGCACGCCCAACACTTCCGCCCACTCTCGCCACTCCACCCGCTTTCCCTTCGCTGCCCGCACCCGCCTGCGTGCCGCCCACCGCCGGAGCCAGCCGGTTCAACGTCCGCAGCCACGTCGCCGCCTTCATCGTCTCCTGCGCGTTAAACCGGATCTTCCCCAGCAAAAACCCATCGTCCACGCGCCCCTGCTGCGCCCGCACAATCTCCGCCCGCTCGTTCAATCCGCGTAAAATCCCCTCCAACTCCGCCAGTTCTTCCGCCGTCACGAGATCGCCCTTGTTCAGCGCCAGCACATCCGCGCACTCCGCCTGCTCCAGCATCAGCTCGAACACTGGCCGCTGCCCCGCCGCCGGAAACTCCCGGTGCCCGCGTTCCCGATACGCCCGCCACTCCCGCAGAAAATGCGCCGCATCGATCACGCTCACCAGCGCCGACAACCGCGCAAAATCCGACAGACTCCGCCCAAACGGATTCTTCTGCGTAAACAACGCCGCCACCCCGCGCGGCTCCGCCACCCCCGTCGTCTCCACCAGGATGTGCTCGTAGTCGCCCGTCGCCGCCAGCTCCGCCAGCGCCTCGCCCAGCTCATCCCGACTCGAACAGCACACACACCCGTTCCCCAGATCGATCACCTTCCGCCCCGCCTCCGTCGCACCGCGCACGAGCGACACATCGATATTCAACGACGCCACATCATTCACCACGACCGCCCACTTCCTCCCCTTCGCCTGCGACAACAGATGATTGAGCAACGTCGTCTTCCCCGCACCGAGGAAGCCGCAAAACACCGTCACCGGCGGACGCGCTATCGAACAAGTATCCATGATCGCCCCACTCAACGCCTCTCCGGCGCCGTGGCGAGCGTCTGCGTCACCATCATCTTCGTCACCGCCACCCGTGGCCGCGTGAACCGCCAGCTCCGCGTCCCGCCCTCCGCCGCGAAAACCCCGATCACCGTCTCCACCAGCGGACACCCCGCATCGACGCACGCGATCTCGCTCACCGTCACCACGTCATCTTCTCCCAATTTCAACACCTCGCGCGCCCACCGCTTCATCGCCTCCGCGTGCACCGGATCGAGCGCGCGCGCCGCACCTGCATTTTCCTCAACCAATGGAATAAACCGATGCGACACGCCTGCGTTCCCCGGGCCACGTCGCTCAATGCCCGTGATCGTGCGTCCCCTTCGGGAAATTAAACTTCACGTCGGCAAACTTCGCTCCGCGTATCTCGATCGCCGGAATCACCCCATCGAATTTCTCCGTGGTCTTCAGCCAGTCGGCCTGCGCAACAAACTGCGACGTCGCCCCGATCGTCTCGCCCGTCGCCGCATTCGCCGTCGCCATCAACGCCAGCGGCTGCGGCATCCCGCCCACCGTCGCCGTGATCGGCAGCATCGGCGGCGAAATCCTCACAAAATTCTCCGCGTGTCCATCCAGCACATACACCGTCAGCGTGCCCATCGCCGCATCGCGCACCAGTTCAAGATTAAATTGATGGTCGCCCAACTCCACCAACGTCCCTCCATGCGGTGCCGTGTGATGATGATGCCCGTGATCATGCCCGCCCGTCTTCTTCGAACACCCCGCGCCCGCCGCCAGCGCCACAACCATTCCAACCAACAACACGCCCATCTGGATTTTTTTCGTCATAGGATAAAGGGATGCCGCACCACGCGGCGTTTCACAAAGCGCCCACGCTACCAAACCCGTCAAGCCTCCCGCCAAATTCGCTCTTCAATCCTGTTAATCCTGTAATCCTGTCTAAAAATCCGTCCTCCGCGTCTCCGCCCTTCCGCGCTTCCGCGATCTCTCGTCCTTTCAGTTCACGCCCGACGCCCACTGCAAAAATCCCACCGCCCTCCTTGCTCCCCCACCAAAACACCATTCTGTCCCCCCACCACACCAGCCCGCGCATGGCATCCACTCCCGCGTCACCCTCGCCCCCGCCCTCCGCTTCCACCCCGCCTCCGGGCACCATCGCCGCCTGGCGTGTCCTCCTCCGCATCTTCGGCGCCCTCTTCGCCCTCGGCATTTTCTCCTACTGGGCCGCCGCCGGCTGGAACACCGGCTTCACCAAAGACAAAATCGAGATCCGCAAAACCGACGAGATCACCGGCATCGAATTCATCGAGTACCAGGACCACTTCCTCCCCGGCATCGAGTTCCTCACGATCGGCACCGGCCTCGGCCTCGCCCTCATCGGCGTCACTTTCTTCCGCAGAAAATCAAAACACACATCATGAAAAAAATCCTGACCACCGGTCTCCTGACCCTCGGACTCGTCAGCGCGCTCACCGCCGCTCCCACCTCCTTCGACTTCAAGGACCCCAAAGGCGTGAACAACGTCCAGTTCCACCTCGACTCGCTCCTCGAGCCCATCTCCGGAAACGCCAAGGGCGTCACCGGCACCGTCTCCTTCGACCCCGCCGCTCCTGATGCGACCACCGGCAAAATCGTCATCGAGGCCAAGAGCCTCACGGTCACCAACAACACCATGACCGAGCACCTCCACGGCGAAAGCTGGCTCAACTCCGCCGCCAACCCTGAGATCTCCTTCGAGCTCGGCAAACTCTCCGACGTCAAGACGACCGACAACACCACCACCGCCAAAGCCACCGGCAAATTCACCCTCAAAGGCGTCTCCAAGGAAATCACCGTCCCCGTTAAGATCACCTACCTGCCCGACGCCCTCGAGAAACGCACCAAGCCCGGCAACAAAGGCGACCTCCTCGTCGTCCGCTCCAACTTCACCATCTCCCGCAAAGACTACGGCGTGAACTCCGGTAAGATGGAAGACAAGGTGAACGACGAAATCGCCATCACCGTCGCCGTCGTCGGCACCGCCCCCAAATCCTGATCTCAAAATCGTTCTCTTTCTCGTACTCTTACTCGTTCTCCACTTCGTCCAAGGACGGCCCTGCAAAGGCCGTCCTTTTTCATGCCCTTCACCCAACACCGCCCCGCCCCAACCCCATTGTCATCCATTAGATGACAACACCCGTCCTCCGAAATCCCGTTAATCCTCTTAATCCTGTCCAAAACTCCGCCCCTCCGCCTCTCCGCATTTCACCCTTCACCCTTCACCCTTCACTCTTCACAACACGGCATGCCCGACGCCGACGACATCCAATCCCTCATCGAAGACGCCACCTTCGACTACACGATGGGCGACCACGACACCGCCCTCGCCAAACTCGCCCGCGCCACCGAGCAGTCCCCTGCATCCTTCGAAGCCTGGCACGCCCTCGCCGAAATCAATTTCAGCCTCCGCCGCTTCGACGACGCCCTCCGCGCCGCCGAAAAAGCCCACGCCCTCCGCCCCGACGACCTCTTCATCAACACCACGCTCTCCCGCATCTGGATGGAAAAAGGCGACAAAGCCACCGCCGAAAAATTCGGCGCCCAAGCCAAAATGCTCAGCTGGAAAGACCAGCTCAAAAACCCCGCCAACTACACCGGCGGCCTCTGACATTCCGAAGGTGGAGCGGGCGCTCCGCGCACGCTGATCGACCCCGCAAACCAGCGCGTGCGTCGCCGCCATCAAAATCATCGCCGACGATCGCCTCCGCCCCGGAACGGCACTTATCAAGTGCCGCGCCCCCCATCCGGAATCCTGTTCATCCTCTTAATCCTGTCCAAAAAATCCGTCCCAAGCCGCCGCGCCCGCTCCCTCACTCCACCCCGCTCGACCGCACCGCCCGCACGCCCACGAGCACGCTCGATCCCACCATCAGCAACGCCGCCGCCACCGGGTGCAGCACGCCACCCGCCGCGAGCCCCATGCCGATGATATTGTAGACCGACGCGAACCACAGATTCCCGCGAATCCCCTTCCGCGTCGCCCGCGCCACGCGAATCGCCTGCGGCAAAAACCGCCAGTCCTCCCCGGCAAACACCGCCATCGCCGACGCCCGCGCCAGCTCCGCGCCGCCACGCATCGCAACCGAGACCTCCGCCGCGCTCATCGCCGCCGCATCGTTCACCCCGTCGCCAAAAAACGCCACGCACCGCCCCTCGCGCATCAGCTCCTCCACCCTCGTCTGCTTCGCCAGCGGCGTCATCCCCCCACGTACCGAAATATCGGTTACGCCACCCAGCGCCCGCTCCGCCTCCGGATCTCCGCTCAACACCTCAGCCTCCACCCCCAGCGCGCGCAATCCCGCCAGCGCCTCGCCCATCCCTTCGCGCCACCGCTCGCTCAACTCCACCCGCGCCGCGATCCGCCCATCGACAAACACCCACACATTTTTCCCGGAAACATCTGCACCTCTCACGTTCTCGCCCGCGTTCGCTCCAACATCGCCCGCCGCCAGCAACGCCAGCTCCCCCACCGCCACCTCCACCATCTTCCCCTCCGCTCCGCTCACGCGCGCTACCACGCCCGCCCCCGGCACAATCATCCTCTCAACCACACGCACCACTTCATCACTCGCGCCATACTCCATCCGTAACGCCGCCGCCACCGGATGCGCCAGCCCGTCCTCCACCGCCGACACCGCCGCCTTCAGCCACGCTGCCCGTCCCTCAAACGCCGGCTCCACCCCCCACGCCTTCACCGCGAGCGTGTCGCCCGACAGCGTACCCGTTTTGTCGAGACACACATAATCCACCCGCGCCAGCCCGTCCAAAAAATCCCCCGTCCGCGCCACGAGCCCCAGCTTCGCCAGCCGCGCCAGCCCGCCCCACACCGCCACCGGCGTCGCCAGCCCCATCGCACACGGACACGCCACCAGCAGCACCGCCATCGAATTAAAAAGCGCCCGCTCCCACGGCGCGTGAAACCACCACCACAAAAACGTCCCCGCACTCACGCACACCACCAGCGGCAAAAACCACGCCATCAACCGGTCCGCCTGCGCCTGCAACCGCGACGGCGCCACCCGCGCCCGCTCCACCGCCGACAAAATCGCGTCAAGCCTCCGCGCTCCCGCGTCCGCGCGAATCTCAAAACTCCCATCCACCGAATACGTCCCCGCCAGCACCCGCCCGCCCGGCCCGCGCGACACCGGCTGCCACTCCCCCGTCATCGACGTCTCCTGCACAAAACCGCGCCCGCTCACGATCTCCCCATCCACCGCAATCGCCGCCCCCGGCGCCACGCGCACGATCTCGCCGCCCTTCAAATCTTTCACGCGCACCTCCGCCGTTCCTCCTCCCGCGTTCACGACCGCGCACACCTCAAACTTCGCCCGCGTCCGATCCACCGCCTGCAACGCCGACACCCGGCCCCTCGCCCCCAGCATCTTCCCCGCCGTGTGCACCACGATCAACACCGCCACCACTTCATAATAAACCGACCCCGCCTTCGTGAACGTCCCGATGAGCGATCCGCCCAGCGCCCCCGCCAGCGTCACGAGAAACAACAGATCAATGCTGATCCTCCGCGCCCGCAACGCCTCCCACGCCGACCGCACCAAGTCTCCACCGAGAAAATACAACGACCCCAGCGCCGCCGTGATCAAGATCCCGTGCACCACGCCGTAAGCCCACGCGTTGTCCACTTCCGACAGATTCACCGCCAGGCTGAACACCATCGCCTGCGACGCCACCGCCAGCCCCGCCCCGATCTTGAGCCACCCGCGGTCGAGCAGCCGCTGATCCGCCTGCAAGCCAGGCTCGACGTCGATGGTTTCGGCAGCGTTGCTCATGAGATAAACGGAACCCGGGACCGTGGCCGCCGTCGCATTCACCGTCAACGCCACGGCCCCATCGATCACTCAACAACACCCACCCTCACCATGAAACGCCGCCTCCTCGCCGCCACCCTCTCCACCCTCTCCACCCTCGCGCTCGCTCTCGCCGCGCACGCCGGCAGCGCAGTCACCGGCGTCATCGTCGTCCCCTACGAAGGCCAGCGCTCCACCTCCATCGCCCTCGTGCAACCCGCCGACTACGTCTGCGCCACCGTCTCCATTTCCAGCCGCGAAAAAGACCCCGCCCGCCAGGCCGACGACGTCCGCAACACCGTCAACCTCCTCTCCGCCACCGTCGCCAAAACGCCCCGCCTCCAGCTCCACCAAGGCCCGCTCCGTTTCTTCTCCACCGGCGGCAGCGGAAAAATTTTCTCCAGCACCAGCTACGGCGGCTCCTCCCAACTCAGCACCAGCGTCCGCATCCTCTACAAACTCGACGACCCCGGGCACGACTCCTTCGCCGCCTCCGTCGCCGTCCGCAAACTCATCGACGAGTTGAAACTCCCCGCCCAGACCGACGCCCGCATCGCCTCCGTCACCCTCGCCGTCGAGTCCCCCGAACGTCAGCGCGAACGCCTCCTCTCCCTCATCCGCGAAAGCTCCGAAGCCATGAAGAAAACCTTCAACGCCTCCGAAGTCACCATCGGCGGCCTCGACGGCGCCGTCCTCGTCCGCCAGGTCGACGACGCCTCCGTCGAGCTCTTCATCGACTACCAGCTCAGCGTCACCAGCAAGTAAGCACGCACGCTCGCTCCGACGGACTGCGTTCATCTCCGAGGTAGGGCGCGTTGGCCCTAACGCGCCGGTTCGCCATCACCCGCGAACCGACACAACAGCCACGTCTGCGCCGGACCGCGGGTTATCCAACCCGCGCGTTGGGCACCACTCGCCAGTCGTCCCCAAAAACACCTCCGCCCGCCTCCCCATCCGCGCCCTCCGTGCAATCCGTGGTTAAAAAAATTCCGCCCACGCCCCTTCGCTACCTTCCCTAACCTTCGCGAGACATCTTCCGTCTCTGCTCAACGCACCGCTCACTTAACGCTCACCGGAAACGCCACAAACGTCTCCGTCCCGCCAAGATTCACCTGTGCCCAGATCACATAGCGCCCCCGCAGCGGGATCGTGATCTTGAACGTCAACCGCGGCTCCGTCGCATCCGGCTTCTTCGCAAGATCGGCCTCGTTCGGATGCAAATGCGCAAACCCGCTCCGCGCCTCGTCGAACGCCACCAGATGCGCGTACGCATCCATCACCGGCTCCAGCGGCACCTCGCCACCGCCCTCCCGCGTGATCGTAAACGCCAGATCCGCCACCTTCCCCGCTTCCAAAACCCCACCATCGACGCTCAGCGAAAATACGAACCCGCCCCGCACCACCGCCATCTTCTCCGTCTCCGCTGTAGGCGGGGTGCCCCCACCCCGCAAAACCGTCGCGTCACCCTCACGCTCCTTCACTCCCGCCACCGCCAGCTCCGTCCCCGCATAAAGCCCCCGCCCCGTCGCCGTCGGCGTGAAGTCCGCAAAAAGCCGATACACCCCACCGCTCCTCGGCGTGAACGCGAAAACCCATTCGCCGTCCTTCGCCCCCGGCTCCGGATGCAAATGCTGATAATCGCCCAACGTCGGATCGATCACCAGCAGGTGCAGCTTGCGCGTATGCATCACGAGCAAATCCACCGGCCCGATCGGCTTACCGCTCGCCGTCGTCAATTTCACCACTCCCCGCACCTCGCGCCCCGCCTCCGCCCGCCCGTCTCCATTTTCCACCGACACGCTCATGCTCACCGGCGACTTCACCGCCATCACCGGGATGAACTGCGGATTCGACGGATCGCACATCTCCAGACTCCCCGGACTCCCGCCCGTGCGAAAATCGATGTGATTCAAATTCGATCCCGTCGGCAGCAGTCGAAACCCCACATACAGCGCCAGCGCGCCGACCGTGATCAACGTCACCTGCCGCCACATCCGCGCACCCGCTACATTTACTCCACTCTGATCCACGCGCGTGCTCACGATTTCTTCATCCTCCCCACAAATTCCTTCACGTCCCACTCGCTGCCATCCGCGCGGTGGATGATCCGCCCCGTCTCATCCAGCAGCAACGTCGCCGCCGTGTGATTCAGCAGATCGCCCTGCATCTCCGTCAAAATCCCGAACTGCTGCAGCAGGCTCTTGATCGCCATCTGCGGCCCCGTGAGAAACGAATAATTGCTCGTGTCGATCCCGCGCTGGATCGCGTACTCCTTCAAAACCCCCGGCGTGTCATACTCCGGATCGAGCGAAAACGAGATCAACTCCAGATCAGTCACCCCCGCCTCGCGCGCCAGCTTCTGCGCCTGCTGAAAACGCGCCACCGCCGCCGGACACATCTTCGCCACCGGACACCGCGTGAAAATAAAACAAATCATGACCTGCTTCCCGCGAAACCGCTGGCTCTCCACCACGCGCCCGTCCTGATCGAACAACGTGAACTGCGGCGCCCGCTCTCCAATTTCCCGATACGCCCCGCGCCCCAGCGCCACCGTCTCCTGCGTGAGCTTGTTCGCCGCCGCCTCGATCCGCGCCACCTCCGCCGCCGACGCCGGCCAGATTCTCTCCAACGCAAATTCCCCGCCGCCCAGCTCCACCAGCTCCGCGCGGATTTTCTGCCCCGCCTGCGCCAGCTTCGCGTCACCGAGCGAGACGTTAAACTCCATCACCATCGCGGGCATGTAGCCTTTGATCTCCTCGTGCTTCACGCGCAGCACATTCCTCTCCGCGTCCACCGCGAGAATCTCGCCCGTGAGCGGATAACGTTTTCTCTCTTCCGCATTCCTCGCCTGCTCACGCTTCGAGCACGCCGCGCCCATCAAGATCACCATCCCCACTAACAACACAGACGTGACTCGGGAAAAACGCATCCGCCTACCGATTTCCCCGGGGAAAGATTTGTCAAAGGCTTTGCGCCCGGTAGCGTCCGCGCTTCTTTTTTCCTGAAGCCTGCCTCATGTCCACGTCCGCACTCGATCACCGCACCACCGCCTACCGTCCCGCCCTCGCGTGGTTCGCCGCCCTCGGCAGCGCCTGGGTCTTCGTGCTCGTCACACTCGGCGCCCTCACCACCACCATCGGCGCCGGCATGGCCTTCTCCGACTGGCCCCTCTCCAACGGCTCAGTCAACCCCGATGGCTGGCTCGTCAACCCCGACATGTTCGCCGAGCATTCGCATCGCCTCAGCGGTGCAATCATGGGCTTCATCACCATCGCGCTCGCCATCTGGGTCGGCCGCACCGACTCCCGCGGCTGGCTCCGCAAACTCGCCTGGTGGGCGCTCGCCATCGTCATCATCCAAGGCGTCCTCGGCGGTAAACGCGTTCTCCTCGATTCCATCGATGTCCCGGGTTTCGAGATGACCCTCGGGCAAATGCTCCGCATCCCGCACGGCATCCTTGCCCACCTCTACGTCTGCATCCTCTTCGCCATCGCCGCCGCTCTCTCGCGCCGCTGGATCGAATCCAAACCCCAGGTCGAGCCCACCGAGCCCCGCCTCCGTCAGTTCGCCCGCCTCGCGACCACCCTCGTCATCGTCCAGCTCGTGATCGCCGCCTCCATGCGTCACAACAATGCCGGCCTCGCCATCCCGACCTTCCCGTACTCGACCCCCGCTGGTGACTGGCTCCCCCAATACTGGAACTACCAGGTCGCGCTTAACTTCGCCCACCGCATCATGGCCGTCGTTCTCACGTTCGTCCTCGGCTGGCTCGTCACCGCCGTCTGGCGCGACCGCGCCTCCAGCAGCGCCGTGAAAAACCTCTCGCTCGCCATGATCTGCTTGCTCGCGCTCCAGATCGCCCTCGGCATCTCCGTCATCTGGACCCAACGCGGCGTCAACTACACCACCGCCCACGTCACCGTCGGCGCGTGCGTCCTCGCCACGACTTTCTTGCTCACCTGGTGGCTCCACCGCGGCGTCATCGAAGGCGAAGTGGAAACCCGTTTCGGCGAACCATCCCGCGCCTCTCTATAAGATAAGCGCACCGTCCATGAGCCGCGATTTCTCCACGCCCGCCCCCGCCGCCTCGGCCGCCGATTCGGCTGCGCGCAAAACGGAGAAAGCGCGGTTCAACGATTACCTCGAGCTCACCAAACCCCGGCTGAGCATGCTCTCGGTCATCACCACGCTGGTCGGTTACTTCGCCACCACGCCTCCGTGGAACGCCTCTGTATTCTGGTACTTGTTACTGGGCACCTCGCTCTGCGCCGGCGGCGTCGCCGCGCTCAATCAATGGATGGAGAGCGATACCGATGCGCTCATGACGCGCACCGCCGACCGCCCGATCCCGTCGGGCAAAGTCGCCACCGGCTCCGCCTTCATCCTCGGCTGGGGCATGTGCGCCGCCGGCCTCGCCTTCCTCTTCATCAAGGTCGAGAGCTTCTCCGCCCTCTTCGCTCTCGCAACCATCGTCAGCTACCTCGCGTTCTACACCCCGGCCAAACGCTTTTCCCGCTGGTCCACCGAGATCGGCGCCGTCGCCGGAGCATTTCCCCCGCTCATCGGCTGGGCCGCTTCCGAAACGCGCCAGGAGCCCCTCGGCTGGATTCTCTTCGGCATTCTCCTCTTCTGGCAGATCCCGCATTTCATGGCCATCGCCTGGATCTACCGCGCCGAATACGCCACCGTCCGTTTCCCCATGCTTCCCGTGCGCGACGCCGCCGGCGGCAAAGTCGCCGCCTGGTCCCTCATCAACACCTTCGCCCTCGTCGCCGTCACCGCCGCCCCGAGTTTCCTCGGCCTGACAAGCATGTATTACCTCGGCGTCACGCTCGCACTCGGCCTCTGGTTCATCGCCCGCGCCATCGCCTTCACCCGCGCCGCCGAACGCGAAAAAACCGCCCGCAAACTCTTCTACGCATCCATTATCTGGCTACCGCTTCAACTCGCCGCCCTCGTCGCCGACCGCTGGCTCGTCCAATAAATCCGCGGAGCACGCCAAAGCCGCAAAGTCCGGCCCGTTTCCCGCTAAGTCACACTGGTCCAAAACCCTCCTTCTTTCGCGTCCTTCGCAGCCTTCGCGCGACAACTTTCCGTCTTCCGCCCAAGCATGACCGTTAACGACATCCCCGCCCTCAACGCAGCCCTCAACGGCCTCGCCACGCTCTTCCTCACCGCGGGCTTCTTTTTCATCCTGCGCAAAAACATCCCCGCCCACCGCGCCTGCATGTTGTCCGCGGGCGCCGTCTCCGCCGTCTTCCTCGTCGGCTACGTGACCCACAAAATTCTCAAAGGCATGGCCGCCGGCCCCGGCGAAGCCCTCCACACCGAGTTCGGCGGCGAAGGCGCGATCAAAACCATCTACCGCGCAATGCTCCTCACGCACATCCTGCTCGCCATCGCCATCGCCTACCTCGTCCCGCGCACCTTCTGGCTCGCCCTCAAAGGCCACTACGACCGCCACCGCAAATGGGCCCGCTGGACCTTCCCCATCTGGTACTACGTCTCCATCACCGGCGTCCTCGTGTACTTTTTCCTCTACGTCTGGTGGCCGGCCGCCAAAGCCTGAGTCCCCGCCTTCCCTCCGAAAAACAAGAAATGCACAACTCTCTGATTGTTCGCATTAGCACAGCTGTCGCGCAGTCGTGTTTTAGGACTTGAAATACCCGCCCCGCTGAAAACGCTCGCCCGCAACCTGTGCGCGCCGCTGCCGGCGCGTTTATCGCTTTAGCTGACACACATGATCGCCTTGCCCTCTTTGCGCACCTTCGCCCGTCGCGGCCTGACTGCCCTTGCTGTTGCCTGCCTGCCCCTCATCACCGGCGGCTGGCTCACCGGCCCCCAATCCACCTTCGACACCAAGGGCCCCGTCGCCAAAGCCCAGCTCGACGTCTTCTACGTCACCCTCTGGGTCACCGGCATCATCTTCGTCATCGTCGCCGGCGTCCTCACCTACGCGACCCTCAAGTTCAAGGCCCGCAACGACGCCGACGAACACGCCCCCGTCCCCCCGCAAGGCCACGGCAACCCCCTCATCGAGCTCGGTCTCATCGGCGCCTCCGTCATCGCCCTCGTCTTCATCGCCATCCCCACCCTCCACCACATCTGGTACACCTACGATGTCCCGGAAGACGAAAAAGCCACCGCCTACGAAGTAAACGCCATCGGCTACCAATGGTGGTTTAAATTTGAATACCCGAAGGAACAGATCGCCGCCGACACCCCCCTCGTCCTCGCCAACGAGCTCGTCATCCCCGCCGGCCGCGCCGTCCGCGTCAACCTCCGCACCTTCGACGTCATCCACAGCTTCTGGGTCCCCAAACTCGCCGGCAAAGTCGACATGATGCCCAACCGCGCCAACCACCTCTGGCTCAAAGCCGACGAACCCGGCTACTTCTGGGGCCAGTGCGCCGAGTACTGCGGCGAGTCCCACGCCGTCATGCGCTTCCGCGTCATCGCCCTCAACGAAGCCGATTTCGCAGCTTGGTTGGAAAACCAAAAACTCCCCGCCAAGGCCGTCACCTCCACCGACGCCAAACCCATTTTCGCCAGCTACACCCCCATCAAGAACGAGCGTAATCTCAAAGGTTGGACCGAAGAATTCGACCGCGACCCGTTCGCCGCGTGGAAAGCCCATCAGCTCCCGTCCACCACTTCCGCCGAACAAGCTCTCATCGATCAGGGCCGCAAACTTTTCACCGCCAAGACCTGCAATACCTGCCACGCCATCCGCGGTGATCAACAAGGCGGCGCTCCTTTTGCCCCCGATCTCACGCACGTCGGCTCCCGCACCACCATCGCTGGCGGCCTCCTCGAAAACTCCCCTGAAAATCTCCACCGCTGGCTCGTCGATCCCAACGGCGTGAAACCCGGCAACAAGATGTACCGAGGCTTCACCGGCGGCATGAACGGCTACGTGCTCGTCAACCACGACACCAACACCATCACCGGCGAGAACATCAAAATCTCCGACGACGAAGCCCGCGCCCTCGTCGCCTACCTCCACAGCCTCAAGTAAGCGCTCCCTTCGCCTCTAGCCTTCCGCCCTCAGCCACTTTCCAAACATGGACGCAGCCGCCCAAAGTCATTTCACCGGCAAAGAAGCCGGCCACGCCGTCGAAAAACGCCCGTGGATTTTCACCCGCCCGACCGCCAAGACCGGTCTCGTCAGCTGGCTCACCACCGTCGACCACAAACGCGTCGGCCTCATGTACGGCATCTCCGCCCTGATCTTCTTCCTGATCGGCGGCATCGAGGCCCTTCTCATCCGCGTCCAGCTCGCGGTCCCGAACAACACCTTCATCTCGCATCAGTTCTACAACGAACTCTTCACGATGCACGCGACGACGATGATCTTCCTCGCCGTCATGCCCCTCTCCGCCGCGTTCTTCAATTACATCATGCCGCTCCAGATCGGCGCGCGCGACGTGGCCTTCCCCCGCCTCAACGGTTTCGCCTTCTGGGTCTTCCTCGCCGGCGCCATCGTCCTCAACGTCGGCTGGTTCGTGAAATCCGGCGCACCCGACGCCGGCTGGTTCGGTTACGCCCCGCTCACCTCGAAAGCATTCTCCAACGAATTCACCGCCGACATGTCCACCGACCTCTGGATCATGGGCCTCCAGATCCTCGGCGTCTCCTCGGTCGTCGGCTCGATGAACTTCATTATCACGATCATCAACATGCGCGCCCCCGGCATGACCATGATGCGCCTGCCGGTCTTCACGTGGATGACGCTCATCGTCGCCTTCCTCATCATCCTCTCCTTCCCCGCCATCACCATCGCGCTCGTTGAGCTCATGATGGACCGCTCCTTCGGCACCAACTTCTTCGAAGTCTCCACCGGCGGCCTCCCGATTCTCTGGCAGCACTTGTTCTGGGTCTTCGGTCACCCCGAGGTGTACATCCTCATTCTCCCGGCGATGGGTATCGTCTCCGAAATCCTTCCGGCCTTTTCGCGCAAACCCCTCTTCGGTTACCCGATCATTGTCTTCTCGGGCGCCACCATCGGCTTCCTCGGCTTCGGCGTCTGGTCCCACCACATGTTCACCACCGGCATGGGCACCATGGCCACCGCCGCCTTCTCCCTCGCCACCATGGCCATCGCCGTCCCGACCGGCGTCAAAATGTTCAATTGGATCGGCACCATGTGGGGCGGCCACCTCCAGATGCGCACGCCCATGATGTTCGCCCTCGGCTTCGTCTGGATGTTCATGATGGGCGGCTTCTCCGGCGTCATGCACTCCGCCGCCCCGGCCGACGCGCAACAACAAGACTCCTACTTCGTCGTCGCCCACTTCCACTACGTGCTCATCGGCGGCGCCGTCTTCGGCCTCCTCGCCGGCATCCACTACTGGTTCCCGCTCATCTTCGGCCGCAAGGTATCCGAGTTCTGGGGCAAGCTCTCCTTCTGGGTGATCTTCGTCGGCTTCAACGTCA
>CBINDC010000015.1:0-118310 GCA_966249325.1 uncultured Nibricoccus sp. | reverse complement strand
CTCCTCCAGGCCCTGCGGGAAAACTCCCCCGGCCACTCCGCCGTCGAGCCCCACCTCCGAGCCGCTCTCACCGACGCCACCGCCAACCCCGGCCGCCTCCTCCGCGCCCGCCTCGTCCTCCGCGCAGCTCTCGCCCACGGCCTCGCCGAATCCGAAGCCCTCACCCTCGCGTGCGCCGTCGAGTACTACCACCTCGCCTCCCTCCTCCTCGACGACCTTCCCTGCATGGACAACGCGGATACACGCCGCGGCCTCCCTTGCACCCACCGCGTCCACGGCGACGCCACCGCCATCCTCGCCGCCCTCGCCCTCATCAACCGCGCCTACACCCTCGCCGCCTTCTCGCTCGCCCATCTGCCCGCCGGCCTCCGCCTCCGCGCCCACGCCACGCTCGACGCCGCCCTCGGCACCGCCGGCATCCTCGGCGGCCAGGCCCGCGATCTCCGCTTCGCCGCGAGCGACCGCTCCGCCCGCGAAGTCGCCGCCATCGCCGCCGGCAAAACCGGCGCCCTCCTCTCCCTCGCCATCTACCTCCCCGCCCTCCTCGCCGATCCGTCCTCCGCCGAACTCCACCACCTCAAAGCCCTCTGTCTCTACTGGGGCCTCGCGTATCAGGCATCCGACGACCTTCACGACGTTCTCTCCAACACCGCCACCTCCGGCAAAACCACCGGCCGCGACCGCGCCCTCGCCCGCCCCAATCTCGCCCTCGCCCTCGGCATCCCCGCCGCCCGCCACCGCCTCCACCGCCTCGCGAGCCAGGCGGCTAATACCCTCGCCCGCCTCGCCAATCACCACCCGCGCTGGGCCTACCTCGAAGACTTTCAAAACGCCTTTCTCGCCCCCGTCCTCGCCCGCGAAGCCGCCGCCTGAGCCGCACCCGCACCATGCGCTTCCTCCGCCTAGTCCCCACCAACCTCCTCCGCCACCGCCTCCGCGCGCTGATCGGCGTCGCCGGCATCGGCTTCGGCGTCGCCGCCATGCTCACGATCCTCGCCATCGTCACCGGCGCCATCGGCATGTTCGAACGCATCCTCGCCACCGACTCCCACTGCCTCGTCTTCGAGAAAAACGTCTCCGACCTCTTCTTCAGCTCCGTCACCACCGATCAAGTATCCAGCATCCGGGCACTGCCGCAGGTCGAGTCCGCGATGCCACTTCTCTTCGGCATCGTCTCGGCCGACGACCACCCGATCATCACCTGCTTCGGCCTCGACCCCACCGACCCGCGCCTCGCCAAAGCCACCTGGCTCGCCGGCTCCGCCGCCACCTTCGGCCAAAACGACAACGACATCTACCTCGGCTCCCGCGCCGCCGAATTCCTCGACGCCCGCCTCGGCGAAAAAATCGACATCGGCCGCGGCACCTTCGTCGTCGGCGGCATCTTCAAAACCGAAAACGGCTTCGAGGACGGCGGCGTCTTCCTCCCCCTCAAATCCGCCCAGGCCTTCTTCCACCGCGAAAACCTCTGCTCCATCATCGCCGTCAAACTCCGTGACCGCGACGCCGCCTCCGCCTTCAAGACCGCCGTCGAAAAAGCCCACCCCGGCCTCACCGCCCTCGAAAACCGCGAGTTCAACCAGAGCTACACCCAGTTCAAAATCCTCCACTTCACCGCCTGGGCGGTCGGCGTCTGCGCCTTCCTCCTCGGCGGTCTCGGCGTTGCGAATACGATGCTCCTCTCCGTCTTCAGCCGCATCCGCGAGATCGCCATCCTCCGCGTCTGCGGCTTCTCCACCGGCCAGGTCTGCGCGCTCATCTTCGGCGAAGCCGCCGCCATTGCCGCCGCCGGCCTCGTCCTCGGTTTCTCCCTCGGCCTCGGCGTCCTCACCATCCTCGAACACCTCCCCGATTTCCAAGGCTACATCCAGGCGAGCATCAAACCCTCCATCGTCCTCGGCATCGTCGCCACCGCGCTCTTCACCGCCGTCGCCGGAGCGATCTACCCCGCCCGCTACGCCGCCCGCATCCAACCCGCCGACGCCCTGCGCTATGAATAACGCCCCCGCCATCGCCTCCGCAAAGGACGTCTGGAAATCCTTCGACCAGGGCCGCGTCA
Organism: uncultured Nibricoccus sp.; assembly: GCA_966249325.1. Classification (GTDB taxonomy): domain Bacteria; phylum Verrucomicrobiota; class Verrucomicrobiia; order Opitutales; family Opitutaceae; genus Nibricoccus. The sequence goes on along the minus strand of CBINDC010000015.1, from coordinate 116,251 downwards.
CCGTCCTCCAAGGCGCCAGCCTCTCCGTCCGCCCCGGCGAAATCGTCGCCCTCTGGGGCTCCTCCGGCTCCGGCAAATCCACCCTTCTCCACCTCCTCGGCGGACTCGACACCCCCGACCGCGGCGAACTCCAGGTCTGCGGACTCGATCCGCGCAACGAACGCGACCGCCTCACCCTCCGCCGCCAACACCTCGGCTACGTCTTCCAACTCCACAACCTCATCCCCGACCTCACCGTCGCGGAAAACCTCCGCGTCCCCGCCCTCGCCATCGGTCGCCAAACTGCGGATACCGAGAAACGCCTCCGCTCCCTCGCCGAATCCGTCGGCCTCTCCCACCGCCTCGCCCACCGCATCCAGGATCTCTCCGGTGGCGAACGCCAGCGCACCGCCATCTGCCGCGCGCTCATGAACTCCCCCAAAGTCCTCCTCGCCGACGAACCCACCGGCTCGCTCGACGAAAAGACCGGCGAAACCGTCTTCACGCTCCTCCGCACCCTCGCCGAGCGCGACAACATCGCCGTCATCCTCGCCACCCACGAACGCCGCTTCGCCGAAGCCTGCCACCGCATCTTCCGCGTCCGCGACGGCCAGCTCAGCCCGCTGTGAAAAATCCCTCCCAACTCCCGCGCCTCAAACCAGGCGCGCCTGGCACTCCATTCCCCTCCGCCGTAGCGCCCGAGCTTGCTCGGGCCGGTTCAGCCTCATCCGCGCCACGCCCCTCCGAAACTCCCTCGACGCCGTCGCGCTCCCCCACCGCCATTCCAGCACCTCCTCACCCGCCCGCACTCCCCGTTTCGCCATCCGCCTCTCGCACCTCGGATTTCCCTCCTCCACTGGTCACTGATCATTGGTCATTGGCCATTCCCCAGCGCGCCCTCCAACTGCACAGCCTCCTCTGGCTCGTCGCCGCCAACCTCGTCGGCCTCCTCCTCGCCACCGAACTCCTGTATCCTGAGATCGGTGACGCCCTCGCGCCTCTCACCTACGGCCGCTGGATGCCCCTCCACCTCGACTGGCAACTCTACGGCTGGTGCTCCCTCCCCCTGGTCGGCGCCCTCACCGCTTGGCTTACTCCCTTCCCCACAGGGAGCGTCGGCGGCCCGCCGGCATCTCCGACAACCTCCGCGCACTCCCCTTCGTCATTCGACCTTCGGCCTTCGGATTTCCCTTCGTCATCCGCCCTTCAACCATCGTCCTTTCCGTCCCCACTGGTCACTGGTCATTGGTCACTGGTCATTCCCCAGCGCGCCCTCCACACCGCCCTCGCCCTCTGGTCCCTCGCGCTGGGTTTAGGCGGCCTCTCCTGGCTCTCCGGCGAAACCAGCGGCAAACTCTTCCTCGACTGGCACGGCTGGGCCCGCCCGCTCCTCCCGCTCGCCATGACCGCGCTCTGGACCGCTCTCGCCGCCCGCCTCTGGTGGTTCCGCGAAAAATTCTCCCGCCCCGGCCTCCTCGCCCGCGCCGCCTTCCTCCTCGTCCTCCTCGCCGTCCCCTCCGCACTCTACTGGTCCGCCGGCAACGACGTCTACCCCTCGGTCAACCCGCACAGCGGCGGCGCCACCGGCGCGAGCCTCCTCGGCTCCACCCTCGGCATCGTCGCCCTCTTCGGCCTCCTCCCCGCTTTCCTCGGCATCCGATCAACCGATACACGCTCCGCCCCGACCCGCGCCTTCTGGGCCTTCTTCGCCTTCTCCTGCGCGGCCTTCGCCGCCCTCGACCACGGCCACGCCAGCCACCACGCCGCCGGACAAATCATCGGCCTCACCCTCCTCCTCGGCTGGCTCCCCATCGCCTGGCTCTACTTCCGCCGCTTCGCCTGGACCCCCGCCAGCCGCCCCTGGCTCGCCGCCGCCTTCGCCTGGTGGTCGCTCCTCGTCGTCACCGGCCTCCTCACATTCCTCCCCGGCTACTCCGAACGCCTCAAATTCACCCACGCCCTCGTCGCTCACGCCCACCTCGCCATGGCCGGCCTCGTGACGAGCGTCCACGTCGTCATCCTCAACGAACTCCGCCCCGCCCGCCCGCTCCGCGGCGGCTTCGTGCTCTGGCAATCCGCCTGCGCCCTCTACGTCGCCGCCATGCTGATACTCGGCTGGCAGGAAAACGCGCACGCCGACGAACTCTTCCGCTCCGAAACCTGGACCCAGCTCCTCCTCGCCGCCCGCCTCCTCGCCGGCCTCGCCATGACCGCCGCCTCCCTCCGCTGGCTCCTCACCGCCTTCCGCTAACTCCGTCCCATTGGTCACTGGTCATTGGTCATTTCCTCCATTCGACATGCCTCGCCATCCCACAAGCTCCCTCGATCTCTTCGCCCTCGCCGCCGGCCTCATGGATTTCGCGACCGGCCTCGGCCTCGTTTTTTTCCCGGAAAAACTCCTCCCGCTCATGCGCGTCGCCACACCCACGACCGACGCCCTCGTCTTCCTCCGCTTCGTCGGAGCCTTCGTTGCCGCCGTCGGCGCGACCTACCTCTGGGCCCTCCTCCGCAACAACCACGCCTACCTCCGCGCCGTGTTCGAACTCACCATCCCCTTCCGCCTCGCCGCCGGCGCCTATTCCGCCACCGCGATTCTCCTCGGCTGGCTCGCCCCCGCCTGGGCCATCGTCCCTGTCACCGACTTCGCCCTCGTCGCCGCCCAACTCTGGCTCCTCCGGCAGCCCCGCCTCTGGTCCGATGAAAACCCTCGCGCCTGATTCCGCCCCCATCGACCACGCGCCCGCCGCCCGCTGGCCCGTCTTCCTCGCCGCCATCACTGCAATCGCCGCGACCTACGTTTACTTCCTCATCTTCGCCGAATTCGCCTTCCTCGAATTCGCCGCCGCCTCGCTCACCGGCGAGCAAATGAAACCCCTCATGACCGCCCTCGGTCTCGGCGGCATTTCCGGCAGCCTCCTCGCCGCCGCGCGCTTTTCTGCACACCGCATCCGCCCGCACCTCGCCCTCGGCTTCCTCGCCTCCGCGTTCGTCGCCCAGCTCACCCTCGCCGCCCACACGCCCGCCACGCTCATCGCCTCCGCCGCCTGCATCGGCCTCTCCCTCGGCTGGGCCACCGTCACCCTCGCCCTCTCGCTCCTCCCCCTGCTCGGCCCCCGCACCCTCGCCCCCGCCTGCGGACTCGGCACCGGCCTCGCCTACGCCCTCTGCAACCAACCCACCCTCTTCACCGCCCCGCCCGCCACCCAAATCCACCTCGCCGCCTTCGCCGCCCTAACCGGTCTCGTCACCACCTTCTGGTTACGCTCATCCACTCCCGCCTTCTCCACCGAGTCCCTCCCATCCGTCCCCGCCCTCCGAAATCCTATCAATCCTCTTAATCCTGTCCAAAATTCCGCCCCCCTCCGCAACGCCGACGCCACCCGCTGGATCGCCGCCTTCTTCGCCCTGGTCTTCCTCGACTCCCTCGCCTTCTACCTCATCCAGCACAACCCCGTCTTCAAAAGCGCCACCTGGTCCTCCGCCGCCGTCCTCCAGTCCAACGCCCTCGTCCACCTCGCCGCCGCTATCCTCGCCGGTTTCGCCCTCCGCCGCTTCCGCCCCGCGCCCGTCGTGCTCACCGCGCTGCTCCTGCTCGTCGCCTCCTGCGCCCTCCTCAACTCCCCCGCTCCGCCCTTCGCCCTCGCCCGCACCCTCTACGTCGCCGGCGTCTCGATCTACTCCACCGCCCTCGTCTTCATCCCCGCCCGCGCCGCCCGCCCCTGGTTCGCCGCCGCCTTCATGGCCATCGCCGGCTGGATCGGCTCCGCCGCCGCCATCGGACTCGCCCAACAACAAACCTCCCCCCACGTCCCCGCCTGGATTCCCCTGCTGGCCCTCGCCCTCGGCCTCCTCTCGCTCGCACGCTTCCTCCAACACCCCGCCGCCTCTCTCTCAAAAACGGCCACCGCCTACTCCCCGCTCTCCGCCGTCGTCCTCGGCGTCTCCGCCGTATCGCTTTTCTGGGCACTGCCGACCACCGCCCTCGCCGAATCTCCCGCCACGCCGCCCTCGCTCCGGCCCGATCCCCTCATCGCCGCCGGCCGCCGCGTCTACATCGCCGAAGGCTGCATCCACTGCCACTCCCAGTACGTCCGCCCCGGCACGCCCGACGTCCTCCTCTGGGGCCCCGCCCACCTGCTCTCCGAAGTCCTCGCCGAATCCCCGCCCCTCCTCGGCAACCGCCGCCAGGGCCCCGACCTCGCCAACGTCGCCAACCGCCGCTCCCCCGAGTGGCACCGCCTCCACCTGATCTCCCCGCGCACGGTCTCCCCCGGTTCGCGCATGCCGTCCTTCGCCCACCTCTTCCGCGACAACGATCCCCGCGGCGAAGCCCTCCTCGCCTACCTCGCCTCCCTCGGCGCCGACACCCTCCCCGCCCGCCTCGAAACCATCGCCCACTGGCAACCCACGCCGCCCCCCTCCACATCCGGGTCGTCTCCCAACTCTTCAACCACCTCAGCCACTCTCCCCGCCAACTCCTCACCCACTCCTCTTTCAGCTTACCCCGATCACACTCAACAACGCTTCCAACAACTCTGCGCCTCCTGCCACGGCCCCACCGGCCACGCCGACGGCCCGCTCTCTTCTCAACTCAGCATCCGCCCGCCCGACTTCACCGCCCCCACCTGGCGCCGCTTCCCCGCCACGCCCGACGACACCACCCTCGCCCGCCTCATCAAATTCGGCCTCCCCGGCTCCCCCATGGCCGGACACGAAACCCTCCCCGACGCCGAACTCCTTTCCCTCGCCGCGTACGTGAAGTCCCTGCACGCTCCGCCCGCCGCTCCCGCTCCATGAAAATCCTCATCGTCGAAGACGAACGACGCGTCGCCCAATTCGTCGAACGCGCCCTCGCCGAGCTCAGCCACACCACCCGCGTCGCCCCCACCTGCGCCGCCGCCCGCGACGCCCTCGCCGACACTCCCTTCGACGCCGTCATCCTCGACCTCGGCCTGCCCGACGGCGACGGCCTCGCCCTCCTCCGCGAATGGCGCGCCTCCGGCTTCAACGAGCCCGTCCTCATCCTCAGCGCCCGCGACGCCGTCTCCGACCGTATCCAGGGACTGGATCTCGGCGCCGACGACTACCTCCCCAAACCCTTCGTCATCGACGAACTCATCGCCCGCGTCCGCTCCCTCCTCCGCCGCCACGCCGGCGCCAAGACCACCGTCCTCACCCACGGCCCCATCCGCCTCGATCTCCTCTCCCGCGCCGCCACCCTCGACGGCCAGCCCGTCGATCTCACCTCCCGCGAATTCGCCCTCCTCGAACTCTTCCTCCAAAACCCCGGCCGCGTCCTCACCCGCACCCTCATCGCCGAAAAAATCTGGGACGCCTCCTACGACATGGAGACCAACCTCATCGACGTCTACGTCCGCCGCCTCCGCAAAAAATTAGAACCCTCCCCCGACCGCCCCCTCCTGAAAACCATCCGCGGCACCGGCTACCAACTCGCCTGACACCACCGCCCGCCGCCCGCCCATTCACCGCATATCCGTCTCCTCCATTGGTCACTGGTCATTGGTCATTCCATCACTCGCCCCAAGCCCCGCGCCCCTGAGCCCTCCTTAAAATGACCTCCCTCTCCCGCCGCCTCACCCTCGGCTTCGCCGCCCTCGTCACCATCACCACCGCCCTCGTCCTCACCCTCGGCGGCTGGCTCCTCTCCCGCCAGATGGTCAACGGCCTCGACTTCCTCAACGCCGCCGAATTCGCCGAACTCCACGAACGCCTCGAAGACATCCCCTCCCCGCCAGACCCCGCCGAAGTCTCCCGCCGGATACGCGAACACGCCGAGATCGACGCCGCCATGTACTACTTCCAGGTCCACACCCCCGCCGGCGCCATCCTCTTCCGCTCGCCCAACCTCGGCGACGCCGCCCTCCCCATCCCGCCCGACGACATCTCCCCCGCCTGGACCGATCAGCTCCCCACCCTCGGCCCCCTCCGCATCTCCGAGTTCCAGGCCGGCTCACTGCGCGTCCAGGTCGCCAGCCCCCTCGCCCCCGCGCGCCGCCTTATCCGCGACTACACGCGCGTCTCCGCCTGGCTCCTCGCCGCCACCGCCCTCGCCAGCCTCGGCCTCGGCCACGCCTTCACCCGTTTCGCCCTAAAACCCCTTCGCCTCATCCGCGACACCGCCCTCCGCATCCGCGCCGACCGCCTCGACGAACGTATCCCCGTCTCCACTGCGCGCGACGAGATCAACTCCCTCGCCACCCTCCTCAACCAGATGTTCGACCGCCTCGAAGCCTCCTTCATCCAGGTCAAACGCTTCACCGCCGACGCCTCCCACGAACTCAAAACCCCGCTCACCCTCATCCGCCTCAACGCCGAAAAACTCCGCCCCGCCGTCTCCTCCGACCCCGCCGCCCATCACGCCCTCGAGGATCTCCTCACCGACATCTCCCGCCTCAACCAGATCATCGATAGCCTCCTCTTCATCGCCAAAGCCGAAAGCGGCACCCTCACCCTCCCCCGCCGCACCGAGGACACCGCCGCCTTCCTCAACGCCTTCGCCGAAGACGCCCTCGCCCTCGCCGAAGACCGCGGCGTCCACTTCACCCTCGCCGCCAACCCCGCCGCCACCGTCCGCATCGAGCCCAACCTCCTCCGCCAGCTCCTCCTCAACCTCGTCAGCAACGCCCTCAACGTCTCCCCGCCCGCCTCCACGCTCACGCTCACCTCTGACCTCACCCCGCAAACCTGGACCCTCACCCTCACCGACGAAGGCCCCGGCCTTGCTCCCGATAAACTCGAACTCATCTTCGAACGCTTCGTCCGGCTCGCTCCGCCCGATACGCTCGCCTCTCCGAAGACCGCGCATCCCAATCCACCCCCGGGCGATCCAGCCGCACCCACATCCTCCATCCCCGGCCAAGGCCTCGGCCTCGCCATCTGCCGCAGCATCGCCGGCCTCCACAACGGCACCATCCACGCCGAAAACCGCCCCGACCGCCCCGGCCTCCGCGTGATCGTCACCCTCCCGCGTTAACCGCCCGTTCTTTCTCTTACTCTTTCGTCAGCCTCCGAAATCGTTCTCGTTCTCTTACTCGTACTCGTTCTCCCGGCCGCAGAAACGCAAACGCCCCCCTCGCCTCAATCCGCCAACCATCGTAGCCCGCGTTCCTCACTGGTCACTGGTCACTGGTCACTGGTCACTGGTCACTGGTCATTGGTCATTGCGCGGCGCGCTTAGCCCCGCGCCGCCCGGGTCTTCCCCTCAGTCCCCCCTTAACTTCCGCCCCCTCCGCGCCGATACCTTTTTACAATGGCTGCCCCACCAGCAACCGGCTCTATGCGTACGGGAGCGCGCAACCTCCCTTCCCGTCCCCTCACGGGTCGCTTCGCCATTTCCGCCCGCCTCACGTTCGCCCTCGCCTTCACCCTCTGCGCAGCCGCTTCCGCTTTTCTCGCCCCGTCCACCCTGCGCGCCGCCGACGCTCCTGCCTCCCTCCCGTCTTCGTCACCCACCCCGGCTTCTCCTTCGACAACCGCCTCCCCCGCCCGCCCCGAGCTCTCCTACGCCGCCCATACTTACGGCGTCGAAGCCGGCATGCCCCACAACGTCGCCGCCACCCTCGTCCAGACCGCCGATGGCTACCTCTGGGCCGGCACCGAGTCCGGTCTCGCCCGCTTCGACGGCAACCGCTTCGTCAACTTCCGCGTCCGCAACTCCCCCGGCCTCCCCCACAACCTCATCCGCACCCTCTACCCCGAGCCCGACGGCACCCTCTGGATCGGCACCCACCGCGGCCTCTCCCGCTGGAAAAACGGCCGCCTCGATCTCGTCGCCCCGCTCCCCACCGCCATCACCGGCATCGCCCGCGACCCCTCCGGCCGCCTCTGGATCTCCACCCTCGGCCAGAGCCTCAAAGAACTCCGCGACGATAAACTCATCGACGTCGACACCGCCGGCCAGATCCCCGCCAACGTCCAGCTCCGCACCGTCTTCGCCGACTCCACCGGCCGCGTCTGGATCAGCCCGCGCACCGGAAACCCCATCTACCGCGATCCCGACGGCACCTTCCACCGCTTCACCGCCGCCGGCCCCGACTTCCAATCCGTCGTCCGCATCGTCGAAGGCCCCGACCGCACCCTCTGGTTCGCCTCCGAAACCGCCGGCCTCTTCCGCATACGCGGAAACGACATCCGCCGCTACGGCACCCCCGAAGGCCTCGGCGTCGAACCCGTCACCAACATCCACATCGACCGCTCCGGCCGCATCTGGGTCCTCGCCCGCCGTGCCTACGTCATGGATACCCCCGACGGCGGCCACTTCACCGCCCTCCAGCTCCCCTCCGTCGACCACTGCCGCGCCATCATGCAGGACCACGAAGGCAGCATCTGGATCGGCACCGCCGGCTACGGCATCTCCCGCATCCGCCCCACCAGCTTCCGCATGTACAGCTCGCGCGACGGCCTCCCCGGCGACGGCGTCCGCTCCATTGCCTCCGATAAACAAGGCAACATCTGGGCCGCCATCCCCGCCGTCGGCGTCGTCCACCTCTCCCCCTCCGGCGCCATCTCTACCCTCGGCGGCGGCACCGGCCCCCTCGCCGAAATCTGGGCACTCCTCCACACCGACGACAACCGCCTCTGGATCGGCCGCCGCGGCTCCCTCCTCATCCGCCACCCCGACGGCACCGAAGAGGAAAAACCCAACCTCCGCGGCATGAGGTGCATGTACCAGGACCGCTCCGGCGCCCTCTGGTTCGGCACCGAGCAGGACGGCATCGTCCGGTACCATAACGGCGAATACACCACCATGAACGACGCCCTCGGCATCGTTCCCACCAACATCGTCTGGGCCATCGCCGAGGACCGCGACGGCGCCCTCTACTTCGGCCTCCGCGCGGGCGGCTTGGTCAAAAAATCCCCCGACGGCTCCCTCACCACGTGGAACCTCGACAACGGCCACCCCATCGACGAAGTCCGCGCCCTCCACTGCGACTCCGACGGCCGCCTCTGGGTCGGCTCCAAAGGCCACGGCCTCCTCCTCCTCACCCCCGACGGCCGCTGGCACGAATCCGAAGACCTCTCCGCCCCCTTCAACGACCTCGTCTCCGTCATCCAGGAAGACGCCCACGGCCGCATCTGGCTCGGCACCCCCAAAGGCATCGTCTGGGCCCCCAAATCCGAACTCCTCGCCATCGCCCGCGGCGAACGCCGCTCCGATTCCTTCGCCATCGCCAGCGAAACCGACGGCGTCATCCCCTCCACCGTCGGCTTCGGCTCCCAACCCGCCTCCCTCGTCGGCCCCGACGGCCGCCTCTGGTTCGCCACCTACCGCGGCCTCGTCGCCGCCGATCCCAGCCAGGTCCCCGTCAACCGCGTCGCCCCTCCCGTCCTCATCGAACGGATACTCATCGACGCCCAGCCCGTCCCTCCCGGCGACACCATCCACATCCCCGCGGGCACCCGCGACCTCGCCATCGAGTACACCGCCCTCAGCTACATCCGCTCCGCCCGCGTCATCTTCCGCTACCAGCTCGAAGGCCACGACCCGCAGTGGATCGATGCCGCCGGCCGCCGCACCGCCTACTACACCAATCTCAAACCCGGCACCTACCGCTTCCGCGTCATCGCCGCCAACGACGACGGCGTCTGGAACCACGAGGGCGCCTCCCTCTCCCTCATCCAGACCCCCGCCTACTACGAGACCTGGTGGTTCTACGCCATCTCCGCCGCCGGCCTCGGCGCCTCCATCTACGGCTTTTTCCGCTGGCGCACCAAAACCCTCCGCCGCGACCGCGATCTCCTCGAATCCCGCATCGCCGAACGCACCCGCGAATTCGCCCGCGCCAAAGAACAGGCCGAGGCCGCCACCCAGGCGAAGAGCCTCTTCCTCGCCAACATGTCGCACGAGATCCGCACACCGATGAACGGCGTCATCGGCATGACCGGCCTCCTCCTCGACACCAAACTCGACGAGGAACAACGCCAGTTCGCCGACACCGTCCGCAAATCCGCTGAAGCCCTCCTCGGCATCATCAACGACATCCTCGACTTCTCCAAAATCGAAGCCGGCAAACTCGAACTCGAACGCACCGACTTCAAACTCCGCGACGCCGTCGAGGACGTCGTCGAACTCCTCGCCGAAGCCGCCACCCGCAAACACATCGAGCTCGCCTGCTGGATCGACGACGACGTCCCCCTCGATGCCATCGGCGACCCCGGCCGCCTCCGCCAGATCCTCCTCAACCTCACCGGCAACGCCATCAAGTTCACCGAGCACGGCGAGGTCTTCGTCAAAATGTCCCGCGAGCCTTCGACCGACGGCCGCCTCGTCCTCCGCGTCGAAGTCCGCGACACCGGCATCGGCATGACTCCCGAAGCCGCCGGCCGCCTCTTCCAATCGTTCACTCAGGTGGACGGCTCCGTCACCCGCCGCTTCGGCGGCACCGGCCTCGGCCTCGCCATCTCCCGCCAGCTCGTCGAGCTCATGGGCGGCCGTATCGGCGTGGAAAGTACGCCCGGCCGCGGCTCCACCTTCTGGTTCACCCTCACCCTCGCGAACGGCGCCCGCGCCACCCCGCCCATCCCCGAGACCCCGCCCGCCTTCCCCGGCCGCCGCGTCCTCATCGTGGACGACCACGAGACCAACCGCCTCATCCTCACCCGCATCCTCCGCCAGTGGCAGATCGCCGCCGAGGAAGCCCGCGACGGCGCCGCCGCCCTCGAACGCCTCCGCCACGCCGCCCGCGAAAACAAACCCTACGACCTCGCCATCCTCGATTTCCACATGCCCGGCATGGACGGCCTCGAACTCGCCGCCGCCGTCCGCGCCGACCCCGCCCTCTCCGCTTTGCCGCTCATGCTCCTGAGCTCCGCGCTCATGCGCGACCACCGCACGCTCATCGAGAACAATAACTTCGTCTCCGTCTCCCAAAAACCGATACGCAAAGCCTCCCTCCTCCGCGGCATCCAGCGCGCCTGGTCCGAAACTCCGCCACCCGCTCCCGCCGCCCCGCCCGCCCCCGCCCCGCAACCACCCGCTCCCGCTTCCCCGCGCAAAGACGCCCGCATCCTCATCGCCGAGGACAACGTCGTTAACCAGACACTCGCACGCCGCATGGTCGAGAAACTCGGCCACACCGCCGACGTCGTCGCCAACGGCCGCCAGGCCCTCGACGCCCTCGCCGCCTCTACTTACGACCTCGTCCTCATGGACTGCCACATGCCCGAGCTCGACGGCTACGCCGCCACCACCGAGCTCCGCCGCCGTGAAGACAACGGCGCTCGCGTCCCCGTCATCGCCCTCACCGCCAACGTCGTCGCCGGCGAACGCGAACACTGCCTCTCCGTCGGCATGGACGACTACCTCTCCAAGCCCGTGAAATTCGCCGAACTCGCCGCCACCATCGACCGCTGGCTCGCCAAGTCCTCCTCATAAATAAAGCCGGTAGGGCCGTCACCCGGTAGGGCCGCCACGCCAGGTGGGGCCGCCACGCCGTGGCCGGCCTCCCAGTCTCCGCCCGCGCCCGCCCACTGCATTTCGCCCGCGCGAATTCCCCCAAAAAAATCCTCGGCACCACCCACGTATCCCGTTGTCCTGAGCGCAGGTCGCACACGCGAGCCCGGTCCCGAACGCGCAGAGCAAGTCCTCTTCCCGTCTCCCTGCGACCGTGGTGCGTTTTCTTTCGCTCCCGTGTGCGCGGCCGGTCGGGGCGCACGCCGTGTTTCGCACGCGTCCGCCGTCACGGTGCTCCTCACCGTGCAGTCAAAAATCCAACGTCCGCCTCCGGGCCGGGCGTCAGTCCACGCCAGCACATGAACCTATTCTCCTCCGAAACACCACTGCCCCGCATCGGCATGGTCTCCACCCACGGCTACGTCGCCGCCATCCCGCCCCTCGGCGCGGCCGACACCGGCGGCCAGGTCGTCTACGTCATCGAACTCTCCAAGAAACTCGCCCAACTCGGATTCGAGGTCGACATCTACACCCGCCGCTTCGAAGACCAGCCCGAGTTCGACATCGTCAACGACCGCGTCCGCGTCATCCGCATCCCCTGCGCCGGCAAAAAATTCATCGGCAAGGAATACCTCGTCGATCACCTCCCCGAATGGTCCGAAAACGCCCTCCGCTTCATCGCGAAGCACGGCCTCAAATACCACTTCTTCAACTCTCACTACTGGGACGCCGGCGTCGCCACTCAACGCCTCGCCGAGGCCCTCGATGTCCCCCACATCCACACACCCCACTCCCTCGGCCTCTGGAAAAAGCAGCTCATGGAAAAAGACTTTCCCGATGACGCCGCCGCCCTCGAAAAAAAGTACAACTTCACCGAACGCATCCGCCAGGAAACCCTCCTCTACCGCTCCTGCGAAGCCGTCGTCGCCACCACTCCTCCGCAGCTCGACCTCATCACGCAGGACTACGGCACCGTCACCGAAAACGCCCACATGATCCCCCCGGGCTACGACGACAACCGCTTCTACCCCGTCTCCGCCGCCTCCCGAAAATCCATCCGCCAGCGCCTCGGCTTTGAAGGCCAGGTCGTCCTCGCTCTCGGCCGCCTCGCCCGCAACAAAGGCTACGACCTCCTCGTCGAATCCTTCGCCCTCGTCGCCACGCGCATCCCCGACGCCATCCTCCACCTCGCCGTCGGTGGCGAAAAACTGAATACCAACGAGCAGACCATCCTCGACGAACTCAAAGCCCAGGTCGCCCGCCTCGGCCTCGAATCTCGCGTTAAGTTCGGCGGCTTCGTCACCGAAGCCGATCTTCCCGACTACTACCGCGCCGCCGACATCTTCGTCCTCAGCAGCCGCTACGAACCCTTCGGCATGACCGCCATCGAAGCCATGGCCTGCGGTGCCCCCACCGTCGTCACGATCCAGGGCGGCCTCTTCCGCGCCATCTCCTTCGGCCGCCACGCCCTCTACGGCGACCCCTTCGATCGCGAAGACCTCGGCATCATGATCGTGAAACCCCTCCGCCACCCACGCCTCGCCGCCCGCCTCTCCCGCATGGGCGCCCACAAAGCCCGCAGCCTCTTCACCTGGACCGGCATCGCCCAGCAACTCATCAGCCTCGTCGAAGAACGCGTCTCCGCCGCCTCCTTCACCGACACCGAATGGGACGAACCCTGGAACGACGGCGACTAACTCATCCACCCTCCGCCGTAGCCGCGCTGTCCGCAGCGTGGCCTCCCCTCCGCATCGTTCTCGTTCTCTTACTCGTACTCGTTCTCCCCGCCGCCCCAGCCATAGGTCCCATAAGACCCATACGTCCCATAGACCTATTCCGACACTCTTCGCACACTCCAGCCTCCCATGAGCGACCAAAAACCTTCCTCCTCCGCGCCCACCGCCCACCGCCCCATCCGCCTCTTCAGCACCGATCTTGACGGCACCCTCCTCGGCAACCCCGAGGCCACCCTCCGCTTCGCCACCGCCTGGGCCGCCCTCCCCGCCGACACCCGCCCGCTCCTCGTCTATAACTCAGGCCGCCTCCTCGACGACACCCGCAGCCTCATCGCCTCCGGCGAACTCCCCGCGCCTGACCACATCATCGGCGGCGTCGGCACCCAGATCCACGACGCCCGCGCCAACCGCACCTTCTCCGAATTCTCCGCCGAGCTCTCCCCCGGCTGGGATCTCGCCGCCGTCCAGACCCTCCTCTCCACCATCCCCGGCATCCGCCCCCAGCCCCCCGAATTCCAGCACGAATTCAAATCCAGCTGGTTCCTCGAAAACGCCACGCCCCTCCAGCTCCAGACCCTCGAACAACAACTCGCCGCCGCCGGCCTCGAAACCGTCGTCGTGTATTCGAGCAACCGCGACCTCGACGTCATCCCCCGCCGCGCCGACAAGGGCGGTGCCCTCGCCTGGCTCTGCCAGCGCCTCGGCATTTCCACGCACGAGGTTCTCGTCGCGGGCGACACCGGCAACGACGCCGGCATGTTCCGCCTCCCCGGCGTCCGCGGCATCGTCGTTCAAAACGCCCGCCCCGAGCTCTTCGCCGCCACCGTCGACATCCCCACCTACACCTCCGGCCTCACCGTCGCCGACGGCGTCGTCCAGGGCCTCCGCCACTACGGCGTCCTCTCCCGCGCCCCCTCCGCCACCACCGGCATCCCCGCCGAAAAAATGGCCGCCCCCTTCCGCCTCCTCTTCACCGGCGCGCAACTCGTCTCCCTCTCCGCCGACGAAAAAAAACTCATCCACACCGGCTACGAAAAAGCCCTCGTCGCCCTCCGCAAAAACATCACCCCCCTCGGCTTCTCCGCCTGCTCGCTCAGCGACAACGTCGTCACCGGCACCGACGTCAACTACCGCTCCGTCTGGGCCCGCGACGGCTCGATGACCGTCATCTACTCGCTCGACCTCGAAGACTCCGACATCCGCGCCGCCCAGAAAGCCACGCTCGAAACTCTCCTCCGCGCCGCCTCTCCCTCCGGACAAATTCCCGCCAACGTCCGCATCGACAACGCCGAGGCCGACTACGGCGGCGTAGGCAACATCTGCTCCATCGACTCCGGCCTCTGGGTCATCATCGCCGTCTACAACTACGTCAACAAAACCGGCGATCTCGATTTCCTCCGCGCCCACGCCGAACGCCTCCAGATCGCGATGAATTGGCTCAGCGCGCACGACTCCAACAACGACGGCCTCCTCGAAATCCCCGAGGCCGGCGACTGGACCGACCTCTTCGGCCGCAGCTACAACGTCCTCTACGACGAAGTCCTCTGGTACCGCACCAACGTCTGCTTCGGCCGCCTCCTCGAATTCCTCGGCCAGTTCGACCGCGCCGGCGACTACCTCCGCTGGTCGCAAAAAGTCCGTGCCCGCGTCCTGGATACCTTCTGGCCCACCACCCGCGTCTCCGACCCGAAGGCCCCGCCCGCGAACCGTTTCGCCGACCGCCAGTTCGGACTCGGCGACACCCAGTACCTCCTCGCCGAGATCACGCCTTTCTCCTTCAACTGGCGCTGCGACGTCTACGGCAACGTCCTCGCCTACCTCATGCACGTGCTCGACATCGACCGCGCCCGCACCGCCTTCCGCTACCTCTGGGGCGTCGGCGTCAACAACCCCTGGCCCGTCGCCAACCTGTATCCAGTTGTTCAAGCCGGTGACCCCGACTGGCGCTCCTATTACACCGTCAATCTCCTCAACCTCCCCAACCACTACCACAACGGCGGCATCTGGCCCTTCATCGGCGGCATGTGGGTCCGCTTCATCCACCAGCTCGGCTTCCACGACGTCGCCTGCCGCGAACTCCTCCAGCTCACAAAACTCAACCAGCTCGGCCGCGATCAAGAGTGGGAGTTTAACGAATGGGCCCACGGCATCACCGGCCGCCCCATGGGCAAAGCCTTCCAGGCCTGGTCCGCCGCTTCGTACATCAAAGCCTGCCACGAACTCGACGCCGCCCCCACCCACGCCCCCCGCGAATAATTCCTTCCGATGTAGGCGGGGTGCCCTCACCCCGCCTAACGATCATCCACACCTCGACGCTCCGCCTATGGGACTGCGGTGCCTCGGCACCGCTTTTCTCAAGCCGCCTCGGCGGCTTGCCCCACCCCGCTCCCCCTCTGCGCCCTCCTCATTTCTGCGGTTAAAAAAACTCCGCCCCCTGCGCACATTCACCGCGCCGCCACACTCAACCCCCACCGCTCAAGCGTTCCTCCGATCTCACGATCATAAAGAGCCGCCGCGATCCGCTCCTCCGCGATCGCCCGATACATCGCCACCTCCACACCCGACAGCGACTCCTGAAGCGACAGCACCACAAACGTCGTGCTCGCACCGGTCCGCAGCTTTTTCACCTCATCCTCCAACGCCTCCTTCGCCAGAGCGTAACCCGCCCGCGTCGCCTCGATCCTCTGGCGAACACTCTCCAGCCGCCCCGCCGCCAGACTCACGTTCAACGCGATCTCCTGCTTGAGCCGCGCGAGCTCTTCCTCCCCCTGCTCGCGCTCCAACCGCGCCGCCCGCAACCGCCCGCGCTCCCGCGCAAACGTCAGCGGCACCGTCAGCACCACGCCCGCCGAATAGCGCTCGAAATCCCCGTCGTCCACCATCCGGCGACTCCCCCGCGACGTCTCGCCGACACCGCTGAAACCATAACCGCCGACAACATCCAGCCGCGGCATCAGCCCGTTCCGCGCAAACGCCACTTCCGCGTCTCTCTTCCCGATCAACAGCCGCGCCTGCTGAAAATCCGGCCGGAGTTCCCACGCCTTCTCCACGTCATCGACCTCAGTTCTCCCCGGAGAAAAATCATCCACCGGCAGCACCACCAGCGCCGCACGCTCGCCCGACGGGATTTCCTCTCCCAACAAATGCCGCAGCCGCAGATCCGCATCGCGCAACGCCCGATCAGCGAGAATCACCGCCTCACCACGCGCCGCCGCACGCGCACGCGCCTGAACCAGCTGGTTGTTCGACATGCCTCCCGCCTTCACCCGGATCTCGTTTTCCCGAATTAAATTCGCGGCCAGATCGCGCGACCGCTGCGTCACGCGCAAATACTCATGCGCAAATTGCAGATCGCTGTAAGCCACGATCACCCGCGTCACCGTATCGATCGCACTCTGACGAAACTCCCACTCCGAAATCCTCACGTCCGCCTTCAGCAGCCGGACTTCATGCAACTGCGCATTCGTTCCCGCACTCCTGAGCAATGGCTGCGTCACGCTGATGCCCGTGTACGCCGTATAATCACCCGCAACTCCACGCGCACGTTCGCCCGACCACGACGTACCGATGCTGTATCCAAGTCCCCACGGAGTCTGCCCATCGACCGACGCCCGGTAACCGTCGCGTTTTATCAACGGATTCTCCATCAACGCGCCCGCCGCAAACGGCGTTTCCTCGCGCCCATAATCCCGCCCCACCGTCAGCGCCGGATCAAACGCGCCTTTCCCCTCCAAAAGCCGCGCGCGCGCGATCTCCGGCGAGAAACGCACCACCTTGATCTGCCGGTTATGTGCCAGCGCCCGCTCAATCGCTTCCCGTAAACTCAACGGCTCCACCATGTCCGTCCCCGTCTGCGCTCTCAGCACACCGACTCCGCAGAATAACAAACCGGCAATCCTCCAGCGACTCCTCCCTGTTCTCATCCTCATCGTCTTCATCACGCGCTCGCCGCCGCCGTCATCGCATCCACCACGCGTCCGTCGAGCATGTGAATCGTCCGCTCCGCGAAACGCGTGAACCGCGCGTCATGCGTCACCATGACGATCGTCGCGCCTCCTCGATGCAGATCCCTCAGAAGCTCCATCACCGCCTCGCCGTTCTTGGAATCGAGATTCCCCGTCGGTTCGTCCGCCAGTAACACCGCCGGATATCCCGCCAGCGCCCGCGCCACCGCCACGCGCTGCTGCTGCCCGCCGGAGAGCTGCGCGGGCAGATGCTTCGCGCGATGCGACATCCCGACTTTCTCAAGGGCCTCCGCCACGCGCGCCCGCCGCTCGTCCGCCAGCATCCCGCGATACGTCAGCGGCAGCTCCACGTTCTCCTCCACGCTCAAATCGCCGATCAGGTTGAACGATTGAAAAATGAACCCGATCTCCCGGTTCCTGATCCGCGCCCGCTCCTGCAAACTCAGATCGTGCACCGCGCGTCCATTAAGCAAATACGCCCCCTCCGTCGGCGCATCGAGCAGCCCAAGAATCGCGAGTAAAGTCGACTTGCCGCAGCCCGACGGCCCGGCAACCGACACGTACTCGCCTTTGTTGATCTCGAGCGACACGCCGCCGAGCGCGCGCGTCTCGATATCGTCGGTCTGAAAGATTTTCGTGAGATTCTCTAGTTGGATGACTGGGTTCTGGCTCATGGGAAAACGGAGTGGGGAGTTATTGAAGTTTGATCCGCTCATGCGCGCTCCACTGCGACATGTCGGAAAGAATCACGCGGTCACCGGGTTGAAGTCCTTCAACCACCTCGACCAAATTCACCGAGCTCCGCCCAAGCGTCGCTCGCGTCAGCGACGCATGCACACCGTCGGCTTCGAGTTTGAACAACCCCACCGCGCCCCTCTCCTGCCCAAACGCCGGACGCGTCACGTAGAGCACATCATCGAGTCGCTCGATCTCGATCACACCTTCGACCGACAGATCCGGTCGCGCGCCCCGCGGCAGTTCACCGCTCAAGCTGACGTCCACCGCCACCGTGCTGGCCTGCACCGACGGATCGATCCGCTCCACCACACCTTCGATCAGTCCATTCCGCGTATCGATCGACACACCCTGCCCCACCTGGATGTCGCGCGTCTGCGTCTCCGCGATCCGGATCTGCGCCTTCAACCGCGTCGGATCCGCCACCCGCGCCAGATTCACGCCCGTCTGCACCTGCGAACCGATCTCCACCGGCAACACCTGCAACACCCCGCGCATGCCCGCGCGCACGGACAGCGACGCCACTTCATCCTGCCGCAACTTCGCCTGCGCCCGCAGACGCGACACTTCAGCCTGCTTCACCGCGAGCTGCGGCGCGATGGACTCGCGCGCAAACGTGAACCGCTTCTCTTCAATCTCCAGTCGCGTGCCCGCGTGCTCCGCATTCACGCGCGAGAGTTTGTAGTCCACCGACGAGAGCAGCCCTTGCTTGAAAAGTTCTTCGTTCAACTCCGCGCGCAGCCGCGATTGCTCCCGTTCCGCACGCGCGCTCGCCAGCGCCGACTCCGCCGCCAACACCTCACGCTCGAGCGTCACCTTCAAATTCACCAACTCTGCCTCGACCGCGATGAGCTGCGATTCTGCATTCGCCGCCGCCTGCTCCACCTCAGGATTCGTGAGAATCAAAATCACACTCTCCTCCGTCACCGCCGCACCCGGCCGCAGCAGCACACGATCCACCCGTCCCGCCGTGCGCGACGCGATCCAGCGAATCTCCTCCGGCACGAGCGTCCCCACGCCGCGCACCTGACGCAGCATCGACCCGCGCTTCACCGTATCGATCAAGACCAGCCCGCGCTCCACCGTCGGCGCCGCCGGTTTCAAAACCGCCAGCCACACCCCGACGCATCCGACCACAGCCGCGACCACCGCGCCCGCGATCATCCGGCTTCGCCTCCGCGACCGTTCCGCCTTCGGTCGCACCGCATCCATCGACGACGCGGCCCTTTGAACGCCAGACTCCGACTTCGTGAGAGTAGAATTCATGGGAAAATTATTCGCTCCTCAGCGCATCCACCGGATTCGAATTCGCCGCCCGTTTCGCCGGAAACCAGCACGCCCCGATCGCCACCGCGGCCAACGCCACGCTCGCGCCAGCAAACACCACTGGGTCGTACGCGCTCACCCCGTAGAGCTGGCTCGCGATCAACCTCGCCCCCGCCAAAGCCGCGACGATGCCGATGCACGCTCCGACAATCGCGAGCCGCACCCCTTGTCCGAGGATCAACTTCACAATCCCTCCCGGCGACGCGCCCAGCGCCAGTCGCACACTTAGTTCCCGCCGCCGCGTCGCCACCGCATAAGAAACCACTCCGTAGATCCCGACACACGCCAGCACCGCTGCCGTGATCGCGAACGCAGCGACCAGATTGCGGAAAAGCCGCCGCCCCTTGAGCGACGCCTCGGTCGCCTGCTTCAAACTCTGCACATCTGCCAGGGGCACTCCTGGATTCAGTCTCTCCACTTCGGCACGAACCGCGCCGAGGATTGATTCAACCGGCAACGACGAGCGGATCGCGACCGAAAACTTGAATGGATTGATCGCCAGCGGCACGTACCCCGTCGCCTCCGCCTCGGCCTCGAGCGAGCGCTCCACCACCGTCGTCACGATGCCGATGATCTCGTATCTGCCGCCCTCGATGCGCACCCGATTCCCGAGCGCGTCGCCTTGCGGGAAAAAGCGCCGCGCCGCGATGTCGTTGATCAAGGCCACCGGTGGCGCGCCAATCTCGTTATCCGCGGCAGTGATGAAACGTCCGCCCAGCAACCGCACTCCGAGAGTCTCGAAATAGCCGTCCGAAACAAAATTCAACCGCGCCAGCACCTTGTCGCGCGCATCCTTGTCGTCCGCCCGCGACATGTATTCGCCAAACGAATCCCCCGAGAACGGCAGCGCCCGCGCCACTCCCACACTCGTCACACCGGGGAGCGCGCGAAGTCGCGCGAGCAGCTCTTTTGAAAACGCCATCCGGTCCGCAGCCTTCGGATAAGTCGCCGCTGGCAGTGAAACATCGAACGTGAGCACTTCTCCCGCGGAAAACCCCGGATCGATCCGCGCCGCCTGCCAGAGACTCCGCAGCATCAGCCCCGCGCCGATGAGCAAAATCAACGTCAGCGCCATCTCCGCTACGACAAACGCGGATTGGACACGGTTCTTTCCTCCACTCGTCGAGCGCCCGCCGTTTTTCAGCAAGCCATGGATATCCGGACGGCGGCAGCGCCAGGCGGGAATCAGCGCGCTGACCACTCCCGTCAGCGCTGTCAGCGTCACTGCCGCCACCAACACGCGCCAGTCGATCTCGAGCATGACATCGTTCACGAGGAGATGCCCCGCCGCCTCGCGCAAAACCGCCACACCGCCATACGCGAGCAACACACCCAACGCGCCCCCCGCAGCCGACAACAGCAGACTCTCGCTCACGATGTGCCGCATGAGCTGGCCGCCGCTCGCACCCAGCGCCGCTCGCAACGCGATCTCCGGAGCCCGGTCATTCGCCCGCGCCATCAACAGATTCGCCACATTGGCACACGCGATCAAAAGCAGCAGCGCCACCGCCGCCGACAACCCCAGCAAAACTGGCCTCGGGCTTCGCGCCAGTTGCGACTCCAGGCTTCGCACCGCCACGCTCCAGTCTTTCTTCCACGCGGGATAAAGCGACGCGAGCCGGGCGCGCACCGCCTTCAACTCAGCATCCGCCTGCTCGACCGTAACACCCGGTTTGAGCCGTCCTTCCACCGACGCCCAGTGCGATGCCCGCGAACTACGATCCGTTTTCGGTTCCAGCACCACCGGCACGAAAAACCGCGTCTCGCGCCAGAACCACGCGCGCTTGGGCAGCACACCGACCACCACAAGCGGCACATCGTCGAGAACAACCGTTTTGCCGATAACAGCCGGGTCGGAGCCAAACTGCGAACGCCACAGCTCCTCCGTCAAAATAATGACCCGCCCCGTTTCTTCCGACAATTCCTCCTCGGGCAAAAATCCACGTCCAAGCAACGGCTCGATGCCAAAGACGCGCGTGAACTCGTGCGTGATCTCGATGCCGTTGATCGCCACCGCGCCGTGCGCCGTTCGAAGATTAGCGGAGCCCGGCGCCCACAGCGTTATCCCTTCGAAACTCTGACTGTGCTCCCGCCAGTCGAGAAACGCCCCGCCCGACGCCGAGTTCAAAGCACCGTTTTCAAACACCTCATAAAGCGACACCAGCCGCTCCGGCTGCGGATAACGAAGAGGCCGCAGCACCGTCGCATCCAGCGCCGTGAAAATCGTCAGGTTCGCCCCGATCCCGATCGCCAGCGTCGCCACACACACCGCCGTGAACGTCGGCGCTTTCCGCAGCGACCGCGCTGCGAACCGCAGATCCCGCCACACGTATTCCCAGCTCATCGTCCGCTCCTCGCGCGCCGCTTCCTTGAGCTGATCGATGCCGCCAAACTGACGCCGCGCCGCAAAACGCGCCTCCTCCGGCGACATGCCCGCCGCGATGTTCGCCGCCGTCGCGCGCTCGAGATGATCGGCCATCTCCGCCGCCATGTCGGCCTCGAAGGAGCGCCGCCGAAACAACGCGCGGAAACGTGAAGAGAGAGAATGCCAGAGATTCATGAAGACAATAGAGTGCTACGGCGGAGTGCGGCTCCGCTGATTAAAAAGAGGGGTTGATGCTCACGACCGCGCCGCGGCCGGATTTTTGGGGAAACTAAACTAGGTTGAACTCATCACTTGTTTGATCGCTCCGACGAGCTGATCCCAATTCGCCTTCTCCGTTTCGAGCTGCTTCTTGCCCGCCTTGGTCAGAGAATAAAATTTCGCGCGCCGGTTGTTCTCCGACTGCCCCCACTCGGAGTCGATCCAGCCCTTCTGCTCCATCCGATAGAGCGACGGGTACAACGACCCCTCCTCCACCTTGAGCACTTCGCTCGAGAGAACGTGAATCCTCTGCGCAATCCCATACCCATGCGTGGACCCGCCGTTGAGCACGCGGAGAATCAGCATGTCCAGCGTGCCAGGTATAATTTCAACTTTTGCCATATGCTTCCTATGTTTATCTAGGGATGTCAGGCACTCCCCTAGACAATCAAGGGGAAAGTAGCAAAATCTTCGTCCTCCCCTGTTCTCAGCCCGCGATCATCCCGTAAATCTTGCCCAAGCCTCACGCACAAAGACCACTTCTCTGCGCCCTCCTCACCTCTGCGGTTCAACCAATTCCTTCCCGCCACCGCACCACCTCACTCCACCTGAAAAACCGTCTTCAGATACCCCACGTTCGCCGAGTAATTCCACACCACATCCTTCGCCCCCGTCCGCGTCTTGTCCCGCGAACGCTCCACCACCAGCCACCCGTTCCATCCCATGTCATCGAGCGTCGCCTTCACCTTCTTCATATCGATGCGCGGATTATTCTGCAGCCACACGCCGTCATCATCCGTCGCGTGGATCGCGCAAATCCGCCCGGCTCCCAGTATCTTCAACTCCGCGTGAAGATCGCGCCCTTCCTTCAGCGGATTCGAGAAATTGAAATAGATCTTCACCGCGCTCGATCCCACATCCTCGAGCAACGCCACCTCGCCCTTCGCATCCAGCGCCGTCTCTACACCGATCGTCACGCCCGCCTTTTCCGCCAGCGCGCCGACCACTTTTAACCGCTCCACAATCTGCGGCCTCAACTCCGGGTTCTTCACCAGATCGCCACCCACGCCGAGCGGCAGAAAAACCACCTTCGCGCCCAACGCCTTCGCCGTGTCGATCGCATCTCCCAGCATGCGCTCATAAGTCGGCCGCGTCGCGAACGACTGCGCATAAAGCCCCGCCATCCCGATCGACGAAAACTCCAGCCCCAGCTCCTTCGCCTTCGCGATGAACTGCGCCCGCGTCGCCTCATTTCCCAACTGGCTGTCGAACGTCTCCCGCTGCCCCAGCCCGCCCATGTCCAGCTCCAGCCCATCCGCCCCGATCTCCTTCGCCAGCGGCAGCGCGCTCAGCTTCTGCCGCTTCAAAATCATCACATCCACGACCGACACTTTGTAACGCTGCTCCACCGCCTTCGCCGCTTCGCCCGATTCCACCTTCACCGACACAGCGGTGGTCTTCACGTCCGCCTCCGCCGCCACACCGCTCCCCGTCAGCCCGCAGATCGCCGCCACCACCGCCAGCAACCGCGCGACAAGTCCACGCCGCTTCACCGCTTCGCTCGAAACACCACCGATCGCTTCGGGAAAATTCATCATGCCGGCACACTCGCCCGTTTTCGGCCCGAAAGAAACCCGTTTCTCAGCGGACGTCCGTCCCGAAAACACGGGCATTCCGCAGTAATTTCCAACCCTGTAGTCCGTTTGTTCCTACAGAGACAGGACTTCACCTCATTTTGACGAAACTTCCTGAGTTTCCGCTCTGCGCCGGCCGATAAAATACCCATGGCACACGCGCGTTCCAGACACCTGAAAAAACCGCGCCCCAGCCGCAAACTCCGCACCGCCCGGCTCCTCGTCGCCAAGTTCGCCGCCTGCCTCGCCCTCGTCGCCGCACCCGCGCCACGCATCCCGCTTTCTCCCGCCGCCGCGCCCGCCGCAGTCCTCTCCATCGAAGACGCCTCCTTCCTCGACGACCTCCAACTCCGCGCCCTCCGCTACTTCGAGGAACACACCGACCCCGTCACCGGCCTCACCCGCGATCGCGCCCCGGTCGACGGCTCCGGCTCCGACGCACCCGCCAGCATCGCCGCCACCGGCTTCGCCCTCACCACCTGGTGCATCGCCGCCGACCGCAACTGGCTCCCCCGCCACGAAGCCATCAGTCGCACCCGCCTCGCTCTCCGCTTCATCCTCGACCACGTCGACCACGAACGCGGCTGGATCTACCACTTCGTCAAAATCACCACCGGCAAACGCGCCTGGAACTGCGAAGCCTCCACGATCGACACCGCCCTCTTCCTCAAAGGCGCCCTCCTCGCCCGCGAATACCTCCGCGACCCGGAGGTCACCGACCTCGTCAACAAACTCTACGCCCGCATCGACTGGCAATGGGCCCTTAACAACGGCCCCACCCTCACCCACGGCTGGCGCCCCGAAACCGGTTTCATCCCTCACCGCTGGGACAGCTACAGCGAACTCCTCGGCCTCTACCTCCTCGGCATCGGCGCTCCCGAAAAAGCCCTCCCCGCCGACTCCTGGAACGCCTGGAACCGCGGCCCCGTCGTCACTTACGGCGACCGCACCTTCATCCACTACCCTCCGCTCTTCGCCCACCAATACGCCCACGCCTGGTTCGACTTCCGCGGCAAAAGCGACCGCTACGCCGACTATTTCCAAAACTCCGTCGATGCCACCCTCGCCCAACGCGACTGGTGCGCCGACCTCGCCGGAAAATTCAACCACTGGTCCCGCACCCTCTGGGGCGTCACCGCCTCAGATAGCGCCCGAGGCTACATGGATTGGGGCGGCCCCACCGGCGGCTCCGAACGCCTCGACGGCACCCTCGTCCCCTGCGCTCCCGGCGGCTCGCTCCCCTTCGCCCCACGCGAATGCCTCGACACCCTCCGCACCATGCGCGCCACCGGCGGCGAAAAAGTCTGGGGCCGCTACGGCTTCGCCGACGCCTTCAACCCCCACACCGGCTGGGTCTCCCCCGACGTCATCGCCATCGACGTCGGCATCACGCTCATCATGGCGGAAAACCTCCGCAGCGAATTCGTTTGGCTCCACTTCATGCGCGCCCCTGAAGCCCGCCGCGCCCTCGCCCTCGCCGGCTTCCAAAACACCCACGACTTCCCCGCCGCCTCCCTCGCCCTCCTCCAAAGATAAGACCGCAGCTCCGTAGGTGGAGCGCGCACTCCGTACGCGCCATTAGACATCGCCCGCTTTCCCAATAGAAGCGCCGACCAAGCTTCTGGCTTCTGGCCTCTGGCTTCTGTCATTGGTCATTGGTCATTGCGCGCGCCCCCGCGCGCGCGTACCGTCCCGCCGATCATGCCCGCCGCCGACACCGCTCCCGCCAACACCACCACGACTCCGCGCCGCTACGCGCGCCCCGAGGTGCTCGCCCCCGCCGGCGATTGGGAATGCGTCCGCGCCGCCGTCGAGAACGGAGCCGACGCCGTCTACTTCGGCCTCGAGCGCTTCAACGCCCGCATGCGCGCGAAAAACTTCACCCAGGCCGATCTCCCCGCGCTCATGGAGTTTCTCCACCGCCGCGGCGTCCGCGGTTACGTGACCTTCAACACCCTCGTCTTCACCAACGAGCTCGCCGACGCCGAACAATTCCTCCGCGCCATCATCAGCGCCGGAGTCGACGCCGCCATCGTCCAGGACATCGGCATCTGCCGCCTCATCCGCAAATTCTCGCCCGACTTTCCGATTCACGGTTCCACGCAGATGACCGTGACCAACACCGCCGGCGTCAACTTCGCCCGCGACCTCGGCGCCCAGCTCATCGTCCTCGCCCGCGAAAACTCCATCGTCGAAATCGAAAAAATCCAGGCCGCCCAAGCCGCATCAGGACAACCGCCCCTCCCGCTCGAAGTCTTCGTCCACGGCGCCCTCTGCGTCGCTTACTCCGGCCAGTGCCTCACCAGCGAATCCCTCGGTGGCCGCTCCGCCAACCGCGGCGAATGCGCCCAGGCCTGCCGCCTCCCCTACGACCTCTACTCCGACGGCGAAAAAGTGGACCTCGGCGACCGCCGCTACCTCCTCAGCCCGCAAGACCTCGCCGGCCTCGACGTATTGCCCGATCTGGTACGCGCCGGCGTCGCCTCGCTCAAAATCGAAGGCCGCCTAAAAGCCCCCGAATACGTCGCCAGCATTACCCGCATCTACCGCCAGACCCTCGACAAAGTCATGGCCCAGCTCAACGGCCCCGACGAAAAGCCCGCCGACGTCACCACTCCCGCCGACCGCTACGAACTCCAGATGGCCTTCTCCCGCGGCCAGTACACCGGCTGGTTCCGCGGCATCAACAACCAGGAACTCGCCCATGGCCGCTTCGGCACCAAACGCGGCGTCTTCCTCGGCGAGATCGCCCGCGTCTCCGACGAATCCGTCACGCTCCGCCCGCAAGCCCCGCTCAAACCCGGCGACGGCATCGTCTTCGACGCCGGCAACCCCGAGGTCCGCGAACAAGGCGGCCGCATCTACCAAGTCGATACACGCGGCGCCGACGTCACCCTCCGCTTCGGCCACGGCGACATCGATTTTCGCCGCGTCCGCCCCGGCCAGCTCCTCTGGAAAACCAACGACCCCGCCCTCGACAAACAGGTCCGCCAGACCTTCGAAGGCGAAAAAATCCGCTTCCAACGCCCGCTCCACTTCGAAGCCCACGGCCGCGCCGGTCACCCGCTCACGCTCATCGCGACCGACGACGAAGGCCACAGCGCCAAACTCGATTCCCAAATCCCCCTCGAGCCCGCGCAGAACCAGCCGCTCACCCACGACAAACTCCTCGACCAGCTCGGCCGCCTCGGCGGCACGCCCTTCAAACTCGGCCGCCTCGAAACCCACCTCGAAGGTGCCGTCATGCTTCCGATCAGCGAACTCAACCGCCTCCGCCGTGACCTCGCCACCGAACTCGAACGCCTCCGCGCCCTCCCCAAACGCTGGAAATTACATTCCGAGGTAGGGCGCGTTGTCCCTAACGCGCCGGTTCACGACCAATCGCCTCTCGACTCCTCACAACCAGCCGCTCTCACGACACCCACCGCCACCTTCGGCCTTCGGCCTTCCGATTTCGACCTTAGCTCGGTCGCATCAGCGACCGAGCTGATCCTCGTCGTCCGCACCCTCGCCCAACTCGACGCCGCCCTCACCTGCCCGGGCGTGACGACGCTCTACTGCGAATTCGAAAACCCCAAAAACTACCGCGAAGCCGTCACCCGCTTCCGCACCTGGCAGTCATCTCACTCTTCAGATTTCACTCTTCACTCTTCCATCTGGGTCGCCCCGCCCCGCATCACCAAACCCGGCGAAGAATGGATCTTGAAACAAGTCCGCTCCTGCGAAGCCGACGGCTACCTCGTCCGCAACCACGACCACCTCGCCTTCTTCGCCAACGACCGCAAACGCGGCGACTTCTCCCTCAACGTCGCCAACCCGCTCACCGCCGAGTATTTTATTTCCCGCTACGGACTCGAACGCGTCACCGCCAGCTACGACCTCAACATCGTCCAGCTCGAAGCCCTCCTCGCCGCCGCGCCCGCCCAGTGGTTCGACCTCACGATCCACCAGCACATGCCCATGTTTCACATGGAGCACTGCGTCTTCTGCGCCTTCCTCTCCGAAGGCAAAGACTACCACGACTGCGGCCGCCCCTGCGAAAAACACGAAGTCCGCTTAAAAGACCGCACCGGCGCCGAGTTCCCGCTCAAAGCCGACGCCGGTTGCCGCAACACCGTCTACAACAACCGCGCCCAGACCGGAGCCGAATACCTCGACCGCCTCCTCGCCCTCGGCGCCCGCAGCTTCCGCGTCGAGTTCGTCAACGAATCCGCCGACGAAGTCGTCCGCACGATCACACAATACCAGCGCCTCCTCCGCGGCGAAATCTCCGGCGCCGATCTGTGGCGCGAACTAAAACTCCTCAACCAACTCGGCGTCACCCGCGGCCAGATGGAAACCGCCCCCCGCTTCATCAACAAGAAGCAGTAGGTCGCGTTGATCCTCTGCCAGCGCCCTTTAACTCCGAGCACTTAATGCCCTCTAGCAGCAAGGCCATAAAGGCCCGCGGATTTTATAGCGCCCGTCTGCTGTTCATCATCCTAGTCGATGATGGTCCGGGGAAAAAACGTAACCATTACGATGAGTCGGTAGTCGTGTTCAAAGCCACCGACTTCGAGCACGCGTTTACCCGCGCTCTCGAATTAGGACGCAAAGCTGAAACCGACTATCTCAACGACAAAGGCCAGAGAGTGCGCTGGGCTCTCGTCCGAGTCATCAATCTGGACTGGGTCGGACGAAAGATCGACGGGAAGGAAGTCGCTTCGGTCTTACACTACCGAACTGAGAAAAAGATCATCTCTCCTAAATCGAAATTTCACCCGGAAAGATCGAAGCCAGACGGAAGCTTCTGAGCTGAATAGTTAAGGGGCTGACAATCACGCTTCGCATATCGAAGGCACCGCTCACCGCCCCACCACCGCCGCCTCGCTCACCGGAATCAAGAAGTGAAAATCGCTTCCTTCCCCGACCTTGCTTGAGCAGCCAATCGCGCCGCCGTGCTCCACCACGATCTCGCGCGCAATTGTGAGCCCGAGCCCCGCGCCTTTCCTCATCTCCCCGGGAACGCGATAAAACTTCTCGAAGACATAGGGCTGGCTCTCCTCCGGAATCCCCGGCCCGCGATCACGCACGCCGAAACGCACCACCCCTTCACCGCCCGGCTGTGCGTACAACGTGATGGCGCTTCCTTCAGGCGAATACTTCGACGCGTTCGCGAGCAGATTGATAAACACATGCCGCAACCGGTCAGGATCGACGCTCACCGTCTCCGCCACGCCTTCGGCAATCGTCACCTCGATCCGCTGCCCCGCCGCATCCGTGATGGCCTTCATCTCCTTCGCCATGTCGTCGAGCAACGCCGGCACCGCCACCTCGCGCCGGTTGAGCGACGCAATGCCGCTCTCGATCCGCGACAGATCGAGAATGTCGTTCAATATCCGGAGCAACCGGTCCGCATCGTCGCGCGCCGTCTCCAGCAAATCCTTCTGCGCCGCAGTCAGTTTCCCGAAATTCTCCTCCAGCAACAAATAAACCGCCATCCGCAGACTCGTCAGCGGCGTCTTCAACTCATGGCTCACCGTGCCCACGAGATTCGTCTTCGCATCGTCCAGTAACCGAAACTTGGTGACATCCTGCAGAATCATCGCCGCCCCGCCAAACCCCGTGAGCGTGTCGCCGATCGACAAAATGCGCGGCAGATAATGCCGCTCGTCCCGCCCGATATGCACCGTCACCACATGATCGTACCCCGTCGGCACATAGTGAACACCCGTCGAGAGCACCATCTTCAACGGCTTCATCAACCACTCGGGAAACCCGTTCGCGAACTCCTCCGAAGCCGCCACCTCTTCCGCCGCCGGATTGCGCAACTCCGGCGTCCCATCCTTCGCCACCACAAAGAGCGGATCCGGCGTAGAGGTCAGCGTCGCCTCCATCGTTCGCTGCGCCCGCACCACCTTCGCCGCCGTCGCATCGCGATACGTGCGCAACTTCGCCGCCATCAAATTAAACGTCCGCGCCAGCTCGCCTAGCTCATCCTTCGAAGTGACCGGCACATCCTTCTCCAGATTCCCATCGCCCAGCGCCGCCGCCGACACCGTCAGCGCCCGGATCGGTTTCAACAACGACCGCGCCAGCGCATACGACATCACCAGCGACATCACGATTCCGCCCACCATCGCCACCGCGACAAAGTTGATGCTCAACCGCGCCACATCCGCCACCCGCTGCCCTTCCTTCTGCAGCTCCTGATAATCGGCATGCGTCAATTCCTCGAGCGTCCGCAGCGTTACGAACAACGCCTGCTCCGTATCGTAATAATTCCTCTGCGTCACCGCCACCCCGCGCTCGAACATCGCGTCACCAAATCCCACCAACTTCTCAAACGCATCCGCCACTTTGCCCAGCGCCTCCGTCCGTGCCGTTCCGGCCGATACGAATGACTGATCCATCAACGCTCGCTTAAAAATCCCGCGCTGCGCCTCGAATACCGGCCGCGCATCCAGCATCCGGCCGTTCTGCGCCTCGTGAATCGCCTGCGTCATCGCGTAGGCCGCCTCACGCATCTCGTGGCAGCCAATCATGACCCGATAGCTCGCGACCAGCTTCGCCTCGATCGACCGCCCCAAATCTCGGCAGATATACATCGCCGCCAGGCCCACGCCAATGAACAGCAGCAGCAACGGCAGCAGTCCGAAATAAAGCCGCGTGCGAAGCATGATTCAGTTTCCGCGCTCCTTGCTCATTCTGAAACTCAAATCAGTCCCAGCTTCTGCCGCTTCCGATAAAGCGTCGCCGGATCGATCCCCAGCGTCTTCGCCGCCTCATCGAGATTCTTCGCCGAGGCCAGTATCCGCCGGATGTGCTCCGTCTCCAGCGCGTCGAGCGTCACCCGCGCGCCCACCGCGATGCTCGAATCCGCCTGATGCGAAAACTCCTCCGGCAAATCCGCAGGCTCGATCTCAAGGCTGCTCGATAAAATCACCGCGCGTTCGATCACATTGCGCAGCTCGCGCAAATTCCCCGGCCACGCATAGCGCGTAAACGCCTCCTTCACCGCCGGTGAAAATTCCGCGATGCGTTTGCCCATGCGCCCGGAAAAAAACACGCGGTAATTCTCCGCCAGCCGCATGAGATCCCCCGGCCGGTCCTTCAGCCCCGGCAGCGTCACGTTGATCACATTTAGCCGGTAATAAAGATCCTCGCGGAAACGCCCCGCCTTCACCTCATCCGCCAGATTCCGGTTCGTCGCCGCGATCACGCGCACATTCGCTTTTCGTATCTTGGCTTCACCTACGCGCTCGTACTCGCGCTCCTGCAGCAGGCGCAGCAGCTTCGGCTGGATCTCCAGCGGCATCTCGCCAATTTCATCGAGAAACAACGTCCCGCCATCCGCCGCCGCGACTTTCCCCATCGTGTCGTTCACCGCGCCCGTGAACGATCCCTTCACGTGGCCGAAAAGCTCACTCTCCAGCAACTCCTTCGACAAGCTCGGGCAATTCACCGTGACGAATGCGTTCTCCTTCTGCGCGCTACGCCGGTGAACTTCCCGCGCCAGCACGCTCTTGCCCGTCCCGCTCGGCCCGAGAATGAGCACTGTCGCCGGCGTCTCAGCCGCCTTGAATGCGATCTGCAGCAGCTTCTGCATCACCGGTTCCGCCGAGGTTAGATCGAGCCCGGGAGTTTCCTCGGTGATCTGCGATTCGAGCTGCTTAACCTTCTGCTCCAGCTTCCGCGTCCGCCCGACTTTATCGAGCACCTGCCGGATTTGATCCGGCGTGAACGGCTTCGGGATAAAATCGAACGCCCCCTTCCTCATCGCCTCCACCGCGATCGCGATGCTCGCGTACGCCGTGAACATGATCACCACCAGCCCCGGCTGCGCCTTCAGCAATTTCTCCAGCACCACGAGACCGTCCTCCGTGCCGAGATTCACATCGAGGAAGCACGCGTCGCACGGCTCCGTCTCGAGTTCTTTCAACGCCCGCGCGCCGTTTGGCGCCGAGACCACCTCGTGCCCCATGCTTTCCACGGCCAGGCCGGTGATTTTGCGGATGCTGGGCTCATCGTCGACAATCAATACGCGCATAGTGGGGACAGGCAGAGCATTCGTGGACAACCTCAGGAATTCGCAAGGCTCGATCCATTCTCCGACGCCATTTGCTCCGCGCTAAAAAAGCCAAGGCGGGGCCGCGTGAGCGACCCCGCCAGGTCCAGCTTCAACTAACAATCCCGGAAGTCGCACCTCCGGGAAGTGGGAAATTTTTCGGAGTCAAAAGAACATCTGCGCCGTCAGCTCGCCTTGGAGTGACGGGAGCGATGCCAGAGACGAACTCCCAACATCACCGCAGCCACCACCGAGCAACCGGCCATAGCAATACGCGCCAGCAGACTACTGATCTCGCCACCGGTTCCGGCGAAAACAAAAAATCCCGCGACCGTCGCGAGAAGAAGAAGTGTGATCACCCAGTTAAGCATGGCGCAAAAGACAGATAGGTTTTGGTTCAGCATCGTTTCACTTCGTCTGCGGATGTTCCGCATGGATCAGCATTTGGCGGACGATGCGCGTTTAGGTTTGATTGATCGCTTCCTATGCCTCGCGCGTGCCATGTGCCTCCGTGCTTATAGATCTCTTTGCCTACAAACACCCTCGCGCAGAATCCTTGTCACGCTGCCCCGTTAAACGCGCCCCCGAAACGTGCATCTTGCACAAACCGAACCCCTTCAAAACAGGCGGATTGCAAGAAACTCCTCTCACGCAACTTCTCGACACTTCCTGCGTCATGCCTGTCTTAGAAATGCACGCGCATGGACAACACCGAAACGACGGCGCTGTCGGACCTCGTCCGGCAGGCGCAGCAAGGCCGCGAAGACGCGCAGCGTGCGCTGATCGTCGCCTATCAAAATCGCATCGCCGGTTTCATCTACTCGATCACCGGCCGCAGTGATGCGGTCGAAGACCTCGCACAAATCGTCTTCATCAAAATGATCCGCGCGCTCCCACGTCTCGACCAGCCCGCCCAGTTCGAAGCATGGCTCTTCCGCATGGCGCGCAATGCCTGCATCGATCACATCCGCCGTCAGCGCTGGCAGAAATTATTTTCACCCCTCGAACAGGAAGAACATTTCGAGATCCCCGAAACCCCTGCGTCCGTCGACAGCGAGGAGCTCGACGCCCTCCGCCACGCCCTCTCCAAACTCAAACCCGCCGACCGCGCTCTCATCGCCCTTGCCCAGGAAGGCCGCTCCCAGCAGGAAATGGCCGATATCAACGGCATCAGCGTCGTCGCCCTCAAAGCCCGCCTCCACCGCGCCCGCGAACAACTTCGTCAACACTATGAACACGCCTCCTGAATCCCGCGCCTGGCGCCAGCTAAGCGCCCACGCCGCCGCGCAGCTTCCCGCGGATTTCCCCGACCGCGTGCTTCGCCACATCCGCCTCGCCCGCGCCGAACGCACCGGGCCCGCACGCTTCTTCCTGCATCCGTTCGCCGTCTCGGCCTACACCGCCGCCTTCTGCTTCCTGCTCGTGGTAATCCTCCACTCACGCTCCACCGCCGAGACCAACGAACGCCACCTCGCCGAATGGCGCGAGGTCGCCGCCCAGACCGCCAGCCTCGATCCGCTATGAACAAAGGTTTCGTCGTCGCCCTCGCGACTTTGATCGGCTTCGCCGCCGGCACTTTTGCCGGCTCCTGGATGCAACGCACCCAGCCCGTCCCCGCGCCTCCCGCCGGCGGCGTGCTCGGCGAACTCCGCGATGCCCCGCTCAACTCCGCACCCGAAAATCCCGACGCGCCCAAACCGTCCGGCCAGCCGCTTCCCGACGAAGCCCTCCGCCAGATGAAGGTCGAGATCGATGCCTTCAAAAAGAAGGTCGAGCCCATCAAACTCGAATTCCGCACCCAACTCGAAGCCCTGCTCACGCCCGTCCAAAAAGACCGACTCAAGGCCATCATCGAACGCCCCGCGCCACCACCACCCAAGCCCGGTGAAAAAATCGACCCCGCCAAGGACTGGCGCTACCGCATCTACGACGGCCTCGATTCCACCATCACGCTCGTCGTCATCCCCTTCACCCTCGCCCGCCTCAACGAAGAACTCGGCCTCAGCTACGCCCAGCGCGAAGCCGTTCACCAGCTCCTCATCCAGCGCCGCGAAAAATTCCTCGCCCTCGTCGACAGCACACCGCCCCCGAGTTTTAACCTCGGCAAACTCGTCCCCGCCGCCGCCGAGAAGAAGTAACGACTCTGCCACTCGCACGCACACGCGCGCCTAAAACAGCCGCCCGAAAGTAGGGGGATCATCCTGATCCCCGCTCGCCAACGCTCCAGGCCAACGCCTGAGGTTGCCTCCATTTGTTTCGCGTCCCCCCCAAAAAAGCAAAGGGGCGGCGACCGGTATCAACGGCCACCGCCCCAGTAACCACACGGGCCCGCTCAGCTCATCGCTTCAAAAGCTGAGAGACCCGTGGGAAAGATTTTCGCGGAGCAGTTTGCCCGCGCGTTCGAGAATCTCCGGAATCGCCGCCTCGAGCATCTCGGGCGTGAAACCCCACTCGACCAGCAGTTCCGAGTTCAGCTGGAAAAGAAACCCATCCTCGGCCACGCCCGCGCCGATCGTAACCGCGAGAAACTTCGCCGCATGCACATGCACCAGCAGCGGCAGCACATCGGCCGGATCTCCCGCCTTCGGCGGATTGTGGACGCCGACCGCAATGAGCGACGGCGGGAACTTCCAGCGGCGCAGCAACTCCGCGCCGACTTCGGCGTGGTTAAATCCCAGAATCTTCTTCTCCGCTTCGAGCCAGGTGCAGCCTGTACCCGATTGCTCGCTACGCACCGCCGGAAACTGTTCTCCGCAGGCATGAGCCACCGCGAGTTTGCCGATTTCATGAACCAGCCCCGCGGTGTACGCGGTCTTCGGGTCCACGCGGCCGGTCTCTTCGGCGAGATATTCAGCGGCAACCGCGGTCACCAGCGAGAGACGGCAAAAATCACCGGCCTCCCAACGATAGCCTTCGACCTTCTGCGTCATCCAGCGGCTCGCCAGCGAGAGCGCGGCAAGACGGTAAACTTCTTTCTGGCCGAGACGCATCAGCGCCTCGCCGAGATTTTCTACATTGCTGCTGCCCGCGGCAAAATACGCCGAGTTCGCCAGCCGCAGCGTCGAGCTCGCGAGCGCCGGATCGATCTGGATCACCTCTTGGAGATCGTCGATCGAGGCATCCTCGTTTTCGAGCACGGAGATGAGCCGTGGCAAAAGCGCGGGCGAGCACGGAAGCCGGAGCGCTTTCTCGCAGACGTCTGCAAACGTGGGCTGGGCGGACATGGGGTTCGGGGTGTGGGAAAAATCAGGCCGCGGTGAACAACGAGGTGGGATCGAGAATCAACGCGATGCCGCCATCACCCAGGATCGCGCCACCGGAAACGCCCACGAGATTCTGGAGGAATCCGCCGAGGCTCTTGATGACGACTTCCTGCTTGCTGACCATGTCATCGACCAGCAGCGCCGAGGCACGGCCGTTGTTTTCGACGATGACGATGATGCCATCCCAAGGGTTTTCGATCGCACCGGTGATCTGAAAACGGCGGTGGAGACGATGAATCGGAAGAATCTTGCCGCGGTGATCGAGGACTTCGCCGTGCCCATGCACGGTGGAGAGCGCATCCTTCGAAGGACGCAGCGCCATCTGCACCGATGTGCTCGGGAGGATGAAACGATCTTCGCCTACGCGCACCACCAGGCCGTCGATGATCGCCATCGTCAGCGGAAGCTTGATACGGAAGGTCGAGCCTTTGCCCATTTCGGAGGTGATCTCGATCTTGCCGCGCAGCTTCTCGATATTGCGCTTCACCACATCCATGCCCACGCCACGACCGGAGACGGCGGTGACTTTCTCGGCGGTGGAGAAACCTGGGAGGAAAATGAGGTGGAGAATCTCGTCCTGGGAGAGCTGCGCGTTCTCGGGGATGAGGTTCTGCTTGCGAGCCTTGGCCAGCACCTTGTCGGTGTTGATGCCGCGACCGTCGTCGCTGAGTTCGATGACGATGGAGCCGCCTTCGTGATAAGCCTTGAGATGGACGTTGCCCGCCTCGCTCTTGCCCGAGGCAATGCGATCGGCCGTCGGTTCGAGACCGTGATCGAGCGAGTTGCGCACCATGTGAACGAGCGGATCGCCGATGTCTTCGACGACCGTGCGGTCCAGTTCGGTGTCTTCGCCGCTGACGTGGAAATTCACTTTCTTGCCGAAGTCGCGCGAAAGGTCGCGCACGAGGCGCTCCATCTTCTGGAATGTCGGCTTCACCGGAATCATGCGCAGCGACATCGACGTGTGCTGGAGTTCTTTCGTGAGACGACCGAACTGCGCGATGTTGCGCAGCAATGCCGGATTCTCGCTCTCGACGCCGCGGGCCGACTCGGCGAGCTGGCTTTGCACGATCACGAGTTCGCCGACGACATCCATGAGCGAATCGAGCTTGTCGGTGTTGACGCGAACGGTGCTCGAGCTGGCGGTCTTGGTTTCGCCGGAGGCGGCTTTGACTTCCTTGTGCTCGGCAGGCTTTGCAGGCGCCGCGGCAGGAGTTTCGGCAGACGTAAAGGGAACAACCGGAGCGAGCGGCGCAGCGGGTTTCGTAGCGACGGCTTCCGCCACCGGAGCGGCGACTTTCGCGGGCACAGGAGCCTGAGACGCGACACTGGTGTCGCCCGCAGCGAGACGCTTCACCGCACGGATGAGGTGACTGACGGGAATGATTTCTGAAGGGACCGTACCTTGTTCGAGCGCGACAGTGATCTGACCGACCATGTTCTGCACGGCATCGCGGCTTTTCAGGATCTCCGTGATGATCGTCGAGTTCAGGCGCAGCTTGCGGTTGCGCGCGAGGTCCAGGAGCGATTCCACCTCATGCGTCAGCGTGTGCATCGGCGTGAGATGGAGAAAACCGGATACGCCCTTGATCGTGTGGAACGAGCGGAAAATGGAATTGAGCGCCTCGGGATCGTCAGGTGTCTCGTCGAGAGCGAGCAGTGCGGCTTCGATCTGCTGGAGATGGTCGAGCGCCTCGGCATGAAACTCGGTGAGCAGCTCGCGGTTTTCTTCGAGGTTGAGATCGAGGAGAAGATCGTTCGCGGCGAGCCCATCATCGGCAGGCGCGGCAGAAGCGACCGCCGTCGCCGTGGACGTATTTTCCTCAGCAGCCGGAGTAGCCTTGCCGGAAAGCAGAGGCACGGGCTGGCCCGCTTTGTTCGCGGCAGCGGCGGCAGGGAGCCATTTCACGACATCGCGCAGATACGTGAGCGCGGCTTCGTCGAAGGGCTGGGCATTATCGAGCAGGCGCTCGAGTTCCACTTTGAGAGCACTCAGCGGTTCGCGGAGGTCCGGCTCGATGGAGCAGACTTCGAGCAACTCGCCGAGGAGGCTGTAAGCGGGGATCAGGCCGTCGTCACGACCCGCCTGGGCAAGGATAGATTCGCCCGCGAGCCGGTTGCTAAGGTCATCGAGGGTGGCGTAGGAATCCGTGGAAAGTGGCATGGGGAAGCGATGGAAAAACTTCTCCTTCATTCGGCCCGGCGCGGGAGAACTTAACTGCTTTCCACAAACACTGTGGCCCCGGAAAACACCCCAGCCCTTATAACCGCGTTTTCGCTAAAGCGTCTCTCCAGAAAGCCGAATAATGGGCATACGCCGCGCCATGCCGGTGCGCACTACTCCTATTTCAATCCACATGAGCTCCCTCGCTGCAGCCACGCACATCGCCACCCAGAACGCTGGCAAATACCTGACCGTCGCACTCGATAACGAATCCTACGGCGTCGCCGTCCTGAAGGTCCGGGAAATCATCCGTATGCAGAAAATCACGCCCGTGCCCCAGATGCCGGAGTTCGTGAAGGGCGTCATCAATCTCCGCGGTCGCGTCATCCCGATCATCGACCTGCGCGTCAAATTCGGTCTCAAGGCCGTCTTCGCCGACCGCACCTGCATCGTCGTCGTCCAGGTCAAAGTCTCCGCCACGCAAAACGTCCAGATGGGCCTTATCGTGGATAGCGTCGAAGAGGTCGTGAATCTCTCCGGCACCGAAATCGAGCCCACGCCCGACTTCGGCACCCGCATCGACACCGGCTACATCCTCGGCATGGCCAAGGTGAAGGGCGCTGTGAAAACCCTCCTCGACATCGACCGCGTGGTCGCCGCCGAGACCGTCAAAGAAATCGCCAGCAATCTCTGAGCGACTCTTCAGCCTCGATCGCTTCTCAACTTTCCCAACGCCGCCTTTTCGAAGGCGGCGTTTTTGTTTTCATACTCGAAACACCCGCAAGCCGCCTCATCACCTTCGAAGCATTCGCGTTCTACGAGAAATCACGCTCCGATCACGCGCGCCTGCACCCGGCCAAACGCCGCCTCAAGATCGTCCTTGCGCAACGGCTTCGTAATATAGTCGTCCATCCCGGCCTCGATGCACTTCTCGCGATCTCCCTGCATCGCATTCGCCGTGAGCCCGATAATCCACGGCTGGCGGTTCGGCGGCAGCTCGGCGCGGATCACCGCCGTGGCCTCAAGTCCGTTCATCTCCGGCATGTGCCAGTCCATGAGCACGACATCGTAATCGGTGGCCTTTACCTTCGCGATGCCCTCCACGCCGTCGCCGGCAACATCCACGTCGCAACTAAACCGTTTCAACATCGCAAGGGCGACTTTCTGATTCACCGCGTTATCCTCCACGAGCAGCAGTTTCATCGGGCGTCCGCCATCAGTCGCTGGTTTTGCGGACGCTCCCGACTGAATCTTCGCCGTTGCACGTTTCTGCGTGTCGGCGTCCTGCGCGGGCGCCGCCATCAACGTGAAATAGAACGTCGATCCCGCGCCCACCGAGCTCTCCATCCAGGCATCGCCACCCATGAGCTGGGCGAGGCGTTTGCAAATCGCGAGTCCGAGCCCGGTGCCGCCAAATTTCCGCGAAGTGGAGAGATCCGCCTGGCTGAATGGCTGGAAAAGCAACGCCTGTTTGTCCGGCGGCACGCCCATGCCGGTGTCGCGCACCGCAAACTGGATACACACTTGCCCCTCCGGCGGCGGTGCCTCGCTTGCGGTCGCGATCGACACTTCAACCGCCACTTCGCCATGACTGGTGAACTTCACCGCGTTGCTCACGAGATTCGAAAGAATCTGTCTCACACGCGTGACGTCCCCATTGATCCAGGGCGGCACACCAGGACGCACAGTCGCCGAGAGTTTCAAATCCTTCGCCTGCGCCCGGCCCGAGAAAAGAGCGAGCGTCTCATCCAGATGACGCGCGATTGAGAAGTCGGCGTGCTCCAGCTCCAGCTTGCCCGACTCGATCTTCGAGAAATCCAGAATGTCGTTCAGGATCACCAGCAGGCTGTTGCCCGAGTTGCGGATCGTCTCCAACCCGTCCCGCTGCGGCTCGGTGATCTGCGAATCCAGCATCAGCTCGGTCATGCCGATCACGCCGTTAAGCGGCGTCCGGATCTCATGACTCATCACCGCGAGAAACGCGCTTTTGGCCTGATTCGCCACCTCGGCGGAAAGCGCGAGTTCGTTGGCGCGCGCGATGGAGTTTTCCAGCTGGCCATTCGCCGCCTCCAACTCGGCTTTCGCCAGAAGCAGCGTTTCCTCCGTCTTGCGGCGCTCGCGGATTTCGCGCGCCATCTTGCCCTGAGTCTCCAGCAAAACCTGCCCGCTGGACTGAAGCAGCGCTTCGGAGCGGCGCACGCGTTCGAGTTGCTGCTCCAGTTCGCGCTGCTGCTCCTTCGAGCGAAGCCGGTTGCGCTCCTCCCCGAGGATGTGCCGGCGGTTCAGCCACGACCAGAAGCCCACCACCCCGACCTGCAGCAACATGCCCGAAAAGTGCAGCAACATCTTCAGCCCGCCACTGCCATGCGCAGGATGGATCTGGGTCTTTCCTGTGTTCTCCAAAGCAATGAAAACCAGATACACCCCGGATGTCAGCGCGGTCGCCGGCACAAGCGCACGCCAGTCGGCGTATACCACCATCATCGTCATCGCCGTGAAATAGAAGAAATGCGCCTCGGCGAGTCCGCCAAGTTGATACACATGCAGGCTCACCATCGTCTGCAACGAGATGCCCGCCACACAGCGCGTGAGAAACGACCCCGGCGCCAGGCGCACGCATGCCATGAACGCGGCAAACACCGCCGGCGCCACACACGCCGTGACCACCCACGTGTCATGCACACCCGCCAGCGCCAGCGCCAGCACCGCATGCCCGGTGATAAAAATCTTCATCCAACCGTCACCGCGCGCATAAACCGGCGCCAGCAGTTGCTCATCGGATACGGCGTTACTCCCGGCCGTCATCAACGACGCCGCCCTCGGCAGCAACGCTTGCGAAGCGGGAGAACCCTTGCTCACCAATGACCTCCTTCAGCATGGCGACGCCGCCCGGCGCGGACCGCGCGGCCTCCGGCTCGCAAGCGCGGGCGGATTCTGCCGGCGACGGGGATATGTCGGCTGGAAACGGGCATGGTTATTCTCCGCCAGCATCGGAGCGAACCGGCGATTTTTGAGCGAAAAACCCGCACGATCGCAAAGACTCGCGCGTGAATCAGACTACGCCTGTGGCTTGCGATCCAACAGTTCACGCAGACGGAACGCCAGATCCTCCAGACTGTACGGCTTCGGGATAAAATCCTTCTGCCCCAGACTGGTCAGCTCCTGCCGTGTCTCCGGCGTGATGTTGCCGCTGATCACGATCACTTTCGTATCGGGCCGCAGCCGCCGGATATTTCTGTAAACCTCCAGGCCGTTCATGCGCGGCAGATTCAGGTCCAGCAGGATGGCGTCGATCTTCGACGGCTCCGACATCAGCGTATTCACCGCCTCCACACCATCCGGTGCGAACAACAGTTTGTAGCCGCTCGGCACGAGAAGCGCCTTCAAGAGATCGCGCAGGCTCTGCTCGTCCTCGACGACCAGGACGGTCTCCGAGCCCTTCGGAATGCGCCGGGCCGTCCCCGCCGCCGCGGCAACCACCGCCGATGGCTTCACCGCCTCCAGCGGCAGATAAATCAAGAACGTGCTCCCCTTGCCCTCGACACTCTCCACTTCGAGGAAGCCTTTGTGGTTCAAAATAATTCCATACACCACCGACAGCCCCAGACCGGTGCCGCCGCTGGTCTGCTTCGTGGTGAAAAACGGCTCGAAGATCCGCGCACGCACATGCGCCGGCATTCCGCAACCCGTATCGGCGACCTTGATGCACACATAGTCTCGCTCGCTGTCCGCGTTCAGCCGCTGCAACGTCGAACCGCGCACGCGCTCGGTCGCCACGCTGATGCGCCCGCCACCTTGCGTGAGCATCGCGTCGCGCGCGTTCACGCACAGATTCATGATCACCTGCTGGAGCTGGTTCGGATCGGCCGAGAACTCCGGGATCGTCTCGTCCAAAGCGAACGCGAACGAGATCGTCCGCGGAAACGTCTCCGCGCACATGCGTCCCAGATCCTTGATCTGCTGGTTGATCGAGACCGACTTGAACATCGACTCCGTCTTGCGGCTGAACGTCAGGATCTGCCGCACCAGCCCCACCGCGCGCTGCGCCGCATCCTGGATCTCGCGCAAATGCCGCGCCTGCGTCTCGTTCGCCGGCCCCCTGCTGATCGCGATCTCCGCAAACCCATTGATGATCGCCAGCACGTTGTTGAAGTCGTGCGCGATGCCCCCCGCCAGCGTGCCCAGGCTCTCCATCTTCTGCGCCTGCCTTAACTGGTCCTCTAGATTTTTTCGCTCGGTGATATCCTCGCGCATCGACAGCAGGTGCGTCACCTCGTCGGCAAAATTCCGGATGGGCGACACCTGCACATGCTCCCAAAGCACCGACCCGTTTTTGCGGCGCGTGCAAAGATCGCCCGTCCACTTTCGTCCCGAGCGCACCGTCTCCTCAAACTGGCGAAACGACTCCTCGCTCGCATGGCCTCCGCGCAGCACCGGGATGTTTTTCTCGAAAATGTCCTCCAGCGTATAGCCCGTCGTCTGCGTGTACCGGGGATTCACATACTGCACACGTCCGTCCGGCGTCGTCATCACGATGGCGAACGGCGACTGCTCCACCGCGCTCGCCAGCTTCTGAAAATGCTCCTCGGCCAGGCGCCGTTTCGTCACGTCCCTTCCGATCGAGCGATAAGCGATGATCACGCCATCCGCATTGCGCACCGCGAAATCCTCCCACGAGAGCCAGCGCCAGCCCTGCGCTGTCTGCCAGCGATGCTCGTGTGAACCGCGATGCGGCGGACGATCGATGCGGGCGACAGCCGCTTTCCAGCTCGTGAGATCATCCGGATGGATCAGCGAGGCCGCATCCGAGCCCGGCCACGACGCGCGCGGCACGCCGAACTTGCGCGCAAAGGCCTCGTTCACCGCCAGCACACGCCCATCCGGGGCGCGCAACAACGCGAGCTCCACGCTCGCCTGCCACGGACGCACCAGGTCGTCGTGCTCGCTCGAGTGAAACTCCACCATCCGCAACGTCACCACGATCGCCGACGGCCTGCCGCTTTTGCTGTAAACCGGCTGTTCGCGCACAATCAGCCCAAGCTCCTCCGGCGTCCCGAGGCTTTCGAAGACCACGCCGATCAACTGGGAGCGCTTTCGGTCGAGCAGCGTTGCCGCCCGTGGCGTGATCTGCTGGATACGCCGCCGCGAGTTAAGCACGAGCACAGCCTCTTCCGACACCGCGTTGGCTGCGGCCGGCTGGCTGGGGATTTGAACGGCAAGGGTCATCTGGAGGTGGCCCCGGGGCGGTGCGGGCGTCGGATATTTCCGGGCGATGCGACTCGGGTTAGACCAGACCGCTCAACACCGTGGGCAGGCGCTGGACGCTGTTGGACAGGGCGGCACGGGCAAGACGCGTCTCCCGCTCCTCGGTGCCATAAAGAATTTTCCAGCCGGGCAGCTCCAGCCACGAATCTTCCGCGATCGGCTCAACCGTCTCGAAGCCGCCGGGAATCCCCGCGAACCGCACGAGCTGGTCGGCCACTTGCACGGCCGCCGCATAGAACGAGTGATCGGGCGCGGCCGCGGGATCGTTGTGATAAAGGACCGCGTCCGTGATCTCCGCCGAGAGCTGGTGGCGTTGTAGATAATAACCGCCGATGCGCGCATGATCCCAGCCGATGAGCTCGCGTTCGCGCACGCAAACTTCAGCGACCGTGCGAAACGGCGTCTCAAAAATTTTCGCAAACTCCTCGGGGAACGCCGATGCCAGCACCACTTTCCCCACGTTGTGCAGCAGCCCGATGATGTAGTCCGTGTCGTCGTCGATCAACAGCGTCGTCGTCGCCAGGATTTCACGCGTCATGATCGCCGAGCCGATCGAGTGCTTCCAAAGATCTTTCCACGGCAACCGCAGGGACGTGCGGTTGATTTTCTCCAGCTCCTCGATGACCGGCGTCGCCATCGACAACTCGCGAATCTGGCGCAGCCCAAGATAAAAAACGGCCTCCTCGATGTTATTCACCTTCGCGGTCAGACCGAAATAAACCGAGTTCACCATGCGCAGCAGACGCGCCGTCAGCGACGGATCGCGGCGGATGATTTCGGCGATCTGGGAATTGTAGCTCTGCTCCGAGTTTACCAGTCCAGCGAGCGCCCGATTGATGCTCTGCAACGACGCCAGCTTCGGGCACGCATCGATGCGCCGCATGATGTCCGCATCGGTGTACGTGCGGAACGGCGGCTTCGTGGGGTTGGTGGTCGAGATAGGACTGGTCGAAGGCATGAGGCGATGCACGCCGCGCCTGCTCCCGGGAGAACGGACACGACGGTTGTTGCCCCAATCATCGACGACAAACGCCCGGAGTTTAGGGGCTTTCTGCGGAAACTATCCGGGGGTTTTCCCTCAAGTCTCCCTAGGCACCGTCCGATGCTACCCTTCATCGCTTTATGTCACCGGCTCGAGCCCAGGCGCTGCTCCCGCAGGCCCCCGCGCATCACCCTGCCGCACCCCGCGTGCAGCCCCATACCCTCGCGCCATGAACCCCGCGCAACTCCAACGCACCCTCCAGGCCGCCCTCGCCCACCACCAGGCCGGCCGTCTCGCTGACGCTGATAAACTCTACCGGCAGGTCCGCACCGCCGCCCCCGCGCTCTTCGACGTCCTGCATCTTTCCGGAGTCCTCGCGTATCAACAAAACCGCCACGCCGACGCCGTGGACCTCCTCACCCGCGCCCACCGCGCCAATCGCAAACACGCCCTCTGCCAGATGCGCCTCGGCCTCGCCCTCGCCGGCGCGGGGCGCACCGCCGAAGCCGAGCCTCACTACCGCGGCTCCCTCGCGCTCGATCCCAAGATCCCCGAGACTTGGAACAACCTCGCCCTCACCCTAAAAGCCCTCGGCCGCCCCTCCGAAGCCCTCGACGCCTACCGCCAGGCCATCGCGCTCAAGCCCGATTACCACGACGCCCACGACCGCCTCGGTGCCCTGATTTCCGATACACAAGGTCTCCCCGCCGGCATCCCCCACTTCCGCCGCGCCCTCGAACTCAAACCCGACTACGCCCCCGCCTGGTGCAACCTCGGCCTCGCCCTCCTCCACGAAAATAAATTCACCGAAGCCCACGACTGCTTCACCCACGCCCTCCAGCACGACCCCGCGCTCACTCAGGCCCTCGTAGGCCGAAGCCTCGCCTTCCAACAAAGCTACCGCCTCGAAGAAGCCGCCGCCAGTTACGCCGAAGCCCTCGCCCGCGACCCCGCGCACCACGAAGCCCGCAGCGCCCGCCTCCTCTCGCTCAACTACCTCGACCTCCCCCGCGACACCGTCTTCGCCGACCACCAAGCCTTCGGCAAACTCCTCGAATCAACCCTTCCCCCACCGCCAACCAGCCACCTTCCGAAATCGAAAATCGAGAAT
The DNA here is from genome assembly GCA_966249325.1 of uncultured Nibricoccus sp. Classification (GTDB taxonomy): domain Bacteria; phylum Verrucomicrobiota; class Verrucomicrobiia; order Opitutales; family Opitutaceae; genus Nibricoccus. The sequence continues at coordinate 72,047 of CBINDC010000015.1, read as the reverse complement.
CCAAAATCGAAAATCTCCCTAGCCTTCCTCTCCCCCGACCTTCGCTCCCACTCCGTCGCCTACTTCCTCGAACCGATTCTCCAGCACCTCGACCGCGAGCGCTTCGAAATCGTCCTCTACCACGATCATTTCCAGGTCGATGCCATGTCCGAACGCCTCCGCGCCCACGCCACCCTCTGGCGCAACTTCGTCGGCCTCTCCCACGCCGTCGTCGAACAACAAATCCGCGCCGACGCTCCCGACATCCTCGTCGATCTCGCCGGCCACACCGGCTTCAACCGCCTCCCCGTCTTCGCCCGCCGCGTCGCCCCCGTCCAGATCTCCTACCTCGGCTATCCCAACACCACCGGCCTCGCCGCCATGGATTTCCGTCTGGTCGACGCCATCACCGACCCCACCGAAGAAGACCAGCGCTTCCACACCGAGAAACTCATCCGCTTCGCTCCCACCGCCTGGTCCTACGCCCCGCCCGCCGCCGCCCCCGAAGTTTCTCTCAACCGTCCCGCGGACCGTCCCATCACATTCGGCTCCTTCAACAACTTCGCCAAAGTCTCCGACGCCACCCTCGCCCTCTGGTCGCGCATCCTCGCCGCCGTGCCCGATTCCCGGATACTCCTCAAAGGCCACGGCCTCTCCGACCCCGGCATCGCCGCCTTCATCGCCAGCCGTTTCGCCCGTCACGCCATCGACCCCGCCCGCATCAAGCTCCTCGGCCGCACGCCCAACCTCGCCAGCCACCTCGCGCTCTACGAGCGCATGGACATCTCCCTCGACACCTTTCCCTACCACGGCACCACCACCACCTGCGAAGCCCTCTGGATGGGCGTCCCCGTCGTCACCCTCGCCGGCGACCGCCACGCCTCCCGCGTCAGCGCCTCTCTCCTCACTGCCGCCGGCCACCCCGAATGGATCGCGCAAACTCCCGACGACTACGTCACCATCGCTGCCCGCCTCGCCGCTTCCCCCGAAACACTTTCGAACATCCGCGCCACCCTCCGCGACGACCTCCGCCGCAGCCCGCTCCTCGATCACTCCGCGCAAGCCCGCCGCTTCGCCGACGCCCTCCTCCAGTGCTGGCAAACCCGCACGACCGCCGCACCCGTCGCGTGACCCGGCCCCACGTTTGACAACCGCCACCCACACCCCCGTCATCGCCCGCACCTCTCATGGAATCCGACATCGCCGTTCTCTCCGACGCGCTCCCCTGGTTCTTTCCAACCGCCGCGTTCATCTTCGGCACTCTCATTGGCAGCTTCCTCAACGTCTGCATCTACCGCATCCCCGCGAAAAAATCCGTCATCCACCCCGGCTCCACCTGCGCCTGCGGCCAGCCGGTCAAATGGTACGACAACATCCCCGTCCTCAGCTGGTTCATCCTCCGCGGCAAAGCCCGCTGCTGCGGCCAGCCCTACTCCTTCCGGTATCCATTTATCGAATTCCTCACCGGTGCCCTCTTCCTCGCCTGCTGGCTTCACTTCCCGCCCGCCAAGGCTCTCTGCGGCATGTTTTTCGTGAGCTGCCTCATCTGCGCCAGCTTCATCGACCTCGACCACTTTGAAATCCCCGACCGCTTCAGCATCGGCCTCGCCGTCGTCGGCGTGATCATCTCCGCCTTCGTCCCCTCGCTGCACGGCCAGTCTCACGAGATTCCCCTCATCGCCGGCCTCCGCTCCGCCGTCATCTCCCTGCAAGGCGTCCTCATCGGCTCCGCCCTCGTCCTCTGGATCGCGATCCTCGCCGAGGTCGTCCTAAAAAAAGAAGCCATGGGTTTCGGCGACGTGAAATTCGTCGGCGCCATCGGTGCCTTCTGCGGCTGGCAAGGCACGATCACTTCCATCTTCGGCGGAGCCATCATCGGCTCCCTCTGGTTCGCCGCCGCGCTCATCTGGCAAAAAGCCTCCGGCAAAGAGTTAAAACTCAAAACTCCCGAACCCGGTGAAGAACCCGCCGACCTCGGCATGGGTACCCACGTCCCCTACGGCCCCATGCTCGCCCTCGGCGGCCTCCTCCACTTCCTCTTCCTCCACCCTTGGGTCACAGCCTACTTTGCCCAACTGCAAGAAATGCTCTGAGCTCCGCCCTCCGAGGTAGGGCGGGGTTCGCCGTAACCCCGCCGTCTGGACGACGCTCCTACAAAAACGCGCGTTCAAATCACCGCCGCCCCATCTCCCGTCTGGCAGTGCAGGATCTCTGGCTTCGCGCCGTAAACCTTCGCATACGCCGCCGCGACCGACTCCGCCTGCGCCGCGCCAAACTTCCCGCTCGTGAGCGCCATCACCGCGCCGCCAAATCCACCGCCCGTCAGCCGCGCCCCAAACACCTCCGGCGTCCCTACGAGCGTGTCCACGAGCAGATCCAGCTCCGCCGTGCTGTTCTCGAAATAGTTCTGCGAACTCCGATGCGACGCCGTCAGCAACTTGCCAACGCCCGCCAGATCGCCCGCCCGCAACGCCGTATTCGCCTGCTCAACACGCGCGATTTCGTCGATCACGTGCTTCGCCCGTTTGTAAGCATCGGCCGAAATCTTCGCCTTCCCCGCCTCCAGCTGCGCCGCGTTCGCCTCCACGAGCAACGACACGCCCAGCGCCTTCGCCGCCTCCATGCACTCGCGATGCCGCGCCGCATACATCCCGTCCACCAGCGCGTGCTTGTGATGCGTGTTGAAAATCCAGAAATGCGCGTCCGCCGGCAACGGCACCGTCGCAAACTTCGGCCCGCGGCAATCGATGAACACCAGATTGTCCTTCTTCCCAAACCCGGACACACCCTGATCCAAAATTCCACACGGCACGCCCACGAAGTTATTCTCCGCGTGCTTCCCGATCTTCACGACCGTCTCGCGATCCGGCCGCTGATTTGTCGCTTCTAAAAACGCCAGCGCCGACGCCAGCTCGATCGCCGCGCTGCTGCTCAACCCCGCGCCCGCCGGCAAATCCGACGCCGCCACATAATCAAACCCCTCCGGTGCTTTAAGTCCGAATACAGGCAACGCCGCCAGCACGCCCAGCGGATAATTGATCCACGACGCCTTCCCTGCCTGCTTCTGAGGCACGCCCGTGTTCAGCTCTGTGAGCTCGCCCGAAAACGCGCTGAAAAACCTCCGTTTTCCATCCGTCCGCCGCGCCAATGCCACCCACACGCCGCGATCGATCGAAGCGCCTAGCACCGTGCCACCGTTATAGTCCGTGTGATTTCCTATGAACTCGATGCGACCGGGAGCCCGCGTCACAAACTCGGGCGCGCGGCCAAATGCGTTCTGAAACTGGGCGATGATTTGCTCTTTCATGCGGGGCGTAAAAGCCCGCGAAACTCTCGATCCCTCGCCGCGAAAGCGAGACGGTTTTCCTCACGATCAAACTGTTCATCACTTAAACTACCCGTCCGCTTCCCGCGCCTCCGCCCGTCGGCGGCCGTCCGCCCTCAAATCCCGGCGGCGCCTCCCCGCTGCGCCCTTTTACGACGAGCTGCAACAAATGCCCCATCGCCTCCACCCGCGTGATCCCCCGCTCCGCCGCGAGCTGATCCGCCCGCTTCGCCAGTTGCGCCGCCATGATTTCCGCCTGCGCCGGAGCCGCCCCCATCTTCACGCAAAGCGCCACCAGTTGCTCGTGCTCAGTCATGAGAAAATTCCTCCAACATCACACCAACCGCCCCATTCGCCGCAAAACTCAACTTCGCCCCCGGGCTCACGCCCATCAACATCACCATCGCCAGCCCCCTCCACCCCTCGCCCATCTTCACCGCCGAACGCACCTGCCCCACCCGCTTGTCTCCAAAAAACAACTCCACTGGCACCACCGGCATCTCCACGCCCACCGCCCCGCGCACACGCAACAACCGCCGCCGCACCCGCCCCATTGCCTTCAGCCGCGCCATCACTTCCTGCCCGAGGTAACAGCCCTTCGTGTAAGAAATCGCCACGTCCTCCAACCCCGCCTCATTCGGCAAATCCTCCGGCCCCACATCCCGCGGCACCGCCGGAATCCCCGCCTCAATCCGCCACCGCTCCAACTCCCCCGCCGACACTTCCTCAAACTCCCCCACCGCCAGCTCCGCCCCCTTCGGCCGCAGCCACTCCCAAGTCACTTCCTCAGCTCGACGGCCACGCCACGTCAGCCCCGCCGCCTTCGCGACCCACTCCCCCGCGCCTTCGCCAGCAACCACCACGCCTTCCCACGCCTCCGTCTCGTCCTCGATCACCACATCGTCAGCTATCAAATAACTCTCCAACCGCTCCCGAATTACCACCGCCGGCGAGAAGTAGCTGATCACCCACCAGACGCCCTCTGCCGCTCTTGAAACAAAGCTATCCGCCAGCACTCTTCCCTTCTGATTCAGCCACAATCCATACGCCGCTCCACCGACCCCGACCGTTTTCAGCTCCTGCGTAAACTGCCCTTGCAGAAACGATAACGCATCTTCCCCACTCACCCGCAGCACAGCTGCCGGTTGGTAACGACAAAAACGGACACGAGCGCCAAAATTCATAGAGTTTAAGTATCTAAACGAAGGCACATTGCAAAACCACCTCCGCCAAAACCCAAGTTTTATTTGACGCAAAGCACCTCCCATTGTCTCTTCTGCTCATTCAATTTCTCACTTCTCCCGCCTAGCGGGAGTTTTGGGGTAACTAAGAAAGCAAATGGCCGGTCGCTTAGGGGTAGGCGACCGGCCAACTTCTTTTCCGGGGTCCGCGATCCCACCACAGGCTTGCTTCCCAAACCACGAACGGGCCAATTTCCGCCCCTTCATGCAAAAGACCTCCGACATCAACGTCGTCGAGACACGTCCTCTTCCCGCACCGGCCAAACTCCTGGCCGAACTGCCCAAGACCGAGGCCCAGGCCGACTTCATTGCCCGCTCCCGCGCCGACATCCGCCGCCTCATCTTCACGGACGACAAACGTTTCCTCCTGATCGTCGGTCCCTGCTCGATCCACGACACCGCCGCCGGCGCCGACTACGCCCGCCGACTCGCCACCCTCTCCAAAGAAGTCGCCGACCGTGTCCTGGTCGTCATGCGCGTCTATTTCGAGAAACCCCGCACCACCGTCGGCTGGAAGGGCCTCATCATGGACCCGCACCTCGACGGCTCCCACGACATCGCCGAAGGCCTCCGCCTCGGCCGCGCCTTCCTGCGCGAAGTCCTCGACCTCGGCCTCCCCACGGCCACCGAGTTCCTCGATCCCATCACGCCTCAATACGTCGCCGACCTCGTCTGCTGGGGCGCCATCGGCGCACGCACCACCGAGTCGCAAACCCACCGGCAAATGGCCTCCGGCCTCTCGATGCCCATCGGTTTCAAAAACGGCACCGACGGCTCCCTCCAGACCGCCATCAACGCCATCAAAGCCGCCTCCCAGCCCCAAACTTTTCTCGGCATCAATCTCGAAGGCACCGCCTCCGCCGTCGCCACCCGCGGCAATCCCGACAGCCACATCGTCCTCCGCGGCGGCACCACCGGCCCCAACTACGGAGCCGCCCACATCATCGAGACCGAATCCCGCCTCGCCAAAGCCGGCCTCCCCGCATCCATCCTCGTCGATTGCTCGCACGAGAACTCCGCCAAAAAACCCGAACGCCAGCCCGAGGTCATGCGCGAGCTCCTCGCCCAGATCAAAGCCGGCAACACCTCCATCATGGGCGCCATGGTCGAGAGCAACCTGCACGCCGGAGCCCAGCCCTTCCCCCAGCCCAAGGACCAGCTCAAGTACGGCGTCTCCATCACCGACGGCTGTATCGACTGGGCCACGACCGAAGCCATGGTCCGCGAAATCCACGCCGCCCTCGCCCCACGCTTCGCCTGATCTTCGACCGCTCGTCGCGACAACCACACGGATGCTCGCGACAAAATCTTTCATCGGCCCCGCCTTGCTAATTCCGCACACTGAAACGCAATCCATGCGTGTCGGCGTCGCGTCGTTTCGCATAAACTTTTCCCCATCATCATGAGCAAATCACCCATCCGTGTCGCAGTCACCGGCGCCGCCGGTCAGATCACCTACTCCCTCCTTTTCCGCATCGCCTCCGGCGCGATGTTCGGCCCCGACCAGCCCGTCATCCTCCAGCTCATCGAAGTCCCCGTCGAAAAAGCCATGAAGGCCCTCGAAGGCGTCGCCATGGAGCTCGACGACTGCGCCTTCCCCTTGCTCAAGGGCATGGTCCTCACCGACGACCCGCGTATCGGCTTTAAGGATGCCAACTGGTCCCTCCTCGTCGGCGCCAAGCCACGCGGCCCCGGCATGGAGCGCGCCGACCTCCTCAAGGATAACGGCAAGATCTTCATCTCTCAGGGCAAAATCATCGACGAAGTCGCCGCCGAGGACGCCCGCGTCGCCGTCGTCGGCAATCCCGCCAACACGAACTGCATGATTGCCGCCTCCCAGGCCAAACGCCTCCCGCCCGAGCGCTTCACAGCCATGGTCCGCCTCGACCAAAACCGCGCGCAAACCCAGCTCGCGAAAAAAGCCGGCGCCGATCTCACCACCGTGAAGAACATCTTCATCTACGGTAACCACAGCCCCACCATGTTCCCCGCCTTCGGTCACGCGACCATCGGCGGTAAACCCGCCACCGAAGTCATCACCGACTCCGCCTGGCTCCAGGGCCCCTTCTGCGAAACCGTCGGCAAACGCGGCGCCGCCATCATCGCCGCCCGCGGCCTCTCCTCCGCCGCCTCCGCCGCCAACGCACTCGTCGACCACGTCCGCGACCTCATGACCCCCGGCGCCATCCACTCCGTCGCCGTCAAATCCAACGGCCTCTACGGCTTCGACGCCAACGTCTGGGCCGGCATGCCCGTCCGCACCACCACCCCCGGCAGCTACGAAGTCATCACCGGCTACACGATGGACGACTTCGCCAAGTCCAAGATCGCCGCGACCAACAAAGAGCTCGCCGAAGAACGCGCCGCCGTCGCCGACATGCTCTGATCCGCCGTCGTCCGTCATCTCTCCGTTTCGCAAACGCGATCCCTCACCAGATCGCGTTTTTTTATTCCCCGATTCGCTACTTCAACAACCCCGCCAGCGCCTTGTTCTTTGTCAGCGCAAACGCTGCCCGCACCGCCGCAAATCCCTCCAGCAACTCCTGCGGCCCCCCGCTCCGCGGAAACACCATCGCCAGCTCCGCGCCCTCGAACTTCACCGTCGCCGAAACGCCTTCGACCGACACCACGCAGTGCCGGCAATCCGACGGATAATCCACGCGCAGCACCCCACCACGCGCAGCGCCTTCCTCCTCATCTCCATCGCCAGCCACATCGCCCGCATCGTCGTCCTCTGGCTCCAGCCCCTCGATCGCATCGATCACCGCCTCGACCGACACACCTTTCGTCAGCCCAAAAACCAATTCACTAAAAAGCCCGCCAAACACCGCCGCGCACGCCTCCGTGCCCAGAAAGTCGCTACGCGTCACCCCGTGCAGCGTCCGCGTCAGCTCCCACGCCGACGGATCGCCCTCCTCCAGCGCGTAGCTCAGCTCCAGCGAAAAATCCTTCGCCGTCAGCACCGCCACCGGGCTCGTCACATCCAGCGCCAGCTCCTTCCGCTTGTAGCCAAACGCCTCTTTCGACCTCTGGAAAAACCCCTCCGCCTCCTCCGCGAGCTCCCCCGCGCACAGCTTCGCCAGAAACGCCGTCGTCGTCGCATTCACCGCATCCGGCACCGAGTGATGGCTCTTCTTAAAACCGCCCAACGCCTTCACCGCCCCGCCCGAGCGCCCGACAAACCGGATCTGCTGCACCACCGAAGAAAGTCCGTCGCTCGTTTTCGCCATGAAAGAAAGAGACCTTCAGCGATGACCGCCGGCACTTCTAAGCGAAAGCCAAAAGGTGGAGCACTCGCGCGCCGGAACGGCACTTAGCAAGTGCCGCTCCCCCTAAAACCGCGAGCAACACACCAGCGCACCGCCACGCGTCTCCCGCGAATCACCCCTTGATATTCCCGCGATTTTGCGCACCTTTCGTCCTCTCGTTCTTTGATTGGCCGCACGCCAATCCACTGACTTTCCCACTTTGGGGGTGTTCTGGATTCGACCCTTGGTTGGAGTGCGCCGCTGCCGTTCGAGGATGAAGGTTGGCCTCGTTAATCCTCCTTCAAAAAAATAACAGGCAACTACGAAGAAATGCCCCTCGCTGCTTAATGCAGCGTCGTTTGTCCGGCGACACCTGCTAGCCGGAACGAACGTCGACAGCAGGCATAGTATGCGGAGCCACTCGCGGGCCGCATACCGTACCTTCACCCGGGAGTATGCTTGGGCTTAAGCGCGTGAATTAGCGTAACCCCGGCGAGATAAACGATTCACTACAACGGTAGACGCGGCACACGAAGCCCAGGGGCACGCGGGTTCAACTCCCGCCACCTCCACCATTTTCAATCCCAGCGCGCATGAAAACCTCCGCCGCAGCCCTTCCCCTTCTCGGCCTCGCCGCTGCCCTCGCCCTCCCGACGACGGGCCTGTCCGACATCCGCCACTACCACGGCGGCACCCGCATCGGCCTGAGCGTCGGTTTCGGCGATGTCCACAGTCGTCATCATCACGGTCACGGGCACCATCGCCACCACGGGCTCTTCCATCCCGGACACCGGGATTGGAACCACTCGCATCACCGGCATCCTCACCACCGGCATCACGGCAGCCATTTCGGATTTTCCTACAACCCGCTTTTCGCGCCCGCCTGGTACTCGTCCTACCCCGTCTACCGTGACCGCGACTACGGCCGCACCGTTGTGATTCGCGAACGCGCCCCCGAGCCCGTCCGCGCTTCGACTTACGCCCCTGTCTGGTCTCCCGGCGGCGGCTGGCAAACCCACGGCCGCTTCCAATCCGCCCCGATGCCGCTCACTGCCACCGGCGGCCTCCGCGACGCTCGCAGCGCCGAACAACTCCAGCAGATCTACGGCAGTCAGGGCGCTTCGCTCACCCGCTAAAAAGGCCTCGAGACATCACCCGTCCCGACCCGCGGCCTCGCTCGCGGTCTGCCGGGTGCATGAAAGCATTCCTGACCGCCGACTCCGGCGGAGGCGGACTCAGATCGCCTGGGCCTTCGCCCGTGTCCGCTCCAGCGCAGCGCCCGCGAGGATCGCCAGCTCGAAGAGCACATACAACGGCGCCGCAAACAGCCCCATCGTCACCGGGTCTGTCGTCGGCGTCACGATCGAGGCGATCACCACGATCAACACGATCGCGTGCCTGCGGTACTTTTTCAAAAACGCCGTGCTCAGCATCCCGAGGTAAACCAGCAGCACGATCAGCAGCGGAAATTCAAAACCCAGCCCCACGCCCAGCACCAGCCACAGCAGGATGCTGTAGTAGCTCGCCGGCGTCCACTGGATGCCAAAGCCCATCAGCGCGTTCAGCTCGATCGACATGTTGATCGTCTGCGGCACCAGCACGAAAAACCCGAACGCCGCCCCCAGCAAAAACAACAGCAACGCCACCAAGCCGCCCGGCACGATCATCCGCAGCTCCTTCGGCGACAGCGCCGGCGCCACAAACTTCGCCACGAAATAAATCACGAACGGCGCCGCCGGAGCCAGCGCCCCCATCATGCACACCTGAAAAATCATCCCGAAAATCTCCGAGACCCCGATCGATTCCAGCGGCACCTCAAACCCCGGCCGGTCCGCCCGCACTTGATCGAGCGGCCACATCAGCAGGTGATTAAACTCCTTCAGATAAAACCCGATCACCGCCGCAAACGCCACATACACGACCGCGCACTTCACCAGCGTCCAGCGCAGCTCCTCCAGATGATCGAAAAACCCCATCGGCTTCTCGCGCGGATCGACCGGCGGTTCGGCCGGATCGTCGTAGTGGGAAGAGTCTTCGGATGGGCTCACGTTTCGTAAAAGCCCGCAATGGTGCGGGTTTTTCGCCACGAACGGAAGCGAGGAATGTGCCGTATCCGCTAAAAAACTCGCCGGGCCGCCCTGCTCTGCGCGGCCGTGCCGGGAAGACAGCACAACCGCGCAGGGCATCAGGCGCCCTCATGTGGACTCAACCCGGCGAACGAAGTTTCGGCTCTCGATCCCAGAGCCGTCCTTCCTTTGCGCGTTCGATGAATCCCCTCACATCTCCCTCGGCCCCGAGCGGGATCACGCCCTCATCGGCTTTTACCGCCGCCATCTTCAACAGCGGTTCGGCCTTTGCATAAGCGATCACCTTCAAATGCCCGAACGCGTCGCGCACCCAATCCACCGCCGCCGCCTCCTTCTTGAGCGCTTCGACGCCTTCCTCGCTCGCAAGCAACGCCACGGTGTCGAACAGGAAAGACGGCGCTGCCGAAAGCGCCATGTCCGCTTCCATCAATTTCCCCGACGCATCTTTCGCTCCCCCGACCTTCGGGGCGATCACCGCTACACGGGCGCCCGCCTTCTTCGCTTCGGCCTTCAGCGTTTTGAGCAACGCCGCGTCAAAACCGTCGCAGACAAGCACGCCGATCTTTCGGCCTTTCAGCGTGACCGGCGCTTTCCCGATGATGCTCAGCGCGGGCGATGGCGGCAGGTCGCGCGGCTCCACGGCGGGCGTCAAAAACTCCGCCTGCCCTTCCATGCCGAGCGCGGTCTCGACGCCCGCCAACAGCTCGGCGTCGATATGCTTCAAATGCCCGAGCATGCGGCGGCGGATCGCCTTCGTCTCCACGCGCCCCAGTTCGAACGCAAACGCGCTGATCGCATGCCGCTGCTCCGGTGGCGTCAGCGAACGGAATTTCAAACGCGCCTGCGAATAATGATCCGCAAACGTCTCCGCCCGCCGGCGCGTCTTCTCCGCATCGAGCGTCTCTGGCTGCCCTTTTGCCGCAAACGACTCGAACCCGCGCTTCGCGCTTTCTCGCGGTCCTTCCGGCGCAAGCGAGTTCGGTTCGTACGCCACGCGCCCCTTCGGAATCGTCATCTGGCGAAGCCCGTCACGCTGGAAATTCCGCATCGGGCACTTCGGCGCATTCACGGGGATCTGATGAAAATTCGGCCCGCCCAGCCGGCTGAGCTGCGTATCCAGATAAGAAAACAACCGCCCCTGCAGCAACGGGTCGTTGGTGAAATCGATCCCGGGCACGATGTTCGCCGGGCAGAACGCCACCTGCTCCGTCTCCGCGAAGAAATTGTCCACGTTCCGGTCGAGCGTCATCTTGCCCACCATCGTGAGCGGCACGAGCTCCTCAGGGATGATCTTGGTGGGATCGAGCACGTCGAAGGGCAGCTTGTCCGCCATCTCCTGATCGAAGAGCTGCAGCCCCAGCTCCCACTCGGGAAAATCGCCATTCGCGATCGATTCGTAGAGATCGCGCCGATGGAAATCCGGATCCGCACCGCAGATCTTCACCGCCTCGTCCCAAATGACCGACTGCATCCCCAGCAGCGGACGCCAGTGGAATTTCACGAAGGTCGATTGCCCTTCATCATTCACCAGCCGGAACGTGTGCACGCCAAAACCTTCGATCATCCGGTACGAACGCGGGATGCCGCGATCCGACATCGCCCACACCAGCATGTGCATGCTCTCCGGCATCAACGACACGAAATCCCAGAATGTATCGTGCGCCGACGCCGCCTGCGGATAGCCACGATCCGGCTCCATCTTCACCGAATGCACCAGATCCGGAAACTTCATCGCGTCCTGAATGAAAAACACCGGGATGTTATTTCCCACCAAATCGAAGTTTCCTTCCTCCGTATAAAACTTCACCGCAAACCCCCGGACATCGCGCGGTAGATCGACCGACCCCGCGCCGCCCGCGACCGTCGAGAAACGCACAAACACCGGCGTCTTCTTTCCCGGCTGGATAAACGCCGCCTTCGTCACGCCCTTGAGCGCGCCGTACGACTCGAACGTCCCGTGCGCCCCCGTGCCGCGCGCATGGACGATGCGCTCCGGGATGCGCTCGTGATCGAAGTGCGTGATCTTTTCGCGCAGGATGAAATCCTCCAGCAACGTCGGCCCGCGCAACCCCGCCTTAAGCGAGTTCTGATTATCGGAAATGGGGATGCCTTGATTCGTCGTCAGCACTTCGCCGCTGTCTTTTGCGTCCTGATGCGTCTCGCCGCCGAAAAACCGGCGTAGCTTCGTGAAAGGACATTCGGCTTTCTTGGGGGCGGGCGCGGAGGAATTGGGCGAGGCAGGTTTTTTTTCATGAGAGGCTCCGAGGGATGACTGGGTTGGGCAAAAGGCGCGTGTCATACGCGTGTATGCCGCCAGCTTATCACCCCGCCGCCGCCGCCGTCTTTCCGGGGAAATGAGGCACGTCCCATCGGTATCTCCACAGGCATCTGTCGGAGCGCCGCCCGGGTCGGTGACAGGGCGCATTACCCACCTCCGCCCGCTCATGACGGTCGCGCAAACGTTAGCGCCTCCCCCGCCCGCTGCGCCGTTGACAGCCCTCGCACCCGACCTATTGCCTCTCCCCTTTCCGCGCTCCGCCGGGGACGCCCGGAAAAGTCTTTTCCGACAACCCTCCAATCCATCCATGGCCGCTAAATCCAAAGCCAAGAAACCCGCCGCGAAGACCAAGTCGTCTTCCGCTCCCGCGAAAAAATCATCCGCCTCCAAGGCCCAAAAATACGTCTACACGTGGGGCGCCGGCAAAGCCGACGGTGACGGCACGATGAAGAACCTCCTCGGCGGCAAGGGCGCCAACCTCGCGGAAATGACCCGCATCGGCCTCCCCGTTCCTCCCGGATTCACCATCACGACCGAGGTCTGCACTTACTACTACGCCAACAAGCGCACCTACCCGGCCTCCCTTCAGAGCCAGCTCGAAGCCGGCGTGAAGAACATGGAGAAGATCATGGGCTACAAGTTCGGCGACTCCGCCAACTTCCCCCTCCTCGTCGCCGTCCGCTCCGGCGCCCGCGACTCGATGCCAGGCATGATGGACACGATCCTCAACCTCGGCCTCAACGACCAGACCGTCCTCGCCCTCGTCAAAGCCACCAAGAACGAGCGCTTCGCCTGGGACTGCTACCGCCGCTTCATCCAGATGTACGGCGACGTCGTCCTCGGCGTGCAGAAGCGCGAAGGCGAAGACCACGAGCCATTCGAGACCGTCATCGAAGGCTACAAACACGAAGTCTACCACAAGGACATCGTCGACTCCGAGCTCACCGCTGCCGACCAGCAGGAACTCGTCAAACGCTTCAAAGCCCTCGTCAAAGAGCGCACCGGAAAAGTTTTCCCGAATGATCCGTGGGACCAGCTCCGCGGCGCCGCCGGCGCTGTATTCGGTTCCTGGATGAACGACCGCGCGATCGTCTATCGCCGCAAGTACAACATCCCCTCCGAGTGGGGCACCGCCGTCAACGTCCAGGCCATGGTCTACGGCAACACCGGCGAAACCTCCGGCTCCGGCGTCGCCTTCACCCGTAATCCCGCCAACGGCGTCAACGAGTTCTACGGCGAATTCCTCGTCAACGCCCAGGGTGAAGACGTCGTCGCCGGCGTCCGCACCCCCGAGCCCGTCATCAAGCTCAAGGACGTCATGCCCAAGAGCTACGCCGAACTCCTCAAGGTCCGCGCCACGCTCGAGAAGCACTTCAAGGACGTCCAGGACATCGAGTTCACCATCCAGGAAGGCAAACTCTTCATGCTCCAGACGCGTAACGGCAAGCGCACCGCCGCCGCCGCGCTGAAGTTCGCCGCCGACATGGTTCGCGAAAAACTCATCACCTGGGAAACCGCCGTTCTCCGCAACCCGGCCGACCAGCTCGAGCAGCTCCTCGCCCCGATCTTCGACCTCGGCGAAGTCAAAAAAGCCAAGGTCATCGCCACCGGTCTTCCCGCCGGCCCCGGCGCCGCCACCGGCAAGATCTACTTCAACGCCGACCGCTCCGTGCAGGCCGCCGAGAAGGGCGAAAAAGTCCTCCTCGTCCGCGTCGAGACTTCCCCGGAAGATCTCCGCGGCATGATCGCCGCCGAAGGCATCCTCACCGCTCGCGGTGGTGTTTCCTCGCACGCCGCCCTCGTCGCCCGCCAGATGGGCAAAGTCTGCGTCTGCGGCGCCGCCGCCGTGCAGATCGACTACGACGCCAAAACCGCCACCATCGACGGCCAGGTCTTCAAGGAAGGCGACTTCCTCTCGATCGACGGCACCTCCGGCACCGTTTACGCGGGCCAGATCAAGACTGCTCCGTCCGAGATCATCTCCGGCCTCATCAGCGAGGACAAAGAAGCGCAGAAGACCGAGAAATTTAAGAACTACGTGCAGCTCATGAAGTGGTGCTCGCAGGCCACCAAGCTCTCCGTCCGCACCAACGCCGACACCCCCGAGCAGGCCCGCCAGGCCATCGCCTTCGGCGCCGTCGGTATCGGCCTCGTCCGTACAGAGCACATGTTCTTCGAAGGCGACCGCATCGACGCCATGCGCGAGATGATCCTTGCCGACAACCTCGCCGACCGCGAAGCCGCCCTCGCGAAACTCCTCCCGTATCAGCGCGACGACTTCTTCGGAATCTTCAAGGCGCTCAAGGGCTTCCCCGCCACCGTCCGCTTCCTCGATCCGCCACTGCACGAATTCCTCCCTCACTCGAAGGAACAGCAGATGGACCTCGCCCGGAAGCTCAACATCCCGGTCGAGAAGATCATGCACCGCGTGCACGAACTCCACGAGTTCAACCCGATGCTCGGCTTCCGCGGCTGCCGCCTCGGCATCAAGTATCCGGAAATCACCCGCATGCAGGCCCGCGCCGTTCTCGAAGCGGCCGCCGATGCGAACAAGGCCGGCCTCAAGGCCAAGCCCGAGATCATGATCCCGCTCGTCGGTTTCAAGAAGGAGCTCGATCTCCAGGTCGCCATTGTCCACGAAGTCGCCGCCCAGGTTCAGAAGGAGAAGAAGGTGAAGATCGCCTACTCCGTCGGCACCATGATCGAAATCCCACGCGGTGCCCTCACCGCCGACGAGATCGCCCAGACCGCCGAGTTCTTCAGCTTCGGCACCAACGACCTCACCCAGACCTGCCTCGGCATGTCGCGTGACGACTCCGGCAGCTTCCTCGGCGCCTACACCGAAAACGAGATCGTGAAGAAGAACCCCTTCGCCTCGATCGACCAGACCGGTGTCGGCCAGCTCGTGAAGATCGCCGCCGAACGCGGCAATCAAACCCGCCCCGGCATCAAGCTCGGCATCTGCGGCGAACACGGCGGCGATCCCGACTCCGTGAAGTTCTGCCATAAGGTCGGCCTCACCTACGTCAGCTGCTCGCCTTACCGCGTGCCCGTCGCCCGCCTCGCCGCCGCCCAGGCCGCGATCGAAGAAACCCGCGCCAACGCCAAGCTCGCGAAGAAGAAGTAAACGCGGACAGAGAATCTTTCTCTTTCCTCTTTATCTTACTCTTACTCCCCAAGCCCCGCGCCAAAAAAGCGCGGGGCTTTTTCGTGCCCGAAAGGTGGAGCGCGCGCTCCGGGCGCGCTGTTCGCGACCGCCCGCTTTCCCGTAAAAGCCCACTCAACACCTCCGGCATTCCGCCCTTCACCTTCCCCCGCCTACACTTGCCAACCTTAAACCATTACGTAACGCTTTATCCATGCCCTACGAAGCCCTCACCAAAGAGCGCCT
Source organism: uncultured Nibricoccus sp. (assembly GCA_966249325.1). Classification (GTDB taxonomy): domain Bacteria; phylum Verrucomicrobiota; class Verrucomicrobiia; order Opitutales; family Opitutaceae; genus Nibricoccus. The sequence continues at coordinate 56,498 of CBINDC010000015.1, read as the reverse complement.
CACCCGCGCACTCCGCCGCCTCTCCGAACTCGCGGCCGCCGAGGGCATCGTCCTGGAAATCGACCTCTACGGCGGCGCCGTCTTCACCCTCGTCTACGGCTCACGTGATTCCACCCGGGATGTCGACGCTGTCATCAAACCCGCCGCCCAAGGAGTCCGCCTCGTCCGCAAAGTCGCCACGGAACAAGATCTCCCGGAAGACTGGCTCAACAGCGAAGTGCAGCAGTTTCTTTCCCCGCACGGACAAAACCGCCCCTTCCCCGCCCCGGAGCTGGAGCCAGGAATCATCCTCAGCGTCCCGACCGCGAACTACCTGCTCGCCCTCAAACTCCGTGCCTCACGGCCTCCACTACTTGGATACCCGGGAGACGAACCCGACATCCGCTATCTGCTGCACAAAATAAAACCGGCCTCGCTGGAGACCGTTGACGCGATCTTCGAACGATTCTTTCCCGGCGATGCCCTGCACGACTACGCCCGCAGCATGGTCACACGCCTGCTCACCGAAATCCCTCGCACGCCATGAATGGCCGCCCCCAAACTCTCTCAGAAGTCGCCGCCCGCAGCGATACCCTCGAACGTTTCGGACGTGAGTTTCAGGACTGGCTCCACACCGTCCGTAGCACCCGCTCGCGCCCGGCCATTCTGAAAATGCTGGCCCCCGCCCCGGCTCTTCTCCGCCACCGCTTCTCCGAAGGCTCCGTCGCCGACGCCTGGCTTGCCGCCTACGCCGAGCACCTCGCGAAGACCGCAGGCCTTCCCACTCCGCGCTGGGCCAATGCTCCTGACCGCGCCGCCCCCCAACCGTGGTACAGTGTCACCTCCCCCGCTGAACGCGCACTCGCCCTCCGCCAAAGCCCCGAAGCTTTCGCCAGACGCAACCTCTACACTCCGCACGTTGACCTCCCCCTGCGCCTGCGCGCCGGCCGCCCGCCGAAAACTGCCGAGGAAAAACGCCTCGCCAACGCCGCCCGCCAGCGCCGCTTCCGCACCCGCCGCGCCCTCGAATACGAACTCCTCCAGCAAGCCCTCCGCCAACTCTGACACCCGCCGGACGCTTCCGCTTGTAGGGCGCGGGCTTGCTCACCGCCTCCGAGGCGGAGCGTGCCGTCCCGGCGCGATTTCCGACAGAGGCGCGACGCCCTCGTCGCGCTTTCTTGTTCAACGACGACCTGTCTCCGGGCATGACGCGTTATCCCCGACGCCCCGCTCCGAACAACAAGGGGCGGCTTCGCACCGCAATTCCGAAGCCCAAAGTCCCGCGCCGATCCTAAAAAAACCTCCGCACGATGTGACTCATAGTCCGTGGCCTCATAGTCCACAGCCTGGTAGTCTCGGGCAATGCCTGCCCAATCACCGGTCCTGCGTCGCTTCGGAGAAAACATCCGGGCGAAACGCGAAGCCCGATCCGTTTCCCAAGAACAGCTCGCTGAACTCGACCCGGAACCTGATCAGACGCTCACAAAAACGAGCACCGATAACTAACTGGATCCAAAGCACAGTGCTCCTGAATCGAACCCGCCAGAGTGAAACATTTCGGCGCCTTCCTGAACTCGAACAACCTATACAGAGAGAACTTCTCCGCATTTTTTTGCGCAAATCGAAGCTCACTAGATGACGCATAGAACGGAGTCTCTTTGGCGAACGTCGTTGTTTTGACCTCGATGAATCGCTCATTCCCCTCGGGATCGAACGAGAGAATGTCGAAGCCCAGCCCATCACCTTGAGTTCTGGAAACGTGCTCAACTTTCGCCGCCAAACTTACCTGTCCGGATTTTGTGAGACGATACTGCTCAAACTTCATGACAAACTCTTCACCAGCCTGCCCAAGTGACGAGTTGCGAGCCTCGCGAGCCGCATAATCTCGCTTCATCGCCACACGAGGTGCTTCCCCATAAACAGCCGACGGCTCTTGTACACCCGGCTCGAAACCCGGACGAAGGGAAGGACTGCTTACTTCAAACGCGCTAAAATCAAAATACTCCGGAGTTGCTGCTGGAGCTTCCGCAGCGGCAAGAGCGTGCCGATCAATTTCAGGGTTCGCACCGACCCATCTCTCCACTTCTTCCGCCAAGATCGTCTGATAGTTGGATCGTGGCTTATAGCCAGGAATCCAGAAGAGGCCCATATCACGCAGAACCGCGCTGATATTCTGATGCTTCATTTCGACCGCACCGTTCGATCGTCCGTCCAGTCGAGTGAGCAGCGCTTCTCGATGTGCTGTTTTATTATAGGTCTGCCCAGCCAGCTCCAATCTGAGCATAGCCATGTAGTCGATAACCGTGGCTCTAACTTCCGGCAGGGACCAATTTTCGCCTGATGCCATTTAAGGCAAAGACACCAAATCCAAAGTGCCTGTCAGTGAAAATCCCGCACCGGAAAGTCAAATGGCCCCTTTGAAGATCACCTGCCTGTGATGCTTCAAAAAATCCGGCGAAGGTTCGGCAAGTATGTCCGGCTTTCGAATTGGTTGTCCTTCGTAAGCGACGAAATTCTGCTCCAAGGCGGGCTGTGGAAAATGCTTTCGCAAACGCGGGCTCAAAACAACCCGAAGCTTTTCGTCCAAGGTGATCAGGCCAGAATCAAATGCCGCGTCATGGAGACTGGAAAGACAAAGTCCGTTGCGCAGATTTAGCCGGTCTTCAGGAAATGCATTCCATGGCCGGATGTGACTCGCAACCAAGAGACGCGGTACAGAAATGCCGCTGATGCAGCAGCGAACACCATAGGCGTTAAGTATGGACTGGCGAAAGAACTGCTGGCCACGACGCAGTTTAACCACACTGAGTTTTTCCGTTGGCCCTGTGGGCGGAACGCGATTCGACGGTTCGAGATGAACACGGTCGCGTTCAAGAAAATCGACGTCCTTGTTTTCGTCGTGGGTGAATAAGTCGTGCAGCAACACTTCACTTTCCGGTGCCAGCGCGTCGATGTTGCTCCGAAACGCTGCCCACATCGCGCGATCTTGTTTGGTCGCACCACCGAGCCCCTTTCTACCGCGGGCGATGACTACCGGATCGAGTGAAGCAAAGTTTACCAACTTCATAGCCAAGCTGCTTGGCGTACGCCCCATTTTCGCCGCGACCTCGATGATAAGTGGGTTGCCTTTGTCGAGCTTCCCGAATGGCAGCTTGCAGTAGAGATTCAGCGCGATGAGGAAGTGCTCACGGGTCCATTTGACGGCGGGCGCTTTAGGCATGACTCGACGTTGGCAATTTGAGCAAGAGAAGCGAAGCCTCGCTTTTGAACTTCCCGAACCGGCCAAACCTGGCCAGGTGGTTTCACCCATCATGGGTAAAATATTTTTGATCCGATTCGAAAGAAACGATCTCGGACAACTCCTCGACGGGCTTCGACAACGCTTGGAATCGTGGGTGGAAACAGCGGCTTACATGAAAAGCGGCTATGCCGAGAGAGACGACTTCATCATAGAGGATTGCCGCGACGCAGATGAAGCGCTGGCAATTGCTGCCCACTACAACCGGCTCATTGCGACGATCCAGCAGCAGATAACAGAACAGGAGAAATCGTCATGAGCGTGTCGTTGTGTTCAGGCGCATCAGGAGAGAAAGATCAACGAGGCTTCTGCATCTACATCGATACGCTATGTCAGGGACCGCCCCCAGCGGTTCGCGATCAAGACGGACTGCCTTGTGTGTTCGAAACCGAGAACAAAGCGCATCGTGAGATCGTCGATTCGCTCCTGATCCGATTGCAGCAATTCATGAACGGCGAACGAGACTTTGATGATGCCGTCGTGATCGATGAGTTCTTAGTGCCAGTCCGTGTCCTTCCAGATGGCTCCATCATTGACGACGAAGGCCGTCATTTTGGGAGAGAATAGCTAACCCAAATCCCACCGGCTGCCGTTCAATCCCATGCCCGACGTCTTCACCCGCGAAAAACGCTCCGCTGTCATGGCGCGCATTCGGGGCACCGGCAACAAAGACACCGAACTCCGCCTGATCGCCCTCATGCGCGCCGCGCGCATCACCGGCTGGCGGAGAAACAGTACCCTCATCGGCAAACCTGACTTCATTTTTCCCAAGCTCCGCCTCGCCGTCTTCGTCGACGGCTGCTTCTGGCACGGCTGTCCAATCCACGGGACAAAACCCAAGCAGAACGCGGAGTTCTGGCTCACCAAAATCACCCGCAACCAGGCCCGCGACCGCCTCGTCAACCGCACCCTTCGCAAAGCAGGCTGGCGCGTCCTTCGCATCTGGGAGCACGAGCTCGCGCGCAAAAACATCCCGCGCCTTCTCACCCGATTCCGCCGCGTCGGCCTGTCGCCACAACTCCCGGAATGACCGCTTTAAGCACACGCTCGTAGGGGCTAAGCAGTCATTCCCAAAAAGTCCGGACATTCCCACTGCTACGCTGCCGTCAGCACACCCCCGCATCTTCGGCCTCGGCTGACGATCCGCTCTCCTCACACTCCGCGCCCTCCGCGTCTCCGCGGTAAACAAAATCCCCGCAGCCTTCCGCCCCCCTGATCGTCTAGCCAACACCCAACCCTATGCGCCGCCCTTCTCACCGCACCCCCGCGCCCCGCCCCCGCCTTCCGACAATCCTGTCCATCCTCTTAATCCTGTCCCCTCCTCCGTCGCTCCTGGCGCAACCCGCCACGCCCGATCCCACAATGATCGCCGGCCAACCCGATCCCCGCGAGATCCCCGTCCCGCCCATCGCCACCTCTCTCGCTCCCCTCCCCGGCCCCACCCAGCTCCCTCTCCAGACCCCACTCCCCGACCCTCTCCTCAAATCCGACGGCTCCCGCATCACCTCCACCGAAGCCTGGCAAAACCACCGCGCCGAAATCCGCCGCACGCTCGAATACTACGCCACCGGCGCGATGCCGCCCGCCCCGGGCAACGTCAAAGCCCGCGTCGTATCCACGCAGTCACTTCTCGACGGCTTCGCGAATTACCGCCTCGTCCAGCTCACTTTCGGCCCCGGCGAAAAACTCTCGCTCAACATCGGCATCTTCACGCCCGCCTCCCCCGCCAGCACCGCATTCCCCGTCGTCATTTTCCCCGGCGGCACACCACCCGGAGCAACATCACTCCCAACACTCCCCCGCCCGCCCGGTCAGGGCAAAGGCGTGAACGCGCTGCTCCCCGTCGAACTCTCAACACCCACGCCCGCCACCGCCACCACTCAGCCTTCCACCAACGCTCCCGCGCCCTCCGTATCCACGAGCACGCGGCCCTCGCTCGCCGACACCGGCGGCAACCCGGCCGCACCAAAACCTTCCGAGTCTGCCGACCCCGAAGCTGTCGCCGCCCGCATCCGCCCCATCCTCGCCCGCGGCTACGCCTACATCACCTTCAACAATAACGACTGCGCCGAAGACACCACCCTCCGCCTCCCCGACGGCAGCTGGGCTTTCCGCACCACGCGCTTCTATCCCGCCTACCCCGGCTACGATTGGGGCATCCTCGGCGGCTGGGCCTGGGGCGTGTCACGGATTGTTGACTACATCGAAACCGACCCCGCGCTCGACGCCTCCAAGATCATCGTCTCCGGCATCTCCCGCACCGGCAAATCCGCCATCATCGCCGCCGCCTTCGACGAACGCATCGCCCTCGCCGCGCCCGTCGTCACCGGCGGCGGCGGAGTCGGCGCCTATCGCTTCAGCGGCGAGGGCCGCGGCGGAAAAGAAGGCCTCGATCTCATGATGAAGAAATACCCGAACTGGTTTTCCCCGCACCTCCACCAGTTCCGCCAGCAAACCGACAAACTCCCGTTCGATCAGCACTGGTTCCTCGCGCTCATCGCCCCGCGCCCCTTCATCGCCCTCGAAGGCACCACCGACGGCGTCTCTCTCCTCAACGCCGTGAAACAATCCATCCTCGCCGCGCGCCCCGTCTACGCGCTGTTCGACGCCACCGACAAACTCGGCGTCAACTACGCCGAACACGGCCACACCATCACTGCCGACGACTGGACAGCTATGCTCGACTTCGCCGACAAACACCTCCTCGGCAAACCCGTCTCCCGCCCCTTCGACCAATTCCCCAACTAACCACGAGCCCCGTAGCCACCAGCGCCAGCGAGTGGTCCCCCACCGCCCATCGTTCTCGTTCTCTTACTCGTACTCGTTCTCCTGCCTTTTCCGCCCTCCGCTCCATAGGTTCATCCGTCCCATGAGTCCCACAAACTCCATACTCCGCCTCCTCCCCCTTCCGACAATCCTGTCCATACTCTTAATCCTGGCCGCCACTCTGGGATTTTCTGCCACCGCAACAGCTGCCGCGCCCGCCGTCTACAACGTCCGCGACTTCGGCGCCCTCGGCGACGGCACCACCAAAGACACCGCCGCCTTCCAGCGCGCACTCGACACCTGCGCCGTCTCCGGCGGCGGCGAAGTCCTGGTCCCTTCCGGCCGCTACCTCATCGGTAGTGTACAAATGGGTACACGCACCATCCTCCGCTTCGCCTCCGCCGACTCCGTCCTCATCGGCAGCCCCGACGCCGACGACTACCCGATGGTCGACGTCCGCTGGGAAGGCCGCTGGCAGCCCGGCCGTCGCGCCCTCATCTACGCCGACAACGCCGACCACATCGCCATCATCGGCCCCGGCCGCATCGAGGGAAACCGCGAGGTCGCCAAACCCCAAAACCCGCGTGGCGTCGTCATCCTCGAGCCCATCAACTGCCACGACGTCCGCTGGGAAGGCTTCACCGTTACGCAGGGCGGCAACTGGGCCACGCACCCGACTTACTGCACCGACGTCGTCATCAAAAACCTCACCATCCGTGGCGACCGCGACGGCATCGACATCGACTCCTGCAAAAACGTCCTCATCGAGGGCTGCGACATCGATACCGGCGACGACGCCATCAGCCTCAAATCCGGTCGCGGCCTCGACGGCGCCCGCATCGCCAAACCCGCCGAAGACATCGTCATCCGCAACTGCAAGCTCCGCTGCCGCCACTTCGCCTCCATCGGCATCGGCAGCGAAACCTCCGCCGGCGTCCGCAATGTCCGCATCGAAAACTGCTCCTTCGACAGCAATACCCACGCGATCTACATCAAGACCCGTATCGGCCGCGCGGGCACAACCGAAAACATCTCCGCCGAAAACCTCGAGATCCTCAACGGCGGCTTTCTCCGCATCAACCTCACCGTCGGCGGCAACACCAACACCGCCGACGACCCCGTCCCCGGCCTGCTCGGTTTCCCTTCCGCGAAAAACCTGAGCTTCACCAACGTCCGCCTCCACAACGCCACCACCATCGTCGACGGCACCCAGGTCACTCCCGAAAAACCCGTCGAAAATCTCACCCTCGCCAACATCACCGGCACCGCCGCCAAGGGCATGTCCCTCGTCCACATGACCAGCGTCACACTCAAGGACATCGCCGTCACCGTCGCGAATGGCCCGCTCCTCGCCACGCGCAACGTGACCGGCACCGGTCTCGAAAACGCCGTTCCACTCGTCACGCGCACCACACTCTTCAACGGCAAAGACCTCACCGGCTGGAAACTCTTCCTCGCTCCGCCCGCCGAAGGCACCGCTCCCGTCGATCCCAAATCCACCTGGAGCGTCACCGACGGCATCCTCCGTTTCGATACAAAGACCTTCGGCTACATCAAAACCGACCGCGCCTACGGCCATTACAAGCTCCACCTCGAATGGCGCTGGCCCACCGGTTCCTCCGAAAACGCCAATAGCGGCCTCCTCCTCCACACACACGGCCCCGACAAAATCTGGCCGCTCTGCTACGAAGCCCAGCTCAAGACCGGCAACGCCGGCCAGTTCATCGGCCTCGGTCTCGACATCCCCGACGCCCCGCTCACCAACAACCGCAAACGCTCCCCGCGTCTCGCCGACTCCTCCGAAAAACCGCACGGCGAGTGGAATAGCTACGACATCACCTGCCGCGGCGATGCGATCGAAGTCTTCGTCAACGGCATCCGCCAAAACGCCGCTACCAAACTCCCCGTCGTCGCCGGCGCCATCGCCCTCCAGATGGAAGGCAGCCCCATCGAGTTCCGAAACCTCTGGCTCGAAGAACTCTGACCTCCCCATCGTTCTCTTACTCGTACTCGTTCTCCCCGCCTTCTCCCCCTTCCGCGCTCCGTCCATAGGTCCTATAAGTCCCATGAGTCCCATACGTCCTATCCTCTTCGCGCTCGCCAGCACGCTCACCCTCACACCACTCACCGCTTCATCTCCCCTCGTCACCCTCACCCGCCTCGACGACCGCGTCCGTATCGAAATCTCCGGCACACACTTCACCGACTACATCTTCCGCGGCGCCTCCCGCCCCTACTGCTACCCGATCCTCCTGCCCGACGGCACCTCGCTCGTCCGCGATTTCCCCGAAAAACCCGCCCCGCACGAAGAGCCCGACCACAAACACCAGCGCGCCCTCATGTTCGCCCACGGCGACGTGAACAAAATCGACTTCTGGAACGAAGGCACCGCCGGCACCAAATTCCCCAAAGGCCTCACCGTCCACGACGGCATCGTCTCCTCCACCAACGGCTCCACCGGCGAACTCCGCGTCCGCAACCGCTGGACCTCCCCCACCGGCGAACTCATCGCAACCGACGAAACCACCCTCCGCTTCCACGCCGCCAACTCCACCGCCCGCTTCCTCGACTACGACGTCACCATCCACGCCCTGCCCGAAAAACCCCTCGTCATCGGCGACAACAAAGAAGGCCTCATGGCCCTCCGCGTCGCCCCATGGATGGTTCTCCCGCATCGCCAGGGCGGCCGCCACTGGCCCGGCTCCGGCCACATCCTCACGTCCACCGGCCACCGCGACACCACCGTCTGGGGCAAACGCGCCGCCTGGTGCGCCTACTACGCCGAGCGCGACGGCAAATCCTACGGCGTCGCCCTCTTCGATCACCCGAAAAACCTCCGCCACCCCACGTGGTGGATGGCCCGCGACTACGGCCTCCTCGCCGCCAACCCCTTCGGCCAGTCCTCCTTCGAATCGACAAAAGAAAAACCGCTCCCGTCCGACCTCGGCAACTACACCATCCCCGCCGGCGGCACCCTCACCCTCCGCTACCGTTTTTATTTCTACCAAGGTACCCCCGACTCCGCCGAAGTAACCCGCCACTTCACCGAGTACGCCGCGCAGTAACTTTGGAGTGCGGTGACCCGGCACCGCTTTCCCAACGCGCGTTGGCGCGTTCCAATCCTGTTAATCCCGTAAATCCTGTCGAAACTCCGGCTCCCTCCCAACCGACCACGCCCGGCGATCCTCGTTCATACTGTCTGCCTCCCGCCGCGATTCCCTCCATCCCTTCGCGCTCTTTGCGTCCTTCTGTTCCTCAGTTTCGAGCGGAGCCCCACCCATGACCCCCGACGCCCTGATCCAGCTTTCCGTCTTCCTCGCGCTCACCGCGCTCGTCGCCCTCGCCACCTGGCTCCACTGCCGCAAAGCCACGCGCTCCACTGACAGCGCGCACGACTACTTTCTCGCCGGCGGCGGACTCAACTGGGTCTTCATCGGCGGCACCATCACGCTCACCAACATCAGCACCGACACCTTCATCGGCATGAGCGGCTCGCAGACGCTCAACATCGTCTGGTGGGAAATCTCCGGCGCCGTCGGCCTCGTGCTCCTCGCGAAAATTTTCCTCCCGATCTACTACCGTTACAAGTGCACCACCGTCACCGAGCTCCTCGAGCGCCGCTATAACAACAAACACATCCGCGCCACCGTCGCCCTCGTCTTCCTGATCGGAAACATCTTCCTGTTTCTTCCCGCCATGCTCTACACGAGCGGCCTCGTCATGAAATCCATGTTCGGCCTCGGCGACACGCTGCTCGGCCTCAACACCGTTTTCACCGTCGGCATTGCCGTCGCCATCGTCGGCGCGCTCTACGCGATCTTCGGCGGACTCCGCGCCGTCGCCATTTCCGACACATACTGCGGTGTCATCGTGCTCGCCCTCGGCGGCGCCCTCGTCTTCTTCGCCCTCAACGCCATCGGCTGGGACCTCTCCGGCATCCCGCCCGAGCGCCTCCGCCTCTTCGGCGAATCCACCGATCCGATACCCTGGCCCACGCTCCTCACCGGCATGGTCTTCTGCCAGCTCTACTACTGGAGCACCAACCAGACGATCACGCAGCGCGCGCTCGCCGCCCCCGATCTCCGCGAAGCCCGCAAAGGCCTCTACCTCGCCCTCTTCCTCCGCGCCCCGTTCATACCCGCAATGGTCGTCATCCCCGGCCTCGTCGCCTACAAACTTTACGGCCCCATCGGTGACGCCAGCTACGGCCAACTCGTCCGCGATGTCCTCCCGCACTGGCTCTCCGGCGCCTTCGCCGCCGCCATGTTCGCCGCCGTCATGTCGAGCTACAACTCCGTGCTCAACTCCTCCGCCGCGCTCTACGTCTGCGACATCCACCAGCGCTACATCCGCGCCGACGGCAACCTCGGCCGCCTGAGCATGACCGTTTCCGCACTCATCGCCGTCGTATCCGTTTTCCTGATCCCGCTCTACATGGGCGCCGACAGCATCATGGCCACGATTCAACAGGTCCTCGGCCTCTTCAGCATGCCGATCCTCTCCGCCTTCATCGTCGGCCTCCTCTTCCGCAACGTCGACGCCCGCGCCGTCATCGCCACCATCGCCTTCGGCGCTGCCCTCTACGCCGCGCTCACCTTCGGCTGGGAACACCTTCATAAACTTCACCCCGGCACCACACCGCGCCCGTGGCATTTCCTCCACATCATGGGCGTCACCGTCCCTGCCTGCATTGCCTTCGCCCTCGCCCTCAACCGCCTCCTCTTCCGCCGCCGCGCCGTCTTCGGCCTCGCCCTCGAAGACACTTCCTCGTCCAAAGCCACGGCGGGCCATCCCTAACCCGCGGTTGGCCGCCCTCCGCTATCACCCGATGTCATCTATTAGATGACATAACCGGGTATCAGCCTCCATCCGTGTCCTCCGTGAAATCCGCGGTTAAAAATTTCATAACCCGCTCGCCGCCGTAACTCTCCTCCCCCGTCCACGTCTCCAGCGGCAACACCGCCGCCCATGCCCGTTCTCCGCCGCATCGCGTCCCACACCCTCGCCACCCTCCTTTCGCTCGCCGTTTTCCCCCACGCCCGCGCCCAGCCTTCGCTCCAGCTCACCCGCACTGCCCCGGGACAATTTTCCCTCACCGTCCCCACAACCGCCGGCATTCCCTACCGCCTCCAGTCCAGCCCCGATCTCGTCAACTGGTCCTACACACCCGTCGCCGCGCTCGGCACCGGATTGCCCGTCGCGCACCCGCTCGCCAGCGCCACGCCCTCCGCCTTCTGGCGTGTCGCCGAATTCCCCGCCGACACCGCCTACAAACCCCTCGGCACTCCCGGCCCCTTCACCGTCGCCCCCTTCGCCGACGAAACTTGGTTCGACTCCGCTCGCGGCTACTCGATGCCCGTCCGCATCTACGCCCCCGCGCTCTCCCACGGCACCGGCCCTTTCTCCGTCATTCTCCTCTCGCACGGCCTCGCCGGCTCCATCGGCGCCTTCGACAACCTCTCCGCCTACCTGAGTTCCCACGGCTACATCTGCGTCATGATCGAACACGCCGACGCCCGCCCCGACTCCCGCATCGAGCGCCCCAAAGACGTCAGCTTCGCCCTCGACGTCCTCCTCGCTTCTCCCACGAACCCGCTTCTCTCCGGCCGCGTCGACGCCACCCGCCTCGCCCACGGCGGCCACTCCTTCGGCGCCTTCACCACGCTCGCCCTGCTCGGCGCCCGCTACCGCGAATCCGGCACGCTCTCCCCCATCGTCCAGTTTCCGGATACACGCATCAAATGCGGCGTCGCCCTCTCCCCCCAAGGCGCCACCACCCTCGGACTCTTCAGCGGCTCGTGGGATAACATCACCCGCCCCTCGCTCACCATGCACGGCACGCTCGACTTCGCCATCGGCACCGACGACCCCGCCACCCGCCGCCAGCCCTACGACGAAATGCCCGCCGGCAACAAAGCGCATCTCACCCTCGACCAGGGCGAGCACAACGATTTCTCCGACACCGGCATCGCCGAAGAAGGCGACCGCTTCTCACGCTGGTATTTCCCCGCCACCCTCGCTTTCCTCGACGCCCACCTGAAAAACGACCCCGCCGCCCGTGAGTGGCTCGATGCTCTCGCTCTTTCCCGCGTCAGCGGTGCCGTCGCCATTCTGGAGACAAAATAGACGCCCCCACCCTCCGCATCTCATCTCCGCGTCCTCTCCGCAGCCCCGCGCCCCGGCGCCTCACGCGTGCGACCACCGCACCGAGGTCTTCACGATCGCCAGTCCCGCCAGCGCGCACACCGCCACGCCCGCCGTCATCGGCACCGCCGTGCCGTTGTGGAAAACGCCCACCAGCGCCCCCATCCCCGCCGCCACGCCAAACTGCACCGTCCCCAGCAACGCCGACGCACTTCCCGCCACTTCGCCAAACGGCTCCATGATCAGCGCCGCCACATTGGGGAAAATAATCCCGCAACCGCTCAGGCACACGAACAACAGCGCGATCAATCCCCACATCCCGCCCGCCCCCGTCGCGCCAAGCGCCGCCAGCGCGATGCCCGCAAACGCGTTTCCGACAAACGCGCCCGCCAGGACCTGCCGCGACGTGTATCGGCGCAGCAACCACTGATTGATCTGCGATGCCGCGATCAGCCCCACCGCGTTAAACCCAAACACATACGCGTACTGCTGCGCGCTCAGCCCGTGCAGCTCCATGAACACAAACGCCGATCCCGACAGATACGTCAGGATCACGCCCAGCGTGCAGCCCGCCGCCAGCGCCAGCGGTAGAAATCGCCGGTCCGTGAGCAGCCGCCCATATGTTTTCAGCGCCAGCCCCACGCCACCTTTCACACGGTGCTCTTTGTGCAGCGTCTCCGGCAATCCCCACGCCACCGCGATCGTGATCGCCACCCCGATCGCCGCCAGCATCACGAAAATCGCGCGCCACCCCGTGAACGCGAGCAACTGTCCGCCCAGCGTCGGTGCTAGAATCGGGGATACACCTAGGATCAGCATCAGCAGCGAATAAACCCGCGCCGACTCCCGCGCATCGAACAAATCCCGCACCACCGCGCGCGGGATCACCATGCTCGCCGCCCCACCCAGCGCCATCGCCAGCCGCCACCCCAGCAGACTCCCCATCGACCGGGCCATCGCACAGCCGATCGCCGCCGCCGAAAACGCCAGCATCCCCACGATCAACGGCCCGCGCCGCCCGAACCGGTCCACCACCGGCCCGTAAAACGCCTGCCCCACCGCGATCCCCGCCATGAAAATCGAAAGCGTCAGCTGCACCGTTCCCGTCTCGACGTTCAAGTCCTTCGCCATCTGCGGAAACGCCGGCAGATACATGTCGATCGCCAGCGGCCCCAGCGCCGTCAGCGCACCGAGGATCAGCACGAGCTTCATACCCGCGGTCACCGCAGGTGCTTCGGTCGGTTGGGCGGACAGATCGGAATCCAGATGCATTCCGCTCCACTCGACTCAACCGACGCCGGATAAGCAACGCGCCCGCTCAAAAAATACTCCGCAGTGCCCTCTTCTTTGTCCCACCACCCGCCCCGGCTCATTTCTTCGCCTGCATCTCCCGCAGCGTATCCACGAAGTTGCGCGCCAGCGATTTCCCACCCGTCTTCCGCCACACCGCGAACAACTCGATCTCGAGATCGGGCCCGTGCTCCTTGATCCGCTTGTAAACCACATCGTCGACACTCCGCGAACGCGCCACCGGCAGCGTCAGCGACACCCCGTGCCCGCCAGCCACTAACGCCACCAGCGACTCGAAACTGTTCACACGTCTCAACGGCCGGTGTTTCAATCCGCGCGACGCGAACATCTGGTGGATGCGCTGCCGGTGCAGTTCATGCCGCTCCGTCTCCCCGATGCAAAAAAACTGATCCTCGACCAGATCGGCGAGCGACACCTTCTGCCGGTTCGCCAGCCGGTGCTCCGTACTCATCACGATAGCCACCGTCGCCTCCAGGATGCTCGCGCGCTCCAACTCTTCCGGAATATTCCCCTCGCTTGAAATCGTAAACGCCACCTGCAGCTGCCCGCTCGCGAGCGCTTTCAACTGATCTGGCAGACCGATCTCATGCACCATCACCTCCACCTCCGGCGATTCGCGACGAAACGCCGCCAGAGCCGTCGGCAGAAAGCTCGAGGAAAACGCGCCCAGCCCGCCCACCACGAGCCGTCCGCGTTTCCCCGCCTCCGCCTCGCGGGCCAGCGTCACCGCTTCGCGCGCGCGTCGCAAAATCTCCCGCGCCTCCTCCAGGAAAAGCGCGCCCGCATCCGTCAACGCCACGCCCGTCGTATTGCGATCGAGCAGCCGCGCGCCGACTTCGTCCTCCAGATCTTTGATCTGCTTGCTCAGCGCCGGCTGCGCCACGCGCAACTCGTCCGCCGCCTGTCGATAGCTCAACGCCTCCGCCACAGCCACGAAGTATCTCAGATGCCGAAGCTCCATTGCAGACCTGATAGCTAAAAGTTATCAGCCCGCAAACAACAAAGTCATTCCGGCTTTTCCTCCGCAGAGATAGTATGCGCGGCGTGTCCGCCACACCTTCCACTTTCCTCGCGCAAGAAGCGCTCCACGCCGCCAGCCGCCCGGCCGACGAGCGCCGCTGCCGCGCTCTGCGCGAACTGCTGGAAACCGGCCACGCGCTCTCGCACGCGCTTCGTACGGAACTCGCCCGTGCCAGCCTCACCGAATCCGGCTTCCGCCTTCTCGCCCGCCTCCATCGTAACCCGGCCGAAACAGTCACCGTCCCCTCGCTGGCCGATGCGCTTCACCTCGGTTCCGTCGCGTTGAATCAACTTTTGTCGCGCCTCGAACTGTCCGGCCTCGTCGCCCGGACTCCCGCTCCCGCCGGCCGCCGCGCTTTGATCGTTTCCATCACTGCAAAAGGCTCTGCAACTTTCCAAACCGCCGCGCGTCGTCTCCTCGCCACTACAGGACGCCTGATGGAACCGCTCGCCCCCGACGCACTCGAATCTCTCGTCCACGCTTGCGGCCGTCTGCGTGAAAACCTCCCACCGCACGTAGCACCGCCCTGACCTCTTTCCTTCCATGATTCCCGAGAACCACACATCCTCCCGGCGGACCGCCGCATTCGCCACCGCCATCCTCTCAGCCGGCTCGCTCCTTCTAGCTGGCTGCGGCAAAAAATCCGCCGCCACCGCCACGCCACCACCCATGGAAGTCGCGGTTCTCACCATCGCTCCCGAGGCCGTTACCCTCTCTCAGGAACTCCCGGGCCGCACCTCCGCGTTTCGCATCGCCGAGGTCCGCGCCCGCATCAGCGGTATCGTGCAAAAACGCCTCTTCACCGAGGGCTCCGATGTGAAGGAAGGCGACGTCCTTTTCGAAATCGATCCCGCGCCCTACGCCGCCGCCCTCGACAGCGCCAAGGCAAACCTCGCCCGCGCCGAAGCCAACCTCGTCGCTGCGCAGGCCCAGGCCGATCGCTTCAAGGGACTCGTCGCCACCAACGCCATCTCGAAACAAAACTACGACAACGCCGTCGCCAGCCAGCTCGGCTTCGCCGCCGACGTCGCTGCCGGAAAAGCCGCCGTGCAAACCGCCGAGATCAATCTCGGCTACACCCGCGTCACTTCGCCCATCACCGGCCGCATCGGCCGCGCCGCCGTAACCGAGGGCGCCTACGTCCAGCAAGGCGCCGCCACGCTCCTCGCCACCGTCCAGCAGCTCGATCCGCTCTACGTCGATCTCAGTCAGTCCGCCGATGAGGTCCTCCGCCTGAAAGACGCCCTCGCCTCCGGCCGCCTTCAGCGCGCGGGCGACGGCGAAGCGAAGCTTTCGCTCCTCCTCAGCGACAACCAGCCGTATCCACACACCGGATCGCTCCAGTTCTCCGACGTCTCCGTCAGCCCCACGACCGGCATGGTCACGCTGCGGGCTCTTTTCCCGAATCCCGATGGCAACCTTTTCCCCGGCATGTTCGTCCGCGCCCGCCTCGACGAGGGCACCGCACCCAGCGCCATCCTCGTCTCGCAGTCGCTCGTCTCCCGCAACACCAAGGGCGAGCCCGTCGCACTCGTCGTGAATGCCGAGAACAAGATCGAGCAGCGTGTCCTCCAGACCAGCCGCACCGTCGGCAACCGCTGGCTCGTCTCCGGCGGACTCCAGCCCGGCGACCGCGTCGCCACCGACAATCTCCAAAAAATCCGCCCCGGCATGACGGTGAAACCCGTACCCGCCACCGCGCCGTCGTCCGCAGCCCAGCCCGCTCCAGCCACCACGGCCGCCACGCGCTGATTCGCGTATCCACTTCTCAACGCGTCCGCGCTCCCGCGCACCCGCATAACTTTTACCAAAAGGTCCTCACATGGCCCGTTTCTTCATCGACCGTCCCGTCTTCGCCTGGGTGATTGCCATCGTCATCATGGTGGCCGGCCTCCTCGCCATCCGCGTACTGCCCATCTCGCAGTACCCCAGCATCGCCCCTCCGCAGATCGCCATTGGCGCCACCTATCCCGGCGCCTCCGCCAAAACCCTCGAAGACTCCGTCACGCAGGTCATCGAGCAGCGCATGACCGGCATCGACAACCTGCGCTACTTCGAATCGCAAAGTGATTCCGCGGGTAACGTCACCATCACGCTCACCTTCGAGGCCGGCACCAATCCCGACATCGCCCAGGTCCAGGTGCAGAACAAACTCGCCCTCGCCACGCCGCTCCTACCGCAGGAAGTGCAGCAGCTCGGCGTCCGCGTCACCAAGTCCGTCAGAAATTTCCTCCTCGTGATCGGCTTCCGCTCGATCGACGGCTCCATGACCGAGCAGGACATCGGCGATTTCGTCACCAGCCGTATCCAGGAACCGCTGAGCCGCGTTCCCGGCGTCGGCGAGATCCAGTCCTTCGGCACGCAGTACGCGATGCGCATCTGGCTCGATCCGGCCAAACTCAACAACTACGGCCTCATGCCGTCCGACATTTCCGCCGCCATCCGCGCGCAAAACGCCCAGGTCTCCGCCGGTCAGCTCGGCGGTAATCCCGCCGCCGCCGGCCAGCTCCTCAACGCCACGATCACCGCGCAGACACGTCTCGAAACACCCGGGCAGTTCGAAAAAATTCTCCTCCGCGTAAACCCCGACGGCTCCCGCGTCCTCCTGCGCGACGTCGCCCGCGTCGAGCTCGGCGGCGAATCCTACGACCGCTCCGCCCGCTTCAGCGGCAAACCCGCCTCCGGCATGGCCATCCGCCCCGCCACCGGCGCCAACGCTCTCGAAACCGTCACCGCCATCCGCGCCAGAATCGACGAACTCAAACCCTTCTTCCCGCCCGGCCTCGAGGTCGTCTACCCGCTCGATACCACGCCCTTCGTCCGCCTCTCCGTCGAGGAGGTCGTCAAGACGCTCGTCGAAGCCGTCATCCTCGTCTTCCTCGTGATGTATTTGTTTCTCCAGAACATCCGCGCCACGCTCATCCCGACCATCGCCGTGCCCGTCGTTCTCCTCGGCACGTTCGCGATCATGGCCGCCGCCGGTTTCTCCATTAACACGCTCACGCTCTTCGGCGTCGTGCTCGCCATCGGCCTCCTCGTGGACGACGCCATCGTCGTCGTCGAAAACGTGGTACGCGTCATGAGCGAGGAGGGTTTATCGCCCAAAGAGGCCACGAAGAAATCCATGAAGCAGATCACCGGCGCACTCGTCGGCATCGGTCTCGTGCTCTCCGCTGTGTTCGTCCCCATGGCGTTCTTCGGCGGCTCCACCGGCGTTATCTACCGCCAGTTCTCCATCACGATCGTATCCGCTATGGCACTCTCCGTCGTCGTCGCCATCGTCCTCACGCCCGCGCTCTGCGCCACCATGCTGAAACCGGTCAAGGCCGGCCACCATCACGAGAAACGCGGCTTCTTCGGCTGGTTCAACCGCACCTTCGACCGCGGCACCGCCCGTTACGCCAGCGGCGTCACCGGCCTCGTGCGCCGCTCCGGCCGTTCGCTGCTCATGTACGCGCTCATCGTCGGCGGCATGATCTGGCTCTTCAGCCGCATCCCGACCGGCTTCCTTCCCGACGAGGATCAAGGCATTCTCTTCGCCCAGGCCCAGCTTCCACCCGGCTCCACCAGCGCCCAGACCCTCGAAGTCCTTAAACGCATGGAGCAGCACTTCCTCGTCGACGAAGCCGAAAACGTTGACGGCATGTTCGGCGTCACCGGCTTCAGCTTCTCCGGCTTCGGACAAAACCAGGCCTTCGCCTTCGTCCGCCTCAAGGACTGGGAACACCGCTCCCGCGACGACCAGAAGGTCAAAGCCATCCAAGCGCGCGCCATGGGAAAATTCCTTCAATTCAAAGATTCCTTCGCATTCGCCTTCGCACCGCCCGCCGTGCTCGAACTCGGCACCGCCAGCGGCTTCGACCTGCGCCTCACCGACAACGCCTCGCAGGGCCACGACGCGCTCATGGCCGCGCGCACGCAGCTCGTCCAACTCGCCGCCTCTGACGCGCGCCTGCGCAGCGTCCGTCCCAACGGCCTCGACGACAACCCGCAGTTCAAACTCGATATCGACCAGGAAAAAGCCGCCGCCCTCGGTATCTCCCTGGCGGATATCAACAGCACCCTCGCGTCCGCCTGGGGCTCCTCCTACGTCAACGATTTCATCGACCGCGGCCGCGTGAAAAAGGTCTACATCCAGGCCGACGCCCCCTTCCGCATGATGCCGGAGGACATCGACCGCTGGCATGTCCGCAACCGCGCCGGCGAAATGGTCCCGTTCTCCAGTTTCTCCTCCGCCCACTGGACCGTCGGTTCGCCTAAACTCGAACGTTTCAACGGCGTTCCGTCCCGCGCCATCGTCGGCGAGCCCGCTGCGGGCGTCAGCTCCGGCGAAGCCATGCAGGCCATCACCGAACTCGCGCAACAACTCCCGCCCGGCTTTGGCATTCAGTGGTCCGGCCTCTCCTACGAAGAGCGCCTCACCGGCTCGCAAGGCCCCGCGCTCTACGCGATCTCCATCCTCATCGTCTTCCTCTGTCTCGCCGCGCTCTACGAGAGCTGGGCCATCCCGGCTGCGGTGCTCATGATCGTCCCGCTCGGCGTCGTCGGCACGCTCCTCGCCGCGCTCTTCCGCGACCTGCCCAATGACGTGTACTTCCAAGTCGGCCTGCTCACGATCGTCGGTCTCTCCGCCAAGAACGCCATTCTCATCGTCGAGTTCGCCAAGGAAAACTTCGACCGCGGTATGAGCCTCATGGATGCGGCCACCCACGCCGCGCGACAACGATTGCGCCCGATTCTGATGACCTCGCTCGCCTTCGGTCTCGGCGTGCTCCCGCTCGCCATCGCCAGCGGCGCCGGTTCCGGCAGCCAGAACGCCATCGGCACCGGCGTCCTCGGTGGCACCATCACCGCCACCGTCCTCGGCATCTTCTTCGTGCCACTCTTCTTCGTGGTCATCCTGAAACTCTTCCGCGTGAAACCCACCGCGCACGCCCCCGCCACCGCCAACGCTCCGGAGGAAACCCGCCATGCTTAAGCCCGCCGCTTCCGTCCTTTCCCTCGCCCTGCTTGCCTCCGGCTGCTCGCTCGCGCCCAAATACGAGCGCCCCGCCGCTCCCGTCGCCGGCGCGTATCCGGATTCCAAATCCACCACGCCGTCCGCCACGCCGGCCGCCGCCGACATCGCCTGGCAGGACTTCTTCGGCGACGCCCGCCTCAAGCGCCTCATCGCTCTCGCCCTCGAGAACAACCGCGACTTCCGCGTCTCCGGCCTGAACGTCGAGCGCATCCGCGCGCTCTACAATATCCAGCGCACCGCCTACATCCCGTCGTTCAACGCCACCGCCGACGCCACCCGCCGGCGCTCGCCCGACGACCTCAACGCCTCCGGCGAGGCGCAGACCACAAACACCTTCGAGGTCGGCGTCCGCATGCCGTCCTACGAACTCGATTTCTTCGGCCGCGTCGCGAGCCTCCGTGACCAGGTTCTCCAGCAATACCTCGCGACCGACGAAGCCCGCCTCAGCGCAAAGCTCAGTCTCATCTCCGCCGTCGCCCGCCAGTACCATACCTTGCTCGCCACCGACGAACAGCTCGCGCTCTCCCGCCAGACCTTCGACGCCGCCGAGCGCTCCTACGATCTGAACAAGCAAACCTTCGACGCCGGCGTCACCTCCGAGCTCGACCTGCGCACGTCCGAAGCCCAACGCGAAGCCGTCCGCGCCAGCGTCGCCTCCCTCCAGCAACAACGTGCTCAGGCTGAAAACGCCCTCGCCTTCCTCGTCGGCGGCCCGCTCCCCGCTGATCTTCCCGCCGCCGGAAATCTCGCCACGCAAAAACTCATCGACGATCTCCCCGCCGGTCTTCCCGCCGACTTGCTCGCCCGTCGTCCCGACATCCGTGCCGCCGAGCACACGCTCCAGGCCGCCAACGCCAACATCGGCATCGCCCGCGCCGCATTCTTCCCATCCGTGAAACTCACCGCCTTCGGCGGCACCGCCAGCGCCGAGCTCGATGGTCTCTTCACCGAAGGCTCCGGCTCCTGGAGCTTCTCCCCGTCGATCACCTTGCCGATCTTTGCCTCCGGCAAAAACAAGGCCGCGCTCGACGTCGCCAGAATCGAGAAGCGCATCGAGATCGCCCGCTACGAAAAGGCCATCCAGACCGCCTTCCGCGAGGTCGCCGACGCCCTCGCCACCCGCGCCACCATCGACACGCAGATCTCCGCGCAGGAAGCTCGCGTATCCGCCGCTCAGCGACGCTACGAACTCTCCGATCAGCGCTTCCAGGCCGGCGTCGACAGCTTCGTGAGCGTGCTCCTCGCCCAGCAGGAGTTATTCAGCGCCCAGCAGGCCCTCATCCAGGCCCGCCTCGCCCGCCTCGCCAACCTCACCTCCCTCTACACCGCCCTCGGCGGCGGCTGGCAGGACGCCGCGCCCGCCACCACCACCGCCAATCGCTGAGACCAGGAAACCCGGGAATGCCTGAAACAACCCAGAGAAAAACGCCTCGATCTTCCCCGCGAAAAAAACGCGGGGCGGATCCCGCGCGTCCCGACGCCGCTCCGTTCCCGGCGCATCGCTTCGTCTTCAATCTCGTGACGACGCTTTCCGAACTCCGCGGCTCGCTCGAGCGCATCTACCACCCGTCCGGCCTCAACGACCACAAGTTCGCCATCCTCTCCACCCTCGCCGCCCAGTCGCCGCAACCGTCCCTCGCCACCGAGCTCGCCCGCGCCATCGGCGTCACCCGCGCCTCGATGACCGAATTGCTCGACGACCTCGAACGCCGTCGCTGGATCGAGCGCCGTCGCGATCGCGCAGACCGCCGCGTCATTCACATTCATCTGACGTCGCTCGGCCGCGAAGTCCTCGCCGCCACCGAGGATCATTTCGCCCAGTTCTGCGAACAACTCCTCGGCCCGACTCAGCCGCGCGAACTCAGCCGCCTCGCCGATCTCTGCGAACGCCTCAGTCACGCCGTCCGGACGCTCGCCTCGCACACGCCGCCTTTCCAGCCGCCCAGTCTGCCATGACAACCCTCGATCTCCTCCAACGCCTTCGCGCCGCCCAGCAGCGTTCCATCCGCGAGCAGGAACTCCTCTCCGGTCGCAACTGGATCCTCGTCTGCGCACTCGTTCACTTCGCCTCGCTCCTCTACCCGCTCTTCCTCTGGATCAACCTCTGGCTGCTGCACTCCCCGTCCGTCAGCCAGAGCATCCATCCGTCCGTCCGCGTCATCTCCATGCTCATCGCCGCCGGACTCCTTCTCGTTTTCTGGTGGTGGGCAAAATACGCGCCATACCGCGCCGCACTCGGCGCGCTCATCTCGTTCGTTCTGGTCCAGTGCGCCATCGGCTGGCTCGACCCGCGCCAGCTCCTCTTCGGCGCCTCCGTCAAAGCCCTCGTCCTGCTCGGCCTGATACAGGCGGTCCGCATCGGCTTCCGCCGCCACCGCGCCCTCTGAGCAACCCGCCCGCCGCCATGTCCTCCTCTCATCCGACTGTTCTCGAAACCGTTCCCGCCGACCGCACCCCCGACACCGGCTCCGTCCACCGCGGCGGTCCGCTCACGTGGTTCATCGCGTGCGTCTTCGGCTTCGCCACCATCGGCTCCGCGCTTGTCCTCACCCAGGAGCATCGCACCGCCCCCGCCCTCCTCTGCTTCGCCGTCTTCGGCGCCATCTCGCTGTACGCCACAGGGTGCCTCATCGAACATCTGCGCCACCGCACGCCTCTCCCGCGCTCGCACTCGGTTCTTTCCAGCGTCCTCGGCTTCGAGATCCACTGCACCACCCACGACGTCGCCTCCACCGTCTTTTTCCTTCCCGACGAAACCAAGCCCGGCGATCCCACGCACCTGCTGTGCTTTGTTGAAAACTACGCGTCGCGCCACCGCATCGCCGACTTCCGCATCGGGCCGCATCGCCATCTCGGATTGACCGAATCTAAAACCGTTTCGCTGAAACTCGCTCCCGGCCAGACCGCCGTTTACCGCCTGCCGCTCGTCGTCTCGCCCGGCATCACGCCCGGCGAACACGACCTTCCCGTCGTCCTCCGCGTGCGCATGCCCGGCGGCTCCGGCGTCCTCCTGCCCGGCGCGCGCCGCCATCTCTACGATATCTGGACCTCCCGCTTCGCCGCGCCCTTCACCGTGAGCGAAAACCCGAGCCCCGCCGCGACGCCCGCCACCCCGGGCACCCCCGAATTCCTGTCGCTCGCCTCCGTCAGCGATCCCGCGCCACGTCTCGAATCCCTCGCCGAATCGCGCGCGCTCTCCGCCTGATAACATCGGCAAAGAGCAACCACACTCGTCCAATTCGATTCCCGCGCTCGTCTCCTACCGTAGCCCCGAGCACCAGCGAGTGGATTTTCGTTTATCAAAACACCGACATCCTCCACCGACGCTCCGTCATCGTCCGTGCCGAACTCCGGCCTGGACGACCATCAAGCTCGCCAGCGCGCATCCCGCCGCCAGCGCCAGCGGCAGGAACCGCCGGTCGGCCTGGCCATCTCCGGAAACGCCGGCAGATACAGATCGATCGCCAGCAGCCCGAGCGCCGTGAGCGCGCCGAGGATCAGCCCAAGTTACACCCCCGCGCCCAGCGCCGGCGATGTGTTCGTTCGCACCAAGAGAAGTTAAGCTTCACTGAGCTCACAACACTCGAGCCCGAAAAATACTCGGCCGCCATCACCCCTCCCCCAGCGACTTCTTCAGCCCCGCCAACTCCGCCCTCAACGCCGCCACCTCCGCCTCCAGCGCGCTCAACCGCTGCGCGACCTCCGGCGGGAGCGCCAGCGCCACCGTCAATTCCCTGCCTGCGCCTTCACCCGCGTCCGACGCCGCGCCTCCCGTTCCTGTAACCTCCTCTGCAATACGCTGCGCCCATCGCGCTTCTTTCTGGCCGGGTTGACGCGCAAGCTTGTGCACCAGCCCGCCACCCGGTCTCGCCGCGAGTTCACTGAGTAACGTCTCGACCCCATCGCCCCCTTCCGCTTCGAGCCCCGGCGCCATACGCACGCAATTCCCGCGCAACGCCGCACCCGTTTGCGGACCGCGCAACAACAACTCCGCGATCAGGGCCCACGCCGCTTTTTCCGTCGCAAAATCCAGCGGAAACACCTGGTCGAACGTATGCCGGTACTTCGCCACGCGCGAATCCGCGCCCGCGAACAAACTCACCATCCGCCGCTCGCGCAGCCCCGCCAGTGCTGTCTCCACTTCCTGACTACCGACCGCAAGCACCGGATCGCGATTGCTCTTCTGATTGCACGCCAGCACCAGTGCGTTGAGCGTGAGCGGATAAATATCCGGCGTGGTGAACGACTTCTCGATCAAACAACCCAGCACACGGCCTTCGAGCAGGGAGAGCGGAGATTCGATCGGCAAAGCAGCATCCATCCCGCCGATGACACGCCCGCCACCACGCGGCGCAAGACCGGACATTCCTTCATCCACGAAACACGCGCGCCCCCTTCACGTCCTTTCCGCACTTACCGCCCCCGCTCCCCGTCTATCATCCCTGCGCGCCGAATCCGCCCGCCCTTCACCGCCTCACCGGCGTCGGCTTCCCCGCGTCATTGATCGCCACATACGTGTACACGCCATCTGTCACGCGGCGGTGCTCGCCCGTCTTGAAACACTGCACCCACGCTTCCACCTCGATCTTCATCGAGGTGCGCCCGACCGACAGCACACGCGCATAGCATGTCACCGTGTCGCCCACCGTCACCGGCGCGACAAACGTCATCGCCTCCACCGCCACCGTCACGACCCGCGTCCGCGCCGTATTCCGCGCCAGGATCGCGCCGCCCAGATCCATCTGACTCATCAACCATCCGCCAAAGATGTCGCCGTTGGCATTCGTGTCGGCCGGCATCGCGATCGTGCGGATCACGATTTCCCCCGAGGGCACGGACGGCGTCGCCAAAAGTTGCGGTGGAGTCGAGATCGGGTCGGCCATGGAAAATAAAAACGAAATTAAGGACGGCGGTTCGTTAAAATAAATCGCGCGACACGCTCGCACGTTTGCTCACGCCCCTACTTATCCCACATCCTTCCTAGCGCGAACGTCCCGCGCATTTCCCGGCCCATCCTGCCTGCCTTCCGCCCTCAACGCCCCTCCGGCACTTCCGTCGCCGTCACATCGATCACCTCCGCATCGCCGCGTTTCATCACCGGCCGCCGCACCGTCGCAGTGCCGCCGCGCTTCAACCGCTGCGCCACGTACAACACCACCGCGCTCACCGCAATCACCGCCGCCGTGAATATTCCCACCACGATCACAAAAAATCCGGCCAGTGCTGCTTTGAAGAGACGCATCCGTCCAAGACCCACTTCCACCCAAAAAAGTTGCACCACCCGCCAAAAAAATTCCCTCCCAGCCATCCCTCCCCGACACACTTCCTCGCTCCGTAAAATCCTGTTCATCCTCTTAATCCCGTCCCAAATTCCGGCCTCGCCCCCACTCCCCGCCGCCTCACCCAAACTCCGCCCTTAAGCCCCTGCCAAACGCCCCGATATAGGTAGGTCCGCCCATTCACTTTACATGGTTTCCACCCCGCCACCCATCAACGACGCCCTCATCCAGAAATCCATCTCCCTGGCGATGGACAACGTCTTCCGCACCATGCTGAAGCGCGAGGCCGTCTTCGTGGAAAAAACCACCGCCGAAGACCTGCACGCCGCCGGCACCCAGTTTCACATCGTCAGCAACGTCGGCTTTGTGGGCGAAGCCTGCGGCATCGTCTACCTCTGTCTCACCGACGGCTTCGCCATGCACGCCGTCGGCCACGTCCTCGGCTCCGCCGGCAGCGACGCCGACCTCGCCGATCACGACCTCGTCAAAGACGTCATCGGCGAACTCACCAACATGACCGCCGGCGGTTTCAAAAACGCCCTCTGCGACCTCGGCTACCCCTGCAAACTCACCCTGCCCACCATCGTCCGTGGCCAGAGCGTCAAGGTCTCCTGCTTCAAGTCCTCCATCCGCCACGTCTTCGTCTTCGACTGCGCCGGCCACCGCATCGTAGCCGACATCCAGCTCAATAACGGCTGATCCCGCCGCGCGCGCCAGCGCCCTTTTCACGGGAGGGACGACCTTCGTGTCGTCCACATCGCGTCTTGCGCCTCCTTGCGGCCCACTCCCTCCGACAAAAAAGCGAAGGGAAAACCGGCCACGATTTAATGGGCGCCGCACCGGATGGCTTTCCCTATCCGTGCCCTCCGCGAAATCCGTGGTCAAACTTCCGCGCCTCCGCCCTTCAGCGCTTCCGCGATCCGCCCTCAGAAATCCTGTTCATCCCGTTAATCCTGTCCCGACTCCGTCCTTCCGCGTTCGACCCGCCCGCTCACAACGTCCGCAAAAACCACTCCACCGTCGCCTCCACCGCCCGCTTCGCATGCCCCTTCTCCGGCGCGAACACGTCAAACACGTGATTCGCCCCCGAGATCAGCAACGACTCCGCCGCTGCCTTCACCCCCGCGCGATTCTTCATAAACTCCCGCTCGTACTGCGCCAGATGGTCCTCCGATCCACGCACCGAGAAAAACGCTCCCGGATACTTCCGCAGCGACCGGTCCAGGTCCACGCCGCGGAAACTCTCATAAAACGCCCGCGTCGTCGTCACCGACTTCCACGCCGGATCGTGCTGCGTCGCCTCGCCATCCCGCAACGCCCGCTTCGCCACCTCGCGCGATAACATCTCCCGCTCCTGATTCCCCGACGGACTCGACCACACCGCCACGCTCCGAAACCACGCCGGATTCCTCGCCGCCGTTTCGATCGTCGTCGTCGCTCCCAAACTCCACCCGAGCGCGCCCACGCGGCTCACATCCACGCCGCGCTGCGTCGCCGCAAATGTCCACGCCGCCTCCGCATCCGCGATCCGCGTGTGCAAGGTCGATTCGATCCGCGTCCGCGCCTTGTCGCCCTCACCGCGAAAATTCACCCGCAAACTCGCCACACCCTTCGCCGCCAGCTCCCGCGCCACCCGCTTCAACAAATCCCCCGGCCCATCCCGGTCGTCCGCGAAACTGTGATACAACAACACCGTCCGCCCATCCCACGCGCCCAACGGTTCGCACCAAAGCCCCTTCACGTCCGCCGCCACCTCCACCTCGCGATCCACCGCCAGCTCCGCCAGTTTCCCCGCATACCGGTAACGAAAATAATCCACCGCCACGCTCCCGCCGCCCTCGCCATAACAAAATAGCCCCACCCGCGCCCCCTTCCACTGCCCCGCCCTCAACTGCACCGCGATCCCCGTATCGACATATTGGGCACCATCCAGGCTGTAGAGCAGCCGCGCCCGGTCCCCGTCGTAAAACCCGCGCAGCCACAGCGCCTCACCTTTCAACTCCGGCCCGACCTCGCCCTCGTAACGCACGCGCAGCACCCCTTCCCGCCGCGTCGCACCCACCCAGTAAAACACATTCCCGCACACAAACGTGAACCCCGCCCGCTGCCCTTCGCTGAGCCCGCTCGCATCGATCTTCACATCCACCACGCCCGCATCGTCCCAAAGTTTCTGCGTCAGCGTATTCCTCGCCACCCACAACTCCGCCCCCGCCTCACCGCGCAACCGCAGCCATCCGCTCCGCTCCTCCAAACTCGCCGCCCCGTCCGCCGGATTGTGATTCCACTGCCAGATCGGCCCCAGCGTCTTCGCTTCAAACTCATCGCTCACCGCCGGCCGTGAAACACCGCCCGCTTTCGCCGCCGCGCGCACGTCCGGCTTCTTCCACCGCTCCACCGCCCGTCCCCGATCTCCGAATACCGGCCACCCATCCGCGCCCCACGTCACAGGCAGCAAATGCCCGATGCGTCCCAAATGGCCGGTGGACTTGAACGCCAGGAACCACGACTCCCCGCTCTCCAGTTCCACAATCCCGCCTTGATGCGGACTCCCGCCCGGCAACACCTGGCGCCGCTCATACGGCCCATAAATGCTCTTCGCCCGCAAAACCGTCTGCCCGCCCTCCTTCACGCCACCTTCCGGCAGCGAGACATAATACCACTCGTCCCGCTTAAACAGCTTCGGCCCCTCCGCCACCGGCCCGCGATAAATCTCCACGCCTTCATCCAGCAGCTGCGTCCCATCCGAACTCAGCTTGTGCAAAATAATCGGTCCCGCGCCGACCTTGCCGCGCACCAGATACGCCTGCCCATCCTCATCCCAAAACGGGCACGGATCTTCCCAGCCACTCACGCGTTTCACGGTCACCATTTCCGACCACTTCCCCGCCGGATCTTTCGTGTGCCACATGAACAACCCGTCCTGCGGCGTGCATACGTACACATAGAAAACGCCATCCCGATACCGCAGCGACGGCGCCCACGTCCCCTGCGCATACCCGCGCATCTCGTCGTACTTCGCATCCATCGCCAGCCGGTCAAACACCTGCCCCACGATCCGCCAGTTCACCAAATCCCGCGAATGCAGCACTTGCATCCCCACGAAGTGAAAGTCCGACGCCACCAAATAAAAATCCTCCCCCACCCGGATCACATCCGGATCTGAATAATCCGCCTTCAACACCGGATTCAGAAACGTCCCGTCGCCTTGATCGCCCCAGCTCAACACGCGTGCTTCCCCAAAAGCGCTCGTCACATTCAACGCAACGAGCGCCGCAAAAACTCCGGCCGCCATCTTACGCATGCCTCTCTTCACACTCATCGCTCCGCTCCTCACCGATAAACCTTCCCCGTCACCGCGCGCATCTCGCCATCCGGCAATCCCGTCGTTTCACGCGCAAAAAATCCCCGCGCCACATTGATCACCCAATTCTTCCCGCCATCCACCGGCCGCGGCAGCCGCACGTTCGTGAAACGCGGCGCCACCGCATCCTCCAGATAAACCGCCGGCCGCGCATCCGCGCTCATCAACCGCAGCTCCACATCCCTCACCTGCAGATTCGTCACATGCCGCGCAAAAATACCCCACGACGGCATCGTCCCAAAATTCCACGGGTCCGGATAATCCTTCGCATACGCCGGCACTTCACGCGCCGCCTGCTCGCTCGTCCCACCGCCGCGATAAAAAATCTGCACATTCGAAATCGTCACATCCTCCACCGGATGCCCCGCCAGCCCTGAAATCAAAATCCCATGCTCCGGCGCCACATTCCACGCCACCAGATTGCTAATCATAATCCGCCGCACCTTCCCCGGCTCCGTCGTCTCCGGCGCACGCAACCGCGCTCCGAGCCGGATGAAAACCGGCGCATTGTTCACATCCCGCATCGTCACATTCGTGATCGCGATATCCTCCATCACCCCGCCATCCACCTGCTCCAGCGCGATGCCCCGGCAGTACTCGAATACACAATTCGAGATCGCGATATTCCGAAACCCACCGCCCGCCTCCGTCCCGAGTTTGATCCGCCCCATCGTCCCACCGCGCTTCTTCATCGTCCTCTTCCGCGTCCCATCCAGCAGCGAGCCCTCGTCGAAGCCGCTCACGAAACAATTCGCGATCGTCACATTCTCCGTCGCCTTCTTGAACCCGAGCGCGTGCGAGGCCTTCAGACAAATCCCGTCATCTGTCGGCGAATTCACCGAGGTGTTCGTGATCCGCACATTCGAACACGCATCCACATCGATGCCGTCGCGGTTCGTGTCGATCAGCAGATTGTCGATCGTGAGATTATCCACGCCCGTCGCCAGAATCCCGAAATGCCCTCCATGCAGGATCGTGAAATCCCGCAGCGTCACATTCCGGCATCGCACCAGCGCGATCGCCTTATTCCCCACCCCGTCCGCCTTCCGGTCCTTCGCATTCGGATAACCAAACGGCCCCGGCTTCAACTCCGGCCGTGGCGTTACCGCATAAGGCCCATCCGCCTCCAGCGCATCCGGCGGATTGTCCGGCGGACTCGGCAGCTGCACGCCCACGGGCAGCGCCACGCGCGTATTCCCACGGCTCAGCCCCTTCCCATAAATCATCCCCGGGCCCGTGATCGCCACATTCGTGAGCCCGTCGCCCCAGATCAGACTGTTCCGAAAATGCGTGTGCCCGAAATCTTGATACCACGCCCACTCGCTCGGCTCCGGCGCATCGTACCCGCCCGGCTGCCCCTCCGGCGGCGGTTCAGCCCCGACGATCACCGCGCCCGGCCCAAGATGCAGCGTCACATGGCTCTTCAGCCGGATCGTATAGCAAAGATACTCGCCCGCCGAAAACACCACCGTCCCGCCGCCCGCCTGCGCCGCCGCCTCGATCGCGCGATTCACCGCCTCCGTGTCCAGCGTCTTCCCATCCCCCGTCGCGCCAAAGTCCCTCACTGGGAAAACTCCCGTGCTCGCCGCAGCAGCCGACGACAAAGCGAAACAAGCCAGTGCGCACGAAAACAAAACTCGAAGAAAACGCATAAAATCTCAGGGAAGGGTTAACGGGAAAAGCAGCCCGCCCACGTTGCCACCCATCCCGCCCACAACAACCCCGAACATCGCTCAATCGCACTCTCCGTGCCGGACAGTCCCTCCGTCTCGGCACCTCCTTTATCCAATAGATCTGTATAAAATCTTGGGATCTTTCTCGCCAATGCTCCGTCACATCGCCCCCGGCCGCTCGCGATACACACGCAACAATTCTGTCACGAGTATCCCATCTATCGTCATCCCGTCATAATTCGCATTCTCGATCGTGACCCGGCTCAGGTTCACATTGCTGAAGGCCGCGCTCGTGAAGGCGATGTCGCTAAAAACCGCGCCCTGCAGATTCACGTCTTCGAACCGCGCCCCGCTCAGATTCACATTGCGAAACGTCGATCCCGAAAGATCGGCATCGTCCGCATGGTAATTTCCCGACCTTAGTTCGTTGGACATGAGTTTTTCCCGGCTTGTATTTGAAAGAGCGCGACGCTCATCGCCAGGCCCCGTCCATCCGGTAGCACAAATGCTCGCTCAAGTCTCGCGATAAGATGCCTGCAGCGCCTCCAGTTCGCGTTTTCGCGGCAGGAGTTTGCGGCGGTCGTGAAACACCGCCCAGATCAACACGCCGACAACATAAACCGGATAGATGACCAGTGCAGGAATCATAACTTCATCGCCCGCCTTACCCACCGACCGCAGTTGATAAACGATCAGCGGCATCGCCGCCACGCTCGCGATCAACAAGCCCGCGATAAATTTATACCGCGTCCGCTCCGCCCCGTTTTCATCGAGCAGCGCGCTCACACTCGCACCGATCGATCGCTCGTAACGCGGATGCCGCACGTATTGCCGCCAGTGCAGGCGCACCATGAAAAGCCAGCCCACCCACGGAAGCGCGAAAAACGGGATCACCGCCCACTCACGGCTCAGATCCACTTTTTCCAGCGCCGGCTCCGGCCAGAGGAGATGCAACGCGAGTTTGCCCGTGAGGAATGCCATCAGGCTGAAAACCAGCCCGAGGAAGAAGAGATTGCCGCGCCGACGACGGCGCAGATCGGTGACGAATTTCATTTTGTCCTTTTCGAGTTGGGCCGTGTCCGGCCGGTTGTGCGGCGACTGCCACGTTTTCTGGATATCATCGAAGCTCATGGGAGGCCTCCTTCATCGCGTTGGATAATTTTTGTTTCAGCCGGGTCAGACGCACCCCGACGTTGCTTTCACTCAGCCCGTGCATCTCGGCCATCTCCGCGTAACTCACGCCGTCGAGATGGAGCAAAATCAACGACCGCTCCACCGGCGGCAGCCCGCGGATCTGCGTATAGAGAAGCTCGAGCGTTTCGCGTTCGCGCGAATCCGTCTCCGGCGGCGATTGCAGCTCGCGCAACGGCGACGCCTCAAACCCATCGACGCGTTTCCGATAATTTTTCTGCGTCCGTTTCCACGTCAGCGCCGTGTTATGCGCGACGCGATAGATGAACGTCGATGGCTTCGCACCGCTGCGAAATGCCGGCACCGCCTTCCAAACCGCGAGCAGCAACTCCTGCATCAAATCGTGGCGGTCCGCGCCTTCCGCGAAACCGTTCGCCACATGGTGCAGCACCGCGCTGTGGGTGCCGATCCATTGCTCGAAGCAGAGATTGTGTTCTTCGGTAGTCACGATGTTCGCAGCATTAGAAGCCGCGACTTCGCTTTCCTTACACTCCGCCTGGGAATTTAAGCAACTCGTGCGGCAACCCTCCGCGGGCCCACCCGATTATCGTCCGCCAGCCCGCTTGTGTATCCACGCGGCAATGGACGCGAGCACCTCCGGCGACATCGTCTCCTCGATCTGCGCGTACTCGTTGGGCCCCCCGGTCACGCAATGCTGAAAAAGATGATTGAGGCCGGGGAACACCCGCGTGGTCACCTGGCGATTCCCTCCCGCTTCCAGCGCGCTCCGGATCCCGGCGAGATTCTCCTCCGCCGCCACTTGCGTGTCCTTATCGCCATTGATCGCCAGCACCGGGCAGCGAATCTGCGCCCACACCGGCGCGGGATCGTAGAGGATCAATTTTTTGAACCACGGCGTGAGCACAAAACGCATCCGGCTTTCGTGCGAGTCCTCAGTCAGACCGAAGACCTTCTTCAAATCGGGCGCCATCGTTGCGAACGCCTCTTTCATCTTCGCCCGCAAAAATGCCGGCGTCTCCGGGTCGTCGGGATGCGTGCGCAGACGCTCGTAGATCGCCGCATCGATCGCTTTTTCTTTTTCGGTGGGCGCATAGTTCACACCCGCCGCCGCGGCCAGATCGATGGCCTGGCGCTCCAGCAATTGCTGCATCGGCACGCCCACGCCCGCCAGCGATACGATAAACGCCACCTCCTTCGCTTCGATTGCGGCGAGCGGCGCGTGTACCGATCCTTCGCTGTGCCCCAACATACCCACGCGCCCCGGATCGATCTCGGAGCGAGTCTTGAGAAACTCAAACGCCGCGCGACCATCCGCCGCAAAGTCCAGGTGCGTAGCCTCCGCAAACTTTCCTCCCGACCGCCCGACTCCGCGATCGTCATAGCGCAGCACCGCGATGCCCGCCCGCGTAAGATGATCCGCGATCACGAGAAAAGGCTTATGCCCCATCACCGCCTCATCCCGATCCTGAGGCCCCGACCCCGACATCAACACCACCGCCGGAAAAGGTCCCTTGCCTTCAGGCAACGTCAATGTGCCCGACAGCTGAATACGCGAATCTCCACCCGGAATCGTCACCTCCTCTTCACGATAAGGATACGGCTTCGCGGGCTCCTGCGGCCGTTTTACCGCGAACGGCTTCTCCTGCCGCTTGAATTCCAGCGGCCAGCGCGAGCCGCCTTGCGACCAGGTGCCGGACAACGAGAGGCCATCTCCCGAAATCTCTCCCTGAAAACCCGCTCCTATGTCCCGCGCCTCGAAGCGAACCTTCCTGCCGCGTGTCTCGATTCGCGTCACGGGAATTTTCGCGTTTTGGTCGATGCTATCGAGGACCGCGGTCAGCTTCCCGTCAGCCTTACCGACCTCCAGGCCCAAGCGCAGTTTGAGGCCTTGGACCACCAACGTCCCCAGCCAGGAGCCCGCCACCTCCGCTTCTTTTTCAGGCGTTGGTAACACTGCGGGCTGAGCCGGAGGCTGAGCGTTCAGGCACACGACCCCCATCACACAGAGAGCTACGAAGCGGACTATCGGGAGATATTTAAGAGATGTTTTCATAGGATTCATTGTTTGGGTGTGAACAGGCGGCCGACTTCGAACACGCATGATGCGCATCGACGTCGTAACCCTTCCTGAGGAGGACGCCGTGAAACGTTACACGCCGCTTGTGATGCACGTTGATTGAAAAGGCCCGCCCGCGCCTTTGGTGGCCGAAAATGGAATGAAGCGAGTCCGGCAGCGGACGCTGCTACGGCGCCGTTAGCGTCAGCCGGCGCCAGCCCCGCGGCCGTCCTGGAAACGCCAGTAGTGAAAAAGCGCAAAGGCGATCGTCAGAATGATCAGCATCGCGTCATAGGCCGACAACGTGCGCGGTGCTCCGAATTCAGTCCTTAAATACGCCGCGAATCGGATCACGCCGACCACCGCCCAGCCCGAGAAGAAGCCCACATAAAGCGCTTTGAGCTTCAATGTCTGCACGCGTTCGTCATCGATTTTCTCGCGTGAGAAGAACAGAAACAGCAGCGCCATCACATACGCTGTGTCAGCTCCCGCCTGCCAGTCGGCATAGCCGGTGTTGAGCAAATGAATCGCCGCTACGGCGAGAACGAGAACGAAGGCAGCGAGTTTGAAAGGTGTGGAGATCATGAGCTTTCAGAGAGGTCAATTTTAGGATGCTGTGTGAAGACGACCGGAGGCGCTTCTCACGCCTTGTCGTCGAAAATATCTTCGATCTTCCGGGTGAAGAGCCGCGCAATCTTGAATGCGAGCGGCAGACTCGGATCGTATTTTTCCGTCTCGATCGCATTGATGGTCTGACGTGACACACCGAGCCGGTCGGCGAGTTCACCCTGCGACCATTCTTTGGACGTGCGTAGATCCTTGAGTCGGTTCTTCATGAGAAACGAGCGTCAGCGATTGCGCCACCAGAGCCACGTCCACGAGAGGCCGTATACAGCCAGCATCGCGAATCCGCACTCCTGCACGTGCCAGGAGAACCCATCGACTACCTTCGCCGCGCGTAGTTGATCGCAGGCGACCACGACCAAAAGGAACCCGGGGAAAACGAGGGCGAGCGCCCGGAGCTGTAGAGATCGTTGGAGCTCATCCAGACCGGCGATCCAGCGCCACAAATAGTAAAAACACAGAATCCCCAAAATGGCCGTGGCCGCCGCGATCCCGATCGCCAAGGCCTCAGGAACAGCGCGACGCTCAAAAAGCACGAACGACCAGCGGCTCGCGGCGCCGAATAGAAACGCCCACGCCCAGCATTTTATACCCGCGCGCGTCAGGGGCCAGGGACTCGGTGAGGTTTCAGGAATTGCGCTTCGTTGCATGCCAATGACGGGTAAAGCATACTTTACACATGTCAAGCATGCTTTACATGACTTTCTTGCGGGCCCTCATCGGATCGCCCGCCCGCCCAGCCAGAGCACCAGCGGCAGCATCGCCAGCGGCGCCACCGCCGACACCGCCAGCCCCCAGTGCAGATCGCTGCGGTCCGCGATCGCCCCCACCAGCCACGGCATGAAAATCCCCCCCGCATTCCCCAGCGCCGCCAGCGCGCCGAACATGCTGGCTCCACCATCCGGATACCGGTCCGCCGTCACCGCCAGCATCGTCGGCCACAGACAGCTACCCGTGAATCCCGCCGCCACGCACGCCATCAACGCCCCGACCGGCGAAGGCAAAAACGATCCCATCAAAAATAGCACGACCGACAGCCCGCAGCCCCAGGCCATGATCTGAAACGCATTCCACTTCCCGCCGATCGCTCCGATCACCATCCTCCCCAGCGCCAGCGCCACCGAAAACGCCAGCAACGCCATGCTCGCCGTCCACTGCGAAAACCCGAGGTCCGTCTCCGCATACGCCGGCAGCCACTGCGCCATCCCCAGCTCCGTCGCCCCGCCCAGAAAAATCGCCACCATCGCCACGATGAACCACCGCTCCTTTACGAGCGCTCCCATCGTCATCCGCCCACCCTCCGCCGTCAGCGACGGGAAACGCTGCGCCCCAAACGCCACCAGCAACGCCAGCGGCAGCGGCACCAGCACCAGGCACGACTCCTTCCACCCAAATCCCAATTTCAACGCCAGCGCCCCCACCAGGATCGTCACCACCGCTCCCACCGCATAAAACGAGTGTAACCAATTCATGGCGACAGCCCGCCGCTCCGGGTTCAACGCTGACACCACCGGGCTCAGCACCATGTCCAGAATCCCCGCGCCCAGCCCGAGGATAAACATCCACACGCACAACACCGTGTAGCTCCCCGAAAACGCCAGCCCCACCAGCCCCGCCGCCACCAGCACATTGCTCAACTGCACGAACGGCTTCGGTCCCGCGCGATCGACCAGCGGCCCCGTCATCACGATACCACCCGCCAGCCCGGCAAACGCGATCGCCCCCAGCCTCCCAAGCTGCTCCTGCGTGAGTCCCGCATCACCACCGTACAACGCACTCAGCGTCGTCAAAAACACCGGCAGCAGATTCAAGCCGATCGCCAGCGTCATCATCGCCCCGTAGCACAAATACGTGAGCAACTGCGGATGAAGTTTCGCTTCCTTCTTCAAAGACATCCCGCCACTCGACCGCGCCTCGCCCCCAAACGCAACGCCCCGCCCGCCGTGACAGTCCCCTTTTCCATTCTAACCCTATAAACACAAAAAAGCCGGCGCCTGCGCACCGGCTCGAAATCCCCTCACCGCCCTTTCGTCGCTACGCCGCCTCAGAACTGAAACTTCACCGAGGCCTGCAATAACAACACCGATCCGCTCGTCGTGAACCGCGTATCGTCCTGCCCGAGCACCTTCAGCCCGCCGTCAAACGCGATCCGATCCTCGAACTGATACTGCACGCCACCGGTGAGCCCCACGTTGATCGAGTCGTCCGTGTCGTCGCCGATGATGTAGAACCCCTGACTCGCCGACGCCTTCTGCGACAACCTCCCCACCGAACCGCCCGCGTACGCCGAGAACTTCGGCGTGATCGGAATCCGGTATTTGTACGTCACCAGGATGTGCGTGAAATCGAGTTGGAACGGCGCGTAACCCTCATCCGGCTCCGTCTCGAACTGCACAAACTCCAGCTCCACACTGTGCCTGCTCTTGAACGAAACGCCGACCGCCGCGCCCAGCCCCATCGCTGTGTCGAAATCGCTGCCAGGTATCGCCAGCACGAGCGACGGCTGCGCATAGAAACGCGTCGCGTCAGCCTTGGCCGCCGCCGGAGTTTGCGCTGTGGCAACCGTCGCCACGCACGCGCTCAAAAGAAACAGAAGGGTGTTTTTCATGATGGATTTTGGAAAACGCGAAGCCGCTGAAAGTGCCCGCGCTGTTCAGGGAAAAACGCATTCCCCTCCCCGTGGCAAGCCGCCCGCCCCGATCGAAAACCCCTCACGCCGCCGGCACCGCGCTGCTCTCCACCTCAGGCGCACCGCCCGGCATCACGAAATCGCAGCGCACCTTCACCGCCCCATTGATCACCCGCCCGAAAATCGTCGTCAGCGGCGCATTCGCCGCGTCACGCCCGCGCGAAATCACCGCGATCCGGTCCGCCGCCAGCTGGTCCGTCGGGTCGAACAGATACCAATGCCCGCCGATGTACGCCTCGAAACACGCATGAAAATCCATCGGCTCCAACCCCGCCGCATACCCGCTCACATAACGCGCCGGGATGTTCAGCGCCCGGCACAGCGCGATCGCCAGATGCGTGTAGTCCCGACACACGCCCTTGCGCAGCTGCCACACATCCCACGCCGACGTCCGCGAATCCGTCGCCCCCGCCGCGTATTCGAGATGCGCATCCACCCACCGGCAGATCTCCCGCACCTGCTCCGCGCGATTTTCAATTTTACCAAAAAGCTCCCACGCCTGCTGCGTGAACCGGTCGCTCTCACAATACCGGCTCGGCAGCATGTACGTGAGAATCGACAGATGCAGCCGCCCCGGATTGTCCGCCTTCACCTCCACCAGCAGCGGCGGCCTCAACAACTCGATCGTCGCCGTGTACCGCACATCGAACGCCCCCGCCGGCGCCTCCACCCGCACCACCCGGTTCCCCTTCGAAGTCGTCACCTTCTCCAGCGGTACCTCCGGCTTGAAAATCAACTGCTCCGCCACGAGCCGCTGCTGCGCGTCATTTCCCGCCAGAATGTTGAACGTGAAATGCGCCGCCGGCGAAAGAACCTGATACGAGAGTGAACATTCGACGGACAGCGGCATGACGCAAAAACGCTAGCTCGCGCCATGCCGCCGGAAACATCAATTTTGTCGGCAAACAAAAGCCACTACGTGAGCGGTGACTCTGGACTTAGAACCGGCAGTTAAGACCTACCTGGACCAACAGGGTGTTCGTTTGATCGGTACGGAACACCACTTCGTCTGTCAGAAGCGCCTTCGCCTTGAGTGTCGCCGAAAAATGATCGTTCAAACGATACGAGATCCCCGCGTGAAAACCTCCCGTGAATGAAGTGTCGGAAGCGTTATACGGATAAACGACACCGTAGGGGTAATAAATAGCCGGAACATTGAGCTCCTGCCGCATCGCCCCCAAAGAAATCCCCATCGACCCTGAAAGCTTCTCCGTGATGGGAAATCCATAGCGATAGTTGAGCGTCACCGGAATGATCTCCACTTTCATATCGGAGAAGGAGCCGAATTCTGTCTCGAACAGGCCTGCTTCCAGATCGACCGAGTGCTTGTCGGCAAAAGTCACACCGGCGGCCAAAACGGGCCCCGTCGCGTTATCCAATCCGTCCTGGCTAAGCAGCGCGACGGAGGGCTCTGCGTAAAAACGCACAGCGCCTGATAAAGAAGAAGCCGCCGCTACAGCAAGAAGCGCGACCGCAAGAGTTGAGGGATTTTTCATGGTCTTGAAGCAGCCGCGGACAGCCTCAGCCCGCGCCAAGACCTCCCGGCCTGTGTGTCCTTCGGCCCGCCTCCGTGAGTGGGTGCAAAACCGATACAACTCGATCTGCGACTTTCGCCTAATTTCCAAGTTCCAACTATCCTCACCGCGTCAGCTTCCGATACTTGATCCGGTGCGGCTGGTCCGCCTCCTTGCCCTTCCGTCGGCGATAATCTTCGAGATAGCTCGAATAATTCCCCGACCACCATTGCACCACGCTGTCGCCTTCGAACGCCAGGATGTGCGTCGCCACGCGATCGAGAAACCAGCGGTCGTGCGACACCACCACCGCGCAGCCCGCGAAATTCTCCAGGCCTTCCTCCAGCGCGCGGATCGAGTTCACGTCGAGATCGTTCGTCGGCTCGTCGAGCAGGATCAGATTCGCCCCGCTCTTCAGCAGACGCGCCAGATGCACGCGATTGCGTTCACCGCCCGAGAGCACGCCGACTTTCTTCTGCTGATCCGCTCCCGTGAATCCAAACTGCGCGCAATACGCCCGCGCATTCACCTCGCGCGTTCCGAGCTTCAAAATCTCCTGCCCGTCGCTGATGCACTGAAAAATCGTCGCCTCGTTCGGCAGCGAATCGCGCGACTGATCCACATGCGCGATCTGCACCGTCGGCCCCACGCGGAAACTCCCGCTGTCCGGCTTCTCCACGCCCGTGATCAATTTGAACATCGTCGTCTTGCCCGCGCCGTTCGGCCCCACCACGCCGACGATCCCGCCCGGCGGCAGTGAGAAGCTCACGTTTTCGAAGAGCAGATTGTCGCCATACGCCTTCGACACTTTCTCCGCCTCGACAACGAGCGTCCCGAGACGCGGCCCCGGCGGGATCACGATCTCAAACTCCCGCTCTTTCTCCGCGACGTTCTCCTTCAGCATCGCCTCGTACGCATTGATGCGCGCCTGCGACTTCGCCTGCCGCGCCTTCGCCGATTTGCGAATCCACTCCAGCTCACGCGCCATCGCTTTCTGCCGGCGATCTTCCGTGCGCTGCTCCACCGCCATGCGCCGCTGCTTCTGCTCCAGCCACGACGAATAATTCCCCTTCCACGGAATCCCGTGCCCGTACGAAAGCTCTAGAATCCATCCCGCCACGTTGTCCAAAAAGTACCGGTCGTGCGTCACCGCGATCACCGTGCCTTCGTAACGCGCCAGATGCTGCTCCAGCCAGTGCACGCTCTCCGCGTCCAAATGATTCGTCGGCTCGTCGAGCAACAGGATCGCCGGCTTCTGCAACAACAGCCGCGCGAGCGCCACCCGGCGCCGCTCGCCACCGGAAAGTTTATCCACAACCGAATCCCCCGGCGGACACCGCAGCGCCTCCATCGCCATGTCCACATGCGATGCCACATCCCACGCGCCCAGCGCATCGATCTTCTCCTGTAACTGCCCCTGCTTCTCCGTGATCTTGTCGCGCGTCGCGTCGTCCGGCGCGTCATTGATCTCATCCCACGACGCATCGTACGCCGCCACCAGATCGGTCAGATGCTGCACGCCTTCCTCCACACACGCGCGCACTGTCTTCCCAGCCGTTAACTGCGGCTCCTGCTCAAGCAGTCCGACCGCGTATCCGGGTTCAAAATGCACATGCCCGTCGAACTCCTTGTCGCGCCCCGCGAGGATGCGCATGAGCGACGACTTGCCCGAGCCATTCAGACCGAGCACGCCGATCTTCGCGCCGTAATAGAACGACAGCGAAATATCGCGCAGGATTTCCTTCCGCTCGATCTTCTTCGAGACGCTGATCATCGAAAAAATCACCTTGGGCTCGTCAGGTTTTGCCATGGCGCGAGAGCCAACCACCCGCCCGCCCGCCGTCAACAGGTAGCGGCGAGCGCCAGCGAGCCGTTCCTTAAGTCTTACTTTTCACGACGCCTGCCCGGACCGGCACTTAGCAAGTGCCGCCCCTTCCAACCGCTCGTTCTCCGCGTCCTCCGCGTCTCCGCGGTGAATCATCCCCTCAACATTCACCCTGCCTTTTCCAGCTTTCCAGAGTTCCAGATTCTCCTCTCCGACCTTCATCCACTCTCCACTCACCGCCCACATTACACGCCGCCCCCACGTTTCTATTTCCACACTTCCCACTCCACATCCGCACGCAGACCACTACGGTCCGTCCCATCGCGGCCAATCAACTTTCACTCGCGCCGCTCACGCTAGAAAAACACTCCGCACGCACATGGGCCTGTTCGACTACCTCAAGACGCAGTTCCTCGAAATCATCCAGTGGGAAGACGACTCCCGCGACACGCTCTCCTGGCGATTCCCCGACGAGGACAAGGAAATCAAACGCAACGCGCAGCTCATCGTCCGCGAATCCCAGACCGCCCAGTTCATCTACCTCGGCCAGTTCGGCGACACCTTCGGCCCCGGCAAACACACGCTCACGACCGACAACATCCCGATCCTCTCCACGCTCAAGGGCTGGAAGTACGGTTTCGAGAGCCCCTTCAAAGCCGACATCTACTACGTCAACACCCGCCTCTTCACCGGCAACAAGTGGGGCACGTCCAACCCGATCATGATGCGCGACGCCGATTTCGGCATCGTCCGCGCCCGCGCCTTCGGCACCTACGATTTCAAAATCGTCGACGTGAAAACCTTTCTCAAGGAAGTCGCCGGCACCGACCACCAGTTCCGCCTCGACGAGTTCAACGACACCATGCGCTCCCGCGTCGTCAGCGTCTTCACCGACGCTCTCGCCACCGCCAAAGTCCCCGTCCTCGACATCGCCTCCCGCTACGGCGAACTCGGCGAAGCCCTCCGTCCGATCATCAACCCCACGATCATCGCGAAATACGGCATCGAGATTGTCAGCTTCATCGTCGAAAACGTCTCGCTCCCGCCCGAGGTCGAGCAGGCCATAGACAAACGCTCGAGCATGGCCGCCATCGGCAACCTCAACGACTACGTGAAACTCCAGATGGCCGAAGGCCTCGGCAAAGGCACCGGCGGCGGTGCCGCTGGCTCAGCCGCCGAAATCGCCATGGGCTTCGGCATGGCCAATCAAATGATGAATCAACCCGGCGGCATGTTCGCCCCGCAAGTCACCCCACCCGCCGGCGGCGCCCCCGTCACCGTCGCATCCACCCCCGGCAGCGTCGTCAACGTCCCCTCCGCGACCGCATCATCTTCCGTATCCGCCGACTCAGGACTCCCCGAGCTCCTCAGCCCCGCCGCCGTCGCGCAGATCCTCAAGGTCGAGGAAACCGACGTCATCGCCACCCTCACCGACGGCTCCTTGAAGGGCAAAAAAATCGGCTCCACCTGGCGCATCACCCGCGCCTCGCTGGATGATTTCCTGCGGAGCTAATCACCCGCGAGAAGTCCTATGTTCGTAGAAAATCTAGACAGCTGGGATCATTTCAAGGAGAGGATAAAGACCTTGGATCGAGAGTGGGCGGCCCAAAATATGGATAACACGCTCCATGTATCTAGGCCGTTGTTTAGAGGACAAGCGAACGCGTGTTGGCACTTGGAAACGACGCTCGAACGTGAGGTCGGAGAGCAATTTCCCATCTGCGAATACTACAAGAAGATAAGAAACATCAGAAACAAGGTATCCGCATTCACACAGAGCGAATGGGTATGCCCTGAGACCCACCAGGAAATAACCACAGCGATAAATGATTTCGCCTCAGGGCCAGACGCCGCTCCTCCTGCCGTCGACTATTTGGCCTATCTTCGGCATCATGGCTTTCCATCCCCACTTTTAGATTGGAGTACATCTCCATTCGTTGCTGCGTTTTTCGCCTTCCGCCACATTCACGCAGCGTGCAAATCGGCTACCCCTCGAGTAGCTGTCTATCAGTACATCGAGTATAACGGTCATGGGAAAGGGCGGAACCCTCTTGGTCCAAAAATCATTTCGATTGGACCTAACATCAAAACACATCCGCGGCACTTCCTGCAGCAAAGCCAGTACACTATCTGCATCAAAAAAGAGCCCACCGACTGGCTTTTCTGGCAGCACAAAGACGTTCTCAAAGAGAATGAACCGGATCAGGACGTGCTTCGGAAACTGACGATCCCAACTTCAGAAAGGGTCACTGCACTCACGGATCTCAGGAAATACAACGTTACCGCCCATTCGTTGTTCGCTAGCGAAGACAGTTTGGCCGAAGCATTGAAGATCGAAGAATTCGTGGTCGGCAGTAAGCCATAACTCCCCATGCCCGAAGCCGTCGCCCACAATAAATTCTCCTGCCCCGCCTGCGGCGCCGAGGCCACGTGGAATCCCGCCAAAAAAGCCCTCGTCTGCGGCTTCTGCGGAACGACTTCTCCCGCTGACATCGAACTCTCCGCCACCGGCGCGGAAATCATCAAGGAGCACGATCTCCTCGCCGCGCTACGCACGCTCCCCGATTCCGCCCGCGGCTGGCAGGCCGAAAAAACCCAGGTCCGCTGCCAGAGCTGCCAGGCGATCTCCGTCTTCGACGCCGGACGCGTCGGCCAGAACTGCGACTTCTGCGGCTCCTCCGCCCTCGTCCCGTATTCGGAGACCAAGGACTCCATCCGTCCCGAAAGCTTGCTCGAGTTTGTCGTCAGCGAAACCAACGTCCGCGAATCCATCCGCAAATGGTACGGCTCCCACTGGTTCGCCCCCAACGCGCTCAAAACCCGCGCGATGACCGACACGCTCCACGGCCTCTACATCCCGTACTGGACGTTCGACGCCGCCGTGTACGCCGAGTGGACTGCCGAGAGCGGCTACTATTACTACGTCTCCGAGTCCTACACCGACAGCAAAGGCAACCGCAGCACCCGTCAGGTCCGCAAAGTCCGCTGGCAGCCCAGCGCCGGTTCCCTCCGCCACGCCTTCGACGACACGCTCGTCGCCGCCTCGCGCGGCGTGGAGCCCGAACTCCTCACCAAGGTCGAGCCGTTCCCCACCAAAGAACTCAAACCCTACAACCCCGGTTTCCTCTCTGGCTGGGTTGTCGAACGCTACCAACTCGACCTCGGCAACGCCGCCCACCTCGCCCGCAAGAAAATGGATGCCGCGATGCACGCCCGCTGCGCCTCCGCCGTCCCCGGCGACACGCACCGGAACCTGTACGTGCGTTCCGACTACAGCGCCCAGACCTTCAAGCACATCCTCGTCCCCGTCTGGCTCCTCTCGTACACCTTTCACGGCAAACCCTTCCAAGTCGTCATCAACGGCTACACCGGCGCCATCGCCGGCCGCTACCCGAAGAGCTGGCTCAAAATCGCCCTTGTCGCCGGCGCAGTCATCGCCGCCATCGCCACTTTCCTCTGGCTCCGCAGCCGCTAAACGCCCCAGCCAGCCGATGTAGGCGGCGTGCTCCCACCCCGCATGACCTCGCTCCCCCGGACCGGCACTTAGCAAGTGCCGCCCTGACGCCCAGCGCACCAGATGGAGCGCACACTCCGTCCGCGTTGCTCACCATCGCCCGCGCTCTTCACCCTATCGCAGCACCCCAACGCCTCCACGCCTCCGCCCCATGAACGCTTTCGATCCCCGCATTCCCCGCGCCTCCTCTGCGCCCTCCCCCACCTCTGCGGTTCAACTCTCCGCTTCCGTCCCTCCTCGTTCCGACTCCCTCCGCGTCTCCGCCTTTCCGCGCTTCCGCGATCCCTCCTTTCCCGCACACCCGCCCCACCCCCGGCCTTGACGCATCCACTCTCCGCCGTTTGCCTCGCCCCCGTTCGTCCATGATCCGCTCCGCCGTCAAATCCGCCTCCGTCGCTTCCGTCCACGTCTCCGTGGTCGTCGTCGCCGTATGCGCTGGCGCGCCAGGCGGATCTTGATTCAACCGAAAATCAATTTCCCCCTCTGGCCTGCGCCGAGGGGGTTTTTATTTTCCCCCACGGTGCAACGCGAGAGCGGGCCCGCCACCATGCCAAACACGCCCACGCCTCCACCCGACCGCAACAAGCCGCACACGCCCGCGCCTTCGCCCACCACCGTGCTCGAACTGCGCGTCCAGAATCACCCTGGCGCCATGGCGCGCATCACCGCGCTCTTCGCCGACGGCGGCTTCAACCTCGAAGCCATCCTCTGCGTGCCGCTCCCCGGCGGCATCGAGAGCCGCATGCTCCTCCTCGTCTCCGACGCCCACCGCCTCGGCCACGTCGAGGGCGAACTCGCCCGCCTTCCCGACATCCTCGCCCTCCGCCGCCGCGCCGACCTCGGCCCCGAGTACTTCGAGTGGATGGCCGAAATGGGCGCCGGCGCCCAAGGCCACCACCGTTAAACCGCGCGCCTCCCTGTAGGGCTCGCGCTTGCGCGACGCCGCCCCGACACGCACCCGCACAAAAAAGCCCCCGGCCCTGAGACCGGAGGCGACACACAAGACACCCGCGCCGCCGCGTTTTTGTCCCTACCCCGGAGAACTACGGGCAGAACACGTCGGCGCTTCTGTGTGTTTCCTCTTAGAAACACCGCCGCCCGCAAAACTCCTTCACAGTTTCGCGTCGCCCGCACATCCACCCCCGCCGCGCGTATTCACTCCGGCCGCGTCAATCGCTCCAACTCCTCCAGATAGGCCAGCGCCTCCTCGCGATTCGCCCCGCACATCGACTGCACCGGCCTCAAACTCGCGCAAAACGCCGGCCGCTCCGGCTTCCCAAAAATCCCGCAGCGAAAATCCTCCAACAAGTGAATACACGGCACTCCCGCCGGCTTGAAACCCATCCCCGGGATCGAGCCGATGCTCGGCGCGATGCAACACGCCCCGCATCCCGCCCGACACGCGATCGCTGGTTCTTCCGCGCTCATTCGCATTCGCTCACACGCGTGACGTCCCCGCGGCCGCAGATCACTTGAGCTGCAAATCCACGCGCGCTCCCTTCGCCGTCTCGCCCGTCA
The DNA here is from genome assembly GCA_966249325.1 of uncultured Nibricoccus sp. Classification (GTDB taxonomy): domain Bacteria; phylum Verrucomicrobiota; class Verrucomicrobiia; order Opitutales; family Opitutaceae; genus Nibricoccus. The sequence goes on along the minus strand of CBINDC010000015.1, from coordinate 11,754 downwards.
GCGAAATCCGCTCCGCGTCGATCTGCCCCGTTTCCACGAGATAACTCCGCACACGCTGCGCCCGCTCCGCCGCCAGCTCGCGCAGCAGATTTTCGTCTATCGTCATCGCCGCCAGCAGCCGCGCCCGCATTTCCGCCAGCGTCGGACCCGCCGGTTGCACGCCCGCGCTCGCACCGGCAGCTCCGTCAGCCTTCGCCCCATCCGGCGTCCCCGCCGTCACCACCGAGTAAGGACGCGGCGGAGGCATCTTCGGCGCAGCCGGTCTCGACGCAGCCGGCACCGGCGCGCCTCCACGCCGGAACATCCGCACCGGTGCCGACACGGAACTCCGCTTCTTCTCCGGCTTCTCCTCCACCGCCTCCGGCGTCTTCGCCTCGCCCGTCTCGATGGCGGCTGCCTCCGCCTCCGGCTCGAACGCCGCCCGATAAAACACGCCCGTCAATCGCTCCGCTGCCTCTGGCGAAACGATCACTTGCTCAGGAGGCGGCACCGTCATTCCCGGCCGCGCCGCCTTCTGCATTTCTTCCCAAAGCGCCCTGCGCAGGCCCTGATCCAGCAAACGCTCACGCAGCGCCGGCGAATCCGCCACCACGCCGTACGCACCCGAGATATCGAGACGCAGCCCAGGGCGCTCCGTCAGCGCCTTCGCCACCACATCCAGCTTCTGAATACTCTCCGGCGTCAGCTCCGCCGTCCCCGGCATAAATGTCTGGAACGCCAGCTCCTCGCTCTTCGCCCCGCCGCCAAACATCGAGCCCAGCAACGCAAACGGCGACGTCGCCGCCTTCGTCAAAATATTCCCGATCACCCGCATCACCACGCGCCCCACACGAAACTCCGGATCGTCCAGACTCCCCTTCACCGGCACATCCAGCACGATCTGCCCGCGCCGGTCTCGCAACAACGCCAGCGCCAGCCCCACCGGCAGGCTCGTCGCATCCGGGCTCTCCACCTTCTCCCCGAGCGTGAATTGATCCAGCGTCACCACATTGCTCGTATCGAGCCGCCGCTGGTTAAGCTTCGCCCGCACATCCAGCGTCAGCGCGCCCTTCGCCAGCGCATACCCCGCAAACTTCCCGACATAAGGCGACGTCGGCAGCAGATCGATCCCCCGGAAATCCACCTTCAAATCCGTGAACGCTTCCCCCGCCAGCGGATTGATCTGCCCGCGTATCGAAACCGGGGCGACGCCGTTCACCTTTCCCTTCAGATCCACATCCGCCCGCGCCAGATTCGCCGACGATAACCCCGACACCGTCCCGCTCAGCTGATTGATCGCCATCGTCACATCCGGCTCCATCGAGCGGTCGGAAAACGTGAACGCCGCGTTCTCCAACGTGAACCTATCCACCGCGATAAACGCGCCCACCGCCTTGTCGCCAGCCGAGCCTGCGCCCGCGTTCGCTCCCCCACCCGCCGCCGGAAACGACACCCGCGCACTCCCGCCACTCGTCGCCACCGGCCCCTCGCCACCGCTCTTCATGAGCTCCGCAAGATTCAACCCGCCGTCCTCACCCACCGTCGCGCTCCCCGACAAATCCGTCCACACCACATCCGCCACGAGCAGCTTGAGCGATGGTGCCGTCGCCGCTTCCACACCGCGCAGCGCGAGCGATTTCCAACGCGCCAGCTCCTCGGTCCCTTCACCTGCGACCGCCTGAAAATCATCCACGCTCGCCTCCGCATGCGCCGTGATCGCGGGCAACCCATCCGCTCCCGTCACCGCGCCATCCGCCGTCACGCGCGCCTTCGCAGACACCGTCCCGCCCGCCACGCGCGCATTCACAAACATCTCCGCATACGGACTCACCGCCGCTAACGGCACCCGCTCAACCGCCACCGCGAGATCCGCCTTCAACGGCTGCGCCGCCACGCCGCCCGACACCGTCACCGCACCACCGCCCGCGATCTTCGCCGACAACGCCACCGGCGAACTCTTCGCCAGCTCCGTCAACGCCACGTCCTTCACGCTGAGCGAAACCTCCGTCAACTCCTGCCGCGCCGCTCTCGGCGTCGTCGTGTCGTTCACGATCACCGTCAGCCCCGTCACCGCCAGTTCCCCCAGCCGCGCATCCGGTAAACCGATACCCGCCGCGCCCGCTCCACTTCCCGACTGCGTCGCCGCAACCCCACCGCCAGCTCCCACGCCACCCGTCGGCATCGAGCCCGTCGCCTTCGGCTCCACCAACCGCAACAAATCGATCCCGTCCGCATCCCGCGTCACCGCGATCCGCCCGCCGTTAAGCGCCACCTTCGCGACCGACGCCGTGTTCGCCCCCGAGTCCGCCGCCAGCCCCGCAATCTCCAGCGACTCCAGCATCACCGCAGGCTCCGCCGCACCCGGCGCGCCCAGCTTAAACGCCTTCAACGACACCGCCCCGTCGCTCATCCGCAGCACCGGCTTCTCCTGCGCGAACAACAACTCGTACTTCCCATTCACCGCCAGCATCCCGTCCGTGATCGCGAACTTCGCGAAACGCCCCACGTACGGCATGTACTTCTTCAGGACGATATTCCCCAGCGAAAATTCCCCGCCCGAGCGCAGCGGCGACACCGCCACCGTCCCGCGCCACCCGATCGTCTCGCCCGCCTCCGTCGTCGCCGAAAATTCCCCCGGCGCGTTGTTCTTACCGCCCGTGTGAAACTCCCTCAGCGAAAAACTCACCGGCCCCACTGTCGTCGCAAAGGGCGCCGTCTCCAAGTCCTCCGCATAGTCCAGCCGCGCCCCGCTCACCTCCAGCCGCCGCACCCGCAACGCTATCGGCTCGCTCGTCTTCGCCTCCGCCGGCTTGCCCTCCGAAACCAGCGCCAGCAGATCCGCAAAATTCAACGTCCCCGCCCGATCCACCGCCACGCGCGCATACGCGCCATCCAGCGCCACTTCATCGAGCGTGAGTCCGCCCGCGAGCAGCCCCCACGAATCCACATTCGCAAACGCCCGCTTCCACGCCACGAAATCGCTCTTCCCATCCCGCTCGCGAATCGCAAACCCCTCGATCGCCCCCGCCAGCATCAGCGGATTCAGCGACACCTTCGCCACGCGCACCTCGCGCCCGAGCTCGGCCGACAACCGTTTCTCCAGTTGCGACCGCACGATCGGCGGCGCCACAAAAAATCCGACCACGACATAGAGAACAAAAAGTCCCGCCGCCACATACAGCCAGCGAAGCCATTTCGGTGAACGCTGACCTTCACGGGCCCGCGCCTGACGGAGTTCTTTGATACTGGGGGTGCTCACACGCGCACCGTACGACTCGGCAAAATGCACGCAAGCCGCGCGCTTCGCTCCCGATCTCCTGTGCGCCGCCGGTTCTGTCCCGAAAATAAAGTTTTGTCTCCGCCACCCTCGGCCGCCGTCCTCCCGGACTCCCGCTTCCACTTCACCCGCTGCATTTCGCCCCCGCGAAAGCCCCGCCGCCCTCATGCCCGCCTCCCCCGCCCCCGCGCTCCCCGCAAAACCCGCCCGCATCGATCTCATCGACGCCCTCCGCGGCTCCGCCCTCCTCGGCATCTTCCTGCTCCACTGCATCGAGCACTTCGACTTCAGCCAGTACCCGCCCGATCCTCCTGCCTGGCTCACCACGCTCAACCAGCACACCAAAGACGCCCTCTTCTTCCTCTTCGGCGGAAAAGCCTACGCCATCTTCGCCATGATGTTCGGCGTCAGTTTCTCACTCATCATCGACGGCGCCGCACGCCGCGGCCTCGATCCCCGCCCCCGCTTCATCTGGCGCCTCTGCCTCCTCGGCATCGGTGGCTACCTCTTCGGCCTGCTCTACTGCGGCGAAATCCTCACCATGCTCGCCGTCCTCGGCCTGCCCCTCGTCTTTCTCCACAAAGCCCCCGCCCGCCTGCTCCTCTGGCTCTCCGCACTCCTCCTGCTCCAACTTCCCTTTCTCTACCAACTCGCCCGCAGCTTCGCCGACCCCGCCTACCAGCCGCTCAAACTCGGCGTCGGCGCCTACTACCGCGCGATGTATCCGGTTTTCGCCAACGAGGGCTTCCTCGAAGTCGTGAAGGTCAACGCCTGGACCAGCCTCCTCGGCCGCTCCACCTGGTCCATCGAGAACGGACGCTACCTCCAGATGTTCGGCCTCTTCCTCTGGGGCATCGTCCTCGCCCGCGCCCGCCTCCTCGAAAACCCCGAAGCCTCCGCCCGCCTCGCCCGCCGCGCGCTGATCGTCGCCAGCATCGCCGCAATCACCCTCTACCTAGCCCGCAACGGCCTCCCGTCCTGGAGTCTCTCGAAAATCCAGCAAGGCATCCTCAAAAAACTCCTCACCTCCTGGCTCGCCCTCGCGCAGATGGTCATCTGGGCCGCCGGCTTCGTCCTGCTCTACCGCTTCGCTCCCTGGCAAAAACTCCTCCGCCTGCTCATCCCCTTCGGCCGCACCAGCCTCACGTGCTACGTCCTCCAAAACGCCCTCGGCGTCCTCCTCTTCTACCACTTCGGCGCCGGACTCTACCGCCACTGGGGCCAGTTCCACAGCCTCCTCTTCGGCCTCGCTGTCTTCGCCGTCCAACTCCCGCTCATGCACCTCTGGCTCCGCCATTTTCACTACGGCCCGCTCGAATGGATCTGGCGCTGCCTCACCCAGCTTTCCTTCAAAACCCCCTTCCGAAAAACTGCGCCCACGCAGTCACCCGCGCCCGCCGCCCCTCCTCAGCCAATCCTGTGAATCCGGTAAGTCCCACTCCACCTCGGCCCCATTCGCGTCCATTGGCGTCCATTCGCGGTTAAAAGTATTCCCATCTCCCCCGCCCGCTCCGTCATCCGTGCCCATCTGTGCGATCCGCGGTTAAAAAATCCACATCCCCGTCACCCCGCCACCCTCGCCCACGCCGCCACGACCGACGGCAGCTCCCTCACACTCTTCAACTGGAAAAACCGCCCCGCCGCCTCCGGCGCTTTTTCCACCCGCTCATGTTCCCACGTGATGTGATAAGGCACATGCGCCCCCGCCCCGCCCAGCGCCAGCACCGGCACGATATCCGACTTCAACGAATTCCCCACCATCAGAAAATTCTCCGGCGCGATCGCATGACGCCTGAAAATCCCCGCATACGTCCCCTCGTCCTTCTCCGAAACGATCTCCACATGGCGAAACCGCTCCGCCAGCCCTGACTTCCTCAATTTCCGCTCCTGATCGCGCAGATCGCCCTTCGTGATCACGAGCAACCGATGCGCCTCCGCCAGCCCCTCGAGCGTCTCCGCCACCCCATCGAGCAATTCCACCGGATGCGCCAGCATCTCGCGCCCCAGCTCGATCAGCTGCCGGATTTCCTCCGCCGAGATTTTCCCGTCCGTCAGTTGAATCGCCGTCTCGATCGCCGACAGCGTGAACCCCTTCACACCGTAGCCATAAAGCTCGAGGTTCTTCATCTCGTTCGCGAACTGCGTGCGATCCACCGTCGCCGCATCGTGATACCGCGCGAGCAACGCCCGGAAACGCACATGCACATTTTCGAAAATGGTCTCGTTATGCCACAACGTGTCATCCGCATCGAAACCGATCACATACTCGCGTTCACTCATGCCGCGAGAATCCCGAAACCCCGCCCAAGCGAAAGCCCGGAATAATTTCTCAACCCCCATTTCCACACCCAAATCCTGTTATCCTGTCCAAAACTCCGCGCCCTCACACCCACTTACCAACTACACCCCGCCAGCCAGCTCCACCTCATTGGTCATTGCCCATCGATCATTGGTCATTGGTCATTGGTCATTCCGGCGCGTGCCGCGCCGTCCCCAACTCTCCCCTAAACCCCGCCTTTCCCGTACCGATTACTTTATGGTGTCCCACGCATTCAGGCGTAACTCCCTGGCCCTGCGCCTCTGGGTCGCGGGAGCCCTCCTCGCCGGAGGTTATGCCGCGACCGGCTTTGCCCTGGACCCCTCCCGCCCGGTCTCCCAATTCCACGCCAGCTTTTGGGACGTCTCCGCCGCCCTTCCCCAAAACTCTGTCCAGGCCATCACTCAAACAGCCGACGGCTACCTCTGGGTCGGCACAGGAGACGGACTCGCCCGCTTCGACGGCGCGAATTTCACCGTGTTTACTCACGCCGACCATCCCGAGCTGGCCAGCGACACCATCATGGCCTTGCGGGAAACCTCCGATGGCCATCTCTGGATCGGCACCGAGGGCGGCGGCTTTCTTCACTACAAAAACGGCCTGTTCACCCGCCCCGCCACCTCCTCCGATCTAGGCCGCGTCACCATCCGGGCCATCCTGCCCGCCGGAGATTCCGTCCGGCTCCTCTTGAGCAATCGCATCGCCTCTTTTTCGGGCGACCGCTTCAAGCCCGAGACTTTCCCCACCGATGTCCCCGCTCTCACCGGCCTCCGCTGCTGGCTCCGGCGCTCCGACGGCGAGACCTGGATCTCCGGCGAAAACGTTTTCTACCGCTTCGCACCGGACGGCACGTACCGCGGCGGCGCTCCCGACGGCTTTCCCTCCGACCTGTACACTCGCGATCTCTCCGAAGCGCCCGACGGCGCCGTCTGGGCCGCCACTCATCGCGGCGTCCTCCGCTGGCAAAACGGCCAGTCTCGTCTCTACACCACCGCCGACGGCCTCAAGGTCGACGTCACCCGCCTCGTCTATTTCGACCGCCACGGCACGCTCTGGGTCGGCAGCACGCACGGCCTCCAACGCTTCCGCGACGGCCGCTTCGAAGAGGTCCTCACCAGCGTCGGCGAAAGCCTCGGCACCATCCTCGCCCTCCACGAAGACCGCGAGGGCTCCCTCTGGATCGGCACTCACAGCGGCCTCATCCGCCTGCGCGATGTGAAATTCCACATGCTCACGCGCCGCGAGGGCCTCACTCAAAACTCCACCATCTCCCTGCTCGAAACGCGCGACGGCTCCCGCTGGGTCGGCACCGTCGGCGGCGGCTTGGTCCGCTTCCACGGCGACCAGGTTCAATCGCTCACGCGCAACCACGGCCTGCTCGACGAATCCATCAACGCCCTCGCCGAAGACCACGAGGGCGGCGTCTGGATCGGCTATCAAGCCTCCGGTCTTTCCCGCTGGCACAACGGCGCCATCCAACACTTCGGCCCCGCCCACGGCATTAAAAATACCCGCGTGCGCGCGATCGCCGTCGGCTCCGACAAAACCGTCTGGGTCGCCACCGACCGCGACGGCCTTTACCGCCGCGATCCCGGCACGGGAAAATTCACCCCGTTCGATACCGGCCCGGCCGCCGACCGCCTGAGCGCACTCCTCATCGACCGCCAAAACCGCCTCTGGCTCGGCGGCATCGCCGGCGTCGGCTGGCACGACGATCAAGGCTGGCACGGCTGGAAAGTTCCCGAAGGCCTCGGCGGCTCCGCCACCTACGCCTTCGCCGAAGACGAGCGCGGCACCCTCTGGATCGCCCGCAAAGACGGCGGCCTCCAACGCGTGCGCGACGGGAAACTCGAATCGTTCCCCATCCTCGGCGATTCCAAAGCCACCTTGTACGGCATCGTCGCCCACAAAAACGAACTCTGGCTCAACCTCCGCCAGGGCGTCTTCCGCGTCCACCTCGACGAATTCGAAGCCGTTTCCTCCGGCCAGAAATCCCAGGTCTCCGGCATTCTCTATGGCAAAAGCGACGGCATGGAGCCCTCCGGCCCCGTCTACGGCAGCCAGCCCACCACCCTCGCCACACGCTCGGGCGAACTCTGGTTCTGCACCAATTTCGGCGTCGCCATCGTCGACCCCGCCCGCATCCGCACAAACTCGATTCCTCCTCCGGTGATCGTCGAAGCCGTGGTCGCCGACCACGTCGTCCGGCCTCCCACGCCCGATCTCATCATCCCCGCCGGACGCGGCGAATTTGAGTTTCGCTACACCGCGCTCAGTCTCGTCGACGGCGCCCAGGTCCAGTTCCGCCACCGTCTCGAAGGCGTCGATACAGACTGGGTCGAAACCGGCGGCCGCCGCTCCGTCGTCTATGCCGGACTTCGCCCAGGTCGCTACACGTTCCGCGTCATCGCCGCCAACAACGACGGCGTCTGGAATAACCAGGGCGCCGCCGTTTCCTTCACGCTCCTCCCCCACGTTTATCAAACCGCCTGGTTCTGGATCTCCTGCAGCCTCGCCGCTCTCGCGCTCATCGCCGCCGCGATTTCCCTCCGCACCCGCGTCCTCCGCCGTCGCCAGCGCGAACTCGAAAAACTCGTCGAAACCCGCACCCGCGATCTCCAGTCCGCCAAGGAAGCCGCCGAGGCCGCCAGCCGCGCCAAAAGCGAATTCCTCGCCAACATGTCCCACGAGGTCCGCACCCCCATGAACGGCGTCCTCGGCATGACCGAACTCGCCCTCGCCCGCGCCACCGATCCCGAACTGCGCAACTACCTCGAAGCCGTCCAGTCCTCCGGCGAATCCCTCCTCGGCGTCATCAACGACATCCTCGACTTCTCCAAAATCGAGTCCGGCCAGCTCGCCCTCGATCCCATCGACTTCAGCCTCAAATCCTGCCTCGAAAAATCCCTCCAGACGCTCTCCTCCCGCGCCCGCGAGAAAAACATTCCCCTCCACCTCAACCTCGCTCCCGGCACGCCCGACACCCTCATCGGCGACGCCGGCCGCCTCCGCCAGATCCTCCTCAACCTCCTCGGCAACGCCCTCAAGTTCACCGAGCACGGCGAAATCCTCGTCACCGTCGCACCCGACCCCGCCTCCTCCGGCTCCGCCTCGCCGTCCAACATCCTCCTCCACTTCTGCGTCGCCGATTCCGGCATCGGCATCCCCGCCGAAAAACTCGAAACCATCTTCGAATCCTTCGTCCAGGCCGACGCCTCCACCTCCCGCCGCTACGGCGGCACCGGCCTCGGCCTCACCATCTCCCGCATGCTGGTCACCCTCATGGGCGGCCGCATCTGGGCCGAGAGCGAACCCGGCAAAGGCAGCCGCTTCCACTTCACCGCCCGCTTCGGCGTCGCCACCGCGTCCAACGCCCCGATCGAAAAAACGTCCGCGCAACTTTCTCCACCCGCCACGCGTCAACTCCGTGTCCTGCTCGCCGAAGACAACCCCGTGAACCAAAAAATCAGCCGCACCATGCTCGAGAAAGCCGGGCACACCGTCGTGTCCGCCCTCAATGGCGTCGAGGCTGTCGCCCGCTACCAGCAGGAACGTTTCGATCTCATTCTCATGGATGTGCAGATGCCCGACATGGACGGCATCGAGGCTACCCGCCGCATCCGCATGCTCGAACAAATCTCCGGCCAGTACACCCTCATCATCGCCCTCACCGCCCACGCCATGAAAGGCGACCAGGAACGCTTCCTCGAAGCCGGCATGGACGCCTACCTCGGCAAACCCGTCCGCTCGCCCGTTCTCCTCGAAACCATCGCACGCTACTTCCCCGCCCCGACCGACGTCGGCCCCAAGTTCAGCTCCGACTCTCCGTGACCGCCCGCCTCCGACTCCTCCGCGCACTGCTCCTCGCCTGCTCCGTCACGCTCAGCTCCGCGCAAACCGTCTCCAGCGAAGACTCCGACCTCACTTTGCTCGATCCGCTCACCATCGGCGCCGAGGCCGATGACGACTTCGACCCCACCGGCATGGGCGGCCCCGAGGCCGAGATGAACGAGCCGCCATTCTCCAACGACCTCCTCGTCGGCCCGCAACGCGAGGAAGAATTCGCCCCCGAACTCAACGCCGAGCTCACCGCCATCTCCGCCGGCGCCAGCCCCGTCGACCTCGCCACCGGCGTCAACCGCGTCAACCTCCGCGGCTTCCCCACGCCCCGCCTCCGCAACGGCTTCTCCCAGATCGGCATTCCCGAGATCCTCAACATCGAGCGCGTCGAGCTCATCCAGGGCCCCCTCACCCCCGTCGCCGGCCGCGCCGCCCCCGGCGGTATCCAAAACTTCGTCACCGCCCGCCCGCGCGCCAAAAACGCCACCCGCCTCTCCTTCTCCGCCGACACTCAGGACTCACAGCAGGCCCGCCTCGAAAACTCCTCCACCCTCAAGCCGAAGAAAATCTGGCATCGCCTCTCCGCCGGCTGGCAGCACCGCGAGGGCCCGGAAAATTTCTCCCGCTTCGAAAGCGCCTTCGTCAGCAGCGCCCTCACCTTCCGCCACAGCCGCTCCGCCAGCACCATGATCATGGTGGACTACTCGCAACTCTCCGCCAACCCCGCCCCCGGCCTCCCCGAATACCGCGCCACCACCTCCGGCAAAATCATCGGCCCCTACCGCCCGCTCGCCGGCTTCCACACCTACGGTCCCAACGCCGGCATCGACAAAAAAATCGCCAGCATCTCCGCCCAGTTCGAAGGCCAGCTCACCCGCCGCATCATGCTCCGCGCCATGCTCCAGGCCTGGCAGCGTGACCTCGTCGAAGAACGCTTCACCACCAGCCAGTACATCCTCGACCTCGGCCGCTTCGGCGGCACCCGCGAACCCCAGCGCATCGAACAACCGCTCACCGCCTTCACCGCCGGCGTCGAAGCCACCGCCCGCGTCTTCGCCTTCAAGGCCGACCACAAGGTCACCCTCCTCATCGAGTCCAATCACCTCCGCTACGAGCGCGAACAACGCGCCCTCCCCACCGCCGTCCGCGCCACGCTCCCGCAGGATCTCCGCGAATTCGACCCCGATTCCCCCAACTATTTCCGTCCCGCGTATTCGGATAACCTCTACAGCCGCCTCCTCACCGATCGCGACGAGGCCACCAGCTACAACTCCATCTCCCTCACCGACCGCACCGCCCTCTGGCAGGGAAAACTCGTCGGCACCGCCGGCCTGCGCGCCGACTTCGTCTCGCTCGACCTCAAAGACCACCGCGCAAGCGCCGTCCGCCCGCGCGTCACCGACCGCGTCCGCGAACTCACCTGGCACGCCGGCGGCAACTACCAGCTCCTCCCCAGCCGTCTCCTCGTCTTCGCCAACACCAGCACCGCCTTCGAACCCTCCACCCGCGTCGACGCCCGCACCGGCCGTATCCAAGGCAACGAGACAACCCTCGGCTACGAAACCGGCGTCAAAGGCCTCTTCTTCAACCAGCGCCTCAGCGTCACCGGCCTCCTCTTCCGTTACTACAACCAGAACATCTCACGCCGTAACCCCCTCTACGAAGACCCCATCCTCGACGCCGCCCAGACCCAGCCCCAGCTCGTCTCCTCCGGCGAGGAACGCTTCACCGGCGGCACCCTCGACCTGAAAACCGTCTTCGCCCGCCTCTGGACCCTCTCCGGCCGCGCCACCGTCACCGAAGCCATCACCACCGCCTCGCCCGATCTCCCCGAGGAAATCGGTCGCCCCATCACCCGCCTCCCCCGCACCACCCTCGGCCTCTCCCTCCGCCGCACCTTCACCGGCAAACTCACCGGCTTCTCCGTCGGCAGCACCCTCACCTACGTCAGCGGCTTCGTCGCCTACTACGAAAGCGCCAGCCGCGAATACCTCGCCTATCCCGACAACACCCTCGTCAGCCTCAACGCCGGCTACTCCTGGAAACGCGGCACCAAGCAGCGTCCCGTTTCCCACTACGCCGGCCTCGGCCTCCGCAACCTCTTCGACCGCGACCTCCTCGAATCCCACGCCCGCCTCGGCCAGGACCGCACCCTCAACGCCAGCTACACCCTGAGCTTTTAGGCAGGGACGACGCTCCGCACCGTCCGCTTTCCTGCTAATCGCCCTCCTAGGTGGAGCGCGACGTCCCGGCGCGCTATTTTACCATCGCCCGCTTTCCTGCCAGCCGCGCCAGCGCATTGGTCATTGGTCATTGGTCATTGGTCATTGGTCATTGGTCA